>NZ_CP014634.1:0-1368985 GCF_001586215.1 Corynebacterium simulans | reverse complement strand
CTTCACCGACAGGTGCAGCAACGTAGTCCAGCCAGAGCTTGTGGCGGGTCAAGTGCTTGTTATTGGCTAGTCGCTTGGCGAGCTTTTCGAAGTCTGGCTGGTCGTAGCGCTTGCGACGGGCCCCGCGATGGTCGCTGAAGTGCTCGTCGAAGAATGATGGATCCAGCTGAGCAAACGACTCCTTGGTGATGCTCAGGTGGGGTTGCCCGCAAATCGTGGACACGTAGTGGAGCTACCTAGTGGTTAGGCAGCTATTTCTTTTCTACTGGTGGTTAGACCAATGTGGTTTTCGAAGTCGACGGGGCTGACCATCCCGAGTGCAGAGTGCCGGCGTCGGCGGTTGTAGACGACTTCAATCCAGTAGGCAACGGCCTTGCGTGCAGCATCACGGGTCGCCCAGCGCTGCCGGTCATAGAATTCAGTCTTTAGCGTCGACCAGAACGACTCAGCCATCGCGTTATCGAAGCACACACCAGTACGCCCCACAGACTGGGCAATGCCCAGGTTGCGGCAGACCTCCCAGAGCTTCTCACTGGTAAATTGCGTTCCGCGGTCAGCGTGAAACACCAGCCCATCAGGAACATCACCGCGTAGCGTATGCGCCATCCGCAGGGCCCGTTCAACCAGGTGTGTGTCTTGAACGCTATCCATAGCCCAGCCCAGTACCCTGCGGGAATGACCATCGCGGACCGCGCACAAGTACAACCAGCCCTCACCGGTGCGCAGGTAGGTAATATCTGACATCCACACTCGGTTGAGCTGACCAGTATCAAACATGCGCTTGACCAGGTCAGGAAGAGTTGACTTACGCTTGGCTTGAATCGTTGTCACCGGGACAAAGGCACGCGGTGAAATCCCTTCAATGCCCATCATGCGCATCCGTTTAGCCACAGTCTTGCGATTCAAGGTGATCTGGTAGCGCTCGGCAAGCTCTGCGGTGATCCGCGGAGCACCATAAACCTCATCGGAGTCTTTCCAAATCTGATGAATCTTTCGGTCAACATCATCGTAAAATGCTGCCCGATCATCTTCGCCGGATAGTCGTTTCTGCTGCGCATGGGCCCATTTGTAGTATCCAGACCGAGATACTTTTAATAGTCGTGCCATGCGCTTGATGCTGTAGTTCGCCTTCTCCTGCTGCATTAGTTCGAACTTTTCTGCTCGCGTTGCTTCGCGGCGAAGAAGGCTGTCGCTTTTGACAAAAACTCGTTATCCATCTTGGCTTCTGCCAGCTCCCGGCGCAGACGAGCATTCTCAGCTCGGAGGTCAGCCTCGCTCATCCCATCGGAGGATCCTCGGCGTTCACGTTCGAGTTTGACCCACCGGCCCAAAAGCCCGGCGGAAACACCGATTTCCTTAGCCACATGAGCGATCGGTCGCTCTGACTCGATTACCAGGTTCGCGGCTTCACGCCGGTACTCCGGCGTGTACTTCTTGCGCTGTTGACTCACAATGAACATCCTCTCTTACGGACACAAGATCCGTACAAATAGGGTGTCCACTAAACGAGGGTAACCTCACAGGTCCGCAATCAGTGTCTTGGTTTTGGCAATATCCCGGTTGGAACATCCCAACGCCGCAGAGATGGCAGCATAGCTTCCCCCGTCCAAACACATCGCCATGATGTCTTTGAAGTTGGCCATGAAAGGCCCTCCTTAAGGTCATGAAAGGTGATGACGCGCCGGCACAAGTTGTGCCAACGCCACCTATACAATGACCGAAAACAGAGAGCCCTACCATCTATCCGGAAAACCCCGACCAACTACGCGGATTGCCCCTACCAACTACGCCGAAACGGCACTATTTCAATGAAGGGATTGGCCATACGGACTGCACTGGTTCGATAGGGGGTATAGGAGGGATGGATGGGATTGGGGGAATAGGAGGAACCGAAAGCACGGGTTTCTGAGGGCCGATCCTTGAATGCATGAGCGCGGCGACAGCACTACCGCTCAAGTTCAAGAAGTACCCGTTGAAAAAGCGTCCTAAGGTTATATCACTGGGAGAAACATCTTGTGCGAGCTCAACAAGCCATGAGCAATGGACTTCTGCATCTGGCGAGAAGAAAGGTAATCTACCACCATGTCCAGGTACTCCGAACAGTTCAAACGCGATGCTGTGGCCCTCTATGAAAACAATGAGGACCTCTCGCTGAACGCAGCATCAGCAGAGCTCGGTATCAACCGTGCCTCGCTGCATGCTTGGATCAAGAAGTACGGCACCGGCAAACGTGCCCGCATTAAAGCCGTGCATGATAAAGCCCAAGCGGCGACTGATTCTGAGCGAATCCGCCAGCTGGAAAAAGAAAACGCGAAGCTGCGCGAAGAACGCGATATTCTACGTAAAGCTGCTAAATATTTTACCGAAGAGACACGCTGGTAATCCGCTTCCAGTTTGTCTATGACCACCAAACCGAATACTCGGCTCACACGGATGTGCCACGTTTTAAAGCTCAATCGCTCCTCGTTTTATAAATGGGTCCAAACCCGTGAAAAGCGCAGGCTAAAGATGTATTCCGATGCCCTTATTGGTGCGAGAATTACAACCATCTTCGATGATGAGCACGGGCTTTATGGCGCTAAACGCATCGCTGCAAGCCTCAACAGTGATACGGATTTCGGCCCGATAAATCACAAGAAGGTCGCACGCATCATGAAATCCATGGGACTTAAAGGCTTTACCAAGCGCCGCCGATGTGTCACTACCAGGCGCAAGCCTGGCCACCGTGTCATGCCGGACTTAGTAGGCCGTAAATTCACAGCCAACGAGCCGAACCGCGTCTATGTAGGCGACATTACCTACCTGCCCTGTAAGGGTGGCAAGAACATGTATTTGGCCACAGTCATTGACACGTATTCACGGAAACTTGCAGGTTATGCGCTCGCAGACCACATGCGAGTGTCACTGGTCGTCGATGCAATAGCCCACGCACACGGCGTGCGCGGCAGTCTTGACGGGACTGTATTCCATTCCGATCACGGCAGCGTGTACACCTCACAAGCCTTTAGGAGCTATTGCTCGTCGTTGGGTGTGCGCCAATCCATGGGCGCGGTAGGAACGAGTGCGGATAACGCCCTAGCAGAATCTTTTAACGCCACCTTAAAGCGGGAAGTCTTGCGTGATAGGAAAGTCTTTGACAATCCCATTATCTGCCGGCAGGAAGTCTTCCGGTGGTGCATGCGCTACAACACGCGCCGGCGACACTCGTGGTGCAACCTTCTAGCTCCCGATGACTTCGAAGCACTCACATCAGCTACACTGACCAAAGCAGCATAGCTAACCCCCGACGTGTCCACTTTCCGGGGGCCAGGCCCCATGCCGTCCAACTCGTCTATACGCGCATCCTCGGCTACTTCGACGGCCCAGCCCGTTTTCTTGCTCTTTCTTCAACCCCTCGAAGGGGTGGTGACTTTTGTATCCTGTTTCCTTCTTTTGCCCTGGCGATCGAACAAGTTCCTCTAACATCTACAGTGCATAGCAAACCAGCTGTGCTCCAGATAAGAAGGAGAAATGATGCCTGGATTCGCACTTCGCACTGAGTCTACTGAGTCCGCCCGGAACCTAAACCTGCACGCCACCACCGCTCCGGCAGAATGCTGTGGCTGCCCTTCGGAAGGCCGCTGTGCGGCTTACTGTCGAGACAACTACAACTCTGCCGGCGGTTACTGCGAGGGATTCCTCGATCTGCGCTGCGTCTGCGTGTAAAAGAAAGACGGAATAGTGTGTCGCCGATATCGGCGACACACTATTTATTTTAGGAGTACGGAACACATGCTAGAAGTTAGCGACATCAGCAGGAGCATTTCGGGGAAATCTATCCTAGATAAGGTTAACCTTTCCGTTGGCCAGGGCGAATTAATTGCTATCACTGGACCTTCCGGAAGTGGCAAGACTACCCTGCTTAGATGCATCATAGGAATCGACCAACCAGACTCTGGAACGATCTCACTCTCAGGAAAGGACTACTCAAAGTATCCTGAGCAAAAACGCCGAGACTTTCGTCTCAAGAATATTGGCGTGGTAGATCAAGAGAACCATCTAATAGAGGATTTGACCTGCCGCGATAATATCCGGCTAATTGCTGAGATGTCCAGAGGGGGGAGAAAGCAGAGTTTCATTACAGCGAGGGAAATTCTCACACGATTAAACATGAGATCGTATGAAGACCGTCACCCGAGCTCTCTCTCAGGAGGCGAACGTCAGCGCATCAGTATTGGGTGTGCACTCGCTAACCGCCCCTCACTAATTGCTGCGGATGAACCAACTTCCAGCCTCGACGATGAAGCTGCCAGGACTGTGATGGATCTATTTCTAGAGCTAGCTCAGCAGTTCCAGATCCCGGTGGTAGTGGTTACTCACGATGCCCGAGTAACCAGAAATGCCTCCGCCGTCTACGAGATCGGTGGTTCTCGTGTATCTCGGTGACTTAGCAAAGCGGAATACAAGCGAAGTTTTCGTCGTAGGTTTCTTTAACCTAGCGCTGCTAGTGATCATTCTTCTCCCACTCATGGGAATAATGATGCTTGCTAATGCAGATGAACGTACCCACTGGCAATCTCCGGATGATACCGCTAACCAGCAGAACTTGTCGACATGGTCAATCGCTTCCGGCGACGGGGTTCTGGAACTGACATCCGTTACTACTGATCGACTCAATAAAATTCCTTTTCAGGATCAGACGCAGCCTTTCGACTGCGCCACAGGAGCAGGAGACAACGCTCCTATCAGGTTCATTCACTACACGGAAGCTCTGGACTGTACTTCCTCACTCAAAGATACAGCGGTCACGGACTCCCGAACGGTAAACATTGTTATGCCCACAGATGAATCGATGGAAAGTAGTGACACTGTGACCAAGGATTCAGCACCCACGGTAGATCAGACCGTCATGTACATAGTTCTAGTCTATCTAATTGTTGTTGTGATTCCCTGCTTGGTGTGTTTTTGGAATGTTTCCAAGATTTTCGACCCTAAGTGGGCAGAAACTGCTCGCATTCTTACCCTTCGAGGAGCGAAAAAAGGGACTGCGGCCATCCTGTTGTCGGCTGCGCCTCTGGCCGGCCTCCTCATCAGCGTTGTATTTTCAGCCGTGCCCCTGTATCTCGTATCTCGCATTCTCGAAAGAGTTATCTGGGAAGGCCGTGGGTTCCTCCCCGAAGATGCTCTCGCGGGTCTAATAGGAGCGTTTAGCTGTGGTGTTCTCATCACCCTCATGGTCGGGGTGGCGACGTATCTGAGGAGGATGAAGCTCTTTGCGGAAACTGTATAAATGGCGATTAGTCGCCTTTCCGGCTGGCATAGTTCTAGCATTCGTGATGGTCATCTTCTCCGAGATATTTTCCCTACCAATCTTGGTCCCTCTAGCTTTCCTCCCTATCATTGCTGGATTAGTGTATCTTGCACCTTTTCTCGCTATCAGTGCTGGCTGGTGTTATGAAAAGCTCTTCGGCGGAGGGATCCAGGGAACTCTAATCTCGTCCTCCCTTCGCTACCGTTCCACTTCCATAGGTTTGAGCGTGGTGCTCTTATTCTGCATTTGCGCCGTATCCACTGTGACAGTTGGTTTAGCAAACGCCGGACTAGGGCAAGTAAGTTCGGGGACGAGTTACTGGAAGCAGGGAATTCACTGGGGAGCTCTTCGCAATGACGCCAATTTTAAAGATGCCTACGAAGAATTTGCTGCACCGGGAATAATGGGAACTTTTGGCCAAGGCCGGATTATGAGAGAGAACCAACGTTCAGTAAACGCGTTCGTTATGCCCTGCTATGAATATGCAGAGCTGGCCACTGACGACCCTAAATGCCCAGCCAATGACTCCGAATCATTGCTGATCCCAGAGGGAACGGATTCAGCAGCCTTATCCCCTCAATTTGTTATCCCAGCCACGGATACCGAGCTACAACTGCCGCCATTACAAATCCAAGAAGTTCCTGGACTCACGGAAATTCTCATTTCAACGTCCAATAATGAAATCAACAGTGCAGGCAGATATCTATACGCGGATCTGGAACAACTTCCTCCTGACGTTGTCTTGTCTGCAGTCACACAAACCCAGACCGGATTGACATCGCAGGAAAGAATCGACAATGTCAACTCTGCAATGTCATCCGGGTACCGTGAAGCGGCATCTGCGTTGACACTCAGTATTCTGCTCTTCGGTCTAGCTGCAGTGAGCGGAATCGCTATTGCAGCGATCAGAGACCGGGCCAAGCTAATTAAGGTTCTCACTTTACGTGGAGTTCAACATGCAGTGGCCAAGAAGCTGATCCGCATCGAAACTATCAGTCTTACGCTTCCCTTCGTGCTATTTGGTTGTATCGGTGGCACTGTTCTAGCCGCTGCAGTCGCGCAAGTATCAAGCCTAAATCCATGGGATGCTTTCACTCCCCATGCACTAGGGATATTGGCGGCTTACGTCATTGCAGTACCCATCATCACCGAGATTCAGATTCGCAGAACGGATGGCGCATATGATTAACCCCGCATGGTTAGTCCAGCTGGTGGGGCTTCGCACTACCGACAAGGTCACTCATCCTGAGCTAAGTGACCTGGAGATGATTTCGGCGTTAGTGGAAGAAGGTATCTCCCATATTGAAGACTCAACCCCGCGCCGGAGGGTGATCAACAAGCGATCCATCGACGCCTGGGCAGCAGAACGGAAATCCCTGTTCTTGGTGTCTTCTAACCCAGGTGGCGTCTCGACAGGTTTCAGTCTCGCCAATCGGTCTGTGAACCATCGCGGAATCAGAATAGAGGAATGGCTTAACTCAACAGCTTTTTCCCTCGCAGATTTTCCTATGAATTATCGGGAAGACGGTTCCATTTTAGCAATTAGTCGTTTGGCCAGGGAAGACGAGCATCGTCTCATTTCATTTCTTGGAGTTCGGGGGCTCTTGTCTATCAGTACGCAAGATCGTTACAAGCCATCCGTGATAGAGCTTCTTCAAAGAAGAACGCTCGGAACAAAAAGAAATTCGGGACAAACAAGCGAAGCTAATAGTTCTAGCGACGATACCCCGCTCGGAGGGCGTACGTCGTTCCGGATGCCGACCTTCTGGACTGATTCGGCTCTCAAATTATGTCAAGAAGAAGCGTTACGCTCCACTGCTATTTGGACCAGCGCTCTCAAAGAACTTCCTAAAATGGCGAGCGCCGTCGTGTGGGAAAAAATGAATCCCCGCTTGACCATCCTTCAGAAAGTGGCGTTGGGAATGGGGCACGTCCTCGATTTCGCGGTCACCGATGAACACTTCTTGAAATCAGTTATTGGCACGCCTGATTATTCTCGGATGAGATATGACAGTTTTCGAAACATTGTAACGAAAGTTCCGGTCGGATTTTCGGGCCATGCGCTCAATGGCGTAACTGGTTCTGCGACACGGAGCCAAGAAGAGCATCATTTCGTCATGTCCAACTCTCCGCGCATCTTCTCCGAACTACGCGGCGGATATCTCATTTCCGAAGGCATCATTGATGAAGATCTGCTGGGGGAAACCTTTAAAAACCCCCGAAATGTAGCACAGGAGAGCTTTTTTATTTTTCGGAGTCTGGAGTTGGAGTTGTGGCTAAAAAAGCGAGCGTAGCAAAAAACGAGGAGAATTTTTTCCTTTTTAGCCTCTCCCAGTGGGAAATCTATGAAATTCCCCATGAAGTTTACTTAGAGGTAAAAGCAATGGAGTCCCCCCTTACGCGCGAACAAAACATCAGTCAGTGGGTTTCGCCTGAGGTGAGAGAGGAAATCGAACGGTGGATCCAATGACGGCGTTGACTAGCATGCCTTCTGTCGTACTGACCGCAGGCATAGTAATTCTTGCGATCTCAGCGATAAAGAAGCTCTGGGCAAATATAACAATTCGGACGGGACAAACTAAGTTAGCCGGGTTAGAAATCGCTGACTGGTTAGTAATCCTGACAGAGTTCATTGTCATAGGGATTGGGGTATGGATTCCGTTTCCCTACTCAAACTTGCTGATAGGACTCTATTTCCTAGCATTGTTGACGGTTGCTTCTCTACTCCGTGGGACACAGTGTAATTGTTTCGGAATATCCGAAAATAGTATCGACAAATTACATCTCTCGCTACTAGCCATTATTTCGTCTACAAACCTAGTATCGATATTGGTGACGGATCCTTCACGTTCAACCGGTTCGGTCTTGTTAGGACTGCTGGCAGGCGGTTTCATTCTAATCATGTGGCAGCGTAAGCGAACATCTAGACCGCCTAAATTTAAGCATTCTTTACCCGATGACCGGGAAATAGATTTCGAAGGGGTCTCCGAAATCACCATTCTCACACAGCAGGGATGCAACTCCTGCCGTGTGTTGAAGAGCATTATCGAGGATCGAGACTTCTTCGTCCCACTCGTCTTTGAGGATGAAAAACACAGTGACTTGGCTCGCGCTCACCGGATTGCCAGTTTTCCTACTGCGTTGGTCTATTTCCATGAGAACTCCGCGCCCCCTCAAAGCCGACAGCTGAATGGCATCACCGAGATCATCGGGTTCCTTGCGAAGGGGCAAAGGTAAATGGGACAGAGAAAAACGGGAGAACAACATTTCGGCCAACCTGTTTCTTGGACCTTCGGCTTAGGAAAGTCAGCGCTGACCTGGGTGATATTTAGTTGGGGAGTGTCTTTCCTCCAAGGTCTCTTAATGGTACTTCCAGCTAAAGGCTTGGAGCTGGCTTTAGGCGGGTACGCCCAAGGAAACCTGGACACCGAGGACATCATCTTGTTCATCGCATTCACTGTCGCCGGTCCTGCCTCACTGTTCATCGGACAGCTCGTCACGTTGAAAGCAAACATCGTTCATTTAAGCTCCATGTTCTCCACTGCCTTAGAAGTACTGTCCTCACGAGGAGCGGCGCGGCCTGATCCAGATAAACTTCAATCCCGGTTAATGAACGATGGAGGCACCCTTATTGACACATGGCGGAGCTTGCCAAACACCATCCTGTCATCGATCGCGGCATTCACGGGCGCATTTGTTGTCCTTGACGATATGACAGTCAACGCTATGGTCATCATCAGCACGACATCCTTATGCGCAATCCTCAGCTCCAAATGGTTGGCCGGAAAATCCTCTCTAGCTTGGCGGGAGAACATGGACTGCCTTGCCCATTTCTCAAAAACAATGCGTCAACGTTTTGTCCCTGATTTCGCAGATGTTGTAGAAGCTGCTGCCACCGAGTCGTGGGCGAATCAGCGAACACGGGACAGCGGTAACAGTTATTTTCGAACTTCAGTCCGTCAATCTTGCTATTCCAGTATCGCGACGTTCGTCCCCTCTCTGATCAACCATCTTTCACCCGCTTTCATCCTTCTCTGGTACCTCTACTTCGACCAACAGGATGATGTTGCATCAACAGTGGCTGTAATGACCTTTGCTTCGCTAGTCGCTCGCCCACTATCGAGCCTAGGAGACTGCTTCGAGATCGTGAAGAGAGGAACCCTAGCACGAGAGACGCTTGGTTCGCTGTTCCGTAGAAGAGATTTTCAACCGGTGCGTGACTGCCACGAAATGCTCGAATCCCCAAACAGCCTAGTCAGACTAACCGGGCCGTCTGGTAGCGGAAAAAGTACGTATCTAAAATCTGCCATCCTCGACCTAGATAGAAAATTTTCTGGTCAAGTAGGATACTGCCCCCAAGCCAATGCCTTCCTAGATGGCACGATCGCAGAGAACGTGGCAATGGGGCGGGATATATCTCCCGCAGAAGTCGACAAGTTTCTAGACGCCCTTGGCATCACTTCAGAACTTCAGGATCGAGGTGGCTCACAGGCGCTCATTGACGGAAATGGCGCCGATATATCCGGGGGCCAAGCTCGCAGAATATCCCTGGCTCGGGCAATCATTGGGAAGCCCTTGGTCATAGCACTAGACGAACCATTAAATGGTCTCGACGAAGACAATGTGAAATGTGCCCAGCAACTGCTCTCCGACCTTTCATTAAAAAAGTCCTTCATAGAGGTTAGCCACCAAGGTGGCGTAATCGACCGACCCGCTCAAACCATAGAATTCAGAGGGGATTAATGCTACCTTTTTTCAGGGTTCTTTCTTATTCTTTTTTTACCGAGACAAATAGCTGGGTGAGTGACAGGTTTATCAATGACTTTATGGAGATAGCTTCCAGTCCTGATAGCGAAAAACGTCTAACCACCTCTGCATTGTTATGCACTAGCTCCCACCTTCCAGACCCGTACGGACCGTGGAAATGGAACGGGAAACTCGTTTCCTTGCGACAAAACAAACATGCCGCCATACCCAGTTTCATAGAACTTGACGCTAGAACATCAACGATAAATAATGTTTTGTCTCAAGTGTCCCGCAGCATGCTTGTAGATATCGTTGACCATAGAACTAACGATCTACTCTTGAGTGGTTATTGCGTAGCAGATACAACAAGAGATAACGATATTGAAGTTGTCACAATGGACGACATGTCTAAAAAGTTGCTGGAAAAAAGATGATTGAATTATTTATAATTTCATTTGCGGGTTTCACTTCTGAAGATGACCCTGATATTAAATTTATCGATACTGAAAAAGATGGCCACGATGAGATCATGGTCAGACCATGTATCATTAGCCTGCCGAGTTCCTCGCTCTCCTCAGCCTCCGTGGCAACAAAGTGCGCTAACGCCATTATGGAGAGGCTTATTAAAATACAGGAGCCTAAGCCAGTGGGAGCCACAATTTCCGTCAACATGATAGGGGTTAGCGAAAGCTGCGGTGTAATCAGGCTCATGCTGAACAACACCCTCGATACCCCGATCAACGCTGTGGTGGTATCAGCTTGTTTCGATCGTGCCCGAACACCATTTGGTAGCCCGTTTTCTATTACCCTTTCGCCAAGTTTAGAAACCTCACTGAATCCCACTCCCCCCTGGTTCGACTGGAGGGGGGTCACGGTCGATAACCGCCACCACTTGCTTGTTTGTCATGGAACACAAGATCTCAATCCTTCGACCCCATTCTTGGACGCGTGGGGGTTTTTCTTACGAACCATGTCAGAGCGAGGAGATGTGACTCTAATTCAAGTAGGGGGGACATCCCATGGTTACGCATGCTTATCGACAGATGGCGTTCATCATCGGATGGTAACCTGGTTAAAAGAAAGAGATAGATCATGAAAGAAGGCCTGCGAGTTGACCCTTATTCTTTTAGAATCCCTTCACCTATAAGTAAACGGCAAAAACGTTTTACTCGGAATCTACTTACAGAAATCGAGGGGAGCCACTTTGATGAGGCACTAGCTCAATACGTTATTACTAAATTTTCTGAACAGGATATCGAGTGCCGAATCATTATCGCACGCCGGAGCTATCCAGATCAGAGCGAATCAGAGTGGACTGAATGGGTTGAAGTGAATGGGGTTTGCACAAACTCTAGCCCTACCGTGCTGGAGTATTACACCCCCGTGTTTGAAGTGTCCCTAGAAGCTTAGCTGACGTGCCATTATGCTGATTGCGAGCGCTGACAAATTTCGGGAAACAAATGTCTAGAAAGCCAGTATCATTGATAAGCACGTGGGCTAAGCTAACGCAATCACCTTCCCCTCTGCCCTAGTGGACTGGGCTCATCGGAATCCTGGCAGTGGCAGCAAATTTTTTCCTTCATCCTGACAGTTTCGCCAATCCCTGGACGATTCCGGCAGCGGCTTTGAATCTCGTATCCTTCATTGGCATCGCCCCGTTTCCCGCTTCCTACCTGGGTGCTGAGCGCGGGTAGTTGGTACCGCAGCCGGGGGTTGACCGGCGAGAGCCCAGAAGTGAAGTGCCCCGGGTTTTGTTCCCAGGCATTTGCCTTAATTTCCATTATTTCTTGACTGGGGTGGTGTTCCCAAGATTTGGCTTCGACTTCAGCCGGCGTGCGGTAGCCCAGGCTCTGGTGGAGCCGTGATTCGTTCCACCAATTCACCCACTCGAACGTCGCGATTTCCACATCAACGACATCGTTCCACGAGCGTCTACGAATCAGCTCATTCTTGTAGGAGCCGTTGACATTCTCAGCCAAAACATTGTCATAAGAGTCGCCCACCGCCCCAGTGGACGCTGCGATTCCGTGCTCAGCCAAGCGCTCGTTGTAGACGATGCTCACATATTGCTTATCAGCCGTGGTCTGAATGGTGAACCAAGCCCGTTGTTTCCTTAGCGCACACAATTGCTTGGTTGAGTGCTTGCAACGGCAGCGCCTCGGTGCGCATCGAATCAGACAACGCCCATCCAACAATCCTCCGGGAGTACACATCGGTCACGAACGCGGTGTACGCGAAGCCTTTCCTGGTGCGCACATAAGTAATGTCCGCCACCCACAGCCGATTGGGGCCAGGGGCCTTGAACTCACGATTCACCAAATCAGGGCCAAGATCCGGGCCCTTGGGTTTGCGCGTTGTGATTGGTGCCCCACCTTTTGCCCTTGCCGGACAGCCCAGCGCTGCGCATCAGCCGGGCTGTGTGCTCGCGGCCACTGTCAATGCCCTGGCGGCGCAGTACGCGCCATATCTTCCGGACCCCGTAGACGCCGTAATTCTCAGCATGAACGTCACGAATGTGCTCCACGAAAACAGCGTCGCGAAGACTGCGAGCGCTTAAGCCCCGGGCTTTAGACTGGCGGTACCCACGCGAAGTAAAAAGCCGCCTTCACGATGGATGTTTAACGTCTGGCAGATGAACTCGACGCAGAAACGACTCCGATACTCATCAATGAACCGGATCATTTCCGACGTCTCGGGTCGAGTTCCGACGCGAAAAAGCCGAGGCAGCCTTCAATAGCTCGTTGGTATCCCGCAGCTCTTGACTCTCACGGCGTAACCGTGCATTCTCCGCAGCCAGATCCTCAGGCATCGGATCGACAACGCGTCCTTCACGACGAGCAGCCTGCGTCCACTGCCGGGCTGTGTGCCACGACACGCCCAGTTTCGGCGCCACTATCTTGCACGCTTCCTGCGTCGAAATATTCTCCGCCAGAATACGATCCTCTACAAGACGGACCATACGGTCCTTCGCCTCCTGATCAAACTTCTTTGGCATGTTCCAAATTTTCCCATCTACTCAAACGGAACAAAACCTGGGGCACTTCAGTCGATGGCGGCGTTGATCTGTGTGGGGCGTACCTGTGGCATGAGGTCGGCGAACCGTGACGGATGCGAGTTTGGGGTAATCGCCAGCGAGGTGTGCTGGTAGGTCGCTTCAATAAGCGCGAGGAATCCGTTGGCTTCAGCGACGGTAACGTCGAAGTATCCCACGTCGTCAAGGATGACTAAGTCCAGTTTGGCGAGTTTCGAAAAGCCTTTATGCGGGTCCAAGTCCGCAGCGTGCCGGTTAATGAGTTGGCCGAGGTTTTTCATTGTGAGCCACTTGACCTTCTTGCCGCGTTTAATCAGCTCGACTGCAAGTGCTTCGGTGAGCATGGATTTGCCAGTGCCTTGTGGCCCGCACAAAACGAGGGTGTCGTGGCGGTCCACCCAGTTCAGGGCTTTGAGGTGTTCTTGGCGTTCTACTGGGATGGTAGACCTGGCTGGGTCCCACGCGTCGAAACTTACCCCGGTAGGAAGTCCAGCATTTTTACGCCTGGTGACTAGAGCTGACTTGGCCCTGCTGAGTGCTTCTGCTTCGACAATGGTGCCTAGAAAATCTTCCAGGTGCCGGCGGTGAGCGTCATTGTCACATGATTGAAAGTAGTCAATGGCGGCACTTTTAAGCCCGGGTACTCGAAGCCTGGTTAGTTGTGCGGAAAGCCCTGCGGGAAGCTGGTAGTTGGGTGCGCTCATTTAGAACCATTCCTCCTCGTGCGCGTCGGCCTTGTGGTGTGAGGTCTTAGGTGGTGTGGGTGTGTAGAACCCGTCCCAGGAGTTCGAGGCATGTTCGATGGTTTCAGGTTCTGGGCCCTCGATATCAAAGGCCGTGCCGATTTTGGCTGCTAGGGCGTTGACTGGGTAGTTATCTGCCATGGCTTCGATATCGGTGCTGGTGATAAGGCCCGCGTCGATCGCGGCGCGAGCGATGTCATCAG
This sequence comes from Corynebacterium simulans, assembly GCF_001586215.1. Taxonomy (NCBI): domain Bacteria; kingdom Bacillati; phylum Actinomycetota; class Actinomycetes; order Mycobacteriales; family Corynebacteriaceae; genus Corynebacterium; species Corynebacterium simulans. Next base: position 1,354,972 of record NZ_CP014634.1, on the reverse strand, counting down.
CGAACCACTTCCCGCGCGTAGCGGCCAGCGTGACGAACAAACTCATGGTGTGTTTGATTTGCGGTGCGTGGTGGGTAACCCCAAAGCGCAGCCACGCTTCGGCACCAGGTCCGATGGCAAGGAAGTCTTTTTCTAGTTTCGAGCGAGGATTGACCTTGTAGTGGCCAGGCTCAGGCCGTTGGAAGGAGAAATGGTTCGGGTCGATGCGGCTGTCGCCGCGGGCTCCTTTGACATGGCGTGCGACTTCTTCCACCCCGTCGATGTCGTGGAAGTAGATTACGACCTCATCGACGTCTGGGCTGGATTGTTCTGTGATGTAGAATTGCTGGCCCATGAGTTCTTCAGGCACTGAGTACACCGCGTGCTGGTAGGTGATCATGGGCGTATTCGCCGGCACTTTCCGCAGTTCACCGAAGACACTCGGATGCGTGTCCACCGGCAGTGGCCCGAGGTGTTTAGCTTCGACTTCACGCAGTACTTCTGCAGGAACAAGCCCGGTTGTACGGTGTGGTCGGGCGTTGATCTTGTCCATAAACGCCTGGCATGCTGCTTCGAACTGGCCGAAGGTCTCGTAGGCGTCCACGAGATTCGTATCGCGGGGAAGAATGTCGTCTTTGGCTAGGCGTACGGCGTATTCGACTCCGCCTTTCGTGGCAGGGTCTGCCGGTGCACAGACTTGGATACTGACGCGGTAGTGCGACATGAACGATTCCATTGTCGGATTGAACTCCGGCAGGCCTGCGTGACGGCCTACAACTACGGTTTTCTCATTATCCGTGAGCACAAAGTCGGGTACTCCGCCGATAGCCCGAAAGCACCGGTCTAAGGCGGCGAGTACGGTAGTCATCTTTCGGTTACGCAGAGCAAAGACGACGTGGAATCGCGAGTAGGCAACCCAAGCCACAAACAACACGGTCTTCTTGCCATCGACTACTGGGCCGTCGCCGAAGTCGTACTGGAGCCATTTGCCTGGTGCGGTTACCCACCGCTGGTGTGCGCGCCGCGATGACGAGAGGCGGTATTCCTGTTTGAGCGTCGCGACGATGCGATGCGTGGTGCGCTGGCTTCCTTCAAAACCACGGTCCAGCAAAACCTCATAGACCACGTCAGCGCGGATCTTTCCGCCCGAGTTGATGATCAGTTCCTTGATGAATCCACGGTGCGCATCCGTAATCGACGGACGTGGCCCACGCACTGGCGGTGCGTCAGCGTGAGCGCGCACCACGCGTAGAACCGTGTTGTGCGAGACGTTATGTTCGTCGGCGACAGCACGCGCATTTTTTAAAATGGCGTAACGAGCCAGAATTTTCTGGCTTCTTCTGGAAGACTGCATAAAGGGTCTTCATCCTTTCGATAGATATGTCCGGCTAGACACTTCTATCGAACACTGGATGAAGACCCCCTTAGTTTTCTACCCCCGATAAAAACTCCCCAAACCCCTAAATCCCGTGTCCGCCACTGGTCAACTTTTCATGTCCGCCAACACCCCCCAATGAGGTGGTCACTTTCGTCTACAATCCTCAATGAAAATCACTTGATTAAATAACGAGTACGAGACAATAAGATGTCTGAGATGGCCCCTAGATATAGAAGAGGACAGGAAATGTCACCTTTCCGATACCTTCAACTTATTGCCCCCCTCACAGCGGCGACGTTCCTAACTTTGACAGTCACCCCTTCCGCAACGGCTGAACCGACCTTCCCGATATCGCAGATTCCCCAAGTTCAAGAGCCGCACACGGAAAGTCACGTTATTACAACACTCGGCTCTATCACCGATATCTTCTCTTGCGAACATCATCCAGCCCTTCGGTGGTGCAACTAAGTTGCCAACAATGAGCGAGCATGACATGGAAAAACGGGTCCTTATTGTCGATGATGACCCGCTGGTCCTGCACTCGTTTCGACAATATTTCGCTACCACTGAGGACATCCGTGTCGTAGCGGAAGCACGCAATGGAATCGAGGCACTCACTGCGATCGACAGTGTTAACGTCGATATCATTCTAGCTGACATCCACATGCCGGAGATGGACGGGGTGACGTTACTGCACGAAGTCCAACGTCGACTGAGTCCTCCTGTATTCGTAGCCATCACCGCGCTTGACAGTGACGAAACCATGCTCAAGGTGTTGGCAGGTGGCGGTGTCGGCTACATCATTAAAAGCTCACAGCCACAGGCAATTATCACTGCGGTCCGAGAGGCGATGACCGGTGGCACAACAGTTTCCCCGCAGGCCTTAAGCAGACTCATTGAGTACATACCGGGGAAAGTTCTCACACCAGCATCTCCCCAAACGAACCTTTCCCCAGTGTACGAAAGGCTTACCGAAGCAGAGACGCACGTCCTACAACATATATGCCAAGGGCTATCCAATGCTGAAATAGCTTCTGCGATGAAGTATTCCGAAGCGACAGTAAAAAAGCACGTCTCACATCTCATCGCATGTTTTGGCGTAACCTCAAGACTCAGTCTCGCAATCACGGTGATCCAATCAGGATTGGGAAAATCACTGTAAAATGGCTCTTCCGGTTTTAGAGTGCATTGATTAGTTCGCCGGGGGTTCGGGCGTGACACACGATATTGGGGTCCTTGACACAGCCCAACCACTACTCCCGCCTTGCTGCGCTCGTTGGGCTGCCGTTTCGGCGTAGTTGGTCGGGGTTTTCCGGATAGGTGGTAGGGCTCTTTGTTTTTGGTCATTGTATAGGTGGTGTTGGCACAACTTGTGTCGGCGCGTCATCACCTTTCATGACCTTAAGGAGGGCCTTTCATGGCCAACTTCAAAGACATCATGGCGATGTGCTTGGACGGGGGAAGCTATGCTGCCATCTCTGCGGCGTTGGGAGAGCGTGTCAAGTTTGTTTGTGTGTGGGGCTTGGTTTCAACGTGCCTAGTTCGTCAATTAGCTTCGCGATTTCAGGGTTAGCAAGAAGCTTCTTCTCAATCGCGTCAATCTTGGCCTTATCAGCCGGGTCTCGTCGTGCCACAGTAGTCATTCTGGCTTATCTCCTTATGCGGGATGGAATCCCACACACAAACCATCAGACACTCTCAGCGGATGCCTAACTCAGAAATTAGGCAAATATCATGATGATTATCGAGCCAATAATCGCGCAAATAATGGCGTACCCGCTGGATAGCCATGAGAGTTTTGACTTCTTTTCGGGCGTCTTATCTTTCTGCCCGGCCACGATGAGGGGATCGTCAAAGTCTCCGAAACTATCGAATCTGATTTCAAGGATGGTTGCAACTAGTATCGCAGCGATTCCAATGCACAACACAATTGAACTGTGAATAGGTGCGGCTGGGGTTGACCACCACAGTGGAATAGAAAACAGTGCACAGCACAGCAGGGCAAGTAATCCGAAGGTAGCGGCGCCGAGTACTGGCTTTTGGACTATCAGTCGCAGTACGAATGCTAAAGGCTTTTCAGCACACAGCAGTAGTACTCCTACAATCCCAAAGACTGCTATTGTCGCCCAATCGAGGGGATGCGACGTTCCTGAGGCAAGGCCGTAGACTCCTTGCAGGCACAAAACCACGCCTACGATTTGTGAAAAAGCAGGCCCTAAAAGTATTAAAATGCTTGGGCTTTTAACTTTTTTCACGTCGGCTGCGATCTGTTCTACGTAGTCTCGTGCAGGGCCGAAGGCTTCAAGTGCGCTTTCATTGGCCGAACGGCAGTGATCGTTTACTTCGCCTAACGTATCTCCGATGACGTCTCCTGGAATTTCTTCGAGACGTGCGGTGAGGATAAATTCTTCCGCCCAACGTGGATCGATGTCAGGCGCTAAGCTTTTTTCGGTTGCGTATTGTGTCATGCCGGCTTCTCCTTGTTGTGTGCAAAATGAGCTGTGACGATCTGTGAAAACTCGCGCCACTGCTGTGTTTGTTCGTCTAGTTGCGCTCTTCCCTGTTCGGTTAGTTCGTAATATTTCCGACCTGGTCCTGATTCCCCTGCGCGCCATTGTGGTGAAACCAATTCATCTCGCTCTAATCGCGCAAGTAGCGGATAAAGAGTGCCACCTTTAATGTCGCCAAACCCTGACTCCTTGAGTGACGCAGCTATCTCGTAGCCATAAGTCGCCTCTTTAGCTAAGACATGCATGACTGCGAGAGGTAGTACGGCTCGTAACCAGTGGCTTGGGAAAGATCTATGCATGGACACAACCTAGATTGTAAACCTACCTAGGTTGTGTCGCAACATAGAAAGTACGTGTGTTTCTTGCCGACAAGGCCTTGTCGAGTGTTTTTGTTCCGTCGGGCTATCGTGTTAACGACGGTTAAAAGTAGCCCACTGGTCACGGTGTCTCGTCTCAACGGCATCTAGGCCTGATGTTTTGCAGTTAAACTAGGATTTTTTAATGGGGGGCAAGGGGGTAATAATCCTTGGGAGATTTTGTTAGTGTGGCCGGGAAGAAATCTTCAGAAAGGTATGTTGACCTGCATTTGTGACCTGCACACGCTTGTGAAGTCTCAAGACTTTTCGTTTTACCTTTTAGAAAGTGCTTCCAAGGCCCCGCAGATGATTGTTGGAAGGGGTAGCGAATGCTGTACATGGTTCCGGGTGCGTTGGCCGGAGGGCTAGTTTATGCAATTCTCCTAGGGCTCAGCTGGGTCATCAGCGTCATTTCTGCGCGGAGATATCGGCTTGGTGCGCATGGTCGATTCATTGTTTATTGTCTCATTGCTGTGGGGTTCATGATCTTTTTGGTTGTGGCCGGAGGCGGAGGCAACTGGGCCACCCATATGCAGGCGAGTGGTTACATTTTGGCTGGCTGTATCTTGAGTGCCATAGACGGCAAGATTGTTCCAGGGGATGAGGAGGCCGAGTCATGAAAGACCCGTTCCGGTTGCGTGGGCCGATCTAGAGGCCGCCTAAGAGATCCCACTGCGCTGCTTGGGCGCAGAATTCCTCCTTGCTTAACGAGCCTGCGCCGGCAGGAATACAGCCGAGCAGTGGCACGCCGGTGACCTTGGGAAGCTCCGCGATATTGAGGAGAGTGGCGAGGTCCGGCTCTTGTGGCAGCATGCCGCCAATCAGCCCTTTGACGTGAATGCCGCGGGCGCGGGCAGCTTCCACGGTGAGCTCAGCGGCGTTGAGGCTTCCCAACATCAAGCTGGTGACTATGAAAAGTTCGGCGCCGAGGTCACGGGCGACGTCGGCAAGCGTGAAGCTATCTGCGAGCCTAACCAGCAGGCCGCCCGCGCCCTCCACGAGTACGACGTCTGCATCGATGCTGCGAATCCACGCCAGCACCTCCTCTTTTTCGGCCTGCGGTAATCCCGCGCGCCGGGCAGAAAGGTTCGGCGCTAGAGGCTCCGGATAGTGCTTGAATTGCCGGGATTCCACGCCGGTAAGGCGTGTGACCGTGGCGCAATCGCTCGTATCTCCTGTTTGCAGCGGTTTCGCCACCACCACATGCTTGCCCGCCGCCTGGTACTGCGCGGCCAGGGCCGCCGTGGCAATGGTCTTTCCCACATCCGTATTGGTTCCGGTGATGCAATAGATCATGCGACCTCCCCGGCGGCAACGACGGCGCGGCAAATACGCGCTACTTCCTCATCGGTACAGATATATGGCGGCATCGTGTAGATGAGCCTGCCGAATGGGCGCAGCCATACGCCTTCTTCAAGGGCCGCCGCGGTGGTCGCTTCCATGTCCACGTCATGGTCCATTTCCAGTACACCGATGGCGCCGCGCACGCGGGTGATGCCGGGGGCGTCGCTAAGCCCTGCGCGTAAACCTTGCTCAATGCGTGCGACGTCCGCGCGCCAGGTGCCTTCTGCAATCATGGCGGTGGACTCGGCCGCCACCGCGCAGGACAGGGGATTGGCCATGAACGTCGGCCCATGCATCAATGCGCGTGGCTGCATCGTCTCCGCCACCTTTTGCGTGGCCAGGGTTGCTGCCAACGAGACAAACCCGCCCGTTAGCGCCTTGCCCACGCACATGATGTCGGGCGTGATTCCTGCCGCCTGCGTCATGAAGAGCTCACCTGCGCGACCAAACCCGGTGGCGATTTCATCCGCGATGAGCAAGATTCCGTGCTTATCGCATAGCTCCCGCACGCCTGCGACCAGCTCTAGGTCGTGGAAGCGCATCCCGCCCGCGCCCTGCACGCCGGGTTCGATGATGACCGCGGCGACTTCTTCGGTGATAAAGGACTCGAACTTATCCAAGTATTCCGCCCGCTGCTTAGCCGAGGCGCCTTCCGTGGGCGGAGCTGGGGCAAAGATCTGCTCGGCAAGGATGCCCTTCCACATAGTGTGCATGCCGCCTTCCGGATCGCACACGCTCATCGCGGCGAAGGTATCGCCGTGATAGCCCGAGCGCCAGGTCAAAAGCTTGGTGCGGCCGGGCGGCGAGCACTGCAGCGCCATCTTTACTGCCACTTCCACCGCGACGGATCCGGAATCGGAGTAGAAGACCTGCGCGTACTGGTGGTTGGTCAACTCCATGAGGTTTGCGGTAAGCCGCGCCGCCGGTTCGTGAGTGAGCCCGCCGAACATGACGTGGCTGAACCTATCGATCTGATCCTTCGCCGCCGCCACCAGCCGCGGGTGCGAATGGCCGTGGCATGCCGCCCACCAGGAGCTCATGCCGTCGATGACGCGTTGGCCATTCGCGAGTTCTAAATAGGCACCATCGGTGCGCAGCACCTGCAAGGCTGGCGCGCCGGGCGCGGCATAGGGATGCCAGATGTGGGTGGAGTCGATCGCAGCGACTTGAACACTGTTCAAAAAAGGCATGGAATTATCTCTACCACAGCAATAATCTCTTTTATGACTGTAATTGAACAACGTTCAAGGCTGGGTGTAGCTCCTGCGCTGTTCTTTCTTTCCTTGGTTATCGGAACTTCTCTAGCAGGCAGTCAAGTATCTTGAAATCATGTGGAAATTTGTTGCCGTTTCGAGTGCTGTAGCTGTAGTTGCGTTGAGCGTTGCTGGTTGTTCATCGGAATCCGAAAGCGATTCTCCGAAGCCGGTCTTCCGTGAGACTGCCGAACAACAAACCGAGTCCACTGAGAAAACTGAGTCCACAGAACAGACCCAGCAGCAAGCAGACCCGCAGCCGGTAGTAACCGAAACGGTAACTGCGGAAAATAAAGAAAATGAAGAGGAAGAGTGCGCGGACGGCGGCTCTGATTTGCAGAAGCGATTCGCCAACGGCGCAAAGGGCGTCCTCAACACGGATAAAGATAATTTTAAGTTCCACTACACGGTCAGTGACGGCACCTATGATCCGTGCGCGGAGCTTAGCTACGCCGTACTGGATGGCGCCTTCGGTGATGAAAGCGGTCCTGCCGGAACGGGTGCATCAATCGCAGACGGAATCCTCATTTGGTCCGAGGGTGAATTGATCGGCGGCCACGGTATTACCGCCAGTTCCGTGGAAGAGGCTTCCGTGGTGGGAGACGATGAAATCGAGCTCACCGTGGGCAATCGCGGCCGTTCTACCGCAGAGGGAATTACCGAAACCGCACGCGTGCGCCTAGAGGTTGAAGATGATCAATTGGTCCCAGTTGGCGGAGACATTGAGCAGTACAAGTCCTTTACGGACGGACGTGCGCAGCTGTATCCCTAAAGTTTGTGGCCAACCCGCATTTGAAGCCGGAAAGACCCATAAACATCACGCAAGCTTGCACAAGTAACGCCTGCCACCAGAAGCCGGTGAGCGCGTATTCTCCTGTCATCCCGTGGTTCATGAGCAAGACGATGAAGAGCGTGAGCGCGGACAGTAATCCCGTCGTGGTTGCTGTCAGCGCGAAGGCTTCACCGATTTGTACCCGGAAAATGCTGTTCCTGGCAGCACCCGCCAAAGTTAGCGCCCCTGCGTCGTGAGCGATCCGCTTGCGCATTAACAGCGAAGTAGTAAACGCCGCCATCACGCTCGGCGCGATCGTCGGCCCGAGTACCACTACGAACACCTGCCACGGCGACATCGTAAACTCCTCCTCCATGCTCAACATGGCGCGGAGACCTGAGCCCACGGCGATGATGAGGCCGCCGAACAAGATCCACGGCATGATATGTGGTGCGGTGAAGTTGCTGCGTACGCGCACGTTCGCGCCAGCGATGCCGAGAGGTCGGGTCCACTGCATAAGCAGTGGCAACATCCATGGAACCAGGAATGCGAACAAGGGGATAAGGCCCAAACACGCGGACATTGCATCTATCGGATCTTCGATCAAGGTGCAGGCAAACAAGATCCCGGCACCAAGGATTAAAGCGAGCGCACACTTGGCAGCTGTCCACCGTGGCATCCCCGAACGGTAGATACGCCGCAATGACAAGAATCCACCCAGTACTGCGGCAAGTACGCACACCGCACTAGCAAGCACAACACCGCCCATCGTCACGGAGATACCGTCCACTCGAATGTTGTCGCGGTGGAAAGCATCGAGTGCGAAGTCCGTGAGAAATGTAGCGCAAAAGGCGCCAGGAACCGCACCGCACGTAGAGACCGCCGCAATCTGACCCAGCACGAGTACAAAGATGAGCCAATTGGGCATGCCCACCATGCGCCAGCTGCGGTAGATGTGGATGTGCTCGTCGATGATGAGCTTCATCTGCGAGAAAATGACGAGAATATTGGAGCAGATAGCCAGCCCGAGGATGGTTCCGCCCAGAGAAGTTGTGTCATCACCGGTTGCGTTAATGAGCGCTACGGCGAGCGAGAATCCCATTCCGGAGATAAAACACGTCAGCGCCACCGCCAGCCAGGAAGGCCAATTGCTGTGTAGATCCTTAAGCCATACGGACATGGTGTTCCTCCAGCTTGTAGATGCGATCGGCCTTCGCGGCGGCCGCGTGCGAGTGGGTGACCATTACCACCGTGCTGGGTACGCGGACGAGATGATCCATGACCACGTCCGCCGTGTCGTCGTCCAACGCACCGGTGGGCTCGTCGGCGAAGATGAAGGGGGCGTCGGCAAGCAATGCTCGCGCCACCGCGACGCGTTGCTGCTGTCCGCCCGAAAGCTGTGCCGGTAAGCGCTTTTCCAGCCCGCCGATGCCCAAGCTCTCAAAGGTCTGGTGCAGCTTCGCCGGGCCGCATTTGCGGCCAGAGAACTTCGCCGTAAGTTCCGCGTTCTGCTGGGCGTTAAGCGATTCCAGGAGGTTATAGTCTTGGAACACGAAAGCGCGGTGCTTGCGCCCCGGTGCATTGACCTTGCCGGTTGTAGGTTTGTCGAGGCCAGAAAGCAGGCCGAGGAGTGTTGACTTGCCGCTGCCGGAAGGGCCCATGATGGCCACGAACTCGCCCGGTTCAATGCGCAGCGAGAGATGGTCTAGCACCAGATTCTTGCCGTATTTCTTCGTGAGATTTTTTGCGATGAGTGTCATGCTTTCGATTTCACGTTGAAAGGCGCAGTATTCCGATGGGGGAGACTCCCAGAAATTTAGGGGAGCTAGCTCCACTGCGTGTGTCCGAAGTGCGGATTAGGGTTGTACTCTATGGCAACTTTCAAATCCGTGGCGTGGAATCTAGTGCTAGCGCTGCTGTGTATTCCCGCTGTTGTGGTTTCCGTTGTCATGCTGCCATGGATTCCGCTCGTTGCGTCCCTCATGGCCGTCATTACCCGCGGCGGCGCACGGTGGTTGGGCGTGAAGATTCGCTACCGCACCCCACATCGCTGGTTTGATTGGCAGCAATTTTATCACCTTCTGATTCAGCTTTTGCTCTCGATTTTGAGCATGGCGTTGTGGCTGTTCGTGGGGTCTATGACGGTGGTATTCTTCATCGCTCCTTTCTTCACGGATAGGTTCAACATCGGTAGCCTCGTCATTGAAAATCGAGCCCTGGCTATCGTGGTGAGCTGGACGTTTGGCTGCCTGTGCTTGCTGGTCCTTATCTTCGGCGCGAAGTTTTTGACCTTTCTTTCCGTGAGCACCACTCGCCTGGCGTTGGAGAGCGATGCGCGAGCCACGCTTATCGACGCCTTCTCCGGCGAGCGCCGCCGCATCGAACGAGAGCTACACGACGGCCCGCAGCAGTACCTCACCGCGCTCAAGCTCAACCTAGCCGCGGCGAAAAGGGGAGACACCGCGGCTCTCGACGCCGCCGACCACAACGCCAGCCTTGCTCTCTCCGCCTTGCGCGACACGGTCCGCGGCATCGCACCGCAGGTCCTCTTCGATAATGGCCTGATTGCGGCTCTCGAAGAACTCCTCGTCCATTCCGGGCTGGAGATCACCCTCGAATGCAAGGGCGTAGAACGCTCCCTTGATGAAACCAGCGCCTTGTTGGCCTATCACTGCGTGGCAGAGGGGCTAACCAACGCCGTAAAGCACGGTGAGGCCACCGCAGCGACTGTGAAGCTGGATTACCGAGAAGGGATAAAAATTTCCATCACCGATAACGGACATGGGTTAACCGCGGGCGAGGGAACCGGCATCGCCGGCCTGGAAGAGCGCGCCATAGCCCTGGGCGGAAGCGTGAAACTAGAAGACACTGATCAGGGCGCACGGTTAAGGATGAGACTGCCATGAAAATTTTGCTTGCTGAAGACTCCGCCCTGCTGCGTGCGGCAATCGAACAACTCCTGCGTTCCTTGGACCATGAGGTCACCACGGTCGAAGATGCTGATCAATTGCGTGCTGCGGCGGAAGGATTCGACATCATTGTCACCGACGTCAGGATGCCGCCGCTTTTGCAGGACGACGGCCTGCGAGCAGTCAATGAGATTCGCAAACGTACGCCTGAGCAGCCCGTCGTGGTGTTGAGCCAATACGTCGCCGCCAGCTACCTGGACGGACTCATCGAACACGGCGGATTCGGCTATCTTCTCAAGGAAAGAATCGCCGATGTGGATGAGTTCATCCATGCACTGGATACGGTCTCTGCAGGTGGCACCGTGGTAGATCCGGAAGTCGTGAGCACTTTGCTCTCCTCCCGGAAGATGGGCGTCGATAAGCTCACGCCCCGAGAACGCGAGGTACTAGCCTTGATGGCACAAGGCGCCAGCAATCGCGAGATCGAAGGCAAGCTCGTGCTCACTGCCGGTGCAGTAAGCAAGCACGTGGCGAATGTTTTCATGAAGCTCGGGTTCAGCCCCGAAGACGAAAACCGCCGCGTCAAGGCAGTCCTGGCATGGCTGCGCACCAAGCGAGAATGGAGATTGGAATGAAAAAGATTCTGGCGGCATCTGCAGCAGCAGCGCTTTTGGTTGGCGGCGGCACTGCTTTCGGCGCTGCCACGTTTGTGGAATCTCCGGAGCAAGCAGATTATTCCGTCGAGCGGTCCGCAGACGTCAAGGTCGAGATCATGGATCCCGAAGATGTCTTAAACCCCGATGACGAAGCACGCATGCGTCGTGACGTTGAGCGAATCCACTTCGCGGCTCCGGTCAAGCAGCTGAACTACCTTGTCTTCAAAAAGAACAAAGACGAGGTAGAAGATTCCGTCGAAGAGTATCTACGCGATAATCACCCAGACCTCATTGGCGATGACCATTTCACCGATGGCCAGCTCTTCGTTGGCGTGGGCCTCGATCCACGTCAAGCTTTCATCTTCGCGGGCAACGATGTGGGGAAGGACCTGTCCCTGGAACTAGAAGATGGTCATTTGGAAGACGCAATCGAAGAGATCAAACTGGGCGTGAAGGCAGGAAATATCCCGGCAGGTCTTTTCGCTGGCGCTGACTATGCTGCCGATGCAGACAAGGTCAGTGAGGAGCTTTATTCCGATGCTAAGGCTAACCGCGGTCTCGGTATTGGCTTTGGTGGTTTCGGCGCAGGTGCGGCTGCCGGAGGGATCGTGGCTGCGGTGGGCGCTACGCGGCGTCGGAAAGCGCAGCGTATTGCGACCGCCCGTGAGGATTGGAAATACGTTTCACGGGCTTATGGGGATATCGCTCAACGCTTGAATGCCATCGACGTGCGTGCCCACTCTTTGCAATCAGCGCTTGTCGACGCCCGGATGCGCGAGGAATGGGAGCAATTGCGCGACGAGTTCCTCAATCTCGACGATAAAGTTAGCGCTTTTGCCAGCCTGAACGAGCAGTCCTCCGACGAGAAATTCGAACAAGCGGCGAGTGGAATCGAGGAAGCGAAATCCATCTGTGACCGCGTAGATACCGCAGAACACAACATCGACCGTCTGTATGCCGTCGAGCATGCTGACATTAACGCGCGCCGCAAGGAACTCTATGAGCTACGCAAGGACCTGATTGAGGCGCGCACGGAATCCACGGGCGGGGTCGCGGAAGAAGCATCCCGGCTGATTGCCGTTTCCGAGGAGATCGATGCGGCCGCGCCTGAATTTATGGATCGTTACCTCGAGCTAGTGGAGCGCGCAGCCACGCTCTTTGGGCAGATCCAAACGCAGTTACAAAAGGAAAACGAAGCGGATGAATTGGCGGCGCGCCCGCGTATTGACGAGTCTTCCTTCTATCCGGGAGTGGGTTATCACGGATTCGTACCCTTTATGGCGATCAGCTCATGGAACAGCGCTTCCGTAGCTTCTTCACCCAACGTGAGCAGCAACTTTAGCTCGGGGTTCTCCGGCGCTGGTGGTGCCTCGAGTTTCTGACACTTTGAGTATTGTCCGAACGTACACACCCGGCTACCCTATCTTGAATAAAATCCGTGAGCAGGGTCTATTCTGTGGGGCATGCGTCGAATTACCACCTTCCTCACGGCTTCTTTTCTAGCCGCTACCGTGTCCATCGCACCTGCTCAAGCTGCCACTTTTGAGACCTCAGTGCCAGAGAGCTATGGCATCAACGATCCGAGCTGCGTTTCTGATGTTGAGCCAGTGGTTCTCATTCATGGCACCAGCGATAATTCCTCGGCCTGGACGGATCTGATTCCGCGGCTGCAGGAGCAAAACATGTGCGTGTGGGCATTCGACTACGGCGCGGACGATGTCACGTTGCAGAATGCTATCCCGGCCATGAAGGCGATTGGGGATCTTGATGCTTCTGCTCGCGAGATTGCAGAGCAAATCGAGTATGTTCGGTCCGCTACTGGCTCTGACAAGGTCAACCTCGTGGGCCATTCCCAGGGCGGGCTGCACACCAAGACTTTCACGCAGCTCTACGGTTCCCCAGAGGAGGTCTCCCGTGTTGTCGCAATCGGTGGCGACTATCACGGCACTACGCTGAACGGTATGGGACCTGCGTTGAGTGATATTGCCAAGGTTATGCCGAAGCTGGCTGCCTTCTTGGGCACTACGGCCGGCATTCAGCAGCTGCAGGGCTCGGATTTTATTGAGAAAATGAACAAACTGCCCGATACCGCGCCGGGGGTTAAGTACACCTCGATCTATAGCCCGGCGGATACCACCGTCACGCCGAACGAAACCTCGAAGCTTACTGCGGTACCAGGCGCCGACGTTGAAAACGTCAGCTTGGGCGACGTCTGTGAGGCCCCAGCAGCGCATCCAGATCTGCCGCACGATTCTTGCGCGCTCGATCAGGTTATGTGGGGTCTTACCCGCTAATGATTCATGGGGCACTCGCTTGTCGACGTCGTGGCAAACAAGTGCGCTACCTGCCGCGAGTGGTTCGCCTGCACGCGGACGAGTACTTTCTGCCCTTCTAGAAGGAAGAAAGCTGCGAAACCTGGGACTGTGCCTGGGAGAAGAGATCCTGGATGATCTTGTTGATGTCCGGAATGCGGAAGACCTGCGGGCCAACCGGCACATCAACCGTAGGCTGACCCGGAACCACACCAACCGAAATTACGTTTGCTGGGGCAGGTGCTGGTTTTGGGGCAGGTGCTGGTTTTGGAGCCGGAGCGCCACCATTTAGACCACAACGCGCGATCGCCTCATCCGCGCGCGCGATGGCATCGCGGATTTCGCCACCACGCGGGTGGAAATTAGCAGCGGCGAGCGCCTGGGACTTCTTGGAGTTGTAGTCGGAAGCGTTGGTGTAATAGCGGCTTGCCTGATCGCAGGAGATCTGGCCCGCAGGAACCTTCGCGAGGTAGTCATCCACCATGTCGGCGGAGGCGGCTGGGGTGGCAAGGGAAACGGTGATTGCGGTGGCTGCAGTCAACAGTGCGGACTTACGTACTTTGCTCATGCAGGCCATTGTGCCATGAAAGTGCAGTAAGTGGAAGGTTTACTCGGCCAAGGACAGCATCTTCAACATATCGCTCTGTGCTGCTCATGACCGCAATCTAACAATGCTTCTCGCGTAGTGCAGGGGTTTTCAGAAGCGGTGCGAGTTCAACGTGAGGTTCGGCCAAATCTACCCATGCGTACTCGGCAATCTCCGCTGCAATGTTTGGGATGACAGGGGATGGATAGCTGAAGACATCTGCAATGACCTCATGATTTTCCTCGTTGGCGGCGGCTGCGCGGAAGGTGCCGCGTGGGCTAAGTAGGGCACCATCAAGCGTGACGCCAATTTCCTCTCCTACCTCGCGCACTGCAGCTTGGAGGGGCGTTTCGTCGGGGTCTGGTTTACCACCCGGAAACTGAAACGCGGTGGTGTTTTTCTTTCGCACGCAAAGGACATGGCCTTCTGAGTTGTGGAAAATGACAGCGCTTACGTGAATTTCTTGTGTTGGCATGGAGACGAGCTTATCAGGACATGAAGTAACCCCCTTCCAATATGTAGTACATGTGCTATCTTCTTTAGTGAGGATTGAACCGAAGGGAGTGTAATGACTCGAGTAATTGAAATCGACGGCCTGGCTTTCTCCTATGGTGCGAAGAAAGTTCTGGGCGGAGTGGACTTGCATGTTGACCCCGGCGAGGTGGTGTGCTTGCTTGGCCCAAACGGTGTGGGAAAGACCACGCTGCTGGAAAACATTGTGGGCACGTTGACTCCAACTGCCGGCAGGGTTCGTGTTTTCGGGCAGGACCCTCGCAGGGTAAAGGCCGGGTTCTGGTCTCGTGTGGGTTTGGTTCAGCAGAATTGGTCCGACCACCCCAAGTGGCGCGTTAAAGACCAGTTGGCATGGGTTGCGGGCATCCATGAAACCCACTCACCGGCAGCAATGGGGGTTGAGCAGGCGCTTGAGTTGGTGTCTTTAGGGGATAAGGAAAATCAGAAGATTTCGAGCCTGTCCGGTGGCGAGCGGCGTCGCCTAGATTTTGCGGCAGCGCTCATCGGTGGGCCTGAGTTGTTACTCCTAGATGAGCCGACGACGGGGCTCGATCCGGTCTCGAAGACACAAATGCACGACGTGATTATGGACCACGTGGATCGTTCCACCACGGTCCTTATGACCACCCATGACCTTGCAGAAGCTGAAAAGCTCGCCAGCAGAATCATCATCTTGGGTGAGGGAAAAGTCCTAGCAAACGGCAGCCCTATGCAGCTGCGCTCAGCACATTTGGGAACTGCGGAGGTCTCGTGGGTTGCAGATGGGGTGCGCAACGTTCATGCCACGGAAACGCCAGAGAAATTTCTGCAGAGCCTTCCTCTTAGTTCCATCTCTGAATTAACCGTGACGCGTCCGACGCTAGAGGATGCCTACCTTTCCATCGTGAAAAAGAATGGGGAACAGTAATGAAAATCTTCAAAGCAGCCCTCCGCCAGGCGGCAAGTGACATTCGGCCGCAGCTTGTAGGCGTCGGAGCGTTCATGGTGTTCGCGCCCGTTCTGTTTATCGTGGTGATGGTTCGCCAAAGCTCGCAGGAGATGATTGAGCAAACTTCGACTTCGTCGGTAATTCTCGCTGGTTTGGTCGGCAGCTTTTCGACGTTCGTGATAATGCAGATTGCTGCCGAGTTCTATAGCGACAGATTAGGCGGCGCCTTAGTGCGCGCGCGAATGTTGCCTAATGGCTCGTGGGTGTGGGCAATCGGCAAGACAATCTCTTGTGTAAGCGTCGTATTCATCATGCAGGCAGTACTGCTCTTTGCCGCACTTTTTATCTTGCCGAACCTAGAAATTTCATGGGGTCGTATTGTTCCCATGCTGGGCATCGCTTTGCTCTCGAATCTAGCCGCAGCACCTTTGGGGCTGGTGCTCGGTGCGTTCATGCGTGGGACATATTCACAGCTTGTCGGTTATGCCATCGTCATAGCGCTGTTTTCTACCAGCGGCAGCTTTATCTCCTTGGCTGACGTTCCTCGCTGGATACAGATTCCGCAGCTCATCCTGCCCTTCTACTGGTCCGGACACCTATCGCGGTGGATCTCGGATAATCCTGCGCAGTGGGAGTACGGCGGAGAATTCACCCCTGTGCTAGCTGTGGGGGTTCTTCTTACTTGGATCATCGTTGGATTTATAGTTGTTATTGCCTTGCTACGCTATAGCTTCCGCAAGGAGACTTTTGGCTCCCTCGCCAATATCCAATCCAAGACTCGGGCCCAAATCGGAATTTAGAAATGACTGAAGACATAGTTCACAACCGCATCGCTGTGATGCGTACTGACCGGCGAATCAGCCGGCGTGAACTCGCCGAGGCCCTAGGCATTCACTATCAGACGATTGGGTACCTAGAGCGCGGCGAGTCTGCACCGTCGTTGCATCTTGCTTTGCGTATTGCGCAGTATTTTGGAGTGTCGGTGGAATCCGTTTTTTCCTTGGATGAATTCCCGCCGTTGTCTTAGCGGTTTGCCACCTTATTTACTTGCTTTTCCATGAGCTGGCGGAGTGCTTGCTCATCGTGCGAGCTGACGCTGACGACGGCGCCGTCGACAAGCGCGTGCGCCACGAATTCGCTCTCGCCAGGTTCACCGACTAGCGGGTTCGCAGCGGTTCTTGTTCAACCTCGCTCCACCGGCCGCGGAAGATGAAACCCATCGGGGCGAAGGTGAGCACGCCGAAGTCGGAAATGCCGACGAGGATTTTTCGCCGATACTCAGCGATACATCGCTGCGGCGCCAATGAGCCACGGCCAGAATGCCATTGCCCACTGGGCTTTGCGATCATCGCCGGCAAAGCGCTTGATGTACGGCGCAAAGTGCCAAGCGGTGGCGAACATGCCTGCCACACCCACCGCGCACATGACTAATTGCACCCATGCGGGCCAACCGAGTGCATCCACAACCGTTGCTGTGTCACCAGCGCCAGCGGGCGTGATGACGAAATAACACACGCCTTCCATGATGGAAGCAAAGCTGAACCAGATCCACACCAGGCGTCTTGGTTGTAGCAGCGAGCAGATGATACCGCTGAGCAGGCTAAAGATAGGCCCGGCGGCCGCAATCAAAGCGGTGTGCGTTGGGATATCTTCGCTATGGGTCACCGCGAACGCAGAGAGGCTGGCGGAATGTCCCAACGCCAAGGTGGTGAGGAAATGCGCGCACTCGTGCAGAAACACCATGATGGTGGTTCCGATGATGGCGGCGAGGGTGGAATTAATGAGCAGTGTGCGAGGCATGGTTGTGACTAGCTCTTTATCTCCTCCTTTAAAGCAGCGGCCTGCTCGTGGGCACGGCGGCGCCTACTTGCGATGGCCTGCGCGAAAGTCTGCGTCCAGTTCTTCTCCGCGATGGGGCCGGTGGGCTCGGTGGCTTTCCACGTCCCATCTTCGAAGAGCCAGAAGATATCCCCGGTGTATGGGTCCATGATGTAGAAGGCTGTGCCATCCGTCTTGATGTTGTGGTGGTGTTGGCACAAGCAAGCAAGGTTTGCGGGGGTTGTTGGGCCACCGTCGGCGAAATTGACGCGATGGTCCGTTTGGCATTTATAGGCCGGATGGTTGCAGCCCGGGTAGCGGCAGGTTCCGTCGCGGCCTTCGACGTATTTTCGAATGTTCGCCGGAGTGATGTAGTTCTTGCTCTCGGCGTATGGGTCGACCTCGTGGACCTCCGAAGGGGAAACGGGAGTACGGGACCAACCGTGGCCTTGGATGAAGGTTGGCGCGCCGGGGATGTCAGTTGCTTGGTAGGTGTGCAGGATAACCTTTGGTTGGGCCTCGCCGAGGATGAGGCGCGTCATGGCCTGGGCGAGTGGAATCTGCTCGGCCTCGGCGAAGGCGCGTACCGCCTGGTCGACGCTCGCGATGGTTTCTGGATCTGCTTCCAGCGTTACGGAGAATGGGTCGGTGCTGTATCGACCACGGCGGCGCGTATCTTGCAGGGCAATCGTGTCATCTTCGGCGCTAATGAGCTCATTGAGTTTGCGCTTGATATTTGCTTGCGTGGGCGGGACTTGGTTCGCACGCTTTGGCGTGAGGTACTTGGTGATGCCTGCGTCGATGCGGGCAAGGGCGCCGGCAAGCGGCTCCCCCAAGCTTGTCTAAGGACTCGTTGATGGCGATAAGCCGATCTAAATCTAGGTGGAGATAGCGCTCTTGGAGAGCATGTAGTTCTGGCATGGATTCGAGACGATCTAAAGCCATGAAAATTTTGGATATGCGCGCCGGGCTAACACCGGTGGCAGAAAACATTCTCTGCACCGCGAGCTCAATATCGTTATCGAACTCCGGCAGATGCTCGCGCCAGAAGCGCAGCTCTGCATGCCGGATTTGTGCGGCGGCTTGGGCTATTTCGTCTTCGGGGTTGGTGTGAGAGTGGTAGGGCACTTTCATAGCAAGAGGTTCCTCACCGTTAAAGTGTTTCGAACTAACTTACGAATCACACTTTAAAACATGCCCCGGAAACGGCTTGCCGACGCCGACTTTTACCAGGTAGTGTCCTACTTTTCGGAAGAGAGGAACCGCGTTACAAGTGAGTCATAAGCGCGCACTGTAAGCTCCAAATCCTCGAGATAAAGATGCTCGTCGTGGCTGTGTAGCTGGGAGTTGGCGCTCGCCATATCGCGGGCTTCGGCATGCATGGCAAAGCCATAAGCGTTGCCGCCCATACGGCGCGCGAAACGCAGATCGGAACCACCCGTGGCGTGGACTGGAACCACATCTTTATCGGGGAAGAACTCTTTGGAGGTTGCCTCAATCGCGTGCCAGAGCTTCGTATCGGTAGAAGATTGCGTGGCGTCTTCCGTAATCAGGTGCTCGATTTCAACCTCGTCTGCAAGATCTCCTAGCGCCTCGCGCAGGAAGTCATCGAGCTCATCCTGGGTCTGGCCTGGGAAGGGGCGGATATCCATCTCCAGGTAGGCGTGGGAAGGCAGCACGTTGATTGCGCCGCCAGCACGTAGGACGGTCTCGGCGATGGTGGTGTGGCTAAAGGCGTGAGCGTACGCGGCAAGATCGCCGAACTTCGAGTAATCGCCGGTACCTGCAATTAGTGCCGCCTCTGTTTCTGGATCGAACTTGAAGGTCTTGACGAATCCCTCCCAGATCTCATTCGAAGCAACCGGCGGTTCAGCAGCGGCGATGCGGCGTGCGACCTCGCCGATCTTCAAAATTGCAAAGTCCTTGCCATAGGGCGTGGATCCGTGGCCGGCGTCGCCATGCACGTGGATGCGGCGCTGGCCGGCGCCCTTTTCGCCCACATTAAAGCCCACCGCGTCGGGTAGGTGGCTGCCGCCGGTCTCGGACAGGCAGTTCTTCCACGAAAACGCATCCGGGTGCTGCTCCGACATGAACTTCACGCCGAGCCCGCCGCGGGCTTCTTCGTCGGCCATGCCTACGAATGCAAGGGTGCCGCCCGGGTTGCCCTCCTGAGCAATCTTGCGGGTGACCGCCGCCATGGAGGCGGTAATAAAGAGCATGTCGACGGCGCCGCGGCCGTAGAGCTTGCCGTCTTCAATGAGGGCGTCGAAAGGCGGCTTGGTCCACTTCGGCTCGTCAACGGGAACCACGTCCGTGTGTCCCATGAGGGTAAGCGGCTCTTTTTCTGGATCGCCTGGGACGGTGACAACGATGCTTACGCGCGAGGGGTGGGATTCATAACGCGCGATGGAGACGTCGGTGCCCGCGAAGAACTTCTCCAAGGTGTCGGCGTTGCGCACCTCGTTGCCGGAGTCCGGCGTGAGGTCATTGACGCAGGCATTGCGGATGAGTTCTTGCAGTAGTTCCAGGGTGTCGTCGTAAAGCGTCATGCGTTTAAGGGTAGTCGCCGGGTGAAATTTCGGTTCTTTTAACAAAAATTGAACGACGTTCAAGTACGCTGCTCTCCATGAGCATTATCGATATCGCCCGTGATAAAGCCCTAGGCCAGGGAATTGGTCTTAGCCAAGAAGAATTGCTGGAAGTGCTGCAGGTTCCGGATGAGCAGCTCGAGGAAATCGCAGACATTGCGCACCAGACTCGCCTGAAGTGGTGTGGCCCGGATGTTTCCGTGGAGGGAATCATCTCGATTAAGACCGGCGGTTGCCCGGAGGATTGTCATTTCTGCTCGCAGTCCGGTCTTTTTGAGTCCCCGGTGCGTGCGGCCCGCCTGAACATTCCGGAGTTGGTGGAGGCCGCCAAGAAGACCGCCAAGACTGGTGCGACGGAGTTTTGCATCGTTGCCGCTGTAAAGTCGCCGGATGAGAACTTGCTTTCCCAGGTCGCGGAGGCAATCCCGGCGATTTTGGATGAAGTCGATATCGAGATTTCTTGTTCCCTTGGCACGCTGACCCGCGAACAGGCGCAGCGCCTGAAGGACATGGGTGCCCAGCGCTATAACCACAACCTGGAGACCTCTCGTTCCTTCTTCCCCAACGTGGTGACTACGCATACCTGGGATGAACGCAAGGAGACCCTGGAGAACGTGCGCGCGGTGGGCATGGAAGTATGCTCCGGCGGCATCATCGGCATGGGTGAGTCCTTGGAGGATCGCGCCGAGTTCGCGTACCAGCTCGCGCAGCTAAACCCATGCGAGGTTCCGATGAACTTCCTCGATCCGCGCCCCGGCACCCCATTCGCGGATTACCCGTTGGTTCCGCTGGGTGAAGCGCTGCGCGCCGTTGCCGCTTTCCGCTTGGCGATGCCGTCTGTGACCTTGCGCTTTGCAGGCGGCCGCGAGCTTTCGCTTGGCGACGACGGTACGGAGAAGGGTCTGCTCGGCGGCATCAACGCGATCATTGCGGGCAACTACCTGACCACGCTTGGCCGTCAGATTGAAAAGGACGTCGACATGCTGGGCCGCATCGATCTGCCGATCAAGGCTCTGTAATGGATGAGTTGGCTGCTGCCGTATTGGCAGGGGAGGAGCCAATCTTCCATCCGAATACCGGCGAGCCGTTTAAAGACGCGCACCTGCATCCAGCGGCGGCAGCCGGCTTGGACGTGCCGCGTTTTTGCCAGATCTGCGGGCGGCGCATGGTGGCGCAGGTCCGCCCGGACGGTTGGAGTACGAAGTGTTCGCGCCACGGAGAGTTGGATTCGGATTGGCTCTACGTGGAGACCCTTCCCTAGCTTGGCCCGAGTTGTCCTAAATTGGAGGCATGGATCCCGCCGTTGAATTAGCCCACAAGTCCGCGTTGCGTTCTATTGAGCGCGTCGTCACGGAGACCGCGGAACCGACGCAGCCAGGGCTTGCGCTTAGCGACGTCGCCAAGCAACTGCGTGCAGGTGGCGTCATGGTGCTCACGGGGGCGGGGGTGTCCACGGAGTCGGGCGTGCCGGATTATCGCGGCCCGAAAGGTTCGTTGAGCAGGCATCGACCCATGACTTACCAGGAGTTTCGGCACGATCCCGCGGCCTCGCACCGCTACTGGGCGCGTGCCTTTGTGGGCTGGCGCGTGATGGATACTGCGCGCCCGAATCGCACGCACTACGCCTTGGTGGAGCTCGAGCGCGCCGGGCTGCTCAGTGGGCTTGTCACGCAGAACGTCGATGGCCTCCACAAGGAGGCGGGGCAGAAAAATGTCGTTGCCTTGCACGGTGACATGAAGCACGTGGTTTGCCTGAACTGCGGGAACGTGGAAGAGCGCGAGCTTTTCGACGTCCGCGCGGAGACCCTCAACCCGGGCTTCTTAGCGCGCTGGGGGGTCAGCGAGGACCAGGTCAACCCGGACGGTGACGTGGCGCTTTCGCAGGAGGCCGTCGATGAGTTTGTGATGCCGCCCTGCGTTGTGTGCGGCTCACTGCTCCTCAAGCCGGACGTGGTCTACTTTGGGGAACCGGTTCCGGCCGCGAAGAAGGATGCGGCCTATGAGATTCTGGCTGGATCGCGCTCCCTGCTGGTGGTGGGCTCCTCGCTGGCCGTGATGAGCGGTTTCCGTTTTGTGCTCGACGCCAAGAAAGCGGGTAAGCGGGTATCCGTGATTAACGGTGGTCCGGGGCGTGGGGATAATCGTGTGGATACGCTGTGGCGGACGCAGGTTGGTCCGGCTTTTGACGAGCTGCTCGACGAGCTGTCCATATAGGGTTCAGTCCCGGCATAAACCAAATGATGAGTGCCGCAACGAGTGCACTGAGTACACCTACGTGAAGTAAGTACTTGACCGGCGTGAACCACCACGCCGCCAGCGTGCCCGCGATGATCAACAACCACAGGGAGGGGATGACGTAGCCGGATGCCACGGTGGTGTTTTCATACCAATTGAGGTTGGGGAAGCGCCCGCGTGCTTCCGCGCGGATGCGGCGCTGCGGTTTGTGCGTTTGAGCCACGGCGCAGAAAAGGACAAATGCGAGCCCAGCGGCCCCAACGATGAGGTTCCCGGTTGCTCCGCCGAATACGAGAGTGGCTACGGCCACGGCGATGGCGATGCGTTCGCCTACCGTGAGCGGTAGGCCGACTGCTGGATCTACATCGGGGTAAATGTTGCGGAAAGCGTCCACGGAGGGGGTGTTTTCTGTGGTCAAAGAGGGGTACACGGTTGACGCCTGCCTTTTAAGTTAGGTAAGTATAACATGCATTAAGTAAGCCTAGCCTATCTAAATCTCTTCGTTAAGGTGACTCACTCTCATGAAAAGAACCCTTCTTGCATGCCTTGCCTCCGCGTTCTTGGTTGCAGGTCCGGCCGCTGCGCTGACACCCCAAACAGCCCATGCGGCAGAAAACTGCACCTGGAACTGGGGAATTAAGCAATCATTCCGCAACTACATCAAAGGCAACATTGCACATGGTTCGTGGGGCGCAAATGGCATTGGTTTCACAGGTGATGAACGCGGTCAGGGTGCGTTTACCTTCACGCCGACAAAGGCCAGTGTGGAAGGGGACTCGGTGGTGATCCCCTTCAACGGAAACCTCAGTTTCAAGGGGCACAACGGCGTCCTTGACATGAACTTGTCCGACTTCCAAGTCCACGCCTCGGGAAACCGCGCAGAGATCTCGGTGGACTACGTCTCTTACGAGCTCGATAGATCCGCCATGGCCCGAGGCCAGGAAATCCGGGGTGACAATGAAGTCATTGCGATTATTGACCTGCAGAATCCGGTCAAACCCGAGAGCGGCTCGGTCAACCTCACCGGCTCCACCACTTTGACGCAGGGCGGAAATCGCCTCTTCACCGGCTTCTACGAGCCCGGCGAAGCCTTGGATCCTTCCTCGGGAACTGTGGGCCTTGATGGTAGTTGCGCGGCAGGCAAAGGCACCGGCGATGTCCCAACGTCGATCACTGGTAAATTTACCGGCTTCAACAAAGAGGCCATGGCAATCCTGTCCGAGACTAACGACACCATGAATGGCATCACCACGTTCATGGGTAACACCGAGAAATTCTTGAGCCAGCTCAAGTCCTTTTATGGCGATTCCGCTGGTAATTCCGGTGGTACTGCGGCAGGCGGCTCCAACGGGGCATCGCACAGCGCAGCGCAAAAAGGTGGTGACACCAAGAGTACGGGTGCGTCTACAGCTTCCGGAAACGGAAGCCAGTCCGCAGGAACCAAGGCCGAAACGGGAACGCAGGCTGCAGGAGCTGCGGCTGCAGGAAGCGCTGGCAACGGGGACGAGAAGTGCGAGGCCACTGGCGTTACCCAAGCTAGCGCTGCATGGGGTGTAAAGAAGTCCTTCCAGTCCTACATCACTGGCTCGATTGCGCAGGGCCGCTGGGACCTTAACGCAGTGGGTTACGAAAATGAGCGCTTCACCTTTAACGGCAACTCCGGCGCTGTAAACGGGAACGCAGGCAGCATTCAGTACTCCGGCTCGATGCACTTTAGCGGTCACCACGGCAAACTCGAT
Organism: Corynebacterium simulans; assembly: GCF_001586215.1. NCBI lineage: Bacteria > Bacillati > Actinomycetota > Actinomycetes > Mycobacteriales > Corynebacteriaceae > Corynebacterium > Corynebacterium simulans. The sequence continues at coordinate 1,331,096 of NZ_CP014634.1, read as the reverse complement.
CTTAATATCTCCAATCTCGCGGTCACCTTCAACGGCAACTCCGGGCAGCTGATTGGTGACGTCAGCTCTTCCAACATGGAAGGCGAAAAGAAGGACTTTGGCCGAACCGTAATCGGTGATCTCAGCTTCAGCTCCCTCGACGTGGGAGAAAACTCCCTACAAGGTGAGGCGAGCGTGGCCCTGAGCGAGACCGGCTCCGAGGCTTTTGCTGGTTTCTATGAGCCAGGCACACAGCTGGATCCGCTCTCCATCAGTGCAGACCTAGGAGGCAGCGCAGATTGCGCTGCCGTCACAGGCGGTGGCTCTGGCGTCGCGGGCACCTCCGGCGGATCTAAATCCGGATCTACTGGTGCTGGCGCGGCAGGCAAGAACGCAGACGCAGCATCGCTGACAGGCGGCGAGTCGCAGGGCTACCAGGACGGATCTGGCAACTTCAAGATCAAGTCTGCCGCAGCGCAGGACAAGGGCTTTGAGTGGGGCGACTCCCGCACCTACCTGCTGCTGCTCATCGCCGGACTCGTGATCGCGGGCGGCTCTACTAGCCGCTTGGTCATGCAGAACCCGGCTTAACCAGCTTAAAAAGAGAAAAGACCTAAAACATGAAAAAGTTCTCCTCTATTTTTCTGACGCTGGTGTGCGCGCTGACTCTCGGCGCGTGTGGCGTCCAAGGCGGGTATGAGGACCTCACGAGCGAACTGCCCGCAGCAGATAGCGTGAGCGACCCTCGTTCCTTTACCGGACTAAGTAACGTCAGCGACTTCAAAGACATCGAACCAGTGGCGGATTCCGTGGAACCGCAGCTGCCAGTAGAACTCACGGACGCTGACGGCAACGATGTGACCGTCAATGACGTCTCGCGCATCTTGGCTCTCGACATCTATGGCACCTACACCAAATCGCTGACTGGCTTAGGCCTAGCGGACAAGATCGTCGGTCGCACTGTTTCCTCAACCGAACCCAACCTACAGGATCTGCCGGTGGTTACCGAAGGCGGACACAATATCAATGTTGAGGCTGTTCTCTCGCTCGAGCCCACGCTGGTGATTGTCGATCACTCCATCGGGCCGCGCGACGCAATCGATCAGATTCGCGCCGCTGGCGTGACCACTGTGGTCATGGAACCGCAGCGCACCATCGATTCGGTTGGCGAGGACATTGCGAAGCTTGGCGGGGTCGTCGGCCTGCCCGAAGAAGCAAAGGAGCTGGGGGAGAGGTCAATTAAGGAAATCGATGAGGCGAAGGCCGCCATCGCCGAGCTGGTGCCAGACGAGCCCATGCGCATGGCATTCCTCTACGCGCGTGGCAACGGTGGTGTCTTCTTCATCATGGGAGAGGGCACGGGCGCCCGCGACCTCATCGAGGGAGTCGGTGGCGTGGATCTCGGAACCGAAAACCATCTGTCCTACGCCGAACCAGCAAACGCCGAGGCCTTGGCCAAGATCGACCCCGAGGTGATCATCATGATGACCAACGGCTTGGAGTCGACCGGCGGAATCGACGGCCTCATGCAGCGCCCAGGTGTCGCACAGACCACTGCCGGAAAGAAGCAGAGAATCGTCACCATCCCGGATGGGCAATCCTTGGCTTTCGGGCCGATGACGGGGCAGACGCTCATCAAATTGGCGAAGGCAGTTTATGCTCCAGACGCTTAATACAACGCTGAACGCACAGCCTGACGTTTTTGAGAAGCGCCAGCGCAAAAGAACGTGGGTCTTCATCGTCCTGGCGGTGCTGCTGTGTGCCGCTGCGCTGGTCTCCATCGTGTTGGGCCAGTACTACGTGCCTGTGCAGGATCTGTTTCCAATCCTTGCCGGCGGTCCGCACCAAGAGGCCTTGTCCGCCAATGTGGTGTGGGAGATTCGCCTTCCACGAATCGCACTGGGCTTTTTGGTCGGGGCGTCGCTTGGCGTGGCTGGCACCTTGATGCAGGCCGTCTTTGCCAACCCCTTGGCAGAGCCCTCCATCATCGGCGTGACCTCCGGCGCTGGCGTGGGCGCCGCCGTGGTCATCGTCTTCAACGTCTCCTTGCTGGGCACCTTCATCGTGCCTGCCGCAGCTTTTCTCACGGCACTTGCCGTTACCGCGTTGATCTATCAACTCGCTCGCCATGGCGGACGCGTGGCCGTTGTCAACCTGATCCTGACCGGCATCGCTATTAACGCAGTGTGCAATGCGGTCATCTCCTTCATGGTTTATCTGGCGCCCACCGCCAACCGGGAGCAGATCATTTTCTGGCAAATGGGATCCCTCAACGGCGCGCAGTGGAAGCACGTCTGGGTGGTGCTACCAGTGGCTGCATTAGGAGCGTTCGTGGCTTTCCGCTTGGGTGAGCAGCTCGACGCCTTAGCCTTGGGCGAACGCGCGGCGGGGCATATCGGCATCAACGTCCAAAGGTTGCGTATCGCCGCGATCGTTGCTTCTGCGGTGCTGACCGCGGGCGCAGTGTCCTTCGCTGGCCTCATCGGTTTCGTGGGACTCATCGTGCCGCACCTGTTGCGCACCATCGTGGGGCCTGCGAACAAAATCTTGTTACCAGCCTCGGCTCTTGCTGGCGCGGTACTCATCGGGTTTGCCGACGTTGCTGCACGTACGCTGATTCCCTTTGCGGACTTGCCCATCGGAATCTTCACCGCGCTAGTGGGTGGCCCCTGTTTCTTTGTGTTGTTGCGGCGGATGATGCGAAAAGGGATGCACTCATGATTTCGGTGCGGGGACTTACTGTTGAAATTGGGCACCGCAAGCTTGTCGACGCCGTTTCTTTCGACGCGCAACCTGGCGAGGTTACGGGTCTCATCGGGCCGAATGGCGCCGGCAAATCGACGGTATTGGCCGCGGTCGCGGGAGACCTTGAATACTCCGGAAGCGTACAGCTGGCTGGGCTTGACCCCACGGGGCTTTCCCCAAACGAACTGGCCCGTCTGCGGGCAGTGATGCTGCAGGATGTTGGAGTGTCCTTCGAGTTCTTAGTGCGCGACGTGGTTGCGATGGGCCGAAGTCCGTGGGCGGGCACTTCATCTGAGGCTGAGGATGAAGAGATCGTCGCCGCGGCCTTAGCTGCTGCCGACGTCGCGCATCTGGCCGGCCGTGACGTCGTTACGCTGTCGGGCGGTGAGCGGGCACGGGTTGCTTTGGCCCGTGTGCTCGCGCAGCAAACCCCGGTTATCTTGCTCGATGAACCCACCGCTGCCCTGGATATCCACCATCAGGAGCAGGTACTTTCCTTGGCCCAAGCACTGGCTAAGCAAGGCGGAATTGCAGTCCTTGTGGTGCTGCATGACCTCAACGCTGCTGCCGCGTATTGCGATCACATCGTGTGCATGGCGGACGGGAAGGTGGTGGCCCACGGAACCGTGCCGGAGGTCTACGCCGATGCGGTCTTGTCCGAGGTTTATGGATGGGACATCACGGTAGCTGAGATCGATGGCCGGCTGTGCGTGTTGCCGCAGCGCTGTCCGCCCACGGGCATCGACTCACTTATCTCCACATACAAATTGTCCAACATTTAAATCGATCAATACTCAAATCTCAACACTTTGTCTAAGGAAAAATCATGCGAAAACTAGCCCTTGTTGTCGCGCTCTCCAGCTCCCTTCTCTTGGCACCGCAGGCGAGCGCCGAGCAAACATGCGACCCCACCCAAACCTGTGCGGAACCAGCACAGCAACAGACCTCCAGCTTCGCTGAAGCATGGAATTACATCTTGGGTTTGACCGCGCTCGGTGGAATGTTTGCCATCATCGGTCATGCGATCATGAAATCGGGGCTACTTCCCGCAATGCCAGCGCTGCCGAGCATCTAGTTAATGAGCTTAAGGAGCGTGCGTACGATGGCGTGCACACGCTTGTCCAGTGGCATGTCCTCGTGCATGACGACGGCGCGTTTGTCGAAGTCCTGAACGTAGATGTTGCGCACGGTGCCGTCCTTGACCTTGCTGCCGTCTAGGAAGCACGTCTCGGGAGGAACCACCACGGCGTCGTTCTTCGTGGCGATGCACGTGTAGGTCACGCCGGGCTCGAGGTCGCCGTCGACGTTTGTATCGAGGAGGATCTTACTTCCGACGATTTGCTGCATGCCGGCTGGTCCGAACCAACCATCAATGATGGAGCGCATCACCGCTTCTTGGCGTCCGCTGCGCACAAGTCGGCTGACGATTCCGCCCTGCGTCGTGCCGTGGTTGGGGGAGCTTAGGCAGATGAGATGGCGGACCTTTTCGGCGCCGCCATCGATGCGCATCCAGTAACGGGCTAACAGCCCACCCTGAGAGTGACCGACGAGGATAGCTTTTTCTACGCCGGTAACGTTGAGGACTGCATCAATGTAGGAGCCCAGTTGTTGAGAAGACTCAGGGATGGGCTGGGTTGCTCGGTTGCCGTAGTCAGGGGCAAAAACTGCCCATCCGTCCTCGCGGAGTTGGGTGCCGAGCAGCTGCCAGATGCCTTTAGTGTCGCAGGTGCCGTGAATGAGGATTACTGGCCAGGGCCGCTCCGGCGTTGGGCGGGCGGACCAATCGTCCTCGAAGATGCCGCGGGGTTTGATGCGTGCGCCGAGGGGGAGGGTGGCTGCGGTGTCCGCTTCTAGGATCTTTTCTCCGGGCGTGGAGTCGGGGCGTGCGTGGAGGCGCGAGGCGATTTCTTGGGAGACGTCCTCGCGCAACGCGATTGCGGTTGCAGGGGTTGCGATTCCATAGCGCGGTGAGTCTTCACTGGGGCGCCAAAACTTCCCGAGTTGCGCGGAGATTGAGTTTCGCAATTCAACGATCGGATCTGGTGCCATGTGTCAAAATTGTACCCTTGATCCATTTATGCACGTCATGGGCAGTTTTATGAAGCAGTTTAAAAATTTTGGAAAACGCTTGACCATCATCCAAAAGTTTTATAAACTAAGGCTTGCCTAATCACGGGCGGTTACTTGGGAAGATGCGCTCCACTTCTTTACCAGGTGCCGAAGATTAGTCATGGGGAGAGGGCCCGCCAGTGCGCAGCTGGCGGGCCCTCGTTAATTCAATAGCCTTGGGGCAGTCTAGCGGTCCCTCGACGGTTTCCCGGCACCGTTGAAGCTGCCGAAATGGTGTACCCGAATTACACTCGCTGGCATGACTGACCTGCAGCATGCCCACTTTGTTGAAGAGGCAGTATGCCGTCTCATCGAGCTCTATGACAGCTCGTGCTCCGTCGCGCGTAAATCCCTCGCGACGGGGGATTTCGATCGTTATAGGCACGTGGTCTATCCCAAAATCACTGTGCACGTGCGCGAATGGCAGCCCATCGACCGTTCCGAACCCTTTGGATATGTGGACCAAGCTGGCCGCTTTTCTGCCGTCATTTCCAAACCTCAGCTCCTGCGTGATTACCTCACGGAGCAGCTATCAAGGCTGACGGAGAACTATCCCTGTGACATTTACGTAGGCCAGTCGAATGAGCTCATTCCACCGGAGTACATCCGTGACGCCGGCTCAGTGCCCGAGAACCGCGGTGAGATACCGCGCCCCACTCTGGACGAGGTCAACGATGCCATCATCGACGGCGAGTGGAAGGCCTTCCACGGTAAGGAAAAACCGCTCTTCCACTTTGGCCCGCAGCGCTTCGACATCGCGTGCGCGCGCATCGAGCACTACACCGGCATCGAGGTCGACACGGTGCAGAAGTACATCCTGTTCACCAACTATGCCATGCACACCACGGAGTTTGTGAAGTTTGGCCTGCGCGAGCTCACCAAAGAGGATTCCCGCTACACGGCGCTGGTGTTGCCTACTGGGGAGACGATCCACTCGAATGACGCCGTGCTTCTCGACGTCGACGAGCTCACCCTAACCTCCCGCTATCAGATGCCACGCTTTGACCTCATCACGGCCAGCGGGGACGGAATCACGATGATCAACATTGGCGTTGGTCCATCCAACGCCAAGACAATCACGGACTGCCTTGCTGTCCTGCGCCCCGAGGCGTGGATCATGATCGGGCACTGCGCTGGACTGGACGGCCGCATGCGTATCGGCGACCTCATCCTGGGTAACGCCTATCAGCGCGAGGACCACATTCTCAACCGCAAGGTGGGCGCGGGGAATCCGATTCCCGCTATCCCTGAAGTGCAGCGCATGCTGGAGGCCTCCGTGCGAGAGGTCTACGGTGACGATAATCCTTTGATGCGTACCGGCACGGTGCTCTCGACCGACGACCGCAACTGGGAATGGCGCACCTCCCGCGACCTGTGGGAGTGGCTACAGCACTCCACCGCTGTGGCGGTGGATATGGAGTCCTGCACGCTGGCGGCAAACGGTTACCGCTACCGCGTTCCTTATGGCACGCTTCTGTCCGTCTCCGATTTGCCTTTGCATGCCGTCCCCAAGCTGCCCGCACAAGCGCAGGCCTTTTACTCGAACTCTAAGGAAGCGCACGTGATGTGCGCGGTGCGCGCAGTGGAGCAGCTAGCAGGAAATCCCTCCCGTTTGCACACAAGAAAGCTCAGAAGAACTTTGGGCGAGGTTCCTTTCCGATAGACTATACGAAAAGATTCGTCGGTCGAAGGAGCAGGCAAGCCGCATGAGCGTCCCAGAATGGTTTAACTCAGAACGCGAGAACCTCACGTGGGAAACATTCGGCGAGGCAAGCCGAGCGCTCTCCCAACAAGTCATTGATTCTGGGTGGTTCCCTGATCTCATCGTGGGCGTGGCCCGTGGCGGCCTCATCCCAGCAGGCGCCATCGGCTATGCAATCGGCGTCAAAGAAATGGGCGCAATCAACGTGGAGTTCTACACCGACATCGGTGCGACCTTGCCCGAGCCAGTTCTGCTTAACCCGCAGCTGGATATCGAATCCTTGCAGGGCAAGAAGGTTCTGGTGGTCGATGACGTGGCCGATTCTGGAAAGACCCTCGATCTCGTGGTCAACCTGCTGGCGGAAACGGCCGCTGAGGTGAAGTCAGCCGTTATTTACACCAAGCCCACGACCATCTTTGAGCCGGATTTCTCGTGGAAAAAGACAGATGCCTGGATCAATTTTGCGTGGTCGGTTCTGCCTGTTATCACTGTTGACGGTTCTTTTAGGGAAGGGGCCTAGGGGCCGCTAGAGTATGTGCGGTGTCTCAACAACCCGCACCTACTTCTGTTCTCGGCAGTTTTAAATACGCATTTTCTTCGCCAGCGCGCTTTCGTATGGAGGTCTTCGGCGGCCTCGCGGTAGCGCTGGCGCTGATTCCTGAGGTTCTCAGTTTTTCCATCTTAGCGGGGCTCGATCCGCGCGTAGGTTTGTTTGCCTCGGTGATCATGGCAATCTCCATCGCGTTCACCGGCGGACGCCCCGCGATGGTTTCTGCGGCGGCGGGCGCGGTGGCCTTGGTTATTGCGCCGTTGTCGCACAGTCACGGCCTTGACTATGTGGTGGCCACCATCATGCTGGCCGGCATCTTGCAGATCATCTTGGCGATGCTGGGCGTCGCCAAGCTTATGCGTTTCATCCCGCGCTCGGTGATGACCGGATTCGTCAACGCTTTGGGCATCATGATGTTTACCGCGCAGCTGCCGCATCTTAAGCATGTGCCGTGGATGGTATACGTGCTGGTGGCAATGGGGCTGGTGATCATGCTGGTGCTGCCGCGGCTGACCACGGTGATCCCTGCGCCTTTGGTGACCATCCTGGTGGTCACGGTGTTGGCTATTGCTTTCGGGTGGAAGGTCCCGGACGTGGCCGACCAAGGTGAGCTGCCTACGAGCCTGCCGGGATTGTTTATTCCGAACGTGCCGCTGAATCTGGAGACGCTCGAGCTCATCGCTCCTTACGTGGTTGGCGTGGCTCTGGTGGGACTGATGGAATCGCTGCTGACGGCGAAGCTCGTCGACGACATTACGGACACGCACTCCGATAAGACGCGCGAGTCCTTAGGCCAAGGCGTGGGAAACATCTTGTCCGCACTGATTGGTGGAATGGGTGTGTGCGCGATGATTGGCCAGACCATGATCAATGTGAAGGGCGCGCAGGCACGCACGCGCTTGTCGACGGTCCTCGCCGGCGTCTTCCTGCTCATCCTCGTCGTGGTCTTGGGGGAGACCGTCGGCCGCATTCCTATGGCGGCGTTGGTAGCGGTGATGATTATTGTCGCTGGTACGACCGTGGATTGGCATTCGATTAACCCGCGCACGCTGCGGCTTATGCCGCTTTCGGAAACAGTGGTCATGCTGGTAACCGTGGTGGGCACCTTGCTTACCCACAACTTGGCAGTGGGTGTGGTCGCCGGTGTGCTGGCGGCGTCGGTGGCTTTTGCTCGCCGCGTGGCGCATTTCGTGTCGGTGGACTTGGAGGGAAACACCTACTTTGTGCGTGGGCAGCTTTTCTTCGCGTCCTCGAACGATCTGGTTTATGCCTTCGACTACACGTTGCCGGAAGAGCACGTGGTTATTGACCTAAATGGCGCCGAAATTTGGGATGCCTCCACGGTGGCGACGCTGGATTCGGTGCAGGAAAAGTATGCCGACCGCGGGGTCGAGGTGGAATTCCGGGGCTTGGATGGTGCGAGCTTGCAGCGCTTGGAGCGTCTGAGCGGCAAGTTAGACAGGTAGTTCTTTTGGTTGATTTTCTCCTTAAATATTGATTTTTAGGTAACCCTAACTTTAAGTTGGTTTCGGTAAGTTAGGTAAGCATTACTTTTCTAAGGAGAATTTATGACCATTGCGCTGGATCGACCGTTATCGCTGGCTTTGCGCGAGGAGACTGCGCGTGCCCACGAGGCGGCGGAGGGATCGAGCTTTATGCAGCGGCTCATGGCGGGAGAGCTAGATGCCAAAGCTGTCGCCGATCTGACCGGTCAGCTGTGGTTTGTGTATGAGACATTGGAGCGAACAGTGCGTGCTGTGGCGGAAACGGCCACCGCGGGCGCTGTGGCCGATCCGCGTTTGGAGCGCCGCGATGCTCTCGAGGTCGATCTGACTCAGCAGCTGGGAGGGGATTGGCGTGATAAGGTTCGCATCTTGCCGGCTACCGCGGCTTATGTGGCCCGCCTTGAGCAGTTGGCTACACCTGAGCATGCAGTTGAGGTTGTGGCGCATCACTATGTGCGCTACCTCGGTGACATTTCCGGCGGCCAGGTTATTGCGGCGCGGTTGGGTGCACTGTATGGGATTGATCCGGATGCGCTTAACTTCTACGACTTCACCGCGATCGGGAAGATTCCTCCTTACCGCAATGGTTACCGACAGCGTATTGATGAGATGCGATTGGCAGAAGCAGAGCGGGCGGCGCTTATCTCTGAGGCCCAGGCGGCCTTTGCGTTTAATTCGGGCATCTTTGCTGAGTTAGATCGGCGACACTAAAACAGGTCTTGACTTTAAGCTTAGCCTTGCCTAACCTCTGTTAGGTATAGCAAAGCTCAGTTTGCATACTCTCATCTACACTCTTTCTGATTCGGAGAACTAAATGAAGCCAATCTCTGTACTCACCGCCACCACTCTCGTGGCCGGTGCTCTCGCAGTACCCACTGCTTCCGCTGCGGAAATTCCTGCCCTCGCTTCCGGTGAGCTCAGCTGGCCCATCAAGGAGTCCTTCATTTCCTACCTGCAAAAGCCTTTTGCGCAGGGTGAGATTAAGACCACTGATGGTGCCGTCTTCGCTGACAATTCTTTCAAGCTTCCAGTGAATGCTTCCGCATCCACGGTTGACGAAAAGGGTAACGGAACCATCGACACTGATGGCTCGCTGCACTTCAAAGCACACCCGGGCATGGGCCCAGATGGCGGCTATGGCCTCGATATGACGTTCAGCGACATCAAGGTGGTGGTTTCCGGCACTGATGCCACCATCACGGCGGACTTGAAGACCACCGGTGCCAAGGGGCCAGGCAGCAAGGAGGCAATTGAAACCGACCTGGATGACGCAGAAATCTCCACCTTTAAGTTGAGCGAAGCAATTGTTCCGGCAGCAGAGAAGACCTACACCACCACAGATGCGCAGACGTCCATCACCAAGGTTGGCTCCGACGCGATGCTGGGCTTCTACGAGCCGGGACCGCTAGAGGACGGAAACACTGACCTCACTGTCACCTATGGCAAGGCGGCTGCTGAGCCAGAAGTGAAGCCAGAGCCGAAGCCAGAGTCGAAACCAGATCCAAAGCCTGACGCGGGTTCTTCCGCGGGTGCAATCGGCGGCATTGTAGCCGCGATTGTTGCGATTCTGGCTGCAGTCGGTGCTGCCTTCTCTGGTGCGATTCCGGGCCTGAAACTGCCGAAGCTGTTCTAGGCAAGGGCGGCGTCGTCAAGCGTGGCTTGGTTGTGTCGCGGTTGTCCTAAGGGGGAATGCAGTGGTGGATATCCTGAGCAAAGTTAGGAGATCCAACCCAAAAAGTTGCCTTGACCGGCATGTTTGCTAAAGCAAACCTTCCTAGCGCGACGGAAATAAATCTGTATTGTTGGTGTTGCACTTAATGAATCGCCCCGGTTTGATAGGCAATTGTACTTTCCGGGGTGTCTTAGAGAAAGGTTCCTGACATGGACGAGAAGTTGCAAACCCTCCTGAACAATCAGGTCAACAACGAGCACGGCGCTGCTCTTATTTACACCCAGCTGGCATACGAGATGGATAACCTCTCCTTCCCAGGTATGCGCGACTGGTTCTACGCGCAGGCAGAAGAGGAGCGCGCGCACGCGCAGAAGTTCGCGCAGCACCTGCTGGACCGCGGCTACCGCGTTGAGCTTTCTGACATCTCAGTTCCTTCCATCAAGGCAGCTACCCCGCTGGATGCTTTCGAGGCGGCTTTCGCGCACGAGCAGAAGGTCTCCGAGCAGATTCGCGAGATCGCGCGCACCGCTGATGCGGCCGGCGATCTGGAGTCCCGCTCCATGATCAACTGGTTCCTAGAGGAGCAGATCGAGGAGGAGTCCACCGTCAGCGAGATCATCGACCAGATCAAGCTCGTGGGCAACGATGGCTCCGGCCTCCTGCGCATCGACGCAGAGCTTTCCTCCCGCGGCTAAGCCTTTAGCTCGAGCGGCACGCGCAGCAGGGGATCGAGCGCAATTGCGCGGGTAATCGCCCCCACGATCTCCTGATGTGAGGGGATGAGACGTAGCTGGGTGGACTTTCCGGCTTTTTCTCGTACGACTGCCGCGAAACGTTTCGGCGCTGCAGGGTCATCAAGGAATGCTCCACCGGCGAGCACAACGGTGGTGGGCTCATGCTCCTTGATGAGCTGTGCCGCGACAAGGCCTAGATGGCGAGCGCGTTCATCGAGGATCTCGCGGTGCGCGGAGGTATCGACGCTGTCTAGCTTTTTCTGTACGGCGGCGGTAGTTAAGGTTTCCTCTGGGTGGGGCACCTCTGCGATGGAAGGCAGGGGGATGATCTGGGAGACTTCGTCGCCGGTGGAAAGCGCGGCGCCGATCGAGTCATCCGCAAAAAGCACTAGAACCGGATCGGTATTTCCAAGTTCCGCGGCTTGGGTTTCGGAGCCCAAGATTGCGGGCACGGCGGAGGAAACCACAACGGGCACGCTGAACTGATAGCGCAGGCGCTCTGCGATGTCGACGTCGACCCAGCCCAGGTTTGCGGCGGTGACGCGGCCCGCGGCGTCGACAGTGCCGGAGGTGGTAATGCCCACGGAGACCAGTTTGCGGTCGAGGCCTGCGCTTAGGCGATGGACGCCGGCCATGATGTGCTCGATGAAGTCCTCCTCGCTCAGCTGCGCGACGGGGGTAGGTACGTCATCTTCGCGGATGGTGCGCCCGAGCGTGTCGTAGAAGCCGATGTGGGTCTGCGAGGTACCCACGGCAATTCCGGCCAGGATCCAGTCATTTTCGGCAACTTCGAGCGGAACCGTGGGGCGCCCGCGGCCTCGGGAACGGGTGAGATCGTTTCTTTCCTGGATGAGGCCCGCCTGGAGCAGTGCTGCGGTGGCGCGGGTGATGGTGGGCTGGGAAAGTCCTGTTGCCTCGACGAGCTCACTGCGCGTGATGATGGGGTTTAAACGCACGAGGTGAAGGCACTTAGCCGCTGGGGTGCGCGGGCGAGTGAACACGGGGCCAGGTTTGAGCATAATTAGAAGTATAGATTTTCTAGACCGTATTGTCTAGCAGGTATTCGCAAGATTAGACAACATTGTCTAAGGACTTCTTTCTATAGTGTGGTGTCCATGGATTCAATTGCGGTTTATTGCGGCTCGGCCACCGGTAACTCGGAAGCATATATCGAAGCAGCCCGTCAGCTGGGCGGGCAGCTGGCAGATCGTGGAATCAACTTGGTTTACGGCGGCGGCAACGTGGGGCTCATGGGCGTGGTAGCGGATGCATGTCTGGCAGGAGGCGGAACGGTCACCGGCGTGATCCCCGAACAGCTGGTGGACCTAGAGCTTTCACATCCTGGCCTGACCTCACTTGAAGTGGTGGAGACCATGGCGCAGCGCAAGACCCGCATGGAGGACTTGGCAGATGGCTACGTGTGTCTGCCGGGCGGCGTGGGCACCCTCGAAGAGCTCGCGGAGGTGCTGACCATGCAGCAACTAGGCCACGTCGACGGCCCCGTTGGCTTGGTGGACGTCGCCGGATTCTGGCGTCCTTTCGTGGACATGTACGCGGGCATGTCAGAGGCGGGCTTCGTGCAGCGCCGCTTTGTGGATGCGATCGTGCTTGAGCCAACGCCAGCGCAGGTTCTGGATGCCTTTGCGGGTTGGACTAATCCCGGGATGAAGTGGGATAACAAGTAGCTAACAAGCTGACAACGTTTGGCGCCTAGGTTGGCCCTAGGCTCCAGGTAAAGGATAGACTTCACCCTCATGAGTTCAGAGCCAAACCAGAGCCGCCATCCTTCCCTCTTGGACGCGGCCTGCGATAACTTTGTGCACGATCTTGCGGAGCTAAGCCCTACCGAAGCAACGGCGTGGGGCATCCCGGGATTCGAAGGCGAGCTGCAGGATTTCTCGCCGGAGTACTACGCGGCTATTGCTGACCGCACCCGTGACATGGTCGCTGACGTCGATGCTCTGGATGACACCACTGACGAGTCCGATGATGAAGATGACTTCGACGATGTGGATTACGTGACCGCAGCCGTCTTGCGCGATCGCCTTTGCCTAGAGCTGGACTTGCACCACCACGGCGAGGATATGCGCAGCCTCAACAACATCGCCTCCCCGGTGCAGACCATTCGCGATACTTTGCTGCTGATGCCGCAGGATACCCCTGAGCAGCTTGATGCCATTCGCTCGCGCCTGTCCAAGGTCGGTGGCGCACTAAGCGGATACAAGGATTCCTTGCAGGAGTCGGCGGCACATGGCCTGATTCCGCCGCATCGCCAGATCAACGAAGTCTTCGTCCAGTGTGAGCGGCTTGCCGACGCCGGTTCCATGCTGGAGGGCCTTGGCGTCGAGGGTACTGAGGTCGAGGCGGCAAAGAGCGCTTTTGGGCAGTTCGCTGATTGGCTCTCCAACGAACTACAGCCGCAGGCTTCCACCGAGGATGCGGTGGGCCGTGACCGCTATGAGCGGTTTTCCAAGCTTTTCGTCGGCGATACCGTCGATCTTGATGAGGCCTACGAGTGGGGCCTGGAGCGCGTCCAAGAAATCCGTGCTGAGCAGGAAAAGATCGCGCACGAGTTGTATGGCTCTGAATGCACCGTGAAGGCCGCGATGCGCAACCTCAACCAAGAGGAGCGCTACGTGCTGGAGGGCACCGATGCGCTCGTGGAATGGATGCAGGGCACGGCGGAGAAAGTCATCAAGGATTTGGATGGCACCGAGTTCGACATTCCGGAGCAGATCCGCGATATCGAATGCTGCATCGATCCTGCCGGTACAGGCGGCATCTTTTATACCCCGCCTTCAGATGATTTCTCGCGTCCCGGCCGCATGTGGTGGTCAGTTCCGGCTGGCCAGGAGCGTTTCCACACCTGGCAAGAGCTGACCACGGTTCACCACGAGGGCGTGCCGGGCCATCATCTGCAGCTGGGTTCTGCGCTGGTCCAAGATGATCTCAACCTGTGGCGCCGTGCGGTGACCTGGAACTCGGGCCACGGCGAAGGCTGGGCGCTTTACGCTGAGGCGCTCATGGCGGAGCTGGGTTATATGGAGGATCCGGGATTCCGCATGGGGCTTCTCGACGCCCAGCGTTTCCGCGCCGCCCGCGTTGTGGTGGACATCGGATTGCACTTGGGCAAGAAGCTGCCGGACTGCAGCAACTCTGGCAAGTGGGATAAGGCCCACGTGAAGACCTTCATGCGCGAAAACACCGCGATGGATGACGCGAACCTCAACTTTGAGGTCAACCGCTACCTGGGCTGGCCGGGGCAGGCGCCTTCCTATGCCTTGGGCGAGCGCCTATGGCAGCAGACCAGGCAGGAGGCCGTGGAGCAGGGAATGAGCGTACGGGACTTCCACTCCGAGGCCTTGGCGCTAGGATCTGTTCCTATGTCGATTCTGCGGCAGACCATCTTGAACTAAAGCCTGAGTTTTCAGTCTTAGCCATTTGATAGCAGCGGAGCGCTTGATGGTCACTTACTTTTTGGTTATAAGGCGCAAAATTTGGGGCAGATAGCCTGCGATAACGAGCACGATGATGAGGCGGACGATCTGCACCGCGACCACTGCAGGTCCCGCGCCGCCTTCGGAAGATAGCGCAAGAACTGTCTCGAGAGCGCCGGGCGAGGTGGCGAGGTAGGCCTCGAAATAGGAGATATCCAGCCAGGCCGTCAGCGGCCAGGCGGTAAGCGCGCAGACGCCGATGACGATAATGATGAAGGCGATTGTGGCCGGGAGCTGCTTGGCAAAGGAACGCAGCGCGGGGATGGACAGTCCGCCGCCGCAGACCCAACCGATGGACATGAATGCCATGATCTTGAAGATGGAGTGCGGCTCCAGTGTGTGCCCGGCGGGCAGGAATTGCGCGACGATGACGGTGAGGATGAGCGGGCCCAAGACGGCTGAGGCGGGCAGGTGCGCGAGCTTGCCTAGGCGCTCGCCGAGGACCGCAATAGCTACGGTCAGCGCAATGACCCACCAGGCGCTATCGACGTGGACGGATGCATCCGTGCCACCGGATTCAGTGGTCATGAAGCTGACCATAAAAGGCAGAGAGACCGAAACCGCGAGCAGGCGCAGGTATTGGGTCAGCGCCACGTAGCGGTAGTCGGCGCCGAGCTCGCTGGCAAGCGCCGGCATAAGGGAGGCGCCGCCGGGCAGCATGGATAAAATGCCGGTCTCCCAGGAGATCTCTTTGGGCTGCGAGCGGTGCAGCAACATTCCGCCTGCCATGCCGACGACGACGGTGATGAGGGACATCGTGATGGCGGCGGGAAGAAAGCCAAGAAGTAGCGAGGCCGGTACCAGCGTGAGGGGGATGGCCGCCATGATGCCGATGAAGCCGCGGGCCACGGCGTAGAAGTGCTTGTTGACGGTGAGTTCTTGCCCGGTGATAAGCGCCATCGCACCGGAGACCACGATGGCTGCCAGGATCCAGGCGGCGGGCACGTGCAGGTAAGTAAAAAGCGCGCCGAGGGCCACAGACCCTGGCGCAATGATGGCCCACTGTGCACGAACAGACATAGCGTCGAGTTTAATAACACGCATGGAGTTGTTGGACCTGGGATTTAGCGGTTGGGCAATTTTGACGTCAGGAGCTGCGGTAGCGGGATGGATCGATGCCGTCATTGGCGGCGGGGGACTCGTATTAATTCCGCTCATCATGGCGGTGGCACCGCAACTGGCGCCGGCGACGGCGCTGGCCACGAATAAAGTTGCGGCAGTCTCGGGCACGGCCTCGGCTGCAGTGACGATGGTGCGCAAGGTTCGGCCACCGGCGGGGGAGCTTGTCCGCTTAAGCCTGGTAGCGCTGGTGTGCTCCGGCATCGGCGCGGGCGCTGCGGCGATGATTGATAAGGACGTGATGCGCCCGCTGATTATCGTGTTGATGGTCTGCGCCGGTGCCTTCGTGGCCTTTCGCCCCAGCTTTGGCACGAATGAAAGCGAAGGCATCCGTGGCGGATGGCGCACGTGGGCTGCGTTGGCAGCGGTGGCCTGCATCGCTTTCTATGACGGCATCTTTGGCCCCGGCACCGGCATGTTTCTCATCATGGCGTTTACGGGCATCTTCTCCCAGAACTTCCTCAAGTCAGCGGCGATGGCGAAGGTGGTCAACACCTGCACGAACGTCGGCGCGCTCTGCGTGTTCATCTTGGGAGGGCACGTCATTTGGGCGCTGGCCCTAGTCTTGGCCGTGGCTAACGTCATTGGCGCGCAGCTCGGTGCCCGCACGGTCCTAGGCGGCGGCACCAAGCTGATTCGTTATGCTCTGCTTACCCTCGTGGTGGTGATGAGCATCTACCTGGGCATCCAGCAGTGGGGGCCTACATCCGCTTTTTAGTCTTGGCGGTGGCAGGTGCGGTCCACGGGTCCTCGGGCCACGGGTGCTTGGGGTAGCGCCCGCGCATATCGGCGCGCACGCCCTGGTAGGGCCCGGCCCAGAAGCTGGCCAGATCATCGGTGACGGCAAGCGGCCGGCCGGCAGGCGAGAGCAGGTGGAATTGCACGCGGTGGCCGCAATATACGGGGGATTCGGCCAAGCCAAAGCACTCTTGCAGCTTGATGGAGACCACGGGACGCTCGCCACTCCAGTCGATCTTTGCATCCCTGCCGGAAGGAACGGGTAGGCGCTCAGGTGCGAGTTCGTCGAGCTTGCTTGCCTCCGGCCAGGGCAGAAGTCGCTGTAGAGCAGGGTAGACGTCGATAGCGGAGGCAGGCGTGCCTTCTGCAATCTGGTGCAGCTCGGGGCCGAGCCACTCGGCAGGATCCGCCTGCTCCACGTCTGGCCAAGGCGCGCCGTAGTTGCGGTAGAGGTGACGAAGGCGATCGCGCAGGATCTGGGCTTTCTCGCTGAAAGAGAAAAGACCTAGGCCCTGCTCGCGGATGCCGGCAGCAAGGGCTTCTTCGGCGGCGGCACCGGTGACCTTGATGGGGGTAGAACTTAGCTCGATCGCGCCGGCGCGGGTTACTTTGCGCCCGCGGATTTTCCCATCCTTTAAGGTCGCAGTTACTTCTTCAGTGGTGCCGATGGCTGCAAGCGCTGCCTCTTCGTCGATGCGGGTAAAGGCGCGGATGATGGCGTTGCCAGCGTTAGAAAGAGACACTTCCGCTACGGCCAGCCATGCGGCACCATTGTCCTCTAATAATCGGGCGCGGGTACCGCTGGCCAGAAGGTAGTCATCGCCCATTCTCTTTGCCACCTGATCGGGGAATGCGGCGGCCACAACGCGGCTGGGATCGACGCTGCCCTTATCCGGCACGAGGCGCGCGAGGCGCTGGACCTCGCGTTTGGCCGGAGCGATGCGGGTGATATCCCCGCGCGGGGAATCGCTCAGCGCCGCCACGGCTGGGGCAGCTTGGGAGCCGTATTTCAAAAGTGCAGCCCCGAGGCGTGGGTCGGTAGGCATGGTCGCGAGCTCCGGGGTGGCGCCAATCGCGGTGAGGGTACGGTGGGCGTCGGCAAGCGCGCGTGCAGGTGGCTGATCCAGCAACGGGAAATCCGGACCGGCGCCCCAGCAATCCAGGAATAGCGCGGCTTGAGTGAGGTCGGCGCTCAAGATCTCCGGGGTGATGTGCGGGGCAAAGTGCTGGTAATCCTCTTGGGAATAGCAGCGGATGACGGTACCCGGGGCCTCACGGCCTGCACGTCCGGCGCGCTGATCCGCGCTCGACTTGGAGGTGGATACGGTAACCAGACCGGACATTCCGCGCTGGGCGTCGCGGCGCGGGGTGCGCGAGAGACCAGCGTCGACCACGGTGCGCACGCCGGGCACCGTCAGGGAGGATTCCGCGATGGATGTCGCGACAACGATGCGATCGGCATCCGTGTACAACGCAGCATCCTGCTCAGCCGTGCTCTGCCTACCGTGGAGCGGATAGGCCTCCGGCAGCATCTTGCAGACCAGCTCCACCTCGCGCACGCCGGGGACAAAGACCAGTGTGGAACCTGTATGCCCCATGGCTTGGCGGGCTACGTGAGCATAAAAATCGCGGTCGCCGGAAGCACGTCCAGGCGCTGGGCGATAGTGAATATCGAGGGGATGAGTGACCGCCTCGGTGACATGAACCGGGGCGTCCATAAGCTGCGAGAAACGCTGCGCATCAACGGTCGCGGACATGGCGACGACGCGGAAATCGTCGCGCAGCTGCGCCAATTCGAGACACATGCCAAGGACCAAGTCCGTGTCGAGCTGGCGTTCGTGAACCTCGTCGATGGCTACTGCGGCAACGCCGGTGAGCTCGGGATCTTTAAGGAGGCGGCGCAGCAGCACGCCCGGGGTGACGAACTCTACGTCCTGACCTTTGCGGGAATCACCGCGCACCGCGTAGCCGATCTGCTGGCCGGACAGCGCTTGGAGGCGGTTGGCTGCCGCGCGGACTGCGACGCGGCGTGGGGCAGTGACGATGACTTTGCCATCCATGTTTGCCAAGGCCGGCGGAACTAGCGTGGTCTTGCCGGTGCCAGGCGGGGCCTGCACCACTATGTTTCCGGTCTTGGGCAGGCTATCGATGGTTTCGGCAACGGGCAGGCCCGCGCCGATGCGTGCGAGATCGAACATCTACGTCAGCCCGAAGCCTTCCACTGGGCCTTCGAGATCTTCGCGCTCGAGGTTGTCTCCATTGAGCTTGCGCACCACGCGGCCGGGAGTGCCCAGTACCAGCGACTTATCCGGGATATCGCGGGTGACGAGCGTGCCCGCACCAATGACGCAATCCTCGCCAATGGTGACACCGGGCATGACGGTGACGTTGGCCCCGAACCAGGTGTTGCGGCCCACGGTGATCGGTTTGGCAATCTCCCAACCTCCCTCGCGCATCTCGTGGTCATTGACCGGATGGCTCACGGTGATAAAGGAGCAATTGGGCCCAATCATCACGCGATCCCCCAGCGTGACCTTGGCCTGGGCCAAGATGGTGGCATTAAAATTGATGAAAACATGCTCACCTATGATGAGGTTGCAACCGAACTCCACGTTGGCCGGCCCGAACCAGCCCGGCACATGGGATTCCTCCGGAAGCAGCTCCCGCAGAATTTCCCGTGCTTTGTCTTGATCGGTGCTACCTAACTCGTTGAACTGCTTGATCAAGCGGAAAGTACGGGCGTGCTCCGCGCGTACTTGTTCCGTCTGCCCCGGCAGGTGCCAGTGCCCGCCGGACATTTTTTCCCAGGTGCCGAATTGCTCGAGGTTCATGGGGATTTAGTCTAGTCGCGTGAAAGGGACGTCTTGTGTGCTGCGGACGGACATGTACTCTTGGGCCATGCTTTTCGACGTCTCTCGCCCCGCCGTCCAGGTCGCGCCGGGCGTGGCGCATCTGCCAGGATGGTTGTCCGTGAGCAGCCAAGAAGCGTTGGTTTCTGCTGTTCGTGAGGTGGCGCGGGCTTATGCGGGCACGCCGATGGCGATGTATCGCCCACGTTTGAAGTCGGGGCAGATGAGCGTGCATCAGCTGCATTTGGGCAGGTTCTGGCATTACGAGACCTATCGTTACGTGGACAATATTGAGGGGACTCGAGTGCCGCCGATGCTGGAATCGTTGCGGGAGCTGGCGTCTCCGGCACTGCGCGCGGCTGCCGAGGTCGCGCCCGAGTTAGCGCCATGGGCTGAGAGCTTTGTTCCTGAGATGGCGTTGGTGAATTACTATCCACCGGGCTCGGGGATGGGCATGCACGTCGACGATTTTGAGGAATCCTTGGCGCCGGTAATTTCTCTATCCATTGGTGATGAAGCGCTGTTTCGGATGGGCAATACGGAAAACCGCAATAAGCCCTGGGATGACGTTCTGCTTGGTTCAGGGGATCTGATTGTCTTTGGCGGACCGAAGCGGCTGGCCTATCACGGTGTGGTGCGGGTTAATGACGCAACGTTGCCAGAAGGATGTGGTTTGCGGGAAGGGCGAATCAATATCACTATTCGCCAAGTTGACGCGCGTGCTAGTCTTTCTTGTTGACTAATCAACAAAACGAAAGAGGGTTATTCCCATGGCAAAGATTGGCATCGTTCTCGGCTCTACTCGCGACGATCGTGCAGGCGAGGCAATCGCAAACTGGGTTGGTGACTTGGCTAAAGGCCGCAACACCGGCGTTGAATACGAAGTAATTGATCTCAAGGCATTCAACGTTCCGATCATGACCACCTCCGTCATCCCGATGGCGGCGAACAAGAGCTATGACGACGCCAACGTTCAGGCTTGGTCCGATGCCATCGATTCTTGCGATGGCTACGTCTTTGTCACCCCTGAGTACAACCACTCCGTGCCGGGTCCGTTCAAGAACGCCTTCGATTCCTTGGGCGCCGAGTGGGTAAACAAGTCCATCGCTTTCGTGGGGTACAGCTTCTCCGGCGGCATTCGCGCAGTTGAGGCATGGCGCCTGGCAGTGGCTAACTTCTCCATGAAGCAGCTGCGCACTCAGGTAGAGGTCAACCTCATCACCGACATGAACGAGGGCGCCTTCGCGCCAGCTGACTTCAAGATTGGCCTCGTTGACAACATGCTGGCTGAGCTTGAGGATTCCATCGCGAGCTAGAAACCGATCCTTCCGCGGTCACTATCTCGCGGGAAGCCTGCGTGCTCGACGGTGCGCTGGGTGGCTTCGCTTCCAGCGCACGTCAACATCGACACGATGACCATCAAGCCACGCACGCAGAGTTAATTACTGCAAACCGAACTGGTCCCAAGCCGCAGGGGCCAGGTTCTGGTAGACGTGCTTGTGCTCCTGGTACTCGGCCAAGCCGGTGGGGCCAAGCTCGCGGCCATTGCCGGACTGCTTGAAGCCGCCCCACTCTGCCTGCGGCAGGTACGGGTGGAAGTCGTTGATCCAGATGGTGCCATGGCGCAGGGCGCGGGCAACGCGCTCGGCGCGGCCGGCGTCGGAAGTGTAGACGGCGCCAGCCAGGCCGTACTCGGTGTCATTCGCGATGGCGATGGCCTCCTCCTCGGTGGTGAAGGTCTCGATGGTCACGGTAGGGCCGAAGGCCTCGTCGTGGACACACTCCATGTCCTTGGTGGCGCCATCGATGATGGTCGGCAGGTAGTACACGCCCTTGCCCAGGTCCGTGTTGCCGGTACCGTGCTGGCCATTGGTGTCCTCACTGGTAGCGGCACGGCCGCCGGTGAGGATCTTGGCGCCCTGCTCGCGGGCCTTGTCCACGTAAGCGGCGACCTTCTCGCGGTGATCGGCGGAGATGAGCGGGCCGGTCTCCGCCTTATCGTCGGTCGGACCGCCGATCTTGATGTTGTTGGTGCGCGCCACCAGTGCCTCGATGAACTTATCGTGCAGGGATTCTTCCACGATGATGCGGGAACCCGCGGAGCAGACCTGGCCGGAGTGGAAGAAAGCGCCGTTGAGGGCGTTATCTACAGCGACGTCGAAGTCCGCGTCGGCGAAGATGACGTTCGGGTTCTTGCCACCGAGCTCCAGCGCGGTGCGCTTGACGGTCTCCGCAGCGTTCTTTGCGATGATCTTGCCGGTGACCAGGCCGCCGGTGAAGGAGACCATATCGACGTCAGGATGCTGGGACAGTGGGTTGCCGCAGTTGGCACCGGCGCCGGTGATGAGGTTGCCCACACCGTCTGGCAATCCGCATTCCTTGAGGGCGGCCATGAGCAGCATCGCGGTGTGCGGAGTGAGTTCCGCCTGCTTGAGGACGAAGGTATTGCCGGCGGCCAGGGCCGGGCCGACCTTCCAGGAGACCTGCAGAAGCGGGTAGTTCCACGGGGTAATCAGTCCGCAGACGCCAACGGGCTCGGCGTCGATGCGCGATCGCAGGTTGGGATCCTGCGGGTCGACTACGCGGCCGGCCTGGTGCTGGGCCAGGGTGCCGAAGTACTCAAAGGCGTTGGCGATGTCATCCATATCGCCGAAGGACTCCTCATAGCGCTTGCCGGTATCAGCGGACTCGGCGGAAGCGAAAAGTTCCTTGTGCTCGCGGATGAAATCGGCCACGCGGATGACCAGCTTGCCGCGCTCGGCGGCCGGGGTATTAGCCCACTCGCCGTTATCAAAGCTTTCACGGGCAACCTTGATGGCGCGCTCGGTGTCCTCGTCGGATGCCTCGGAGACTAAACCGACGGTGGAACCATCGGCCGGGCAAATGATGGTGCGGGTGTCGCCGCTTTGGGCGGCTTCCCACTTACCGTTGATGAACAGGGACTTCGGGGCGCCATCAGCATGCACGCCCTTCAGCAGGTCGGTCTGGGTGGGGTCGAACAAAGTGTTCTGGGTGCTCAAGTGAAAAGCAACCTTTCTCTCATAGAGGTAGTTGTAGTGGCCAGCTTAGCTATCTTCGCGCCAGGTGCGCTCGGGCTCGGCGCCATCAGAGACATCGGAGTCACCCGGCTGGGTCTGCTGCATGTAGAGGAAGGCCAGGTGGCGCTCGTAGAGGTCCAGCACGTTATTGATGATTTGGTTCTCGGAATAGCCGTAGACGTCATAGCCCAGCGAACCGGTCATATCGTAGACCTCGAGGCGGTAGTACTCGTCGCCTTCGCCCGCGCTGAAATCGGGGCGCTCGGCCGCTACCGGGAAAAGCTGGTAGCGGAACATGCGCTCATTGTGCAGCTTTACTTCTAGGTCGAGTTGGGGCAGTTCGACGTCGGGAAGCTCACTGGTGAGCAAGATGGCGTCGTAGCCGCGGGTACGCATGTGCGTTGCCACCTGCTGGAGGGCGTAGGTGGCGGTTTCGCGCAAATAGGTATCCATCTCCTGCTTAGAGGGGAAGGTATTGGCCCGGTCGAGGCGGTTCTTCCAGAGGTCGGCATTGGCCGGTTCGCGCTCGGTACGGGAGGAAATCACTCCGTGCATAGCGGTGGTGCGGGCTTCGCGCTGCACGTTTTCTAGGCGCAGGGACTTCCACAGGGAGAACATAATGAGGTAGACCACGAAGGCGAAAGGCAGGCCCATGACCACGGTGGCGGACTGGACTGTGGTGATGCCATCGATCTGCAAAAGCGCCAGGGTTAGTGCGCCCACGGTGACGGACCAGAAGATGCGCATCCACTTCGGGCCGTCCTGGCGGCTATCCGTAATCTTCGAGGTGAAGTTGGACATCACCAGCGCACCAGAGTCGGCTGAGGTGATGTAGAGCAGCAGACCGATGAACGTGGTCAAGAAGATGACGATGGATGCGCCGGGGAACTCGGCCAGCATGTCGTAGAAGCCTTGCTCCGGTGTATTGATTGCGGCTTCGGCAAAGTCGGGGTATTCGCCGGAACGAACCATGTCCAAAGCGGTGTTGCCGAAGAAGGACATCCACATCAGGATGAACAGGAAGGGGAAGGTCAGCACGCCGAAGATGAACTGCCGCAGGGTGCGGCCGCGGGAAATACGGGCGAGGAACAGGCCGACGAAGGTAGCCCAGGCAATCCACCATGCCCAGAAGAAGAGGGTCCAGGACTGCATCCAAGTGTCTACGTTGGCTTGGTCTTCGGCGAAGGCGAAGGTCTCCATGGTCCAGGATGGGAACTTCGAGACGTAGTCACCGATATTGGTCACGATGGCATCGAAGAGGTAGGCGGTCTTGCCAAAGACCACGACGTAGACCATCAGCGCGATGGCCAAATAGACGTTCAGCTCGGAGAGGAAGCGAATGCCCTTATCCACACCGGATACAGCCGACAGTGTGGCAATGGCCACCGCAATAATGATGAGAGCGGACTGCAGACCAAGGCCCTGCTCGATGCCGAAGATGAGGTGGAAGCCGTAGGACAGCTGCACCACACCGATGCCCAGGGAGGCGGTCACACCGAAGACGGTGCCCAGCATGGCAGCGATATCGACTGCATCACCAACTGGGCCGTGTACGCGCTTGCCGATGAGCGGATACAGCGCGGAGCGGATAGCCAGCGGCATATTGAGGCGGTAGGCGAAGTAACCGAAGGCCATGCCCATCAGTGCATAAAGCGCCCAACCGGTGATGCCGTAGTGGAACATCGCCCACACCACGGCCTCCTTGGCGGCCTCCATGTTTTCGCCTTCCCCGACCGGTGGGGTGACGTACATGGTCACGGGTTCTGCGACAGCGAAGAACATGAGGTCCACGCCGATGCCGGCGGCAAAGAGCATGGACGCCCAAGAGAAGGTGTTGAATTTCGGCCGCGAGTGGTCCGGGCCGAGGCGGATATTGCCGGCATTGGAAAAGGCAATATAGAGCACGAAGACCACGGCGATGGTGGCGGTGAGGACATAGAACCAGCCGAGGTTGTGGCCGATCCAGCCGGTGACGCTGGCGAGGGTTTCCGCCGCGGAATCGCGGCCGAGCCCGGCATAGAGCGCCATGGCAATAATGAGGACGCCGGAGATGATAAATACCGGCCAGTTTGTCTTGGGAGCAGGGACCTGATCCGCGCCTACGGCATCGCCGGTTTCAGCCTTGTAGCTGCCGACGAGGGCACGAACTTGGTAGCGTGGGCTGCGCTTCTTGGGCTCTCCAGATGGGGTTGCGAGAGAGGTGTTTTTACCCCCTTCTTGGGGGACTTTACTTGAAGTGTGAGACTCCTCAGGATCGTGAGGGTCAAAGTTAGCCATCTACTTCTCCTAATGTTGGTTGGTTTGGGCCGAATCTTTCGCACGGGTGCCCCAAAATGCTCACAAGATCGCAGGGAGAGAAAGGTGAGTGAAATGAATCATATTCGGGCAACCTATGTGCAAAGACTTCGGATTTCATCTCCAGAGACATCCATCCGGACAAGGTAAATATACATTAAGATGGGCAAACTTCTAGAAGGATGTGTACTCTGAAGGTAGTGCCCGCACATGAGGCGATGTGAATAAATACAGACTTTTGTATAAATTACAATGTTTTCACTTCCGGTGGGACAATCTTGACGTGTGAAATATTTCACAGAAAGAAGGGGATTTATGGGTTTTATGGACAAGCTGACCAAGAAGCGTTCCGCTAAGAAGGTCACCGATGAAGTAAGCGACGTAGTCGTCGTTGGCGGTGGCTCCGCAGGCTCCGTCATCGCCGAACGCCTGACCGAAGACAAGAACACTCGTGTGCTGGTCCTTGAGGCCGGACGCAACGATTCCCTGTGGGATCTCTTCGTCCACATGCCTTCCGCATTCTCTTTCCCGATTGGTGCAAAGAACTACGACTGGATGTACGAATCCGAGCCGGAGCCAGAGATGAATGGCCGCCGCATCTACCACGCCCGTGGCAAGCTGCTGGGTGGCTCTTCTTCCGTCAACGGCATGATTTACCAGCGTGGCAACCCCATGGACTACGAGAAGTGGGCCAAGAACCCGGGCATGGAAAACTGGGACTTCGCGCACTGCCTGCCTTATTTCAACCGCATGGAAAACGCCGCCGCGGCAGAAGATAACGATCCGCGCCGCGGCCACGACGGCCCGCTCTACCTTTCCCGCGGTCCTGCAACCAGCGAGCTCT
The DNA here is from genome assembly GCF_001586215.1 of Corynebacterium simulans. Lineage (NCBI taxonomy): Bacteria > Bacillati > Actinomycetota > Actinomycetes > Mycobacteriales > Corynebacteriaceae > Corynebacterium > Corynebacterium simulans. Next base: position 1,305,720 of record NZ_CP014634.1, on the reverse strand, counting down.
TCCAGGCCCTGTTCAAGTCCGTGCAGCAGGCCGGCTACCACCTGACCAACGACGTTAACGGTTACCGCCAGGAAGGCTTTGCTCCTTTCGACCGCAACATCAAGCACGGCAAGCGCTGGTCCGCCGCGCGTGCATACCTGCACCCGAACCTAGACCGCGAGAACCTCGAGGTTCGTACTCGCGCTTTTACCACCAAGGTTCTCTTCGAAGGCCAGAAGGCCGTCGGCGTGGAATACGAGTGGAAGGGCGGCGTCCACCGCGTATTCGCCGAGAAGATCGTCCTTTCCGCTGGCGCCATCAACACCCCGCAGCTGCTGCAGGTCTCCGGTGTCGGTGACGAGGAGTTGCTGCGCAAGCACGGAATCGACGTCGTCAAGCACCTGCCAGGCGTGGGCGAGAACCTGCAGGATCACCTCGAGGTCTACATCCAGTACGAGACCACCAAGTCCACCGCTTCTTCCCAGCCTTACCTGGACAAGTGGCGCTGGCCATTTATGGGCCTGCAGTGGATTCTCACCAAGAAGGGCCCGGTTGCAACCTCCCACTTCGAGGGTGGCGGATTCGTTCGTTCCAACGAGAACGAGGAATACCCGAACCTGATGTTCCACTTCCTGCCGATGGCAGTGCGCTACGACGGCCAGAAGGCCGACGTCAAGCACGGCTTCCAGTGGCACGTTGGCCCGATGTTCTCCGATACCAAGGGCCATGTCCGCATCAAGAGCGCCGATATCCACGAAAAGCCGGAGATTCTCTTCAACTACCTGAAGACCGACCAGGATCGCCGCGAGTGGGTCGAGGCAGTGCGCGTTGCGCGTTCTCTGCTGGACACCGAAGCCATGGCTGAGGTGGGCGCCCGCGAGTTCAGCCCGGGCCCTGACGTGCAGACCGACGAGGAGATCCTCGAATGGGTACGTAACGACGGTGAGACCGCACTGCACCCGTCGTGCACCACCAAGATGGGTTCCAAGGATGACCCAATGGCGGTTGTGGATCCAGAAACCATGCAGGTCTGGGGCATTGAGGGCCTCTACATCGCTGATGCTGGCGTCTTCCCGTCCGTGACCAACGGCAACATCTACTCGCCAACGATGATGGTGGGCGAGAAGGCCGCCGATCTGATTGCCGGAAAGAAGCCTTTGGCACCGCTTAACGACGTAACCTGGTACAAGGCTGGCGAGGATATGCCGCTGTACGCCCCAGGCGAGGCAGTGCGCGATCACAAGCAGGCCGTAAAGGGTGCTTACTAGAAGAGCCAAGAGAAGGGTCGGATGACTTTAGCTGCATTAGTTTCGCTGCTAGGAGTGTGGGTGGCGATGATCGTCGCTCCCGGCCCTGATGTAGTGCAGGTCATCCGCGTCGCCCCGCGGTCCATGCGTGCCGGAATCATGTGTGCGCTGGGCATCTGCACCGGCATCGTCGTCTGGCTCACCGCCTCCCTGGCAGGGCTATCTGCTCTTATCGCCGCTCGCCCCAGTCTGCTCGGTTTGCTGCAGCTGGTGGGCGGGGGCTTCCTTCTCTGGATGGCCTATGGCTCTATCCGCTCGGGCCTGACGCAACGGCGCTCTGCCCTTAACTCTGCCCGCAGTACTTCACAGGACTCAGCGGAAAGCGCGGGAAGCTTCGATGAGGAGCACATCGAGCAGGCAGTGAGCACTGGCGACGTCGAGGACATCACCGCTGGCCGCGCCTACAAGCTGGGCATGCTCACCAACCTTTCCAACCCGAAGGCGCTTGTCTTCTTTGGTGCCGTCTTTGCCCAGTTCATTCGCCCTGACATGGGGCTTGAATGGACCGTGTTCATCGCCATCATCCTGACTGTGGTCTCCGTGGCGTGGTTTTCTACCTTCGCGCTCATCGTCCGCGCGGCGGCGCGTTTCCTCACGAAGTATTCGGCCCATCTCGATATCGGCTCGGGCCTCATCTTCGGCGCCTTGGGCTGCGTGATGATTTATGAGGGAATACTCGCGCTGGTTAGGTAAACCTAAAACGCGTACAGTGTCCGGCATGAGCAATTCCACCGCACGCGTTTCAACCGATCGCCCGGCACGCTACGGCAAGCAGCTGGCATCGCATTTCTCTGCCAAGATTGACGCCCACTGGGACCCAGAAACCGAAACTGGCCGCTGCGTCTTCGAGCGCGAAAACACCCGCGGTACCCTCGACCTTGCTGTTGAGCCCAACATCCTCCTCCTCAACGTCGAGGCAGACTCAGAAAGCATCAAGTCCGTCGAGCACGTTGTGGCCCGCCACCTCGTGGGCTTTGGCAAGAAGGACGACTTGAAGGTCGAGTTCACCCGCGCCGACGGCACACCGGGCGTGTACTTCAGCGTCGCTGATCTTCCCCCAGAACGCAGGTAGTCTAGGGCTCATGATTTTCACCACCACCAACAACGTCGATGGTCACGAAATCACCGAGTACATTCGCGTCATTGCGGGTGAGACGGTGACCGGCATTAACTTCCTCAAGGACTTAGGCGCCTCCTTCCGCAGCTTCACTGGCGGCCGCTCCGCTGGCTATGAGGAAGAGGCAGTCAAGGCCCGCGAGGCAGCGCTTAACGAGCTGTGGAACCGCGGCCAGGAGCTGGGCGCCGACGCCGTCGTGGGCATCAGCTTTGATTACTCGCCTATGGGCCAGGCCAACGACATGCTGATGGTCACCGCCACCGGCACAGCAGTAAAGCTGCGCGCTCTCTAGATAGGTGCGCAAGTATCTTTTAATAGCGCTGTGCCTAGGCTTGAGCGCGTGCTCGCACGTCGATGAGCCGGGGCGCGGCCGCTATGATTATCCCGCGGACATGGAAACGGCCTCGGAAAAGGCCGAGCTTCCTTCCCAGGGCGCAACGCAGACCGGCCACTACCGCACGATCGAGCTGCCCAGCGGCAGAAGCTTCATAGCGCACGTACCTGATAACTATGACGCAGCGCAGCCCGCGCCGGTGGTCATGGTCTTTCATGGATATAACAGCGATCCCGCGACCATCTTCCAGGACACTGAGCTCTATGAGGCCAACGCCATCACGCTCTTTCCTGCGGGTATTGGGGAGGCTTGGGCGCCTGCGCCTTATGCGCAGACTTCCTTGGGGGAAGACTTCGCTTTGGTGGATGACACCTTGGCCTGGGTTAAACAGAATTACAACACCGATGGCCGCGTCTTTGCCGCAGGCTTTTCCAATGGCGGCGGTTTCGTGCGCGCCCTAGCCTGCAACCGGCAGTTGGACGGCGCCGCCACGGTTTCCGCGGCGAACTACGATGCCGTGGATGAAAACTGTGGAGGAAAGCCCACCCCTTATTTTGCGGTGCACGGCACTGCCGACGTCGTTATTAATTACGGTGGCGGCACCGCCCACGGTGGCCACTACCGCGGTGTGGAGGAGACCATGGCGGAAGTCGCCGAGGACAATGCCTGCGATCCTTTCCCCGCCGAGCACCGGGAAGACGCAGTCACCCGCTTTACGTGGGGTTCCTGCGCGGTGCCCACAGTGAATTACAAAATTAAGGGCGGCACGCACACCTGGAACGGTGGCGTAACGGATCGCAGCGGGCTTGTCCCGCACGATTGGGCAACCAACTCCATTTTGGACTTCTTCAAGGTTGAGTATCCCGGCAAGGTGCCTTCTCGGTAAGCTATGCCGCATGTTAGAAGTCTCAATCAAGGGCGATTCCATTAAGCTCGGCCAGTTCATCAAGCTGGCCTCCCTCGTGGGTACCGGCGGTGAAGCAAAGGAGTTCATCACGCAAGGCGAGGTCCAGGTCAATGGGGAAGTGGTGACCCAGCGCGGCGCCACCCTGCACCCCGGCGACGAGGTGAGCATCGCTGGCACCAGTGCCCGTGTGGCCGCAGCAGATGAGGACGAGGACGATTACTTCGATGAGGCCACAGCAGACGATGACTTTGATCCGGAGAAGTGGAGGAACATGTAATGCCCGCTTTCGAAGCTGAAGTAGGCATGCCCTACTGGATCGACCTGACCACCTCTGAGCCGCGGAAATCCGTGAACTTCTACGAGCAGGTGCTGGGCTGGGAAGTTGATTCCGCTAACGAGTACCGCGTGGGCCGCGTGCAGGGCCTGCCGATTGCCGGCTTCATTCCGCAGCCCGAGCAGGCTTCCATGCCGGATACGTGGGTGACCTACTTTTTGAGCAAGGACATCGACGGCGATTGTGCGCGTGCGGAGCAGCTTGGCGGCCGCGTGCTGGCGCCGGCAATGCAGGTGCAGCTGGGCCATATGGCGCTGCTTGTCGACGTCGCGGGTGGCATGTTTGGCCTCATCCAACCGGCGGGCACGGACCAGTTCGTGGCCGGCGGCGAACCGGGCACGCCGGTCTGGCACGAACTGACTGCCACTACCAGCTACCAGCAGGCCTTGGACTTCTACGGCGAGCTGTTTAACTGGGAGGTCCGTGGCGGCGATGCTTATGCCACCGCGGAGGAAGAAGGCGCGCCTTTCGCCGGCTTTTGGAACGCGGAGGGCCAGTTCCCGCCGCAGGTGCCGAGCTTCTGGCAGACCTACCTCGGCGTGCGTGATCTCGAGGCGGCTGCTGCCAAGGCAGTAGAGCTTGGCGGTGAGGTTATCCGCGAGCCGTGGGATTCGCCTTTCGGGCGCCTATGCCTGCTGGCTGATTCCACCGGCGCTACGGTCACTCTGGCCGAGGTCGAGGACGCGCCGGAGGAAGAGCCGCGCGAGTCGGACGACGTTCTCAACCTCGACTTTTAGATGAAAGACAAGGTAGAGGAAGTAGCGGAGGTCGTTCGGCGCATTCCGGCCGGCAACGTCTCTACCTACGGGGAAGTGGCTAAAGCGGCGGGCTGCCATGCCCGCTACGTGGGCTGGGTGATGAAGAAGGTCCCCGGCCTGCCCTGGTGGCGCGTGGTGCGCGCCGACGGCACCTCGCACGCGCCTGAGCGCTCAATCCTACGCTGGGAAGCCGAAGGAATTACTCATAAAGACGGCCGCGTAAGCATGCGTCGCCATGGATTAGATGCCCGCGACTTGGAAGGGTTGATCGGTTGAGAGCTTAGTTCTTTCTCTTGCTGACCGCGGTGCCAGCATGCATCACGCTGTATGTGGTGTCTTCCCGCGCGAACTTGTTGCCGCGATAGACCAGGTAGATGTTCAGTGGGTAGAGCACCAGCCCCACCAGCACGTATTGCACTGGCATCAGCGTGGTGTTCTCCGGCAGGTAGTTCCAGCAAAAGTGCAGGCCAAAGGCTAGCAAAAGGAAGCCAAAGATGGAGCCCAGGCGCCACCAGACTGTCTTGTTCGCGCTGAATAGCGCCCAGCCTATTCCCCAACCCGCCAGCGCGGTGAGCAAGACGTGCAGCGCCGGACCCGCGATGAGGCGCAGACCCCACATCTGAAACATTCCGGTCCAGTCAGAAAGCGGGTGCATCGTGCCGCCGACGACGCTGTACAACACGTTCTCGAGGGTCTCAAAGCCTAAGCCCACGGTGGCGCCCACGACCCAGCCGTGCCACGGCCGGTTGAGCTGCCGGAATGACAAAAGAATGAAGAAGACTCCGGTGGCCTTGGAAATCTCCTCTGGGTAGGCACCCGCCCACGACATCGTGGCGGCCTGCCACCCGAAGGATGACGCCAGCGTCATCAGCGGAGTAGAGGAGAGCAAAGCCATGCTCACCGCGGTACCGCCACCCCACAGGAGCGCCGCCCAGACCCATCCGCGCGCCGGGAACATGGGGCTTAGGCGAAGCAAAAAGAGGACGAGGGCCACGTAGGCGCCGCCGATGAGCACGCTGGGTACCACCAAAGCAGGAGCAATCAGCAGGTAGCTGATTAGGTTAGCCATGATGCTCACCATGCCCAGAGCCAGTAGTACCCACAGCGAGTTGCGGAAGAGTTTGCTCATGATGCCACTACTCCCGTCTCCGCTTTCACCGGCAGCTCGCGGTGTCCAAAGGCCTGCCAGATGAGTTCCGCGGCGTGGGTGAAATCGCCGCCGGTGAGCACCACGATGTAGTCAAAGTCGGTAAAGTCGCCCTCTCCGTCGCGGGAGAGGACGATTGCGTCGGCGGGGGCGTCGTAAAGCGCGAGTGCATCGCCCTCCCTGTGGATCTTTGCCGTGGAAACTTCGCCGTAAGCATAGCCGCGGACGGCGCGATGCATCGCCACCTCCTCGTCGGCACCGTCGAGGCCTTCAGTGCTGACCACCTGCACGAGCGTCGCACCGCAGTCCCAGGCCTGGTTCGCCATGGTCTCCGAATTAGGCGTGCAACGCAGACCCGGGACCTCAATGGTCCAGGTTTCATCCTCACTGAAACCTGTTGTCGCAGAATCAAGCACCACTTCCTCGGTCTTCGGCTCGGGCGGGGTCACCGTTGCTGCGATAAGCGTGGGGATGACGAGCACTACCAGCACGAAGCTAACGACCGCGAGAAAATATCTGCGGAGTTGTGATGGTGGGAACCGATAAGTTGGCATAGTCCACACCTTAACCGGATTGATTCGCCTAGAGTGGCTGGCATGAAAGATCTCTACCAATTTGTCAACGGACCATGGCTACAATCCCACGTCATCCCCGATGATCGGGGCGTTGATGGCACCTTCCACAACCTGCGTGACGAGGCGGAAGAGCTCGTGCACGAGATTGTTAAAAATGACACTGGGCGCCCGGGCGCGCTCTACGCATCGCACCTTGATACCGAGGGCGTAAATGGTGCAGGCATGGCGCCAATTGACGCCGACCTCGACCACCTCACCGCAGCCGACCCTCAAGAGCTGGCGCAGCGCCTCGGCGAACTCGAGCGCGAGGGAGTCGGCGCCCCGGTGACCTTCTGGGTGGAAAAGGATTCCGGTTCCGAGGAAGCCGTGGCCTACGTCATCCAGTCTGGCCTGGGCCTGCCGGACGAGGCTTATTACCGCGAGGAAGCGCATGCGGAGACGCTGGCTGCATATGAAAAGCACGTGGCGCAGATGCTGGGCTTCCTCGATCCTGCCCGCCTGTTCGGCTTGGGCGCCGACGTTGCCGCCACGCGCATCGTGGGTTTGGAAAAGGAGCTGGCTGCCGGTCATTGGGATGTCGTTTCCACGCGCGATGCCGTGAAGACTTATAACCCGATGCCTTTCGAGGAGCTGCCGGAGTTGGCACGCGCCATCCTTTCAGGTGGTGGCCTGGAAGCACAGCGCGTTGTGAACATGATGCCTTCCTACCTCGAGCACTTCGAGATGCTTTTCACCGCGGACCGCATGGCAGATTGGCAGCTGTGGGCCACCTGGCACATCCTGCTGTCCCGCGCGCCGTACCTGCCGGAAGAGGTGGGCAAGAAGAACTTCGAGTTTTACGGCACCCGCCTTTCCGGTGCTACCACTCAGCGTGACCGCTGGAAGCGCGCCGTGGGCCTAGCGGAGTCCCTGGTGGGCCAGGAGATTGGCATGGTCTTTGTGGACCAGCACTTCCCGCCGGCATCTAAGGCGGAGATGGACACCCTGGTTGATTACTTAACCGCTGCTTACCGCGAGCGCATCTCCCAGCTCGAGTGGATGACTCCGGCAACGCGTGAGCGCGCGCTGGAGAAGCTTGCCCAGTTCAAGGCCAAGATTGGATACCCGGATAAGTGGCGCGACTACTCCGATCTGAGCTTCAGCTCTGAGGGCAAGGACCTCGTGGCCAACGTCCGCGCGGGCAACGCGTGGGCACACGACTTCGAGCTGCGCAAGATTGGCAAGCCCGCGGACCGCGACGAGTGGTTCTCCACCCCGCAGACGGTCAACGCTTTCTACAACCCGGTGGTCAATGACATCACCTTCCCGGCCGCCATCCTGCGCCCGCCATTCTTTGTCCCTTCCGCTGAGGGCGGCGACGTATCCGAGAACTTCGGCGCAATCGGCGCGGTCATCGGCCACGAGATCGGCCACGGTTTCGATGACCAGGGCTCGCAGTACGATGGCCAGGGCAACCTGAACTCCTGGTGGACTGAAGAGGACCGCGCGGCATTTGAAAAGCTCACCGCGAAGTTGGTGGAGCAGTTCAACGGCCGCGTGCCTTCCGTTCTGGAAGGTACTGATTCCGCGGGCGTCAATGGCAGCTTCACCCTGGGTGAGAACATCGGTGACCTGGGTGGACTGGGCATCGCAGTGGTGGCTTACAAGAACTACTGCGCGGACAACGGCCTCGACATCGCTGGCCAAGTGGCCCCTTTCGAGGTGGAGGACGCATCTCCTGCGCTTTACGACGCCGAGTACAACGGCCTGCAGCGCCTCTTCCTGTCCTGGGCGCGCGTTTGGCGCACCGCAATCCGTCCGGAGATGGCCACCCAGTACTTGGCCATCGATCCGCACTCCCCGGCGGAGTTCCGCTGCAACCTTATCGCGGCGAATGTGGCGGAGTTCTACGAGGCCTTCGAGGTAGAGAAGGATTCTCCGTTCTACCTGGCCGAGGAAGACCGCGTCACAATCTGGTAAGACGCGCCGCGAGGTAGTCGGTTCCGGTCTCGGAGTCGACTACTCGTAATTGCCCAGCCTCCGGTGGGGTAACGGTAAGGGTGGGCAAGAACTCGATTTCGCCAGGTAGTCCGCCGGTGCCATAGGCGTGGAAGCGCTGTGGGCCGGTGGAGTATGCGGCGGAGGTTTCCTCGTTTTGTACAAGATGGACCCATTGTGTGATGGCGACTGGGTCGTCTTCGGCGCGGGCTACCGAGCGCTTTCCGAGCACGGAGTGGTCCATGGCGCACAGTGGTTTGTTGGTGGCATTGTCGGCGGCGCGGTAGGTGACGGGGAATTGGACGATGTTGCCGGCGTAATCGTGGCCGAGGAGGACTTCAATGCCAACTTCGTCATCAGGATCTACTGCGCGGTAGCTTCCAATGATCTCGTCGATGTGGGCGTGCTTAGCTGCGATTTCGGCTTTAGTGGGGGATAGTTCGGCGGTGGGGTGGAGTTTGGCTACCTTCGTCATGGCCGCCATAGTAGCGGTAACCTCGAATGCATGACTTCGATTGAGCAGTGGCAGATTGGCGGCCAAGACCGCCAGTTGAGCGAGGAGGAGCAGCTGGAACAGCTCTACACCTACATGCAGGTCCACTACCCACTGCCGGATTTCCGTCCGCCGTGGGCTGGCGGCGGCTCGCCGGATGCTGACCGCTACTGCGCGCTTTTACCGGATCGCATCACGCAGGCTTCCATGATGGTCTTGGGCACTGCGGTTGACCACGCGCTGCCGGGTACCAAGTTCACTGATGGAATCACGCAGCGTGACACTGAGGTCGGCGCCATCTTCGAGCCCACTGCGCCGAATGGCAAGTGGGCAGTCTCCCTCCACTCCGGCGGCTGGTGGCGCGGTGATGGAACCGCGTTAGAGATGCAGTGGCGCCCCGAAGTTGCCGCCGCAGCACAGTTGTCCGGCACCACCATCATCGACGTGGACTACCCGCTAGCACCTGAACACAGCGTGGCTGACATGGTGGAATCCGTCAACAAGGCCATCGCTTATGCCCGCGAACAAGGTGCGGCTTCCGTGACCGTGTGGGGCTACTCCTCGGGCGGCGCCTTGGCTGCACTCGCGCCCGCCGATGCACTCATCCTTACTTTCCCCGACTTCGCCGCGCTTTCCAATCTCCCCGAGGAGATCCGCGCCGGCTACGAGCTGCCAAACGAGTACCCGCGCACACTCGTCCAGACTGCGGTGCAAGACGAAATCGCCGAGCGAGTCACCATCCCTGGCGCCGAAACCGCCGACTACGTCTCGACCCACCGCATCTCAACTCCGGCAGTGGCCCGCCAGCGCATCATGGACACCGCGGACTTCCTGCGCTCCGTCTAAGCCGCCTGGTTTTAGCGTTTATCGGTTTGGTCCCATTGGTTGGTTCCCCTTGGGGGGTAAAGCTACCCAATGGGGCATCCCGTACGGCTTCGCTACTCGTAAAGGGACCATTAGAGGGGGACCCAACCAGGGAAACCAAACCGAATTGAGGGCAACCTGACCACTGCCGACAAAAGTTCCCGCGATTCGAAAGGATCACAAGAAAACTTTATCGGGAACTATTGCTAGTAACGGCGCGACTATTCACCCATGAGTATTTCCAATCATGGTGCAATGTCGCGCTTACACAAGACAGCCGGTGTCCTCATAGCACCGTTCCTCATCGTTGCAGCGCTGAGCGGGTTCTTCTACGCCTTGGCCCCCAGCATCGAGTCGGTGGTGTACAAGAATGAGATCGCGGCGTCAGGAAGCGGTGAAGCACACAGCCTCGACGAGCAGATCGCAGCAGCCCAGAAGGTCTATCCGGATCTCGCAGTAAGCAAGGTGCAGGCATTCGATGACAGCGAGAAGAACACCCGCGTGCTCTTCGCGGATGACGCACTGAAATCCTCCAGCTACGCCCACGCAGTGTTCGTGGATCCCGTCACGCTCGAAATCAAGGGTGACCTCGTGCAGTATGGTTCCTCCCGCGCGTTGCCGTTGCGCAGCTGGCTCTCCGAGGGGCACCGCCGCCTCTGGCTTGGCGACGCCGGCCGCATCTACTCCGAGCTCGCCGCTTCATGGCTGGGCGCACTGGCGATCATGGGCATCTACCTGTGGTTCAAGCGGCGTCGGAAGGCGGGCAAGATGCTCACCTTGCACTCCAAGATCGGCGCGTGGCTGCTGCCTGGCTTCGTGTTCCTCACTATCACTGGCCTGACCTGGTCCTTGGTTGCTGGTGAAAACATCTCTACCCTGCGCGAGAAGATGGACTGGATGCAGCCCAAGCCCGCAGCAACTGCTGCCGCGGACCCGCATGCCGAGCATCATCACCATATGGACATGACGGGAGACATGGACGTGATGGGCGGCGCAGACGCGTTGGCGGCCGCGCGTTCGGCCGGGTTGACCGGCATCCTCGACATGACGCCGCCTTCCGCGGAGACGCCAGCGTGGACCGTCACGGAGGCACGCCAAGACTACAAGCTGAGCTACGATGCTATCGCTGTCGACCCGCACACTGGCGAAGTGGTGGACCGCGTGGACTTTAAGGACTGGCCGCTCATGGCCAAGGTGGTCCCATGGCTCATCCAGCTGCACATGGGCACCTTGTTCGGAATCTACAACCAGGTTGCGCTCGCGCTTCTCGCGCTAGGCCTGTTGGCGGTCAGCGTCATGGGCCTGTGGATGTGGTTTAGTCGCCCGAAGCGCGCGCTCCAGCACCTGAAGCTCTCGTCAGCGCTGGTCGTGGGCGCGGTGTTGTATTCCATCATCGCTCCGCTCTTCGGCGCATCCCTGGTGCTGTTCTTCCTCGTGGATTGGGTAGTGCAGCGCGTTAAGAAGGCGAAACAGACCGAGCCACGCGAAACCCAAGAAGGGGAAAGCATTAAGCAACCTGTCTAGAACGATTGCCATAAAGTAAGGAGAGGGAGGACCACCTGGTCCTCCCTCTCTCGTACTCGCTGGGTCCTATTTCTCGCTGGGTCCTATTTCTCGCTGGGTGCTATTACACGCTGGGTGCTATGCCACCCAGCGTTATTTCTCCTCAGAGCCCTCCGGGCGAATCTTCATCTCGGATTCCTTCCAGAGTCCGGAGCGCGAAACGATCTCATGATCGATGTTCGCCTCGGCAGGTGCCTCGCCCTTGGAGTTGGTGCGCAGCTCGTACTTTTCGATTGCGCCCCAGTCGCGAGCCCAATCATTGTTGAGGTAGCTCGGAATCTCGTAGGAGTAGTTGACTGCCTCAGCCGTGGCCATCGCGCCACCGCCCGAGAAGGACTGGAAGTCAGTCAAGGACGTCTGCGCCGCAGCATCCGGCAGGATGCGGTATTCCGGAATCTCCGTCACGCCCGCATAGTGGTCGAAAGTGCGCTGGCATGGGAACTGCAGAGCCACAGACCAGTCCAGCAACGCCGGGGTCTGCGAATCGAACTGTGAGTTGATGGTCGCCAGCTCCGGCACGCGCGGCGGAGTGAAGGCGAGCCATTCGTCCTCGTCAGTGGAATCATCCACGGCCACCAGGCGGACCACGTTGGCCTCAGACGGCAGCTTGTCCAGCGGGATGCGCAGGTTACGCCACTTCGGGGTAGCGCCGACGTCGGAAAGCTCTGCTTCGCCCTTGTTGGTGGCCTTGCCGTCCTTGTAGGTGGCGTACTCCAGCTTGAGCTCCATGCCGTCCTGCTCGATGCCATTGACATCGTGGTGGTAGATGTTGCCCGCCGCAGAAACAGCCAAAATCGGGGCGTTTTCCTTGGCCTCAGGCAAGTTGTACCACTGGGTCGTCACGGTAGAGGTAGAACGCTGCTTTTCATCGTAGGAGCCCAACACCGGTACCTTGTTGTAATCCAGGTTGAAAGGCAAGTGACGGGTCGAGCCGTTTACGCCCTTGGTCCCACGCACGCCGCCGCTTTGCTCATTGGCGGACTTTTCGCTGTTTTCCTCCGACTGCGCGGCATCGGCAGAGTCAGCATTTTCTGCCTTTTCGGTTGAGGTATTCGCAATTGCGCCAACCGACGCCGAGTTCAGGTTCTCCGGCTCGATGGATTCCGGAATGTTATCGGGGCCAAAGCCGAAGGAATCTTCGCTTGGGTCCTCCAGCGAATCCTTGAGCTCGCCTTCAACCGGGCTGAGGAAGGAGTCGTTGGTGTTGGTCTCTACCATCGTGGCGTCGGCAAGCGAGCACTGGTTGCCCTTCAGCGAGGCCAAGTTGCCCTTGCCCACGGAGTAGGAATCCTGCTGCGAAGCATAAGCCTTAGCGAAGGATGCACACGAGAAGGCCACAATCAGCGCGCAGGCCAAAGCAAGCGGCGCGGACATAATGCCTGCCCAGCGCGAGACTTTGGCGGCGGCCTGTACCTTGAACTCCTCGAGGCGGCCTTCCTCTTCTGCTTGGGCCTTGCGGTAACTGTGGAACATCGCCTGGACGACGCCGACGGCAAGGACCACCAAGCCAATAAACAGCAGCACGGTGTTGGCCTCAATGGCCTTGAGCTGAACCGTGCGATCCCACCACGGGATGCCGAAGGAGGAGACGTACCACCAGGCATTCCAGCCAGCCATGGAGATAGCCAGCAGGAAGATGACCGATGCGAGGGCGAAGGTGCGCGCGCGTGGCGAGCGCATTGCGATCTGGGAGAGGACAACCGCGCCCAATGCCGCAATCACGCCCGCGACGCCGGCGTAGATACCGAAGTGGTGGGTCCACTTGGTTGGGGTGAACATCAAGAAGAAGGTGCTAAGCCCAACGATGAGCAGCAGGCGCTGGGTTGGGCCGACTGCTGCGCCGACGACGCGGCGATCCTTGATGAAGGCATAGATGATTAGCGCCAAGCAGAAGATCATGGTGAACATGGCGAAGCGGCGGGTCATCGAGCCGTCCACGGACTGCTGGAAGAGCGTGGTGTAGCGCACGTACTCCGAGTACCACGGCAGCGAAGGGCCGACCTCAGAGCGCACGCGGGTGGACTCCATGACCGAAGCCAGCGTCTGATCACCAAAGGCTGCGACCATGATGGCGGTGCCGGAAGCGAGGAAAGGCGCAATCATGGCGAGCCAGCCCACGTGCGGGGCGCGCTCGGCCATGAAGGCAAATAGCTTCGGCAGTGATACCAAGAACACGCCGACGGCGAAGAGTCCGGTAGGGCCAGCGCCCAGCGTCAAGGTTGCGGCGATGGTGCCCACGGCTGCTGGCAGTAGGCGGCGGGTGGCAATAGAGCGCTCGAAGGAAGCCCAGGTCACCATGACACCGAGAGCCACGATCGGCTCTGGGCGGGTGCCGTTGTTATATGGCAGCCAGAATGCCAAGAACATGAAGGCGGCGGTCCAGTGCGCCACGCGGCGCTTATTCACCAAGTCACCAAAGCGCGGCAAGATTTCGCGCGAGAGGATGAACCAGACGATGAATGCGGAAAGCAGGGCGGGCAGGCGCACGAACACGGAAGTGCTGGAAATCTCGGACAGGAATGCCACGAGGTCGTAATACGGGGAGCCGAACGGGGCCTCGGGAACGCCGTACCAGCGGTAGTAGTTCGCCATATAGGAGGCGTGACCGGAAACGCGGCTCATCGTCAGGATGAAGCCGTCATCCGAGGTATTTGCGCCGAAGATATGCCAGAAGACGAGGACGGCAGCAACCACGCCGTCGAGCGGGCGGATCTGCTTCCAGGTGGCAGGCATAAAGCCCAGCTTGTGCCCGTCTAGACGGTCAATGCGCCACAGGCAGAAAAGGCTCAGGATGGTCATGGCCACGCCCAGCCACATCGCAATCTTCTTTAGCAAAGAAGGCGAGGAGGTAAAGCGCGAGTTGATATCGACGTGGACGTTTAGCCCTTCGTCGACAAGCTGTGCGGCATCCTTATCTTCTAGCTCGGTGTAGACGCCGGTGACCTGCGGACGAACGTCGTCCTTCGTGGTTTCGGAATGCTTATCCACGCTGACCGTGGTGCCGGAGCCGGAGGAGTCGATCTTGAGCACGGCGTCGTCAGGCAGTGCGGCTACTTCCTTGGGGGTAAGGGCAAGCAGCACCTCGTCCAAGGAGACGACGGACAGGCCTTGGTCGCTCACGCGGACGAACATGCCGCGGTTGGAGGCCTTGGTGGATTCCGGCGGGATGGTGCCGTAGAGCAGGTCCTGATCATTATGGAGCTGGTCTGCGGCGCTCAGTGGGATCTCGGCCTTGATGTCCTCCGGCGCCACCGAAATCAGCGGGGCGTTTATGGACTGCAGCGAGTTATTCTGCGGCCAATCAAAAGAGGACTGAGTTTGGTTCACCGGAAGTAGCGGGGTCGCTACAAAACAAATGAAGCCAATCAGGCCGGCAATAATGGCGGTTAGCCGCAGCGAACGCGGGGCGTCCGCTATGGCTAAGCGGGTATTTTCGGTACTAGGAAGGCTAACTGACACGGCGATCAGTTTACGGCACGGCCCCTAGAGTTAGTGAGAACGCACCGCCACCACGAATGGGCCAACCTGCTTGGTATCCCAGCCTTCCTCGAAGACATCTGGGTTGAAGAAGACCGCACGGTAACGCACGTTGGGCTGGTTGGGGTAGATATCCTCAGCCAGGTGGATCTTGAAGCCATCGCCCGGCTCTTCGAGGCTGCCGCGGAAGATGACAACATCGGGACCATTCCACTTCGCGGAATCGAGCGCCTTCTGGAACTCGGCTGGCGTTTGCTCCCAGGAGTCCTTGCCCCAGGCTTCGATCTGCGCGTTGCGGGCGCTGAACTCACCCAGCGGGTTGGCGTAGTGGCTGGTAAAGGCGTTGAAACCCCAGTATGGGTGATAAGCCATAAACAGCTTCTCGTCCGTCATGACCGTGGTCGCATTCGGCGCGTAGCCGTGGGAGTCGATGAACTCACGGATCTTCAGGTAGTCCTGAGAGGAATCGCTGGCAAAGCGGTCGGCGCGCTCGCCGTTGCCGTCGGTATCGGTATAAGCGTGGTCGAGGGCATCCTCGTTGGCTTCCGGGATGTGCTGCGCGTAGTAGATTCCGCCGAATACCAAGAAGACGGCGAACACCGCGGTGATGCGCTTGTTGGTGGTCTCACTAAAGCGCGCCGGGTACAACGTGGGAATGCCCAGCAGGCGGATTTCTGCCAGACAAAGAACGCCGGCGGTGGCGAAAAGCAGCACGATGATGCTCTCCAAGCGGAAGCCCAGCAGGGTGGAGCCGGCCAGGGTGACCACCATGGACATCACGACCCAGAGGTAGGTACCCAAGGTGGCGATGACAAGGGCGCGTACTGCGGCGTCTTCCAGGCGCATGGCCATGTAGATAAGGCCGATGAGGCAGAGCGCGCCGATGATGCTGAAGGAGAGGAAAGGCACCGGAATTTGGGTTCCTTCCTCCGGCAGGTAATGCTGAGCGGCGGACTCCAGTGGCGCCTCTGCGCGGAGGGTGGCGAGCAGATAAGGCGTCCAGGCAATGGCGGCGATGGCCAGCGAGCCGACGCCGATGACCACCAGGTGTACGAGGGGGCGCAGGGAGCGCTCGTAGATTGCGGTGACGATAGCAACCAACGAGACCACGGTCAGTGCGATGGCGCCGGTGAACAAGGTGTAGAAACAGGCGGAGAAACCCAGGTACAGGGCCATGCCCAAGGTAGAAAGCCAGGAGCCGTTGAAGGCACGGGCAGCCAGCACGGCTACTGCCGGAACGCCCATGGCGATGACCGCGGAATAAGGCTCCTCAGCGTTGACTGTGAGCGTGACGGCGGTGGTCACGAGCGCGATTGCGGTGGCAACTGGAAGCGAGCCCACCAAGCGCTGCCAGAGCGGAACGAGCAGGCAGCCACACATCGAGATGGAAATCAGCGCCCACGGCTGGAAGACCTCCCAACCAGGCATGTGCAAAAGGTTGGCCACGCGGCCGCCGAGCCAGAACCAGCCCATGGGGTAGAAGGTGGGAAGGCCCTCGTAGTTCATGTCGGCGTAGCCCATCTGATCCGTGGTGCGGGTCAGGAACTGGGTGCGGAAGACCTGGTCCACCTGCACACCGTCCAGCCACAGCTTGGAGGCGGAAAGCGGCAGACCGATGGCAGAAAGCACTAGCAAGGCAGGCGAGAGATAGCACGCCGCGTAGGTCAGCCACGTGCGCCACTTAGGCCGCGTGAAAGCAGGACGGTGGGTGTCATAAATCCACTTCACGCAGAGCACGCCGACCAGCAAGAGGGTCAAAACAATGCCGACCGTGCACAGCGCACGGGTGACCATGGAGGTACTAAAAGCCGGCAGGGAGACCGTCTTGAAGACATAAAAACCGAGGAGAGCGACGACCGCCCCGCCAAGGGCAGCCGCCGCTATGCCCAGCAGAGCCGACTTAGTTGAAAGCTCGTCGGCGTTGTAATCCGTGGCACGGGTGTGTTCAGTGTGCATGGAGTGCATGGTTGCTGGGCTAGTCATGCACACTAGTTTCCCACATTCGGGATGATTGCTGGAATTAGAAAGGCAGCTTTCGGAAGATGGATTGTGGGATGAACTTGAAGGCCAAGGAGACGTACTCGAACAGTGGGTGTACGTAGATGGACTGCGTGCCGTTCAAGATTGCCTTGACGGTGGCCTTGGCAACATCGTCAACGTTGACGGTCAGCGGTGCCTCGCCAGCGTTCGCGGACATCTTGGTGCGCACCTGGCCAGGACGAACCACGAGGACGTTGGCGCCGGAGCCGCGCAGTGCCTCACCCAGGTTGATGAAGAAGCCATCCACGCCGGCCTTGGAAGCGCCGTAGACAAAGTTGGAGCGGCGCACGCGCATACCCGCTACGGAGGACATGGCGACGATGGTGCCGTGGCCCTGCTCCTTGAACTTCTGGCCCAACAGCACGCCCAGGGAGACCGGGGCGGTGAAGTTGGTCTGTGCGGAAGCGACGGCCTTGGCCTGGTCCTGCCAGAGTTCTTCCTGGTCACCCAGGGTACCGAAGGCGACGATGGCAACGTCGACGTCGCCGCGGTTCCATGCCTGCTTGACGACGTCCGGGTGGGCCTCGAAGTCAGTTGCGTCAAAGTCGATGACCTCGACGTCAGCACCGCGGGAGGTCAAAGCGGCGGTGGCATCGGCGATGCGCGGGGACTGTGCGCGGGCAGCGAGGGTGACCTTGGCCGGGCCACGCTTCAAGAATTCCTCGACGATGCCGAGGCCGATTTCGGAGGTGCCGCCAAGGAGAAGGATGTGTTGTGCTTGGCCTACTGCATTGAGCATGTGGGTTATTCCTTAAAAGATCTTCTGCGTTGTGTTCGGTGCGGACGTTTAGCGCAGCTCGAGGCGGCGGGACATGTCGGATGCGAAGACGCCGGTTGGGTCGATGGCGTTGCGGGTGGCAAGCCAGCCCTCCATGCCCGGGTACATCTTGTGGAAGTTCTCCGCAGAGGTGCGGGACTCCTTGGCCAGGTAGAGGCGGCCGCCGAATTCCATGACGCGCTTGTCCAGATCATCGAGGAAAGCACCGAGACCCGGCTTGATTGGGAAGTCCACGCAAACGTTCCAACCCGGCATTGGGTAGGACAGCGGAGCCTTGTTGCCTGGGCCGAAGAGCTTGAACACGTTCAGTGCGGAGTAGTGGCCGGACTTTTGCATGTCACGGATGATCTCCTTGAAAGGCTCAACTGCCTCGGTCGGTACCACGAACTGGTACTGCAGGAAGCCGTTGGAACCGTAGCCGCGGTTCCACTCGCCGATGAGATCCAGCGGTTGGTAGAACTGCGTCAGGTTCTTGATCTTGTTACGAGCCGGTGCGCCCATGAGGTAGTAAGCCTCGCCGATGGCCATCAGGGAGAGCTTGTTCATGGTGAAGTTCGGGAAGATATCCGGCACCGTCATCAGCTGTGGAGCGTTGAACTTCAGCGGATCCTTCGCCAGCTTTGGTGCGAGCTCTTCGAGCTGCGCCAGGGTGGCCAGGCTGCCGCGGGAGATGGTGGAGCGGCCGAGCTTTGGCTCTGGGGAGATGACGTCGAACCAAGCAGAGGAGTAGGTGTAGTTGTGCTCGGAGCCATCCGAGTGGAAGGCTACGGTCTCATCCAGGTTCTCGGTGCGGTCAGTGTCCGCGATGAAGTAGGCGGTCTCGGTCTTGGTCATGCGGATCTGCGCGCGCAGGATGATGCCGGTCAGGCCCATGCCGCCGACGGTGGCCCAGAAGAGCTCTCCGTCTGGATCATCCTTGGAACCGTTAGGTTCCAAGTGGAGTACGCGGCCGTCTGCCACGAGCAGCTCCATGGAGGTGACGTGGTTGCCAAAGGAACCAGCAGAGTGGTGGTTCTTGCCGTGGATATCCGGGCCGATTGCGCCGCCGATGGTGACCTGGCGGGTGCCTGGCAGAACCGGGACCCATAGGCCATATGGTAGGGCGGCCTTCATCAGCTGATCCAGGGTTACGCCACCGTCTACGTCGACGATTGCGGTTTCCGGATCGATGGAGTGGATCTTGTTCAGCGGCTGCATGTCGATGACCAGGCCGCCGCCGTTTTGGGCAGGGTCACCGTAGGAACGGCCCATGCCGCGGGCGATGACGCCGCGGCGCAGGTGTGCTGGTTTGTCGGAGTTATCTTCTGCAACCTGGGCGACGGCCTTCTTGATGACCTCGACGTCTTCGGTGGACAGTACGTGGGCAGTCGTCGGCGCGGTGCGGCCCCAGCCGTGCAGGGACTTTTCGGTGGTATGTAGTTCCATCTTTTACTCTTTACTCGACGTGATATGTCGTTCCTAGCCTACTCACCAACACGGACACGTGACGTGCGTGACGTTAGTGATATTTGGAACATGTTCGGGCATCGGCAGGGCCCGAATGTGTTGATTTGGCGTCCTAATCCAGATCTAATACAGATCCATGAGCTCGCGGATCTCTGCTGGGAGCTGCTCCTGGGAGGTAATCTCCGGGCCCTTGTAGGAACGCAGAATCTCATAGACCCGACGGCGCGAAGTGGAATCGAGGATGGGCAGCTCCTCAGCCATAAGGCGCGTCATAAATCCATCGAGCGGGAGATTGGTGTGCTCGGTGGCCAGGAAGTGGCCGTTGTACTTGTCGTCTTCAGCGCGTTCGTCTTGGGCTGCGCGCTGGGCAGGGGTGAGGTGCTCTTTCTTGGAGGAGTACATGCGCTTTAGCTTAGTGCCGCATAAAGTAATCCCCATGACTGAGCAAGACTCCGCACAAGAAACCGAGCGCGTCGACCGCTACGCACTCGATGACACCCTGGCTGGCCGCATAACGCAATCGCTGGCTTTGGGCCTTATGACCTCCTATCCAGATTGGATCAAGAACAAGAAGGCACTCGTCGCCGCTTATATCGGCTCGTTTCTGGGCTTCGGCGCGCTGGTTGCGGTGACCAATGCACAGCGCGAGCAGGAAGAACAGCAGCCGGTGCAGGCACAAGAACAAGAGATGGACGTGAAGGCCTGGGCAGCATTTGTTGCCGTAGTACTGGTGCTCATCGCCGGTGGTTTCATCAACGTCAAGGTTGCGCAGGCCATGGTCAAGCCCCTGCGCAAGCGCGGTGTGCAGAAGCCATGGACCACTCTGGGGGCCATCGGCGCGGGCCTGCTTTTTGTGGTGAGCGAGCTGGAAGCACGCGACATCGCCAAGCGCGCGGCATAGCTTCACGCGCTTGCCTCGACAACTTTGACCCGCAACTTTGCGTATGGTGGGGCTCATGAGCCTCGGGGTCACAGATTTGAGTACGGCACGCGCCAAGCGTGACAACTCTGTCGTGACCCTGCGCCGCGAGCCTCTCACCGTCATCTGCCAGGTTTCCAACGTGAGCGCGGACGTCGAAGTCCACCGCCAAATCGGGTTTTCTGACGCCCTTACCTTTGAGCAACTCCACCACGTGCTCGAAGTCTGCTTCGGGCTCCCCGATGAAGATTCGCCGTGGCACTTCTTTGAACACCATGAAGCCCGCGGGGCCCGCATCGATCCCAAGCATCAAGTCTCCGAGTTTTTGTGGCGTGAGGGCGTGCAGCTGGACTATGCCTGGGGGTTGTGGGACTTTAGCCTGGTTGCGGTTGACATTTACCCGCGCGATTCTGGTACCCCTGAATCATTGTGTGTAGGCGGATCGGGCGCCTTCACGCAACCTTTCGATCTTACCGCCATCAATGCGCAATTAACTGGTCAGGAGACCATCGATGAAGTACTCAACATCGTGGCCCCGCCGGTGCGCGCGCTCATCCAGCGCAGCAAGCTTTTCGATTTCGTGCCGCTGCTGCAGGCACTCGATCTAGAGCGCAGCGATTCAAACGCGCCTTCTTCGGTCTTAGATTCTTTGCCGCGGGAAGTTACCGCAGAAGGCCAGGATTCGTTTTGGTCCATGGTCTTAGCGCTGACCTGCATGGGCGGGCGGGAGCTTAGCAATTCCGTGGCAGAGTCCACGATGGATGCCTTGGGTTGGGTCTCTGATGAAGGCAAGCTCTTAACGGGTGAGGAAATACGCGAGTTGTGTAGCGCTTCGCTTTCTGTGCTTGCAAGCGTGGGCGCCTATGGGGATGAGGCACTAGCGCCGGTGGATCGTCTTGACATTTACCGTGCCCTACTGCGCAGGTAGGCTTTTTAGCCGTGACTGATAAAAATCCTTCTGACGCGGCGCCCCGCGACGTCGAGGTGCGCCGCACCTCGCTGGCGACGCAGCTTTTCCGTTTCGTATTCGTGGGTGTGTTCACAGCGGCAATTGACTACGGACTTACTTTGTTGCTGACCCATTTTGGCCTGCACCGTTCTGCGGCAAAGGCAATCGGTTGGGTCTTTGGCACCATCGCAGCGTACGTTGCCAATGCGCGTTGGACTTTCGGCGCGCAGGTCTCCGGCCGCACTGCGGGTGCCGTGGCGGCGTTGTATGCCTCGACCTTTGCGGTACAGAACTTCCTGTACTGGGTGCTCAACGAGCCGCTGATTTCTATGGGCTTTGAGGGAGCAGTCAAAGACACCATCGCGTTTGTCATCGCGCAGGGTGTGGCTACGGTAACCAACTTTGCCATTCAGCGCATCTTCATCTTTAAGGGAGATTAATGGTGACTAGCGCAGAGAAACTCTCACGCTCGAATTCCCTGCAGGCGCAGGGAACCAAGTTTGTTGTTACGGGCGTAATCTCTGCGATCGTTGATGCTGGCCTAACGTGGCTTCTGCAGCTGGGCTTGGGGCTGCTTGATAAAGATGGCGCCCGCACCGTTGGCTTTATCTTTGGCACGCTCGTGGCGTACTTGCTCAATCGCCGTTGGACGTTCAACGCCAAAGCCTCCAAACGCCGCCTTGTGGCAGTGGCGGCGACGTACGCCCTGACTTATTTGGTCAACATGGTGATCTACCGCCGGGCTTTTAACTTCTTTGACGAGGACCTGGCTTGGTCATCCACGTTGGCGCTGGTCGCGGCGTATGTTCTTGCGCAGGGCACGGCCACCACCATCAACTTCTTCGTGCAGCGCTGGGTAATCTTCCGCCGCACCCGGAAATCCTTCGTGGTGGAGGATTAGTTAGGGCCGGCGGAAGTCTTCCTTGCGGCCCTGGTTATGCAGGCGAAGCCACTCTACAAAGCCTTGTGGATCGCGTTTTTGGACGAGGAAGAACCAGCCAAAGCGCGCGAATTCTTGGGGCAGGAGCTTGCGCATGCCGCGCTGCCAGAGTAGATAGCCGCGGTTGCGGTAAGTAAAGAACCTCTTGAACTCGCCGTCTGGGTACTGGGTGTGCATCTTGCCGCCAAGAATCGGCTTGAACTCGTCGGAACCATCCGGGTGTAGGTAGCTGGTGGTCAGCGCGGTGCCGAACTTGAGGCCCGAGCCTGCTAGGCGGCGGTGGTATTCCACCTCGTCGCCACGGATAAAGAGGCGATAATCCGGTACACCGATTATCTGCATGGCTTCCGCCGAAATCAGTGCGCCGTTGAAAAGCGACGCAATACCTGGCAGGAAGTCTCCCTCGAGCTCGCTCATGTAGCGGCGCCACACGAGGCCCTGGCGCAGCGGGAAGGCCAGGCGGGCTGGCTCGTTGATGTTGCACACGGCAGGGGAGACCTCGTGCAAGCCGTTGGCTTCTGCCACGCGGTAGAGCTCTGCGAGCACGTTTTTATCGGCGGGGCGGCCATCGTCATCGGCGCACCACACGGCGTCGGCGCCCAACGAAAGAGCCGTGAGGAAGCCAAGGGCGAAGCCACCCGCGCCGCCCAGGTTTGTCTGGGAAGGAACGTAGACGGCGCGGTCGCCGGCAATCTCATTGACCAATTCCTCGACTGCGGTCTCGGCCCCATTGTCCACCACGATGATCCACTGCACAGGGTGGGTCTGGTGCGCTACCTGCTCCAATGAGGCGCGAAGCAGTTCCACGCGCTGGTGGGTGACGATTACGGCGGCCGTCGAACCGGCGGCGTTCAAGGTGGCAGTCATGGGCTCTATTCTGCCACCCGTGGCGCCGCGTATAGGCTTTGGACATGGAGTTAGAACAGATGTGGCCGCCGTTTGCTGTGCGGATTGATGCCAGTGGCTATACGACGACACCGGCTACACCATCGAAGTAGAAGGCGTAACCGGTGAGTTAAAGAAGATGCTTGGGGCTTAGTCGTCTTCGTTGTCGAAGCGGCGGCGCAAGTCCTTGACGTATTCGCCTACCTCGGGGCCTTCGTATTGACCCACGACCTCAGAGACCTCGCCGGCAGAGCGGACGGTGCCGTGGTCAATCCACAGCGCGGTGTTGCACAGCTGGGCCAGGAAGTCATTGGAGTGGGAAGCAAAAACGAGGATGCCGGAGCGCTTAACCAGCTCCTGCAGGCGCACGCGGGCCTTGGCCATGAAGGCGGCGTCGACTGCGCCGATGCCCTCATCGAGCAGCAGGATTTCCGGTTCGATGGAGGTAACCACGCCGAGCGCCAAGCGTACGCGCATACCGGTGGAGTAGGTGCGCAGCGGCATGGCGAGGTAGTCACCCAGTTCAGAGAACTCGGCGATCTCATCCATTTTGTTTTTCATCTGCTTGATGGTCTGGCCCAAGAATAGGCCGCGGATGATGATGTTGTCGTAGCCGGAGACCTCTGGGTCCATGCCCACGCCCAAGTCGAAGACGGGGGCGACGCGGCCGCGAACGTCGGCAGTGCCGCGCGTGGGCTCGTAGATGCCAGAAAGCAGACGCAGCAGCGTGGACTTGCCGGCGCCGTTGTGGCCCACGAGACCTACGCGGTCACCTTCACGGAGGTGAAGGTTGATGTCTTTGAGGGCCTCAACCACGACGGTTTTGTCGGAGTTTTGGCCAATCGCACCGCCGGCTGAGGAAAGTACGGCCTTCTTTAAGGAGCGGGACTTGGCATCAAAGATGGGAAAGTCCACGCAAGCGTTATAAGTATCGATAGAAACCATTGTTGAAGATCCTTTCGTGCAGCTTGCGCTATACCCAGTAGCTCACGCGGAAACGCCATTGGCGCATGGCTAGGCCGGCGACGAGGAGGCCCACGACGGTACACGCGATGACGATAAGCCAGTGGTAGCCCGCGACGGGCTCACCGATCATGGGGGCACGCACGATCTCCATGTAGTGATACAGCGGGTTGATCTCTGCGATGCGAGCGCGGTTGCCCACGGCACCGCCTTGCTCCTTCAAAGTGTTGGTCATCCAGACAATCGGCGTGACGTAGAACAGCAGCTGCGTGAGTGCCTCGAGCAGTGGCGCAATGTCGCGATAGCGGGTTGCCACGATGCCGAAGAACATTGCTACCCACACGCCGTTGACCAGTAGGAGGCCAAGTGCCGGGATGAAGAGGAAGAACTCCCAACCCAGGTGACGCGGGAAGATAAGGATGAGCAGCAGCCAGATGATGAGGTTGTGGCCCAAGAATAGCGTTTGGCGCCACACCAGGCGGTAGACGTGCACCGATAGGGGAGCCGGGAGCTGTTTGATGAGGCCCTCGTTGTCAATGAAGACGGTGGAGCCTTCCTTGATTGCGCCCGAGATGAAGTTCCACATGATAAGGCCCACGGTGACGTGAGGCAGGAACTCCGCGACTGGGATCTGGAAGAGCATGGAGTACAAAAGGCCCAGTGCTGCTGCCATCACACCGGTGGCGATGGTGATCCAGAAAGGTCCTAGAACCGAGCGGCGGTAGCGTTGCTTGATGTCCTGAATGCCCAGCATGAACCACAATTCGCGCTGTTTGGCGCCTTGGATAAGATCGGCAAAAGCCGACTTCATGGTCATGGACTGGGAGGCCGGTACCGCGCTTTCCTCCGGGGTGGAGGTCATGCGGGCGATGTCGGCGCGCAGTTGGTTGTTATCTTGCACGTCAAAACACCCTAGCGCGCGTGCTGGACAAACGGGTATCTACACGCCGTCTGTACTGGGGGAATGGCTGTAACCTGCAAAAATTCCTTTTTAGGAAACCAAACCCAAAGCCGTATAGAGTAGGGAGTCGACTGCCCCACAGCGGCCCCTACAAACGTTGCGTTTGGGTACCAATGAAAGGCGTAGAGGAAGGTTTTATACATGCCATTAGGCTTGCCAGCACGGTATGACGTCGCCAGTGTGCGAGGTCTTTACACTGGCCTATCGGACGGGTGGACCTACCTCAACGCGAATGCTGCGCCGCAGATCTCTGAACGAGTAGCGGCCGGCGTAGCTCGCTCGTTCCGTATGTCCCCAGCAGTAGCCCCGCAGGAAGATGCCACGGGAGCGCATTCCGCGAATAGCGCGCCGGGCCGGTTGGAGGGCTCTGCGCATTACGACGCCGCGCGCATGGCGATTGCGGATCTCGTGGGCTCGAAGGCCAGCCGCGTGGTCTTAGGCCCTTCGCTGCCAGCTTTGTACCAGACCTTGGCGCGCAGCCTGCGCCCGATGTTGCGTCATAATTCTTCGGTGGTTCTGTCCAAGTTGGATCCGCCGGCGCTGTACTCCGCGTTGTCGGAGCTTGATGCGGAAGTGCGTTGGGCACAGCCGGATCTGGGCACGGGTGAGCTGCCGGCTTTCCAGTACGCTGAGCTTGTCGACGGCTCGACGCGCCTGGTCTCCTTCTCCGCAGCGCATGAGCTTTTGGGCACAGTAACACCCACGGCTGAGATCATTGAGAAAATTCGTTCGCGCTCGCGCGCGTGGACGCTTGTCGACGTCTCCGCGCTCGCGCCTTATCGCCCCCTGGACTTTGATGAACTCGGCGCGGACATCATCGGCATTGATATCGGAATGCTCGGCGGCCCGCAGTTAGCGGCCCTGGTATTCCGTGATGAAGCGATGTTCCGCCGCGTCGATGCGCATAGCCCGGTGAAGGCTTCTAATTCTGCGGAAAAACTAGAGACCCCAGTATCTACCGGCCTGGCCGGTGGCGTTGGCCCTCTAGTTGATCACTTAGCAGCGTTGGCTGGCGGTGAGGCTGGTTCGCGCCGCGTGCGCGTGCATAAGTCGATGGAGGCGCTGAATGAGTACTTGGGCGATCTGACCAATGACATGTACGCCTACTTGGAGACCTTGCCGGCCGTCCACATCTTGGGCGTGACGGGTGAGGCTGCCGCCGGCGCTTCAAAGGATCGCCTGCCGCGGCTTACCTTCGCGGTGCAGAACGTACCGGCAGAGACGGTGCACCGCCGCCTCATCGATAACGGCCTGGTCACGACGTTGGCGCTGCGCACTCCGCTTCTTACGGAGATGGGCGCCGACGAAATCGGCGGCGCCGTTACCGTGGCCTTGGGCCCGTTCAACACCCGCCACGATATTGAACACCTCACGCGCGTGGTGGCGTCTTTGGCCTAAGCCAGTAGCTTAGACCCAAGACGTTTAAGACACCGTCAGCACCAACTTGCCGGTGACGGCGCCGGAGTTTAGTGCTTCGTGCGCAGCGGCGGCCTCGGCCAGCGGGTAAGTGCCGTGGAGATGGTGCTTTACCGTGCCATCTTCCAGCCATGGCCACACGTTGGCGACGGTGTCTGCCACGATTGCGGCTTTGTCCTCAATGCTGCGGGAGCGCAGCGTCGTGCCCTGCAAGGTGAGGCGCTTTGCTAGGACGATGCCCATGTTGAGCTCTTCCTTCGTGCCGCCTTGCAAGCCGATGGTGACCATGTGGCCGTCGGTAGCCAGCGCCTTCAGGTTCTGTTTGAGGTACTTCGCGCCGATGATGTCCAAGATGACGTCGCATTGGTTCTTCAACTCTTCTGCGAAGTCTTGTTCCTTGTAATTAATAAGGATGTCTGCGCCATAGTGCTTGCAGGTCTCCAGCTTCTCCGCGGAGCCGGCCGTCACCGCAACAGTAGCGCCCAGCGCCTTGGCCACCTGGATGGCGAACAAGCCGATGCCGCCCGCACCACCATGAATGAGAATGGTTTGCCCAGCGTGCAGGTTCGCTTCCATGGCGAGGTTGGACCATACGGTGCAGGCCACCTCGATGACTGAGGCGGTATCGGTAAGCGAAAAGCCCTTCGGAATGGACAGCAGCTGGCCCGCTGGTACCGCGACATATTCGGCGTAACCACCGCCGGCAAGCAGCGCGCCAACCTGGGTGCCTTCTTTCCACTCGGTGCCATTTGCATCCACGATTTCACCGGCCACCTCCAGGCCGATGGTCTCGGAAGCGCCTGCTGGTGGCGGATAGTGTCCGCGCGCTTGCAAGAGGTCAGCGCGGTTCACACCCGCAGCATGGACCTTTACTAGAACTTCTCCGGGGTGGAGCAGCGGCTTTTCGACGACGCCTAGCTCCAGCGCGCCGGGATCTTTAGGGTCGGTCTGCACGATAGCTTTCATGCCCACCCAGCTTAACGAAAACTCCGAGGCCGAATATGATCTGCATCGCTAGGTTTAGTAGGCTTAGTGGGTCGCAAGACAAGGAGACGTGGCAGAGCGGCCGAATGCACTGGTCTTGAAAACCAGCGTGGGTCAAACCACCGCGGGTTCAAATCCCGCCGTCTCCGCCGTGTGAAGTCTCGAGACATCGTTCCTTTGGATGGTGTCTCGAGATTTTTGTTTCCTTCAAGATCCCTTCGCACCGCCATGCGTGGTTTCATGTACCGATATATGTAAATAGCGGCCAGAAACCTGGTGATTCAGGCACGCTAAATACACACAGAGGTACATGAACCGTGGGCTGCTTTCAGTTTCCTTAATATGGGGCGCCTACGCGGTATTCTGCTCCAGCCAGGCATTGATGCCGCCGCGCAGGGAGTAGACCTGCGTGTAGCCGCGCTCGCGTAGTGCGGCTACGGCTTGGGCGGAGCGGATGCCGCCGGCGCAGTGGATGACGGCGGGTTCGTCGTGGCCGAGCCGGGGATTCTCACCCGCCAGGATGCGGTCCAGGAGGAAGTGCTCGGAGCCGGGGATGGAATGCTCCGCGCGTTCTTCCTCGGTGCGCACATCGATGATGCGGTAGCCGGAGGGGATGGTGCGTATTTCGGGGGCGTCGGCAGGCTGCGTGGGCGTTGCGCCGCTGGCAACCACCGGAATGTACTCCCAGGTGCAGGTCAGCGCATCGAAGTAACCAATCTTCCCAGTAAGCAGCGTGCCCATACCCGTGAGGTACTTAAGGGCCTCCAACGCCATGGCGGAGCCCACCGTGCCCACCACGGGGCCCAGCACGCCGGCTTGGGAGCACGAAGGCACCGAGCCAGGGGCAGGTGCCGTGGGAAAGACGTCCTCGTAGACCGGACCGTGCCCAGACCAGAAGACGGAAAGCTGCGCATCGAATCCTAAAATCGACGCCCACACGTGCGGAATACCCAGCTCGTGGCACGCCCAAGAGCACAGGTAGCGGGCTTCAAAATTATCGGTGCCGTCTAAGAGGACGTCGGCTTCAGCCAAGTGCGCAAGCGCCGTGGCGGAGCTGAGGCGCGGGTACTGCAGTACCTGTACCTCCGGATTGAGTTGATGGATCGTCTCCGCGGCCGACGCAGTCTTCGGCCCACCAATATCGTCCATGCCGTGGATGACTTGGCGTTGCAGATTGGATAGGGAGACCACGTCGTCGTCGAAAAGCAGGATGCGCCCCACACCTGCGCCCGCGAGGTAAAGCAGGGCAGGCGAGCCAAGCCCGCCGGCACCGATGACCGCCACCGTTGCATTAGTTAGCTTGGCCTGGCCCTCTGTACCCCACAGGGCCTCCTGGCGTGCGTAGCGATTACTCATTCCAAGCCCACCCAGTTGCTAAAACCATCCGCGTAACGCTGCTCTTTCCAAATCGGCACCTCCGCCTTCACGCGGTCGGCGCACTCTTCCGCAGCCGCGAAAGCATCCCCGCGGTGGGCCGCGGCAGCGATCACCACGAATGCTGCCTCGCCCACGCGCAGATCACCGGTGCGGTGTGCGCACCACAGGCGGGTATTCGGATGCGCGGCGATGACTTCTTGCGCCACGCGGGAGATCTCGGATTCGGCAGTGGGGTGCGCGGTATAGCGCAAAAGCTCCACGCCGCCGCGCCCGCCATCATGGTTGCGCACGATGCCGTCGAAGGTGACCACGGCACCCATCGCCGGGGTGGAAATATCAGGCTTTTCAATGGGCGAGCTCGTCATCATCGCCCCGATTACCTTTCCGGTATCGGCGCTAACAAAGGCGGGATCAGTGCTCATGCCTTCCTTCCAATTGATCGACGATGTGCGGTAGCAAAGGCTCCAAAACCTTACAACCATCCTTCACCCCGCCCGTGGAACCGGGCAGCGCCATGGCGAAGGTGTGTGCGTTGACGCCGGCGACGGTACGCGAGAGCGCGGCAGTGGGCACGCTTGCCGACGCCGCGTAAAAAGCATGCGCTATCCCCGGCAGCTCCCGTGCCAGATGCGCGGAGACGGCCTCCACCGTGGCGTCGTCAGGCGAAATGCCCGTGCCTCCGGAAGTTAAAATGACGCTGGGCTGGGCGGCGAAGACCTTATCGAGGGCCTCGGCGATTTCGGCATCGGGTACCACGAGCGCATCCGGAGTATCAAAGCCCATCCGCCGCAGAAAATCCACCGCGATGGGCCCGGAACGATCTTCGTAGATGCCCGCTGCCGCGCGGGTGGAGGCAACCACTACTACTGCACGTCGCGCCATTAGAACGGGATAACCTCAACGACATCGCCCGGCTGCAGCTGTGCGCCGGCCGGGATGCGGATGAGGGCGTTGGCACTCATGGCCTGCGAAATCAGGTGCGAACCAGTGCCAGCAAAGAGCTCGGCCGTGGCGATACCGTTTTCATAGTCGATGATGCCGCGACGGAACTGGTCACGACTTTCCAAGCCGGTGACCGGAACGGTGACCTGCGCGGTGTGGGCTGTTTTGGCGCGACCCAGCGCGGGTCCTACGTAGATACGGAAGCTGACCAGCGTTGAAACGGGGTTGCCGGGCAGGCAGATAACCGGGACGCTGCCCAGCTTGGACAGTCCCTGCGGGCCGCCGGGCTGCTGTGCTACGTGGCCGAACCAGCCGTCTTCTTCGAAGACCTGGCGCACGACCTCGAACTTGCCGTGGGATACGCCGCCGGAGGTGACGATGGCGTCGGGCTGGTAAACGCGGACCACGCCGTCCAGATCGGAGCGCAGGATTCCTGGGTCATCGTTGGTGCGTACGAAAGCAACGACCTCAATGCCGTACTCGCGGCAGAGAGCAGCAATCATCGGCGCATTCGCATCGGGGATGCTGGCCGCACCTTGGCCGCCGATCTCTGCGCCACCCGTGGCGACCACGATGCGTGCCGGGGCATAGACCTCGACTTCAGTGATGCCTTGGGAGGCCAGCGTGCCGATGATGGCTGGGGTCAGCCGCGTGCCTTCCTCCACCAGCACCTTGCCAGCCGCGATGTCGGATCCGGCCTCGCGGATGAACTGGCCCGCCGGAGCCGCCGGAATGGTGACTTTTTCCCCTTCGCGCGGGAACTGCGGTGGCTCGCATTGCTCCACTGGGACGATGGTCACGGTGTTCTCTGGCACCTTGGCGCCGGTCATGATTGGGGCCGCGATGCCATCCTGTGCAGCGCTGGGCACAGCACCGGCAGCCACCGTCTGGCCGACGGTGAAGGTGCCGCCTTCCGTCGTGGTGATGGCGTAGCCGTCCATCTGCGAGTTATTAAAGCGCGGCATGTCATAAGCCGCGGCGATGGTGCGCGCGAGGATCAAGCCATCGACCTCCAGCAGTGAGCGCGTCACCACCGTCGGCGCAGGTAGTGCCCCACGGATAGCTGCTAGGTGTTCTTCGTAACTGCGCATGCTGGCGTGCCTCTCCTTATGTTCCTGGTTAACCTCTTCAATTTTAACGGCACTTTCAATGCAAAAACTGGCATAGTGGCAGACATGGTTGAAATTCACTATTTCGCCGCCGCCCGCGCAGCGGCAGGTGTAAGCCACGAACAGATTGCAGCTCCTGCAACGCTAGGCGAGCTGCTGGACACCGTGGCCGCAGAGCACAGTGGCACCACCGAGGCCGGCATGAACTTGGGCGAGGTGCTAGACCGCTGCACCTTCCTGGTGGATGGCAAAAACGCCGAACGCGCCGCCTCCCTCACGGGTGCGACGCGTGTTGACGTGTTGCCGCCTTTTGCAGGCGGGTAGGGCTGCTGGTCTAGTGTCTTGTATCGGTCCTCAGGGCATTTACGTCCGACAATAGACTGTGATGTGGATGCTTTCATGGAACACGTCCATTTTCACCTTCATGTTCTGGTCAAACCACAAAATCCGAGAAGAGTATACGAAAGTACCCGATTTAGAAACAGGACTCATTGGTGGGAAAAGAATTGTTAGTCTAAAGGGCGATTCTTAAGCTCAGTTGACGACGAAAATTGTAAGGACGATGCGGAAATGAAATTGCTTAAAGCTTTTACCCTTGTCGTTCTCATTGCAGGGGTTTTGTTGTGCGTAGCGGGCCTATATTGGGAAAATAAGCTTACCAATCTTGGGATTCCCATAGCCTTGCTAGGCATCGCTCTTTCGGTTGCTATACCTGTGAAAAAGAGAAGCGAAGGGGAAAAACACGCTTAGCACAGGTAGTGAAATGAAGAACGCTAAGTTTACGTGTTTCATTCATCAATGAGTCCCGTTTGAAGTGTCTTCGGGAGCCGAAAGCTATAAGGTCCATGTTGCCCGATAAACCGCGCAAGATTCTCACTGCCGATGAAGTCTACGACGCTGTCATTGATTGGTTCAGAGCCGATGATGATTGGGTCAATCTTGTCTACATCGTCCAAGATACCGGCTACGATGACGACGCACTGACTAGTGAGCAGCTTCAGGATGTCATTGAAAAAGTCATGAGCTTTGATGACCTTGCTATATATGACGCTGCAAGCCCTTCATCAAGTGAGATTGGAACAAACTTTGGTGGCAACCCACTGCCTAGGGACGCGGACGCAGCGGCATTGAGCCGATTCATCATTGAAAAGGACCGAGCTGGCCTGCTGATGGCGCTTATGGTTGTCCCGCATCCGGATAAGCACAAGATGCCTTACGAATACGACGAGGAATAGGAGTATATCGCGGCTTGCGATATATCGCTTCGCTAAAAGGGGGTGCTGCTTTGGTGGCAACCCCTTTTGTGATCTTTTACCCGCGTTGTCGTTTTAGGCGCCGAAAGCAGCCTCCCACGCCTTGAGGAGTACATCGGTCTCCTCGACGGTGGTGATGGAGATGCGTACGCCTTCGTCGAAGGCGCGAACCAGCACGCCGTTTTCGGCGAGCTTGGCAGCGACTTCTTGTGGGGTGCCCAGTTCGGTGATGTTTGCTGCCGGGAACCAGATGTGGTTGGTCTCGGAAGAAGGAACGCCGAACTTAGCAAAGTGCTCAGTGACGCGCTCGCGTTGGCGAACCGTCTCGTCGGTGCGCTCACGCAAGGAATCCTGTGCCGCCAGAGAGTGCAGGGCGCCGACCTGAGCCACCGTGTTCACGGAGAACGGGATGGCTACCTTGTTCAGCGCCTCAATGATCTCTTTGTCGCCGAAGGCATAGCCCACGCGCACGCCGGCTAGGCCGTAGGCCTTGGAGAAAGTGCGCAGGCCCACGACGTTGCGGTGCGTCTTGACGTAGTCGGTGGCCAGCGGCAGGGAGTCGTTGCGGTTGTACTCGATGTAAGCCTCGTCCAATGCCACGATGATGTCATCCGGCACGGCCGCCAGGAACTCGTCGAATTCCGCGCGAGTGATGATCGAACCGGTGGGGTTATTCGGATTGCATACGAAGATAACCTTGGTCTTTTCCGTCACGGCCTTGGCCATCGCCGGCAAGTCCAGGCGGTGCTCCTCATTCAGTGGGACCGGAACCGGCGTCGCGCCAACCACGTGGGCGAAGATTGGATAGGCCTCGAAGGAACGCCACGGGAAAACCACTTCATCGCCAGGCTGGCAGGTGATTTGTACCAGCTGCTGGCAGATGGCAGAAGAACCCGTTCCCACGGCCACCTCATCGAGGGTCATACCAAGGTGCTCTGCGAGTGCAGTGCGCAGCTCGACGACGCCCATGTCTGGGTAACGATTGGCGTCGCCAGCCGCGGCCTCCATGGCCTTGAGCGCCTCCGGAAGCGGAGGCTGGGTGGCCTCATTGGAAGACAGCTTCAAAGCAGTCTCGTTGCGGGCACCAGGAACATAGACGGGCAGGGAGGAAAGATCGCATCGAATCATGGCAACCACCTTAGCCCTGGGAAGAGGTTTCCGGGTTGCGCGGACCGCGAGGGCCGTAGTCAAACTCGGCCGTGAGCGGGCCGAACGCCTGCAGGCCCTTCGGTGCATCAAATGCGTCGAGCTGAACCTCAAGGAAGGCGCCGCGCTCCGGGTGCTCAGAAATGTCCGCGAGCGCCTTAGCCAGCTCGCCCTCGGTCTTCGCTGCATAAGACTCCATGGTGGTATCTGCCTTGAAGACCTTCGGCAGCTCGTTGTAGTTCCAGTTCTGGATGGCGTTGTACTCCTGCTCCATGCCCAGGATGTAGCGCTCAATGGTGTAGCCATCGTTGTTGACCAGCACGATGATGGGCTTGAGCTCCTGGCGCAGGATGGTAGAAAGCTCCTGGGCTGTTAGCTGGAAGGAACCATCGCCAATGAAGAGCACGTGGCGGCGCTCCGGGTTAGCCAGTTGGGATCCGAGCACGGCAGGCAGGGTAAAACCGATGGAGCCCCAGATGGTGGAGTTGATGTACTGCACGCCCTCCGGCATACGCAGCGGGCCCAGGCCGATGTTGGAAGTACCAGCCTCGGTGATGACCACGTCGTCTTCCTTGAGGAAGTGAACCATCTGGTTCCAGATGCGCTCCTGGGTCAGCGGTGCTGACTCGTCTGGCTCGAAGGCCAGCAGCTCAAACTTCTCGCCCGCGGCGGCTTCCTTGGCTGGGATGCGCTCGACGAGGACGTCGAGAAGCTCCAGTGTATTGATGCCCACGAAGTACTCGCCGTCAGCGTTGAGGTGCTGATCGCCGAAGTTAAACACGTGCGCCTTATCCAGATCGTGGGTGAAGGAACCGGAGTTGACCTCGATGAAGCGTGGGTTGGTGGTGACCAGGAAGTCGGAGTTTTCGATGCGCTCCTGTACGCCCGGGGCGGAAGCGGCGCCGTTGTAGGTGCCGATGAACAGCGGGTCGCGCTCGGACAGGATGGCCTTGCCGGAAGAAAGCTGGGAGTACGGCAGCTGGGCTTTGTCGATGATGGCGCGGAACTTCTCGGTAAAACCGTGGCGATCGGTGTCTTGGTCGATCAGGAAGATGGGATCCTTGGCCGCAGCCAGCGCCTCGATCACCCGATCGGCGGCGGCGTTGAGGCGCTCCTGGTCGGAGGTAGCCAGCTCGGTGCTGAACGGGGTATCCGGGACCTCGATGGTCAGGTGCGTGATATCGGAAGGGATCTGGATGTGCACCGGGCGCTTCTCGCGCAGGCAGGTGTGCAGGGCGCGGTCGAATTCCTCGACCACGTTCATCGGGGAAACGCGGGTGGCTACCTCGGTAAACGGTGCGATGGCGTCGAGCATGTTGGCAAAGTCGCCGTCGGCAAGCGAGTGGTGCAGGTTCCAACCGAACTCGGTGGCGTACTGCGGCGGTGCGCCAGCGATGGAGACCATCGGAACGTGCTCCGCGCGAGCACCCGCGATGCCGTTGAGCGCAGAAAGCTCGCCCACGCCGTAGGTGGTGAGCAGACAGCCGACGCCGCGCTGGCGGGCGTAGCCATCAGCGGCATAGGCCGCGTTCAGCTCATTGCAGGCGCCGACGAAACGGATGTCCTTGTCTTCGTCGATCTGCTCGAGGAAGCTCAAGTTGAAATCGCCCGGGACACCGATGATTTCGGTGATGCCGATGGCCTTCAAGCGATCAAGGATAAATTCGCCGACAGTAGTCTGCATTGCGAGTCCTTTCTTTTGATAGCGATAAAACGTGCTTTTTCGATTATCGTAGGTCACATTTTTGTTGTCATTAGTCAAAATAGAGAACTATCTTTGACATATGTCGAAACTGACGGCGCCGAACCTGGCACGGATTCAAGAGTTAGCCGATGACATCGCGCGGCAGTTGCAATGCTCGGTGGAGGTAACCACTCCCTCTATCAACGTGATTGCGGCAAGCGCGCAGTTGGGCGCCGTGGATAGTCACCGCGTGGCCTCGATTCTGGAGCGCACCCCGCCGCCGGAGCCGATCCCGTGGATGCTCAGTTATGGCATTCAGGAATCTTCTGCCCCGGTGCGCCTGCCGGCGAATGCGGAATATGACATGCTCCCGCGCGTGGTTATTCCGTTGCGCCACGGTCCTGACCTGGTAGGGCACGTGTGGATCATTGATGAGCACGCGCTTTCCGACGCCGCTCTTGCCTCCGTTTCCCCGCAACTGAGCACGCTGACCAAGTTGGTAGACGAGCGCGATGCTTACCTGGCCACTCGTGCGCAGCAGCTTGGTGACTTAACCCGTGACATCGTTGCGGGTGATGAAAGTGCGCTGGCTATAGCCCGCGAGCGCGACCTTTTGCCGCGTGATGGGGAAGTGCTCATTCACCGTATCGACGTAGACGGTGATTTAGTCCAGCTGACGATGGAACTCGCCCGTCCGCTGCGGCGGCGTCCGTTTCTGGCCCTGGACTTGCATGATTCGCTCATCATTGTGGAATCCCCGCGCGACGAGCAAGACACGAAAACGCTGATTGAGGAGGTTGCTTCCGCGGCCCTTACGGCGGGAACGCAGATTGGTGCGCGGGGCAGTGCTCCCACTGCGCGTCGGGCTCGTTTCATGGCCGACGTGGCGCGGCTAACCGGGCAACCTGCGATGGACTGGGCTGCGGCTGGCGCCTGGCGCGCGCTGTTGGGATGGGATCTGAGTCCGGCTACCGTGCGCGCGCTGAGCCCCGATGCCGCACTGCTTTTAGACGCCGAGCGCAAAAGCTACTGGGAAAGTCTGCTTTGTTATTTCGAGTATTCCCGCAACGTCAATGACACAGCCGCCGCACTCTATATTCACCGTGCTACTTTGCATTATCGCCTAGACCGCGTCCGTGAGATTCTGGGCTCGGCTGCCCTCGAAGATGGCTGGCGCTGTGCCGCTTTGTATGTGGCATTGAAGCTGCATGCGGCGCTTAATCGCCGCTAAAACCTAAGCAGTTAGACGGTAGTGAGGGGGCTGTTTGGCACGCGTGGAGGGGCTCGGGTAAAGTAAGCGAAGATTCATTGCGAATCGCTGGAGACGTGCCAGAGCGGCCGAATGGGGCTCCCTGCTAAGGAGTTGACTTGCTTGCGCAGGTCCGGAGGTTCAAATCCTCTCGTCTCCGCCACTTGAGAAGTCTCGAGACATCGTTTACTCGCTGTCTCGAGACTTTTTACTTAGACCCCGATGTGGGGCAGTGCGGTTATTGCCAAGCTGAGCCTGGAGCTCACCGCGAAGACGGACATTAGGTGGGAAATCTGCTTCTTAACGGTCGATTGTGCGTAGTGCATCGACTTGGCGATCTCTGCGTTTGAGCGCCCTTCGCAGATGTGGCTCAAGATTTGCTTCTCAGTATCGGTGAGTAAGGCGTACTTCTCATTGAACTCGATAACGCTGGATTCTTTGTCGTTATCGCCCTCTGTATGGGAATCGGATTGGGGAAGGTAGTCAACCAGGCGGGTTAGTGCGTGCGGCGATACGGCTGTGCCACCGTTTACCGCCTCGCGCACAGCGGCATACATTGTGGCTGGCTTGCTGCTTTTTACAACGTAGCCGGCCCCTCCGTTGGTTAAGACCTCGATCATTGTTTTGTCAGTGTCTAAAGCGGTTATTGCTACGAATGCTGGTGGGGTGGGCCGCTTCTTGGCCTCGCGCAAGAGCGTTATTCCGTCCATCTCGGGCATGTGAATATCGGCGATGATGACATCGATGTCGATTTGGTCGAGAAGCGAAAGGGCTTCGACGCCGGTGCTGGCCTCGGCGACGACGTGAATGTCGGCAGTGTATGAGAAGTAGGTCTTCAGCGACGAGCGTACGAGGGGATCGTCATCAACGATCAACGTCGCAATGCGGCTATCGGTGTCAGCGGTGCTCATCGATGCTGGATCGCCGACCTGGAAAATAGCCATAGGCATCTACTTTCATAGTTAAAACTCTTATTTATGCACACTTTATTTGTACCATCATTGAGCTCAATTAAAACCTCGTGCATTGGGCACGCGCGAAGGAGGATACTAAAGTATATTTCGCCTGAATATAAAGCTAAATTTGGGCCATTTCCGGTGGTCCAAGCGTGGTTAGGGCTAGCTAACCTACGCTAACGGAAGTATGGTCCTAACTGGATTCAGGCACAGCCCAAATCCACTTGTTAATGACCCTTTTACAGTTAGGACTCCATCATGGAAATCGCATCCACCGTTCTCGAAATCCTCGGCGGCATCTTCGAGGCAATCGCTGAAGGTCTGCAGAAGTAAGAGCTTCTAAAACCTTCAAACGCTCCCGCAGGCTAGTTCAATCGCACTGCCTCCGGGAGCGTTTGCATGTTTTGCGTGGGATGCTGCGCTTGGACTCTTTATCGGTCTTAGGGGCGTCCTTGTGCTGCACCGTGGTTGCTGCTAGATGGTGACCTCACCATGTGTGGACACAGTAAAAGACGAAGCCCCGCCCCACCAGTGATGAGCTGGCAGGACGGGGGGGTGCGGCTCCGGAAGAGCGGGCTCGTGTACTTACATCGCCGGGGAGAGGCCCGCGTCGTCCTGGCCGCTGACGCGGTAGAGGTGCTCGTTGACGAACTCACCCACGCCCCAGCGCTCGAGCTCGCGGCCATAGCCGGAGCGGTTAATGCCGCCGAACGGGAGGCCGGCAGCGGTGACGGAAGCCTCGTTGACGAAGGTCATGCCGTCGTTAAGCTGCTGCGCCACCTCGAAGGCCTTGTCGAGGTCGGAACCCCACACGGAGCTGGAGAGGCCATAGTCAGAGTTGTTGGCAATCGCGATGGCCTCGTCGATGTCCTTTGCCTTGTAGATGACTGCGACTGGGCCGAAGATCTCGTTGCAGGCGATCTCGGCGGAAGGATCGACGTCGCTAAGCAGCGTTGGCTCCATGTAGGCGCCGTCGCGGTCTACCTTCTTGCCACCCACACGGACGGTGGCGGTGCCATCGGCAACAGCCTTGTCGAGGCGCTCGATGATTTCGTCGCGGGCACCGATGGAGGACAGTGGGCCGATGTCGGCATTCTTGTCGTCGTATGGGCCGACCTTGAGGTTGCCGATCTTTTCTACCAGGTAGTCGAGGGTGCGATCGTAGAAATCCTCCAACACAATCAGGCGCTTTGGGGCGTTGCAGGCCTGGCCGGTGTTGTACATGCGGATTGGTACGAACTGATCGAGGGTCCACTCGAGCTTCTTGTCATCGATGATGATGAACGGGTCGTTGCCGCCGAGCTCCAGCACGGACTTCTTGTAATTCTCACCCGCGGTCTTTGCCACCGCAGCGCCGGCTGCTTCAGAGCCGGTGAGGGAAACGCCCTTGATGCGCTTGTCCGCCACGAAGGCATCCATCTGGGAGCCGGAAGCGTAGATGTTGATGAAAGCGTCCTTCGGCAGACCTGCCTCTTCCAGGAGATCCTGGCAGGCCTGGGAAGACAGCGGGCAGATGGAAGCGTGCTTGAGCACGATGGTGTTACCCAGCAAAAGGTTCGGCGCCGCGAAGCGGGCAACCTGGTAGTACGGGAAGTTCCATGGCATAACGCCCAGCAGCGGGCCGAGCGGCTCCTTTTGAACAACAGTCTTTTGCGCGCCCTGGGCCGCCAAGTACTCGGGCGCGAGCAGCTCGTGAGCGTGCTCGGCGTACCAGCGGTAGATGTCAGCGACGATTTGAATCTCGCCCTTTGCCCAGCGCGTGAGCTTACCCATCTCACGGCCGATGTGCTCGGCTAGCTTGTCTGCATTTTCTTCATAGAGTTCTGCAGTGCGGAAGAGGATGGCTGCACGCTCCTCGATTGAGGTGCGGGACCAGCTCTTGAAGGCTTCCGTGGAGCGGTCCAGGATCGCGTCACGGTCAGAGTCATTGATGCGGTCGAAGGTCTCCTCGGAGACGCCAGTGTTTGGGTTCTCAAGTGCAAAAGTACTCATGTCCCCTGTGTACCCGCGATGTGCCGAGCCTTCAAGAAAAATGACTCACTTATAAAATGGTAAATCGCCCTAACAGGTCTATTATCCCTATTTGTGAAACGAAGATCTTTGCAGAACCGAAGCCGCATCTTTGGTCCTGCACGCGTGACAGCTTTGGGCTTTTTTCTGCTCATCATGCTGGGGGCATTCCTGCTGATGCTGCCTTTTTCTACCGAAGGATCGCAGTGGACGCCTCCCTTGCACGCTTTCTTCACAGCGACTTCCGCTGTCTCTCTGACCGGTCTTATCGTTGAAGATACCGGCACGTACTGGACTCCCTTCGGCCAAGTGGTAATTATCACCCTCATCCAGCTCGGCGGCTTGGGAATCATGTCGCTTGCTTCCTTGTCCGGCATGCTTTTAACCGGACGCATCAGCTTGAAGGCGCGGCGCTCGACGGCCGCCGAGGGCCGCCCCGTAGCCGGCGGCATTCGCCGTACCCTCTTGCTTACCTTTCTCGTCACCCTCGTTTGTGAGGCTGCAGTTGCTGTCCTCTTGGCCCTACGCCTGCATTTCGCACATGGCGTCCCGGTGCTGCGCGCGATGTGGGAGGGTGTCTTCCACGCGATTTCGGCATTTAACAACGCGGGTTTTAGTACGTACTCGGACAATATGATTGGTTTTAATACCGATGCGTGGATTCTGCTGCCGGTGGCCTTTGCGCTCATCGTGGGTGGCTTGGGCTATCCCATGTTGGCGGAGATAGTGCGCCGTATCCGCGGCCGGATCAAGCTCGCCCTGCGAGGGCGTGCGCCGCGCGTGCACCACATGTCCATTACCGCGCGGATGACGCTGGTGGGAACTGCCATTTTGCTCTTCGGCGGCATGACGTTTTTCTTGGTGGCCGAGTGGTCCGGCGTGCTGGCAGATATGCCGTTTGGCACCAAGCTGCTCAATAGCTTCTTCATGAGTGCTTCGCCGCGTACCGCGGGCTTTAATGCTATCGACTACGGGCATGTGCATTCCATTACCTTGATGGCCTCGGACATCTTGATGTTCATCGGCGGCGGATCCGCCGGTACGGCCGGCGGCGTGAAGGTGACCACCACCTGCGTGCTCGTTGCGGCGATGGCGGCGGAGTTCCTGGGCCGTGAGGACACCACCATCGGTAAGCGCCGTTTGCCGTATTCGATTACGCGCCAGGCGCTCGCCCTGACTGTGGCCGGTGCGGCAGTGGTGATGTTCGGAGTTGGAAGCCTGGTGGTTTTGAACCCGCAATTCTCCACCGATCAGATCACCTTCGAGGTGCTCTCGGCTTTCGCCACCGTTGGCCTGTCCACAGGTATTACGGCCAGCCTGACCGCGCCTTCCCAGATTATTTTGTGCTTCATCATGTACCTTGGTCGCGTTGGGCCGACCACGTTGGTGGCCGCTTTGGCCGCGCGCACGGTAACTCGTCACTATCGCTACCCAGTAGAAAGGCCGTTCATTGGCTAATATCTTCGGCGCGCTGCGCCGCGAAAATCAATCCATCGACATCCCCGCAGTGGTGGTCATCGGCTTGGGGCGCTTCGGTTTTTCCCTGGCACGTGAGCTTATGGATCATGGCGTCGAGGTGCTTGGCATCGACAATTGCGAGAAGTTCGTGCGCGATTATTCGCCGGTTCTCACCGAGGTAGTACAAGCTGATACAACCGACGCCGAGGTCTTGCATCAGCTGGGCATCGACGAGGTGGACCGCGTGGTGCTGGCCATCGGCTCGCACCTAGAGGACTCCATTTTGACCGCCTCAAATCTGGTGGAACTCGGCGTAAAGGACATTTGGGCGAAGGCGGACTCCGACGCGCATGCACGCATCCTGCTGCAGCTGGGCGTACACCACGTAATCCGCCCAGAACGCGACACTGGCCGCCGCATTGCACACTTGCTCGGCGGCAAGTTCGAAGATTTCGCCGAAATCGCCGAGGACTATGGCGTTACCAAGCTCACCCCGCCCGCGCACTTGGTGCAAACCCCACTAGATCCGCAGAAAACGTGGGAAAAACATCGCGTGCAGCTGGTCTCAGTGCGCAAGGACTATGGCTACTGGATGCCTGTTGAGAAAGGCCAGCAATTGAACCCGACGGATCTCATCGTGATTGCTGGCAGCCCCATCGCCTTGGAGAAGTTCTCCGAGGCTGGGTCTTAGGCTTCTTAGTCCCCTGCCTGGCGGTATCCGCGGCGCAGGTCATCGACCACATAAGGATGATCGAGCGTGGAGGCCGGCAGGTTGCGCGGCTGGTTATCTAAACCGAAAGATTGCGCGGCCTCAAGAGTCGCATCATCGAGGTAGCGCAGCGGGGGAGCGTAGCTGGGCACGGAGATTTCCTCTGCGCAGGCTACAAAGCCCCAGTCACCAAAGGTGGGCACGTGCACGTGATAAGGCACGGTGGGGCAGCCGGCGGAACGCAGTGTGGAATCGATACGCCAGAACACATCGGGAGTACTAAAGGCGCTGGTTGCCTGCACGACCATCTTGCCGCCGGGAGCGAGCATCTTGTGCGCCATGGAGTAGAACTCTTCCGAGTAAAGGCGGGCCATGGCGGCGGAGTCGGGGTCGGGTAGATCGATGAGGACGGCGTCGTAAAGCGTGTGATCCCCGCCCGATCGCAGCCAGGTAAACGCGTCCTCGTTGAGGATCCGCACGCGTGGATCTTCCATGGCACCGCCGTTGTCCTCGCGCAGGACCGTGTTGGCCACGTTCACCACCTCGGGATCGAGCTCGACCTGGGTGAGCTTAAAGTCCATCTTGAGCAGCTCGCGCGCGGCTAAGCCATCGCCGCCGCCAATGACGAGCACTCGCCCGCCTGGCTCGGCAGGCAGCACGGGATAGACCAGGGACTCGGTGTAGCGATACTCATCGCGGGAGGAATATTGCAGGCCGCCGTTGAGATAGAGGCGCGAATCCTTGCCGCGTTTGGTCACCACGATGTCCTGGTAATCCGAGGTATGGGCGTAAATGACAGGATCATCGTAGAGCGATTGCCGGGCGGTTACCACTATGGATTCGCTGCGGATGATGAGAGTGAGCAGCAAGGCGATAGCGCCCAGCAGCGCGAGGACATGCATTAGAAGCTGCTTGCCGGAGAGCACCGTGCGCAGCAGAAGTAGTGCGACCACGAGTGCGGCCACAAGGTTGACCAAGCCGGCCGCAGCGGTGCCACGAATCATGCCCAGCCACGGCAGCAAGACAAATGGCCATGCCAAACCGCCCAGCAGGCCGCCGACGTAATCCGCGAAGTTGAGGTTGGCTACCACCGAGCCGGAATCCTCAGCATTCGAGGTACGCCCGCGCTGAATCAGCGTCATAAGCAGTGGCACTTCCATACCCACCAAAATGCCAATGAGCAGCGTCGCTACGACCAAAATGAGGGTGGATTGGCCCACAAGCGCGAAGACCATGTAGAGCACCACGGCGCTCACGCCGCCGCACAGGCCGAGCAGAGTTTCGACGATGAGGAAAGAACTCGCCGGCCACGACAAGAATGGCTTGGCCATTAACGCGCCCAAACCCAAGGAGGCGACGTAACCTGCCACGATCAGTGAGGTCTCTACGATGCCGCCGCCGTTGAGGCTCGTGGACAGCGTCAGCAAGGCCAGCTCGTAGACCAAGCCCGAAGCTGCGCAGATACAGACGGAGATAAGCAGAGCTACCCGCCAGGCGCGCGAGCGGACCAGGGAATCTGCGGTGGGGGAAGCGTTTAGGTCAGACATGCGGCATTAATTGCGCCGATGACGATGAGGATGACGCTCGCGCAGAAGGCGCCCGCGCGGGGCTTGGTATCTTCCACCAGATCCCGGAAACGGCCGGGGATAAGCGCCTCCAAAATGACCAACGCTAGTGCCTGCAGCACGATGCCGACTAGGCCGTAGACAGCGGTTTCTAGCAGGTCAAAAGAGTGCACGATGGCGGTAACCAGCACCGCTCCCAGGGCAATCTGCTGGGCGGAAGCGATGACCGCAGCGTTGACGTGATGATCAACGAAGACAGCGCGGTAAAGCTTGCCCGGGGTGAGCAGATCCAGAACTA
The DNA here is from genome assembly GCF_001586215.1 of Corynebacterium simulans. Classification (NCBI taxonomy): domain Bacteria; kingdom Bacillati; phylum Actinomycetota; class Actinomycetes; order Mycobacteriales; family Corynebacteriaceae; genus Corynebacterium; species Corynebacterium simulans. The sequence continues at coordinate 1,262,851 of NZ_CP014634.1, read as the reverse complement.
CGAAGCCGGCAAGTAGCAGCACCGCTGCAATACCGAAATAAGCAAAGGTGGCCAGGATTGAATCGAGCATGAACTAAAGCCTTTCTATTTCACGCCGCCGGAAGAGCCGGAGGAGCCGCCGGAAGAACGGGAAGGGGAGGAGGGACTAAAACCGGGACCTAAGAAGATATAGGTGCCGTCGTGGAAGTGATCGAGGTTTTCCACGCGCACTGAACAGTTCTGCGGGCCAGTGGGCTCGACCTTGACAATCTGCTTGCGGTAGCGCAGGTACTCTGTGCCCGTTGCGGGATCGAATTGGCGCGCCTTCGGCTTATGCTCTGCTGCAAGGCGGTTGGCCTCTGCCTGAACATTGTTTGCCTGACAGGTGCCTGACCTGATGGGAGCGCCAGTAACGCCGGGTGAAGTCAGACCGCCAATTACTGCGAAAAGTACGGCGAAGACCAGTGACCATTTCCAGCCTTTGTCATAGTTCATGGAACCCACCTACTTGTAGTCTTCACGATTATTTCTTCTGCAGGGTACATATGTACCGTTTCCCACTCGAAGCCTGCGCAGCCTTCGGGTGCGGTGCCCTTGAGGGCGGTGACGTGGTAATCACCCTGCCCGGGAAATTGCGCAGAGTGCCAATCCGTGCCCGATACCCGTTGAAATTCTGCGGCGAAGCCATCCGCCCCATGCTTGGCGACGTCCGTCTTCAGCTCGTAACCCATCATCTCACCGTAGGCCTGCGGCAGCGGACCCTCACAGTGGCAGGAGATCTCCTCGCGGAAGAGTAGCGTCTTGCCGCGATAAACGCTGGCAGTATGCGAAGCGCCGATGATATCCAGCTCAAGCCGCAGGCTGTCGGAACCGTGAAGCATGGTCGTGCTTAACGCCTGCGGGCGCGGGCCGTTTAAGCGCAGCCCCAAGTCAGCGGCACTGACGTCCGCGCTGGGGCAATCTAGAACCTCCACTGCGGCCTATGCCTTCGGAGCTGGGTACACGGTGAACTCACCCGGCAGCATGGTGCGGCCGGTGGATACCTCCCAGCTGTCATTGTTGGCCCAGCCCTCAAAGCCCAGCAGCTTTTCACCCGCGGAATAATCTACGTAGCGCATCTCGCCGGACTCTGGCAGGCCGGTGGTGCCGGTGGAGGTGTAGCGCGCATGGCCGCGCTCGTCCTCACTATATGTAACTCCCTCGAATTCCACGGTGCCGCGATCTGGCGTGACGCCGGCGCCCTTGCGGGAGGTCCACCAGGTGAGATTGAGCTGGCCTTCATCGACCTCGACTCCCAGCCAGGAGGAGTTATCTCCACCGTCGAGCAGGTATTCGTACCAGTAATAAGGGCCCTCATTTAGGGTCAGGGTGCCGCGGACGACGTAGTCGGTGGCGCCGTAACGGATGATTGCACCCGGACCAAGATTTTCTGGATTGAACTCGTTTTGGCCTTTGGCCTCAGCGAAGTAATCCTTGGAGAAGGTATCGCCCGTCTCCTGCGCGCTAGCCGCCTTGGCTTGGCGCGATTTAAAGAACATGTAGATGGCCGCGATTAACAAAACCACGGCGAGCAGAAAGAAAATCTTGTTCATGACTGGCCCTTTATTTTTTGCTTAGCTTAGGTCTGTAGCAGTCACCTTAGCCCACGCCTTGGACGTCCGATAGTCCTACGCATTAAGCTGGGGAAATATCGTTTTCAATTCGATGGATTTTAGGTCGGCGTATGAACGAAAAAGAGCTTATTTCTACTGCGAGCGATGCGGCGGAAGAACTCATTGACGCCGAGTCCTATCCCTTCGTCGAAGGCTGGCGAGCCTGGCGGGTGCGCAAAAAGTGGTTCATGCTGGCCACCACAATGCCTGCGAATAAGCCCTTCGGTGGAAAGAAAGCCATCATTCTCAAAGCTCCGCCGGAGGATGTCACCGCTTTGCAGGCTGGTTATGCCGACATCGGCCCTGCGTATCACATGAATAAGCGGCATTGGTACACCGTGTATCCCGGGGATTCGATAAACCCCAAGTTAGTTCGGGAGCTCGTCCAGGAATCTTATGCCGCGGTGGTGCAAAAGCTGCCTAAGGCGCAGCGCCCTGCCGGGTGGCAAGAGGCAGTGCGTTAAGGAAATATAAAAAGCAATGGAAAAGTCTAATGGCCGGTTCCCACGCTTTGTCTATGAAAAAGGCACAGAGCCCGATCCGCGTTTCAGCATGGCCAACGAGCGCACGTTCTTGGCATGGATTCGTACCTCGCTCGCTTTCATCGCAGGCGGCGTTGCACTGCAGGCTTTCGACCTCCCGATTCACGGCACGCTGACTCTTATCATCTCCGTGATCATGCTGGTGGTCGCCATCGTCTTGCCGGCGGTGGCGTGGGCGCATTGGGCGGCGTCGGAAAGCGCGATGCGTGAACAAAAGCCCCTGCCGCCGAATGCCGCGATGCCTCTGCTCGTGTTGGTGGTGCTGCTTATCGGCGTGCTGATCCTGGTAGGTCAGCTCGTGGGCGCGGGGGCATAAATGTATGACCCAGGGCTGCAGCCGGAGCGCACCCGGCTGTCGTGGCAGCGCAGCCTTTTGGCGTTCGTGCTGGTGGTTCTGGTGGTTTTGCGCAGTGAGCTGCCGTGGACCATTGCGGAGCTCAGCGCCTTCGTGGGCGGCGCGGGTGCCTGCGCCTGGCTGGGTTGGCGGGTGCGCCGCCGTAACGCGCTTTACGACGCCGCTCTTCACACCGGCGGCGCCCTCCCCGGCGCCGCGGCGCTGGCGGGCCTAGCCGTGGCCGTGATGCTGCTGGCAGTGCTGGCTCTGGTGGGCCTTGGTGGGGGTAACCGCGTTTAAAAACCGATTTTTTCTTTGGTTCAAAGTTGTATGGTGTTCGCAAACGTGGGTATTGCATGGTTCGCATTTTGCTTATCCCCGCGTGCTAGAAGGTTTGGCAAGGAGAACTGAATGACGACCCCGCAAACACATGAATCAACAGCTCACGTAGAAGGCGAAGAAGATCACGGCGTCGCCAAGCGTGAATGGCGCCGCATGCTTATAGGCCTGTTTCTAGGCTTAGCGCTGGCCGCCCTGGTGTGGTTTATTTTTCCGTCGAATGCGGTGGATACCGTGCTGCAATCCTCGGGCGCGGACCCAGAGGAAACCTATACTTATGGCGCGATTCGCGCGGTTGCGGCGGTGACCATCCTGATGGGCGTGTGGTGGATGACCGAAGCAATTCCGCTGGCAGCTACGGCACTTTTGCCTTTGGTTATCTTCCCGCTGGCCGGCGTGGGCACCATTAAGGAAGTTGGCTCGCCTTATGCTTCGGCGACGATCTTCTTGTTTATGGGTGGCTTCCTCATTGCGCTCGCGTTGCAGCGTTGGAACTTGCACCGCCGCATGGCCCTGGCGGTGGTGAAGGTGGTTGGCACCTCGCCAAAGCGCATTGTGCTGGCTTTATGCTGGCAACCGGCTTTTTGTCCATGTGGGTCTCAAATACGGCGACCGCGGTAGTCATGCTGCCTATCGGTACCTCCGTGCTGGCGCTGACCGCAGACACCGTGGGTGGCATGGCCAAGCAGAAGAAGTTTGCAACGGCGCTGATGCTGGGCATTGCGTATTCCGCGTCCATTGGCTCCCTGGGCACGCTGATCGGTACTCCGCCGAACGCTCTGTTGGCCGGATATATGAAGGAATCTCACGACATCGTCCTCGGCTTTGGCAAGTGGATGATCGTGGGAATGCCGCTGGCAGTTATCTTCCTGTTTATCGCATGGCTGTTGTTGGTGACCATCTTCAAGCCGGAGATGGACCGTATTCCTGGCGGCAAGGAGCTAATTGACCGCGAAATCGCAGCTCTTGGTCCGTGGACTGCTCCGCAGATTCTCACCGGCATCATCTTCCTAGGCGCAGCTATCGCCTGGGTGGTCGTTCCTTTCTTGGTTGGCGAGGACTCAAACTACGACGATGCCATCGTCGGTATTGCTGCCGGCCTGCTGCTGTTTATCATCCCAGCCGACGCCAAGACCGGCGTGCGCCTGCTGGACTGGAAGACCGCGAATGAGATGCCGTGGGACGTCCTGCTTCTCTTTGGTGGTGGCCTGTCTCTGTCCGCGATGTTTAACAACTCGGGCCTATCTCTGTGGATCGGCGAGATGGCTAAGGGTCTCGGCGGCCTGCCCACGGTGCTGCTCATCGCAGCAGTTGCGCTGCTGGTTCTTTTCCTGACCGAGATCACCTCCAACACGGCAACGGCGGCGACCTTCCTGCCCATCATGGGCGGCGTTGCGGTTGGCATTGGCCTGACCGAGGGCGGCGAGATCAACATCCTGCTGCTGACCATTCCGGTGGCGCTCGCGGCAACCTGCGCGTTCATGCTGCCGGTGGCAACCCCGCCGAATGCCATCGCATACGGATCGGGTTACGTGAAGATTGGCGACATGATCAAGGGCGGCGTCGGTCTCAACCTCATTGGCTGCGTGCTGATTACTCTCACGGTCTACCTGCTGGCCGTGCCGGTCTTTGGGCTGGTGCTTTAAAGGCTGGTGTTTAAGTGCAGTTATCGACAGGTTAACAACGCGTAAAAACGTGTGTTGGCCTGGCGATTTGCCGCCTTTAAAGAACGGCACTATAGTTAATCCACGTTGCAGCGAGAGATTGCACAGCAATCAAACGCAGTAGCGGTTAGCGCCCGTAGCTCAACGGATAGAGCATCTGACTACGGATCAGAAGGTTGGGGGTTCGAATCCCTCCGGGCGCACAAAATTTTCTCGCGGTTTCCTTCTTGGAGGCCGCGAGATTTTCGTTTTGTATGGGTGGCGCGAAGGAGGCGCTTGGTGGCTCTTGGCGGCGGCGCGGAGTCAAATGGTGAGGCCAGCCAGTCAAATGGTGAGGTGTAGATGGTGAGGTGACCGCTCACCAGCCACGGGCGTTAACACCAGCCACTTCCGTTGCGGGTCGACCTCACCATTTGCGATTTGCAGCCGCAGGGGCCGTGCAGAGAACCTGGTGCCGTGCAGAGAACCTGGTGCCGTGCGAAAGACCTGCGGGGCGCGGAAGCTGCTGCGAGAGAGGCCGCGGCGTACGATGAGACCGGAACCGCTTTACGAGACCTCATTTTTAGGTGCTTAGCTTCATGGCCAGTAAAAAGTTTGCCTTCGCTACGGGAACTAGAAAGGTGAGCGTGAACAACAACAAACTCGTGCCCTGCTTGGTAGCGGGCGCAATCCTCGGCGTGGTGCTGTGGGTTGCCTCGGGAATGCTGGTGCTTTTCCCGATTGGGCTCGCACTGGGCTTTCTGGGACTTCCCATCCTTGCGGTGAGCAGGGATGAATCGAAGTCCCGCAAGCGGCGCGACGATACGTTCCGTGACTAGACGGGGCGGGAAGGCTAGACAGGGCGGGAAGCCTAGACAGGCCTAGAAGACTAGACGGGGCTAGAAAATCTCGATTCGCCCGCCCAAAGACTCCGACTGACGCAGCTGCGCCACCCAGTTCGGGCCACCCGGGTGCAGGCGCAGTACCGGCCGCGAGGAAATCTTGACCGGGGAGACCGATTCCTTGCGGGCGCCGGAGCGTGCCTCAATGCGGGTGCGGGCGCGGAAGCCATTCTCCGCGAGTTCAGCAACAGAGGGCTGCTCAGCGGCGAGAGAGTCGCGCGCGGCCTGCAGGAGCTGCAGTGCTTCATCGAGGGCGTCGACAAGCGCGGGTGCGTTGGTCTCGCACATCTGCCGCACCAGCTCCGGGGTGGTACCGGCCACGCGGGTGCCGTCCTTGAAAGAGCTCGAGGCCAGTGATTGCGCGAGGATGCCGCCGTTGTCGCCCACCACAGCGAGGGTTTCAGCGAAGACGTGCGGCAGGTGAGAAATGCGCGCCACCGCGGCATCGTGATTTGCCACGCGCACGGGGACGGCCTCGGCGTGCACCATCTGCGTCATACGCACCACATCGGAGAAGGTCTCAATCCACTTCTTCGGGATGCGCTCCCCGCGGGCCTCGCACTCGGCGGCGTAGTCATAGGTAATTGCCCATGCTGCACGCTTAAAGAGCTTGGTCTGCGAGTGGTCCCAGCCTGAGTTTTGAGTGCCGGCCATCGGGTGGCCGCCCACGTAGCGCGATTCCATGCCGCGCTCCAAGAAGAGATCACGCACCTCAGTCTTCACGGAAACTACGTCCGTGATGCCACAGCTCGGCGCGTGCTGTTGAATCTCGTCCAAGACCGAAGCGACCGCTTTCATCGGGGTAGCGATGACGATTAGTGCATTGTCTGCCTCCGCGCGGGTCAAAATTGCCTGCAGGTCATCGGTGACGTCATAGCCCGCTTTGATGGCGCTGCGGGCACCGGAAGTCGAGTGATTATAGCCATATACTGCGTGTTTGCTTGCCACGAGATCGCGCAGCAGGGAACCGCCAATAAGGCCTAGGCCGATGATGCATACGGGTCGTTGAACGTCTTGAGAACTCACGGTGACAATTCTGGCACAACACGACTAATCTCACGAGGTATGAGTGATGACAACATCTCCTTCGCAGTTACCGTTGCCCGCAATGAGGGGCAATGGGTGGTTCGGGAGTTTAATGACGACTTCGAGGACATCAACACCTCCATCAGCGCGGTGCGCGCGCTGCGCTCCGAGGGCGCGGCCTTCGCGCTGCTGTGCGTAGAGGATGAATACTTCGTTGTCGTACGCCCAGTGCCGGGAGATGTGCGCATGCTGATCTCTGACGCCACATATGCCGACGAGGATGATTTTGCCGCAGACTTCCTGGAGCTGCGCGACCTTGACTTTCCCGAAATCGTTGACGACGACGAGGATCCAGATCCTTATGGCGACGGCGACTTCGATATCTTTGCTGATCTTGGGCTCAGTGAAGATCAGTTGGGCTACATCATCGACAATGACGAAGATTGGCCCTCCGATATGCTCCTGCGCATCGCGGGCGATTTAGGCTTCGGTGACGAGCTCGAAGAGATCATTGCTTAAATCCCAAGGCTTGGCCAGCGCCGAGGCGCGCATGCGCCGCGCGCTCGAGGTGGCACGCCAGACACCCGCGGGAGACATCCCGGTAGGAGCGGTGCTTTACGACGCCGCCGGCAACGAGCTTTCCACCGGCGTCAACCGCCGGGAGCAGCGCGGCGATCCCACCGCACATGCGGAAGTGGAGGCGATTCGCGCGGCCGTCGCCAAGCATGGCGATGGCTGGCGCTTAGAAGGCTGCGAACTTGTGGTCACCCTTGAGCCGTGCGCGATGTGTGCCGGGGCTATCCAGGGGGCCCGCGTGGCTTCCGTGGTCTTTGGTGCTTTCGAACCGAAGACGGGCGCGTGTGGCTCGCTTGTCGATGTCCTGCGTGCCCCCGGTGCCCTGCACGTGCCCGAAGTGCGCGCCGGAGTTTGCGAGGAAGAATGCGCCGGACTGCTCACCGGCTTCTTCGGCGAGCTGCGCTGACATTGCGTAGGATGGGGTCACCGCAAACAAAAAGGAGAAATAACATGGGCGATTTCGAAAACAAGAAGGACGACCTAGTAGGTAAGGCAAAGGAAGCTGCGGGAAACGCAACCGACAACGAGGATCTTGCTAACGAGGGCAAGGCAGACCAGGTTACTTCCCAGGCTAAGGACAAAGTCTCTGACGCTGTCGAGGGCGTAAAGGACAAGGCCAACGAGGTTATTGGCGGCCTGAAGGACAAGTAAATCCGGCGGGATTTTGTGCCGCGCGCTTCAACACGTAACCTAGACCACGGTGGCGTGTCCGAGCGGCCGAAGGTGTTCGCCTCGAAAGCGAATGTTGGGTAACCCCCAACCGCGGGTTCAAATCCCGCCGCCACCGCCATAGCGAAAGCCGTGGGGCAAGTAATTGCTCCACGGCTTTTCTTGTTTTAGCTGCCAGCGGCTGGCCGCTAGACTGGGCGAAGTTAATCAACGAGACAGAAGGTAACTCCTGTGGCAAAACTCTTGTACCGTCTTGGGCGCTGGTCCTTCCTCAACAGGTGGAAAGTGATCATCGCGTGGCTTGTGATCTTTGTGGCCGCTGTGGGCGCCACGATTGCCTTGATGAAGCCCATGACTTCGGAGTACTCCATCAAGGGCACGCCGGCGATTGACGCTACCCACCGCGCCGCCGAGCTTTTCCCGGAAAGCGGCAATTTGGCCAGCGCGCCTTCGGTGAACCTGGTTTTCCAAGCACCCGAGGGGCAGAAGCTTTCTGACCCGCAAAATAAGGAAGCGATGCAGCAGGTGGTCGATCAGATCACCAACGAGCTCGGCATCAAGGACCAGCAACGCTGGGGCAACCCGCTCGACGTATCGCCGACTTTGCAGCAGCAAGTTATCGAACAATTCACCTCGATGGGCCTGCCGGAAGAGACCGCTCGCAAGGATGCGGATAACCTCGCGATGGTTAATGAGGACGAGACCATCGCCTATACCACCTTCAACTTCGATGCGGAAAGCTCCTACACCGTTGAGCAAGAAGACAAGGACGTCGTCACCGCGGCGATGGAGCTGGGCCGCGAGAAGGGGCTAACGGTCGAGGCTGGCGGCGCGGGCTTTGGCGATGAGATTAAGGTCAACTCCACCTCGGAGATCATCGGCCTGGGCGTGGCCTTCCTCGTCCTTATCTTTACCTTCGGCTCCTTGGTTTCGGCGGGCATGCCGCTGATCTCGGCCGTCGTGGGCGTGGGCCTGGGCGCGCTCGGCGTCATGATTGCCACGCACTGGATTGAGCTCAATAACTTGACCCCGGTCCTGGCCATCATGATTGGCCTGGCCGTGGGCATCGACTATGCGCTGTTTATCATGTCGCGCTACCGCCAGGAGCGCTCGCGGATGGATGGGCCCGAAGCCGCCGGCATGGCGGTGGGCACGGCAGGTTCCTCCGTGGTCTTCGCCGGCGCCACGGTCTTCGTGGCGCTCTTCGCCCTCATCGTGGCCAAGATTGGCTTCCTCACCGCCATGGGCTTGGCTGCCGCGGGCACCGTGTTCATGGCGGTGCTCGTCGCGCTGACCCTGGTGCCGGCGCTGCTTGGCCTGGCCGGCGATAAAGCCTTTGCCGGTCGAATCCCCGGCATCGCCGGCAACCCGAATAGGAAGGGCAATCGCCGTAAGGGCGCCACCATGGGCAACCGCTGGGTGCGTGCGGTGCAGAAGGCCCCGGGCCTGGTCATGGCCGTGGTCGTGTTGGGTCTTGGCGCGTTGAGCGCCCCGGTGTTGGACATGGAGCTCGCGCTGCCGGCGGATACCAGCTCGAATCCGGATACCACCCAGCGCAAGTCCGCGGACCTGCTGGCCGAAGGCTTCGGCGCAGGCGTCAATGGTCCATTCCTGGTCATCGTCAACGGTGAGGAAGCCAACCCGGATGCGCCAGCCCTCCAGCCGCTGATCCAGGGTCAAGAAGGCGAAGACCAACAAAAGAAGGCAACTTTCGCCTCCTTCATGTACGCGACCCAGCAACTTAACCAGGTCGGCGGCGTGAAGCACGCACAGATCGTTGGCCTCAACTCTGATCAGACCGCGGCACAGATCATGGTCGCACCGACCACAGGCCCGACGGATCCCACGACCGTCGGCACGGCGTCGGCTCTGCGTGCAGAGAACGAGCGCTTGGGCGAGGTCACCGGCGCGGAAATCGGCATGACTGGCCTGACCGCCGTGCAGCTGGATATTACTGAGCGCTTGGAGGCTGCCATGCTGCCTTACCTCGCCATCGTGGTGGGCTTGGCCATCCTGTTGCTCTTCCTAGTCTTCCGCTCGGTCTTGGTCCCCGTGGTGGCTGGCTTGGGCTTCCTGCTCTCAGTGGGCGCGGCCTTCGGCCTTACGGTTCTGGTGTGGCAGGACGGCCTCTTCGGCCTGGTTCCGGCGCCTGGTCCGCTGATTTCCTTCATGCCTATCTTCCTGATCGGCGTGACTTTCGGCTTGGCCATGGATTATCAGGTCTTCCTGGTTACCCGCATGCGCGAGCACATCGCGCGTTATCCACGCGGCAATGGCACCAAGTACAACGCCGTGGATGAGGCCACCATCGCGGGCTTTACCGAAGGCGCGCGTGTGGTCACGGCCGCAGCCATCATTATGATTTCGGTCTTCGTGGCGTTTATTAACCAGCCGCTGCCGTTTATCCAGATCTTCGGTTTCGCCCTTGCCGCAGGCGTGCTTTTCGACGCCTTCCTTGTGCGCATGTCCCTCGTCCCCGCCACGATGTTCCTATTGGGCCGCGCGACCTGGTGGCTGCCAAAGTGGATGGATAAGGTCATGCCTTCCCTCGACATCGAAGGCACAGCTCTGGAAGAAGAGTGGGAGCGTGAGCATGGCGGCGCATCTGCGGATACGACGCAACACGTAAACTAGCCTCTATGATCGAGCAACAGCCGCCTTTTCCTGCACCCAAGCTAGAGACTGACCTGAGCTTCGACGTGCGCACGCGCCTCGACCAGGCTGGTCCTGGCAAGCATGGTCGCAGCGGCACCATTCATACACCGCACGGGGATATTCAGACCCCAGCCTTTATCCCCGTGGCCACCAAGGCCACGGTTAAGACCCTGACCCCGGAGCAGATCCGCCAGACGGGCGCGCAGGCTATCTTGTCCAACGCTTATCACCTTTATCTGCAGCCGGGCCACGACATCGTGGATGAGGCTGGCGGCGTCGCGACCTTTGAAAACTGGCATGGCCCCACCTACACGGACTCCGGCGGATTCCAGGTGATGTCGCTTGGCGTGGGATTCAAGAAGGTCCTGGCCATGGACACGGCCAACCTGACCGAAAAGGACATCCGCGCGGCCAAGAAGGAGCGTATGGCGCAGGTCGACGAGGATGGCGTGGACTTTAAGTCTGTTATCGATGGCTCGAAGCACCGCTTTACCCCGGAGGTCTCCATGCAGATTCAGCATGGTTTGGGTGCTGACATCATGTTCGCCTTTGATGAGCTGACCACCCTCATCGATAGCCGTGCCTATCAGGAGGAATCCGTCGCGCGAACGCACCGCTGGGCGCAGCGCTGCCTCGACGAGCACCACCGCCTGACCGAGGAGCGTGGCCCGCAGAAGCCGCGCCAGTCCCTATGGGGCGTCGTCCAGGGCGCGCAGTACGAGGACCTGCGCCGCCAAGCCACCCGCGGTCTGGTGGAGCTTTCCCAGGCTGCCGAGGCGGACGGCAAGCGCGGTTTCGGCGGCTTTGGTATCGGCGGCGCGCTGGAGAAGGAGAACCTGGGCACCATCGTGGGCTGGGTCTGCGACGAGCTTCCTGAGGATAAACCGCGTCACCTGCTGGGCATTTCCGAGCCCGATGATTTGTTTACCGCGATCGAGGCTGGTGCCGACACCTTCGACTGCGTTGCGCCGACCCGCCTGGGCCGCCGCGGCGGCGTGTACACGCTCGATGGCCGCTTGAACCTCAAGGGTGCGCGCTTCAAGCGCGACTTCACGGGCATCGACGAGGAGTTCGGCGGCTACGTCTCGGAGAACTATTCCCGCGCGTACATCCACCACCTGCTCAAGGCCAACGAATTCCTGGCCGGCACGCTGTGCACCATGCACAACCTTACCTTCATGATCCGCTTGGTGGACAACATCCGCGCCTCCATCGACGGCGGCTACTACGAGGCCTACCGCGACGAGTTCATGGGCCGCTACTACGCCGGCAAGTAAGCTACCTCCCTGCGCTCGCCGCCTCTTTTCCGCAAATACCCAGGGCTGGAACTGCAGACCTCCTGTTCGGCTTTTCTCGCGCTTGCCGACGCCGCCCTTTTCACCAGGAAGCTGCAGTTCCAGCCCTGGGTTTCTAGGTCTGGGTATTTGCGGGTTAGCTGCTGGGAACGTAGTCTTCGCGGGATTTAATCCACTTGATGACGACGGTGGTTAGCGGCAGCATGACCACCTCGATGAGGGTTTTCCACACGAAGCCGACCACTACGTAATTGAGAAAGCCGCTGAATGTGGAAATGCCGATGACTGGTGCGGCGATGATGCAGAACAACACAGTATCGCCGAGCTCGCCCACGACGGTTGAGGCCACCAAACGGCCGATGAGCCCGCGTTCACCGGACTTTGCCTTCATGCGGGTCAGCGTGAAGGAATTGAGCAGCTGGCCCACCAAGTAGCCTGCCAAGGAAGCGGCGAGGATCTGCGGCACAAGGCCCAAGGTAGCGGCGAAGGCCTCTTGGCCTTCATAGAAATCCGCCGCTGGCAGCCAAATCGCGATATAGAAGCACACCGCGGCCAGAATCGCCATGACGAATCCGATGTAGACCGCCCGCCGCGTGGACTTGAAGCCATAGCATTCGGACAGGACGTCGCCTGCGATATAAGCCAGCGGGAATAAGAAGAACGCGCCGTCGGTGATGAGCGGACCGAGCTGGACGCCCTTTGTGGCATTGATGTTGGAAATGAGGAACGTAACGACGAACACCGTAACCAGCCACGGGTACAGCGTGGACTGTACCGGGATGAATCGGATGCTCTCGCCACTGGAAGTGGTTGCGGTTGCCGATTTTTCTGTCATGGGCAGTTATCTTGCCATGCCGTCTTATGGCGTCGTCTTATGGCGTTGTCTTATGGCCTGAGAAAACAGAAATGCTCACACATCTTAGGGGAGACTGGGGAATGATCCTCAAGGTAGATCCAGCGAGATATGTGCAGCTGAATCCGGCATTATCGATGTGGCGCTGGGGTAGTGGAGGGTAAATCCCAAGGAAGAGGCGAAATGAGGCCTTAAGTATGGCATTCTTTTGCTTGCAACACTTGTGCCTATTTTGTTCCCTTTGGTTTCCCTGGCTGCTCTCTTGGCTGGGGGAGCGCTATTTGAGAAAAGGTCATTAGTTATGACATTTGGTTCGCCTGGCTCATCGCCCCAGTTTGGCGGTCCGCGCCCCGGAGCGGGTAGCGGCCCCAACAACGGCCCTAACAATGCAGCCGGCCCGAGGTTCGGATTCCCAAGTTCCCCTAGCTTCGGTTCGCCGAATCAACCAGGAGGAAGCGCGCCGTCGTTTGGCGCAGGTGGCCCCGCACAAGGTGGCGGCCAGGGTTTTGGCGCACCAGGCGGGCAGCCCAGCGCGCCGCGCAGCTCGCGCCCAGCCACTCCAGCCATGCCCACCAAGGGGCCGTGGCCTTTGCTCATCGCCGCTGGTGTGGCCGCTATTTTCTCCTTAATCGCGGTAATCGCCGCGCCATTGGCCTCCACTGCAACCCAGGGCCTTTTCTTTGGCTTGGCCATCGCAGGTTGGGTGCTTGCCGGCATCGTCGCCTTTGTGCTCCTTGGCCTATACACCCTGCAAAATACTCGGCGCCAAGCGGAAAGCTTCTACATTGAGGACACGCGCCAGACGCTGGTCTACCGCCTCGTCATGATCGGCGGCTTCTTGCTTGTGATCGCTTCCGCGGTGGAGATCGCCTTCTACGTAGGAAAGGTGATGGGCGCCTAATGCGAAAACTAAATCGTCTCCTCGCTCTCAGCAGCACTGCACTGTTGTGCGGTTTCGCAGGTTCTCTGGGAGCTTCCGCGCAAGAGGCGCCAGCGCCTGCCCCGGCACCTGAGGCGGCCCCGCCGGCAGAACAAGCACCGCAAGAACAGGCTCCACAGGATAAAGCACCGCAGGCCTCCGAGAGCAGCCTCTCTGAGACCTCGCAGAAAAACCTCGCGGACTTTAGCTCGTGTATCGCGGATAAGAAATCCGCGGACCTGTTGTTCGTGCTCGACCAGTCGCAGTCCCTCATCGGTTACGAAGGCGAACCCGCCACCGATGACTCTCACTTCCGTGTTGATGCCACCAAGGACATCGTCAATCAGCTGGCCAACCTAGGCAAGGACGCCGGCGCGGATATCAATGTCAAGCTTGCCGGATTCGGTTCAGGCTATTACTCCGAGGCCGGCGAGTACGGCGGCTGGACCAATGTTTCCGGAAACGCCGGCGCCTTGGACAAGGAGATTGACGCTTTCCGTAACAAGGAGCGCACCTCTGACCTAGAGACCGACTACGGTTTGGCCTACTCGGGCGCGCTCAAAGAATTCGGCGATCATGATGGCAGCGATTGCCGCGCCATTGTCTTTTTCACCGACGGCGCCTACGTGGGCGTTGAGACCGGTAAGGACAACGCAGCAGCCCGCAACATTTTGTGCACCCCGGATTCCACGGTGTCCGCATTCCGCCAGTCCAATATCCGCCTCTTCAACGTCGGTCTCGTACCGGCGCGCGATGCGAAGGAGCAGACGGAGCTTCTCACCGACCTGGCTGAAGGCGCGGGCTGTGGCCAAGGCGAACCGAACGGTGCCTTCTTCAACGGCGGTGAGGATCCCGCCGCATTGTTCGCGGCTTTCCGTAACCTCATCCCTACCTCCGGTGGCTTGAACAAAGAAGGCACGTTTACCGAGCAATTCGATTTCTTCCTGGATAACTCGGTCGATCCGGTCCGCTTGTCCGCGGTTCCGAAGACCAGCGTGGAAGAAGGCAAGATCATCCCGACCCTCACCGGCCCTGATGGGCAAACGGTAGAGCTGAAGCCGGATACCAAGAAGGTCGCCGGCGCTGACGTGGAGATCACCACCAATGACCGACTGCCGGGCATGGTCGACGTCGCGATGAAGAAGGGCGGCGATGGCTGGGCCGGCAAGTGGACCTTTGGCTACAAGCTGGAGGGCGGCGCCGAGGGTGAGTACCAAGCATCCATGGTGATGATTCCGGGTCTGAACCTCAACCTGCAGCGCGAAAACGGTGAGAAGCTAAGCGGCGGCATCAACTCCGACCAATTTATTAAGGCACAGCTTGTCGACGGCGGCGGTGAGCCGCGCAAGCTCGAAGGCCAAGGCACGCTGCGCGCGGAGTTCGTCCCCGAAGAGGGCGAGCCAGTAACGCTGCTCGAAAACGCCCCGATTGTGGATGGCAACGCGGTGGATATCCCGTTGGACAAGGTCGAAAACGTTGCCGCGGGCAAGCTGGTGACCAGCGTGGACATCACCACGAAGGGCGTCGATAATCAGCCGGGCTCCAAGCTCAACCCCATCAAGAGTGAAACTCCGCTGACGATTACCCCGGTCAACATGCCCTCCGTCGGCTCGGCACAGGTGGTGTCGATGACGGAAAAGGAAGTCACGGTCGATGTTCCGGTAACTGGTCCGGGCAAGGTGTGGCTGACGGAGCAAAGCTTCGGCGCTGATGAGGCCACGCTGCCGAAGGGCGTGGATGCGCTCAAGGTTACGTCCAAGCACGATTCCGTGGATAACGCGCTTGAGCTTGGTGAGGGCGAAGAGGCGACGCTGCCGATCACCCTTTCTGCAGAGAACATGGAAGACGGCGCGTTGGCTTTGAAGCCAACGCTGAGCTTGCAGTCTGCGGAAGATAACCAGGAAGCGCAGCTGCCTTTGCAACTCAAGGGCTCGATGACCACGCCTTTGAGCAAGAGCGCTTTCGGCCTTGCCTTCGTGCTGGCGGTCCTCTTGGGTCTTTTGATTCCGCTGGCAGTTCTTTACTTCATGAAGTGGTTCTCCGGCCGCATCCCTGAGTCCCCGCGTATGTTCGCGAAGACGATTCCGGTCAAGAAGGAAGGCACGAGCCTCATCCGCACGGATACCGGCAAGCCGTTTGCGGTTTCCAAGGAGGAGTTCCAGGGCGCAGTGCCTGTCGACGCCGCGCCGCGCCGGGCAAACCTGGGCCTGTACGAGGCGAAGGCAAAGATGGGCCTTAGCCCATTTACCGCGGCCCATGTGGAAGTTGAAAAGGACGGCTCCATCTCCGGAAAGGGCAAGCAGTCTGGCGGCCGCGCCATCTTGCCGCTGGCAGTTCAGAACAACTGGTTCTTCGTGGGCAACGCTAATGACAAGGATCGCGGCGAAATCGTCTTGACGGTCGACACGATGGCACATGCCGAAAAGTACGACGAGCTTTCCGAGGAGATCAACCGCTCCGCACCGGTGCTCTTCGAGCAGGTGCAGTTCCCAGCGCCGAAGGAGCCTAAGGCTCCGAAGGGCCCGAAGGGAGAGCAAGGCGCACAAGGCGCACAGGCGCCGCAGAACGCGCCGGGTGCTAACGCTCCAGTGCAGCAGTTCCCGGGGCAGCCGGGCCAGGTGCAGCAGCCGGGCCAGCCAGGTCAGCAGCGTGGCTTCGGTCAGCCAGGTGGCCAAGGTGGCTTCGGTCAGCCAGGCCAACAGGGAGGCTTTGGCCAACCGGGTAACCAGGGCGGCCAGCCAGGTGGTTTTGGTCAACCAGGTGGCCAGGGCGGCTTCGGCCAGCCGGGCAACGGGCCGCGCGGCAACAACGGTGGATGGCCGCAGGGGCCTTCCTTCGGAAACAACTAGCCCGAACCATAACGCAAGCAGAACGCACAAGTTGAACACTTAAAGAGACATCCCGAAAGGTTTTAAGAGCAGATGAAGAAGTTCCTCGTAGTTGGCTGCGGTGGCTCCGGCGCCAAGACCTTGGCTTTTATCATGGACCAGCTCAAGGCGGAGCTGCGCACCATCGATCCAGACATCACCGAGCTGCCCAAGGCGTGGCAGTTTGTGAACATCGATGTTCCCCTCGAAGAGGAGGCCGGCCCGCAGAAGCTGCCGAACGTTACCCAAAGCGGCGGTCAGTATGTGGGTATCGGCTCACGCCAGCATTACAACCAGTTCGATGCTGGTATCTCTGAAACGTTGGGCCGCTCCGGCAAGCTTGGTGAGATCGCCACGTGGGCTTCGCGTACGCCGCAATCGAATGACACAAAGCTTGCCGACGGCGCCGGCCAGTACCGCGCCATCGGCCGCATCCTGACCCTGCGCCACCTGAAGGACATCCGCAACGCATTGAACGCGGCGGTGTCTGAGATGTTTACCCAGGAAGCTATCCAGGAGCTCAACGAGCTCAATTACAAGCAGTCGAAGAAGCGCACAGATACTGGTTCCTCCGCGCCGGTTGTGCTGGTTGTTTCCTCCATGGCAGGCGGCGCAGGCGCTTCGATGTTCCTGGATGTCTGCCGCGTTCTGACCACCATCAAGAATCTCGATCCGACCAGCACGCTGGTCTTCATGTACACCCCGGAGATCTTCTCCGACAATAAGGCAGAGGACATGGCCGGCGCATGGCCCAACTCCTTGGCCATGTTCGGCGAGGTCGTTGCATCCCAGATGGGTAACTCCACCGCGCATGACCGCGCCATCTTCGAGGCCTTTGATATGGGCACCCCGCCAGAGGGGCCGACTTTCGGCCGAATCTTTCCCATCGGTTCCAAGATGGGCACCACCGGCTCCCGCTTTGGCGATGGCTCCGCGATGTCGATCTACCGCGGCCTGGGCCGCGCGCTGGCCGGCTTGATGGCCTCGACTCGTGCGTCTGACAACCTGGTCTCTTATGCGTTGACCAACACCCCATCCGGTGACGGCGGCCGCCGTTTCTTCGGTTGGGACCGTGATCAGTCCCAGGGCGGTACCCCGTGGGCCCGCCTGCCGTGGGGTTCGCTGGGTTATGCGCAGATTTCCATGGGCCGCGATCGCTTCGCTGAGTATTCCGCACAGCGCCTGGCCCGTAGTTCTTTCGATCGCTTGCTCAACGGCCACCTTGACAAGGCCAACCCAGAGGCCGGCGAGATGCAGATTGCAAAGCGCCTTGATGAGCGCCTGCCGGGCCGCTTCCAAGACATGATGTTGGATCCGAACTGGGCGATGGGCGGACCTATCGATCCGAACTCCGCGTATAACTGGCTGAACACCGTATTCGGCGGCATGGGCCAGCCAGCTGCCGAAAACGCAGCGCGCAGCCTGCGTAGTTTCATCCCGGTGGGGGAAGGGCGCAACGTTAACGAGTGGCGCGCAGAGCTCATGCAGAACCTGAGCGATCCACAGAACCAGCAGTACATCGCGGGAATGCTCCAACAGGCAGCGTATGACACCACCTATCGCTTCGCTAACTTCTTCTCAGACAAGGTCTTGAGCACGGTCGAGGGCGAGTTGGCGGCAGTGGGCCTGCCTTATGTTCGCGAGATGCTCGATCGCGTCAAGGACGTCTTGGCCAGCGGCGACCGCCTGCAGCCGCAGCTTAACGAGTTCTCTAATTCCTTCCAGAACTTCGCCGTGCTTGCGCTTCCGCAAGGCGCGGAGCCGATCCTTAGCCCGCTGACCGGCAAGGGCCAGATGACGGATCCAACGCCGACTGTCAACGCGCTACTGGGCCTTTATCACCAGCAGTTCTACCACTACTTCCTGTTGGCTGCGGCGCATATTCTGCAGGACGTTCTGCAGGATTACGTCGACGAGAACCTCTTCCATCTGCAGCGTGAGCTTGGCGACGCCCATGAGGTGCTCGAGAAGGCGGCACAGTCACGCCCGGAGACCAACAAGCTGGCAGACGTTCGCACCAACGAGGTCAACGCCTGGCCGGAGGAAGTAGACGAGGTCGTTGAGTCTCGCTTCAAGGGCGCGGAAAACGAAATCATGTTGACCGACGTCAACGCGTTTATCACCGACTACCAAACCCAGATGTTGCGCACCATTCAGGGCCAGCAGTCCACTGCCGATGTACAACATTACGATCAGGCTTACCCATTCGCGGTGCGTGCGGTCATTCGCGGCGAGTGGGATTCGCTAGATGCCAACAAGGCACCGCGGGATACGCTGGCGCCGCAGAAGCGCACCAACGATGAATACAGCAACCGTGCAGGTTGGGTATCCAAGCACCTATCGCAGCATCCGCAGACCGGGGAGCGTCGCGAGTCCCAGCGCGCACAGTACCGTTCGCGCATCC
Organism: Corynebacterium simulans; assembly: GCF_001586215.1. Lineage (NCBI taxonomy): Bacteria > Bacillati > Actinomycetota > Actinomycetes > Mycobacteriales > Corynebacteriaceae > Corynebacterium > Corynebacterium simulans. The sequence goes on along the minus strand of NZ_CP014634.1, from coordinate 1,244,196 downwards.
GCCCGGCAGATCTGCTGGAGCGCTCCCGTGCGTGGATTAACCGCCGCGACTATGAGTTCTACAAGTTCAACTCCGTGGATCTGCGCAGCTACCTGACGCTGACCCCGGATATCAACGAGGTGGAGCACTCCCAGCGCATTGACCGCTTCGTCAGCGCCTTCCAGATGGCGCTGAGCTACGCCCGCCCGTTGGCTGCCGTGTCCAGCGACATGGTCCAGCGCATCCACGGCAAGGACGTGCAGTACACCTACTCCTTCTCTGATATTCCTTTCGAGGCTTTGGGCAGCGAAGAAACCGGCATCGTTCCACGCCTGAGCGAGCTGCTTTCTACGCCTTCTATTGACGAGCCATCGCAGGTGGCGTTGCGTAACTCGCTGAACATGTCCGAGCAGGTACAGCACATCGAGATCTTCGGTTCCTACCCGAACTACTCGCCGATCGTATTTTCTTCCATGTTCGGCTACATCGCCGAGGACATCGATAAGCAAGAAAACTTCGATGGTTCCTACTGGTCGGAGCGTCGTACCCGTCCGCTCGCGGCGGCTCTGCCGCTGACTGAGACCGAGCGTCAGGCCATGGTGGCAGGTTGGATCATCGGCCGCATTACCGGCCGGATCCACATATCCAACCCGGATTCCGATAACGCCGCGGCACATATCTACGACGACACCGCCAATGGCGTAGGCGATTGGGTACCTTTCCCGAACCCGATGCTGATTTCCCCGCGCCGCATGGTTAAGAAGTCCGACTGGATGTCTTCCGTGCTTGAGTCCATCTTCATCGCGTACGCGAGGGTACAAAAGAACGGCGCATACGGCTTTGCCTCTTCCTTGTACCCGTACCAGTTGCTGCGCGGGCTTTACGACGACGGCCAGGACTTTGCGCACTCTGGTGCTTCGACGCACCCACTGGTTCACCGTCTGGCGGCCTTCCTGCGTGATGGCACCGTGCCGGGCCGCGGCGTCGTCGGCTCCAGCATCCAGGATCGTTATGAATCCTTCGTTGCGGAGCTCGATAAGTTCGTCCGCGGCGCAGATCACTTCATTCCGGGTGGAATGAATTCTCTGCCGGGCCAAGGCATGGATGACAAGCCATTTGCAAACATTCGCCGCCGCGACGTCGCCTCCGCTACGCCGTACTACCGTGACTTGGCGCCGGACGTCGTCGTCATGGCGCAGCGCATCCGCGATCTGCTGGGCCAGGCAAAGACCGTCGCTGAAACGCCCGATACTTTTGAGGCTCCCGCGAGCCGGGATTCTTCCAGCCAGACCCCGCGCTTTGAGCCTGAATTCAACCTCACCGACTTGGATGACACCTTCTAATGACTAACGTACTGTTCTTTGGACACGGCGCCACGGCCGATGAGATTCGTTCCCGCCTTTTCGACCTGCGAGCTGTTGGCTTGCTGCAGAACTTCATGTGGGTGGACTACACCCAACCGACGTCGGCAGCCGCAGTACGCTTCTTCGACGCCGAGGGAAACCCACGTATTGCCACTCTCGATGAGTCTCTGCGCAACTACGAAGGCGATATGCTCCTCGTGGTCATCGATACGCTGGATGAAAGTGATTCCTTGCAGCCAGACGCTTTGTCGCGGTGGGCGGCGGCCGTGGATTCGCGCATCGTCCAGGCCTCGAACCAGCGCGTTCGCCTGTTGCTGACCACCTTGCCTTTGCAGCCGGCACACATTGAGCCGCTGCAGGTGTGGGAGAACCTGGTGCTTTCCCCAGAAGAGGGCGGCACTCCTTCCGCTTCGCATATTCGCCCCATCATGCGCAGCGAAGATGGCTTTGCCTTGGCACAGTTCGCAGCTCCTGCCGTGGCATCCATCTTCGGCCTGTGGCGCGGAATGCCGGAGGCAGCTGTATTCGAGGCCGAGTCGGGCCGGCTGATGGAAACCGGAAATTGGGAAAACTTCCGCCTCGTGCGTGCTTTCCACCGCACTATCGATGCCAGCGAGGTCGAAAATGAGGTCAAGGACCGAGTATTCAATCCGAATAATCGCCTGCCGCGTACCCGCGTGAATAACACCAGCTACACCGAGCACGCTACCGATCCGAACGCGCTTACGCAGCACTACGCGGATACCCTCTTTCACGCTTTTGGTGGCAGCCTGATTTCCCAGGAAATCCCGCTGGAGACCCCGAAGACGCAGAAGATCGGCGCGTGGGCTGCGCTGCGCGATAACCTGCGCCTGTACTGGGCAACCGTCATCGGCAAGCCGCAGGATTGGGTCAACGACCGGCGCGGTGCCGTAAACAGCGCAACCGCCTCGTTCCTGCAGAATCTTCTCTATGGCCGCAATTCCAACATGGAGGTGGTTTTGGATGGCCATTCCGGCAAGGGCGAGAATGCTGTATCCATCGCACAGATGCAGCAGAAGAATAACCGGACGCTGAATGAAGCCCAGAAGGTCCAATTCGACGTTGGTGATACCCCGCAGCTGGCTGGCATGTGGGAGGCCTATCATGACTTTGCGCTGGGCTTAGTCGATGGTCAGTGGAAGGAAAACGCCAACTTCGCCCCGCCGAAGGGCAATAATCAGGACGTGCTCATTGTCCAGCACGGCAAGCAGTCCGTGCCCGATGTCAGCCAATCCTTCCGTGGTTTCCACCCGCTGATGAACCGCACGGTGGGCTATGAAAACGAGGCGCAGGCAACGATTGCACCTTTCGATCCACTCGCTGCGGAGAAGTTCGCGGCTGACCTGGAGTGGACTAGCCAGAGCACACAAAACACTGAGATCAACCGTAAAAAGCAGCAATTCGCGGCATGGCGTAACCAGCACCAGGAAACCTTCGCATGGAAGGTCGGCTCTGGTTTGGCCGCAAGCCTGCATTCCGCACGCCAGCGCGAGGCGCACTTCGAAGACGTCGCCCGCCAGCTCAGCGAGGAAGCCAAGGGCTTTGCCGAGCGTGACTTCAACGCCGAAAACCGCAAGCTGACCACCAAGCTGCGTGCTATGTGGGGCGTGCTAGGCGCGATTTTGCTCGTGCTCATTTACCTGTGCATCTCGCACTACAACAGCGACTTGCGGATTTGGGATTCCATGCCCACCCTGGACTGGAAGTGGACCACCCTCGGCGTCATTGTTTCCATCGCCTTGTTCCTGGTTTGTTCCTGGCTTGCCTTCACCAAGGCGCAGCGCGAAATCTACGATTACGTGCAAAGGCAAAAGCTCAACCGCCAGAACCAGGAGATTGCCGCGCGCAACATCGTGCTCGCAGCGGGAGACATCGACCGCAACATCAATGCATATGGTCAGTTCCTGAGCTGGTCTTCAGTTCTGGGTCGCGCAATCTATGCGCCATTCGGCTTGAAGTCCACCACCAGTGACCACCTGCGCACCCCGGAATCCGGCTTGCCGGATAACGCGCGCATCGGCAAGGCAAAGGTCTCCGACGACGAAACCAGCCGCATGGCCGAGGGAATTCGTTCCCACGTCTTCTCTGAGGCCTGGGCTCATAAGTCTTTGCGTGGGCTCGTGGATTACATGAATTCTGTCTTCGAGCGCCACCAGGTGGGCAACGGCTCTATCCAGCCGAGCGCCATGTGGGGCATGCGCGGCCAGTATTCGAAGTCGCCGCTGGACATGATCGCTCGCAACCTGGATCACCCAGCGATGGCGGATCGAGATTTGAAGCCGCAGGTCTGGCACAGTGCGATTACCAATCCACAAATGACGGGCAGCATGCAGCAGTTCCTGTCCAAGGTGACCTTCTTGGACGATAACCGCAGGCAGGAGCAATCCACCCAGCAGTTCATGGCGGGTATGAGCGAAGAAAAGGGCGCTATGCAGGCCTTCAGCAATGAATCGCTGACCACGTTGGGCGCCTCCGATGGATACACCGAGATCGATCCTTCCCGCACTCGCATCATCGAGGTCGATAGCAATACCGCGCTAACCAGCCAGCTTTCGCGTTCTTTGACCGTGGTGCAGTTCGGCCGCATCACCGATTTCAAATACTTGCTGCCAAAGGAAGCGCAGCCGGAGACGGAAGCTGCTTTACCTTCCTTCGCAGATGCGCTCAGTGGGCTGGACGAAACCGACCACATGGACTCTTTCAACAATGCTTCGCAGGTGCAGCCGGGCCGCCACAGCGCCGGCGAGGGTTCCACCGGCTTTAGCTTTGGCCGCCACAGCCAGACGCCGTCCCTCGATGACTTGGACGAGACGTTCTAGGAGCAATCACCAAGATGACGCAATCACCCAAAATTACGGATATTCCGCTTTCGCAATTCCGCCCGCTGCACGATTTGGAGCAGGTCTCGGCCGAGGACGTGCGTCGGCACATTGCACCGCAGTACGGCGAGTTTGCAGAACAAATCGCGGCGGTATTCAACGGCAGCGCCGTTGCGCATCCGGAACTTAACGCGGCCAATCTCAACCCGCAGCCGCCTGCTCCGGAGCCCCAAACGGGCGCTACCCTATCCTTCTCTGGAACTTCGGAGATCAAAGACATGAGTCCCCAAAGAGAAAACCCACAGCCGCCACAGTCGCCACAGCCTGGTAGCAAGGACATCGACTGGGCAGCGGAGCTTGCCAAGCTCAAGGCCCAGGAGAACGTACGTACCCAGGTCAACGAGGACGATTACACCAACCTGCCGGCAGATGCATTCAGCGCGCCTTATAAGGGCAAGCAGCCAGAAGGTTGGGTAGTGCCTGAGATGCACGCTGTGGTCGAGGTCCCGGAAACCACCGATGCAGCGGCAGAAGCAGAAGAAGATCCTTATGGCTACGAGCAGCCGGAAGAGGATAATTCGGACGTCCGCCACCCGGTGCGCATTTGGTGGGAGCCGGTTTCTGCGCAGCCGGGAGAACTGGTTTTCTACCGCGTCGTTGCCGATGACCGAGAGATGATTGCCTCGCCGGAAGCAGGCGAGACATTGATGATCACTCGCGGCACCGCTTACCGCGACATGGAACCGGGTGCGGCCGGTCTGCGCCACTATGCGGTGTGGGCTTATAAGGGAGCCGATCTGGGAGAAGCGATTAGCAGCCAGCCGCTGTTTATGGGTGAGACGGCAGTGGTCTTCCCGCCGGTCAACGTCAAGGTGACCACCATCAAGGGCGCAATCCAGGTGTCGTGGGACTTGCTGGAGGGCCATGAGGCCGCCGTCGTTTATGCATGCAAGGACACCGAGCGCGACTTGCTTTCCCCGCGGTTTGAGCAGGACATCGAAAGCAGTGGGCGTAAGGCCACCATCCGTGTGCAGGAGGCGGGCCAGACCATGGTTGTCTCCTTGCAAGGCCAGGCGCAGTTCCGAGATGGCAGGTTGACCAGCGCGAATGAGACGGTAGTGCAGCATTCGGTGAAGTTAGCCAGTGAGCTAGAGAAGATGTCGCTTACGCGCTGTGAGCGGGAGAATTCCGATGGCCACGACAACATCGAGATTGAGTGGAACTCGCCGAAGACGGGCGAAGTCAAGATTTATCTGACCCCGCACGCCCCATGTCCGGAGTTGCGCACCAAGGCTATCGATAAGTCTTATGTGGAAAACGCGTTTGCCGACGCCGTGACTGAAACGCGAGGCGCAACCCCACCGGATTCCGTGCAGAACACCACGATGCCGTGGCCTTCTGATTGGTACGAGGTTTATGTCACCCCGGTCAACTTCAACGAGGCCGACGCATGGGTCGGTGAGTCGCGCGTTCTGCAGCGTGTGCTGCCCATCGGGGAGGATGAAGTGCGGCTTATCGAGCGCGTGGATAGCCAGTTGATTTCCTTCACCTGGCCGCGCGGCGCCACGATGGTGGAGTGCACGACCAACAGCGGCACTACCACGGTGCGCGAGGAGGAATACGAGTTGCAGGGCGGCATTCGCCTGAAACTCGAGCGCCACAGTGACGTCGTGCGCCTGCGCCCGTTTGCCATGTTTGCGGGTAAAAGAACTGAGGCCCGCGAACAGGTCATTGAATACCCCGGCCTGCGCACGGTGACTTATGACTTCCACTATGACTTCAGCACCCGGCAGCTTGGCGTGTACCTGTCCAGCCTGGACATGGGCGATAGGCGCCCATTTTCTTGCCAGGTGATTTATAACCCGGTGCGCCTGCCGCTGTTTGCTGAGGATGGTGTGCCGTTGAAGCTGTCTGGCATGAACACGGACCGCTACACCAGCCAGGGCCTGCACCAGGGCACTTTTGAGCAGCCTGATTTCATCGTGGACTTAGACCAGCGAACCTGGAACGGCGGCTATGTTCGCCTGTTTGCGGTCGAAGACTTTGCTACGGGTGATTTTTCCGCGCAATCTTTCAACCCTGACTTCGGCCACGACTTCAGCTTGGGCCAGCAGGGCAGCTTCGATTCTGATTCGGCGTCGCAGTTCAATGCCACTGATAGGACGGTCGTGGTAGAAAGCGGCGTCGCCCAGCGCTTGCGCTTTGACCCATTGCCTTCCCCGCAGGATGGCGCGCAGAACTTCCAGCAAGGAGGGCAGTATTAATGGCGGGTGCTTTTAGCTTTGCATCCTTCTCGCGCGGCAACGGTCGGGCAGGTGGCTGGGGAGTGGGCGCAGTAAGCGGGGATATTTCCCAGGAGCAGCTGCAGGAGCTGGTTAGTTTTGTCCCAACGAGCTTGAACAGCGGTGCGCCTATCCCGGACTTTCCTTCGGCTCAGGAGCGCGCGGAGCTGGTGCGCCGCACTGCGGTATTCACGCTGACCGAGGAGGGCGAGCAATGGGTCACCATGGTCTCCGTTCCCGCCGGCATCGACGCCACGGGCCGCGGCGGCAACGTCTTTACCTACACCGCGGTTTCAGACGGGGGAGTGCCGCCCGCACCGGCGGACGTGCTGTATTCGCCGGATGTGCCGACGCCTTTTTCCATCTTTGAAGTGGACAAGGTGGAGATCCCGGAAAAAACTTCGCGCAAGGGTCCGCTTGCAAGTGACGCGCTTATCGACGACTTCTTGGCCGGCGAATTCCGCAGCCCTGCAACGTTGCCAGCGCCTTTCAAGTCCGTAGTGCCGCATAACGACGCCGCCTATAACGCGCGCTTGGTAGAAGCGATAGCGAAGGTGCTTTCTGCGAAGAAGAAAACTCTCGTCATCTTGGTGGCGCCCGAAAACCAAGCGGCCTTTTGGGTTGCTGCCGCAGCCCGCGAGGTAGGCGAGCTGGGATTCGGATTCTCTACCTTTGAAAAGCCAGCCGCTATAGCTGAGCTTCCACTGGGCACTTCGACCATGGTGGTGGTTCCTGAGTCCGAAAAGTTGCGCCTTGCAGAGCTGACCAAGGCCCGGGCTATTCCTGGCAATCCGGTGATCTTCGAACTGGGCGAGCCACTGCCGGACTTGAGCGCCTATGAGGGCGCCGGGGCAGTGGCGTCGGCGCCGACCCCAGCACCGGCAGCAGTAGAGCCAGAGACGGGCTCGCCTTTTGTTGACGAACCCGCACGATCTGTGGCCGAGCCATGGACCGAGCCATGGGCTGAGTCGCCGGCTGCAGCTGCCGCAGACTTGTCGGCTGCGTCGCAGGTAAACCCTTTCAGCGAAAGTGCGCAATCTGCGCCGCAGGGCGAGGTAAACGGGGCATCGCCAAGCATCGCGCAAACGGAACCTGCACCGACCGCAGCAGCTGCAGCGGCCCCTGCAGCGCCGGGTGCGAACGCCGTCGTTCCGGGGCTTACCTCAGATGAACTGGGACAGCTGCGAGACTTCGATCCAGCTTGGTGGATGGATTACCTGGAGGAGCATCGGGGGCGTGCTATTCACTTTGCGCTGCTGCATCCTTCCTGCTTCCCCGAGGGAACGCGGATCTTTGCGCTGGCGGCAGCATTGGCTTCTTGGGTGAAATATTTTCCGGCCGATTACAACTTCCTAGTTTCGCAGGCTTTGGGCGGCATCGACACGGCGACGCTGGATCAAGCGCGTGCACTCACTATCGAAAGATTTGCGCCTGTTATTCAGCCTGAGGAACGGCGGAGTGCGGCGACTGGTGAATTAGGACGTTACTTGAGCGAGATTTTTGCAGAAATAATCCGAGCACACGGTTTCACGGAAAGTTAAAGACAATGGCTAAATACACTTTGAAAGACGGGGAATCTCGTCACCTTACAATCACTGACACCATTCGCGTCGAGGCTTTCGAAATCGGTGCGGGTGGCGCGCAGGTTGAACTCGCTATCGTGCCCGAGGGTGTGAATTACACTCGCGTAGATGACCTGCTGCTCATCGTGCATGCGGTTACACAGGATGCGACGATCCAGGTGCGCCCGAAGGGCTTCGGCACCTTTGGTTTGCGCAGCGAGATTCGTTTGAATATCAGTAACGGTGAGGACACCGTGAGCTTCCCGCGCGTGCTTATCGACGGCGCGGAAGATAGCCCCGAGCGTCTCGCCGAGCTGCAGGTTGAGGGCCAGCAGCTGCGTCTTTCGGCCTTTGGTTCTTCCGAGGGCGCAGGAATCACCGATTCAGCGCGCGAGGTCCGCTCAAAGATGCGCCGCGCGGCGCTTGATGACGCTGAGCTGGCCGATGCCATCGCGGTTATCGATAGCTCTGCTTCCATGCAGGTCAACACTTCCGATGGTGCTGTCGAACTAGCGGCGAAGTACATAAATGCCCTAGCGGATTCCTTCGCGAACTTCACCGCGACCGATGGGCAGGAACGTACCGCTGGCCATACCGTAAGCGAGCTGCAGAGCTTTATCACTGGTGCTATCGATGCCGGTGCTGACCGCGTGGGGCGCCGCCAGTGGAAGGGACATGACTTACATGAATCTTCCTCGCTGTTTATCTATGTAACCGACAGCCCTACTGCCGCGATGCTAAGCGGTGAAAAGCCCGCCGTGGTGATTGTGGTTAGCCCGATTGCCGAGCAGGAAGTTGAACTCGCGCGGGCTAGCGCAGGTGAACACCCGGTGGCTTTCGTGGTGATTGACCGAGACGACGTCGATAAGCAGCGCAGCGCATTCAACAGCGATCTTGCGCGCCTATCCGATGAAGTGGCAGCGATGCTCAAGGAGGAGTACTAATGACCAGCACCGCCGCATGCCCGTGGACCTTCCGCCCGCTGGAAAAGGGCGCTACCGAAAGCCCATATAACAACCGCGAGCTGTTGCCGGACTGGACTGAATCGGTGACCCACTGCGTGGCCATGGCCGGCGCGCGTAACTCCGGCAAGTCGCTGTATACCGCAGTGATGGTCAAGCAGCTCAAGCAGCTTGCGCACAAGCACGATCACTCCGTGCTGGCGGCCGATGAATCCACGGCGCAGCGCTATGCGGAAAAGTACGAAAACCCGCTTTTTAAGGAAATGCAGAGCATGGAGCCCACCCCGAGCGCCGTGGCCACCGATGCTTATCAGCGTGACCCGCTGATCTTTGATCTGGGCCGTTGGCCAGATGCCGAAGGCGTAATGCGTACCAATTACCTCGTCTTCCGTGACGTTGCCGGCGAGGACCTGGAGAACCTGCCGGAGCGGGGAGAAGACCGCGAGGCGCTGTCCTTCTTCAAGTACGCCGACCTGGTTATCTTCCTGTTTGACCCGCTGCGTGAGCGACAAATCCGGGACTACCTGCACGGACTTGTTCCGGACTTTGGTGAGCTCGGTGCCGAGCCGACGCAGGTACTGGAAAACCTCATCACGCTGATGGGAACGGAGTGCCCGCCGCCGCTGGCAGTTACCATCTCCAAGTTCGATACGCTGCAGAAACTGGAGCATAACCCGAATACGCCGTGGGCCAAGATCATGGGCAACGCGGGCGCTGCCTTCCGCCGCGATACCGGCTGGAACTTCCACTTCGACGATTCCTACGTCCTGCACCAGGAAGTGGACTCCTTGCTGCGCTACCTGGAAGCCTTCGACCTCATCAACATGGTCGCCAACGTCAGCAAGAACGGATACCGGTACTTCGCGGTCTCCGCTCTAGGCGAGGCGCCGACAGGCCGGCACCTAGCACGCAGTGGCATCGCACCTTTCCGCGTGCTGGACCCAATCCGTACGCTGCTTAGCGGACACGGCGTATTTGGAAAGGATGTCCAGTGACTTTCGGTACGCCCAACGGAAACCAGCAATTTGGGGTTCCTTCCCAAGGCGGTGCTGGCGGAGCACAGTTTGGTTCCCCAGCGATGCCGGTCAGTGACTACCGCTATGGGCAGGTTGCAGACCAACAGAAGGCGGCGCGCCGGGCCGCCGATATGTCCGCCTGGCGGGCGCCGTGGGCGCTGCAGATCGCTGCGCTTTTTGTGCTGGGAATCTCGGCCTACATTGTCTACTACGTATTCGAGCTCGTGGCCTCCGAGCGCGTGCCCGAACACTTGAACCGCATCGAGCGCCTAGCCACTGAGCTGGGCGTGGGGCTTTCACTCGTGGTGCTCGCGCTGTGCGTGCTCATGGTCTACACGCTGCATGCGCAGCACAAGGCACGCATCTGGCTGACGGTCATCCTCGCCATCGTGGTGTTGATGCTGGTGCTGCCGCACGTTTGGCCCATTTCCTTGGCAGCAATGGTAACCATCGTGCTGCTGTGGCTGCCGGGCAATAAGGAATGGTTCGGCTTTTAAGCCTTCTTAGCCAATGCCGCGAGCGCCTCCTGATTGTTCGCCGTATTAAACAGCTCATAGGCCACGCGGTACTTCTCACGTGCGGTGACAGTATCGTTCGCGGAGGTATAGCGATCCCCCAAGAGCTCAACGACTTCAGCCAAGGCGTTGAAATCTAGGGGGCTGCGCGCCGAGGCGATGGGGTGACGGCCTAGAAAGTCCATCAGGACCTGGGTGGACTTAAACATGTTTTCTGCCTCCGTGCGCAGCGTCTCGGAGAACAAGACGGTCCAGCGTGCGGCGATGGGCAGCTCCGTGTACTTGAGTGCGTTGACGTACCGTGAAGCCAAGATATCGTGTGCCTCATCGCGGTCATTGTCGATGAGGAAGACCTCGACCTTGCGCAGCAGCATTTCTAGCTCGCGGGCTTCATTGCCGCTGCGGGAGTATTCCTTAGCCGCAAGGCCGTAGAAATCAGCTGCGGTTTCGCCCGTGGTATCGGTATTGTTGCCGGCCGCATCAGCGTAAAAGCGTGCCAGCATTCCCGCAGGCAGCGTGGCATATTCGGGGCTGAGGTGGTACTTGCGCAGGATCTCGTTGCTCTTGTTCGCCACGTGGCTGCGCGTCGCGAAGGAAGGGCAAGCCCACAGCGCGCCGACAGCGGATTCGAGGAGGATAGACAGCGCCTTCGCGAGGGCGGTGCTTGGGTTCGGCGCCGCGCTGACTGGGGAGGCCGGAAGCGAGTTTTCCTCGCTGAACGCAGCGAGCTGGACTTGGCGGTTGATGTCGACGAATTCCTCGCTGTGCTCTTTGACGTTCTCACTCTTGGCTGTCTCGAGGCGGTCACGCAGCTTGTTTAGCTGCTCTTCGAGGGTGCCGGTTCGCTCGCGCTCTTCCGGTTCTTCTGGCTCTAGCTCTGCTGTTTCTTCTGCTTCGGCTGCTTGTGCTTGCTGGGCGGCTAGTGCTTCCTCGGCGGCGCGCTTTTGCTCGGCGATGTTCTGCAGCTTTATCAGTTGGGCGTCGTCTCCTGCCTGGGCAGCTTTCTTGGCGTATGCCCATGCCTTCTCGGAGTCTTGCAGAGCATCGTAGTAACGGGACGCGAGCCTAAAGCCGCGGCTGGTGATGGCCGGATTACCAGCTAAGGCGCCGAGGCTTGCGATGTGCAGCGCGGACTGGGCCGCTGCGGGGGAGGTCGGTTCCTGGCAGATAAGCAGGAGCATAAAGGCATTGAGCAGGTCAGCGGTAGGCGCTACGTCCTCAGCTGAGCCCACGAATTTATCGTCACCGATGACTTGGCTCAAAAGCACGCCGATTTCTTTTAATTCCGCCGCGGGAAAAGCGGTGTCGTTGTCGTAGCTTTTCGCAATTTCCAAAAGCTCGGTGGCACGTTGAGCATTGAGAATAGGGTAAGTCACATCGGTAGGCATGGGGCAGATTTTAGTGCAGGAACATATAAATTTCGCTCGTACACTAGATTCCATGGATTCTCACACCCACGCTGGACGCTACGCCCCGAGCCCTTCCGGGGATCTCCACTTCGGAAACCTCCGCACAGCCCTTCTGGCATGGCTTTTTGCGCGTTCTTCAGGGCGGCGCTTCGTGGTGCGCATCGAGGACATCGATAAGCAGCGCTCCTCGCGTGATGCAGCGCAGCGCCAATTGGAAGATCTGGCCACGCTCGGAATCGACTGGGACGGCGAGGTCATCTACCAGCAGGATAGGGAAGCCGCCTACAGCGCGGCCTTGGGGAAGCTGCCGTACTATGAGTGCTTCTGTTCGCGCAAAGACATTCAGGAAGCCGCTCGCGCCCCGCATGCCATCCCCGGGCAGTATCCGGGAACCTGCCGTTATCTTGATGAGGAAACCAAAGCGCAAAAACGCGGCGAGCTTGCCGCGCAAAGCCGTGTGCCATCGCTGCGGCTGCGTGCGGAAACAAATCAGTTCACCATCCAGGACAAGCTGCACGGCAATTACACAGGCGACGTCGACGATTTCATCTTGCGGCGCGGCGGCCAGGTAGCCGATATCAACAATCCGCAGGCGGACTGGGCTTATAACTTGGCGGTGGTGGTAGACGATATCTACCAAGGAGTCGACCAGGTAGTCCGCGGCGATGATTTGTTGAGCTCCGCCCCGCGGCAGGCTTATCTCGCGAGCCTGTTGGGCCAGCCGGCGCCAGAGTTTGTTCACGTTCCCTTGGTTCTCAACCCGGAAGGCAAGCGCTTGTCTAAACGGGATGGTGCGGTAACGCTGCGCCAGTTGCTGGAGTTTTATACCCCGGAGCAGGTGGTGGGGCAGATGGCGCATTCGCTGGGCTATACGGCAGCAAGCGCTCACGAGCTACTGGAAAAGTTTCAGCCGGAGGCGCTGAGCACTCAGCCTTATGAGTGGAGCGATGGGCGCCGAGGTGCCGCACAGGACTAATACCGGCCAGACTATTGTTTAAAGGGTAAAGCCTCAAGGGCAGAGTCGGCGCGTATGTGGAGTGAGTTTTGTGGAAGTATTGCTAGTACTCATTGGTTTGATGTTGTTGACCGTGATTGTGGTGGCAGTCGGGGATAAGACCGGGCTTCCCTGGCCGGCTTTGCTTTCCATTCTGGCGGCCTTGTCCATGTTCATTCCGAGGCTGCCGGACTTTGAGATTCCAACCGATCTCATCCTGCCCGTCTTCCTGCCGCCTTTGCTGTGGGCGCTGGCGCGTAGAACCTCCTGGGGCGTAATACGAGAGCAATGGGTGACTATCTTGAGCTTGTCCGTGCTCTTGGTGGTTGCTACCACGCTGACCGTGGGCATGACCGCCTATGCCTTCTTGCCTGGAGTCAGCCTGGCGGGTGCGATTCTCATCGGCGCTGCTATCGCGCCGCCTGACCCAGTTGCGGTGGAAGCAGTGGCTGAGCCCGCGGGTATCCCGCGCCGCATTATTTCCACGCTGCAGACTGAAGGCCTGTTCAACGACGCGGCTTCGATTGTGGCTTTCCACCTCGCACTCGTGGCGGTGACCGATGATTCCACCATGACCTGGGGGAATGCTATCTTGAGCTTCCTTTACTCCGCAGCAGTGGCGGGTGTGCTGGGCTGGGGCAGCGGACGCCTTGCCTCCATGTTCATCGCGCGAGTTCATGAAGTGGTTGCCCGCAATGCGCTTACCTGGGTGATTCCCTTCGCCGTCTATGTAGTTGCGGAAGAACTCCATGCTTCTGGCGTTATCGCAGTCGTTATCGCCGCGGTGGAGCTGCATTCCCGCGCGCCGATTCAGGCCGAAGACCGTCTTTCCGGCCAATCCTTCTGGGAGACCATCGAGCTGCTGTTTACGGGCGTGGCCTTTGGCCTCATCGGTATGACCGTCAACAGCGCGGTACACGAGGCGGGTACCAACCTGGGGCATTCGATCATCGTTGGCGTGCTGCTTTCCCTCGTGGCCTTTGTAGTTCGGCTGCTATGGATGTGGCTTTTCTACCGCATCAATCTGCGGCGCGGAAAGCCACGCCTTGCCCCGCTGCGCCTGCAGGAAGTGCTGCTTATGGCTTGGTCTGGCATGCGTGGCCTGGTCACCCTCGCGCTGGTTTTGTCCATACCGAGCGATGCCATTGCCTATAGCGATGAGCTTTCCGTTATCGCCCTGACCGTTCTGGTGATGACCATGGTGCTGCCAGGCCTCCTGTTGCCGTGGCTCATGCGTCAGCTGGATCTCACCACGTATTCACAGGCAGCCTCTGACAAAATGCGCGCGGAAATCACCAAGCGTGCGCGCAAAGCTGGCGTGGCTTCGATGCGGAGGAAATACAAAGAATTGGACCCAGAGATTGCCGCCAATATCTCGCAGTGGTTTGAGGATCGCCTTGGTGAAGACGAGGACGGCGACGATGCCAGCACCCGTCTGCAAAAGGCGATCAAAGCTCGCGACGTCGCGCTGGCGGCGCGCCGGGTTGCCTTGGCAGGCGCCCAACAGGAGCTGCTTCGCCTGCGCCGTGACCGCAACTTCAACCCGATGATCGTGGATGAAGTACTCGAGGAAGTAGACCGCATGACCCTGGGAACCAAGACCCGCTAGGCTGGGGCCGCAAGGAGTATAAAAACATGAATGCACTCGAATATGCCCAGCTGGAAGACAGTATGGATTATCTGTACGACTTCTTCGACGAGGACCTAGAAGCCCGCGTGCGCGCCGAGCGTGAATACCTGCCGGAGTCTCTGCAGGACTTGCTGGGGGATCACAGTGTGCTGGACTATATCTGGCTGTGGATTAAGGAGCCGGGTAAAAACGGTTTCAAGGCCTATCTGCGCGATGGCGGCTACTCGGAAGCAGAAGTAGAAGAGGCTTTTGTGTGGACCCGCAACGAGTGGGGCCACAACACGCCGCCGCATATTGAATGGCTAAAGGCCGATGGTTTTGAACCACCGGCCTTTGCGAATTAACTATGTCCTGCCCGATATCTTTGCTTTTTCCTAGCGGGTAGGCGTGGAATCTACCGCCACGATCTGGTGCTCCGGCTTGGAGCCATCAGCAGGGAATGCCTTGGCGATTGCCTTGGAGAAGTACTCCGCGCGCTTCTCGTTGCCACCGGTGTTGTAGTGGACGTCATCGCCCTCCAAGAACCACTCGGTCCGGGCATCGGTAGCCCAGTCATAGACCACGAGGTTCGGGTAGCGATCGCGGGAGGCCAGCAGCGCCTCGTTGAAAGGCTGCATGTTGGAATCCGCGTAAGCGCCGGAGTCACGGTTGGTGGTGGCGGTCGGCCACATTACGGGGGCTTTGCCAAGCACCTGCATGATTTGGTCCACGCGCCAGTCTTCCTCGCCGGAACCGCCCACGGCGCGGTTTGCGGCGTCGTTCACACCAGCGCTGATGACCCAGCAATCGTCCTCGCCGTAGCCCTGCTGCAACAGCTGATTAACGGAATCGAGGATGGTTGGATCCCCCTCGAGGGCCTCAACGGTGGAGCGGGCGCCGGTGACGTCTGCGACGACTTCTTGAGCGCCGACGTTCTTGTAGGTCACCTGGGCATTGAGTGAAGGATCGGAGACGTAGTCATCGGAGAACATGCCGATGGAGGTGGAGTCACCGACGTGGATGATGGTGGTGCAGCGCGTCTTGCCCTTCTGGTTCGGATCTGGGGCAGCGGAACTTGGGGCCGCGCTAGAAGAGGCATTAGGTGCTGGCGCCGCAGCCGCGGTGTCCTTCTTGGGTCCGCCTCCACCGACCTTCAAGCCCATTTGCTGGGAGCCTGGGGTTTCTTCCTGGCCCAGTGAATCGTTCCATGCGGCCGGAATGCCCATTGCAATCACGGCCGCCATAAGCGTGGCTGGAACGGTAAGGCCAAGGCGCGGCATGCCGATGCTCTTGCGCTTCGCCCACCAATTCTTCACCGGCTCGACGACGCCGTTGCGGCGGATCGGGTCCTCAACTAGCGCCCAAGAAATGGCCGCGAGGAGGATGGAGATCACGGTGACCAAGATGGGGTGCGCTACGGACCAATCTGGAATGAACACGATGGCAGGCAGGTGCCAGAGGTAGATACCGTAGGAACGCTCACCGATCCAGCGCAGTGGTGCCAGCGCGAAGAAGCGGGAGAGAAGGCTGCGCTGATCCAAGGCCGCGGCGATGACCGCGACGGTGGCGATGGAAAGAGCGATAAGGCCCCAGTTGTATAGGTGCGGCGAATAGTCCGGCAGCAACCAGAAGAGCAGGCCAATACCAACCAGACCGAGAATGGAAGCCGGGATGGTAAGTGCCCGCGGCGGGATGCGGTAGCCGCGTTGCTTGGTCAGTGCGATAGCGAGGGCAGCGCCAAGCAGAATGCCGCCGGCACGGGTATCGGTGCCCTCGTATACGCGGGTGGCATCGGCGCCGGTGTTGAACAGGAAGGCCATCCAACCGAAGGAGAGTGCGGCAAGCACCAGCGTGGAAATAAGAAGCGGCTTGCGCTTGCCACGGGTGAGCTTGAGAAGCACAAACAACACCAGCGGCCAGAAGAGATAAAACTGCTCTTCCACCGACAGTGACCACATGTGGTCCAGCGGTGCGTGGCCGGCAAAGCGGTCAAAGTAGGACTGGCCCTCCAAGATGACATGCCAGTTGTTGACGTAGAACAGCGCGCTGAGCGCATGGCCGCTGGTTTCACCGAGCTTGGGGAGATCGAAGAAGATCGTCAGCAATACTACGGAGACCAGCATGAGCACGACTGCCGGCACGAGGCGACGGAAGCGGCGCAGCCAGAAGGTAGGCAGACCAAGGCCCTTGCCGCGCAGGTGGCTGCGCATAAGGTTGGCAGTAATGAGGTAGCCGGAGAGCGTAAAGAACATACCGACGCCCAAGTAGCCGCCGGGCAGCCAGGCTGGATCTAGGTGATACGCCACGACGCTGAGCACAGCGACGGTGCGCAGGCCGTCGATTGCGGGCACGTAAGAGGTATGTGAATCAACCGGTCTTGGCATCCGGAATTCTCCTATAGGGAAACATTAATCAAAGGGGGCGGAAACGGACATATCTCGCGCTGCGAAAAAATGAAGGGCAGTCACAGCGCGAAGCTCCACTTACTCTAAACCCTTGTCTCGACATGTTTGGTCCTTAGGGGAGAACATTCCCCACGGTGTGGGGGTTGCGGGGGTGAGTAAAAGTTTTATGTAGTTCTTTGGGCCTCGCATATACAGTGAGTGACATATTTAACAAAGTGGTTTAAAGGTGGTCTGTAGATCGCGGTGTTGAAAAGCTGTGCCTTTTGCGCGCTAAGGCGAGTTTCGAAAGCGTAAGTGATAGTACGGGTTCCGTTTAGGCCGAGAAGCTCGGGAAATAACTCCGATGCCTCAAGTTTGTTCAAGCCTTCGTCCGGGGAAGGAAAGCCGTATTAAACCGACGTCCCGCAGCTTGAAATGAATAGTTTTTAAAATGAACTACTTTCGTTCGTTGAACAATAAAGGTGCTGGTTAACGCCATGTCCGAAAGCTTAAGTAGTGTGTTCAGCGTGCGTTATGCTTGGCAAATTTTTCTAAGAGATATTGCCCGTCTTGGGCGCACCAAGAAGTCGTGGATCATTCTCATCGGTTTGGTCATTACGCCCGCGCTTTATTCGTGGGTCAATATCGCGGCCTTCTGGGACCCATATGGAGCAACCGAAAATATTAAGGTCGCCGTTGTCAATGAGGACAAGGGCGGATCTTCTGATGTCACCGGTCATATCGACGTCGGCAAGCAAGTCACGGAGCAGCTGCACGACAATCACCAGCTGGGCTGGCAATTCCTTGACGCTGAAGAAGCCGAGCGCTCCTTGGAGCGCGGGGAGACCTTCGCCACGGTGACCATCCCGGAGAATTTCAGCTCGGATCTTCTAGGCGCGCTGCACGGCCAATATGCGCAGCCAACGTTGGAGTACCGCGTCAATGAGAAGGCCAGCGCAATCGCGCCCAAGATCACCGACAGTGCCGCATCTAGCTTGGACGAACAGATCACCTCTGCATTCAAGGAGCAGGTGGCGGAGGCAGCGGCCTCCTCGGTGCGCGATGAGGGCAATAAGTTCGAAGACCGGCTGCAGCGCTCCCGCCAGCGTTCGGAAGGAGCCTTCGATAAGGCAGCAAATAACATTTCCTCCGCGCGTGCGGATTTGCGTGAGGTTAGCGATAAGCTCGGCAACTCGCAGGTCAAGATGCAAAATGCCAAGCAGACGGTGCGCGATGTTGAGCAGGCTATGACGGATGCACAAGCCGCACTTGGCGACGTCCAGAATGTCATCGCCAGCGCACAAGGCGACGTCACCGGCTATACCGATTCCCTGACCTCGGCTTTCGTCGAGGGGTCAACCGGCGTCGCGCAAGGCACCGCGCGCGCCCAGGAATCCGTCGCGGATATTACTGCGCAGCTCGACCAAGCAAACTCCCGTTTTAACTCCGCGACCCAGCAAACCAACGACGCTATTGCCGCCGGGGATGAATCCATCCGGCAGCTGCGTGATGTCGTTAATTCGCCCGCCGTAGCTCCGGGTGTGGCGGGCCCGCTCAATGATGCAATTGCCACTTTGGAGGAGGGCAACGCTGCGAATAAGCAGCTGCTGGGTAATCTCCAAGCACTCAGCAATGACAGCAATGAGACCGCCAAGTCCGTGAAGTCCACGGCGGATGCGGTCAATCAGGCGGCGCAGGATACGAAGAAGACCTCCCAGGTTCTCTCGGACACCGTCGATAAGTCTGTGCCGGAGATTAATCGCGCGATGAGCAACCTAAGCTCCAAGGTCGGTGCGTTCTCGGCTTCGCTGGACACCCAAAAGGCGACGATGGAGGAAGCACAGAACTTGCTGGACGGCGTCGGCAAGCAGCTCGGCGCAACCCAGGACGCACTTGGTTCCTTCGATTCAGATCTTGCCTCCCTGGAAGATGGTGTGGAGGGCGCGCGTGACGACGTCCGCGCCATCACCGCTCACTCGCGGACCAAGGAACTGCAGACCATCACCGGCCTGAACTCCGATGAGATTGGTTCCTTCTTCGCTGATCCCGTTGAGGTGAAGAGCGCGCCAGTCTATCCGGTGGGCTCCTACGGTTCCGCGATGGCCTCGCTGTTTACGAACCTCTCGCTGTGGATCGGTGCCTTCGTGCTCGTGGTCATCTTCCGCGTGGAGGTGGATCTCGAAGGCTTTAAGCGGCTCACGGTGGGCCAGGCTTATCTGGGCCGTTTCCTGCTCATGGCCGTGATGGCGATGGTGCAGGCCGTAATTGTCACCGTGGGTGACTTGGCCGTGGGCGTACAGACGGTAAATCCAGTCGCATTCGTTGCCACCGGCACGCTCATCGCGCTGGCTTATCTCAGCATCATCTACGCGCTGTCGACGGCCCTTGGTCACGTGGGCCGTGGCCTTGCAGTGGTGCTGGTCATCGTACAGATTCCGGGTGCCTCCGGCCTGTACCCGATTGAGCTGATGCCGAACTTCTTCCGTTCCATCTACCCGCTTCTGCCATTCTCATATGGCATCGACGCCATGCGCGAGACCATCGGCGGCTTCTATGGTCTGCACTATCTCAAGTTCATGTCCGTGCTGGCCTTGATGTTCGTAGTGGCTTTCGCCTTGGGCTTGTTGGGGCGTCGCAGCTTCGCGCACTTTAACTTGCTCTTTAACCGCGAGCTGGCCAAGACCGATCTCATCGCGGCAGAAAACGTCCAGATCGTCGGCGATGGTTACCGCTTCGCCGATGTCCTGAAGGCACTGCAAGGCCGTGAGGAATTCGCAGCTGATTTGGAAAAACGCAAGCACGATTACAGGCACTGGATCCGCGTGGCTGCAGTACTTGGCGTTGTGGGCATGGTGGTGCTCGGCATCGTGGCTGCGCTTGTGCCTTCGCAGAAACCATTGTTGTTGGGCATTTGGACGCTGTGGTGCCTGCTTATCTTGGGCATCGTGGTCACCCTCGAGTACCTGCGCAAGAGCCTCGCGCAGTCCACCGAGTTGGTGGACTTCAACGAGGAAGAGCTCCGGCACTCCGTTGCCGCCCGCGGTGAAGGTGTGCATTCGGCTTCGGCTGAGGAGGCGCAGTACCAAGACGGCGTCTTGCACAATGAAGGCACTCTCGACGAAAAAGGCGAGGAGAAATAATGAAAAAGATCGGTGGAATTTTCCTGGATGATCTTCGCCGTGCCACTAGCAACGTCATGGCATCAGTCATCCTCTTTGGCCTCGTCGTTATTCCTTTGCTGTTTACTTGGTTCAACGTGTTGGCCAGCTGGGATCCTTTCTCCAACACGGGCCAGCTGAAGGTAGCCGTGGCCAGTGAGGATACCGGCTATAAAAGCGACATCTTCCCGGTTCCGGTCAACGTAGGCGAGAAGGTGCTCTCGGAGCTGCGTGCAAATGACAAGTTGGATTGGGTCATCACCGACGCTGAAGACGCCATCGACGGCACGAAATCTGGCGAGTATTACGCCTCCATCGTGCTGCCGGAGCATTTCAGCTCGGACATGATGACCTTCTATGCGGAAGGCTCCAAGCCGACCGAAATCTCGCTGTACACCAACGAGAAGAAGAACGCGCTGGCGCCGAAAATTACGAATAAGGGCGCAGAGGGCGTTTCCTCCCAGATCGCGGAGTCCTTCACACACACGCTTGGCGACGTCTCCCTAGGCCTGATTTCCTCCCTCGACGAATACCTCAACGAGTCCGACGCAAAGGCAACGTTGAAGCGCATTGAAGCTCGTGCCGATGGCATCGAAACACAGCTGCACACCGGCGCGCGTACGGCCCGTTCGATGGGCAGCCTGGTGGATTCTTCAGTGCCGCTAGTAGAAAGCGCACAACGCATCGCCAATGCGCCGCGTCCTTCGCTGTCGGGCCCAACTGGAGATCTGAACCTGTCTACGGAGTCCCTCGACGCGGCGCTTTCGCAGACTGCCGATAGCTACGATGTAGTACGCCAGCGAATCGACGAACTATACGATTCAGCGGATACCTCGCGCGCCTCGATGCAGGCCACCTTGAATACGCTGGCAGGCCAGGTGCAGGGGCAGATCGATGCCTACAAAGGCCTGCGGGATCGCGTAAATAGCGATGTGAAGCCAGTGCTGCCGGCGGAGGCCGCGCAGCTGACCAGCAACCTCGACGAGGCTATTGCGGCACAGGAGGCCGTGCACTCCCGCTTGGTAGCCGCAGCGAATGCGCCGGGTGCGCAGAAGCCGGACTTTTCTTCCATCGACCGCGCCCAGCAAGCAATCGAGTCCAGCCGCGACTCGCAGCTGCGCACCTCTGTGGGCAAGCTCCAGGACTCCCTGCAGCGCATCGGCAGTGACATCGACTCGCAGGGCTCTGGCATCAGCTTGGACACCGAGTCTCTGACTGGCGCCCGGGATGCACTGAGCACCCTTGCTCAGGAGCTGGACTCGGATGCGGACCGCTTCGGCGAGCTAAAAGATGAGCTCGACCGCGCACGCGATACCGGCGATCTCTCACGCCTAGCCAAGGTGGTGGGCAATAACCCGGATGCCCTGGCAAGCTTTATCGCCTCGCCGGTTTCGGTGGACCGCCAACCTGTCTATCCGGTGGCGTCGTTTGGCGCGGGCATGGCGCCGCTGTATACCACCCTGGCGCTGTGGGTGGGCTGCCTGCTCACAGCCGTCACCTTGCGCACTGACGTCAGCAACCGCGACTCTTATACCGTGGTGCAGCGCTTCTTTGGCCGCTTCGGCATCTTCGCGCTGATTGGCTTCTTCCAGTCCACGCTGCTTTCGCTTGGCCTTATCTTCTTCGTGCAGCTAGAACCCGCACATCCGGTGCTGCTGTGGTTGGCGGCCTGGGTCTCTTCGACCGTATTCATGATGATCATCTATACGCTCGTGGTCTCCTTCGCCAACGCGGGTAAGGCTTTGGGCGTGCTTTTGTTGGTCATTCAGGTCTCCAGTGCCGGCGGCGCGTATCCGCTGCAGCTTTTGCCGGAGTGGTTCCAGAACATCAGCCCGTGGTTGCCGGCGACGTACACGATTCGCGCCTTCCGCGCGGCAATCGGCGGCGTCTATCACGCTGATTACTGGCTCTCGCTGCTGGTGCTGCTGGTCTTCCTGCTGCCGATGTTCTTCCTCGGCCTCGTCTTGCACAAGCCGCTGCATGCCTATACCTCGAAGCTGGATGCGGCCCTTGCGGAGACCAAGCTGATGTAGCCCCGCACTAGAATTGCCGGCATGGCATTTACACCCCGCTCAGTTACTTATCGTTACGTCGACTCGCCTGTGGGCGAACTCCTCGTGGCGGCGACTGAGCGGGGTGTGGTCTATCTGGCCTTCGCGTGCGAAGAGTCCGCGGAAGTCTTGGCGCTCCTTAACAACAAGATCGGTCCGGCAACCATGGGCGCAAGTCCGGTGCTGACACTTGCAGCGGTACAGCTAGACGAGTACTTCGCAGGCGCGCGCCGCACTTTCAGCGTGCCCATTGATGAGGCCCTCACCTCGGGCTTTCGCCAGCGCGTCCAAAGGCTACTGACGGACATTCCGTACGGCGCGACCACCACCTACGCCCAGCTTGCCGACGCCGCCGCAAACCCCAAGGCCGTCCGCGCCGTGGGTAGCGCCTGCGCGCGTAACCCCGTGCCGATTATCGTGCCGTGCCACCGCGTATTGCGCAGCGACGGCAGCCTCGGCGGCTACCGCGGCGGCGTGGCTGCAAAGGAGCTGCTGCTGCGCCTAGAAAGTGGCGCTCGAACGCCCTAGTCCTCGTCCCCCTAGCTCCGCCTTTGCTCTGCCAACCCAGCCGGAATCAAGAAAACGTAAATGGCCCCAGCTCCGAAGAGCTGGGGCCTGTGGCGGAGGATAGGGGATTTGAACCCCTGAGGGATGTGACTCCCGCACGCGTTCCAGGCGTGTGACATAGGCCGCTAGTCGAATCCTCCGTTGGAAAACATTATCAGCCTTGTCTAGAGTGGCAAAATCCGCAGGTCAACAGTGGAAAGGTGGCCCTCAAATCGCGCAGGCCGCCCGCGAGCCACGCGGGCCGAGCGCAAACCATTCCGGCCGAGTATGAATCCCGCGGCCTGAGTGCAATCCGTGCGGGCCCATCCTCCAAATGGTGAGGTCACGTCCAAATGGTGAGGTCGACCCTTTACGGATGGGGGTGCTGTTAACTGCTGGGGCTGTTGAATAGCGAACTCACCATCTGCACCTCACCATTTGGCCCTTCCGTGCCGCCGCGGAGTACCGATTTCCGTTTGAATGGCAGGCCGCGTTCCTAAATGGTCAAGCCTTGTCGCAATTGCTGATATGGAAGTGGATCAGTGGCACAGGCGGTGCGTGGATTTACCATCCTCGTTTGCCGTCTGGGTATTTGCGGTGCCTTGGGGATGTCGGGGGGTGTTCCTATATAGGTTGTCAACTCCGTGGGTGAGGTTGCTGGGGGTGTGAAGGGGTTCTGCTTCACGCTGCGGATGTTGTTTTCGGGCATGCTGAAGAGCCGATTGGGCTTCCTGCGCAATCGGCTCCGGGGCTGGTAGGGGCTAGGCCGCAGCGGCCTCCTGGGCTGTGGGGATGTCTCTGTAGAGCTCTCCGCTGCGCATCATGGCGAAGAGGACGTTGAGGCGTCGGCGTGCGAGCGCGACGACTGCGGCGTTATGTCTCTTGCCTTCTTTGCGTTTTCGCTCATAGAATTGCCGGGAACGCTCGTGGAATCTGATCGATGCAAAGGATGATTGCCATAGGGCGTTCTTCAATTTCTTGTTGCCGGCCCGGTTGGGCGAATTCGACATGATCGACGTTCCCGACTGATTCGTCTGCGGCGTCAGGCCTGCATAGGAAGCCAGGTGCGCTGCATTGGGAAAGTCGGACATATCGCCGACGGTCATAAGGATTTGCGCGGCGCTACGTGGGCCGATGCCGGGCATGGACAAGAGAATCTCGGTCTGAGGAATGTCCTGGATCAGCTCGAGTACCTGGGCTTCAATCTCTTTGCGGTGCTCCAGCTTGGCTAGTGCATCTTTGGCGGACATTGCTACGCCAAGTTCCGCGTATTCTGCGCCGGCGATGGATACCGTCTGGCCGTGGATCGCAGCAAGCATGGCATCGATAACTGGTTCAGGATTACGTGCCCTGTGACCACGTGCGAAAGCTGTCAGCCGTGCTTTGCCGACGCGTCGAATCTTGGTGGGGCCACCGTATTTCGCCAGAAGGTGGAGAATCCACTTGCGGTGAATCATCTGGCCACGTAGGACATGTTCGAATGCGGGGTAGGTGCCCACGAGCGCGGATCGCATCTGGTTGATCAGGCGTGTGTAGGCGCGGGCGAGGTCTTCGTCGATACCGTTGAGGACTTTCAGCTGGAGGAAGACTTCCTCAACGCGGTCGACGCTACGCAGGGCATCTGGCAGGTTGAGGCCGGCATGGGCGATGACATAAGCGTCGCGTACATCGGTCTTGGAGTTGCCGACGTGGATACGTGAAAGCTGTCGCATGGCAAGCCCGGGGAGGTAGCGAACGTCGGCTCCCATTGCTTGGGCGACTGCGACGGTTAGCCTGCCGATGTTGTTGGGCTGATCGACGACGACAAGGACTTCGGCGTCATTGGCCAGGAATTTGCCGAAGAGCTTGCGTAGCGAGCCTTCGTGCTGGTTGATGCGTTTGGATAGGACTTGTCTGCCCTGGGGATCGAGGACGCAGGCGTGGTGGAAGTATTTGCCGACGTCCATTCCAATGACGAAGTCATAGGCCATGAGTTGGTGCCTCCTAGCGATGAGTAGGGAGTTGGATTATTTACGCTTCATCGCTGGGGTGGTCGGACATACTGGCGCTGGCATCCACATTACTGTGAGACCTCGTGCCGCCTGGGCCGGGTCAGGTTCCTATTGAGCTGTTTGAGTATGTCACTGTCTCCGGTGGCATCACCCCCCGGATCATTTTCTTAACAGGGACAGGAATAAGCCATACCGAAGCCAGCGACTAGTTCCACTGTCCTTTCGGACGGCGGGAACGGACATAAACATAGCCCCTCCCACTCGGGTGGACAGGCTATGAATCTTCGGCGCCCTGGGGTGGAACTGCTAACAACGTAATGGGGATGTCGGGCGAAAGAAGCTGGGGGAGGGTGTCGGGCAGTGGCGCCGGACCTAAGAAAACGTAACCCAAGAAAACGCAAATGGTCCCAACTCCGAAGAGCTGGGACCCGTGGCGGAGGATAGGGGATTTGAACCCCTGAGGGATGTGACTCCCGCACGCGTTCCAGGCGTGTGACATAGGCCGCTAGTCGAATCCTCCGTTGGAAGACTCTACACGAGCAGGCCCCAAGGAAAAATTCGTACTGCGCACTCCGGGTAGGCCGACCTGCGTCCGGCGCTAGTGGAGTAGCCGTAACAGCGGCCGCAGCGATGGGAAGGAGCGGGGCCGCGGCGATTGGGGGCAATAACGGTTTGCCGCAGGGGTAGCAGGCGCGCTAGGCTTATCGGCAGGATTCCGCGTGGCGTCCATCCTCTGAACTCCCCCAGGGCAGGAATGCAGCAAGGGTCAGGAGGCTCTGACGGGTGCGCGGGGTCCCTTTTAAGTTTTCTGGGTGATAAACATTACAAAAGCTGCACGCAAGCGTTAGTATTGGTTGCCATATATTCGCAACTACCCGCAACTAACCCGGAAGGTGGACAGGAATGTCCCTGCTCAATCTCGAAAAGTCTGAGCTCGACGAACTCGCAGCGAAGGTTCGTAAGGACTACGAGGAGCTGAAGGCTATGGGCCTGAAGCTGGATTTGACCCGCGGCAAGCCCGCAAAGGCGCAATTGAGCCTGTCCAACGATCTGCTCGAGCTGCCAGGCGCGGGCAACTATTCCGACGCCGCAGGCAACGACCTTCGCAACTACGGCAACCTTGAGGGCATCAAGGAACTGCGTGAGCTGTGGGGCAAGCTGACCAACATCGACCCAGAGCTGCTGTTGGCTGGAGATTCCTCCTCCTTGAACATCATGTTCGACCTCATCTCTTGGGCTTATGCTTTCGGTACCAATGAGTCCGAGCGTCCGTGGTCCCAGGAAAAGACCGTCAAGTGGATCTGCCCGGTTCCGGGTTATGACCGCCACTTCGCTATCACGGAGCACTTCGGCTTCGAGCTGATTTCGGTCCCTATGCTTTCCGACGGCCCCGATCTCGGCGCCGTCAAGGAATTGGTCAAGGACCCGCAGGTCAAGGGCATGTGGACCGTTCCGATGTTCGGTAACCCAACTGGCGTGACCATCTCCGAGGAGATCGCCAAGGAGCTCGCCTCCATGGAAGCCGCAGCGCCAGACTTCCGCATCATCTGGGACAACGCTTACGCGGTCCATACTCTCACCGATGAGTTCCCGGAGATCCTGCCGATTCTCGACATTGCAGCTAAGGCAGGCAACCCGAACCGTTTCTGGGCTATGTCTTCTACCTCCAAGATCACCTTCGCCGGAGCTGGCGTTGCGTTCTTCGCGTCCTCCCGCGAGAACTTGGATTGGTACCTCTCCCACGCGAAGATTCGCGGCATTGGGCCGAACAAGATAAACCAGCTTGCTCACTACCAGTTCTTCGGCTCCGCCGAAGGCGTGCGTGCGGTCATGCGCCGCCACGCGGCGCTGTTGGCTCCGAAGTTCAACGCTGTCCTGCGCATCCTTCAGTCCCGCCTGGGCGAGTACGAGGTCGCGCAGTGGACCGAGCCGAAGGGCGGCTACTTCATCTCCCTCGACGTCGTCGATGGCACCGCCACCCGCGTCTGGGAGCTGGCGAAGGACGCCGGCATCGTGCTGACCAAGGCTGGCTCTGCCTTCCCGCACGGCGAGGACCCGAATGACCGCAACATCCGCTTGGCACCTTCGCTGCCACCGCAGGAAGAGGTCGAGGCTGCAATGGACGGCGTCGCAACCTGCGTGCTGCTCGCCGCTTTGGAGAAGTTGGGGGCTTAAGCCATCAATTCCGACGAGACTTCGTACTGGCTAAGCCAGGTCATTCCCGTTCCGCTGGAGTTTAAAAACGTGGAAGGCCGCCGGCTTGGTTTAGCCGCGCTTGACGACGCCCAGTCCCTCGCCGTTACCACCACCTTCGGCAAGGTAGACACGGGGCTCAAGCATGCGGAGCAGGGCGTCGATGTGCGCTGCGAGCTGCTGACTGTGGCGCGCGCGACGCAGCCGGAGGTGGCCGCTGCGGTTACTGCGGCTGCAGAAAAGCTGACCAAGGCCGGTGGTGTGTTGCCTGCGCAGCCGGGCATCATGCTGCCGGAGATACTTTCGGAAGATTCGCTCAACGTACACCATGGTCTGCTGATCGCGCCTTATCTGTGGGGCGGCAGCACCCCGCAGCTGCCGGAGGACGGCCGGCTGACTTTGGTCTGTCAGCTGCTGATGCTTACCGATTCAGAATATGCCTATGCGGTGGAAGAGGGCGTCGCCAAGCTGCAGGAAGCAGTAGCTGAACAGGGCGTCGATATCCTCGATTGGAAGCGCGCCGGCTAGCTTGCTCCGCCCGCTGCGGGGGAGAGTGTCGGGCACAGAATGTAGACTGACTAACCGTGGCTCTATACCGGAAATATCGTCCAGCAACGTTCGCGGAAGTGGTCGGCCAAGAGCAGGTCACCAAGCCTTTATCCGCTGCCCTCGACGCAGGGCGTATCAATCATGCCTACCTGTTTTCCGGTCCGCGCGGCTGCGGCAAGACCTCTTCAGCGCGCATTATGGCCCGCTCGCTCAACTGTGAGCAGGGGCCTACGTCTACCCCGTGTGGCGTGTGCGAGTCTTGTGTTTCGCTGGCACCAGGTGGCCCGGGCAATCTGGATGTAACTGAGCTTGACGCGGCTTCCCACAACGGTGTGGAAGACATGCGTGAGCTGCGTGACCGCGCGTACTATGCGCCTGCTGAGTCGCGCTATCGCATCTTCATTATCGACGAAGCACATATGATTTCCGCCTCGGGCGCCAACGCGCTTCTGAAGGTGGTGGAGGAACCACCGGAGCACGTGATCTTTATCTTCGCTACCACGGAGCCGGAAAAGATCATCGGCACCATTCGCTCGCGTACGCACCATTACCCGTTCCGTCTGCTGACCCCACCTGCGATGAAGGGCCTGCTTGAGCGCACCGTCGCTTCTGAGGGCGTGCATGTCGATGACACCGTGTATCCCATGGTCATCCAGGCCGGTGGCGGTTCCCCGCGTGATACTTTGTCCATTCTGGATCAGCTCTTGGCTGGTGCGGGGCCAGATGGTCTGACCTATGACATCGCGCGTCCGTTGCTCGGTGTCACCGATTTGGGCCTGCTGGATAAGACTATTGAGGCGCTTGCCGAGCAAGACAAGGCAGCCTTGTTCATGATCGTCGACGACGTCATTGAAGCCGGCCACGAGCCGCGCCGATTTACCATCGACCTTTTGGATCGCCTTCGCGATCTCATGATTCTGCAAGCGGTGCCGGGTGCTTTGGAGGCCGGCTTGGTCTCGGCCCCGACCGACCGCGGCGAAATCCTTTTGGCCCAAGCCCAGCGCTTTACCGGCCCGCAGTTGGCTTACCTGGCAGAAACCGTCAATAGCCGCATTTCTTCGCTGCGTGGCGCTACTTCGCCGCGCCTGCTTCTGGAGATCCTGTGTGCCCACCTTCTGGTCGGCTCTGCGCCCGCAGCTGCCGCCGCGGGCCAGGCTGCTGCGCTGCCACAGGGAATGTCTGCTGGCTCACCGCAAGGCACTTCCGATGGAACGCCTGCTGCCGGTCACGCAAATACCGCAGCTTCCAACCAACCTGCACCCGCTACTGCCCAAGCCCAAGACCCAGCAGCCGCGGCGGCTGCCATCATCGCTGCTCGCCGTAACCGCCAGGCTCAGCAGCAGGCGCAGCAACAACAGCAGCAGGCCCAAGCGTCGCAGGCACAGCCGCAACAACCGGCACAGCAGGCTGCGCAGCAGCCCGCCGAGCGCGCCGAACAGGCGCCTCAGCAGCGAACCGAGACTCAACCTGCACAGGAGTCTGCTCAGGAACCAGCCAAGGAACCGGCACAGCAGTCTGCTCAGGAACCAGTGCAGGAATCTGCCCAGGAACATGCAGTTGATGTCGCGGAGCAAGTGCGTTCGCAGTGGTCGAACCTTCGCGCGGCCGTGGGGCGTCGTAATAAGGTCGCGGAAATCATGCTTGCCGAGGCTCGCGTGCTCGGCTTCCGCGATGACACGTTGATTCTGGGGCACACCACTGGTGCGCTGGCGGAGCGAATCAACTCGCCTTCAAACAATGATGCAATCGTAGCGGTTCTTAAGGAAGAGCTGCGCCGCGACGTCAAGGTCAACTGCATTATCGGCACCAACCCGAAGGCAGCAGGCTTTAGCGAAAGCACTCCGCGGCAGCAGCCAACGTGGAACCCAAACCAGCAACAGCGCGAGTCCGCTGAGCCAGAACAGGAGTCTGAGAGGCCTAGCCCGCAGACTGAACCCGAGCAGCAATCGGAGCAGTCTGCCAGCGCATCTGCGTCTGCATCTGATGATCCGTGGGGAGCACCGCGACCTATCGGCACGCAGAACAACGAGACTGCTCGCGAAGAGAGCCCCGGGCCAGTGACACCAGCTGCGGCATCGGCGGCTGCGGCATCGGCGGCGGCAAGCGCGCATCAACCTGCACCGCAAGCTACTCCGCCTGCGCAGGTGCAGGCCCCGCGTCAGCAAGCGGCGAAGCCGGCACAACAGTCATCCCAGCAGGGTGGTGACTGGCGTTCGCGAATCGCGCAGGCTTCGCAGGTCGCGCAAAAACGCGACGAGGAATTCAACAAGATTCCGCAGTTCGGCAACGGTGTACCACTGCCACCCGAACCAGCGCCGGAAGACGAATTTGAGGCACCACCAGAGGAGTACTATCCAGCTGACCCGCAGCCCAGTCAACCGGGGCCGGGGCAGCAGAACCAGGAGATGGGGGCGTCGGCAAGCACTGCGCAACCGGCACCACAACCTGCTCAACAGGCCTACTCCCGCGATGAACAAGAACGCGAAATGATGGAGGAAGCCCAAAACGCCGGCGAGATGGACCACCGCAGCTCCACGGAAGTTGCAATGGAACTGCTCACCAAGGAGCTAGGTGCACGGCGATTGTAGTTAAGCGTCTGTACACTTGACGGGTAGCGAAAATCTTAAAGAAATTTACGTTGAAAGGACTTTCCATGACTGACCCAATGTCCCAGGCAAATGACATGAACGACCTGCTCGCACAGGCTGTCCGCGTGCAGGCTGAGCTGCAGAAGGCACAGGAAGAAATCCTGGCCGCACACGTTGAAGGCACCGCAGGCAACGGCCTGGTTAAGGTTGTCATGACCGGCGGCGCAGAGCTCGTTGACCTCCAGATCGATAAGTCCGTTGTGGACCCTGAGGACGTTGACACCCTCCAGGACCTCGTTATCGGCGCTTTCAAGGAAGCACACGCTGCCGCTGGCAAGCTGGCTCAGGAAAAGATTGGCCCGCTGTCCCAGGGCATGGGCCAGTCCCAGCAGGGCTACGATGGACCTTCCTTCCAGGATGTCTTCGGCGGCAACCAGTAGTCGCGCGTTAAACTAAAAGGCCGTTATTCCCCGCAGCGGGGGAAGCGGCCTTTTTGCATTTCATAGATAGGGAGAATCGTGTTCGAAGGACCTCTGCAGGATCTCATCGACGAGTTTTCGCGCCTTCCGGGTGTCGGGCCGAAGTCGGCGCAGCGTATCGCTTTTCACGTGCTGCACATGGATCCGGAGGACGTCGACCGCCTGCAAAACGCGCTCGGCGCGGTACGTGATGGCGTGACTTTCTGCCGTATCTGTTGCAACATCTCGCGCGAAGAAGTCTGCCGAATCTGTGTGAACTCGCAGCGCGATGCATCCACTATTTGTGTTGTAGAAGAGCCTAAGGACATCCAGGTCATCGAGCGCACCGGTGAGTATGAGGGGCGCTACCATGTTCTAGGTGGCGCTTTGGACCCGCTGGCGAACGTGGGTCCGAAGGATCTCAACATCTCCGTGCTGCTGCAGCGCATCGGTGGCGTGTTGCCTGACCGCGAGCTGGCGGATTCCACCCCGGACGCGCCGTTGTATGACACGACGCCGGAGATCAAAGAGGTTATCCTCGCAACCGATCCGAACACGGAAGGTGAGGCTACCGCGGCTTACCTGGTGAGGTTGTTGCGTGACTTCCCGGATCTGAAGATCACGCGCCTAGCCTCCGGTATGCCGCTGGGCGGCGACCTTGAGTTCGTGGATGAGCTGACGCTGTCCCGCGCGCTGTCGGGTCGTTTGACGGTGTAGCTGTCTTAGCAGCCGGCCTAATTGCCGGATTGTGGCGCTAAGTTGCGCGAAAATGGCGACGATTTGGCATTTAGGGCGGCTAAGGCAAGCCGGGCTAAGGCAAGCCGCGAGCGTCAGCTGAGCGCCCGCAGTTGCGTGTCTAGAGCTGCGAGCGCGGCGGCTTTGATGCGTTGAGGCGCTCGGTGCGCAGCTTGTCCACGGCCGGGATGTCGAGCGGTTCTAGGTCTGTGAGGGCAACGCCCATGGCCTTGGCCAGCAGGAGGTCAGCCAGCTGCGGGTTACGCGCCAGTGCCGGGCCGTGCATGTAGGTGGCGATGACGCTTCCCTGGACGGCGCCTTCGGCAATGCGCTGCTCGGCGGCGTCGGAAAGATCGGCGGTGGCTGCGGTATCGGCGTTGCCCTGGCCGCGAATGAGCTTGCCCAGCGGCTGCGCGGCAGGGCCCAAGATGGTGGCACCCATGTGGTTCTCGAAGCCGGTGAGGGTTTCGGTCAGCTCCGCGGTGATGCCAGCGCCGGTCGGCTCAGAGGAGACCTCGCCGATGGCACGCTCAGCCATGGAAGCCGTGGTGGCGTCGATGAGACCGACACCGTCAATAATCTGACCCGAAGCACGGAAGGACTCGCCTAAAACCTGCAGGCCAGCACAGATTGAAAGGATCGGGCGGCCAGCCTCAGCTGCGCGGGTCAGGCCGCCGTCTTTGATGAGGTGCTCCGCCGCGAGAATCTGCGCGGTGTCCTCACCACCGCCGAGTGTGTAGACGTCGAGGGAGTCAGGGACTGCCTCGCCAAGCTTGATCGGAACGATCTCAGCTGAAAGGCCGCGCATGCGGGCGCGTTGGCGAAGGACAAGAGCGTTGCCGTCGTCGCCGTAGGTGCCAAGCACGTCGGGCAGAATGAGGCCGATTTGCAACTGCGTCTTAGCCATTGGCGTTCTCCTTTACTTTGCGCTCAAGCGCCTTCTTCAAATCGCGGAAAGCGGTGTAGTTAGCCAGCACCTCGATGCGGCCTGGTGGGCAGGCCTCGATGGCTTTGACTGGATCCGGGATGAGCTCGTGCGAGATATCGGCGTAGACCAAGCGCACAGCAAGGTCGGTGCCGCGCTCGCCGGCGGCCTTGACCGCGAGGTTTTCAAAGTCCTCGAAGCGTACGTCCCACAGCCAGGACATATCGATGCCGTCTGCCACGTGGCCGTTGGTGGCAATGACCAGGCCGTCGGCAGAGCGATCCACCATGGACAGGGCCTCCTGCCAGCCGGCTGGGTTTTTAGCCAGCAGCAGGCGAATTTCACGGTCACCCAAGGTGATGGTGGAGTAACGGCCGGCCACGTCGTTGACGGATTCGGTGGCGGCGATGGCCTTGGCCTCGTCCACGCCGAAGCCTTCCACTGCGGCGGCGATGGCCTGGGCGGCATTGCCACGGTTGGCGCGTCCAGGCAGGGAGAGGCTCAGCTCCTTGTCACCCTGCGGAGTGTGCAAACCATCTTGGTCTACGCGCCAGGTTGGGGTGGGGCGGCGGAACTCGCGGCCGTCGGGAAGCGGCTTGACCGCACGCCAATCATCCTCATCACGCACGATGTGGCCGCCGGTGCGTGGGCACGTCACGGACTCGCCGAGCCATCCAGCGCCGGCGGAGACCCAGATGACGTTCTTGGCGTCGTAGGCCACGGAAGTCATGAGGACATCGTCGCAGTTGGCGATGACCAGCATGTCTGGGTGGGCTTCGACGGCGCCGCGCAGAGCGCGCTCGATCTTATTGATCTCACCGACGCGGTCGAGCTGGTCACGGGAGAGGTTCAGCAGCACCAGCGCCTGCGGATTCAGGTTGTCTGCCACGTGCGGAACGTGCAGCTCGTCTACCTCCAACACGAGGTGGGAGGCGTCTTTGCCCGCCATGAGCGCGGAGATGATGCCAGCATCCATGTTGTCGCCGCCGTCATTGGTAGCGACTTTGTGCTCGCTGCGTACAGCGGCGGCCAGCATGCGGGTGGTGGTGGACTTGCCGTTGGTGCCGGTAACCAGCACCGCAGGGCGGCCACCGCCGAGGTTAGCCATGATCTGTGGATCAATCGCGCCAGCGATAAGGCCACCGATCATTCCGCCGGCGCCTCGTCCGGTTGCGCGGGAGGCGGTGGTGGCCAGCTTGGCAGCGGTCGTGGCGGCGTTGGTACGCAATGAACGCAACGTGCCGGAAAGGTTAAAACTCATGCCCCTAGGGTAGTCGCGTCAGCCCGCGGGGCGGGTACTTGCGCGCCTAGTTTTGGCCGGAGTTTTTATTCTTGGCAGACCCATTTGCCCCGGAGCTGTTCTTTCCGGAGCTGGTTTGGCCCTTGTTGCCCTGCGAGTTTCCGCCCTTGGGCTTGCCACCACGCCGGCCACGGCCACCGCGGCCGCCACGGCGCCGCCGCCGTTTGTTGCCACCCGAGTTCCCAGAGCCGGATTTCTCCTCGTTCTTCGGATTGCCGCCGGGCTTGGCGTTGGAAGAATTGGGATTTTCGTTTGTTTGCTGACTATTGTTCTTCTGCTGGTTGCGGCCGGAGGATTTGCCCGAGCCCGACTTACGGCGCGAGCGCCGCCTATTAGCGCTGCCGGAGCGGCGATTATTGCTGTTCGGCACGTGTGCCTGAGCGCGATTATCGGAATCCTTCTCTGGCTCCGGCTCGATTGCTTCTTGGATGCGCTCGAGCGCTGCAAGGAAAGCAGTGTCAGACATCAGCGGGATGCCCTTGCGGTGGGCGTGCATGGGCTTGCCCACGAAATCGGTGGTGATGTTGCAAACCACCAGCGAGGATTCGCGCGTGAGCTTTTCCGAATAGTTGAGCTCTTCACGTGCGATAGCCGCGATGATGGTGTCTGGATCTTCCATGATCTCTGGCGCGACCACGATCTCCATGCCGCGGTGCAGCTCCTTGCCAGGAACGTATTTGCCCGGATTGTGGTGCTGACGTGGGGCTTCTGCGGCGTCGACACGCACGTGCGAGCGCTGCAAACCAAAGCGATCTGCGCGCAGCTCATCTGGCGCGTATGCACTACGCGTGCCGGTTGCTTGATGCTGATAGAGGCGGTACAGCAGCTGGGTTTGCTCGCGGGAGGTGGCGGCCTCGCTGCGTTGGGCACGTTCAACAGTTGCGGTGGGCGGAGCTACATCAAGGCCGCTGCGCTTGGCGACGGCCGCGAGGCGGACATCGTTATCCCACACCCCCTGGCGGCGGGCGGTGGCCAAAGTATCGACGATGCTGACCGGGGTAGGAACGTGGCCGACCTTCTGGCGGCGGCGCCTGCCCTTATTACGGTTGCGGTTTCGCGAGCGGTTCTGGCGCGCGGCGGCCATCATGGCGCGACGCGCCTCGGAGACGATGAAACCCCAGGTAAAAGGGGTATCGTGCACGATCAAGGTGCGGCCGTCAATTAGCCGATCAAGTGGCTTGAGCAGCCGCGAGAAAGACTGGCCTTCTGCTACTTCCTCAACGCTAAGCCCATGCAGGTGCCGTGGGCCCGGGTTGGTACCAGGGTTGATGATGGCGTGGAATTCTTGGCCTACCTCGTGCTTTTCGTTATAAGTCAGGGCATCGATGGCAACGAGGCGCCCGGTAGAAGGATGGATGCCGGTGGTCTGCACCGTGAGTGCGACGAAAGGGTAGGCAGCAACGGCCTCGGCCTGCGCTATTTCTTGCGCGCTTGGCTGCTTGCTTTCTTTGTCGGTGCTAGCCCGGCCGGGATTGTGCGGGCGGCCAGCAGCCAGCGCGGCCGGTGAAGGCGCGGGGGCTGGATCGGGGCCGGGGGTGGTGCTCATTGTTTTAAGTGTAGTACCCCGGCTGGACACGTTGGCTCAACGGGCGAGCGTGTGACCTAGCCGCGGATAATGATGGTGATGGTTCCTGGCGTGGTGGGCTTCCGGGTCGTTGACGTTGGGGAGGCCGGACGCGTGGTCGAGTTAGGAGTCGTGGATTCCTCGGTGGTGCATGCTTCCGTAGTTTCGGTGGTGCTTGCTTCCTTAGTTGGGGTAGGAGAGGTGGAAGTCGAGCTCGGCTCCGATGTCGTCGGCGTGGTGGAGGTTGCCGGTGGCTTCGAGATGTTTGGATCCGTGCGGGTAGGCGAAGGTGCAGTTCGCGTTGGCTCCTTTGCATTACGCGGTTGGGGAGAAGGCTCCTTCGTTGGGGTGGCCGGCGGAAGCGTCGGTACCGGCAGTGGCGCTGGAAGGTTCTGGTCGTCACCAGAAGCATGGCGCGGCGACGTTGGGCGGGAAGGAACGCGTGGGTTTTCCTTGTTGCCCTCGAGCATGGTCTGCGCATCTGGCGCAGCGAGGATGCGTTCGTCGGAATCCCGGGAGCCTTCGTCCGTGTTGGGTTCTGCGGTGGGTTCGACGGCGTCGGAAGTCTGCTTCCGTGTAGCTACAGCACTGCGGTCTTTGGTGCCTTCGCGGGAATCCTCGCGAGGCGTGGTGCGTGAGCTAGGCTCTGCCGTGGCTTTTTGGGCGCTGGAAGTGCCGAAAATGTCCCGGTAGGGCGAAAGGTCGCGTGGGAAGACTGAGTCCTCATAGGAGTGGCTTTGTGCTTCGGTAGCTTCTTCGCGAGCCTGCTCATCCACGGAAAAGATGGAGGCCGCGAGGTTAGCGCCACCGCCGACGATGATCGCTGCGCTGGCAGCGGCCACGAGTTTTAGTCCGGCACTGCCGCCGACGAGAGGCATGGAGGAAGCCTGCGAAGACATCAGCGCCGCGACTTCATTGTTGGTGGAGCCGAAGAAATTCACGTTGGTGTGTTCCTGCGCCTCTGCGCGGGCGGCAGCCACTGCGGAAAGGCCCATGGAAGCTGCAGTAGCAGCGCCGGCGACGCCAGCGACAACAGCACGCTTGTCATCAGACTGCTCATCGGCATAAACGACAAGGCGAGGCTTGCCCTCATCCATGCAGTAATAGGCGCGTGCTACGGCGAGCAGGCCACTGTTTTGGTAGCTCGAAACGGTATCGGCCAAACGGTGGGCGTCATCACGGCTAAGCGAGGCGATCTGCACACCATCGACCGCCACGTTGACGCTGCGGCGGCCAAAGAAACGGCGCGCATGCAGGGTGACCAAGAAGTGCTCGGCGGATTCTGGGAAGACGTCCATCTTGGACTGGAACTGAGTGATTGCCGCAGCCGTAGTGCCAGGCAGCATGGCCCAGCGCTCAGCCGGCGGGTTATTGACCGGAACACACAGGCCAGGGGCCGGTAGCTCGACATCGAAAGAAGGCCATTCCTCGCCATCAAACTCCACCATGGTTACGTGTGCGGTAACCAGAGGGCGCAAACCTGCATCGATGATCCAATCAAGCTCGGTATAAGCCGCAGCTTCTTCCCGTTCGAGGTAGCCGATGGTGGTGTCTTCGTAGCGGACACGGAAGCCTTCGGCAGAAGAGCCCGTGAGGTTGACCTCCACTGCAGGCTGTTCAGAGCCAGATTCTTCCATTAGCTCGACGAGGAAGTCTGGGCTTACTTCTTGGATGGGAATTCGATTTACATCGCCAAAACCATGGTTAGGGACCATGTAGTTTGTCGATTTCATCTGTATTCGCTTTCGTAGGGTGCGGGGAAGAAGTTTGGGAGTGGGGGTGCGAGTTTTAAGGAGAGAGACTTAGAGGGTCTGCTGCGCCTAGAGCGCGCTGACCCTCTAAAAGAAACTAATTCCACCCTACCGCCTCGTAGCTTTGAACTCAAACGTATAAGCGGCATTTGAGCAGGTCGAAAGGTTGCCGTGCGCTGACTGAGTTGGGCAATGAGCGTGCAATTAAAGGGCAATCAACACTGCGATCAAAACGGCGATGCAAACAATCACGAGGGCGAAGATGAGCCAGCTCTTATTGTTCTTTTTTGCCCGGGTGGAATCCGCTGTGGCCTTTTGCGGGAGCCGGTCGATACGGGACAAGTCTTCATCGGTGATGGCCTTGAAACTGGTGGTCTCAAAAGTGGCTGCAGCAGAGCTTGCGCTACGGGTGTTTTCCGCCAGTAGGCGTTCCTGGCCGGAGCCGTCGCGGGTTTCCTGTTCTATCTGCTTACCAGCATAAATGTTGAGCACTCGTCCGCCTTGGCGAGGGAAGTGGTAGGCATGGGCGAGCGTGCTTAGCCCCTGCTTGGCATGCTGGACGAGCAGGTCCGGAAGATAGTCCGGGTAGCTATCCAGCGTGCCGATGAATTGTGGGCCAAGATAAGCGCTGATGCGCTGCGGATCGGATTCGGCCGCGCGCAAGGTAACCAGCAGGTGGATTCGCCCAAACTGCGGAATGTCGACCTCGTCTGGGATATCCGTGATGCTTATCGCTGGGGCAAAAGAAAGCAGCGCCCACGGGTTGGACGGCGGATTATTCGCGGGCAGGCATAGGCCCGGACGCGGCAGCAACACCGTGGGCTGGGGGCTTTGGCGAAGTGTTACTGCTGGAGTCAGCTGGGCGTCGAAAAGCAGCTCTATCTCTGGGTACTCAGCCGCATCCTGAGGCACAATCAGACCTACGACGCCGGCGGCGGTCGCCACCTGCCAGGTGCCGTCAGGCTGCCTGGACAAAGTGGCGTTGACCTCTCGCTGTTTTGCTTCCGCAGAAGGCGAATTCTGGGATGCCGATGCGGGGTGCACGGGCAATTCCTGCACCGCGCCGAGCCCCAAGTGGGGGATGGGATAGAGCGATAAAGTCATGCCTCGACTTCTACCACCTTTAGCCCAGCGCGCGGTTGACCGCCGAATTGATGGCGAAAATCGAAGCACGCGTGGTGGAGCCGGCAATGCCAGCGCCCCACACCTTGGTGCCGTTGACGTCGGCGGCAATGTAGCAGGCAGCCTCGGCGTCGTCGCCAGCGCTACGCGATTGCTGTGCGTACTCGATTACCTCGAAATCAATTCCCAGCGCTTCGAGGGCATTGGCGTAGGCCGCAATCGGACCGTTGCCGTGGCCGGAAACCACAGACTCCACCTCGTTGTAGATGACTGTCGCGGTGACCTTGGCTTCGGCGTCGTCGCCTACCGCGTTATCGATCTGGAAGCTCTTGTGTGCAAGCGGTGCCTCGCGGCCCAGGAACTCGGTGGCGAAGATATCCCACATACCCTTGGAACCGACCTCGCCGCCTTCGGCATCCGTGACTTCTTGGACCACGGCGGAAAATTCTGCCTGCATCGTGCGCGGCATATGAATGCCGTGATCGGTCTTCATGATGTAGGCAACGCCGCCCTTGCCAGACTGGGAGTTCACGCGGATAACAGCCTCGTAGTCGCGCCCGACGTCCTTCGGATCGATTGGCAGGTAAGGCACCTCCCATTCGGTCTCGCGCAGCTCTTCCCACGAGACATCCGTGTTGATGGCGCCGGGGCGTACCTCGTTGGCCAGGGCGTCGAGGCCCTTGTTGATGGCGTCCTGGTGGGAACCGGAAAAGGCGGTAAAGACCAGCTCGCCGCCGTAGGGGTGGCGCTCAGGAACGCGCAGCTGATTGCAGTACTCTACGGTATCGCGGATAGTGGGCAGGTCGCTGAAATCAATTTGTGGATCGACGCCTTGGGTGAGCATGTTCAGGCCCAGCGCCACCAGATCCACATTGCCGGTGCGCTCGCCGTTGCCGAACAGGCAGCCCTCGATGCGGTCCGCGCCCGCCAGATAACCCAGCTCGGCAGCCGCGATGCCGGCACCGCGGTCGTTGTGTGGGTGCAGCGACAGGATGATGCTTTCTCGCTTGGCCAGGTTGCGGTGCATCCATTCGATGGAATCCGCGTAGACGTTCGGCGTAATCATCTCCACTGTGGAAGGCAGGTTGATGATCATTGGGTGCTCGGGCGTGGGCTCCATGATTTCAACCACGGCGTCGCATACCTCTCGGGCAAATTCTAGCTCCGTGCCGGTGAAAGACTCCGGGGAGTATTCCCAGCGCCAGTTCGTGTCGGGGTAGTCCTGGGCTACTTCTTTGATGAGCGCTGCGGCGTCGCAAGCCAGCTTCTTGATTGCAGGGCGGTTTTTGCGGAAGACCACGCGGCGCTGCAGCTTCGAGGTGGAATTGTAGAAGTGCACGATGACGTTTTTGGCGCCCGCGCAGGCCTCAAAGGTGCGCCGGATTAAGTGCTCGCGTGCTTGCACCAGGACTTGGATGGTGACGTCTTCAGGGATCTTGTTCTGCTCGATGATCTCGCGCACGAAGTTGAAGTCGGTCTGAGATGCGGAAGGAAAACCTACCTCGATTTCCTTGTAGCCCATCTTGACCAGCAGGTCGAACATGCGGTGCTTGCGCTGCGGGCTCATGGGGTCGATCAGCGCTTGGTTGCCATCGCGCAGATCGACCGCGCACCACTGTGGAGCGCAAGTGATTTTCTTATCCGGCCAAGTGCGGTCCGGCAGCTGAATGTCTTCTACTTCTTGGGCAAAGCTGCGGTAGCGGTGGGTGGGCATTGCGGAACCGCGCTGCTTATTCCAGGCGGGCTGGTTCTTGCCAAAGTCGCCGTTGGGGGTGGTGATTTCGCGTGGGGCGGTGATAAAAGAATCGTTGGGAGCCATGATTTGTCCTTGTTGCTTCGTTAAGGAAGTGGATAAAGAGGTACCGTTTGGCCAGCAGCGGCGGGGGTGGGAAGGCGCAGTTTGGATGCGCGTTGTGAAAACCCGCGACGGGGGCGCTGGCCGGTGGGTTTTGAAAGGCCTAAATCCCGCCGCGGCAAATAAGGAGGAGGCTCTGCCGCATAGTCATGTGAATCACACTAACGCGTTTCTCATGATGTGGCAAGAGTTCCCACATAATGGGATCTCCTTTTTGGGGTGGGATAATTCCACGCAAATCGAGGTGGGGTCTGAAGCATGCCGATAACATTGCATAACGTGCACGAAGTCAAGAATGTGGCCGGCGCAGAAGTAGCGCATAGCGTGGCCCCTCGTCTCGGTAGGCAGGATTGGATTGCCGCGAGTCTAATTGCTGTGCTGGGCAACCTCCTGCGGATTGGGGTGCTGGCCCTTTTTGCGCAGGCTAACGAAGATAACTTAGGCGGCCTGCTGACCAAATGGGACGCAAAGTACTACACGGAGATTGC
Organism: Corynebacterium simulans; assembly: GCF_001586215.1. Taxonomy (NCBI): domain Bacteria; kingdom Bacillati; phylum Actinomycetota; class Actinomycetes; order Mycobacteriales; family Corynebacteriaceae; genus Corynebacterium; species Corynebacterium simulans. The sequence continues at coordinate 1,204,006 of NZ_CP014634.1, read as the reverse complement.
CCGTGCTGGTTACTTCGGTGCTGACGTTGCCGCGGACGGAAACGTCAATGAAGTAACGATGGCCTTCTTCCCGGGCTTTCCACTCGTCATAAAGGCGGGCAGCTTCTTTGTTGCGAATGAAGCTGCCGTCGCCATTGTTCTGAACTTCCTCTTCACTTTTCTCATGGCTGCGGGCGTCATGGCCATCGCGCAGCGCATGGGGGCCGGTTTTAAGGCCCGCGCGGTTGCCGCCATCGCCGTGACCAGCGCCCCGATGTCCATCGTGTTCGCCATGCCCTACACGGAGGCGCTCTTCGGCGCGCTGGTGATGTGGATGCTCGTTGCCTTGCTGGATGAAAAGTGGTGGCTGGCCGGCCTTTTAGGCTTTGCGCTTTCCGCAGTGCGGCTCACGTCTATCGACGTCCTCGTGGTCTTTGCCCTCATCGTATTATTCAAGGCCGTCCGCGAGTGGAAGGCCTGGCTGAGCCTCATCTTCGCAGCGATTCCATTGGGTGCTTACCTGACGTGGGCGAATAGCTATCTCGGGCAGGCAGGTGGCTACTTTGGCATCCAAGAAAAACACTGGAACTCCCATTTCGATTTCGGTGCGGCAACGCTCAAGTGGATATGGTCCACGCTTTTGACCTCTGACAACGTGGGCTATCTGCTTTCCGCGCTCGTAATCGTCGGCGCGCCCATCCTGTTGCTCTTGGGCTGGCGGCGCTTGCCAGCGCCGGTTTGGCTTTTCGCCGCCGCGCTCATAGCGAATGTTTTGTTCTCTGATGGCATCATGCATTCGCGCCCACGCCTGCTTTTGCCCGCGGCGGTCTTGTTTATTCCATGGGCAATCAAGCTGGCTAATTCCGTGATCACCCGCAGCACCGCAGCGCTATGCGGCGCCTATGTTCTCTTCGGTGCGTGGTTTTCGGCGCACATGCTTGCCGTATTCGAGTGGGCTATTTAGCTCTGGATCTGCCGCGTGGAGGAGCCCACTGGGCGGCGCGACAAGATGACCGTGCCTAGGATCATCACGGCTAGAGCTAAGGACATGAGCGTCCAGCCCGCCAGCGAATCAACCTGGAATTGCTCGCCCAAGACCACGTAGCCCAAGCCAAAAGCAACGATGGGCTCCATGATGGTCATAGCTGGCAGGGATTGCTTTAGCGCACCGGCGTGGAAAGAATATTGCTGGAGCACGGTTCCGCCGCCGGCGAGGGCGATTAAGCCCCAAAACTGCCAGGACACCAAGAGCTGGCCAAGGTCCTCGTGGGAGAAGATGTCCACCACGGACTTAGATAGCAGCGCCACATAGCCGTAGAGGATGCCGCAGGAAGTTCCCAAGGCCAAGGCGCGCCGGGCGGGGAAGCGCCACGCTAGGAAGCCGAGCAGCGCCAAGCCCAGTGCGCCGCACAGCAGTGGCGGCCACCATTGCGAAAGGGAGGGGCGCGGATCGCCGGCAACGGGGCGGCCGTAGACCACCAAGATGCCCACTGCGATAGTCAGCGCGCTGCACCAGAAGATTTCATGAAAAGACAGCGACCGCTTGGAATACCAGGCAGAAAGCGGCAACGTGAACATCAGCGAGAGCACCAAGATGGGCTGAACTACCAGCAGGGTGCCAAAGCCTAGGGCGACAATCTGCAGGCCATAAGCCACAATGGCGGCAAGTGTGCCGACCCACCACACGGGATTGCGCATCGCGGTGCGCATGACCGAGCCGGAGGCTTCAAGTGCGATCCGGTGACGGACTACCGTGCCCCAAGCCACGGTGAGCGCGGAGGCAAGGGCAAAGAAAACCGCCAAGAGATTGCTGAACACCTCCACCACCGTAGTAGGTAGTCGCCCTTTTTAACGAATACTGCTCACGGGTGAAAATAAATGTTTCAAAGTCGTTAGGTTTGCCTCTTTTGGTGCGGTGAATAAAAACACTTTGATCCCCTTCACATATTGTGAAAGGAAGTACCTCGTCGGGGTAGCATGGACAACTGACTAATGCACGACAGGTATAGCGGGGCTTATCGGGCCTGTGGCTATAGGCTGTCGCGGGAAGCGCACAGTGAAAGGTGGATATCCCAACGTGGCCTTAATCGTTCAAAAATACGGAGGTTCCTCCCTCGAAACCGCGGATCGCATCCGCGCCGTCGCCGAGCGCATTGTGGCTACCAAGAAGGCAGGCAACGACGTGGTTGTTGTCTGCTCCGCCATGGGGGACACCACCGATGAACTCCTCGACCTTGCTGCCCAGGTCAACCCAGTGCCACCGCAGCGTGAAATGGACATGCTGCTTACCGCCGGCGAGCGCATTTCTAACTCCCTGGTTGCTATGGCCGTGGAATCCTTCGGCGCCGAGGCGCAGTCCTTCACTGGCTCTCAGGCAGGCGTGCTTACCACGGAGCGCCACGGCAACGCGCGCATCGTGGACGTCACGCCGGGCCGCATCACCGAGGCCCTGGACCAAGGCAAGATCTGCATCGTCGCTGGTTTCCAGGGCGTTAATAAGGAAAGCCGCGACGTCACCACCTTGGGCCGCGGCGGTTCCGACACCACTGCGGTAGCCCTTGCCGCTGCGCTGCACGCCGATGTTTGCGAGATCTATTCCGACGTCGACGGTGTCTACACCGCAGACCCACGCATCGTGCCGAACGCGCAGAAGCTCGAGAAGCTCTCCTTCGAGGAGATGCTGGAGATGGCAGCCGTCGGCTGCAAGATTCTGGTTCTGCGTAGTGTGGAATACGCCCGCGCATTCGATCTGCCCCTGCGAGTTCGCTCGTCTTATTCAAACGACCCCGGCACTTTGGTGGCCGGTTCAATGGAGGATATCCCTGTGGAAGAAGCAGTACTGACTGGTATCGCGACCGATACCTCTGAAGCAAAGGTCACCGTTCTGGGCATTCCGGATCGTCCAGGGGAGGCCGCCAAGATCTTCCGCGCCATCGCGGAGGCGGAGATCAACATCGATATGGTCCTGCAAAACGTCTCCTCCTTGGAATCCGGAACCACCGACATCACCTTCACCTGCCCGCGCGCGGATGGCCCGCGTGCCATGGAGATTTTGACCAAGCTCAAGAATGAGAGCCACTGGGCAAACGTGCTTTACGACGACCAGGTGGGCAAGGTTTCCTTGGTCGGTGCCGGAATGAAGTCGCACCCAGGGGTCACCGCAGACTTCACCGAGGCGCTTCGCGACGCCGAGGTAAACATGGAGCTCATCTCCACTTCGGAGATCCGCATCTCCGTGCTGGTGCGAGAGCTGGAACTGAACAAGGCAGCCATTGCGCTCCACGAGCGCTTCCAGCTCGGGGGCGAGGAAGAAGCTACCGTTTACGCTGGCACGGGCCGTTAATTTAGGAAGAAGGAATTTTTCATGACCACCGTTGCAGTTGTTGGTGCTACCGGCCAGGTGGGACGCGTCATGCGTTCCATCTTGGAGGAGCGGAATTTCCCAGCTGACAAGGTTCGTTTCTTTGCCTCGCCGCGTTCTGCTGGCCAGGAACTGGTGTTCCGTGGCGAGAAGGTTGTGGTTGAGGATCTCTCGCAGGTAACCGAGGAATCCGTCGCTGACGTCGACATTGCTTTGTTCTCTGCCGGCGGCGCTACTTCGCTCGATTGGGCCCCGGTCTTTGCCGCTGCAGGCGCAATCGTGGTGGATAATTCCTCCGCATACCGCAAGGACCCCGAAGTTCCGCTCATTGTCTCTGAGGTAAACCCCGAGCAGGCAAAGAACCTGCCGAAGGGCATCATTGCTAATCCGAATTGCACCACCATGGCCGCAATGCCGGTTCTTAAGGTCTTGCACGATGCTGCCGGCCTGAACCGTTTGCACGTGTCTTCTTATCAGGCAGTTTCTGGCTCTGGCTTGGCTGGTGTTGAGGCCTTGACCAAGCAGGCCGCCGAGATTGGAGATCGCAACGTAGAGCTTGTCCATGATGGCTCCGTTCTCGAGGTCTCTGAGGAAGAGCTTGGCCCATACGTTGCGCCGATTGCTTTCAACGCGCTGCCTTTCGCTGGCAACTTGGTTGATGATGGCTCCGAGGAAACCGATGAGGAGCAGAAGCTGCGCAACGAGTCGCGCAAGATCCTGGGTATTCCTGAGCTTAAGGTTGCTGGCACCTGCGTGCGCATCCCGGTATTTACCGGCCACACCCTGACGATGCATGCGGAGTTCGACAAGGCAATCACTCCGGACGAGGCACGCCGCCTGCTTGGCGACGCCCCCGGTGTCAAGGTCGTCGACGTTCCGACCCCGCTTGCTGCCGCAGGCGTGGACGAGTCCTTGGTGGGCCGTATCCGCCAGGATCAGTCCGTTGATGACAACAAGGGCCTCGTGCTGGTTGTTTCCGGCGATAATCTGCGCAAGGGCGCAGCTTTGAACACGATTCAGATTGCTGAGTTGTTGGTCTAGCGCGCGGACCCAAAACAAAGCCATAAAACACAGAAAGGAGCTTGTACATCCAATAAACGGATGTACAAGCTCCTTTTTAGCTATCTACTTCGGATTCTTACTTTGGTACTTCCGGCTTGGTGTGCTCGACGAAGACCACGGAAGGATCTGGGTCCTCGCGGTCATACTCGAGTTCTTCGTCTGCTTCGAGATCTTCGTGGATTTCTTCTTCGACGGTATCGACAAACTCCGCAGTTTCCATGTTGGAGGCCGTGGCCAAGGTGCGCAGTTCCTTCTCATTCTTCTTGGTAAAGTGCTCGCGCGGATCAAGGCGACGCTGCACCAGCGTACGAGCACGCGTACGGCGGTCTGATTCCTTTACCATCTTGCCGCGATTCTTAACCCAGCCAAAGAGCATGATAGCGATGACCACCAAGCCGCCGTAGCCAAGAATTGGATAAATCAGTCCGACGAGGTCCTTGAAATCAGCGAAGGACAACGCAAAGCCAAAGAGGCAGGTGATGAGATAGACGGGGTAAAAGCGCTTCTCATGGCCGCGCGTCAGGCGTTTAGCCAGCGCGTAGAACATGCCCACTGCGGTGTTGAAGATCATGCCGTAAATGACAAAAGTCATTCCGTAACCCAGCGCTGGGTGGATGGTGTTAATCAATGCTAGGACAGGCATTGCCTGGCCATTTACCTGCGGTGCGGCAAAGAATAGGGCGCAGACCAGCAACGCCAGCATGAACAGGAAAATAGCGCCACCAATAACACCGCCTAGGCCGACGGTCTTGTTATCCAAGAAGTTTCCGCCAATCACAATGGCCATGGAAACGGTGCAAATAGCGGTTAGGCCAGTGTAATTAAGCGAGGCGATCCAAGGATTAGCGATTGCCGGATCAACGTTGTGGATGGCGTAGTTGTTTGCTTCCTCAAAGGTCGCTTGGTTCGTCACCAAAGTGTAGATAGTGACGAAGCCGATGAAGGCGATGATAAAAGGCGTGATAAAGCCCAAGACAGCGGTGACTTTATCGACGTCGAGAAGCCCCGTGATGAGCACCAGCACCAGCATGATCAAGGAGCCCACCCACGTTGGGAGGGAAGGGAATTGCTGGGCGAGGTTGGCGCCGCCGCCGGCGAACATGACAAAGCCCACCGCAAAAAGCGTGATGATGGTGGCCCAGTCGAGGATCTTCGAGGTGATAGGCGCGGTGATTTGGGAGTAAACAGCGGTATGCTCCGAAGCCTGGAAATAGGATCCAAGCTGTAGGAAAGCGATGCCTGCGACGACCATGAGGGCGGCGGCCAATACCATGCCCCACAATCCGAGCGTGCCGAAGGATACAAAATATTGCATGGCTTCCTGGCCGGAGGCAAAGCCAGCGCCGACCATAACGCCAATAAAGGCCATGGAGATGGCTACTGCGCGTTTAAACATAAGATGTGGGGAGTCTCGCTATCTCACACGCGCCGGGAGGGTAAGTCCGCGCTCATCATTTTGCAGGCTGTGCTTTTGTGTGCGGGGCGTTTGCTGCCATGGTGGCGCAAGACCGGTTCGACGTTCGATTTATCACGTGTGCGTTGTAAAACATTAGGCGTATGAGCTGGGTTAGGCCAACTCATACGCCTTGGAAAGGTCTGCTTAAGCAGGAAGGGGAGAGAGCTTTGTATTAGTCTCGTGGAACTTCTGGCTTGGTGTGCTCGACGAAGACAACTGAAGGATCAGGATCTTCACGGTCGTACTCGAGCTCGTCATCTGCCTCGAGCTCCTCGTGGATTTCTTCGGCAACGGTGTCCTCAAACTCGTCGGTCTTCATATTGGAAGCGGCCGCGAGCTTTGCGAGCTCCTTCTGGTTCTTCTTGGTGAAGTGCTCGCGCGGGTCGAGCTTGCGCTGGACCAGGGTGCGAGCACGCACTCGACGTTTGCTTTCGGAAGTAATTTTGTCGCGCTTTATAACCCAGTTGAAGACCATAACGGCAATCATCAGCAGGCCAAGGTAGCCCAAGATTGGGTAGATGTTGCTGACCAAAGACTTGAAACCGACGAAGGAAAGAATGAAACCGATGATGCAGGAAGCGGCATAGACTGGGTAGAAAAGCTTCGGCTTCTTACGGGTCAGGCGCTTGCCCAGCGCGTAGAACATGCCCACTGCGGTGTTAAAGACCATGCCGTAAATGACAATCGTCATCACATAGCCCAGAGACGGGTGAATGGTGTTGATGAGCTCTAGAACCGGCAGATCTTTTGCATGCACGGTCGGTGCCACCATGAATAGGGAGGCCACGAGCAGTGTCAGCAGAAGCAGGTAGATAAAGCCGCCGATGAGGCCACCGATGCCCACTGCACGATTGTCGAGGATGTTGCCGCCGATGACGATGGACATGGATACCGCGCACATGACGTTCAGGCCGGTGTAGTTCAGGGCGGCGAGCCACCAGTTGCCCAGCGTGGTGTCAACGTTATTCGTGGCGAATTCGTTGAGGTGGCTCCAATCAACGTCGGCGGTGGCGATGGTATAGCCGGTGGCCAAGACGATAAAGATGATGATGAATGGAGTAATGGTGCCGATGACTGCGGTGACGCGGTCAACGTCGAGCAGGCCGACGAGCAGGACGAGCACCAACATCAGCGTTGCACCTACCCAAATCTTTATGTCTGGGAATTGCTGCGTGATGGTGGATCCGCCACCGGCGAACATCACGAAGCCGATGGAAAAGAGCGTGGCAATCGTGGACCAGTCCAAGATCTTGGAGGTAATTGGTCCGGAAATTTTGTCGTACACCGCCGTGTGCTCTGTGGCCTGGAAATAAGATCCCAGCTGCAAAATTGAAATGCCGGTGATGATCATCAACCCGGCAGCCAGCGCTACGCCCCAGAAACCAGTGGTTCCGAAGGCTACGAAGTACTGCATAGCTTCCTGGCCCGAGGCAAAGCCCGCGCCGACAACAACACCGATAAACGCCATGGAGATAGCCAATGCGCGTTTCATCATGAGGAGATTTCTCGCATTCTCACACGCGCCGGGCAAAAAGAAATGCGCGCATTTTTGTAGCGCGCTGGCCCGGGTCGACCTTCGATTTGTCACGTGTGTTTTTAAGCCATGCTACTTTTCTTTAATGCCTTTCATCCAGACAATTTTCTAAAAGTGCACAGAAATTTCGCGAAAACTTCTTGGGTTCCAGCGCTAAAATCGCAGCTAATTGTACCGAAAGTGAAGCCTGGTAAATAGTAGGTAACGATTCGCGCTAATGATTCCTGGCTAGGCTCCTGTACCTTCGATGAGGTCTTTGCGGGCGCGGGCAACGCGGGAACGAATCGTGCCGATGCGTACGCCAGCGATTTTGGCTGCTTCTTCGTAGGAATAGCCCAGTACTTGGGTGAGGATGAGGGCTTCGCGGCGGTCTGCGGGCAGGGCGTCGATTAGCGTGCGGGCGTCGATCCAATCGCTCCACGCTCCGGAGTTCTCGGTCGAAGGCGTCTGTGCCGCTGCGTCTTCATATTCCGTTGCAGCCTTTCGCGGGCGCGCCATGTCGTGGCGAATGTTGTCCACCCATACGCGGCGCGCGAGGGAAAGCAACCAGGTGCGTGCTGAGGAGCGCGCGGCGAAGCGGGGGAGCGCGCTGATGACTCGTAGGTACGTCTCTTGGGTGAGATCGTCTGCGATTTCCGCGCCGCCTAGGTGCGCGAGAAGACGCCACACATCATCCTGAGTGGACTTAATAAACTCCGTGAGAGCTGCGCGATCGCCGCGGCCGGCCTTGAGCGCAAGGTCAGTGACGCGGGCGTCGTCATGCTCGGAGTGGTGTTTCACCAAAATGAACTTACCAGGATGAACGCTAAATTAGATTTCCCTGGCAGAACTTATTAATTCGCTGATTTTTGTTGCGAGGGCCTATTAAGCGGGGTAGGTTATTGCTTGTCCGTGATTGATAATCCACCCCAAATTATCAACAATTTTATTGACTAGTTCCCGCTAGTTTTCTTAGGAGGCTTTCCATGACTAACTCTGAAGCTGACAAGGTCCTCGACAAAGGCCAGCGCCCCGCAGGCGGCCCAAATACCACCAGCCCTTCCGGTCAGCCGGTTGCTACCGAGAATACCAGCATTACCGCAGGTCAGAACGGCCCAGTTGTTCTCAATGACATTCACCTGATTGAGAAGCTTGCGCACTTCAATCGCGAGCGCGTGCCAGAGCGCACCCCGCACGCAAAGGGCCATGGCGCCTTTGGCGAGCTGCACATCACCAACGATGTCTCGCGCTACACCAAGGCGAAGCTCTTTCAACCAAACACTGTCACCCCAATGATGGGCCGTTTCTCCACCGTTGCTGGCGAGCAGGGATCTCCGGATACCTGGCGCGATGTGCACGGCTTCGCACTGCGTTTCTATACCGAGGATGGCAACTACGACATCGTCGGCAACAACACCCCGGTCTTCTTCCTGCGTGACGGCATGAAGTTCCCTGACTTCATTCACTCCCAGAAGCGTCTCGGCGTCAACGGCCTGCGTGACGCGGATATGCAGTGGGACTTCTGGACCCGCAACCCAGAGTCCACCCACCAGGTCACCTACTTGATGGGTGACCGCGGTACCCCGAAGACCACCCGCCACCAGAACGGCTACGGCTCCCATACCTTCCAGTGGGTCAACGAAGAAGGCGAGGCCTTCTGGGTGAAGTACCACTTCAAGTCTCGCCAGGGTGTTGAGAACTTCACTGATGCTGAGGCAGGTGAGATGGCAGGCAAGAACGCCGACTATCACCGCGAGGATCTCTACAACGCCATCGAAGAAGGCGACTACCCAATCTGGGACGTCAAGGTTCAGATCATGCCGCTTGCTGAAGCAGCTGAATACCGCTTCAACCCGTTCGACCTCACCAAGGTTTGGTCCAAGAAGGACTACCCACTGGTTGATGTCGGATACTTTGTGCTCAACCGCAACCCACGCAACTTCTTCGCGCAGATCGAGCAGGTTGCTTTGGATCCTTCCAACCTAGTCCCAGGCATCGGCCTTTCTCCGGACAAGATGCTGCAAGCTCGTGTCTTTGCTTATGCTGACCAGCAGCGTTACCGCATTGGGCCGAACTACAAGCAGCTGCCAGTTAACCAGCCACTGAATGCGGACAAGGTCAACACCTACGAGCACGAGGGAAGCATGCAGTTCCTCTTCAATGCTCCTGAGGATCCGGTTTACTCCCCGAACCGCCACGCAAAGGGCGGCGGCTACCTCGACGGTGACGTCAACGACCGTAGCCAGCTAGAGACCACCACCGCTCCGGATCTCTACGTCAACCCGGACCCAGCAGGTTTGGACTTGGTTCGCGCACCGTATGTCCGCCACGCTGAGGATTCCGATACCGCGCAGGCAACCGACCTGTACGAGAACGTCTACAACGACGAGGAGAAGGAGCGCATGGCGGACAACATTACCAACGCCATGGCTGGTGTTTCCTCCGAGACCGAGGAGCGCATCTACGCTTACTGGGGCGCAGTTTCCCCACGCCTAGAAAAGCGCGTTCGCGAGCTCTTCGCAGAGAAGAACTAGCACGTACTACAACCTCTTAATCACAGGCCTGAGCGTCCGCTGCCATAGCGTCGCTCAGGCCTCGTGCTTTCATGCCTTCGACGTCATAGCAGGGGCCCTGCATGCCGCTACTAGTGGTGCCGATGTGAGGTTCACCCTTCCACTTTTGGCCATCCCAATAAGCCCAGGCGAACCAATCGGTATTGCGCTGGGCAATGTATGCCCACGAACCGTCACAATCGATAACAGTCATGTTGCTCATCGAGGTGTTGGCCTGCTGAAGTGCATCGACTGAGCAGCTGCCTTTGCTTTGCGCCTGTGGCGTATCTGGCGCTGGCTGCTCCGGCTCGACCGTGGCGGTGACGGTCTTGGTTGTCGGGGCGGGCTGATCTTCGGCCTTGCTGCTGGTGGTGGTTGGGGTCTCACTAGTGGCGGTTTCTTTTGCGGCCGCGTTGGATTCGGCTGCTGCGAACTGCGGCTCGCTATCTGCAGTGTCTTTGGGGGAGCAGGCGGTGAGTGGAAGAAGTGCGGCTAGGGGGAGAATCAGTAGGGAACGTTTCATGGGCTAAATCCTATGATCAGTTGGTTGGAAGTTTTGGGATTTCTGTATCTTTGCCCCGACTTAAAACGGCGCGCCTGCGTTGTTTGCGGTGGTGGGAGCGATATTTTTTAAAGGATGAACTCCCGCCTTGCTGATTTGCCGTCCCGTCCCTCGCGCCTGCGTGGCGCACTTCTGTGCTTGCTGGTGGTTCTGCCCTTGGTGGTAGGTGCCATTGTGACAGGCGTGACGGGGTGGGATGCCTCACGTGCGTGGTCGAGTGAGGGAACCGGTGCGCCGACAGAAGGTCAAGCAGGTGCGGCGTCGTTAAGCGAGGCGGCGCGTGCCGCAAGCCAGGCGCAGGCCCAGGCTGGCTTTTTGAAGTCGGGAACCCAGCAGCTTTCCACCGGCACGGGCAAGCTGAAGGATGGTGCTGGTGAGCTGGGCGGTGGCGTCGACAAGCTCAGCGCCGGATCGCAGGAGCTTTACGACGGCCTGATTCAGCTGCAGTCCGGCACCAACCAGCTGGGCAATGGTGCAACTGAGGTGGCAAACGGCGTGGGTAACGCAGTGGATCAAATTACAGGTCTTACCGTGGTGCAGGGCCAGCTGCTGGCCGCCATCGACGGCACGCTGAAGGACCTTGAGGGAAATAATTCCCCCGAGGCGCGCAACATCAAGTCGCAGCTCGGGGACCTGCGCAATCAAGTCAATAATTTTCAGATTGACCAGAATCTAACTAATCAACTTAAGCGCTTGAAGGATGGCTCACGGGAGCTTTCCAATCAGCTCGCGGTTAACGGCTATGCCTATCACGATGGCGTGTATAAGGCAGCGGATGGCGCCAAGCGTTTGAACGATGGCACCAAGGAGCTTAATTCCAAGGTTGATGAGGCTCTCGGCGGCATCGACAAGCTGGACAAAGGTGCCAAGCGTGTTGACGGCATGGCGAAGCAGAACCAAACCAAGGTGCAGGATGTGCAGCGTGCGTTGCCGGCTGCCGCGGATGGTCAGGGTGCGGAAGTAAAGATGCTGAGCCCCATCGTGGCGCTGCTTATCGCGGCGATGGTCTCGCTCGGTGGAACTGCCCTGGGCGCTTATGTGGTGCGTTCGCGGAAGCCTTGGCTGAGCCTTCTTGCTGGTGTAGTTGTGCTGACTGCCGCGGCTGAGATTGTCTTTATGATTCTGGCTACCGGCGTTGATGGCATGGCTGCGGGGCTGGCTGCTGCCATGGCTGCGGCGACCGCGCTGGGAAGCGCTGGTCTTACGGCAGTGGTGCTGCACTACTTCCCGAAGATCGGCGCCGGTGTAGTCATTGTCCTTGGTTTGCTGCAACTTGCTGCGGTGGGCTGGTTCTGGAAGTCTGCAACTGCCGCCACCGCTGTGGCCGGGGTGTGGAAGACCGTGATGGGCTTGCTGCCAATGCACTGGTCAACGGTTGGCTTTACGGTTGCCGGTAACTCGGGGCAGCTGAGCCTCGCGTGGATCGGGCTTGGCATCCTTGTAGCAGTTGGAATTTTTTCGATAGGTATTATGAAGCGCGGCTTTTCGGCGAAACGAAAAGGCTAAGACGCTAAATGTACTGACTAATTGGTTTTTCTAAAATTAGACCAAACATGCAATTTTGTGATTCCTTCTGTGGAAACTTTTGATTGGTTACCGTTTTGTTTCCAATCGGTGCTAGAGTGAATCTTGCTCACAATGCCTACTTAGGGGGTAGGCAAACGGTTTCTCCAATCCGTTGTGAGTGATAGGGAATAGGGGCGACGCGGCTGCTGTAGGGGCGCCGCGTCGTTTCCCGTTTTGGCCCTTATACAGGAAGAACCGGCAATGTATAAGCAAACGCCTGATACCTGGTTCCAAGAATTCGCAGGCCGAGATATTTCCGGAAAAGACTTCTCCGGCTACGACCTGACCGGAATAAATCTGGAAGCAAGTATCTGCCGCGGCTGTTCTTTTCGCGGCGCGATGCTCGCCTGGGCCATCCTCCACAACGCGTACATGAAGCCAGTAATCGCCTCGTCAGAGCAGCTCGCGCATTGCGAAGGATTTGAAGCGGATGCTTCGGAGGCTGTGGGGATGTCTCTGTAGAGCTCTCCGCTGCGCATCATGGCGAAGAGGACGTTGAGGCGTCGGCGTGCGAGCGCGACGACTGCGGCGTTATGTCTCTTGCCTTCTTTGCGTTTTCGCTCATAGAATTGCCGGGAACGCTCGTGGAATCTGATCGATGCAAAGGATGATTGCCATAGGGCGTTCTTCAATTTCTTGTTGCCGGCCCGGTTGGGCGAATTCGACATGATCGACGTTCCCGACTGATTCGTCTGCGGCGTCAGGCCTGCATAGGAAGCCAGGTGCGCTGCATTGGGAAAGTCGGACATATCGCCGACGGTCATAAGGATTTGCGCGGCGCTACGTGGGCCGATGCCGGGCATGGACAAGAGAATCTCGGTCTGAGGAATGTCCTGGATCAGCTCGAGTACCTGGGCTTCAATCTCTTTGCGGTGCTCCAGCTTGGCTAGTGCATCTTTGGCGGACATTGCTACGCCAAGTTCCGCGTATTCTGCGCCGGCGATGGATACCGTCTGGCCGTGGATCGCAGCAAGCATGGCATCGATAACTGGTTCAGGATTACGTGCCCTGTGACCACGTGCGAAAGCTGTCAGCCGTGCTTTGCCGACGCGTCGAATCTTGGTGGGGCCACCGTATTTCGCCAGAAGGTGGAGAATCCACTTGCGGTGAATCATCTGGCCACGTAGGACATGTTCGAATGCGGGGTAGGTGCCCACGAGCGCGGATCGCATCTGGTTGATCAGGCGTGTGTAGGCGCGGGCGAGGTCTTCGTCGATACCGTTGAGGACTTTCAGCTGGAGGAAGACTTCCTCAACGCGGTCGACGCTACGCAGGGCATCTGGCAGGTTGAGGCCGGCATGGGCGATGACATAAGCGTCGCGTACATCGGTCTTGGAGTTGCCGACGTGGATACGTGAAAGCTGTCGCATGGCAAGCCCGGGGAGGTAGCGAACGTCGGCTCCCATTGCTTGGGCGACTGCGACGGTTAGCCTGCCGATGTTGTTGGGCTGATCGACGACGACAAGGACTTCGGCGTCATTGGCCAGGAATTTGCCGAAGAGCTTGCGTAGCGAGCCTTCGTGCTGGTTGATGCGTTTGGATAGGACTTGTCTGCCCTGGGGATCGAGGACGCAGGCGTGGTGGAAGTATTTGCCGACGTCCATTCCAATGACGAAGTCATAGGCCATGAGTTGGTGCCTCCTAGCGATGAGTAGGGAGTTGGATTATTTACGCTTCATCGCTGGGGTGGTCGGACATACTGGCGCTGGCATCCACATTACTGTGAGACCTCGTGCCGCCTGGGCCGGGTCAGGTTCCTATTGAGCTGTTTGAGTATGTCACTGTCTCCGGTGGCATCACCCCCCGGATCATTTTCTTAACAGGGACAGGAATAAGCCATACCGAAGCCAGCGACTAGTTCCACTGTCCTTTCGGACGGCGGGAACGGACATAAACATAGCCCCTCCCACTCGGGTGGACAGGCTATGAATCTTCGGCGCCCTGGGGTGGAACTGCTAACAACGTAATGGGAGAGAGGGGGAGAGAAGGGTGTCCCCCGCAAACAATGCCGATCTCGGTGCCCGCGTTAATCGCGTCCCGAACTGATTTTCCACCCGCTTGCTGCTTTGCGTTGCTGCCAGAAGTGACGGTAGATACCAGGGACATCGGAAAGCTCAGAATGCGTGCCTAGCTGGCTGACTTGCCCGTGTTCATCCAAGACTACGATTTGATCAGCAGATTTGATTGTATCCAGCTTATGGGCGATGACAATAAAAGTAGATTGCTCCCGTAGCTCGTCCATCGCAGCAAGAATGTTTGCCTCATTTTCTGCATCGAGCGCGGAGGTAGCCTCATCAAAGAGTACAATCGGCGCTTGCTTGAGAAGCGCGCGAGCTACAGATACGCGCTGGCGTTCACCACCGGATAGAAGCCGCCCGCCTTCACCAACAGGAGTATGCCACCCTAGGCGGTTGGCAATAGAAGTCACGCCTGAAAGATCAGCTGCGCGGAAGACTTCCTCATCGGAGGCGTCGGGACGACCAACGCGGATATTAGCGATTAACGAGTCGTCGAAGAGGTAAACGTCCTGAAAGACCATGGACAGTCTGGACATTAACTGTTCGGTTCCAAGCTCGCGGATATCTACGCCGTCAACCATCACCGCCCCGGAATCTACATCCCAGAATCGCGAAATAAGGCGCGCAATTGTGGTCTTTCCGGAGCCAGAAGGACCGACAATGGCGGTAACGGTGCCTGGTCGAGCATGGAAAGTGACATCTACCAATACTGGTTTATCGCCGTATCCAAACGTGACATTAAGCAGCTCGACATTTCCCGAACCATCGCCTAGGCGCGGAGTAGTGGGTTCTGGCAGGGAAGGGGCATCGGTGATGAGCTCAGTTTCTGTGAGCGCGATACGGCCGGCATCTAAACCGACGAAAGAAGAACCCAGCTGTTCAAGCGTGCGGGTAAACCTCAAGCTGATTCCGATGATCGCAATTGTTTCTAGTGGCGATAGGGCGCCTTCAACGGCAAGATCCGCGGAGACCATAATGAGAGCCACAATGAAGATCTGCACTATTATGCCGTTGAGTAGCAAAGCTAATGTGGATACCCATAGCTCGCGTATTCGTGCTTTATGGTCGATTTCTAGCGCTTGCTCTAGTGGCGCAAAAACTTGTGATTGTCCTGCCGCGCGCAGGGCTGGTTGACGGTTAGCAAATTCTACGATGCGCTGGGAGAGCTCTTTACTCGGCCCCAGTGCGCGGTTCGATGCTTTCTCACGAATCCATGCAGCCAACTGCATCACCACGAGCGCCAATGGTGCGATGATAAGAAGGACCAAGCCCAGCTTCGGGTTCCAGAAACACGCTCCTACTAACAAGGTGACAAGTGCCGCGCTATCGCGGTATATCGTTCCTTGAATATGCGCAATGGTCTCGGCCGCCACCATAAAGCGATCTGAAACGAGGCGAGATAGGCCGCCGGTATTAGCCGGTACGAACCAGCCGAGCGGTAGCGTTGCTAATTTATCGCCCACAGTCGTGTGCGCGGCTCGGATGAAATCCAAGGCCGTGTGGTAAGAGGCCATGGTTGCGAAAAATCGTAGCGCAAAAGCTACGAGCGCAATTGCCAAAAGCGTCCACATCCATGGTGCGATCGTCGTATCCCCATCGAGTGCCTTTGTAAGTGGCACGAGCGTGAGAACGGCGAGGCCATCAAGCACGCCAACGATAAGCGATAGACAAGCATACCTTTTATTGAGCTTATGGCCTACAGGACTTTGCAGCTTTTTGACACTGCGAGTGAGTAGCGGATCACGAAGACGCGAACTAACAGGCGTAGTGGCATTAGACATGAGAATTATCCTTCATAGGCTTGAGGCAGATTATTTGGTCTGCTCCTTGGATGGACTCCGGCTTGTGGGCGATGACTAAGACGGTCTTGCCTCTGACGAGTGTGGCTAGAGCTGCTTGAATTTCTGCTTCGCAGTCAGGATCAGTTGCCGCAGTAGCTTCATCCAGGATCAAGATTGGGGCATTGGTAATGATTGCCCGGGCAATAGAAATGCGTTGCTGTTGTCCACCGGATAAAGAGGTGTCCTCACCAACAACGGTGTCGAGCCCAGCCGGTAAAGCGCGAATATCAGCAGCTATGTGCGCAGCCTCTGCGGCTTGCCAGATCTCTTCATCGCGGGCTTCTGGGCGTGCAAGGCGAATGTTTTCCCGAATACTCATACGCAGTAAGTGAGGATCTTGTAAGACGAAAGCCACAGTGCGGTACAAACTGTCGAAAGTGAGATCACGGATATCCACGTTGTTGATAGTGATTGTGCCCGAATCTGGATCCTGGAAACGCGCCAGCATCGTTGCTGCTGTGGATTTGCCAGACCCGGAGGGGCCAATCAATGCCGTGACAGTGCCTGCATTTAGTTGCGCAGAAAAGTCTTGGAGGACTGGTGTGTCTGGGGCGTAGCTAAAGCTGACCTTATGGAACTCCACCTCCATGTCTTGACTACTGGCATCGAGTCTCTTTTGGCCTTCTTTCACATGGGAAATTGTCATGACTTCATCAAGGCGCAACGCCGCATTGCCAGCGAGCTGGTAAGACCACATCATTTGGCCGACGGTTTGAATCGTGCCTGGGAGCACCAGCGCAATTAACGTTGTTGCGATGACTTCAGCGACCGTGACATAGCCACCAGCTATCAGCAGGGAACCGACTCCTAGATTGATAAGGATGAGGACAGGAACCGCCACCACAGACTCTGAGATTGCGGAAACACGCAGAAGCGGACGTACCCACTCGTAATAGAATTCCGCGAATTTTTGGGCAGCTTCGCGATATCGAGCGTGGGCTTTGCCAACGGTGCCGAAAGCCTTGACGACGGAAATACCTTCGGAGAACTCCACCGCAGTCGCAGAGACCTCACCCAGATAATTATCCATTTCCGCAGTTTTTGTGCCCATATCTTTCATTGAATATGCTTGGATTGCTAGGAAAATGGGCACAGTGGCAATAGAAAGTAGACCAAGGCGCCAATCCAAGAAAAAGGCATAAACCAGAAGCGCGAGGGGCGTAAAGATCGCGGCGACCTTCTCTACAGGAGCATGGGCTGTCAGGGTGTGCAGAGTTAACGTATCGTCCTCGACGGCTTTGCGGACTTTGCCGGAATTAGTCTGGCTAAACCACGAGAGTGGTGCTTTCGCAATAGCGGTAATAATTCGGCGCCGGTTAATCCCCACCAGCTTTGCATCAGCGAAGTGGGTGATTGCAAGGGCAAGGAAATAGAAGAATAGCTGGCCCAAAAATGCAGCAAGTAGCCATTTCACAATGGACGCGACGTCATCAGTTTTGCCGTCGATTAGAGCATTTCCCAGTGCCACCAACGCGACGTAGGGTGCTACGGCGAGTACCGAGGATATAAGCGCGAGAAACTGTGCGAAGTAGATGGTTGTTTGCACTGGGGCCAGTAGTTTCTTTAGAGCGACCTGGCCGGCTTTTAGTTTTGCGTGAGCCTCTTCTTCCGGTGACGCACCGTGTGATTCTGGTGCGTGGGTTCCGCTTGATTCTGTGGAACTTTGTTTTAGTTCAGACATTTCTTTCTCAATTCTTGTTGATGTCAGTCATATCGATGATTCTGGTGACTGATTCTTGGATGAATTCGTGGTCATGGGTGATGACGATGACCACTGCTCCGCTTGCTGCAAGAGATCGAAGTAGCGCAGAGATGGATTGCAGTTGGCGCCAGCCCACGCCAGAGGTAGGTTCATCGAAGATGTAGATCGCTGCTTGCTCGGCTTGGGCTGAAGCTATGGCTAAGCGTTGCCGTTGCCCACCGGACAGAGACTGCGGATGCCGTTGGGCCATTCCTGCCAGATCGAGGCGATGGAGAATCTCATTGACATCGATGTGGTCCCGCTTCTTCTTTGCCAGTCCGAGCGTGACTTCTTCTTCGGTGGTGGCTGCGAATAATTGGCGGCCAACATCTTGCATCACCATGTACGCGGCACGTCTGCGGGCAGCCGCTCCTACTCGTTTGCTGTTCAAACGGAGACTACCGCCGCGTTTGGGAGAAGCAAGACCACAAATGATCCTGGCGAGGGTGGTTTTTCCAGCGCCGTTGGGCCCGATTAAGGCGGTGACTTCGCCGCTGGGGAAAAATGCGTGGTCAATGTTTAATACCTCATGTGCGCCATAAGAAAAACAGATGTTGCTTAGCTCGAGTCCGCTCCGCTGGGGATCGGCGTTTTCGAGCGTGGGTGGTACCGGCACGCTCGCGGGCAGGGGAACATGGTGTAAGCTGCGTAGCCCCAATTGTTTGCGTTCGGGTTCGTCTAAGGCATAAAACTCCTGAGCGCGGAAACTCCGCGTTATTTTTCCCTGAGTCAAGTAAATAACTTGGTCAGCGATATCTTTTAAGAAAAAGAGACGGTGATCAGCGATAATGATCGTTGTGCCTAATTCCTTCAAGCGGTGTAGCACGCGTGCAAGAATATCGATGCTTTCCATGGAGAGATTGGACGTGGGTTCATCGAGAAGCACGAGACTGCCCGGGGACACAAGCGCGCATGCGCATGCCACGGTTTGTAACTGCCCACCGGATAATTCTTTGAATCGCCGGCCCCGAAGATCGTTAATGCCTAGTAGCTCGACCGCTGATTGAATCCTCGACTCAATTTCTTTGGGATCTACACCAAGGTTTTCTAGCCCGAAGGCCAATTCTGCATTGACGCTTTCAGTGAAAAATTGTGTCCTTGGATTCTGGAATACTGAGGCGCTGAACTCGATGGCTCGGGACAGCGGTTCTTCCGCAGGGGTAAAAGCCTGGTCATCCTTTATAATAGTGATGGTGCCTAGTAGCTCTCCTGGATTGAAATGGGGGATGAGTCCGTTGATCAAATTGAGTACCGTGGACTTTCCCGATCCGGAATCACCGGTAATCAGTAGACACTGTCCTGGAGAGACAGAAAAAGACACATCAGATACACCTTGAATGCCTGGCCGAGCTCCCAATGGATATGTAAAAGAAACGTTGTGGGCGTCTACACTGGTTGCGATACTGCGTTCGTTCATAAGTGGACCTCCGTGGGAAGCCAGACAGAGGCAACAACGAGGCCCAACCCAGCTAGTGCAGTTGCATCGACAAGCTTGAAGGAAAGATCGGCGGTGGTGGTTGGGCGTGCGGGTCCTCCCAATCCCCGGACAAGAGCAGAGGCAGCGAGCTCATCACCAGCGCGGACGACGGCACCTAATAAGGGGATGATCAACATCGCGGACGATTGTGTGGGCTGTGTGATCCAGCTTTTTACTCCAGGCTGGAGACCCCGAAGGACCATGGCATCGCGGATGGCTTTGGCTTCTGCCACGATGATCGGCAAAACGCGCAGGAATACCGCCGGTGGAATGGTGGCCCAGCCTGGTAAACGCAGGTCCCGCAGTGCTGAGGTCAACGTGGATGGTGTGAGAGTGAGCAAGCCGAATGCGCCGATGGACATGCTGATGACAAAACGGCTTAGCCACGAAAAAATTGCCGCTGAAAAAGCGAAAAATGTGGAGCCAGGAAGCTGTAATAGGCCCCAGTACCCTAGATAGGATAATGCAAAAGCGAACAGGCAAATAAGACCATAGTGTGGCTTTACTGTAGCTAGTGCGATGGAGCTGAAAGCGATAGAAATCAGCAGTGTCGGTAGGTGGCCGTGGCTGAGAGCTACCGCATTGATTACTAGAACAGAAAGCAGCACGGTCCGTGGATCGATCGAAGATCGACGAAGCACGCCCTGTTTTTGCAGGCTCACAGGAGACCAGCGCTTTCAAAGTGTTTGCGGCTGACGCGAACTCCGACCTTTCCTCCGATAAAGCCGACGATGAGCGCACAAATGGCCAGTACTCCAATGGTCCATGGCTGGAAGATATCCGACATGGCATCGGCATATTCTTGACCCATTTGGTCTGCGATATCGACGTAGTAGGAGTCCGTATCCAGAATTAGCGGGATAAAAGGCATAGAAATCCAGACACAGAAGACGCTGTAGGCAATAGGGAAGGATCTGGCAATACTGAGGTGGCTTTTTGTAATAATCAAATCCGCGATAAACCCTAGAATTATGCTTCCCAGCAGGGTCCAGAAGTAGTGTCCGGTGAGCATGAATGCTAGTCCGTTAATACCACCGACGAGGGTGAAAGCACCCATTTTGGGCGTGCGGGCGGCATAAAGCGCTAGCACGATTCCGTTTGCGATTGCCGCGATGAACCATCCAATAAACATGAATTGTGGTCCTGCGAATCCAATCATTCCGCTTACAAAGGTGATTACAAAGTAAAGTGCAGCAAAGATACCAGCGTTGATGAGATCTCTGGTGTTTAAACGTGCCGTCGCCCCACTGGATGAGCTTGTACTCCGTGCGGGCGTAGAGGACTGTTGGGTCATAGTAAACCTCGATTCATGAACAGCTGGAAAGGCAAGGCTTACCTAATACAGATAGTGCTGTATATAAACTATTTCTAGTTTTGATCTGAAGATTCACCCTTAATGGGGGCGAATGTAGATAAGCGGACATCAAACCAGAGCACGACTACCGACTATGCACCGACAAAGTAAGCACCAACGGCAAGACAACCCTGCGAAGCGTTGCTGTCGTCGATAGCGGCAAACCTCGCAATCGGTTTAGCTCGCATGCGCACGGAATTATGGGGCTCGACGGTGTGAACCCGGTGGAGTACTTGGAAAAGGGGCAAAGCGAGTTTCGTGCTTTCGGCGGCAATTACATAAAAGGCACTGTTGCCAAGCTTGAGCCTGCCGAGGGCGGCGCACTGGGCTGGCGAGCTTTTACTGTTGAAGGTGATGAAATCCGTGCCAAACATGTCTTGGTCAGCACGGGTATTACGGATGAATTGCCAGATATTCCCGGTGTAGAGGAGCTGTGGGGCCAACGAATTTTCCATTGCCCGTATTGCCATGGTTATGAAGTGCGTAATCGTCGAATCGCGGTTATCGGCGGCCTCAATCCGGGATTTACTGTGCGGATGGTGCACTTGCTGCGAAAGTGGAGCCCGAACATTACTTTCTTTCCGAATGGTCTTTCTCTTGGCGAAACAGACCTCAAGCAATTCGCCGCGCGTGGCATCGAGGTAAATAACAAGCCTGTGCAGCAGGTTGCCGCCGATCCTGATTTCTCTGAGGGGCTTATCCTCAGCGTGGATGGGGAAAAGATCCGGTTTGAGTCTTGTTTTGTGGGGCCGGCTTTCCACCCGAACCACCAGCTTTTGATTGAAGCAGGCTGTCAGTACGACGAGGACGGATGGGTTCAGCAATCCAACGGACGTACTTCCCAACAAAATCTGTGGGCTGCAGGCAATGTAACCAGTTCACCAGACCAAGTCCCACAAGCTATGGGAGCCGGAGCTGCCACCGCAATTGCGATCGACCAAGCAATGCTGACCGCTGAATTAAGCGAGCTGGTTTAAGTCAATCTTGCTGGTAGCCAGCTTTCGCTACGCGCTTCATGGTGGGGAAGCCGACCGGCGGGCGGCGGCGGAAAAAGAAAAAGGTCGCTGCTCTGTGTGAAGCAGCGACCATTTCTGTCAGCTTGTGCTGATTGTATTGGTCGGGATAACAGGATTTGAACCTGCGACCTCTTCGTCCCGAACGAAGCGCGCTACCAAGCTGCGCCATATCCCGGAAACCGTCTTAAGCGGTACCCGAATACTTTAACGCAGCCTGAGGGTGAACAACAAAACGCCAGATGAGCGGGGACTCTAGCCTGTGGCCAGGATGCGGCGCTAGTTGGCTTCGGTGATGCGCAGCAGCGTCGCGGAAGGTCGGCAGAAGATGCGCACAGGGGCAAACTTCGAGGTGCCGAGGCCGTTGGAAACGTGCATCTTCATCGGGCCGAAGTCATGCAGACCCTGGACACGAGCGCGGTCGATTCCGCAGTTAGTGACCAGTGCGCGGGAGCCCGGCAGACAGATCTGGCCGCCATGGGTGTGGCCGGATAGGGAAAGCTGGTAGCCGTCGGCAGCGAATTGCTCAAGTACGCGCGGCTCAGGGGCGTGGAGCAGTGCCAATGCCAGGTCCGCATCCGGGTTGGGGGCGCCGGCGATCTCTGAATAGTCATCAAGGTCGTGGTGCGGATCATCCACGCCAGCGACGGCGAGCTTGACGTCGCCCACCTTGAATTCCACGCGAGCCTGGTTGGCGTCGTGCCAGCCACGCTCAATGAATGCCGCACGCATGCCCTTCCATGGCAGGTCAACGTAGGAAGGCTCACGCTTGCGGCCCAACAGGTACTTGAATGGGTTGACCGGACGCGGCGCCCAATAGTCGTTGGTGCCGAAAACGAACAGGCCTGGTCGGTTCAGCAGCGGGCCGAGGGCGCGCAGTGTATCGGGCACGCCGCCCTGGTCCGACAGGTTGTCGCCGGTGTTGACCACCAAATCGGGATTCAGCTTATCCAGCGCCGCAACCCACTCAATTTTTGCTTCTTGCCCCGGAATCATGTGCAGATCCGAGATATGGAGGATGCGGAACTCTTCCTCACCGCGCAAAGTGCCCGCAGGCAGCAGCGGCAGCGTGTACTCTTTCAGCTCAAACTTGGTCAGTTCGGTGTAACCCCACGCCAGGGTGCCAAGGCCAGCGGCGGCAATGCCGCCCATAATCGGGAGAATCTTCACCTAATCAAGCCTACCTGGCGTAGATTGAAGTACATGAGCCAGCTTAAAGAAACCATTCGTGGAGATCTGAAGACCGCAATGAAGGCCCGCGAGAAGGAACGCACCAGCGCTATCCGCGCCCTGCTCGCTGCAATTCAGGCAGAAGAAACCAATGGCGCACGCCATGAACTAACCGATGAAGACGTACTCAAGGTCATCGCACGCGAAATCAAGAAGCGCCGCGAGTCCGCTGAGGTATACGCAGAAAATGGCCGCCAGGAGCTGGCCGACGCCGAGCTTGCCGACGTCCCTTACTTCGAGGCCTACCAGCCAGAGCAGCTTGACGACGCCGAGCTGGACACCCTCGTCGGCGAGGCCATCGCTGAGGTAGAAGCAGAAACCGGTGAGACCGTAACCATCAAGCAGATGGGTAATGTGATGAAGGTTGCCACCGCGAAGGCCGCTGGCCGCGCTGATGGCAAGCGCCTTTCCGCGGCTGTAAAGGCAAAGCTGTCTTAAGCCCTAAAAACGCGTACCGCTCTATGCAAATAAGGCGTTCAATCTCCGCGATCGGAGTGCCTTAAATACATAGAGCGGTATTTTTTTATGCCCTTCTAGCTTCTCTAGAAGCTAGAGGCCGAAGAAGCTGCGGATGTCGTTAGCGACGGCGTCGATGTCTTCCTGGCGGATGAGCGGCTCCGGTGCGGGCTGCTGCTGTTGATTGCCGGAAGGGGCCGAGTTGGCACCGCCGGTGCCGGTCCGTGCTGCTTCGGCGCCTTGGCCGCTACCGTTGGAGGAAGGCGGAGGTGCGGCAGAAGTGCCGTCGGAAAGCTGCAAAGTGACCTCCGCACCCTTCTTGAGGCCCTTTGGCCCAGTAATCGCGCGGACCACGCGGCCATAAGGCACGCCGTTGCCCTGTACTTGCGAGACCTTTACCTCATAGCCCTCGGCCTCTAGCTTGGAGCGAGCCTCACTTTCGGACTTGCCGCGGAGGCTGTCGAAGAGCGAATTGACCTTGCCCTCGTCATAAGCCTTGTTGTAATTCGGAACCGTGCCCTGTGCTGCGGCCGGAAGGTTAGAGGCCATCGCGTAGAAGGAACGCGCGGGCTCAAGGCCGCCGAAGAGATCGCCGTAACCACACTGGCGCACCGGGCTGGTGCACAGCGAGGAGGTGTTGGTGCCGTCGTTGTAGATATAAGGAGCGGCAGATATAGCGGAGTTAAAGCCCAGGAATGCGGAGGACTGATTGGACTCTGTAGTACCAGTCTTTGCCGCAGCCTTGCCGTTAAAGCCCATCATCTGTGCGGAGGCAGAGGCAGTGCCCTTTTCGGTATCGGCCGTCATGTTGTTGGTCAGCGCATTGGCGATGTCCTTGTTGACGGCGCGCTCGCAATTCGGAACCTTGAGGTAGACCTCGTTGCCGTCCTTGTCCGTGATCTTGCTGATCGGGTTAGGCTCACACCACATTCCCTCCGAGGCCAAGGTGGCGCCGACGTTAGCCAGCTCCAGCGGATCTACGGCAGTCGGTCCAAGCGTGTAAGAACCCAGGTTGGATTCCTTGATGTGTTGGGCGATCGAGGTGTCCTTGTCGTAGCTGCCCTTTTCGTCATAGGAGCGCAGGCCCAGTTTTACGGACATATCTACTACGTGCTCCACGCCGACCTGCTCGATGAGCTTGATGAAGGTCGTATTCGGCGAGAACGCCAAGGCATCCTGCATCGTCATGGTCGCGGCGTAGTTGCCGGCGTTTTCCACGCAATAGCGGTTAGGTGGGCAGCCCACGGCACCGCCGGAGCCCAAGCCCTCTGCTTCGTAGTGGGTTGGGACATCGAGCTGATTTTTGATGCCATAACCAGACTCCAGAGCGGCAGCGGCGGTAAAGACCTTGAAGACCGAGCCGGCGCCGTTGCCCACTAGGGAGTGCGGCTGCGGGAGCATGGTTTCGTTCTTGTCGAGGTCCAGACCATAAGTGCGGGAGGAGACCATGGCGAGCACTGGGCGGTTGGACTTGCTGGGCTCGACTACGTTCATTACCTCGGCGACGCCGGGTGTATTGGGGTCTGTCTGAGAGCGCACCGCATTGAGTGCTTGGTCTTGTACGTCCGGGTTCAGCGTGGTGCGGATGGTGTAGCCGCCGCGGGCGAGCTGCTCGCGGGAGATGCCCTTTTCTTCTAGGTATTCGATGACGTAATCGCAGAAGAAGCCACGATCCTTGGCGCTGATGCAACCGTTAGGAAGTAGGGAAGGCTTATCGAGTACGCCGAGATCTTGCTGGGCGTACTTATCGGCCTCTTCCTGGGTGATGGAACCGCTATCTGCCATGGACTGCAGCACGAGGTTGCGGCGCGAGAGCACCTCGTCCTTATTGGTAAAGGGGTTGAGGTACTCAGAGGATTGGACCATGCCGGCCAGCATCGCTGCCTGTGGCACGGTGAGTTCAGAAGCATGGGTGCCAAAATAGGTGCGCGCAGCGGCCTCGACGCCGTAGGCGTGATTGCCGAAGGGGACGAGGTTCAGGTAATTGCTGAGGATTTCTTCCTTGTCCAGCTTCTTATCGAGGTCCGTTGCCATGCGCATCTCACGCAGCTTGCGCGGTACCGATTGCTCGATGGCGGCGGCGCGCTCTTCTTCCGTTTTGGCATTGACCAGCAGCAGGTAGTTCTTTACATATTGCTGGTTCAAAGTTGAAGCGCCCTGGGAGACGCCGCCGGAAGCCAAGTTGCTCCAAAGGGCACGGAAATTGCCTTGGAAGTCAACGCCCTCGTGCTCGTAGAACCGGCGGTCCTCGATGGCGACGATTGCCTGCTTCATCGGTTTGGAAATCTTCTCGGCGCTAACAGGGTGGCGACGCTGCTCATATATATAGGCCAGGCTGTTGCCTTTGGCGTCCAAAATCGTGGATACGCCTGGGGCGTCGCCAGCAGTGAGATCTTGCAGATCTGACTGCATGGTGTCGTTGGTACGGGCAATTGCCACACCAGAAAGACCCGCAAAGGGGGCAATTACTACGGCGATGAGCGCCCCCACGAGAACCGTGGAGAGGGCAATTTTTCCCAGGGATTTGATGACAGTCACGAGAAACACCCTACGTGGTGAAACTGTGAGCGGGGAAGAATGAACTCCCCCCTAAAGTGTGACGTGTTAGACAAGTGCTTACGCGTGTGAATACACTTACCGTTGTTACATAATATTCCGCAATATGAAACATCTTACAAGCGGCTGCGCTGCTTGTATGGGGTTTCATAAAAATTATTCCCAAAGCCGCGGAATAGGTAGTAGAGAAAGGAGCTACCCAGTCATGACCGTAAGCCTGAAGGTAACGGGAGCGTCTAAGTCTGCAAGTGCGACCGAGCGCGGTGAATGGGTAACTCAAGCAAAGTGCCGTAACGGTGACCCAGACGCATTGTTTGTCCGTGGAGCCGAGCAGCGTAAGGCTGCTGTAATTTGCCGCCACTGCCCGGTGCTCAATGAATGCCGTGCCGATGCCCTCGATAACCGCGTGGAATTTGGCGTATGGGGTGGCCTGACTGAGCGCCAGCGCCGTGCGTTGCTGCGCAAGAACCCGCACATCACCAGCTGGGCACACTACCTAGCTGAGGGCGGCGAACTCATCGGTATTTAACCAAATCGCAGGGTTGGTTAACGCGCCATTTTTGCCCTTAGGCCGGTAGAATATGGCCTATGACTAAATGGGAATACGCTACCGCGCCTGTACTGACTCACGCGACCAAGCAGATCCTCGATTCCTGGGGTGAAGATGGATGGGAGCTGGTTACCATCACTCCCGGCATGAATCCGGAAAATGTCGTGGCTTACTTCAAGCGTGAGGTGGAGCAGTAATGAGCCATCTCACGCGCCTGGCTGATCTTGGATATTCACTGCCCGAGGTGGCAAAGCCGCTTGCTTCCTACGTGCCTGCAGTGCGCGTAGGAGATCAGGTGTGGACCTCCGGTCAGTTGCCTGTAATTGACGGCAATCTGCCTGCCACCGGCAAGGTCGGCGCAGAGGTATCTGTTGAAGATGCGCAAGAATACGCCCGGGTGGCAGCGCTGAATGCTCTCGCAGCTATCGATTCCGTTGTTGGCTTAGACAACGTCTCGCGCGTGGTCAAGGTTGTAGGTTTCGTGGCTTCGGCACCTGACTTTGTGGAGCAGGCTGCTGTTATCAACGGTGCTTCTGACTTCATCGGAGAGCTATTCGGAGAGGCTGGCACTCACGCTCGCTCGGCTGTGGGCGTGGCCGTTTTGCCGAAAAACTCGCCCGTCGAGGTTGAAGTTATCGTAGAAATTTCTAAGTGATCGGATAGGCTTAGTAATCATGGAGCATCCTGCATACAGCCAATTGCGTCCCGTGACTCAATCCGTGGGCGTTGTTCTTTGTGACAATCCAAGCTACACGGCACTTGAGGGAACCAACACGTGGATCATTCGCGCTAACGAAGATTCCAGGGCCATCGTTGTTGATCCGGGCCCAGAAGATGAAGGTCACCTCAACGTCGTCAGCGCTAACGCTGGCGAGGTGGCGCTGATTTTGGTTACCCACCGTCACGATGATCACGCATCGGGTGCGCAGCGTCTTCGCCAGCTCACCGGTGCGCCGATCCGCGCTTTCGACCCGAACTACTGCAATGGAGCAGAGGCGCTTGTCGACGGCGAAATTATCACCGTCGACGGAATTACCCCGCAGCTAGAGGTTGTCCACACCCCAGGGCACACTGCGGATTCCACCTCTTTCTTTGTGTGGTCTGGCGTTGCCAAGGATTCTCAGCTCGAGGGAATCATGACCGGTGACACCATTGCCGGCCGCCACACCGTCTTGCTGTCTGAGACCGATGGTGACTTGGGCGAATACTTGAAGACCTTGGACATGCTGGAAGAGCGCGGCAAGGACATCCCGCTGCTGCCTGGCCACGGCCCAGATTTGGATGATGTTTCCCAGGTTGCGCGCAAGTACATTGACCGTCGCTACCACCGTCTTGACCAGATCAAGGAAATCCACGGCCGCTTGGGCGAGGACATTGATCTCAAGACTTTGGTCGATGAGATGTATGACGACGTTGACCCAGTTCTGCGGCATGCAGCTGAGCAGTCCACTCGTACTACTTTGAAGTACTTAGCTGCGCGCAAGTAGGCGGGGCAAATAAACTGCCTGAACAAAACCGCTAAAACTACAAATAATCTCCCGGCCTCCTGAATAGGGAAGCTGGGAGATTACTTTTAGTTTTAAGGCTTTTAGCGAGCGCGCTTTGCCAGGTGCTCGGTATCCACAATGAGGACGGACTTGCCTTCGAGGCGAATCCAACCGCGGTGTGCGAAGGTGGCCAGAGCCTTGTTGACGGTCTCGCGGGAAGCGCCGACCAGCTGGGCGATCTCTTCCTGGGTGAGGTCGTGGTTGACGCGCAGTGCGCCACCTTCCTGCACGCCGAAGCGGTTAGCCAGCTGCAGCAGGGTCTTAGCAACGCGGCCCGGAACGTCGGTGAAGATGAGGTCCGCGAGGTTCGCGTTGGTGCGGCGCAGGCGGCGAGCCAGAACGCGCAGCAACTGCTGGGCGATGGCAGGGTGATCAGCGACCCACTGCTTGAGCATCTCGGAGTTCATGGTGGCTGCCTGCACCTCGGTGACGCAGACTGCGGAGGAGGTGCGTGGGCCTGGATCGAAGATGGAGAGCTCGCCGAACATATCGGAAGGGCCCATGACGGTCAGCAGGTTCTCGCGGCCATCCGGAGCGTGGCGGGCCAGCTTAATCTTGCCCGAGGTGATGATGTAGAGACGGTCACCGGGCTCGCCTTCATCAAAAATGGTGGTTCCGCGCGGGAATCGGACGGTTTCCATCTGCTCAATGAGGTTCTGTACCGCGACGGGATCAACGCCCTGGAAAATACCAGCGCGAGAAAGAATGTCCTGTACGCCTTCCACGATTTACTCCTTGAAGTCAATGGGGGGGTAGTGGTGTTGAAATGCCCAGAACTCTTCCAAGCATTTGACGCGTGTGTAACGAAAACCTAGATGTGTTCTAGCGATACAGGCGCGCGCCCCTATGTAACTCATCTCATCCTACAGTGTAATTTGTCACTTTATCTAACCTCGTGAAAAATTGTCACAGCTTAGAGGAGGTCAGGGGGCGTATGCGAAGAAATTTCTTAGTTTCCGAGGACCTTCGCCTCAAGCTTTTCCATGAGGATTGCAAACAGTGCGAGGGCGACGGGCACGATGATAACCAGTGAGACCATGCCCGCCATTCTACTAAGGTAGGAAAGATGTCTGACTCATCGCCCGCTAGCCGTGCATCGCGCATCAATGAGCTGCTAGCAACGGAGTACCCCGACGCCGAATGCGAACTAGATTTTCGCAATCCCCTAGAGCTGCTCGTGGCCACGGTGCTCTCGGCACAATGCACCGATGCCAGGGTCAACCAGGTTACCCCGGAGCTTTTTGAAGAGTATCCCTCTGCCGCGCATTATGCCGCGGCCCGAAGGGCCGACCTGGAGGCTATTTTGCGCCCGCTGGGCTTTCAGCGCGCGAAGGCGGGGCACTTGCTGGGCATCGGCGAGAAAATCATGGCCGATTTCGATGGGCAGGTCCCCACCGGAATTAAGGAGCTGACCTCTTTGCCCGGCGTGGGCCGCAAGACTGCGCTGGTGGTACGCGGCAATGCATTTGGGCTGCCGGGGATTACTGTAGATACCCACTTCGGAAGGCTCATGCAGCGCATGGCTTTGAGCGAATCCAAGACGCCGCTGCAGATCGAAAAAGACATAGCCCAGCTGCTGCCGGAGGAAGAATGGACGGTGTTTTCGCATCGCATCATCTTCCATGGCCGCCGTGTTTGCCATGCGCGTTCCCCGCAATGCGGCGCCTGCGTAGTGCGTCATTTGTGTCCTACGGGCGCCGCACCTCCTGATGTCCGGTAGGGGCAGTAAGGTATTGCGCATGAACAGGCCCAACATTTATGTCATCGGTTCGCTTATCGCAGCAGTGCTTGTTGCCTTGGTGGCCTTTGTTGGAGCACGCAGCCTTTTGGGCGCAGGCCAGGATTCCGCAAACAGTGCCTCAAACAGTTCCCAGAATGCGGCCCAGAATGCGGCCCAAGGCGCGGACCAGAGCGCTACTGCGGGTGTTGGCGCGAACGCGAACGTCGCCAAGCGCCCAGCGTGTCCGGAAGGGCCGGTCGCCGGAGTAGAACTTGAGTGCTTGGGCGCGCAGACCAAGGGGAAGGCAAAGGATGTGCAGGTCATCAACGTCTGGGCGTGGTGGTGCGAGCCTTGCCGAGCTGAGCTGCCGTATGTGCGCCAGATTGCGGATGAGCATCCCGAATGGTCCGTCGTGGGAGTGCATGCGGATAAGAATGCAGCAAATGGCGCGGCCTTTTTGGAAGACCTCGGAGTGAATCTCGCAAGCTACCAAGACTCCGATAATTCCTTCGCCGGCACCCTGGGTCTTCCCGGCGTCATCCCGGTCACCGTCGTGGCCTATAAGGGCGAGGTGAAAAAGCAGTACGTCAAGCCTTTTAAGTCGGCGGAAGAGCTGGAGAAGGCCGTGGAGGAGGCCCTGCGATGAGCGCGCGGGAACGCACGGTTTTTCCGGAAAGAGCGCCGGGGTGGCTGCGTCCTGCCTTAGGCGTGGATGCGCGGGCGGCGCAGGAGCGAATCGGTAACCGGGATGCGGATCGCTTTACCCAAACCACACCACCGGTGCGGCGTGAGTCTGCCGTTTTGGTCCTGTTCAAAGGCTCTAGTTTTAAGGATGGGGAAGTGCTGCTCACACACCGTTCGCCCACCATGCGCTCTCATTCAGGCCAAATTGCTTTCCCTGGCGGACGGCGGGACCCAGAAGACGCCACGCTTGTCGACGTTGCACTACGCGAGGCCTGGGAAGAAACCGGGCTGGAGCGCGCGAGTGTGACTGCTCTGGAAGTGTGGGAACAGTTGCATATTCGTGCAACGGGTAACCCCGTAAGCCCGGTCTTGGCCTACTGGCACTCCCCGGGCGAGGTCTGGGCTGCCAGCCCGGAAGAGACCGATGACGTGTTTTGGTATCCATTGCGTGAGCTCGCGGAGCCGAAGAATCGTTTGTTGGTGGGCTTCGGTCCGTGGCGTGGCCCGGCCTTTTATGCGAATGACTACCTCGTGTGGGGCTTTACTGCCGGAATTCTGGCAACAATATTGGAGCACGCTGGGTGGGAGCGTACATGGGATAACAATTCCGTGCGTGATCTGCACGGCGCACTAAGCCGCTCCCAGAATAATGAGAAGATGTTTTAGCTTCCGCAGGCAACTTACGGCTCTTCTTAGACAATAGATAAAGAAAGATTTTCCTCCCGTGACCCTGACCCTCGCCCTAGACCTCCTGATTATGGTCGCCGTATTGCTCGCCTTGGCGGCGGGCTGGCGCCAAGGAGCTATCTCTGCCGTGCTTTCCTTCGTGGGCATCGTGGCGGGCGTTGTGTTGGGCACGGTGCTGGCTCCCGTTGCCATGCAGCTTACGGACCAAGCGGCTTTGCGCTTCCTGCTGGCCATCGGCGTGCTTGTTCTGCTCGTGGGCGTCGGCCAGCTCATCGGCGCAAGCATCGGCGCGCGCTTGCGCGATAGGATGCGGACCCGGCAAAAGCAGCGCGTGGATTCTTTCATCGGTGCCGGCTTCCAGGCAGTGGCTGCGATCTTTGTGATTTGGTTGGTTTCGCTGCCCTTGGCCTCCAATGTGGGCGGTACCCCAGGCAAGGCCTTGCGCGAATCACGCATTCTGACGGCGCTTAATGGGGTGGCGCCTACGCAGCTGGCTGCGTTGCCGAATGGCGTCGCGGCGATGCTGAATGAATCCGGCCTGCCGCCGCTGGTCTCGCCGTGGCAGACTTCCGACTCAGCCGTCGAGGTGGCCGCGCCGCCACAGGACGTGAACGATCCTGCGCTGGTCGAGCAGCTGCGTCCATCAATTATTCACGTGCTTGGCGACGCAGAGGTTTGCTCCCGCCGCTTGATGGGTTCCGGCTTCGTCGCGGCCGATGATTACGTGATCACTAACGCCCACGTGGTAGCCGGCACTGAGAAGGTGCACCTCGATACCGTGTTGGGGCTGCGCGAAGCGCAGGTGGTTTATTACAACCCGGACGTCGATATTGCTGTGCTGCACAGCAAGAACCTGGGAATTGCTCCGCTTGAGTGGGCTGAACAGCCGGCCGATACCGGCGATGACGTGATGGTCATGGGCTTCCCGCACTCCGGGCCGTTCGACGCCGGCATGGCGCGGGTGCGCGAGCGCATCACCATTGCTGGGCCGGATATCTATTCCAAGGGCCGCGTCGAGCGTGACGCTTATACGGTGCGCGGCACCATTCGCCAGGGAAATTCAGGTGGCCCGATAGTCAATGACATGGGCCAGGTGTTGGGCGTGGTCTTCGGCGCTTCCGTGGATGATGCGGAGACCGGTTACGCGCTTACTGCCGATGAGGTAAAAAGCCACATCGGCGATATCACGCAGCTGCGGCGCCCGGCAGACACCGGCAGCTGCGTTGCTAGCTAGCTTTTGGTCAGCCCCAAGTTGCTGCCCGTGCCAATCTCCAAGTGCATACCCGGAACCGAGTTGATGAGGTTGCGGGTGTATTCCTCTTGCGGGTTGTTGAAGATGGCCTCGGAGGTGCCAGCCTCCATGACCTTGCCTTTGCGCATAACCACGACGTCGTCGGCAGTCTGACGCACCACGGCTAGGTCGTGGGTGATGAACAGGTACGACAGCTTGAGCTCGGACTGCAGCTGCGCCAAGAGCTTGATGATCTGGTCTTGGACCAGCACGTCGAGTGCGGAGACCGCCTCGTCGAGAACAATGACCTCTGGGTGCAGGGCCAAGGCACGAGCGATCGCGATACGCTGACGCTGACCACCGGAAAGCTCGTTCGGGTAGCGGCGCATCGCAGAACGCGGCATTGCCACCATGTCGAGCAACTCTGCAACGCGGGCCTCGCGCTCTTTGCGGTTACCCACCTTGTGCAGCGCGAGTGGTTCCTCGATGCACTTGTAGATGGAATACATCGGATCCAAGGAACCATATGGGTTCTGGAAGACCACCTGCATCTTGCGGCGCAGCTGGAAAAGCTCCTTCTTGGACAGCTTCGAGGTGTCCTTGCCCTCGAACTCGATGGTGCCGGAGGTCGGGGAGAGCAGGCCCAGCACCATGTTTGCCACGGTGGACTTGCCCGAACCAGACTCGCCCACGAGTGCCATGGTGGTGCCGCGACGGATATCAAAAGAGACGTCGTCGACTGCCTTGAGCAGTTTCTTCTCGCCGCGCTGACCGCGGATATCGAATTCCTTGTTCAGGTTGCGCACGGAGATGACGGCTTCATCTTCGATGTTGGCGCTGTGCGAAGCCGCGGCCTTGAGCTCTGTGCTTTCCACGCCTGCCTCTTGGGCAGCGCGGATGCGCGAGGAAGCCAAGGAAGGCGCTGCGGT
Organism: Corynebacterium simulans; assembly: GCF_001586215.1. Classification (NCBI taxonomy): domain Bacteria; kingdom Bacillati; phylum Actinomycetota; class Actinomycetes; order Mycobacteriales; family Corynebacteriaceae; genus Corynebacterium; species Corynebacterium simulans. Next base: position 1,170,921 of record NZ_CP014634.1, on the reverse strand, counting down.
AACCAGACGCTGGGTATATGGGTGCTCCGGATCGCGCAGAATCTCGCGCGAAGGACCAGACTCCACGATGCGGCCGCGGTGCATCACGATGAGGTGCTCGGCGCGTTCTGCCGCCAAGCCCAAGTCGTGGGTAATAAATAGCACGGCGTTGCCCAGCTCTTCAGCGAGGTGACCCAGGTGGTCCAGGATGGTCTTCTGCACGGTCACGTCCAGCGCCGAGGTGGGCTCGTCGGCAATCAGCAGCTTTGGGCGCGCAGCCAGGCCGATGCCGATGAGTGCGCGCTGGCGCATGCCGCCAGAAAACTCGTGTGGATACTGCTTGGCGCGACGCGCGGCGTCGGGAAGCCCTGCTTCCTCCAGGATCTCCACGACGCACTTTTCGCGCTCGGAGCCCTCCAGCACGTTGTTAGCCTTCAGCGACTCTTCGACCTGGGTGCCGATACGCCAGACCGGGTTCAAGTTGGACATTGGATCCTGCGGAACCAAGCCGATCTTGTTTCCGCGCAGGGCCTCGAACTGCTTGTCGTTGTAGTGGGTGATGTCCTCACCCTCGAAGAGGATTTGTCCCTTCGTCACCTTGCCGGTGCCCGGCAGAAGTCCCAGGATGGACATCGCGGTTGTGGACTTACCGGAACCGGACTCGCCCACGATTGCCACGGACTGGCCTGGGTAGATGGTCATGTTGACGCCACGTACTGCCTCGACGGTGCCGGTGGAGGACTCGAAGGAGATGTGGACGTCCTTCATTTCAAGAAGTGGCTTATTCATTAGCGATTCCTTGCCTTCGGGTCGAGGGCGTCGCGGACGACGTCGCCCATCATGATGAAGCTCAGAACGGTCAGGCCCAGAGCGCCTGCCGGGTAGAACAAAACGGCTGGATTCATGCGCAGGGAGGCCTGTGCATCAGAGATGTCGCCGCCCCACGAGACGAACGTGGAGGGCAGGCCGATGCCGAGGAAGGACAGCGTGGCCTCGGCAACGATGTAGGTGCCCAGCGCGACGGTGGCATAAGAAATGATCGGAGCCGCAGCGTTCGGCAGGACGTGGCTAAACAGGATGCGGGCGTTGGAAGCACCGATGGAACGCGCGGATTGGACGAATTCCTCGTTCTTGATGGATACAACGGCACCGCGGGTGATGCGGGCGATGGATACCCAGCCGAACAAGCCAAGTACGAGAACCACAGTGATGATGGTGCGGTGCTCCTTGAACATCTGCATGACAACGATGGCCGCCAACACCAGCGGGATGGCGAAGAAGATATCGGTGATGCGGGAGAGAACAGCGTCAATCCAACCGCCGAAGAAGCCGGCTATGGCGCCCACTAGGGCACCGATGATGACCACGAGGAGGGTGGTCAAAACACCGACGATCACGGATGCGCGTGCGCCGTAGATAACGCGGGCGTAGATATCGCAGCCCTGGCGGTTAAAGCCGAATGGGTGGCCTGCCTCTGCTGGGTCGAGCGACTTGGAGAGCTCGCACATACGCGGGTCAGTATTGGTGAAAAGGCCGGGGAAGAGCGCGAGGAGAATCGCCAAGGTGATCATCACGGCGGCGACCCAGAACAATGGGCGGCGGCGCAGGTAACGCCATGCTTCGCCCCACTGGGAGGAAGGGGCGGATTCATCCTTGACAGCGTCGACGGCGCCGAGGCCGGTCTCGTCGACGTCGGAGATGAAGTGCTCCTGGCCTGGGTACTGGGTGGTCTTGTCGAGTTTAGGCATAGCGGATCCTCGGGTCGAGTACTGCGTAGAGGAGGTCAACCAGCAGGTTGGCGATGATGTAGATGATCACCAGCACGGTGGTGAAGGAGACGATTGTGGTCGGCTCGCCGCGCAGGATGGCTTGGTACATGGTGCCGCCGACGCCGTTGATGCCGAAGATTCCTTCGGTGACGATGGCGCCGGTCATCAGCGCACCGATGTCGGCGCCGATGAAGGTGGCAACGGGGATAAGCGAGTTGCGCAGCACGTGTCGGCGGGTAACAGCCCCGCTGGAAAGACCTTTTGCGCGCGCGGTGCGTACGTAGTCAGCGCGTAGGTTCTCGGCCACAGACTGACGTGTCAGGCGGATGACGTATGCCAGGGACAGCGCACCCAGGACGATGGCCGGCATGAGCAGGGCTTCGAAGGAAGCCTTAGCGCCGACGGTTACGGGCAGCAGCTGCCATTTAATACCGATGAGGTACTGGAAGACGAAGCCAATGACGAAGGAAGGAACGGCGATAACCAAGAGGGACACGACCAAGACGGTGGAATCAAAGAAACCGCCGCGGCGCATGCCGGCGATGACGCCGAAGAGAATGCCGAAGACCGTCTCGAAGACGATGGCCATGAGCGTCAGCTTCACCGTGACGGGGAAGGCATTAGCCATGACCTGAGTGACCGGGACGCCGGAGAAGGTCGTGCCGAAGTCCAGCATGAAGATGCCCTTGATGTAGAGCAGGTACTGGACAATGAATGGCTTGTCGAGGTTGTATTCCGCCTCGATCCTGGCGCGAGCTGCCTCGGTGAGGCCGCGGTCGCCGCCGAGGGCTTCGACCGGGTCACCGGGCATCAAGAAAACCAGTGCGTAGATGAGCAGGGTGGCTCCGAAGAACACCGGGATCATCTGGAGCACTCGTCGCCCGATATAGCGCAACATAGTGTCGTCCTTTACTAGTTGTGTACATTCGCTTGCCGACGCCGCGTGGAACCTGGCGGGTCCGTGCGTATTTACGCTGTGGCAGAGGCTGCTTACGCGTTTATTAAAATCTGTCGCCTGTCTGGCTATAGGAAATCGTAGTTTGTGACCTATCTCAATGTGCAATATGCAGGCGTTATCGAATTATTAGAGGGGTAGTGCGCGGGGGCCTTGTCAATAACGGGCCTAGTCCGTAACAGAAACTGTGGGATGTGCAAACCGAGAAAGGGGCGGGCATGGCATTGCTCCGCCTCGAACGCGCCGAGGCGGAGCAGGTGCCATGAGCGGAAGGAGGGTTACTCCTTGGTGATTTCGTAGTAGACCGGTACGCCCTTCCAGCTGAACTTAGCGTCGCTTACGGCCTCGGAGAAGCCGCCGGTGGCGTTCGGGTACCACAGTGGGATGGCCGGCAGGTCCTCGAACAGGATTGCCTGGGCCTCCTTGTACTTGGCATTAGCCTCTTCTTGGGAGCTGGACTTTGCTGCCTCTACCAGGAGCTTGTCGAACTCTTCGTTGGAGTAGTCGCCGTCGTTAGAAGAGCCACCGGTCTGGTACAGCGGTGCCAAGAAGTTACCCATGGATGGGTAGTCTGCCTGCCAGCCGGTGCGGAAGCCGGTCTTGATGGTGCGGTTGGTGACTTCATCACGCAGGGACTTGAAGTCCGGGTAAGGCGCGCCAACTGCCTCGATGCCCAAGGTGTTCTTGATGGAGTTGGAGACTGCGTCAACCCAGCTCTTGTGGCCGCCGTCAGAGTTGTAGGCGATCTCGAAGGAAGGCGAGGACCACTTGTTCATCTTGTCGGCCTTGGCCCACAGCTCCTTGGCCTTTTCTGGGTCATACTTCAAGACCTCATTGCCCTCGATGTCCTCGGAGTAGCCCGGCAGAACAGGGGAGGTGAAGTCCTTGGCTGGGGTGCGGGTGCCCTTGAAGATGGTCTCGGTGATCTCGTCACGGTTGATTGCGTAAGAGATTGCCTGGCGGCGTAACTTGCCCTCTTCGCCGGAGAAATGCTCAAGGTTCTCGCCGATGGTGAAGGACTGGAAGCCTGCGTAAGGCTGGTTGGATGCGCGCTCACCCAGGTCGGACTCGTAGACGTCGAAGGCGGCATCTGGGACGGCGTCGAGAAGATCCAGGTTGCCGGAGAGCAGATCGGCGTAGGCGGCGTCGTTAGAAGTGTAGAAGACGAACTTAACGCCGTCGTTAGCAGCCTTCTGGCCACCCTTGTACTCCTCGTTCGGAACGACGGTAGCGTCCTGGTTGTGGTTCCACTCGGCGAGCTTGTACGGGCCATTGCCGATTGGGCTCTGGCCAAAGGCCTCCAGGTCATCGAAGGCGGACTCGTGGAGCGGGTAGAACGCGGAGTAACCCAGCTGTGCTGGGAAGTCTTGTTCAGGGTTGTTGAGCTCGACGGTGAAGGTGTAATCGTCTTCTATCTTCAGGCCCTCGAGCTCCTTTACGCCCTCCTTGAAGCCCTTGATGTTGCTGAAGAAGGAAGCGTTGAGCTGATCGTTTGCCACTGCGTAGTTCCACGCGTCAACGAAGTTCTTTGCGGTAACCGGGGAACCATCGGAGAAGTTGGTCTTCTTGAGCTTGATGGTGAACTTGGTGTTGTCCTTGTTCGGCTCGATGGATTCTGCGATCTCGTTCTGCGCCTTGCCATCCGCGTCGTAGTACACGAGGCCCGAGTAGATGCTGTCAACGATGCGGCCGCCGCCGGTTTCGTTGGTGTTTGCCGGGATCAGCGGGTTCTGGGGTTCGCTGCCCCATGCGGTGATGTAGTTGCCGCCGGAGCCGTTCGCGGAGCCGTTATCGCTACCGCATGCCGCGAGGGCCAGGGTTAGGGAGGCTGCAGAAACTACAGCGAACGTCTTTTTGATCGTCATAACGGGGAGAGACCTCCGAATTAGGTCGAGCCTTGAGTGAACATTGATGAACCTTGAAAGGTTGGAACTGAAGTTACACTGTGGCTGCGCGCACATTCAAGGATTTGAAAATTATAAGCGTGTGATGAAAACTATAAGTCGGCAGATAGTATTATCTGTACAGGACTTTTGTGCGAATACATAAAGAAAACGCCACCCCTTTGTGGGGTGGCGCTCTGAAAGTATTAATTGTTACTTATTTCGCAATTTGTTCCCTTAAGGGTGCAAGCCATTGCTGAAGGGTCTCGACGAAAACGCCCGGGGCCTCGATGTGTGGCAGATTCTTAGTCTGCGGAATGGTCTTTTCTTCGAAGGTACCAAGGCAGCGGTTTTTCGCGCGGCGAATAAGCGGGCGCCATAGTTGCTGAGCGGGATGAAAATAAAGAATGGGTGCTTCCACCGAGGAGTCGATCCAACTTAATGGCGGAACAGCAGTGCGCATGCGGTGGTTCCACAAGATGCCGCGGCGTACATTGCCGATTTGTGAGGCGGTAATGCGCAGCTGCGCAATCTGGTTGCGTGCGTCGTGCGAAAAGCTCGAGTCGGTGTTGAGGGCCAGCTCTTTTTCATAGCTTGAGGCATAAAGGAGAGGGTTGCGGCGGCTGAGTGGTCCGCCCAAGCGGCAAAGGGCGGCGCGCAAAAGGAGCCAGCCGAAGTCCCAGGGACGTGCCGCCATCGCGCGGCGCAGATCGACCGGGTGGGAAGAAGAGATGGAAACTAAGCCAAGCGTGCGTTCTGGGCGCTCGCTAGCTACCGCCCAGGCAATTGCGCCACCGGCATCTGCGCCAACCAAGAAGGCTGCATCGTGGCCCAAGGCTTGGATTACGCCGGTGACGTCGCCAACCACTGCGCGCATATCTTGGCCTGCTTCGACTGGCGGTTTATCGGAAAGGCCAAAGCCGCGCATGTCGAGGGAAGCAACGTGAAAGCCTTGTGCGGCCAAAGGGGCGATGGCGTCTTTGAAATCGAACCAGCCGCCGAAAGAGCCGTGTAGGAAAAGTACGAGCGGATCGCTTGGAGAACCTGCGGTTGCAACGTGGAGGCGAATGCCGCGGGTATGGATGTACTCGTGTTTGAATGGTCCGTCTAGCTCAACCACCGAGGGCGACAAGGGTGCTGGAGTCTGGGCCATGAGATGTGGTTCCTTTCACCAGATGAGGCAGCTTGCAGCAAGAAGGGGTGGGAGAGACGGGGGCGGCGAAAAGCAAACTCGCCTATTAAATGCTAAACCCGCCCGAGCAAAAGCAAGCTCGGGCGGACTAAGCGAAGAAAAATCTCAAGGTAGAAGCTTTAGGTGTACAAACCGCGCTCGACGGACTTGGAAGCCTTGCCTGGAACCAGCTTCTTTAGTTCCTTGGTGGACTCGATGGTCTTCTCGGGTGCCTTGACCTTCTTGATGTTCTTAAAGCCGATGAAGCCAACGACGGCTGCGATCACCAGCATGATGAGGAAGACGATCAGGAATGCGGCCCAACGGTCGAGCCACTTGTCAAGCAGCTCGGCGAGGAAGAGGAAAAAGAAGAAAGAGCTATAAAGCGCAACGGTTCCGGCAACGCCGAACATGCCAGCACCGATGCCGCCCTTCTTAGCGGACTGAGCCAGCTCGGTCTTGGCGAGCTCGACCTCGGAGCGGACGAGCTGAGACATCTGCTCGGTAGCGTTGGAGACCAGTTGGCCAACGGAGGCCTCGCCGCGCTTCGAGCTATCGGCGTCGCTAAGCGGGATAGCGTTGACCTTTGGGGCGAACTGGTTCGCACCGTCAGTGAATAGTCCGTCGTTGCTCACGGTTAAATACTCCTAGCGTTTGTCTAAATCTGTATTGGCCATAGTAATGAAGCCTGACAGCTGCGTGTGTGAGGAATCGCAGTGGCCGCACAGGTCTATCCTAGAGGATATGGCAGAAAAAGACCCGTTGGCCCCGCTCTTTGCGTTACCCGGTGTGGAAAATTCAGCCGCGCGTGCGGTCGAGAAAATTTCTCGCGCGCACCGCCGTCCTGCTGGATTGCGGAAATTTGATGTCATTTCTGCGGAATCGGCGATGCGGGGTGCACGTGCTGCGGTCTTTGTAGATGGGCTCAAAATTTCGCCCAATGTTGCGCCCGATCTATCCCCCGATCTAACTGCTGAAGACGCAATGGAAGGGCCGCTGGCCAATTCCATTAGCGCCTATAGTCTCTTGGCCCCGGAGGTTCAGGCAACCACGGTGCGTACCTTTGCCCGTGCCCCGTTGCAGGTGCTTGCGCGTCTCGACGTCGCGGCCGGCGGCACGGGAATGCCAAACAGCGCACAAGCAGCACGCGTACAAGCCCTTTCTCGTCTTGTAAGTGGAGGAAGCGGCGTTGCCTTCGACCGCCTGCTGCCCGTCGTGGTGCACGCGGAAATTGCGGCTTATGAGGTATTTGGCCCACGCAGTAACTTGATTGGAATGGTTGCCGCACGCCTGGCAGCCATCCATAGCGGATTCGATCCGCGTGGCTTCGCCGTACCGGAGACCTATTACAACCGCCATAGCGCGCAGTATTGGCAGGTCATAGGAGAATATTCGGAAAATCCCGGGCCCGCATTGGAGTTTTTGCTTGCAGCCTGGGCTGCCGGCGGCGTGGAGGCGGATGGAATCGCGCGCTCGGCCTAGAAGCTGGCACTAGGCGCTGGACTTTGGGGCACGCAGAAAATCCGGGTGCTGGTTGAGCCAGAGCCCTGCGGCCACAACCGCTGCGATGCCAGCGACGACGGCAGATCCAATGCCTACTTCTTTTGCGCCCGGCATCGTAAATAGCGGAACCGGATCCTTGAAGGTGCGGATATCCCAGCCATGTTCCAGGGCATGCTTTTTCATGTGGCGATCGGGATTGACCGCCACTGGGTGGCCAACCAGAGCTAGCATCGGGATATCGGTGGCGGAATCAGAATAGGCAAAAGAGACATCCAGGTCGATATCTAATTCCGCAGCGAAGTCCGCAATGGCCTGAGCTTTTGCTGCGCCCTTGCAGTAGTACAGAATCTTTCCGGTGAACTTGCCGTCCACCTCTTCTAGCTCGGTAGCGACTACGCGCTCGATGCCTAGCTCTTCAGCGATGGGGCGCACGAGCGTGGCAGCCGAAGCCGAGATGATGATTACCTCGTGGCCGGCTGCTTGATGGAAATCGATGAGTTCCCGGGCCTCTGCGTAGATGGCGGGCGTGACCACGTTGTGCATGGTCTCTTTGGCGATGCTGTGTACCTCCGCGACGGACCAACCGGCGATCATCGCGGCTAGTTGATCGCGAGTGGCGTCCATCTGCTGGCTGGAGTGCCCCGCGAACATGTAGCTTGCTTTTGCAATCGACATCTGCAGCGCCTCCGCTGGGGTAATGAGCCCGTTGTGCATGAACTCTTTGCCAAAGGCGAAAGCGGAAGATGTGGCGATGATGGTCTTGTCTAGATCGAAGAACGCAGCCACGCGTGCGTAATCGGCGGCCTGCTCTACGGGAGCCTCGCCGCTGCGGTGGTGGCTGGATGCATCATTCATGTTGTGGCCAATGTTAAAGGTGTTGCGTGGCTGCGGCAAGAGGATCGGTGCAATCCAACAAATGCAGGAAACAAGCTGGATTGCTGCTGTTGTCAACCTGTCTCTTACATGTCATAATGAGCCTTGCAAGGCCCCGATATACAGTGCGGCCTGCCCCGGCTCACCCCCCCGATGCCGGGTTACCGATGACCCGCGCACACCCCCCCGAGGCGCGGGTCATCATCTATTTACAGGCGGGATGCCCTAGAAACCACGCGTTCAGGAAAGTACCAACCGCACTATTTCCACAGTTTTTAGCTGATACGTCACCTTGAGTCGCGGTAGGTGCTTTAAAACCGGCGAGTTATCCACAGCCGCAAAATTGCCTCTAGTGCTGGGGATATCGCTTCACCAATGCTGGAGGCATGAGTTCATACGACGCCAGCATCGCTATCGCAGTGGGAGATTCCGCGCTGCGGGTGGAAGTAATCGCCGCGGCAGCGGCGACGAGCGCGCAGGTTACTGCGGTTGAGGACCCGCGTGACTTCGCGCGGTACCTGCCGAAAGCCACGGTCATCGTTGCGGATAAGCTCACCGCGGAATTAGTCGCCAGCCACAGTAGGGCACCAGTGCTTTTCGTCGCAGCAGATCCAGGACCCATTGATTATGAGGCCGCCATGAAGTGCCGCAGCGCCGAGGCCTTTATCATTCCGGCGGAATCGAAACAGCTTTTGAGCGCTTTGGCGGATCGAGTCCGGCCGCAGCAGACAAGCGGCAATAACTTCGCGTTGGCCATAGTTGGCGCGGCAGGGGGAGTAGGAACTTCGACTTTTGCTTATGCCGTGGCGAGCGTGGCAGGGGCCGGACTGCTTATCGACGCCACCTCTTACTCCGGTGGGCTTGACCTACTGGCAGGAATCGAGGAGGAGCCGGGAGCGCGTTGGCCGGACCTTGCGGCAGGTAGCGGAAGCGTAAACGCAGTGGATCTACATCGCGCGTTGCCGCGAGTAGGCGAACTGGGAATTTTGGCTGCTGCGCGGAGTGGCCATGCAGGCCAGCCGAGTATTAAGCCGGCGCGCCGGGAGGCTATTTTTCAGGCTGCCGCGATGCACCCAGCCGGGGCAGTTTTCGATTGCTCGCCCCTTGAAATCCCACAGGCCTGCGAGCATGTCGTAATCCTAACGGCTGCAGAGGTGCGCCCGACTGCCGCATGCGCCAAGCTCGTGGCGGAGCTGGAGGCCAAACAACAAAAATGCAGTGTAGTGGTGCGCTACAGGCAGTGGTCAGGCCTTTCGAAGGAAGACATCGCCAAAATTGTTCATCGCGATCCGATTGCCGAAATTCCCACGCTCCGGGGTCTTACCAAAGCTGCCGATACGGGTGGCCTACGGCGGCTGCCACGCGGGCTGCGGGTGGCTGCCGAAAACGTTGTCGGCGAGGTCCTGGCATGAGCGGCGGTGCAGGGATGAGCGAGATAAATCTCTTGGATAGGTTGCGCACGATTGTGGCCGCGTCGCCTGAGTTGGTGGCTGACACTACGGCGCTCGCGCGCCGGATTCGTCAGGAGGCAGGCGTTATCAGCGATGCAGACGTGCTGGATCTGCTGCGTCGCCTGCGGCATGATTCCCTGGGCCTGGGAGTCCTCGAGCCGATCCTGGCGCAGCCCGGGCTTAGCGACGTCGTGGTTAACGGCCCGCGCAGTTGCTTTATCGACCGAGGCAATGGGCTAGAACCCACGCCAGTTTCTTTTGTCGATGATGCCGAAGTCCGCCAGCTGGCCACGCGCCTGGCCGCAGTAGCAGGCGTGCGCCTCGATGATGCGCAGCCTTTTGCCGATGGTCGGCTTGCCCGTGGGGATGGCACTGCGTTGCGCCTGCATGCTTTGTTGGCACCGCCTTCGGCTGGCGGGACGTGCATCAGCTTGCGCGTGCTACGCCAGGCGCAGACGAGCCTGGAGCAGCTTGTTGCCAGCGGGAGTATCGCGAAAGAGGTGGAGCCGCTGCTGCGGGCCATCGTGGAAAAACATGCTTCCTTTCTCGTCATTGGCGGCACCGGTGCGGGAAAGACCACTTTATTGTCGGCGCTGCTGGGCACGGTGCCTAAGAATGAGCGCATCCTTGTCATCGAAGACACCGCGGAGTTGGCGCCGCTGCATCCGCATGTGGTGACTTTAGTATCCCGGCGCGCTAATGCAGAAGGCCGCGGTGAAATAACGATGGCTAAGTTGCTGCAGCAGTCTTTGCGTATGCGCCCCGACCGCATCGTGGTCGGTGAGATTCGTGGTGCGGAGGTCGTGGACCTGCTCGCCGCATTAAACACTAGTCACGATGGCGGAGCAGGAACGTTGCATGCCAACTCCGTGTGGGAGGTGCCAGCTCGCATGGAGGCACTCGCCGCACTGGGTGGGTTGGACAGGGCGGCGTTGCACTCCCAACTGGCCGCCGCAGTGCATGTGGTCCTGGCGATGGAAAGAGGGCCTGAGGGAAGGCGCCTGGCACACATTGGGGTGCTGGAAGGCAATCCGGTACGGCCGCAGCTTATCTGGAGCGCCGACACCGGGCCGGGGGAAGGCTTTAGTGAGTTTGTTGAGCGCTTAGGGGTGGCGCAATGACTTTTATACTTCTGGCTTTAGCTGCGCTTTTAGCGCAACCATCCGCCGCGCGGCGCTTGCATCAAACGGAAGGGCGCAAGCGTGTCCCGACGCTTTTGATTGGGCCAATCGTCTTTTGTGGTGGGCTGTGCTTTTACGTCTTTGGCCGCTTAAGCGTCGCCCTCGCAGTGCTCTGCGTCGTTGCCTGCGCGGTGTGGTACCTGCGGGATATCAACTCCGCGCGGAGGTCCCGGCGCGCCCGCAAAGAACTCGCCACGTTCCTGGGCACGGTCTCTGCGGATCTGCGGGCCGGTGCTACGACGGCCGGTGCCCTAAAGCGTGGCGTGGAAGCGCTACCTGCGGATTGCCCCGCCGCCGTGCTCGTGCCGCTGCGCACTGCGGCAGGCATGGCCGCCCACGGTGGGGCCATCCACGGTCCGCTCGTTGCGGCCACGGAACCGGCGGTGGTGCGGCTAGGCCACGTCATTCGGCTCTCTTCTTTGCACGGCGTGGCGCTGGCGGGGCTGGTGGAGCAAGCCCAATCCCAGTTGGATGCGGCCCGCCGGCATGCGCAATCCACGGAGTCTTCTCTGCAAGGTCCGCAGGCCACCGCGCTTATCCTGGCATGTCTGCCGTTGGCCGGCATCGCCATGGGAGGCGCGATGGGCGCGGATTCGCTGGGGCTGCTTTTAGGAGGCGGACTTGGTGGCCTTCTTCTCGTCATAGGGGTTGGCCTGGCCTGCGGCGGGTTTGCGTGGTCGCGCTACATCTTAAGGAGCGCGACGGCATGCTGACTTATCTTTGCCTGGCTCTTGCACTGTGCATTCCCACGAGCGCGCCGCTGCGTCGGATCGTGCGGCCCAAGACTCCGCGGGATGGCCCCGGAAAGCAGCCGGCACCGCTCGATGTGGCCGCCGACCTAGAGCTCTTCGCCGCCTGCGTGGAGGCAGGGCTGTCGGTACGTGAGGCCTTGGCAGGCGTGGCGTCGACAAGCGCGTGCGCTGCCTGGAAGGAAGCGGCGACGCTGCTGGGCGTGGGCGCTCCGCTGGCCGCTGCCGTGGACGTGCTGCGTGCACAGCCGCAACTCGAAGATCTCGCCGGATTACTGGAGCTTTCCGGGGAATCGGGTGCGGCGATTGCCGCGGGCTGTCATCGCCTAGTCGAAACCTTGCGGGCGGAAGCCACAGCTCATGCAACCGCTCGGGCAGAGCGCGCCGGGGTATTCATCGCGCTGCCGCTGGCAGTGTGCTTCCTCCCAGCCTTCATAGTCCTGGGATTGGTGCCGGTGATTTTAAGCCTCGGCTCCCAATTGTTGTAACCGTAAACCACACATTTTTCACCTCAATTCACCCACAAGGAAAGGAAGAGAACATGCACAAGATTGCTGCTCAGATTAATACCGCTTTCAAGAATGACGACGGTATGTCCACCATCGAATACGCCATGGGTTCGCTGGCCGCTGCGGCCCTTGCGGCTGTGCTCTATGCCGTCATCAACGGCGGCCAGGTGCCAGACGCTATCGAATCCATCATCACTGACGCTTTGTCTAACACTCCGGGTTAAACAATGCGGCGCTGTTATCTTCACATCGTTCGGCGCCTTAGCGGCGACACTGGTTCGGTCACCATTGAGGCAGCCCTCGGCTTGAGCTCTTTGGTCATCGTTGCAGCCGGTGCCGTTGCGGGTGTCGCGACGATGGCGGCCCACCTGGCGGCTGTCGACGCCGCCGGTGCCGCTGCGCGTGCCTATGCGATAGGCGAGGACTACTCCCAGGAGAAAGTAAGCGTCGACATCGCTGAAAGGGGTGGCCTCGTCACCGCACAAGCCACCGTGCGCTCGCCGTTGGGGGAGATGAAAGCGCAGGCAGTGTTTCCGGCCGAGATAGCGGGTTCGGCGGGAGGCGGGCAGTGATGTGCCGCAAAGACGCTGAGGCTGGCTATGCCACCGTGGTTAATGCGGGGATCATCGTTGCCATCGTCTCCCTCCTCTTGGTTGTTGTCACCGTGGCCAGCCGCGTGGCAGCGCGCCATGAGGCGCAGGTTGCCGCCGACATGTCGGCGGTGGCGGCCGCGTGGGAACACGCAAAAGGCCAAGACGGGTGTGCCGCGGCGCGGGAGACCGCGCAGCACAACAACTCCAGTGTTAGGCAGTGCCGCGTGATCGAGCGCGATGTCATCGTCACTGTCGCCGTGAGGCGCGTGGAGGCGGTGGCTCGGGCTGGTCCGGTCTAGGTCTCGGTGGGCATGGGCCCTGACTGCGTCATCGTCACCAGTGCACCAAGCAACTTAATGGCACCGGCCTTATCCAGCGGGTTGTTGCCGTTGCCGCACTTTGGTGACTGCACGCACGAGGGGCAGCCTGCCTCGCACGGGCAAGAAACCACCGTTTCATACGTGGTGGCTATCCACTCCGGGAAGCGGCGGAAGCCTTCATCGGCAAAGCCGGCGCCGCCCGGGTGACCATCGTAAACAAAGACCGTAGGAAGACCAGTATCCGCATGCTGCGCCGTGGACACGCCGCCGATATCCCACCTATCGCAGGTAGCAATCAGCGGTAGCAGGCCAATCGCGGCGTGCTCCGCCGCGTGCAGAGTGCCCGGAGTATCGGCGGCGCTCACACCCATTGCTGCAAGCGCCAGCGGATCAATGGTGTAGGCCACCGCACGGGTGTGCAGGCGCTGCTGCGGCATGTCCAGCGGAATGTCATCGCCAACCGTGCCGTCGGGCAGGCGCACCTGGTAGCCGGTTACTTGGTCGACTACTTCCACTTCTACGTTGGCCACCCACAGACCCGGCGCATAGTTGATGAGCTCATCGGCCTCGCGCACGATGCGGATATCCGTAGTCGAGCGCGGGGTCGTTGTATATTCCGGCGTCTCCGGCATTGCCAGCGCCAGGTAGTCCGCGAAGTGCAGCTGCTCAATCACGAAGCTTTCGCCCTGATGCAGATACACCGCGCCGGGGTGGACCTGGCTGGCGGCGCGTCCAGCGTCGATGGTGCCAAGCAGGCGGCCGTCGGAAGAATCCACGATCATCACTTCCTCGCCTGCGCCGCCGCGCAACGATACCGCCGAGTGTGCGGTCTCTGGGGTGAGCTCTTCGCCCGCCGGGATGGGCGCTGCAAACCAGCCACGGTCGCGGCGTCGCAACAGCCCGCGCTCCGCCAAGGAATGGACAACCTCCTGCGCACCCAGCTGGGCGATCTCCGCATCTTGCAGTGGCTTTTCCACCGCCGCGCAATAGACATGGCCGAACAAGATATAGGGATTTGCCGGGTTAAACACGCTGGCCTCCACCGGCCTTCCCAGCAGGGCCTCCGAATGATTCACCAAGTAGGTATCCATCGGCTCGTCGCGCGCGACCAAGACCACCACGGAGCCTTGCCCGCGTCTTCCCGCGCGGCCCGCCTGCTGCCAGAAGCTAGCCACCGTTCCCGGAAAGCCCGCAATGACCACGGCATCAAGGCCGCCGACGTCAATGCCTAGCTCCAGCGCGGAGGTGGTGGCGACGCCGAGCAGCGTGCCGTCGTCAAGCGCGTGTTCTAACTTGCGCCGGTCCTCAGCTAAGTAACCCGCCCGATAAGCCGCGATGCGACGGGCGAAATCGGGACGTCCGAGGGAACCAGATAGCTCCTCCGCGGTGCGCAAGGCCACCGTCTCCGCGGCGCGCCGGGAACGCACAAAGGTAAGAGTGCGGGCGCCTTCTGCCACCAAAGTCGCCATCATCCCAGCCGACTCGGTGGTTGCGGCATAGCGCACGGGAGCGCCATTTTCGCCCTCCGCGCCATCGATGAACCCGGGCTCGCAAAGAGCCACCGTCCGCGCGCCCGTGGGCGCGCCGTCTTCTGTGACCGCAACCGTCTCACGCCCGGTAAGGCGCTGCGCATGCAGTGCTGGGTCCTTCATCGTGGCCGAGGCAGAAATCACCACCGGATGCGCGCCATAGTGCTCGCATAAGCGCAGCAAGCGGCGTAAAACCAGCGCCACATTCGCACCAAATACTCCCCGATAGGAGTGGCACTCATCTACGACGATGAAGCGCAAGTGCCGCAAGAAACGCGCCCAGCGTTGATGCGAGGCCAGCATCGACATGTGGATCATGTCTGGATTCGAAAAGATAAAGCGCGCGTCGTCCCGGATGCCGGCTCTGGATTCGGTGGGCGTATCGCCGTCATAAGGCGCCGCGACCACACCACGCAACTGCTCAATCTCACGGCACATCTGCAAAACCGCGTGCAGCTGATCCGAGCCCAACGCCTTAGTGGGGGTGATATACAAAGCGCACGCGGTGGGCTCTTCCGCCAGCCTGGTCAGGATGGGAAGTAGGTAGCCTAAAGATTTGCCGGAGGAAGTGCCGGTGGCGACCACGACGTCGTTGCCCCGCCATGCTTCTTCGGCCACTTTAACCTGGTGCGAATAAAGCTTTGCCACGTCATGGCCCTGCAAATAGGTTTTAAGCCCCGGCAAAACCCAATCTGGCCACGGACCGAATTGGGCAGGTTTTGCCTCTAAAGTGGTGACGGAAGTAAACGTTGTTTCATCGAAGCGGCGTTGCAGCAGCTCGACTAATTCTTGGCCGAGGGGGTTGGGCACGCTACCCCCTTTCTAAAAAGATTTACGTGGCGAGCTATCGCCAGCTAACCAAACGTGCCACACTGGGTGCTAGGCCGATAAATTCTTGGCTCAGTGTTTTTCTTTTGGTTAGTGCTGGCGAAGATTTGTTTTCCACAATCCATTTTGTCCACTACTAGTAGACACTTACATAGAAGGTTAAACACCATGGCACAAGGCACCGTCAAGTTCTTCAACGCAGAAAAGGGCTACGGCTTTATCGAGATGGAAGATGGCTCCGGCGACATCTTCGTTCACTACTCCGAGATTCAGGGCAGCGGTTTTCGCACCCTGGAGGAAAACCAGAAGGTTTCCTTCGAGGTCGCCGAAGGTCAAAAGGGTCTGCAGGCCCAGAACGTCACCGCCCTTTAGAACGCAGCGTTTAAAAGCTCACACACGGCCCCTTTAAGCCTTTAAAGGCTTAAGGGGTTTCTGCATATCCGCGGCGAGTATCCCACCACTCGAGCACCGCATTCTGGGCCTTTTGCAGGCCAAAGCCGATGATGACGGCGGCGATGATGCTGACAATCATCGCCACGGCGGGAGAATCCGAGAAGGCCTTGCCACCCACGAAGCCAATGGCCAGCGCCTGTGCGGCCCAGATGCTGACGCCGATGATGTCGAAGAAGAAAAACAGCGGCCAGGGATAGCGCATCGAGCCCAACAGGATGGTCATGAAAAGGCGGGCCGAAGGGATAAAGCGGGCGATGATAATCGCCGCGCCACCGCCGCGGCGCATGTTGCGCTTGACCCAAGCCAGGCCCTCGTAGGCCTTGGTGCCCTTCTGGACGCGATTGACTAGCGTCATCAGGCGGGTGCCGAGCAGGAAGCACAGGTTATCGCCCACGATGGCGGCCAGAATTGCCACGAAGAACATCATGGGGATGTGCGGGTAGCCCTGCGAGGCCGACCATGCTCCAACCATGTTGAGCGGGATCTCTGAAGGCAGCACTGGGAAGAAACAATCGAGGAAAATCAATGTTCCTACCAGCGGGTATACCCATTGGGTTAGCATGACTACTTCGATCCATGCGGTGACGGATGCAATCATCATTCCTCCCCATCGGATACGCGATTCGTGTTACTGTGCCTGTTACTGTGCCCAGTTACTGTGGCAAAGCAGTGCTGTTGCTGTGGTCGAAAGGCTCTGCCATTCGCCTACTTCTAACAGCCCGATGCCGCAGTACGTTACAAAGCGTCCAGTATAACCGTGCATATCTAAAGGCGGCAGGTAAGGCAGCGCAGCTGCCCTAATAAGTACAGAGTAAAAGAACTTCTGTACGCTATTGCTCAATTGCCTTTTGATCGTGCTCGTTTAACGTAGCGTGAACAAAGGGCGTTGTATAACCGTTGTAGAAAGCAACGTGTGAGCGACAAGTGATCGCATCATCGAAAGGGATGAAGTCGAGTGGCAGAAGTAGCCGGGAAAACCCTGGTCATCGTCGAGTCGGCGACGAAGGCTAAGAAGATCCAGCCCTACCTAGGCGACAATTACATTGTTGAGGCCTCCGTGGGACACATTCGTGATCTCCCACGTGGCGCCGCCGACGTCCCGGTGAAGTACAAGAAAGAATCCTGGGCGCGCCTCGGCGTCAACCCCGAGGATGACTTCACCCCGCTCTATGTCATTAGCCAGGACAAAAAGAAGAAGGTCGCTGACCTTAAAGCCAAGCTGAAGCAGTGCGATCAGCTCTATCTCGCAACAGACCCCGACCGCGAGGGTGAGGCGATTGCGTGGCACCTGCTTGAGGTGCTTAAGCCAAAGGTGCCGGTGCGCCGCATGGTCTTCAACGAGATCACCAAGTCCGCCATCTTGGAGGCGGCAGAAAACACCCGTGAGCTCGACGAGAACCTGATCGATGCGCAGGAAACCCGCCGCATCCTGGACCGCCTTTATGGCTACGAGGTTTCGCCGGTGCTGTGGAAGAAGGTCATGCCGCGCCTTTCTGCCGGCCGCGTGCAGTCCGTTGCCACCCGCGTCATCGTCGAGCGTGAGCGTGAGCGCATGGCGTTCATCTCCGCCGAGTACTGGGATCTTACCGCTCGCCTGCACAGCGAGAAGGCTGAGGCGAAGGAAGTTTTCGATGCTCGTCTGACCGCCATCGACGGCAAGCGTGTTGCCCTAGGCCGTGACTTCGATGATTCGGGCAAGCTCAAGGGCGACGAGGTGGTCGTCGTCAAGCAGGCGCACGCACAGGCGCTTGCCGACGCCCTGAAAGGCGCCGCTTTCTCCGTCACAAGCGTCGAGCACAAGCCATATACCCGCAAGCCTTATGCGCCGTTTATGACCTCGACCCTGCAGCAAGAGGCGGGCCGCCGCCTGCACTACACCTCCGAGCGCACTATGCGCATTGCGCAGCGTCTTTACGAAAACGGTCACATCACCTACATGCGTACCGACTCGACCTCGCTGTCTAAGCAGGGCCTGAACGCGGCGCGTGGCGCGGCTAGCTCCATCTTTGGCGCGGAGTATGTCGCTGATTCCCCGCGTATCTATGACCGCAAGGTGAAAAACTCTCAGGAGGCCCACGAGGCGATCCGCCCGGCGGGCGAAAAGTTTGCCACCCCGGGCGAGCTGTCGAGCCGCCTCGATGCCGAAGAGTTCAAGCTCTACGAGTTGATTTGGAAGCGCACCGTGGCCTCCCAGATGGCAGATGCCAAGGGAACCTCCATGAAGGTCACGGTGGCTGCGAATGCGAAGACCGCCGAGGGCGCGCAGGACGTTGAGTTTTCTGCCACCGGCCGCACCATTACCTTCCCGGGCTTCCTGAAGGCCTACGAGGACGTGGCTAACAAGAATTCCGACGGTGAGTCCCGCCTGCCGCACCTCGACGAGGGCGACGCGCTGGCCTCCCAGGAAGTTTCCGCTGACGGTCACTCCACCAACCCGCCGGCGCGCTATACCGAGGCCAGCCTGGTTAAGAAGATGGAAGATTTGGGCATTGGCCGTCCTTCCACCTATGCCTCCATCATCAAGACCATCCAGGACCGCGGCTACGTGCTCTCGCGCGGCAACGCGCTTGTGCCATCTTGGGTTGCCTTCGCGGTCATCGGCCTGATGGAAGACAACTTCACCGAGCTGGTGGATTATGACTTTACTTCCTCGATGGAAGACGAGCTCGACGCGATTGCCGCTGGTAACGAGAACGGTACCGAATGGCTCAAGGGCTTCTACTTCGGCAATGCTGAGGCCAAGGAGCAGAAGGCGGATTCCATCGCGCGCCACGGCGGCTTGAAGTCCCTTATCGATATCAACCTTGAGGCCATCGACGCTCGCAAGGTCAACTCCTTGCTGCTCTACACCGACTCGGAAGGCCGCGACGTCTTCGTGCGCGTCGGCCGCTATGGCCCGTACATCGAGCGCGTGGTGGGCACGGCCGAGGACGGCACACCGGAGTATCAGCGCGCCAACCTTTCTGAGACCACCACCCCGGATGAGCTGGGTGAAGAGCTCGCTGAGAAGCTCTTTGCCACCCCGCAGGGCGGCCGCGAGCTGGGTGAGAACCCCGCCAATGGCCGCATGATCGTGGCCAAGGAAGGCCGCTTCGGCCCGTATGTCACCGAGCAGGTGCGCGAGGATGAGCGCGAGAAGGCTGAGGCCGAGGCCCTCGAGGTGGTCAAGCAGGAGCGCGAGGCTGAGGATAAGCAGCGCGCCGAGGAAGGCAAGCGCGCCAAGAACTGGGAGACCAAGACTGCGGAAAAGCAGAAGGAAAAGCGCATCGCCGAGTACATCGACGAAAAGCTCAAGCCTGGCACCGCTTCGCTGTTTAGCTCCATGGAGCCTTCTTCGGTCACCCTGGAGCAGGCCCTGCAGCTGCTTTCCCTGCCGCGTGAGGTGGGCGTGGATCCTTCCGATAACGAGGTCATCACCGCACAGAATGGCCGCTATGGCCCGTACCTGAAGAAGGGCAGCGATTCCCGCTCGCTGGCTAACGAAGAGCAGATCTTCTCCATCACCTTGGACGAGGCGCGCCGCATCTACGCGGAGCCGAAGCGCCGTGGCCGCGCCGCCGCGCAGCCGCCGCTGAAGCAGCTGGGTGACAATGACGTCTCCGGCAAGCCGATGTCCGTCAAGGATGGCCGCTTTGGCCCGTACGTCACCGACGGCACCACGAATGCTTCGTTGCGCCGCGGCGACGATCCCGCAACGCTTACCGACGCCCGTGCCAACGAGCTGTTGTCCGAACGCCGTGCCAAGGAAGCCGCGGATGGTGGTAAGAAGAAGACCACCAAGAAGGCTGGTAAGAAGTCGACCAAAAAATCGACTAAGAAATCCACGAAGAAGGCAACCAAGAAATCCACGAAGAAGTCGACGGCGAAGAAGCCTTCGCCAGGCACTAAGAACGTGGTCAAGGCAGGCAGCCGCAAGTAGCGATGGACTTCCTGCAACGCACTGAACAGGGCGCCGCCGCGCTGTGGCGGGCGGTATATCCCGCAATCACCGATCCCGCCGGCCACCCCGCGTGCCTAGGGTTTCTAGCCGCCGGGGAGGCCAGCGCTTGGGCGCGCATCTTCGGGTTTGAGCCCCGGCTTCTCGACGCCGCGGTAATAGCTACTCTCTGCACCCAAACGGCGAACCCGGTGCTGCGCGGTGGCCTTGCTGCCGGTTCGGTGGGCCAGTACTGCAAGCGCGGCGAACCGAATGCTCTAGGCATTGCCGCCATTGCCTTGCATCACGGGGCTTATCTGTATCTTTTGCGTGCGCAGCGCAACGACAAGCTGGGCTGGGGCCTGCGCATCGGCGCGTGGGCTGGCGGTCTTGCCGTATCTAAGGGCCGCTACCGCGCGGCCACCGCAGTGGCTGGTGCGGCTGTTGCCGCCACTTCGGCGCTCGCAGGGGATCCAGCCTTGCGCGCAGACGCCACGAAGGGCGCGAGCCACGGCGCCAACCTCATCCTCTTTTCAGAGGGGCTTACCCTTGCACGCACCCTGCCCGTCAACCCGCTGCGCGATAGCCGCCTGCTGGGCGCCGCCGAGGCCGCTAGCCGCGTGCTTGGACATTTCCTTCTGGTTGATGCACTGGAGCGCCACTGACGGGTGATTCAATGCCGCTAGGCGGCTGCCTTTTTAGTTCTGGCCGCATCGTCTTGCCATAAGAAATTCGGCGATGCAGCCACTCGAACGGGCCCGGCTTGCCAAAGTATTCGAGAAGGCAGGCCAGCAGCAGAGTGAGCAGCCAGTTGCCCACCGCCAACAAGGCCAAGCCGGAGGCATAGAACTGGGAGCCGATGTTCAAGGTGAACGGGAAAATCACCGCGAAGAAGATGATCGACTGCATGATGTAGCCGCTCATCGAGCGCTTACCCAGCGCACTAAATGGCCACAGCCACCAGGGCAGTGTTTGCACCTTCTCTAGCACCAGCGCGAGCATCGCCAGGATGCCCGGGCCGGTAATCACGCCGACGAAGGTGTTGAGCTGAAAGAAGGCCCCCTCGGCTTCCGCGGGGAGCACGCCGATAGTAGCAAGACCCCACGGCAGGCCCACGCCCAAGATGATCACTGCTGTAATGCCCGCCCAGATGCGCAGCTCGGCGCGGTGAGACGCGACGTCGGCAAGCGTGCCCTGGCGCGCCCACGTAAAGCCCACCAACATGATGGGTCCGTACATGAGCATGAACGGCCCGGCGCTAACAGCCTGCCCCAACAGCATCAATAATCCATCCAGCACCAACTTTCCATAGGATTGGGGAAGCTCGGAAAAGTTGACGTAATTCATGCCTAATTCCGGAACCAAAAGCGTAAGCACAAACGCACCGATTCCAAGGACCGTAATGATGGTCAGCAGGGTATAAGCGATCTTCTTGAGAGTTTTATCGTGCAGGGAAATAAACATGCTGATGACCAAAGCACAGCAGCCGTAGAAAAACATGATGTCGCCATAGAAGATAAACACCAGGTGGATAATGCCGAAAAGGGCCAGGAAGCCGTAGCGCTTGATGATGACCATGCGCGCTTGGCCGAGCGGGAAGCCGCGGCGCCAAAGGCTCAGGGTGATAAGCCCAATACCGAAGCCCAGGAGCGTGGAGAACATCGGCAAGCCGCGGTTATGCGCGAACATCGCGGTAAAGAGCACGGTTGCTTTATCCCACGCGTTGCCGGAATCGATGCCGCCGAAGTACTGGCCGTCTGGATGGGAGGTGGTAATCCACCCAGTGCAGACGTTGGCTAGGGCGATGCCGAGAAGAGCCATACCACGAGCTACGTCGGGCACGATCATGCGAGGTCGAGACTGAGACACTGCGGAAGTCATGGGGCGCATGTTACAGATTTTATGAAATAAATTCTCGGTTACTGCGCCGCTATTGCTCCGCTATTGTTCCGCGCGTTCAGCAAGCGTGGAGCGGATAGGGCGTGCCAGGCGTGTCATGCGGCGTCGTCCGCGCAGCTCAATGGACTTCATCATGGTCCAGCGGGCTTGCTCTGCCTCGTTGGCACCGCGCAGCGTGGCGGAGTTGGTCAGGACCTGGCCCGGAGTGTCCTTGGCCAGCTCGGTCAGGCGGGCCGCCTCGTTTACTGCATCACCAATGACGGTGTACTCAAAGCGGTCCGCGCCGCCGATGTGGCCGGCCACCACGTGACCCGCCGCGACGCCGATGCCTGCCTGCAGCTCCAAGCCACGTAGCTCCTGACGCAGCTCGCGCGCCGCCTGCAGCGCCATGGAGTTAGCGTCGTAGACGTTAAGCGGAGCGCCGAATACGGCCAGCGCGGCATCGCCCTGGAACTTGTTGATGATGCCCTTGTTGCGGTGCACCACTTCGACTACGTGCTCGAAGAACTTGTTGAGCTCTTCGACGACCTCCTCTGGGGTGTGGTTGACCGCGAAGGTGGTGGAGCCGATGACGTCGATGAAAAGAACGGCTACCTTGCGGTCCTCGCCGCCCAACTCGGGGCGTTCCTCCAGTGCGCGCTGGGCGACCTCGATGCCGACGTAGCGGCCGAAGATATCGCGCACGCGTTGACGCTCGCGCAGGCCGCGCATCATTTCATTAAAGCCTGCCTGCAACACGCCCAACTCGGAACCGTCATAAATATCGACCTGCACATCATTTTCGCCGCGGCGCACGCGGTTGATTGCATCCTGTAGCTCGACGATGGGGTCAACGACGCTCATCATCGCGAAGACGGTGCCAGTAAAACCCGTTCCCAGGGCGGTCAGCGCTAGGGCGATGACCGCGGGCATGATGTCGTTGGCGTTATCCGTGAACATGCCGGTGCGCTGGCCCACGAGCACCAGTGCGATGCCGACGAGCGGAATGCCGGAGGTCATCACCCAGGTATAGATGAGGCGGTACTTAATCGGCGGCTCCAGAGTGGAGTCCTCGAAGCGGCGGGCCACTGCCTGCGCTGCAACGGGGCGCACGAGGCGCTCCGCCTGCAAATAAGTAAGCAACACCACCAACAGGCCGGCCAAGGTTGTGGAAACTCCCACGACTAGGCCCAGACTGCCGGAGGATTGGGTGGCGATGATGATGGCCAGGACGATGCCAATGATCCACACCAGGCCGGCCACTGCGGCTTGGTAGATGGGGATGCGCAGCACCAGGTTGCGCACCATGTTTGGATCGTGGGCTTCGGGATTGCGCTGCCAGTCCAGCACCGGCCGGAAGAGCAACAGGGTTACCGAAATGCCGATGAGCACGGCGAAGGAAACATAGAGGACGCCGATTAACGCTAAGTGCGGGACGTCGGAAGTAAAGTCCTTAATCTCCGGCATCGGCAGGAAGAAGACCACGAAGGTCATGATCGCCACGGCGCCTAAGATGTTGGATCCCAGAACGAGCGTGGCGTACATAGGCCATTGGGTGCCCATGAGCCAGCGGGCGCCACGCAGTAGTCTGTTCATGATTTATTACTTTAGTTATCCCAGTAGGCTAGGGCGAGTGAATACCGGAAGCGTTGCGCAACGATTGGCAGATACCCCAGCAGTGGCCCAGACCATCTTGGCCGCAGCTCGGGCCGCCCGAGGTGAGGGAGATCTGCGGGCGATGAGTCATTCTTGGCTGCTTACGGGTCCTCCCGGGGCGGGCCGCTCTTTGGCGGCGCTGTGCTTTGCGGCGGCGTTGATGTGCACGAGCAAAGACGAAAACGGGGACCCCGGTTGCGGGCAGTGCGCGGCCTGCCGGGCGGTATTGGAACAACAAAAACACACCGACCTAGTTTTCGTCGATCCTAAGGAACAATTCATCACTGTCGGCGAGGCCCGCGATGTCATCGGCCGTGCGGCGAGCCTGCCCAGCGTGGCGCCGTGGCGCGTGGTTATCTTCAACAAAGCCGACCGCCTGCGCAACGAGGCCGCCAACGCTTTGCTGAAAACAGTGGAGGAGCCGCCGGAGCGCACCGTCATCGTCATGGTGGCTCCTTCCGAGGACCCACAAGATTTCTCCCAGACCCTGCGCTCGCGGTGCCGCCACCTATATATTCCTTCGCCCAGCGTGGAAGGCGTGGTCAAACAGCTCGTCGCCGAGGGCGCCAGCGAACACGATGCTCGCCTGGCCGCCGTCACGAGCCTGCAGCACGTGGGCCGTGCCCGCCACCTGGTACAGGATGCGGCCGCACAAAAGCGTCGCGCCATGGCCATCAACCTGGCCGAAGACGTCTTCCACGGCTCCCAGGCCTTCCAATCCGTTACCGCTCTGCTGAAGTTCATTGAGAAGGACGCCAAGGATTCTCACGCTGAATCCGAAGAAGCGGAGCGCTCCAAAATTGAGCAGTCCTTCGGCATCGGCGCCAAGGGTAAGGGAGCAAGCAAGGCGCAGCGCGACGCCCGCAGTGCCCTGAAAGAACTGGAGGAGCTCCATAAGAAGCGCGCTAAACGCCGCATCGCCGACGGCCTCGATATTGTCCTTGTGGATCTTGCCGGTATCTACCGCGATGCGCTCATGCTCAAAGTTGGCGCTGAGGTGGACATGACCCACCCGGACTTCGCCGGCCTGGCGGGCGAACTTGCCCAACGCGTGAGCGAGGATGGGCTGCTTGCCGCTCAGTCCGCCATCCGTACCTGCCGCGAGCAGCTGCCGCAGAACGTCACCCCGCAGGTGGCTTTCGACGGCATGGTGGGCCGCCTGCGCCTGGCCTGTGGCGCGCGCTAACCAGCACGTGTGCTGCGTGCACACTACAGGTGATAGCCCGATTTCTTTATCAGCCCAGGCCTAGGCTAAACTCTCAGGCGGTGCATATACACACTGCATCGTGCCGCCTTAGCTCAGTCGGTAGAGCATCTCACTCGTAATGAGAAGGTCGCGAGTTCGATTCTCGCAGGCGGCTCCACTTAGACGTCGGATTTGATAAGTACCCTTTTGCGTTAGCGAGTATCGCTTAGGGGGGTGTGAAAAATCGCTTGCGTTAGCGGGTTTGGGTTTTGCGTTAGCGGGTATCTTGTTTGCCCTAGTAAAATGCGTATTCAGGGTTTAACGCGCTAACGAAGCGTTAAACCTAAGGCCGTTTCACGAGGAGGTGTGTGGTGAGATCGTATGCGTCCGGCGATGAACTAGCCGCAGAGATTACTAAGCGTGGCGAACTTTTTATCGGCGAGTTCGTAGGCGTTCCTGGCGATGGTTGGGACCGGCTGGTTGACGGTGTTGACCGCACGCCCCGGCAGATGATCGCCTACCAGCTTGGCTGGATGGAATTACTGCTCGGCTGGGAACGTGACGAACAAGCCGGTCTTGACGTGGTGACTCCGGCACCTGGTTTTAAGTGGAATCAACTGGGCGGATTGTATGAATCGTTCTACCAACGCTGGGAGCAGGTATCTACTGAGGATTTGATCGACAGGTTCAAGATCCTGCTTGGTGAGATAGTCAAAATGGTGGGCGGTCTAACCGAATCAGAATTGTTTAGTTCGGGTCAGCGTGCGTGGGCTTCTTCCACCCCGTCGGCGTGGCCGGTGTGGAAATGGGTGCATATCAACACCGTCGCGCCATTTACGACGTTTCGCACCAAAATCAGGAAGTGGAAGAAACTGGCAGCCTGCTAGCAATAGGCACGGTGATTTCAGTGCCGATTCTGAAGACGAACTGGATCTCGTTGGCTCCGATAACGGCATGGTCGATAAGCGCTGTCCACTGGGATGGTTGAAAATGCTGGATGGGCTTGTCGGCCAACTGGGTGTAGGCGGTTTTGATCGCAGTGGCCTTGGCACTCTTGGCAGCAATCTCGGCCTCGATGGCTTGTTTGCGGCCCAGGGTTTTCTGGTATCGCGCTTCTAGCTGGGTGTAGCGGGCGAGGTATTGGTCCTGGTCTTGCGCTACCCGCTGATTTTCTGCAACCAATGATTCAATCTCGCTGGCAAGAGCGCGGATTTTCTCGTCTAGGCGCTTGGACTCCGCTTCGAGCTGGTCTGTATTAAACATGGCGTCGATGACCTGTGGTAGGTGGCTTTGTCCGCGATATTGTTCAGCCAGCTGGTTTAGCGCGGCGAGGAACGCGGTCTGGATTTGCTCATCACGCAAGGTAGCGGTCTGGCAGGGACGGGGATGGTCGTATTTTTGGTTGCACCGCCAGATCGTGTGCTTGTATTTAGTGTTGGATGCCCAGGTTTTGCGTCCGTACCAGGATCCGCAATCTGCGCATTTGAGTCGGCTGGCAAATAGGCCGATTTTGGAGCTGTTGGTTGCGTGGCGGGTGGCCAACTCGTATTGAACCTGATCCCAGACGGGCGCATCAATAATCGGCTCGTGGTTTCCGGTGACGTAGTATTGCGGGACTTCGCCCTCGTTTACTTCGATTCGTTTGGTTAGGAAGTCAGCGGTGAACGTTTTCTGGAGCAGGGCGTCGCCTTTATATTTCTCATTGGTCAAGATGGAGCGCACGGTTGAGGTGGACCAGTTGGTTTTACCTCGCGGAGTCAAAATACCGCGACGCTGTAGCTCGGCACGGATTTCGGTGATCGATGAGCCGTCTAGAAACAGCTGGTAGATCAAGCGCACGGTCGGGGCTTGAGTCTCATCAATAGCGAGGTTACCGTCAGCGCCTTTCTTATATCCCAGTAGCGAGGAGTAGGGCACCATGACTTTCCCATCAGCGAAGCGTCTGCGATGTCCCCAGGTGACGTTCTCAGATATGGAGCGAGATTCTTCCTGGGCAAGACTACTCATGATGGTGATGAGTAGTTCGCCTTTAGAATCAAGGGTCCAGATGCTTTCTTTCTCGAAATACACCTCCACACCGGCTTCTTTTAGCTGTCGGACGGTGGTCAGGGAGTCGACGGTGTTACGAGCAAACCGCGAGACACTCTTGGTGAGGATCAGATCAATTTTCCCGGCTAACGCGTCGGCGATCATGGCTTGGAAGCCCTCACGGTGTTTGGTAGAAGTACCGCTAATGCCTTCGTCGGCATACATGCCAGCAAACACCCAATCAGCACGCGATTGGATGTGGACGGTGTAGTAATCGATTTGGGCTTGATAGCTGGTGGCTTGTTCTTCCATATCGGTGGACACCCTTGCGTAGGCTGCCACCCGGCGTTTGGAGCTAAAACCTGAAAGCGCGCTGTCGTGGATGCGTGTCTTGGTTGCTGGTATCGCGGTAACCGTAGCCACTGTTATTCTCCTTCCAGCTGGGCCAGCGCAATGACTGTCTGGCGCTGATCGTCATGGGTGAAGATCAACTTGTCTTTCATGACCGTGATGCAAGATAGGCGGGACATGATTTCTTCCTCATTCCACTTAGCCAGCGTGAGGATCTTGATTACTGTTTGTTTGAGTCGGGTTTCTTTGAGATCCGGCCCACAAGTATTGCCTTGCCCGAGGCATGCTCCCCAGCAACGCCAAATCTTGTAAGCACCAGCCTTTCGGTAGCGGGTTTTACGCTGATAATTCCTGCCACACGAGGCACACTTGATCCTGGAAGTAAAACAGCCCGTGGCAAGCGAAGGCGTGGCAGCAAGACCAAGCCTGCGGCGACGCGCTAACTCTGTTTGTACTTGTTGGAAGGTCTCTGTGTCGATGATGGCGGGATGGGAGTCTTCAACCCAGTAGCGCTCCAACTCGCCATTGTTTTCTACTTCTCGTTTGGCGCCGATAGCGGGGATGAAGGTTTTTTGAAGCATCTGGTTTCCGGTGTAGCGCTCGTTTTCAAGGATGCGGCGAGCAAGATTAGGCTCTAAGGGTTCACCGGTTAGAGAACGGAAACCTTCAGCGTTAAGTTGAGCCACAGTTTTCTCAGGCGATATCCCTGCCAGGAAGCTGGTGTAGATGCGTCTGATGGCTTCGGCTTCGCGCGCCTCGATGTGGAAGCGTTCTCCGTCCCAGCGGTAGCCGTAAAGCACAAACGAATTCGTTTTGCCTTGTTTGAAACCTTGCCTAATCGCCCACTTCACATTCGCTGACAAAGAAGCAGACTCTTCTTGGGCAAACGAGGCTAGCAACGTCAGCAGTAGCTCACCGTCAGCGGTGGCAGTGTCGATATGTTCACGCTCAAAACGGATAGAAACACCCAAGTTCTTGAGTTCGCGCACGATACGAAGCAGGTCGAGCGTGTTGCGGGCAAGCCTGGAGATCGACTTGCACAACACAATATCCACCCCGCCATTCCTGGCGAGCTCCATCAAGTCTGCTAGGCCTTGTCGGCCGCTGGTTTTGGTGCCAGTGATTCCCTCATCGGTGAAAACTCCCGCGTAGACCCAGCCGGGGGTGGATTGGATGAGTCGCGAATAATAAGAAACCTGGGCGGCGATAGAGGACAGCTGGCGCTCCCTTGCTGTGGATACCCGCGCGTATGCTGCGACATTCACCAGCTTCACTCTCACTGGCTTGGCTGGCGTCACCTGCTCGATCTTCGCCACTATTCCTCCTCACCTCTAAACTGATCGGTGCTTGTGTCTATACACGCTCTAAACATGGCGTTTATCCAGTCAAAACCAATAATTTTCGGCGCTGATAAACCGGCCGACACATCTCCGCCAGTTGGGCGTACAAGGCTTCGTGCTCGCTAGCACTGATCACCCTGTTCGTTGCAAGACAGGCAAGCATTGTGGCATCGCGAATAAAGCCAAGTTTGTGGGGCACTGTTTCGGAGAACCGGGCTATAGTGAGTGTTTTTGTGTTCATGGAACCGAGCATGCCTGGTTTGAAAACAGGAATCCTGACTTCGAAAGCTCAATTGAAATGCCTAGTAAAAGCGGGTTTATCTCTCAGGGCATACAGAAAAAGCCCCACGATGGGGGCTTAATCCGAACTTTCAAAGTTTTCGAGTTTTAGAAATCTCGATACTTGCTTCCCAACGGAGGAAGATTCCGGGCTTCAAGGAAGCAGTTAGCGTTGTAAAGATCTGTTCCGGGGAACCGTTCCAAAATCGTAAGATAGGTTCGGTCGGGATCTTTCAGCGCGTTGAGGGAAATTCCGGCCTTTTTCATGAGCTCCTGGGTGGCGTGCGATGTAAGTCCTAAACCAACCGCGATAGCCATCAAAGTGTCACGCTTCATCGTCTGCTGCTTTCCATTGGCTATCTTGTTGTAAAGGCCGTCATAGAGACCAGTTTTCTCACTGAAGGTTTGCGGATAGTTGATGCCCTTCAACTTCAGTAGCTTGACTAGCGTTTCGCAGAGATCCAAGCGAACAGACCCGATAATCTCTTCTATTTGGATTTCTTCTTCAAGCGTGGAGTCCATTTTTCGTGCAGCTGAAGCCCATGCTTTTTGATGGTCATTGGCGTCATACGAAGTGATGTTGGCGACACCACAATCCGCTGGTGTTGCGTCAACTTCTACTTGGAAGGAGCTGGTCCTTGTGGTCAACTTCAAGCAGATCATTGCGATGTGCCTTGATGGTGCTAGCTAGGCGCAGATCACACACGCATTGGGGTGTTCACGACGGGAAGTATCCCGTGCAAAGAAAGTCATCTCTGATGAGGGTTTGACTTCAGAGATTTTCCGTCAGCTCCCGCCGGGGTGGTTTGATGATCGATTCAGTGATGGCCGGAGTAAGAGGTCTTTGTCCTATGACCTGCTGTATCTCGGCGGGGCATGTCGGCGTCAACGTCTAGGGGTATTGAGCAGAGTGATATTTAGCCCGCTGCGTTCGGCTTGGTCGATGTGGATTTGGTCAGGAAACCAGGATGAGGCCGCCGATCCAGCTAAGGAAACGGACGGGGCCTATCGGTGCCAAATGGTGCCAAATGGTGTCAAATGGTGCTAAATGGTGCCAAATGGTGCTACCCTAGTGTTATTGCCACCTGTTACGACAGGATCGGAAGAAGACCCTGGGATCCCAGCCGGACGACTGGACTCAGGGTCTTCGCCTGCCTCTAGAGGGAATCCGGGGTGGGACGGTTGAGGACCACTTTCTCGTGCAGCTTCTCCCAGTACTGCTCTTCCCCTAGATGGACGGAGTTCAGTGCTCCCAGAACGGCATCTGGAATCCAGAGCAGGGGATCATCGCCACCGCGTACGTGTCGCAGTCGGATACCAGCACTTTGTCCTTGGCCCTGCAGGGCAACTATATGGGCGACGTCTCGCCTGTTTTGTGCTTCTTGCCGGCTTTCCAAAGTGACGTTGTGGACGTGCATCTCGGAGAGCTCGAAGTACATCTGCTCCAAGCATTTCCTGCGGTGCCTCTCCGTCTTCTTGCTCACTTCACTCTGGTGGGTGATGATCGCTTGCATGGAGTCGATCTCAGAAAGGGTGTCCACGATTTTTCGGCGTCGGCTATTACGTTCGTCGGTCCAGTGAAGTTTGACCTGGCCAGGAAGTCGTAGTGGACGCAGCTCCTCGCGTATTTTTTCCAAGTCTTGAGTGTCGATGATGGCTGCACACACCATGTACTCCTGCCGGTCTGGGGGTCTAAGGGCGGAGGACTCATCGATGTAGGCGACTAGCTGTGATTCCACCCTGAAATTGTAGCCCGTCCGGGCCGACGCACCCCTCGGCCCGGTACCAACTACCCGGAACACGGCAGTACCGAGTCCCCAGAACACCGGTACCAAAAACTCGCATCTGACAGTAGATTTACTACAGAATTGAATGCTATTTGTTGTCGTAGTCTTGGTCACCGGAGGCACCGTACATGGTGGTCTTCAGAATTGGCCCCAGAGTGAGGATAGAGGTGCCAAACCCTGATACGACAAGGGCCGCAGCTGGGCCGATGGCACTTACAACAGGTGCCCCGATGATGTATCCAATAAGCACTGCGGAGCTGTTAATTGAACCCATCGTAGAAAGGGCTTTGGGTTTCACTTCATCAGGTACGGATCCGACAACGATTATGCGTAGTGCGGCCACCTGAGCAGCATTGCAGACTCCGCCCAGGAGGAAACATGGGATGCAGAGCCACAATGAGGGAAATAGTCCAGGTAAAGCTATGAAACACCCCATAGCGAATCCTGCCCCGGCCAGGACTTTCCCAGCGTTCTGTGAGTGAAGGCGAGCTGAAAGCCGTGCGCCAAAGATGCGGCCCACGATAAATGCTTGGGCAATGATGGCATATAACGTACCGCTGACGTGGAGGGTCTGCGTCGCATAGAAGACAAGCGAAACGTTGAAAACCGAGGTGCAGATAATTGCTCCCCAAATGCTGGTTAACGCGGACCGAGCGCTTCTATTCTTCAGCAAAAGGGAAGGTGCTTCGAGGACCTTCTGGAGAAAACTCGGTGAAGAATCTTTGGTTTCTGAATGAAGCAGTGTTTTCGGGGGCGAGGATTTATAAAGGAAATAAAAAGCAAGTAGCGAGACTCCAACGGCGCAAGCTTCAACGAAGAGCGCTGTCTGCAGGTTTCTTTGGTCCAGTAGTAATCCACCTAGAGGTGGTCCAAGGAATCCACTGCCAAGTCGGGCTGTGTCCAAGAGGGAGAAGGCTTTCGCCTGCTGTCCTTCGCCGACCTGAGAGTCAGCGATGGTGAAAATGGATGGAATTGACAGTCCGCTTAAGCATGCGGTGACGAGATTTCCGACAATGAGGATCAATGGCTCTGGATAGGCTGCCATTGATAACAGGCCCAGAAGATCTAAGAAGAGTGCAGCAAGCGCAATGTGATAGCTGTTGAATTTGTTGAAGAGTGGGGCCAGAAAGGGGACTGCAAAAACTTGAGCGCAAGTACCCGAGATGAAGATGCTTGCCACCAACAGTTCGCCTTTGTTGAGTTCGGCGAAGTGGAGTGAAATCGAGAGGCTGGTCATTGACCCGCACACTGACAATAAAAAATATGTGGCGGTCAAGGTGTAGATAGATGAAAGTCCTTCGTCACCACTGTTTCTAGGGGGATGCATTTAGGCTGCAACTGTTTCGTTGCCCTGGCCGCTGAACGGACCTGAACCTCCTACTGTGACTACTTCGGAAAGCGTTTCGGAGGTAAGCATTATTTCTCCCATATGTGATGACGATTACATACAACAAGGTAATGATGTGAGTCTCTCATTTCAAGGGCGTAGCGGAGGCAGCTCTTGCACTGTGTACAGGAAAAAGTAGTGCTAGCGCTAGTGACCTTCGCTCTCGTGCGAAACACAATACAGAGCATGAAAAAGCTTGTGGTTGGCATGATTGCCGTGGTGGCCGTGATTGTGGTGGCGTTTGTAGGGTTTGTGGGATTCATGCAGTGGGTGGACGCAGACAGCGTGACCGGTGATGACGGCGTGGCTGCCGGATATAGCGCTGAGACAGGTGGCCCGCTGGAAGCGTCGTTTGCGGGCGAGGGCCGCACGAGGTCGACGTGCGGCGTGATGGCGACGTGACCATCGCGGCACCGACAGGCGCGGGACCGTTTCCGGCGGCGGTCATGGCTAATGGCACGAACACGCCGCTGAGCAGCTACCTGCCCGTGGCGGAGCACCTGGCTAGTTGGGGCTTCGTGGTTGTCGGCGATGAGACTCCCCACACAGGTACAGGAGAGAATGTCGTGCACTTGATTGAGCGCTTGCCGGAACTGGATTCTCGTGCGGACCGATCACGAGTCGGCATTTTTGGCCACTCACAGGGTGGTGCGGGTGCCATCAACGCTGCGGCCCACACGGAGGTAGCAGCTGTGTATGCGGCGAGCCCGGCCTCCCACAAAGTGGCACAGTCCAATGACTGGGACTACAACACGGCTGACGTAGAGGAACCGCTATTCCTGATGACGAGCGATGGCCGTTCGGACCGCTGGCTTGTTAGTCCGTGGTCAGACTTGCAGGAGAACTTTGAATCAGCTGGTGGTCCGGCAATCATTGCCCGCCGCCTGGGCGCGGACCACAAGGACGTTCTAGAGTTCGGGGACAGTTACGCCACCGCGTGGTTCCGCTACATTCTTGCTGATGATCCTGATGCGAGAGATGTGTTCGTTGGCACCTCACCAGCGGGCGCCGGTGAGCTAGCGAGCAACGCGCTTTGGGACCGAGTGGTCACCCGCGGCTGGTAGCTCGCCGGGCCTTTCGACATTCCGTGCGGTGCACCTAACGCGCTAAAAGCCATCTGCGCTCACACACCCCCTTCGGAGGAAGTGTGGTTCACAAAAATTGGTAGCCCTGATAAATCTCAAGTGAATTGTCAACCGGGCTGCGCCACGTCAGCCCGTACAAGCGGGACCGAATGAACCATGCAGACAAAGGAGAAAGGCCACGTCGAGGGCCTCTATATTGATGAAAACTTCGAGCTGCGCGCTGGGGCCGTCACGTTCGGGGAGAGTATTGAGGGCATAGTGCTTGGCGACGTCCCCCAAGCCGAGGCTGCCTGGCGCGCCGGGGACTCGGATGCGTTGCTGTGGGTGCCCGGCTTCGTGGACCTACACAACCACGGCGGCAACGGCGGGGGATTCCCCAACGGCGACTACGAGCAGTGCCTAGCCGCCGCCCGCTTCCACCGCGCGCACGGCACAACGACACTGCTGGCCAGCTTGGTCTCCGGCACGCAAGAAGAACTCTGCGCCCGGGCGGAGCTTTTAGCCCAGCTGGCTGAAGAAGGCGAGATCGCCGGAATCCACATGGAGGGCCCCTTCATCGCTGCGGCCAAATGCGGCGCACAGGACCCATCGCGCATCGTGCCCGGTGACCCGGACTTCTTCCGCGCGGTCATCGCCGCGGCCCGCGGCCACCTGCGTTCGATTACCTTCGCGCCGGAAACGGAGAACGTCGACAAGCTGCTCGACGTCTGCGCGGAGCATGGCATCATCGCCAGCCTGGGCCACACCGAGGCCGATTATGACACCACGCTGAGCGTTATCGCCAAGGCTAAGGAGCTCGGCCTGACCGTGACTGGAACGCACCTCTTTAATGGCATGCCTTCTATTCACCACCGCGCGCCGGGCCCGGTAGCGGCTTTGCTCACCGCAGCGAAGGCGGGGGATGTGTCCGTCGAGCTCATCGCAGATGGTGTGCATCTTGTTGACGGCGCCGTGGACATGGCTCACAGTCACCGCGCCTTCGCCATCACTGATGCCATGGCGGCGGCCGGCATGGCCGACGGTGACTATGAGCTGGGTTCGCTGCCTGTCACCGTGAGCGGGGGAGTCGCGCGCGTGCCCAGCGGTGCTATCGCGGGCGGCACCTCTACATTGTCCCAGCAATTCGCCAGCTTCGCCGAGCGCCATGGTCTGGGCGAGGCGGTGCGTTTTACCTCCACCACGGCAGCCGACGTGTTGGGGGAGACGAATCTAGGCCGCATCGCGGTTGGCGCGCGCGCCAACCTGGTTGGCCTTAACTCTCACTACCAACCGGTGCGCGTCATCGTCGACGGCGCGGACATCCCACTCTCTTAAACACACAGGAAGGCATCTCATGGAAATCCTCATCCGCTCCACGCCGGCCGAAGTGGCCGTGGAGGCCGCTGACATCTTCGCGCACTACGCCAACGCCGGCGCCACCTTGGGCCTGGCCACAGGATCGACCCCGGTAGCGATGTACAAGGAGCTCATTACGCGCCATGAGCGCGGCGAGGTGAGCTTTGCCCGCAGCCGCGCATTCCTGCTTGATGAATACATCGGGCTGGAGCGTACCCACGAGCAGTCCTACTATTCCACCATCCGCCGCGAATTCACCAGCCACGTGGATTTCGATGATGACCTGGTAAAAAGCCCCGCTGGTGACTCCGATGACCCCGCCACCGCCGCGGCCACCTATGACAAGGCCATCCGTGATGCCGGCGGCGTGGACATCCAGCTGCTGGGCATCGGGGCCAACGGGCACGTCGGCTTCAACGAGCCGTCGAGCTCCCTGCAATCACGCACCCGCATCAAGACGCTGCACCCGCAAACCGTGCAGGACAATGCCCGCTTCTTTGACAACGAAGACGAGGTCCCGCGCCACGTGCTGACCCAAGGATTGGGCACCATCAGTGAGGCCCGCCACCTGCTCTTGTTGGCCACTGGCAGCAACAAGGCCAGCGCGGTCCACGCCATGGTGGAAGGCCCGCTCTCCGCGCACTGCCCCGCGTCGATCCTGCAGTGGCACCAGCGCGCCACGGTGATCCTCGATGAAGCCGCCGCCTCCCAGCTGGAGGACCGCGAGTACTACGTTTTCGCGGACAAGCACCGTCCGCACCGCCCACTCTTTTCCTAAAAACTCCATCTAATTCCTTACTAGTGTGAAAGGACTCCTCGCATGAAAATCGATGTCATGGGGCCGCTGCAGCGGCTCGGAAAAGCCCTCATGGGCGCTGTGGCGGTGCTGCCCGTCGCGGCGATCCTCAGTGGCGTTGGCTACTGGATCTCCAGCGCGGCTGGCCCGGATAACCTCGCCGCCCAGCTGCTGATCAGCTCCGGCGACGCGGTGCTGTCCAACCTGGGCTGGATCTTCGCCATCGCCATTGCTTTCGGCCTGGCCAAGGATTCCAACGGCGCCGCGGCGCTCTCTGGTTTCCTGGCCTTCGCCACCTTCATGAAGCTGCTGGGCCCGGAGGCCGTGGCCGGCTACCGCGGCATCGAAGACCCCACCGCGCTGACCGGCGATGAGGCCCTGGAATGGGCCGCGGAAGGCTGGAACGCCGTGGGCGGCGGCAACGTCCTCTTCGGCATCCTCGCCGGCGTCATGGCGGCCTGGGTATATAACCGCTTCCACGGCACCAAGCTGCCGGATTTTTTGGCTTTCTTCTCAGGACGGCGCCTCGTGCCGATTCTTACCGCCGTCATCGCCATAGTGATTTCCGGCATCCTCTACTTCGTGTGGCCGTTCATCTACAACGCGCTCTTTAACTTCGGTACCTCCATCCAAGGATTGGGCGCGGCGGGCGCCGGTATTTATGGCGTGGCTAACCGCCTGCTCATCCCGACCGGCCTGCACCACGCGCTGAACTCCGTCTTCTGGTTCGATGTCATCGGTATCAATGACATCGGCAACTTCCAGGCTGGTCAGAAGACCATCGAGGCAGCCGCTACTGCTACCTCCGCCGCCGATTGCCCGGGCATTTGGGCCAACGGCCAGTGCACGGTCGAGGGCGTCGTCGGCCGCTATCAGGCGGGCTTCTTCCCAGTCATGATGTTCGGCTTGCCGGGCGCGGCACTCGCCATGTACCTGCGCGCGGATAAGAACAAGCGCAAGGTCGTCGGTTCCCTGATGGCCGCAGGTGCTTTGGCCTCCTTCTTCACCGGCGTGACTGAGCCGCTGGAGTTCTCCTTCATGTTCGTCGCCCCGCTGCTCTACGTGGTGCACGCGCTGCTGATGGGCCTGTCCGTCTTCATCGCTTCCGCCATGGATTGGACCGCCGGCTTTGGCTTCTCTGCCGGTTTCGTGGACATGTTGCTCTCCTCACAGAACCCGCTGGCTAATAAGTGGTACATGCTGCTGGTCATGGGTGTGGGCTTCTTCGCCCTGTACTTCGTCATCTTCTACTTCCTTATCGGCTGGCTCAACCTCAAGACCCCGGGCCGCGGCGAGGACGATGCGGTAGCAGATTCCATGGAGGATTCCGCCACCGGCGATGAGAAGACTGCTCGTGATGCCGCCCGCATCATCGAGGGTCTCGGCGGCAAGGACAACATTGACTCATTGGACTACTGCACCACGCGCCTGCGCGTCGGCGTGAAGGAGCAGGCGCTTGTCGACGACTCCGTGATCAAACGCGCCGCCGTCTCCGGCGTCATCCACCCCTCCGAGAAGAGCGTCCAGGTCATCGTGGGCCCGGCCGTGCAATTCATGTATGACGAGGTCAGCCACCAGCTGCGCCACGGCTCCCCGGCCCTGGCCACGACTGGTGCAGCGAGCGCGGCAGGTGCTGGAGCCAGCGCCGCTGCCGCTCAGAGCGGAAGCGGTGATGCCGCTGGCGTCGACGTGCGCACCCCGTTCGCCGGAGACGTTGTCGAGCTCTCCCAGGTCCCGGATGCGTCCTTTGTGCAGGGCATGGTGGGTGAAGGCTTCGCGGTGATGCCTGATGCCGTCGATGCCTTCGACGTCTGCGCCCCGGTAGACGGCACCATCACCATGATCTTTAAGACGCGCCACGCCTTCGGCATGAAGACCGCGGATGGGCTGGACCTGCTCATTCACATCGGCATCGACACCGTGGAGCTCAAGGGCGAAGGTTTCACCGCCCTGGCTAAGAAGGGCGATACCGTCACTGCCGGCACGCCGATCATCGCGGTGGAGGCAAGCAAGCTGCGCGAGCGCGGCGTCAACCTCATCACCCCGGTGGTGTGCCCGACGGCCAAGCAGGTCGCCGGAGTCGACATCGCTCGCGAGGGCCATGCCCTGCCAGGCGAAGTCGCAGCAACCGTCAAGCGCAGCAGCTAGCCGGCTGGATTAAATCCCAGACACAAAAACTGCCCGAGTTGCCAAAAACAACGTTGTTCCCTGCGGTTAGGAGCGAAGGTTTTGGCAACTCGGGCAGTTTTGGCTCGGAGGGTTCTACGTCTTGAGAGGAATAGGCGTGGGTTAGTCGGTGCCGTGCAGCAGGCGCGGCACCACCTTGCCCGTGGCATTGCGCGGGAGTTTGTCCAGGAAGTGGACATCGCGCGGCACGGAGTGGTCCGCCAGGTTCTCGCGGACCCAGGCACGGATGGCGTCGGCAGTCACGGCGTTGCCTAGGGCGTCCCGCGTGGTCACCGCCCACACGGCGATGCGCTGGAAGGTGGTTTCATCCTCCACGCCACCGGCATGCACCTCCGCGATGCCCGGCATGGCCTCGAGTACCTCCGTCACCGACTGCGGGTGCACGTTCTCGCCGCCGACGATGATCATGTCATCGGCGCGGCCCACCACATGCAGGTAGCCCTCGGGGTCGATATAGCCCAAGTCCCCGATGGAAATGAGGCCATCGACCTTGTGGAGTGGGATCTTCGGATTGGTATAGCCAATGAGTGCGGTGGAATTGGTCAGGTAGATCTCGCCGACCTCGCCGCGCGGAACCTCATTGCCCTCCTCATCGAGGATGCGCAGCTTAGTGCCGGAGGCAATCTTGCCGCCGATGGTCGGGTCTTTAGCCACCTCTTCCATGCTGGCCGTCGACGCCAGCGCCAGCTCCGTGGAGCCATAGACGTTGCAGAGAATCGGGCCGAAGCGCTCGTGGGTTTCCTTCACGATCTCCGGGGTCAGCGCATGCCCGGCGGAGGCAATGAACTTCAGCGAAGAGGTGTCATACGCCGAATCCGGGTCAACCTCAACCATCTGGCGGAAGAAGACGGGGGAGGAAAGCAGACCATCGAGCTGGTAGCGCTGGATGTCATCGAGCGCGGCCGCCGGGTCGAAGACGCGACGGGTCACGATGGTATTGCGCAGTCCCAGCGCGATATTGAGGCAGGCCCAGCCCCACGTGTGGAAGATGGATGCGGTCATCTGCACCTTCTGGTTGGCACGCCAGGGGATGTTTTCCACGATGGATGCCAGCACGACCGGCAGCGTCGGCTCCGGGCGCATGATGCCCTTGGGGATGCCGGTGGTGCCAGAAGACATCAGCACGATGTGCCCGTGCTTCGGATACTTTGGCAAGCGGATGTCGCGCACTGCTTCGGCGTGCTTGACGATGCCGTCTAGCGTCGGCAGCCCGAAATGTTCCGCGCCCGAGTCATGCCCGATAATAACGGCGATCCTCTCGTGATAGGCGGGATCGAGGCGGTCGATGAATTCGTCGTCGATGACGAGCACGTTGATGTTGTTTTCCTCGATGCAGCCTGCGAGCTGCTCTGGGGAAGAACCGACGTTGAGCAGGAAGATATGCGCGCCTGCGTATCCCTTGGCGCCTAATGGGGTGATGATGCCGCGGCCGTTGCGGGCCATCACGCCGAGGCGGATTTCTGGCAGATCGAGGCTGCGTAGGTGCTTGGCCAGGGTCTGCGCGTTGTTGCGCAGTTGGCGGTAGGTGAGGGTGCCGTCGTCGTCGATTAGCGCGAGGCGCTCTGGGCAGGTGATATAGCCCTGCTCGAGCTCGCGGGCAGTGGTAAAGCGGTAGCGGCTTAAGATGGGGCCGGCCTTGAGCAGCGGGGTGATGCCATCACGGTGGGTGATGATGCCGGACTTAAAAAGCTGCGGGATAAAGCGGCTCAGGGCAGCGGCGTGGAAGGTTAAATCAGAGAAATTAAAAGGCATGTTGAGTAAAAGTCCTACGTCAATAAGGGAAAGCTAGCGCGACAGTTAGGCTACCGGCTTGTAAATCGTGTGGGCTGCACAGACCGTTGCGCGGCTCGGAAGATTGTTACTAATGTTACAGAAGTTGCCCCTGTGGACTATAGTATATTTTTGCCATAGAACATATATTGATTCTAAACGGACCGCCCAGGTTGGGCTAAGATGATGGGCAGCAAAATTTGAGAGGAAATCCATGAACCTGAAAAAGAAGGTAATGGCAGCTTTTGCTGCGACCTGCATCGCGGTAGGCCTGGGCACGGCACCTCAAGCGGTGGCAGCCGATGCAAATCTGGTGGCCTTTGGTGATTCCGTGTTGGCCGACCCAGACGCGGGTGCTTATCTCACCGCGCGTCTGAGCTCCCAGAGTGCTGGCGGCGTGAATTGTCCGCAGTCTAATAACTATGCCCGCCGCACTGGCGCGAAGCTGGGCCTGCCGGTCGCAGACTTTTCTTGCTCCGGCGCTGTTTCCTTCTCGCGCGGCCCGCAGATGTTCGCCCAGGTTGATCGCGCTATCCAGACTGGCGCGTTGAGCCCAAATACCCGCCGCGTTCTCTACGCCACGGGCTTTAATGACACGTATAACAACCCAGGCATGAGCGAGGGTGAGCTGCGCCGCCGCTTCGTGGATGCGAACGCTCCGCTCATCGGCCGCATCCGTGCTGCGGCGCCAAATGCGCGCATTCAGATCGTCGGGTATCCCACCATCGGCTCTGCTGGTAGCTATTGCCTGCTGCACGTGGGTCCGGCACCGCTCGATCACACCTTCTTGCCGAATGTGCGGGCTTGGGAGGATGCTTCCCAATGGATGCAGGTGGACTTGGCCGCGCGTACCGGGACCGAGTTCCTCGACCTGAAGCCGAGCACCCGCGATAAAGGCATGTGTGCCACCGCGGATCGCCGCATGTGGGCCGGCCTGGTTGACTTCACTGCTGGCGACGGCAACCTGCCGCTTCACGTAAATGCGCGCGGCCACGAGCATGCGGCAAACGTTATTGCTGGCTCTTAATTTCTAATTTTCGGCGTGCGCTGGGGTAACCCGCGCACGCTTTCGCATATCTGCTGAAATGAATTTTCATTAGTGCGGCCTTGCTGGAAATCCGTGTACGCTGGGGCCGCATGAGCAACAACACTGTTAAAGCCGTAATTGCCCGCTCCAAGGGAGCACCGGTCGAGACCGTCAACATCGTGATCCCTGAGCCAGGCGCAAACGACGTCATCGTCAAGGTGCAGGCCTGCGGAGTCTGCCACACGGACCTGGCTTATCGCGATGGCGATATCGAGGACGCCTTCCCATTTCTGCTTGGCCATGAGGCCGCGGGCGTCGTCGAGCGCGTAGGCTCCGCCGTTACCCACGTTGCCGAGGGCGACTTCGTCATCCTTAACTGGCGCGCAGTCTGTGGCGAGTGCCGCGCCTGCAAGAAGGGCGAGCCAAAGTACTGCTTTAATACCCACAACGCCTCCGCCAAGATGTACCTGGCTGAGGATGATAAGGACGCAGGCGCCGAACTGACCCCTGCCTTGGGCATCGGCTCCTTTGCGGAGAAGACCCTCGTGCACGAGGGGCAGTGCACCAAGGTGGATCCGGAAGAGGATCCGGCGGCGGCGGGACTTTTGGGCTGCGGCATCATGGCTGGCTTGGGTGCGGCCGTCAATACCGCGGAAATCCAGCTCGGCGAGTCCGTGTCCGTCTTTGGTTGCGGCGGCGTCGGCACCGCAGCCATCGCCGGTGCGAAGCTGGCGGGCGCGGCCAAGATCATCGCCGTCGACATCGACGAGGCAAAGCTTGAGACCGCGCGTGAATTCGGCGCCACCGATGTCGTCAACTCTAAGGACATGAGTGAGGATGAGGTCATCGAGGCCGTACGCCAGCTAACCGGCGGCTTCGGCACCGACGTTTCCATCGACGCCGTGGGCATCCAGCCGACTTGGCGCCAGGCCTTCTACTCCCGCGACCATGCCGGCCGCATGGTGATGGTGGGCGTGCCTAACCTCACCGACCACGTCGATATCCCAGCCATCGACCTCTACGGCCGCGGCGGTTCCATCAAGCCGGCATGGTACGGCGACTGTTTGCCAGAGCGCGACTTCCCTGCATATGTGGCATTGCACCGCAACGGCCAGTTCCCGCTGGATAAGTTCGTATCCGAGCGCATCTCCTTGGACGAGGTCGAAGATTCCTTCGCCACCATGAAGTCCGGCAAGGTGCTGCGCTCCGTCGTTGAATTCGCATAGATCAGGAGAAATAGAACTAATGCAGATCGACAAGGCTGTAACCAAAGGCAAGTTCCGCCTAGACGGCGGCGAGTGGGACGTGGACAATAACGTCTACGTCGTAGGCGATGCTTCGGGTGTGTACGTCGTGGACCCCTCCCACGACTTGGATGCGGTGGCCGAGCTCGTGGGCGATCGTTCGGTCAAGGGCATCCTGCTCACCCACGCGCACAACGATCACTGTGACTTGGCGCCGGCGGCCGCCGAGCGCTTTGGCGCCGAAGTCTACCTCCACCCAGATGACCAGATGCTGTGGGAAGAATCCAACGGCGGCGCCGCGTTCCACCCGCTGGAGGATAACCAGCAGTTCCAGGTCAGCGGCGAAGACATCACCGTCTTCCATACGCCGGGCCACTCGCCGGGCTGCGTGGTGCTTCACCTGCCGAGCGAGGGCGTGCTGCTTTCCGGCGATACGCTTTTCAACGGCGGCCCTGGTGCCACCGGCCGCAAGTACTCCGACTTTGACGTCATCATCGAATCCCTGCGTAACGTGGTCTTCAACCTGCCCGCCGAGACCCGCGTGCTGCCGGGCCACGGCGATGAGACCACCGTGGGCGCAGAGGCCGCGCGCATCGACGAATACGTCGCCCGCGGCTACTAAAACCGCCTGATTAATCCTCGCGCGCCGAGGCCAGCAGGTAGGAGCCGTAGCCGGACTTCATCAGCGGCTCTGCCAGCGCGGCCAAGGCGGGGCGGGAGATGAAACCTTCCCGGTAGGCCGCCACCTCCGGCGAGCCGATGACGGTGCCGGTGCGCTTTTGCATCACCTCGACGTAGGCGGAGGCCTCGCTCATCGAGTCCACCGTTCCGGTATCGAGCCACACGTCGCCGCGCTGCATCCGCTGCACCCGCAGCTTGCCGCGGCGCAGGTACTCCTCGTTGACGGCGGTGATTTCCAGCTCGCCGCGGGCGCTCGGGCGGATGCCCTTGGCAATGTCGACTACTGAGTTATCGTAGAAATACAAACCAACCACGGCATGATTGGACTTGGGTTGGGCTGGTTTTTCTTCGATGGACAGCGCGTTGCCTGCCGCGTCGAATTCCACCACGCCATAGCGCTGCGGATCGGAGACCTCGTAGGCGAAGATGATTCCGCCTTCGGGGTCGCGGCACTGGCCCAAGGCGGTGGCAAAGCCGTGGCCTTCGAAGATGTTATCGCCCAGTACCAAGGCCACGGAGTCATCGCCGATGAAATCCTCCGCAATGAGGAAGGCCTGCGCTAGGCCCTCTGGACGTGGCTGCACTGCGTAGGAAAGCATGAGGCCTAGTTGGGAGCCGTCGCCAAGCAGGCGCTCAAAAGACGCCGAATCATCGGGGGTTGTGATGATGAGGATCTCCCGAATCCCCGCCTGAATCAGGGTGCTGAGCGGGTAATAGACCATGGGTTTGTCATAGATCGGCATGAGCTGCTTCGAGATGCCCTTGGTGATGGGGTAGAGGCGTGTGCCTGAACCGCCCGCGAGGATGATGCCTTTCATGATTGAAAGCCTAATCCAAAGGATAAAGCGCAAGGTAGAGCGCTAGCGCGGCGCGCCAATTCATCGGGCTAAAGCCGGTGGCCTCAATCTTGGAAAGATCCAGCGTAGATTCGCTGGGCCGGCGGGCAGGCTCGACGCCGTACTCCGCGGTGCTGACCGAGTGGACCTCGGCGGGGTCGTGCCCCATGCCGATGAACGTGGCCATGGCGAGTTCATCGCGGCCCACGGTATCGCCCCCGGAGGAGAGGTTGTAGATGCCATAAGGCGCCTGGGTTTCCAGCAGGTGCGCGATGCCCTTGGCCAGGTCCTCTGCAAAGGTGGGCCGGCCGCGCTGGTCATTGATGACCTTCGGCTCGATGCCCTTATTTGCCAGCTGAGCCATGGTTTTGATGAAGTTGTTGCCCTCGCCAAAGACCCACGAGGTGCGCACCACATAGTGCTTAGGTGCCACGCTTGCCGACGCCTCACCCGCCGCCTTCGACGCCCCATACAGGCTCAGCGGGCTAGGGCTTTCTTCCTCGGTGTGCACTTCGGTTTCGCCGTCGAAGATATAGTCGCTGGAGACGTGCACAAACGTCAAGTTGTTATCGGCGGCGATGCGCGCCAGCTTGGCAGGTGCCAGCGCGTTGACTTCCCAGGCGCGGGCGCGGTCGCTTTCTGCGCCGTTGACGTCGTTGTAGGCGGCGCAGTTGATGATGGCGCTGTAGCGGCGCCAAGGACGCTGCGGCGGATTGGTGATGTCGAATTCCTCGCGCGTGCAGAACTCCGCGTTCGGTAGTACCTTGCGTAGCGCGCGGCCCAGCTGGCCGTTGGCGCCGGTGACCAGCACCTTGCGCGGCGCCATGGGCGTGACGTCCGCTAGCTGCGGGTGCGCGCGGTCTTTGTCGGAGATTTCGGTGGGATCGAGCGGCCATTCCACCATGTCGAGATTGACGAAGGTGTACTCCGCCTCAGGTGACCAATGATCGTTGACCAAGTAGGAATACGCGGTTTCCTCAAGCGCCTGGAAGCCGTTGGCCACGCCCCACGGGACGAAGACGGCGGTATCGGGGCCTACTTCATGGGTGACCAGCTCACCATAGGTTTCGGAGCCTTCGCGCAGATCGCACCACGCGCCGAAGACCTTGCCGTGGGCCACGCTTACCAGTTTGTCCCAGGGCTCGGCATGCAGACCGCGGGTCACGCCCGCCGCGGCGTTGAAAGAGACGTTGTTTTGCACCGGCTGGAAATCGGGCAGCCCGGCGTCAACCATCTTTGCGCGCTGCCAGTTCTCCTTGAACCAGCCGCGATTGTCTCCGTGGACGTCAAGCTCGATGAACAGTAGGCCCTCGATGGCCGTCTTGGTTACCTGCACGTGTGCTCGTTTCTTCTTGTCTAGGTTTCGTTTAATGGGCTTGCGCTGCCGGCCTAGTGGCCGCGCTGGGCGTAATGCTTCTCGACGTCGCCTTTATCCGGGCGCCACCACTTCTCATTGTCGCGGTACCACTGGATGGTCTGCGTCAGCCCTTCGCGGAAGTCAGTGTAGTGCGGCTGCCAGCCCAGCTCGCGGCGGAGCTTGGAAGCGTCCATGGCGTAGCGCTGATCGTGGCCGGGGCGGTCAGCCACGTGCTCGTAGAGCGCGCCGCCTGCAGCGTTGGTAGCCCCCATGATCTCGCAGATGAGCTCGATGACCTCCTTGTTATTGATGTCTTTCTGGTCAGCGCCGATGTTGTAGGTCTCGCCGATTTCGCCGTGATCGAGGATGGTGAGGACCGCGCTGTTGTGATCGTCGACGTGAATCCAGTCACGGACCTGCTCACCCGTTCCATAT
Organism: Corynebacterium simulans; assembly: GCF_001586215.1. NCBI lineage: Bacteria > Bacillati > Actinomycetota > Actinomycetes > Mycobacteriales > Corynebacteriaceae > Corynebacterium > Corynebacterium simulans. The sequence continues at coordinate 1,126,614 of NZ_CP014634.1, read as the reverse complement.
AGCTTGGCCGGCTGGCCGTCTAACAGGTTGGTGATTTGGCGCGGGATGAACTTTTCTACGTGCTGGAAAGGGCCGTAGTTGTTGGAGCAATTCGAGATGGTTGCCCGTAACCCAAAGCTGCGCGTCCAGGCGCGCACCAAGTGATCGGAGCTGGCTTTCGACGCGGAGTACGGCGAGGAAGGCGCATAAGGGGTGGTTTCGGTGAATTTGGTAGCGGCACCGATTTCGAGGTCACCGAAGACCTCGTCGGTAGAGACGTGGTGGAAACGCACATCGTGCTTGCGGCAGGCTTCCAACAAGGTGAAAGTACCTACGACGTTGGTCTGGATGAACGGGGAGGGATCCTGCAGCGAATTATCGTTGTGGGACTCGGCTGCGAAGTGCACCACGATGTCGCTTTGCGCCACCAGTTCATCCACCAGCGCGGCATCGGCAATATCGCCGACAACCAAGCGGCACTCTACGCCTTCGAGGTTCGCTCGGTTACCCGCGTAGGTGAGTTTGTCCAGCACCGTGATGGAGACTTCTGGGCGCGTGGCAGCGACCAAGCGGACGAAGTTGGCGCCGATGAATCCGGCGCCGCCAGTAACTAGCATTCTGCGCATGGATAACAATTTTAGGCTACCTACCTTCACTATTTTCACCTCGCGATAAAACGCAAGCGCAATCCGCCCGCAGGGCACAAGTATCCTGCGGTTAGGCGCTGAGTTTGTGGGCCGGGGCTTTATGTGCAGCTGGGCTGTCGTTGAAATGGATCCTTTCCGACCCTGCCGGACGATAACCAACTCTTCGAGTTATTGGGTCTCGCTCTGCATGCCCCATGTTGCGGAAACCGTCACGTCGGTCATTGTTATCCGCATGATGTCTTCTGCAGAGGAGCGTTAAGTTCTTGAGATCCGTTGCTCCACCTGCTGCCCACGCATGGAGGTGGTGGACATCGCATTCGACCCAAGGGCGGTCACAGCCGGGATGGGTGCATACCAACTCAGAGGCCGCTAAGGCTATCTTTTGATAAAGGCTTGCGCTGCGCTTGCAGCGGCCCAATTCCAGCGGGAATTTCTTATCATCAACCACACCGATGAAATCGTGTGATGCCGCTCCAATACGTAGTAGGTCCAGCGGGGAGAGCTCCACGCCAGCGTTGGTGGCGAACCGGGTGGAAGAATCCATCTCTTCCAACTCGTTCAGCGTGGTGGTGATAAGCAAGGAACCCACACCACCAGTGCCGTGCTGATGAGATTCGAGATAGCTGTGGACAATGGCAGAAAGCTGGTCTGCCATTCTTTGGGAGTATGTGCGGGAATCTTCCTCTGCCGGAAGATTTGGCCCTCCCTGATGGCGAGCTGGGGCAAATGCGGCTTTTAGCATTGCTGCCGTGGCGGCATCGACGTATCCACTGATGAAGACGCCACCATCAGCATCTGGCTGGGAGATGCGCAAGCGACGCTTTTTAATGACTGCGTCTGCATCGGAGACTGATTTGTTTGCTGCACGAATGGCCTCGCGCAGCCAGGCTCGGAGCGCTGTATGTGACATCTCCCGAGACTTCTCCAAAGCGTGCTGGCTAAGCTCTTGCCGGCCAGGGAGCGCGCCCTCCGTGAGGTGCTCAAGTTCCTGTTCGATGAGTGCGATAGTGCGCGCGTGTGCGGCTTCTTCTTCAAGCATTTGCCGGCGGCGCTTTTCTGCGGCTTCCCGCTCCCGACGGGCGCGTTCACGGGTGGCGTCCTCACGCTTTTGTTCTGCCGTTTCGCTGTCACTGCCCGTCGCGCTTGGATGGGCAGAAGCTGGCGCATCTGCGGCCGCTTCCTCCGAAAGCGGGGCAAAGAGCGATTGCCCGGTCTTTATGCGCGCCTGTGCCTCCGGATAGGTCAGGCCCAAACGTGCGGTGAGATAGTCTTCCGGCTTGCTGGAGCCGACTGTACGGCCAGCGTCATCTCGGGCAGCAAGGAAGGCAAAGGCGGCATCGATGGTGGTCTTCTTTCCCATTGCGTTCTCGAGGTGCTCGAAAGCAGGATGCAAACGGCCGAAGTAGAGGTCTGCGGGTTCTTTCATAAGTTCCCGCAGTTCTGTTAGCGATGTGGCAATTTCGTTGACTGTGGAGATAATCGCTTCGTGTTTGTCTTGCATGGCGCCCCACCCCCCTCGGCGTTTCGATTACATGTTCTATTTTATCCACATGCAACGACCTGTCAAGGGTAAATTGGAAAATAAGTTCGAAAGTTTGGGGGGTGGTGCTTAAGCCGGGAAGTGCGGCAATTGTTCTTGTTCCAGCCACTGCTCCAGCAGGCCATCGAGCGCGGCCGTATCTTCCGCGCGCTCGCGCAGCTTCGAAAGCAGGTCTTCCGGCGTAACCACGCCGTGGCGGCCTTCTGCCAGGTAGGAGCGCACGGCGTCGAAAAAGGCGGCGTCGCCAAGCAGTACGCGTACCGCATGTACCGTGAGCGCGCCGCGTTTATACACGCGATCATCGAACATGTCTTGAGTGCCCGGATCTGCCAGTATCACATCCTGCGCCTTGCGAGCGAGCACGTTGTAGTGCGAACGCGCAGATTCATGCACCGCCCGGCCATGCGCGTGCTCCATCCACAACCACTCGCAGTAGCAGGCAAAACCCTCGTTGAGCCAAATATCCTTCCACTCGCTAAGGCCTACCGCATTGCCAAACCACTGGTGGGAAAGCTCGTGAGCGATGAGACGCTCGAAGGTAGGCGAGACATGGTTGGAGCCGAAAATCGAAAGGCCCTGGGCTTCCAGCGGGATTTCCAGCTCGTCCTCGGTGATGACAACCTGATATTCGTCAAACGGATAGGCGCCGAAGCAGGAAGAGAAGAAGTCCAGCATCTCCTGCTGCTGGGCAAAGACCACTTGGACAGGCATCTTGAGTGCTGGCGGAACCCAGGCGCGCACGTCGTCGCCAAGCCTGACCTCGCTAAACTCGCCTACCTGAACCGTAACCAGGTAAGTAGCCGTGGGGTGCTCGGTGCGGTAATGCCAGCACGTCATCGAACCGCTGGCGGATTTGCGGGAAACCAGCTTTCCATTCGAAATCACGCGGAACGGATTATCTGCGGTGATCTTGATGTCAAAGGTGGTCTTCTCGCTCGGGGTATCGTCGCATGGGAACCAGCTCGGGGCACCGTTGGGCTGGCTAGCTACTAGAGAGCCGGATTCGGTTTCCTCCCAGCCGAGTTCGCCCCACGGGGTGCGGATGGGGCGTGGGGAGCCGCCGTAGCGGATGTGTAGCTCGAACTCGGTTCCAGCTGCGATGGTATCCGCGAAAATCAGGCGCAGCTTGCCCACGGACTGGCGGAATTTCGCCACCCGCGGTGCGCCCTTGGCGGTGATGCGGCGGGCTACCATGGCGCCGCCGAGATCGAGCGTGAGCTTGTCGACGCCGTCTAGCACCCGGATATGCAGCACCGCTTCACCTTGCAAAAGGTTGGGCTCAACGCGGTAGGTAAGGTCCAGGTCATAATGGGTGACCTCATAGCCTAAGTTGAACGCGACACCTGTGTAGCTATCGCGCTGTTCAGATAATTGACCGGCGGTGGATGCGATATGCGAAAGGGCGGTGGAAAGCAGCTTCATAATGCTGCGATCCTACCGCCCTTTAAGGATGAAACCCTATTCGCGTTGAGGCCTTATAGGCCTATACGCCGAGAGCCGATGCAAATACGGGCCAGGACTTCTCGATGTCCTCGCGCCAGCCCGGCCAAGAGTGGGTGCCGGTATTGCGGAAGTTGAAGGTAGCCGGGATGTTCTGCTGGTCCAGCTTGGCCTTCAGGTTGTGGGTGCAGCTGTTAACCGCAGCCTCGATGATGCCGCCCTCGACCTGGAGCTGTGCGGATCCGACGAATGCGGCGGCCGGGTTCATGCCCTGTGCGGTGTAGTAAGAAGGCATATCGGTCTTGCCAGCCAGGCCGGAGGCAGACGAGACGTACAGAGTGGTGCCCTTCAGTTTGTGGGAATTCAGAAGGGCGTCATTGTGGCGGTTGTAGTCGCTGCCCATTGGGCCCCACATCTGCTCTGGCTGGCCGCCGCCACGGTTGACGGTCAGGCGCAGGAACTCATAAGGGATCTGGGAGGAGGTTGCGGCACAGCCCGCGTAGGAGCCGGCTGCGTCGTAGAAGCCTGGATTGTGCTCTGCGAACAGCAGGGAAGAAGTAGCGGACATCGACATACCAGCCACTGCACGCTTGTCGGAAGCGCTGAGGCGCTGCTCGATTGGTCCTGGCAGCTCCTTGGTCAGGAAGGTCTCCCACTTCTGCGGGCCCTGCAGGTATTTACCGTTTGGCTCCTGCTCCCAGTCAGTGAAGTAGGAGAAAGCACCAGCCTGCGGAACGACGACATTGACGTTCTTCTCGTGGTAGAAGTCAACCGCGTCGGACAAGCTCAGCCAGTCAGAATCCTGCTCTGCGGAACCTGCACCGTTGAGCAGGTAGATGGTTGGGCGGTTAGCATCATTAGCCTTGATGACAGCCAGCGGGATATCGCGATCCATGGAAGGCGAATGGGCCAGCAGCTTCTCGACGCGGCCGTCATCCTTGTACTTCTTGTACCACTTGGTGCCTGCCACATCGGCAGGAACGGCGCTCGGGTCGATCTCAGTGATGGTGGACAGCGCGGTGTCACCTGCAATGGTTGCTGGTGCAACGGTAGCGGCACCAGCAGATGGTACAACGAGTGCGCCAGCAGCGATTGCGGCTGCGGCGATGATAGAGCTAATACGCTTCATTAACTTCTTTCCCAACGTGTCGAGAGTTTTAAGGAGAGCTTACTGTGCTGGCGCTGCTGGGTCTACCGGCAGGGAGTCAGCGGGGGCAGGCTGCTCAACATTAGGGATATCGGCGTCGCCAAGTTTTTCGTTAGCAACTACTTCATCAGCATTGTTTGCCTCGGCGACGCGATCCTCCGATTCTGGAGCGTTGAAGGCCTTGTCGAAGACCTTCCAGGAAGCGTTGATGTCTTCCAACCAGCCCGGCCAGGAGTGGGTGCCGGTGTTGCGGAAGTTGAACGTAGCCGGGACGTCTTCGTGGTTGAGCTTTGCCTGCAAGTCATGGGTGCAAGCGCTCATTGCGGCTTCGATGGCACCACCTTCAAACACGAGGGTGGAAGAAGACTTGGTCGAGCCCAAATCGGTTGCGCCCGCGAGGCCGGAGCCGGCGGACACGTAGATGTCGGTGCCATCCAGGTTGTTTTTGGTCGCGTTGATGAGACCGTCGTTATAACGGTTGTACTCGCCACCCATTTCGCCCCACATCTGCTCTGGGGTAGCGCCGCCGCGGCCCAGGGTTAGCTGGAGGTAGAAGTGTGGCAGCGGCCTCGAGGTAGCGGCGCAGCCGGCGTAGGAGCCGACTGCGTCGAAGAAGCGTGGGTTGTGCTCAGCCAGCAGCAGCGAAGAGGTGGCGGACATGGACATGCCAGCGATGCCGCGCTGCCCGTTGCCGTTGATGTGATCCTCCAGCGGGCCAGGCAGCTCCTTGGTTAGGAAGGTCTCCCACTTCTGTGGGCCCTTAAGCCCGTACTTGCCGTCCGGTTCCTCCAGCCAATTGGTGTAGTAGCTGAATGCGCCGGCCTGCGGGATGACGACATTGACATTGCGGTCTCCGTAGAAGTCATCGATGTCTTGGGTGCCCGGCTTTTCCGGATCTAGGTCGCGGCCAGCGGTGCTGACGATCCAATCCATGCCTTGGTCAGCGCCGCCTGCGCCGTTGAGCAGGTATAGCGTCGGGCGCTGCGAATCGAACTTGCCGTCAGGGGTGATGACGGCGAGCGGGATTTCGCGGCCATTCATGGCAGGGGAAGAGGCCTGCATGGTGACGATTTTGGCGCGGTAGTCCGGGTACTTGTAAACGTAGCCGTACCACTTCAACTCGTCTGGCAACTTCGCCAGATCCAGGTCGAAGGTCAGCTCCTTGTACTTCGCGGCATCGAGGGTGCCGTCCGCTGCGGCTGCACGGTAGGTTTCGATGCTTTCTCGGTATTCGTCTTCGGAGACCAAAAGGCCCTGAATGGAGGGATCCGCGTTAAGGACTTTCCAGGCGGAATCCTCGGTGATGGTGGAAGGGGTGGCGGCGCCTGCCACGGTGGCAGCAGGCACTTCAGATGCGGTGGCCGGAATGATCGTACACCCCAAAATCAGCGCTGCAGAGGCGGCGACTTTGACCAATGAGTGGAGAGTCTTCATTTAGGTTTGCTTCCTTAGAGGGAGTCGGTAATGCGTGAGAGGGTCCTCGCATTTTCTTTGACTATATTTCCTTGTGTCCTCGCCAAAGGCAAGAGGTAGGAGAGAGGGAGTTACAGTCAAACTATCAAGTAACAAAAGTGAATGCTGGTGAACATGTGGCTTTTGTGTCATAATTTCGGCTGGAATTAGCGCACTGCGTAACGTATGTGCCTAAGATGCCGTTATAAAGAGTGCAATTTGCTCGCAGGAAACCATCCCCACCAGCAGGTTTCTTTCCCCCTCCCTGCATTTGTGCAGTAACAACAGAAAGTAAGACTTCATGAACGCTTTTGATTCCTTCATTGTCGCCATCAACAACGTCCTCGGCGCTTGGGTACACGCTGGCTCTTCCATGTCCTCCGAGGCTGCGCTGGGCATGGGTCTGTTCTAAGATATTGCTTCGGCTGAAGCAATCTCCCTTTCCTACCTTGCTTTTAAGGCAGGAAAGGGAGATTTTTTAATTCCTGTGAGGGCTGCGTTTTCGTCTTAGAAAGTTAAAAGGTACTCAATCTTGGGGGAGAGTGAGACAGCGCGGATAATCTTCCGTATTCTTGTACGCGTGACTCAAGAACATTATGACGTTGTAGTACTCGGCGCGGGCCCAGGCGGCTACGTGTCCGCCATCCGCGCAGCCCAGCTTGGCAAGAAGGTTGCTGTCATTGAGAAGCAGTACTGGGGAGGCGTCTGCCTCAACGTTGGCTGTATTCCTTCCAAGGCGTTGCTGAAGAACGCCGAGGTTGCACACACCTTCAACCATGAAGCTAAGGCTTTCGGCATCTCTGGTGATGTCTCCTTCGACTTCGGTGTTGCTCACAAGCGCTCCCGCAAGGTCTCTGAGGGCATCGTCAAGGGTGTCCACTACCTGATGAAGAAGAACAAGATTACCGAGATCAACGGCCTTGGCTCCTTCAAAGACGCAAAGACCATCGAAATCACCGAGGGTGATGACAAGGGCAAGACCGTCACCTTCGAAAACTGCATCATCGCAACGGGTTCCGTCGTTCGCTCCCTCCCAGGCGTTGAAATCGGCGGCAACATCGTTTCTTACGAGGAGCAAATCCTCAAGGATGAAGCTCCGAAGTCCATGGTTATCGTGGGCGCCGGCGCAATCGGCATGGAGTTCGCATACGTTCTGGCTAACTACGGCGTGGACGTCACCATCGTCGAGTTCATGGACCGCGTCCTGCCGAACGAGGACAAGGACGTCTCCAAGGAGATTGCTAAGCAGTACAAGAAGCTTGGTGTGAAGCTGCTGACCGGCTTCAAGACCACCTCCATCAAGGACAATGGCAACGATGTCACCGTCGAGGTCGAGTCCAAGGACGGCTCCAAGACCGACACCCTGACCGTTGACCGCTGCATGGTCTCCATCGGCTTCGCACCGCGCGTTGAGGGCTTCGGCTTGGAAAACACCGGCGTTGAGCTCACCGAGCGCGGCGCTATCGCAATCGACGATTACATGCGCACCAACGTTCCGGGCATCTACGCAATTGGCGACGTCACGGCAAAGCTCCAGCTTGCACACGTTGCTGAGGCACAGGGCGTGGTTGCTGCTGAGGTTATCGCTGGCGCTGAGACCCAGCTACTGGGTGACTACATGAACATGCCGCGTGCTACCTTCTGCAACCCGCAGGTTGCTTCCTTCGGCTACACCGAGGAGCAGGCACGCGAGAAGTTTGCTGACCGCGACATCAAGGTCGCAACCTTCCCGTTCTCCGCAAACGGCAAGGCAGCGGGCCTTAACGAGACCGCCGGCTTCGTCAAGCTCATTGCTGATGGTGAGTTCGGTGAGCTCATTGGTGGACACATGGTTGGCTCCAACGTCTCCGAGCTTCTGCCGGAACTGACGCTGGCGCAGCGCTTCGACCTCACCGCTGAGGAAATCGGACGCAATATCCACACCCACCCAACGCTTTCTGAGGCAATGAAGGAAGCCGCCGAGGGCATCGGCGGCCACATGATTAACCTCTAAGCGCTTTTCGCGTTAAGGCCCCCGCGAGGGGGCCTTTTCTGCATCTTCTGGCAAATACCCAGTCCTGGAAACACAGACCTGCTGGTGGCGATCCCGCGAGAACAAACGGGATGCTTGTGCGACCACGAGGTCTGGTTTTTCGGGGCTGGGTATTTGCGTTCCGGCAGCGAAGCGCGACGCCGCAAGCCCGGGATGTCGCGTGCTTAGTACGGCGCCACTGCAGAGCGATGGGCGTCGATTGTCAGCGTTTCGTTGATGGCGGGGAAGGCGCGCTGGGCGCAATTGGCACGCGGGCAGGTGCGGCATCCGTTGCCAATCGGGGTCGCGGCAGATAGGTCGCCCAGATCAAGGCCCTCGGCATATACCGTGCGGTCAGCATGACGAGCCTCGCAACCCAGGCCAATGGCGAAGAGCTTATTTGTATCGCCGTAGCGGCCCTGGTGGTGCTGAACCGAACGCGAAATCCACAGGTAGTTGCGCCCATCGGGCATCTGCGCGAGCTGGCGGGAGATAACTCCGGGGTTAGAGAAGGTCTCATAAATGTTCCACAGCGGGCAGGTACCGCCCGAGTTGGAGAAGTGGACGCCGGTGGCTGATTGACGTTTGGACATATTGCCGGCGCGGTCCACGCGGACGAACGTGAATGGAATGCCACGCTTGTTCGTGCGCTGCAGGGTAGAAAGGCGCGAAGCCACCGTTTCGTAGCCCACGCCAAAGACCTGGCATAGGTATTCCAGGTCATAGCCCGATTGCTCTGCTTCAGAATGAATAGTGGTGTAAGGGAGGATTGTGGCTGCCGCAAAGTAGCTGGCGATGCCTCGCTTAGCAAGGTTGCGCGAGGCGTCGGAAGTGAAGGGCTCTTCGTCGACAAGGGAGTCGATGAGCTCGCCAGCTTCCAGAAATCCCAGCTCAGCAGCCATTCGGAAGGCGCGCTGCCCCTCGGAGAGGCGGCTGGCGAGGCGGAACGTTCCGCTTTCGCGGTCGAAACGGTGTAGCGTGCCATCCATTTGTGGCGTCGTTACGATCTCGACGCCGTGTTTGTCGCGCAGCCGCGCTGACAGGGCGGCCTCGGTATCGCGGATGCGGAATTGCGAAACGTCCAGCTCAGAAGCGAGCGTCTCAGCGTGAACGTCTAGGTCATCCAGGTAGTTTTGGCGCGCATAGAAGAAGTCGCGGACTTCGTCGTGTGGCATGGAAAGCGCCTGTGTGCCTGCGGAGCGGCGGGTATCGGTGGCAAGGGACAGTTTGTCGCGAACATTGCCGTAGCGGCGGTGAATCTCCACCAGCGTGCGGGCCACGGTGGGGTGGTTATAAACCAACTCGGACAATTCTTGCAGTTCAACGGGGGAGGGGCATAGCTCCTTGTCTTGGATGACATCCTGGATTTCAGCCAGCAGGCGGGAGTCATCATCGCGGGAGAAGAAGGTGGCGTCGACGCCAAATACCTCAGTAATGCGCAGCAGTACCGGTACAGTTAAAGGGCGGACGTCGTGTTCGATCTGATTGACATAGCTAGCCGAAAGCCCCAGCGTAGAGGCTAGAGAGGCTTGGCTTAGATCCCGTTCGCGCCGCAATTGGCGCAGGCGTGAACCCACGTAAGTCTTACTCATGTGAAAAAGATTACCGGCCCCTGCCATCCTGTAACAGGATTTTTGCAAAGACTGTGTGAAGGTTCTTAACCTCCCTGCGAATAGGGGTAAAAATGTGTGGAGTGTGGGCGGTGTGACTCCTGCGAAAGTTTGACACATAAAGGGGTGAACTAGTCACTCCGAAAATTAGCTGTGACGAACCTCATAGACACCTGGGAATTACGCAACGTGAGTATTGCGTAAAAAGCAGCGTGCAAGGTAAACGGCTTTTCGAATACTCCGTTTTAGGCGATGCTTACCTAATGAAATTTCTACGGACTGCTTAGGCCCTTAAGAAGAGACTGCTTTGGCCCGAATTTGACTAGTTGCCAGCGGATAAGGCTGCGTAAGGTAATAGCGACTATGGAGGTGTCATGTCTGTAAAAAATCCTGACCGTGAGGCAATCGCTCACGGCCGCATCACTAACGAAACGATTCGTACTAAGCCTTCCGTACCCACCTGGGCACTGAAGATTACGATGGCCATCACCGGCCTGTTCTTTGCGCTTTTCGTAGTCGGCCACATGGCCGGCAACCTGAAGCTTTACTTGCCGGCACACGACGGCGACGAAGCACTCGATATCTACGGCGAGTTCCTGCGTGATCTGGGCGCACCGCTCATCCCGCACGGCCACCTGCTGTGGATGATCCGCATTGTTTTGCTGGCTTGCGTTATTGCACATATTTACGGTGCATTCGCACTTACCGCTCGCTCCAAGCAGTCCCGCGGCAAATTCAAGCGCACCAATCTGATGGGTGGCCTCGACTCCTTTGCAACCAAGACCATGCTGGTCACCGGAGCAGTCCTGCTGCTGTTCATCATCTTCCACCTGCTGGACCTCACCATGGGTGTGCAGCCGGTTGCGCCTGAGGCATTCGTGCACGGCGAGGTCAAGGCAAACATGATTGCCACCTTCAGCCGCTGGCCAGTCACCATCTTCTACGTTCTGGCGATGTGCTGCCTGTTCCTGCACCTGACCCACGGCATCCGTCTGGCTGCTTCTGACCTGGGTATCACCGGTGCGAAGTGGCGTCAGGTCTTCGTGATTCTGGCCTACATCATCCCGGCTGTAGTTTGCATCGCAAACATCGTTATGCCGCTGTCCGTCGCCCTGGGTTGGGTCAGCTAAAGGAGCTTTTTAAAAATGACTAACACTGAACTCAAGCGCGAGCACCCGAAGTTCTCGCACCCGACGTCGATTGTCCCGGGCGTCACCGCAGGTCGCATCCTAGAGTCCCACGAGCCGCACGGCGTTCCGATGAAGGAAATGTGGAGCTACCAGAAGGATCATATGGATCTGGTCTCCCCGCTTAACCGCCGCAAGTTCGAGATCGTTGTTGTTGGTACCGGTCTGGCGGCCGGTTCCGCAGCTGCCGCCCTCGGCGAGCTGGGCTACAACGTGAAGGTCTTTACCTACCACGATTCCCCACGTCGTGCGCACTCCATCGCTGCGCAGGGCGGCGTCAACTCCTCCCGCCACAAGAAGGTGGACAACGACTCTGCATACCGCCACACCAAGGACACCGTGAAGGGCGGCGACTACCGCTGCCGCGAGTCCGATTGCTGGCGCTTGGCTTATGAGTCCGTGCGCGTTATCGATCACATGAACGCCATTGGTGCTCCTTTCGCCCGCGAGTACGGCGGCACCCTGGCAACCCGCTCCTTCGGTGGTGTCCAGGTTTCCCGTACCTACTACACCCGTGGTCAAACAGGCCAGCAGCTGCAGCTGTCCACCACCTCGGCGCTGTACCGCCAGATCGGTCTGGGCAACGTGGAATTGTTCGCTCACCACGACATGCAGGACATCATCACCTACAACGACAACGGTGTGAAGCGCGCGGGCGGCATTGTTACCCGTAACCTGATTACCGGCGAGCTGAAGGCCTTCACCGGCCACGCAGTAATCCTCGGTACCGGCGGCTACGGCAACGTCTACCACATGTCCACCCTGGCTAAGAACTCCAATGCTGGCGCCATGATGCGTGCTTACGAGCACGGCGCATACCTGGCTTCCCCGGCATTCATCCAGTTCCACCCGACGGGTCTTCCGGTCAACTCCGAGTGGCAGTCCAAGACCATCCTCATGTCCGAGTCGCTGCGTAACGACGGCCGCATTTGGTCCCCGATCAAGGAAGGCGACGACCGCCCTGCTAACGAGATTCCGGAGGAGGAGCGCGACTACTTCCTAGAGCGCCGCTACCCAGCCTTCGGCAACCTGGTTCCGCGTGACGTTGCTTCTCGTGCGATCTCCCAGCAGATCAACAAGGGCCTGGGCGTCGGACCACTGCACAACTCCGTTTATCTGGACTTCCGCGATGCAATCCAGCGTCTGGGTAAGGACAAGATCCGCGAGCGTTACTCCAACCTCATCGAGATGTACGAAGAGGCAATCGGCGAATCCGCATACGAGACCCCGATGCGTATCGCACCGACCTGCCACTTCACCATGGGTGGCCTGTGGACCGACTTCAACGAGATGACCGCTATCGACGGCCTGTTCGCCGCCGGTGAGTGCTCTTGGACCTACCACGGTGCGAACCGCCTGGGCGCTAACTCCCTGCTGTCCGCATCCGTCGACGGCTGGTTCACCTTGCCATTTACGGTTCCTAACTACCTGGCTAAGCACCTCGGTGAGGACAAGCTGGCTGAGGATTCGGCCGAGGCACAGAAGGCTGTTGCGCGCGCACAAGATCGCATCGACCGTCTGATGGGAGTGCGTGGCAATGACCCGCACGGCCCAGCTCACTACCACCGCCTGCTCGGTGAGATTCTCTACTGGGGCTGCGGCGTTTCCCGTAACGTCGAGGACCTCAAGGTCGCTATCCAGAAGATTCGCGATCTGCGCGAGGAATTCTGGGCTAACGTCCGCATCACCGGCAACGCCAACGACATGAACCAGGTCCTCGAGTACGGTCTGCGCGTTGCTGACTACATCGACCTGGGCGAGCTCATGTGTGTTGACGCCCTGGACCGTGACGAGTCCTGTGGTGCGCACTTCCGTGACGACCACCTCTCCGAGGATGGCGAGGCTGAGCGTGACGATGAGAACTGGTGCTTCGTTTCTGCCTGGGAGCCAGGCGCAAACGCTGGTGAGTTCATTCGCCACGCAGAGCCGCTGTACTTTGATTCGATCCCGCTGATGACAAGGAACTACAAGTAATGAAACTGACACTTGAGATCTGGCGTCAAGCCGGACCGACGCAAGAAGGCAAGTTCGAGACCGTGCAGGTTGACGACGCCGCCGAGCAGATGTCCATCCTGGAGCTGCTCGACCACGTCAACGAGGGCATGGTCGAGGCTGGCAACGAGCCTTTCGCATTCGCATCCGACTGCCGTGAGGGCATCTGCGGTACCTGTGGTCTGTTGGTCAACGGCCGCCCACACGGCCCAGGCCAGAACACCCCGGCTTGCCAGCAGCGCCTGTTCCAGTTCAAGGACGGCGACAAGATCAAGCTGGAGCCATTCCGCTCTGCCGCATACCCGGTTATCAAGGACATGATCGTGGACCGCTCCAAGCTGGACCACGTCATGGAGCAGGGTGGCTACGTCTCCATGGACGCCGGCACCGCTCCGGATGCCGATACCCTGCACCTCAACCACGAGACCGCCGAGTACTCCCTCGACCACGCTGCCTGCATCGGCTGCGGTGCCTGCGTGGCATCCTGCCCGAACGGTGCAGCTCACCTGTTCACCGGCGCGAAGCTGGTTCACCTTTCCCTCATGCCGCTGGGCAAGGAAGAGCGTGGCCGTCGTGCACGCAACATGGTCGATGACCTCGAGCAGAACTTCGGTCACTGCTCCCTTTACGGCGAATGCGCTGACGTCTGCCCAGCAGGCGTTCCGCTGACCGCTGTGTCCGCAGTTACCCGCGAACGTGCACGTGCTGCTTTCCGCGGCAAGGACGACTAAGATATAGTCATTCACAGGAATAACAGGAACGAGAGAAAGTTTCAGCCATGAGCGACAACACCCACGCAGTTGCTGATCACGCAAGTGAGACCTACCCGGAGTTCTCCGGCAAGATCCAGGACTCTTACATTGAGGGATACGACCCAGTATCCTTCGGCGCACCGCACTCTTCTTTGCTGCGCACCTCCACCTGGGTCGGCATGGGCCTGATCCTTTCTCTGCTGCCGGCAGCCGGCACCCTGATTTGGGGCCTCGGTGCTGGTGCCTTCCAGTACGGCGTGGGCCAGGAAAGCTCCAAGATTTCCATCATCGTCGGTGCTGCCCTGCTCGTCGTCATTGCTGTCGCTTGCGTTGGTCTCATCCACTACGGTCGTCGTTACTATCGTCAGTACCGTTCTGAGACCGGTCGTATCAACTAAGCTGGTGCGAACTTAGCATTCCTGCCACAAGCGCCCCTAGCCATCCTCGATGGAGGCTAGGGGCGCTTTTCATTTGCCTATCTGCACCAGGGAAGAGGCCGCACGCCGAATCCGTTAGTACAGTTATACGGAGCAACAAAAGGAGTCACCGTCAACATGAGCATTGCCGTACCAGGCCCTAACCCAGCCGACGTCGCCGAGCGTCGCCGCACGCTACGCAAGTACCAGTGGGGTGTCACCGGCCTTTTGATCTTGGCTGCCGTCATCTTCTTCGCATGTTCCTGGTGGCAGCATCAGGACGCGAATGCTCCGGCTTGGGTGGGGTTTGTGCGCGCGGGCGCGGAGGCCGGCATGGTCGGCGGCTTGGCTGACTGGTTCGCGGTTACCGCCATCTTCCGCCACCCCATGGGCATTCCGATTCCGCACACGGCGCTCATCCCAAAGAAGAAGGATCAGGTCGGCGAGGCCTTGAGCACCTTCGTGGAGGAGCAGTTCCTTACCCCGGACGCTCTCTCGGCGAAGATTTCGGAAAACAACATTCCCGAAAAGGCCGGCGCCTGGTTGGCCCAGGAGCCTAACTCGCAGCTAGCCGCGCAGAAGGCGGCCGATATCCTGGCACGCGCTGTCAATAGTTTCGATTCCGCCGAGGCCGAGGACCTCATCCGCACCCAAATCCTCGACCGCATGCTGGAGCCCGAGTGGGGCCCGCCGGTGGGACGTTTGCTGGAAGGCTACATCGCCGATGGCAAGGCAGAGCCGCTTGTCGACGACCTCATTGACTGGGCGCATGCCAAAGTCCTCACCCTTGAAAACGAAGTCATCGAGCTTGTCGACGAAAAGATGCCGGCTTGGCTTCCCCGCTTCGCCCGCGGCATGGCCGGTGACAAGGTTTACGTCGCCATCGTGGAGTGGGCCTCCGAGGTCAAGTATGACAAGAACCATGCCGTGCGGCAGTCCATCCGTCGCAACCTGGAGCTGTTTGCACGGCGCCTGCAGGACGACCCCGAGATGGTCGCCCGCGTTGAGGGCATCAAGCAGGAGATGATGAACTCCGAGCAGGTACAAGCCATGCCGGGGGCGGCGTGGGAGGCCTTTAGGGCGGGCGTCGCCAAGCAGGCGAGCGAACCGCAATCCTTCCTGCGCACCAAGATCGCGGCCGAAGCGCAGAACTTCGGCGTGCGCATTCAGCAGGACCCGCGTTTTCGTGACAAGGCGAATGAAATCGTGGATAAGGCCGCGCGCTGGGCGGCGGAGAATTTCGCCGGAGACATCATCAGCATCATCCCGGAGACCATCAAGCGCTGGGACGCCACCGAAGCCGCCGAAAATATCGAGCTTTTGGTGGGCAAGGATCTGCAATTTATCCGCCTGAATGGCACGGTTGTGGGAACACTGGCAGGATTGGTGATCTACACCGTAAATCACCTCGTCTTTGGTGCTTAAAGGAGAAAAATAATGGCTAATTCCTTCGTTAATTCTTTGAAGACCGCGGGCGCTTCTGGCTTGGAAGCCGCCAAGGATTTTTCTAGCCGCGTGAAGGCAGAGCACGCGCAGCAGCCGAAACCGGAAGGCTCTTTCCTCGACAAGGTCACCGGCACCGCCCGCGGCCTTGGAAAAAGCGTCAGCAACGCCGCCGGTGAGGTGCGTGACTCCGAGGCTTTTGCCCGCGCTCGCAAGGACTTTAATGCGGCCTATGAGGAAGGCCGCGAGGGCGTCGAGAGTGCGATTTCCAGCGTGAAGGAAAAGCGCTCCGGCTCCACCTCGGCAAACGGCAACATCATCGACGGCGAGGTCATTGCAGAAGGCGAAGAAAATCCGTTTGGCCCGGCCCGCTAGGCTGGGATACCTATGGACATCATCATTTACCTTCTCAACCACGCAGCCGGGTGGTTCTTTACCATCTTGAGCATCTTCGCCATTGTTGGCGCCATCCTCGCCGCCACCACTCGCGAGGATGCCTACCGTGCCGGCGACCGCAAGAGCAAGTGGACCTGGGTGGGCATGCTGGCAGCTTCCGCGCTGGCGCTGAACTTGCCGTTTTCTTTCCTGCCGTGGATTGGCGCAGTCGTGACCGGCGTCTACTGGTTCGACGTCCGCCCGCAGCTCAAGGCCATCGTCAACGGCGATTACAGCTACTAAGATGCGCAATCTCTTAAACGCTGCTCTCGACGACGTCCGCGCCGCCGCGCAGCCGGATGAGGCCCTGCTCGTCGCGCCCACGCACGTGCTGGCTGCACAGGGCGCCGCCCACGTGGTCACCGTCGCCGGCTATCCCACCGGCCGCCACCACAGCCTCATCAAGGCCTCCGAGGCGCGCCTGGCGGTGCAGTCTGGCGCCGCGGAGGTATGGGTCGCGGTAGACGCCCTGCTTGGCGACGCCACCAGCTTGCTCACCGATCTCATCACCGTCCGCGAGGCCTGCCCGCAGCCGGCCCAGCTTGGGCTTATCCTTCCCGCGAGCGAGAATGCTCTCGCCGCGGCGCAAGCGGCAGCGCAGGCGGGCTTCGATAAGCTCGTCTATTCCTCGCCTGCCCAAGCCGAGCAATTACAAGAAAAGCTCACGGGCCAGCCGGCAGGTTTGTTGCCTGCCGAGGTCTGGCCCGCGAGCTAGCCTAAGTGCAAACGCCTTTTAACGGCCTTGTTGCGCGGGTGCTGGGGTGCCTTCCTTCGCGCCTTTGCCCGCCGCATTGGCGGCGCTGCCCAGCTCGCTCATCGGCACGTCTTGGCCGGTGATGGTGAGGTTGAGCTCGCCGTCTGCCACATCCACCTCGTCGACGCTCAAGCCCTCGCCGATGAACTGATCCTTCATGCCTTTCTGCAGCGCAGTAGAGATGGCGTCGGTTGCCTCCTTTGGCAGTTCAAAGCCCAGCAGGGAGGCGTTCTTTGCCGTGATCGACAGGTTTCCGTCCTGCGCCTTCGGCTCCAACGCGAGATTGGCGAGGCCGCCAGCGAACTCGACGTCGAGAAGATTCTCGGCGTCGTTAGCCGTGATGTTGGTGACCACCAAGTTGCCGACCTGTTCGCTACCGGACTCGTCTGCGATGCCTTTCTGGAAGGTGGCCAACAGGTAATCATCTGGAACCTTGGTGGAAGCGCGCAGGGAGCCTGCCACTGGGTCATCGGACAGCGTCATGTCTTCGATGTGGACGTTCGTAGCTGGCTGGCCCTTGATCTCGGTGCCGTCGATCTGCAGCGTGGATGGCGTTTCCATGTTCATTTCGCTGAGCTTGCCGCCGAATAGTCCAAGCAGGATAGGAGTGGTGCCGAAGCTAATGTTCGGATCCTCCTGGGACTCAATTCCTTGGTCCTTGGCGGCCTGGGCGAACTGGTCTTTCATTTGGTTGCCCATGAACCAGCGCAGGCCGAACTCCGCCAGCAAAATGAGAACGAGGAATGCCACGAGCACTCCGATGAGTATTTTCCAAGCCAGAGACGTCTTCTTTTGAGCCATACCTACCAGTGTTACTTATGTGAACTCACAGCGCCAATGAGGGCAACCTGCTTCACAGCTTTGGCGCAACGACTTCCCAGTTAACGCTCAAGACACTATCGCGCATCCTCCTGCGCACCGGATGCACGGGCAGCCCCGCATCAATCATCGCCTGTTGCGCCATTCGCCAGCGCACACGAGGCCCGTGGGGAGCCCACCCTGCGGCATGATCCCATGCGCGGTCGGCGGCCTGTAAAAGCTCATGAATCGGCTCGCCCGGAATGTTGCGGTGGATAAGTATCTTGGGCAGGCGTTCCGCTAAGTCGGAGGGACGCTCCACGTTGAAGGGATCCCACGCCAAATGCAGGCTCTGCGGGCCTTCACGGTTGAGCAGGATCCAGGTGGATAGCCTGCCCAGTTCATCGCAGGTGCCTTCCACGAAGAAACCACCAGGGGTCAAGCGCGAGGTAACCTCTTCCCAGGCCTCGGGAACCTGGGAGACATCGTATTGGCGCAGCACATTGAAAGCGCGCACCAGCTGCGGGCGATACCCCGCCAGCTCGAAGCCGCCTAGCTCGAAGGTCACGCCGTCGCGCGGCGGCAACACCCGCTCCGGCGCAATCTCCAGGCCGGTCACCCGCACGCGTGGATTCACCCGGCGCAGCCAGCCCGCCCACTCCACGGTGGTGAAATGGGACGCGCCATAGCCGACGTCTAAAGCCAAAGGCTCCTGGTGCCCCCGCAGCAGGGAAGTGATAGCCGGATGTGTAGCCATCCACCTATCGCAGCGGCGCAACCGATTCTGATTCGTTGTACCGCGGGTAATAACGCCGAAAGGCCGACCCGCACTCGCGCTTGCGCGCAGGTTATGTGCGTGATCGGCCATTTCTGTTAAAAGTAGCGTTTAGAGGTTGTCAGCGATCCACTGCTCGGTCAGCTTGCCCTCGTTATTGAAGAGCTCACCTAGAGCATCGGCAACTTTCGGCTCGATGGCAGCGCCCATCATCGGGATCTTCACGGAGATCTCGTTGACGTAGGACAAGGTGGTGGTATCACCCTCGCCGGTCAGGGCGATGTCGCCGCCGAAGTCAACAGGGGTGCCCTTGACGTCTGCGGTGTATTTAACATCGGCAGCGTTGCCGTTGAGCTCGCCAATGGTGACGACACGCTTGACCTTCAGGTCCTGAGAAACCATGGCGCGGACAGCTTCAGGCAGCAGGGTGGTTGGCAGCACCTCGAAGAGGATGGCTACGTTGTTGGTGAAATCATGAACCTGGCCCGGATCCGGGGACAGGTTAGCAACAATGTGCTCCCAGTAACCCTGCGTGAGCAGTGCCTGGTGAACCTTTTCGATAGGCTGATTGATCGTTACGGTGTTTTCGCTACGGGTTGACATGCTTTACAGACTACCTTGGTAGACGTGCTTGATGAATTTATGACCCAAAAGCTCTCCGCGATCGATGGCCTCGTCCTCGACACGGAGACCACCTTCGCAGACCTGACCACCCTGCGCGTAGGCGGCAAACCTGAGCTGTGTTTGCGGGCCACGCTTGCCGACGCCGCCATTTCCGCTGTCACGGCACTGGATCAAGCTTCTATTCCTTTCGTCGTGGTGGGCGGCGGTTCTAATCTCTTGGTCGCCGATGAGGGCATCGATGTCGTGGCACTCGTCCTCGACTTCGCTGAGGTGAGCGTGGACGCAGAAACTGGCGTGGTCCGCGCGGAAGCCGGCGCGAACTGGGACGAAGTGGTTGCCGCTTCCGTGGAGGCGGGCCTCGGCGGCATCGAGTGCCTGTCCGGAATCCCGGGTACCGCGGGCGCTGTGCCGGTGCAAAACGTGGGCGCGTATGGCGCAGAAATCTCGGACGTGCTTAACCGCGTGCGCCTGTATAACCGCGAGACCGGTGCCGATGAGTGGGTTCCCGCCTCCGACCTGGACCTGGCTTATCGCTACTCCAACCTGAAGTTCACCCACCGTGCAGTCGTGCTCGAGGTGGAACTGCAGCTTTCTACGGATGGGCTTTCCAAGCCGCTGCGTTTTGGCCAGCTCACGCAGACCCCGGGCGAGCGCCGTCCCGTCGCGGAGGTGCGCTCGCAGGTGCTGCAGCTGCGCCGCGGCAAGGGCATGGTCTTGGACCCAACCGACAACGACACTTGGTCCGCCGGCTCCTTCTTTACCAATCCCATCGTGGACTCTGCGGTTGCCGATAGCATCCAGGAAATCGTGCGCACCGAACGCGGCGCCGAGGACGCAGACCGCATGCCGCGCCACGCCGTCCTCGCAGGCTCGGACGGCGAGGAAGTAAAGCTCTCGGCCGCCTGGCTCATCGAGCGCGCCGGGTTCGCCAAGGGCTATCCGGGTGCTGGTCCGGCTACCTTGTCCACGAAGCACACTCTCGCGTTGACGAACCGTGGCGTGGCACGCGCTGCCGATGTGGTGGCGTTGGCGCGCGAGATTCGCGCGGGCGTCGCCAAGCGCTTCGGCGTGGAGCTCGTGCCGGAGCCGGTCTGGATTGGGGTGTCCATTTAGGGCGTCCTGCCCCAGGACGTCCCTCTGTGTGAAAATAAGGCCTTCCAATTGCGCGAATTGGAGGGCCTATTTACATTGAGAGGTATCCGCGTGTTTGGGGGAGCACGCACACTTAGGGGATAAGAAGATGCTGCAACCAATTCGGGGGAAACACTCGCGCACTATCGATCGACTCGTGGCGAAGGGCAAAGCCGTGCGCATCACGCCGGGCCTGGCGTTGCCGCGCCAACCCACCCCGCGCGAACTCGCGGGGATTTTGAACGAGCGCTATCCCGGCACCGTTCTAGACGGCCACTCAGCCATGGCCGCTTATACCGAGCGCAAGCTGGAGTTTCCGTTGCAGCTCATGGCGGCACGTCACGCTCGTACCTGTGAGTATTTCACCACGCGGCGCGCCACACCCAAGGGCCCATATATGGTCAACGGCCTAAACGCGTGCAATCCGCTGCAAGCGCTGGAGATGGTGGAAGAAGACAAAGCCATCGAGTTCTTGGAGCGTTTCTGCAACGGCAAGGGTGGCCACCAACGGCTGGCCTTTTATAAGGAGGATTTCCAGCGCTTTCCCGCGCGCACACGGCGGATTATGCAGCGTAGCGTCATCGGCAGTGATAGCAAATACGAGCGTCTTCTCACCCAAGCCTTTGCCGATGCCTGCCTCGTAGTGGCCAACAACCAACGCATCGGGCCGTATTACTGGGATATCGTGCTGGCCAAGGAGAAGGTCGCAATCGAGATAGATGGCTACGAGTACCACAAAGGTGAGCGCATCCAGCGTTTCGAGCTGGACCGCCAGAAGCTCAACGACGCAGTGCAGCGCGGGTGGAAGCCGCTGCATTTCACGGCGGGGATGATTGAACATCATCTGCAGGTTGCAGTCGACCAGGTCATCGCCGTGGCCCGCGGGGGAGGGCAGTTGCTGCCGCCAGCGTGGAAGTGGCATCACTATTTCCGCTACGAGAACGCGCGGTGGTGAGCGCTGTGCGCTCGGCACCGTACTTCTGTGTGTATTTAGCGCAGGAAATCGGGCCGGTTTGAGGAGGTTATTTACACAGGGAGGTACACGCACACGAGGGAAGCAGCTACGGTGGTGTCCATGATCGCGCTTGGCTGTACTTCAATGACTCCGCACTCCTATCCCGATTCCCCGCGTCGCGCCGAGATGGTCGATGTCCTGCGTGGCGCGGTGGAGGCAGGCGTAGAGCTCTTCGACACCTCTGAAATCCAGGGGCCCTTCACGGGCGAAGAAATGCTTGGCGACGCCCTGGGCAACCGCGCCCGCGTCCTCACCAAGTTCGGATGGGAGATTAAGGAAGGAAAGCCCACCGGCGCTTTGAACTCGCGCCCGGAGGTTATTCGCGCGAGCGCCCATGGTTCGTTACGCCGGCTAAAACGGGAGCGCTTGGACGTGTATATGCAGCATCGCGTGGACCAAGACGTGCCCATTGAGGAAGTAGCGGGCACAGTGAAAGAACTTATCGATGCAGGTGACGTGGCCGCTTTCGGGCTGTGCGAGGCAAGCCCGGAGACCATTCGCCGCGCGAACAAGGTCTGCCCGGTGACGTATCTGGAGTATGAATACTCCATCTTCAGCCGCGACGTAGAAGAAGAAATCATCCCGCTAGCCCGCGAATTGGGCGCGGAGTTTATGGCCTATTCACCGCTGGCGAAGGGGCTTTTGGCAGGCCGCAGCGAGCCAGATGATGATTCTTCCTCGCCGCGTTTGCACTCTGCGAACTTCGCGGCCAACAAGCAGTTGGCGCAGGAAGTGGCGGCAGCAGTGTCTGACCGCAACGTCTCCGAGATAGCGCTGGGCTGGTTGCTGGCCAAGGACGTGGTGCCGATTGCCGGTTCGACGAACCTCGCACGGATCAAAGAAAACCTCGCAGTCACTGCGCTGAGCACGCAGGAGTGCGAGGCCGTTGACGAGGTACTAAGCCGAAAGCCCGTGCAGGGCGCGCGGTTGGCGCAACTGCACGAAGGCTTCGTAGATAAGGCCCGCGGATAAAGGTTAGGCCATAACCTCGAGCCACTCGTCCTTCTTGGACAAGAACTCGCGGGCGGCTGCCTGTGCGCCTTCGAGGGAGTGGCTGGCGCCCCAGCCGCATTGGCGCTCGTTGGCGGCGGGAACCTCGGTGGCGTGGAGGATATCCTCGAGGCCGTGCTCGAGTGCGTTGAGCAGCTCCTCTTGCTCCATGCCGTTGGTGATGGCATAAAAGCCGGTCTGGCAGCCCATCGGCGCAAAACCGATGAGTTTATCGGTGTAATCGCGCATGAAGTTGGCCATCATGTGCTCGATGGAGTGCACAGTGGGCATTTCGAGGTGAGCCTCATTGGGCTGGCAGAAGCGCAGGTCGTACTTGATGATCTCGGCGCCGCCTCCCAGCGGGGTACGGCCGGCCACGCGGACATAAGGGGCCTTGACGTTGCGGTGGTCCAGCTCGAAGGATTCAACATTGCTGCGTTCAGTCATATATAACAGCCTAGTATCTACTTGACGTGCCACGGGTGTCACTTCCCTGACAGCTAGCTGAATGCGCTTAGTCTGGCGAAATGAGCCAGCAGGAGCCTTCCAAGATTCTTCCCCCGCACAGCACTGAGGTGCTGGACATTGACCAAACGGAGAGAAACCCGCTCTCGCGTAAAAATCGCCTGTGCAAGGAGAGCTGGGGTCTTGTGCTGCGTCGGACGTGGTCGGACTATTTCCTTGAGGGGCTGGGCGACCGCGGCGCGGCGATGACCTATTTCACGCTTATGGCTTTTGCCCCGACCGTCCTGGCCGTTTATTCGATTGCCACTTTGCTTTTTGCCAATCGGAAGCAAGAGGTGGAGCAGCTGACTCGGCAGCTCATTCAAGATTATCTGCCGCAGGACGTTTCGGCGCAGGCCACGGACATCGTGAATACCATCATTGGCTCGAGTGCAAAGGGCACCATAGCGCTGGTTTTATCCGTGCTGGTTTCCTTGTTCTCGGCCTCTGGTTACGTCCGCGCTTTTTCGCGCACCGCCAACATGGTCTATGGCCGCGTGGAGGGCCGCGGGCTGTTGCGTACCTGGGCGATGATGTGGGTTCTCACCATCTTCTTGGTGGTCGGCGCGGTGATTTTGGTCTTTGCTAACCTGCTGCGCGATACCGTCATCACTGGGCTTATTGAACCCGTCTCGCGTCCGCTGCATCTAGAATCCGCCGTGGACTTCTTGCTGCGCATTTTCCTTCCGGTGTGGAACTGGCTGCGCTTTCCGGTGACGGTCGTGATGGTCATGGTGCTGATTGCGGTTCTCTATCACTATGCCCCGAACGTGCGTTCACCGCGGTTCCGTTGGATCACCTTGGGCTCTGTGGTGACGCTGCTTGTCAACGTCGTGGTGTGGTGGCTCTTCGGCCTCTACCTGAGGCATTTTGCAGGCGTGAGCGCCTATGGCGCGCTGAGCACCGTGCTGGCTTTGTTCGTTGCACTCTGGATTATGAATACCGTGCTGATCTTGGGGCTCAAGCTCGACGCCGAGGTTCTGCGGGCGAAGGAGCTGCAGATAGGCCTCGAGTCGCAGCACTACATCCAGGCAGCGCCGCGTTCTGACGTCGCCGCGCGCGCCCAGGCCAAGACCCAGAAAAACCTTGAGGCGCGAGGCGACGCCATCCTCAGACACGGTGCTGAGGACGGCGGCGACGCCGAGGACTAAACCGCGGGGTAGATGCCGTCCTGGCCGAGGCGGGCGGCTTCGACGTCATCGTCAACAACGCCGGCATCGCTCCGCAGATCCCGCTCGAGGACATCACCGAAGAAGAAGTCGACAAGATCTTCAACGTCAACTACAAGGGTGTCCTGTGGGGCACGCAGGCTGCGGCCAAGAAGTTCAAGGAGCTCGGTCACGGCGGCAAGATCATCAACGCCACCTCCCAGGCCGGCATCAAGGGCAACAAGGGCATTCCACTCTACAGCTCCCCCAAGTTCGCCGTGCGCGGCCTGACCCAGGTCACCGCCCGTGACCTTGCGGACGACGGCATCACCGTCAACGCCTACGCGCCGGGTATCGTAAAGACTCCGCTCATGAAGGGTCTTGCTGAGGAACTCGCAGAAAACGCTGGCAAGCCCGCCGAGGTGGGGCTGGGAGCAGTTCACCAAGGACACTTCCTTGGGACGCCTTTCCGAGTCTGAGGATGTTGCCAAGATCATCGGCTTCCTCGCTGGTTCCGACTCTGACTACATCACCGGCCAGACCATCATCGTCGACGGCGGCATGGTCTTCCACTAAAACGCAGGTCGACTATCAGTGAAATGATCGTTGGAAAACTTAGGTGCGCTGACATGACATGTGCTGTTCGCCAGAGCTTGGTGATGAGGGCGAAAGTAGGGCAGCCGCGTCCGGGGAGGATAGACCTAGCGAAGCGTATGAGACGAGAGGATTAGAGACCGCTCTAGCGCCATAGCCCCCTGCTCAAATAGTTCCACTGCTTGTTCACGCTGAGCCTGGCTTAACTTGCTGCTGGATGCATAGAAAAACTCCCCACAATCTGGTTTCTGATTTTCAGTCCGGATTATGGGGAGTAGTTCACTTTGACACCTTTACGGTTAAAGCTGCGGAAAGCCCGCACCGCAGTAGGGGGCGCGGGATCTGGAAATTTCATGCATATTTTGTTTGCCGAGGGTGTGCTGCGGCTCTGAATTCTTTAGAGCCATTCAGCGCCGGGTAAGCGACCGCCCGTGACAAAATATATGATCTTGATAACACCCCAAATTATCCAAGCGAACAGTAGAGGGGATAATCCGGCAAGAATAGAGAATGCAACCAGCAACCACGATTGGCTTTTGTATGCAAGGACTCCAGCTGCTACACCTATGGGTACGGTAATGATGAAATACGGCATGGTCCCTTCCGGAAAAATGGAAGGAAAAAGATACGGGAACGCAATCGCAGTTGTTGAGAGTAAAGCTGAGAGAAGTTTACTTAACTTTAGGCTCTTGTTGCTTTTGTGCCTGTTCATTTCTTTCTCCTTCCCGGACCGTTGGGGATCCACTATGCTAATGGATTGCACAGGGCGGAATTGAAATATGTAGCAATAGCAAGGGCCATCGCGTTTTCTCCGACTCCATTGAATTTGCCCCGGTTTTTACGAATTCCTTGAACCAGCTCCCTGTCGCATGAGCAAGCGAAGTATCCTCGCGAGCCATAGCATTTATCATGCTTTTGGCAGAGAGAGTCGAGAGTATTGATTGGGGCACCCGGACCACTGTGCCCTGGGCCGCACCAGTTTCCATACCCAGGCATGTCGCGCGTTTCAAGGCATATCATGACCTCGTTATTGTCGGCTACGCGGTTGAGGTTTTCTCCTGCGACGAGTAAATAATGCGACGCATTTTCTTCTTTGGCTTTTTCGGTGTCGAAATGGCGTTGTCCGTCCGCCCGATATACGAGGTAGTGAGACAGTGTGGCCATCGCAGTATCAAAATCTGTTGACTCTGATACCTCGCTTGCAGGGATTGCTAAAGCTTGATTGCCAACTAAGTTTTTGTCTTGCGTGCTATCAGCTGGGGATGCGGCGGATACTGTTGGGGTGGTCTCCAGAGCAAAACTTCCGGTGGGGGTAGCGAATATTGTTGCGGCTACAACAAGAACGGGAAAGACTTTTTGGAATGTATTCTTCAACTTCATTTCCTTAATTCTCTTGTCAATCTGGTTTTGTTGAGGAAATTACTGAAGAATTCAAGAGATGGCAATACTTTTACCCAAATTTTCATGAACTTTTGTCTTGTAGTGTGTTGCTTTATCGTTCCAGCAGCCGTTCGATGAGCTGTACCATGGCGCGATACCACCAAAACCCAATCGCGAAATGCTCCATCATGATCACCTTGTTTGGGTCATTGCTGTGTCGAATATCAAACTTATATGGGACCTTGCACGTTGGAAGGGGGCGGCTTCGCCGTTAGTGAGCAGATGGGTCTTCAACAATTGTCTCTTATCCCCAAGAATGTACGCCAGGTTTGTGCAGGCCGCTCGTTTGTCAGCGGTCGTAGCGTCTCGCTTGCGATAGAGGCGTAGCGCTGTATCCATGCGACTTTGTGAATCCTGACTGTTTAGTCGCCATGAATCCTCTACGAGGGGTTGGTACGGAACATTCGTGTCATCGAAGGCCTTATTGATCAGCGATCCGGTGAAACAGCGGGTTGCGATTGCATTGAGAGAACCGACCTAGCTTATGGCCCCAGTAGAGATTGGGGCTGATTATCGTGTTTACAACTTGCGCTCTTCGGCATTGGAAAACCTCTTGCACAAGGTATTTGTGGTCGTGCGGTTGAAGGTGTCTCAGGTTGGGATCGATGGGCGCACCTACAATCCACATGAGTGGTTCGTCGCGCTGCTTCCGGTGATCAATCAAGCGATTCAGATGATTCAGACTGGCGATATCGTTTCCGTCGTTTATGACCCTGAGAAGCAAAAGTTGGTCGAGCGTTAGCTGAAACGTAGCCGTCAATCATCACTTTGGTGTCGGCGTGCGGCAGGCGGCGGCCTTGACCGGACGGCCAGCGGCCCCCAGGTCGAGCGGCGAACGCAGCCACACCAGGTTCTTCGCCTTCGGTGCGATGAGCGGATCAACGCAGTCCAGCGACACGTTGGCCGGGATGCGGCCGGTGCGGAAGACGTCGATGATACCGCCGGTCTGGAAGAGCGCGGCACCCGCCTTGGAGGGACTCGCCCTGCACGTCGTCGATGCGGCCGGCGACCACGACGTCGGCTTTACCCAGAGCAATCTTGCTGCATAACCCAGATAAAGATCCAGCCCACTCTCGACTAGGTCGAGGTGGGCTGAACGATTAAACGAAGCTCATCACGGCGCACGACACCCCGCCAGACGGACGAACAAATGAGCAGGCAGCGAATGCGGTTGAATGGACGGTGTCAAGTTTTTCGTGGCTGGGTGAATTTCTTCGCATCATCAATCGCATGCAGAAATCGCGTACATCGTGTAGGCTCACACGCAGCACTAACAGCCCGAAAGAAGAACGAGAAAGCATAAAGGAGGCGAACCGCGATGATGACCTATAACAATCAGCCGCTAGGACGCTTCTTTAAGCAACTCTTCTAACAGGCTGACTTGACCATTTCCCGGGAAAGCGGCCCTGCTTATCCCGGACGTTGGTGCCAGCCGCGCGACCCGCGCGCAAACTTATAAGTCAGCCGCCCAAGCAGGCCCTTTCTCACGAACTGCGTTACGCAAACGCAGAGAAAGGCTCTTTTATGCGCCTGCACAACTTCGCCTCCATTGTTGAAGACAAGACGGTGGCGCAGGCACAACTCGTCGCTGACCTGCCCTTCGTCTACCCACACGTGGCGCTCATGCCTGATGCCCACTTCGGCAAGGGCTCCTCGGTCGGCACCGTTTTCGGCACGCTGCGTGCCGTCATCCCGGCGGCCGTCGGCGTGGACATCGGCTGCGGCATGATTGCCGTGCGGACCCACCTTACGCACGCGGATATCCAAGACTTCGCTCTCGAGGACCTGCGCACCGCGGTCGAAGACTCCATTCCACTCTCGCCCGGAAACTACAACGGTTGGATCATGGACCCGCGCACCGAGGCCCGCACGCGCGAGCTCGCGCAGCTGGCCCAGGACACCGGCGTGGACCTTAGTCATTCGAAGCACTGGCGCCAGCAGCTAGGCAGTTTGGGCGGCGGCAACCACTTCATCGAGCTGTGTCTCGACGAAGAAGATCGCGTCTGGCTGTTCCTGCACTCCGGCTCGCGCGGCGTGGGTAACAAGATTGCACAGAAGCACATCAAAGCTGCGCAGCGCCACTGCGAGAAGCACTGGATCCAGCTCGCGGACAAGGACCTGGCCTACCTCGTCGAGGGCACGGAAGAGTTCGACTCCTACATTGCGGATCTCCACTGGGCACAGCACTTTGCGCTGCTCAATCGCGATGAGATGATGGACCGCTTCCTCGACTGCGTCGCCACCTGGTCCGGCGCGGATCGCGAGAACCTCGAGCTCGAGCGCATCAACTGCCACCACAACTACACCCAGCGCGAGAACCACTACGGTAAGAACGTGTGGCTCACGCGCAAGGGCGCCATCAAGGCGGATGAGGGCGACCGCGGTCTCATCCCCGGCTCGATGGGCACCGCCAGCTACGTCGTGGAAGGCAAGGGCTACGCGCCGGGCCTTAAGTCTGCGCCGCACGGCGCCGGCCGCGTCATGTCGCGCACCCAGGCCAAGGCCCGCTTCACCGAGGAGGACCTTGCCGCACGCATGGAAGGCATCGTCTATCGTCCCGGCGCCGAGTTCGTCGATGAGATTCCGGACGCCTACAAGGACATCGACCGCGTGATGGCCGATGCCACCCAGCTCGTTGAGGTCAAGCACACCCTGCGCCAGATCCTCAACGTTAAGGGCACCTAATCTGCGCCATTAAGGGACCGTCACTTTGAGTGACTGTCCCTTTTGCGCTTTCCGATGCCTTTCCTGCAGCGTCGCACCAGCACGACGCTTTGCCTTATGTAAGGAAACGAAGCGCGTGACTACTAATGATTACTGCTTATTTATCGCGAAGGGCTGGAACCGCTCGGCCGGTCGGAGGTGAAAGCCGAGTATTAAACTGCGTCGAGGCGAGTTGGCGTTCAGCATCGTTGACCAACATGAAAACATCGTCAGCGAAGTAACCGAGAAGCCCGCCCACACCGATGACTTTCTTACGCAGAATGCCAGCGTCGGTGAGTGAATCGAGAGCATCTCGGGCCGTGCTTGTCGATGAAATCCCCAGCTCGGACTTCACGATGGGCACCGTGACCAAAGGCATGGCAGGTAGCTTCTTGAGCAGTTGGAACTCCGTCGAATTCGATTTCAATGCGCGCTTGCTTCCTTGCGCAGTGCGGTGGTGATTGACCTTGTCCATCCATTCTGCTTCTAGGGCGGCGACGCTATCCGCAAGTTCAGCTGCTTTGGTGGTGGCGACTTGTGCAGCCTTGACGAAGAAAGAGATCCATGCCAGCACGTCACCCTCGCGGAATTTCGTGAGTCCGTCGACGTAACGGTCACCGAGCGTTGCCAGAACCATACTGACGGGGAGAACCGCAGCATCGGTGAGCCCTCTGCGCTGCAAAAGCGCGTGAATCATGGCTCGCCCCACGCGTCCATTCCCATCCGGGAATGGGTGGATGGTCTCGAACTGTGCATGAACCAGCGCTGCCTGAACGAGCGCGGCGTGGTCTGCCCCGTTGAAGTATTCAATGAGATCGTCGAGGAGTCCTGGGACTTGTACAGGAGGCGGGGGGACAAAAGCCGCATCGATGGGGTGATAGTCAGACCCGCCAATCCAGTTTTGAGTAGTTCGTACTCCTTGCAAAGGCTTTTCTGCA
The DNA here is from genome assembly GCF_001586215.1 of Corynebacterium simulans. NCBI lineage: Bacteria > Bacillati > Actinomycetota > Actinomycetes > Mycobacteriales > Corynebacteriaceae > Corynebacterium > Corynebacterium simulans. The sequence continues at coordinate 1,097,149 of NZ_CP014634.1, read as the reverse complement.
ACGAGCGCTGTCTGCATTGCAACAATGTCATCCAGGACCAGCTCGTCTTTGTAAGCTAAGTCTGCATTGATGGTGTCGAGGATGGCGACATTGCGGGCGACAGCTGTTGCGGATTCTTTGAAACCCCGAATTTCGGAATCTGATTCACGCGCGAGGATCGCCATGGCCACTTTGTCGGAGTTGGGAGCGATTCCCTCGATCCGGGAGGAAGCGACGGCCTCAGAACGGAGCAGGAGTCGCACAACTCCTTCAAGGGAGTGGGTATTGTCTCTCATCCCAAGATTGTGAATCTCCCGCTCGATGCGAACGATACGTCGCGAGAGCTCGGACGGAAGCTTCAACGACATGCTTGCGAGGGGATCGGGAACGAAAGCGTGATACTTACCTCCTTGTTTGGCGCGTCGAGAAAGACCACTGCCATCAGCGGGGATCCATTCCAATTCGCCTGTCTTTGCCACAGCTGACTCCTGTCATGCGCTTGGGGCATTGGAGATAAGACTTATCCCGGTAGATCGATATCCTAGTTTACCGGGATAGCTGTTATCCCGGTGGACTGCGAGCGCAATGCGCCAGATAACTCTTATCGTGAGCCACTGCTTTGCAGACGTGCGGTTGAAGGTGTCTCAGGTTGGGATCGACGGGCGCACCTACAATCCACATGAGTGGTTCGTCGCGCCGCTTCCCTTTTTAAGGAAGCGGGCCTGAGCTCTATCTACTACTGGCTGGTCTGGCCAGCCAGTTAGCTAACGACTACACACTCGGGAATTCACCGTTGCTGCCCAGGCGCGCATCGGCGTCGAGGAGCATGGAGATTTCCGCGGCCTTGTCGGCGTCGACGAGGCCGTAGCCGTCAATCATCACCTTGGCGTCGGCGTGCGGCAGGCGGCGGCCGTCGATGACCTCGAAGAGCGGCGCGCGGCCCAACATGCCGGCCTCGAAGCGGGCGTGACCGGCGGCTAGGCGCTGCTCGGCACGCTCGCGCCAAGCAGCTGCAGCGTCAGTGCCGCGCTGCTTGGCGACGGCCTTCTCAAACACGCCCGGGTGCGCGTACACGATGAGCGCGCCGACGTGTCCGAAGCCCAGCGAGGTCAGCGCCGCGGCCTTCACGCTGCGGCCCGCGGCTGCCAGATCCAGCGGCGAACGCAGCCACACCAGGTTCTTCGCCTTCGGTGCGATGAGGGGATCGACACAGTCCAGCGAGACGTTGGCGGGGATGCGCCCGGTACGGAAGACATCGATGAGCCCGCCGGTCTGGAAGAGCGCGGCGCCGGCTTTGGAGTGGCCGGTGAGCGTCTTTTGCGAGATGACGAACATCGGCTGATCCGCGTCGCGCCCGATAGCTGGCCACAAGATGGAGTGCAGCTCGGACTCGTTCGGGTCGTTGGCGTTGGTGGAGGTGTCGTGCTTGGACAGCACCGTGACGTCGTTCGGGCTAAGGCCCAGCCCGCGCAGCGAGCGTGCGAGACGAGAGTTCTCTCGACCACGACCGGCGCCCAGAGCGCCGAGGCCCGGAGCCGGAATGGAGGTGTGGGCGCCGTCGCCGTAGGAAGCGGCGTGGGCGACCACGGCGAGCACCGGCAGGCCGAGCTCGGCCGCCAGCGAACCGCGCACGAGCAGAACCGTGCCGCCGCCTTCGCCTTCGAGAAAGCCGCCGCGGCGGCGGTCGTTGGCGCGGGAGATGAAGCGCTCGTCGATGCCCTGCGCGGTCATGGCGGAGGTCTGCGCCGTGGCGTTCATATCGCCAAAGCCCTGCAGTGACTCGACCTGAACGTCGTCGATGCCGCCGGCGACCACGACGTCGGCTTTACCCAGCGTAATCTTGTCGACGCCCTCCTCGATGGACACCGCGGCCGTGGCGCAGGCGCCGATGGGGTGGATCATCGAGCCGTATCCGCCGACCAAGGACTGCATGGTGTGCGCTGCAATGACGTTGGGTAGGGCTTCCTGCAGGATGTCGGAGGGGCGGTCCTCGCCCAAGAAGCGGGAGACGAAGACCTTGTGCAGGGACTCCATGCCGCCGATGCCGGTTCCCTGCGTGGTGGCGACCTGGCCTGGGTGGACGGCCTGCAGGAGCTCGGCGGGGCTAAAGCCTGCCTGGGTAAAAGCATCGACGGCGGTGACCAGGTTCCACACGGCCATGCGGTCGAGGGAGTCCAGCATGTGGTCCGGGATGCCCCAGCGGGCGGCGTCGAAGTTGTCCGGCATCTGCGCGGCCACGGTGCGGGTCAGCGTGGCCTTGCGCGGCACCTTTGCGGTGGCGCCCTTGTGGCGGGTGACCTCCCACTCGCCGTCAGCCTCGCGGATGCTGGTGAACTCTGGGTCGGCCTCGGCGATGTCGCGGGCGGTGGCCTCGGAATCGACGGTGAAGGTGATGTCGCGGTCCAAGAACACTGTGGTCAGGTCGATGGAGCCGCGGTCAACCAGGTGGTACTTATCGGTGAGCTCGCGGATGCCGGCGCGGGCCACGACCTCGTCGCGGAAACGCTCGTAGATGTCCTCTTCCGCAATCTGTTCGTCAGTCTCGCCGACGAACCAGCCCGGCGTGGGCTCCTCGTGCCATGCGATGAGGCCGGTCATCCACGCGAGTTCGATGACACCGGCGGCGGTCAGCTCGCAGGAGCCGTCGCGCTGCAGGCCATACTCGGCCTCGAAGCGGGTGCGGCCGGAACCCCAGGAGCTCACCTCGCCGATACCGGCGATGACCACCATGTCGTCGAGGTCGGTGGTGATGTCGCCAAGTTCCTCAGCCAGCTGCGGCTGCACCGGGCGTGCCGGGGAAGGCAGTGCCTTGATGCGGGCGGTGGTGTTCTTGACGGCACTCTCTGCAGCGGACTGCGCAGCAGGCTTCTCGACCTCTAGGGAGGTCAGCGAGAAGCCTTCGAGACCGCCGGTGAGGTCTGCCTCGATCGGGCGTTCGGTGGCGCGGGCGCGGGACTCGGCGGAAGCTAGGTCTAGCAGCTTAGAGGAGATTTCCTCCGGCGACCAGACGTGGATGCCGGCCTTCTGCGCGGCTGGAACGAGGACATCGTTGCCGCCCATGAGGTGAGTGCCTGCGACCCAGCCGATCTTGGCTTGCGCAAGGGTGACGCCGGCAGGCCAACCAGCTTCGACGTTCCACTTGGCCAGGATGGCGTCGAGCGCGGCCTTGACTTCGCCATAAGCGCCGTCGCCGCCGAAGGTGCCGCGGTTGGGTGAGCCCGGCAGGACCACGTGGCACCGGGTGGGGCTCGGGGCCTTGACCGCGAGGTCAGAGAGGCCGCCGATGAGGCGCTCGACCGACCACAGCAGCAGGCGAGCCTGGGACTCCGTGGAGGAGCCGGCGTCTGCAAGCGAGCCGGAAACAGACGGTGCCGCGAATGGGAATGCCAAGGTTGGGGTGAGCGCTGGCTTGAGAATCTTCACCTCGTTGCCCACGGATTCGCGCTGCTCGGAACCGATCCACTCCACCAGGGAGTCCACGTCGCGGAAGCTGGTGAGGTTGGCCGGAACCAACCACAGGGCAGATCCCTGGCGGCCGTGCTCGGCGTAGAGGCGGCGGGCGAATTCCTTACGGGATTGGGTCACTCGCGATGCCGTCATGATGACGGTTGCGCCGCCTGCGAGGAGGCGCTCGACAAGCGCGGTGGCGATGGAGCCAGGAGCGGCACCGGTGACGAGGGCGACGTCGTCGGCGTAAGCGCCGCGTTTGGTGGACTCGGCGGCTGCGGCTATCTGCTCGAAGTGGGCAGAGTCGACGGCGGTGTTCCCCGAGCGTGCCCACCAACGGGCCTGTTCAGCCACGGTGGCGCCGGCGCCCTGGAAGGCGGCAGGCTGCGCGCGCTCGTCGTCAGCTGCGATCTCACCGAGTGCTACGCGGGCGAGGCGCTCGCGGGCGGTGGCCCAGGCGTCGTCGAAAAGCACGGCGTGTGCCGCGTCGAAAGAAGGGGTGACGGACTTGAGCCAGCCGGAACCGAGCTCGGCCTCGACGGCCTCGATGACCTCGGTGTCTGGGGCGGTGGCCTCGGCAGGCTCGGCGACGTGGCCGAGCTGGGTGAGGACCTGGCGGGCCACGGTGGCGAGCACGCCGTTCTCACCGGTCACGGTCTCGGCGTAGGCCTCGAGAGCGGCGGAATCCACGACCCCGCCGGAGGCTCCACCTGCGGCAGCGCCCTTGGAGACACTGGCGCCGTGCGCATTGGCGACGCCCTGGACGGCGGCGTCGATAAGCTCGTGCGCCGCGGACTTGCTGGTGGCGCTGGACGCAACCGTGTTCAGGCTGCCGCCGCGGACGGAATCCTCGTCGCGGGAGCCGAGCAGGATTTCGGCCTCGACGTGGGCGACCCAAGACTCGGGCAGGCCCCAGGTGCCGGTGACGTACTCGGCCACCGCGGCGGGCTTGAGGCCCGCAGCGCCGAGCAGCTGGCGCAGGCGTGCGGTGACGGCCTCGCCAAGGACGCTGCCGAAAGGCGCGTAGCCAGGGGCGGCGGCGTTGACCTTTTCGCGCAACGAAGCGACGTCGGCGTCTGCGGCGCCATCGATTGCAGGCACGCCGATCTCAGCGGACATGTCCATCAGGAGCTGGTTGCGGCGCGAGGAAACGCCGTTGGTGAGCTCCTCGATGGTGTCGGAGTCGTTGATCTGGTCGATGCGGATCTTGTTCTGGAACGCGAAGAGCACCATAATGGCCTCGGCCGCGCGGAAGGTGAGCTCGGGGGCGGCACCTGCGGAAGTCGCGGCCGGGGCAGGAACTGCGGGAATGAACTCGGCCGGGGCTGACGCGGATTCAGCGGCTGGGGTGGCTGGAGCAGCTGGGACCGACGCGGCCTCGACAGCCGGTTCCTCTGTCTCTGGGGCGGTCTCGGGTTCTGGTGCTGCCTGGACGTCCTGGAGCATGACCTGGTCTTGGTCGCGCTCGACGTTGAATACGGGCAGGTCGCGGCCTGCCACGGCCAGGGAGCGCTTGGCCAAGTTGGTCAGGGTTGAGGAGGTGGCAAGGCCGACCTCGATTAATTGATCGACCTCGTCGAAGAGCAGTTCCTGGGTCTCAATCCAGCGCACCGGGGAGGCGAACTGCCAGGACAGCAGCTCGATGAGGAGCAGGCGGGCGAGTGCCTGCGGCTCAAGCGAGGAGGCGTCGAGGCCGTCGAGCTTGCCAGAAGGAGCCATCGGGGCCACGGTGTCGACGAATTCTTGGGTCAGCTCGAACGGTACTGCTACGAGGTTTGGCACGTAGCGGCCGACCAGCGCGTCGAGGTCGAGCTCAGCCGGAAGGAGCTCGTCGAGCTTCTCCGCAAACGCGGCCACGCCATCGCGCAGCACGCGGGAGTGGAACGGGACGTCGATGCCCGGAACCATCACGGCTGCGCGTTCCTTGACAGCGTTGGCGCGGCGGACCAGCTCGCGCAGGCCGGCCTTGGTGCCAGCCACGGAGTACTGCTGACCGCGGATGTTGTAGTTGACGATTTCTAGGAACTCGCCGGTTTCTTCCGCAATGGAGGCGACGTAGGTGTCCACCTCATCGCCGCTCACGCCGATCATGTTCGGACGCAGTGCGGCCATGGCGTATTCGGAGTTACCCTCCGCGTCGCGTGGAACGAGGCTGCCCATCGCGGAGCCGCGGGAGTAGACGATGTCGATGACCGCTTCGAGGTCAAAGATGTTAGCCAGCGAGGCCAGCGCTGTGTACTCGCCCAGCGAGTGGCCAGCGTACATCGAGTTGGAGCCGATGGCGTTGTTCTCACGCAAGCGCTCGGTCTGTGCGTACGCCACGACTGCCAGGGCGACCTGGGTGAATTGGGTCAGGTGCAAAACACCCTGTGGGTGCACGAAGGTCTGCTCGCCGACGCGCAGGGACGTGGGATTCTCGTCGATGATGTGTCGGATACTAAAGCCCAGCGCCGCACGGGTGTGCTGGTCGGCGCGGCGCCAAATCTCCCGCGCGGCCGGGGAAGCGGCGCGGTCCGTGCTGCCCATACCCTCTGCTTGAATGCCCTGACCCGGGTAGATGTAGGCGGTGCGCGGCTGTGCAAGCAGCGCCTGCCCGCGGGAGACTACTTCGCCGTCGATGCGGCAGGTGACTTCGAGCGCGGCGTGGATGCCCTTGCGGCCGACGCGCTCGACGACAATGTCAATCACATCGTTCAACTGCACCATTCCGTACATGGAATAGGTCCAGCCCACCACCTGGCCGTGGCGGGCCGCGAGGTGCTGCGCGGTGGCAGAAAGCCACATGCCATGGACCAGCGGAGCCTCGAGAGCCACGAGCTGGGCGGCGTTATAAGAAGTGTGGATGGGGTTGTAATCGCCCGAGACCAGCGCGAATGGGGTCATATCCTGCGGGGCAGTGACTACCGCGCGGTCGATAAAGGAGCGCGGGGTGGAGGTGACCTTTGTCGAGGATTTGCCGCCGCCCCACTCCGGAGCCGGCGTAGGTGCCGCGGTGCCGCTCGCGCGCCCACGGATGGCAAAGCGCTGTACTTGCATAGCGACGATTTCGCCCGCTTTTTCCGGGACGTCGGGGCCGTTGCGTAGTTCGAGCTCCACGGTCACGATTCGCCCAGAGGCGGATTCCTCGATGGAGGTGCACTGAGAGGTGACGTCGATGCGGCGGCCGTCGGCCAGCTGGGCGAGCGGAACACGCAGGTCCACGAGGTGATCTAGGTGCACGGCGTTGAGCAGACCCTCGATGACTGGGTAGCCATCGGGCAGCAGGCCAGAGCCTAGCGCGGTGTAGATGGCCGGCCAGCAGGGGCCGACCAGCACATCGGGAGTGCCCACCGGCAGCGCTTTCTCCGCTACGGGCAGGCCAGCGCCGGTGACAGCCGTGTGCGCCTCCAGCAGAGAAGCCGGCAGGTGGAAGGAGTAGTGCGCGCGGCCGAAAGGCGCATCCGCGTCGATGCTGCCTTCTGCGATGCGTGGCATCTCGTCGATGACGTCGCCTTGCTCGGCCACCGAGCCCACGCCGGCGAGGCCGCGCAGGAGCGCGAAGACGGCATCGGGCAGGCGCTCGTGGGAGACCACCGGCGAGCCACCCGTGGCCACATCGGCTGGCAAGTCCACAGGCACGGTGACCTCGCGGACGTAGAAGGGGCGCTGTTTATCCGGCAAATTGTCCCAGTAGGAGTCGGCGTGAATAACAATTTCCCATTGGCCGGTCTCATCCTGGCGTAGCTCAAAAGCGGAGTCATTCATGTGGAAGGCCGGGTTATCCATCAAGTGGCCATGCCAGACCAGGGTGGGGGAAGCCTTGATGAATTCCGCGGCGTCAGCAACCGCGTGCAAGCGGGAGAAGAGGCGTTGCGGCTCGGCGTTTGTATCGCGCAACTGTTGGGTGGTGGCCGCCTCGAAGCGCGCGAGCAGCTCCGCCACGGGCTCATCCTTGCGCGTGATTCCGGCAACCGACACGGGGCCGGGGATGATGCGCACTTGGTCGGCGGTGTAGCGCGGGTCCTGCGCCTGCCACAGCGTGTCTTTGCCAAACCACGTCTTGAGATCGCCGTCGATGGCAGGCACCCACGGCATGGGTTTTACATGCTTGTAGTGCAGCGAGATCCACCAGGCGGCGTCCCGTGGGGACACGCTTGTCGACGCCGCCTCCGGGTAGGTTTCCAGCAAAAGCTTTAAAGCGGCAGGGGCATCGTGGACGTCATCGATGCTTGGGAAAAGAGTGTCGATCTCACCGTGATCCACCGGGTTGAGGCGTGCTTCCACGCGATGGAGAAGGTCGAAGAAGCGGTCATCCCAGGTGGGATCGACGAAGGGGTCGGCGAGCTCGACGAAGCGCTCCAGCCACTGGGCGTAGGTCATCTTCTCGACGTCGCCGAAGTAAGGCTTCGAGGTTTTGTTAAGTGCGGCGATGATTTCTGCGCGGTGGGCGGGGTAGTCCTCGGTGGACAAGGAAGTGATAAGGCGCGAGGCCGCGGCGAAGGAGTTGTCGAGGTCGTGGATATCGGCCAACAGGTGGGATTGGGAGGAGGCCACGCCATTGGTGCCGGTGCCGCGGCCGACCCAGCCGCCGTTGTCTTCTGGCGAAATGCCGGTGGTGCCTACCAGTAGCTCCTTGACCGAATCGGTGGCCTTAGCCTCCTTGGTGGCCATGGCGACGGTGCCGATGAAGACGGCGTCGACAGGCAGGCGCTGCTGACCGTAGCGCAGTGCCCACTTGCCGGTGAGATAGTCGGCGGCGCGCTGTGGAGTAGAGATGCCTCCGCCCACTGCGAGCACTACGTTGTTGTGCTCACGGATTGCGGCGTACGTTTCGAGCAGCATGTCATCGAGGTTGACCCAGGAGTGGTGGCCGCCTGCGTGGCCGTCCTCGACCTGCATGATGATCTGGTCATCCGGGTAGGCGGCAGCGATCTTGAGGACGTCGCGAATTTGCTGGGCGGTGCCGGGCTTGAAGGAGATATAGGGGAAGCCATCGCTGTGGAGCTGGTTCAGTAGCGAGCCTGCTTCCTCGACTTCTGGGATGCCGGCAGAAATGCACACGCCGTTGAAGGAAGCGCCGGCCGCACGCGCCTTGGGCACGATGCGGGTTTGGCCGAATTGCAGGTTCCACAGGTAGCGGTCGAAGAACATGGTGTTGAACTGCGCCGTGCGGCCTGGGTTCAAGTGTTCTTCCATCACTTTAAGGTGAGCGCGGAAGACCTCGTCGGAGTACATTCCGCCGCCGGCCATCTCGGTCCAGTGGCCGGCGTTTGCGGCGGCGGCCACGATCTCGCCGTCGGCGGTCGTTGGTGTCATGCCGCCCAGCATGATGGGCGAGAGACCCGTGAGATCGGAGAATCGGGTTTGGGTATAGAAACGGCCATCGGGAAGCTCCACCAGGCGGGGCGCGAAGTCGCGGTAATCAAGCGGCTCGGGCAGCTCCGTGCCCGGTGTGGCCAGGGCGTCGCGTTGCTCGGGCGTAGCAATCTCTACGATGACGCTGCCGCTGCCGGTGACCAGCGGCTCGCTCAGGCGCGTTAGGGAAGCGTCGAGGCTGAGCAAAAACTCCGAGCCTTGTGCTTGCTTTTCAGCGATGTTTGCCTGGATACGGCTCAGCCAATCGTGTTCTTCGACGAGGATTTCGCGTGCCAGGCCGTGGTCTGCGATTCCGCAGGTAGCTGCCCATTCTTCGGTGAGCTCGGCGGCGGCGTGAAGGCTGGGATGGTGGAAGGGAAGGGCTACTGGAAGCTCGGTGGCGTGGAGCTCGATCTCGTCGCCGCCTACGGTCCGCTCTGCGAGAGTGGCGTTGTATTCATCCACTGCGCCTTCCAGGGCGGCGCGCGTGGCGGCGAGGCAGTCCGGGGCGCCGGATACTGCGAAGGCCCGGCGGCCGTTGACCACGGCTATGGCGGCATCGCCTTGGAGACGTTCCTCCACGAACTCGCGCGTGAGTCCGCGCAGCGCCAGCATGTGCGAGCGGGCGTCGACGCTGCCGTGGCTTGCCGACGCCGCCGTTCCCATCACTAGTGCCAAGCTCAGCGCCTCCTGCGGGTCGTGCAGCGCCAGCACTCCGAGGGAGCCTTGGGAGTGGCCGAGTGCTCTTTCCGGACGCAGGCCCAGCTGCGCGAGATGCTCCACTGCGGCGATCTGCCCGAGCACGATTCCCGGGATGGAATAGGCGGGGAAGACGTCTGCGTCCTGGACGTTGTCCTCGCCGTCTATAAGTTCCTGCAGGCGGTCGAAGACGCCGGGGCAGGTTGACGCGATTTGGCGCGCGACTGGGGCGGTGGTGGTGCGGGTGGATTCGAGGAGCTCGACCAGGCGGGTGCGAACCTGTGGCTGCGCGGCGGCCTGTGCGAGTGCCTTCTGCCAGGCAGAACCCTGGCCGGCGAAGAGGATGGTGGCGCCAGTTAGGCGGTGAAGTGGCGTCAGGGATGACAAATGCATCGGGTTATTACCTCGGAAGTTCTTGGTTGGAAGAAAAAGGGGGAGAGGAAGTAAAACCGCGTTAAAGAATAGTTAGTTATAACAAAATAAACGCGATGACGACACGGTATCTTACGTAGGCGTAAGGTTGCAGCCTTATTCACCCAAAATGTGAGGTTTTACTCAACTTTGGGGGTGGTTGGAAGAATTACAGAAAACGCTCGGCCACAGCACGGCGTCGGAGTTTGCCCAGGCCATCGCGGCCTAGGTCTGGAACCACGATGAACTCGCGTGGGACCTTATAGCGGGCGAGCTGGCCACGGCACCACTCGCGGAATTCTTCCTGCGTGGGTTGCGCAGCATCCGCGGGCGCGCCGGGTTGGGCGCTGGCGAGCACGATGCAGGCGACGACGTCCTCGGAGCCGTCGGGGCGGGGGCGGCCGATCACGGCGGCGTCGGCAAGCGCAGGGTGAGAAAGCAGCACCTCTTCGACCTCGCCGGGATAGACGTTGAAACCGCCGGTGATGATGGTCTCTTTGAGGCGGGCGCGCAGGGTGATAAAGCCATCGGCGTCCTGAGTGGCGAGGTCGCCCGTGCGCAGCCATCCGTCCTGGAAAGCGGTGCGGGTGGCCTCCGGATTGTGGAGGTAGCCGGAAAAGACCTGCGGCCCGCGCACGAGCAGCTCCCCGGTATCGGGGTCGATGCGTACCTGCGTATCCGGCATAGGGATGCCAATGCAGCCGGCGCGGCGGTGTTCGTTCAAAGGATTGCAGGTCACCACGGGCGCGGCCTCGGTAAGCCCATAGCCTTCCACGAGGAAGCCGTGGGCTTGAGTCTCCCACTGGCCGATGGTTGCAGAAGGCAGCGTCGCGGCGCCGGAAATGGCTTGGGTGATCTTCGGAAGCTCCGGTGCGGCGTCCACAATGCGCTGATAAACCGTAGGGACCGCGGGCAGCCAGGTGGGAGGGGCTGCCGCAATTGCCGCAAGGATAAGCTCTAGGCGCGGGGCGGGCACGAGGCTAATCGACGCCCCCGTGACCACACCTACCGTCAGCGACATGGTCAGGCCATAGGAGTGGAACAGCGGCAAAACCGCCATCGCTTGTGGGTGCTCCTCCGGTAGGCGCCAGTGGGCCATTTGCAGTGCGTTGGCGGCGAGGTTGCCATGAGAGAGCATGGCCCCCTTGGGGGTGCCCGTAGTGCCTGAGGTGTAGAGGATGAGTGCGAGATCGTCTTTGTTTACTTCGGCCCGTGGCGTTTGCTTCTTACCCTCGGCGAGGAAATCTTCCCAGTCTGCGTCGGCGTCGATGACGTGCTCAAGCTGCGGCAACTCGCGGAAGATGCCTACCGCCGGCCCCTCTGCGATGGCTACGCGGGCGCCATGGTGGGCCACCATTGGGGTTAGCTCGTGTGTGGTGAACTGGGGATTGTGCTCCACCACGGCAGCGCCCAAGCGCAGTGCCGCATAAAAGGCAATGACGTGGGCGGGGCGGTTAGCAAGCGCCAAGGCCACGAAGTCGCCGCGCTGCACGCCGCGGGCGCTCAGTGCGCTGGCAGCCCGGTTGATTTCGGCGTCGAGCTGCGCATAAGAAAGTTCTTCGCCCATATAACGCAGTGCCACCCGCTCGGGGTGCGCAGCGATGGTCTCAGCCAGTTGGCTAAGAAGCGTGGCGTTGCCGTAGTCCAATGAGGTGGGTGTCCATTCGCCATAGAAGCGGTGCCAGGGCTGAGAAGAAGAAAACTGCATCGCTTTTTAAGCTTAGCCCTGGCTGCTATGGCGGGCCTAAACCGCTAGCTGTGGTTCCCGGACTTTAGGCGCTGCAGCAGATCCGCCTGCACTTCGCGGCGGCGAACCTTGCCTAGCTGGTCTGCGGCAAGGTGCTCGAAGTGATAGAAGGTGCGCGGCACTTTGTAGCGGGTCAGGTTCTGGCGCGCGAAGTCCTTCATGCCTTCTGGGTCGAGGGCGGCGCCGTCACGCAGGATGACACAGGCGACGACGTCCTCGGAGCCGTCTTCTCGCGGGCGGCCCACCACGGCGACATCGACGACGTCGGGGTGCATGCCGATGACCTTTTCGACTTCGCCGGGGTAGACGTTGAATCCGCCGGTGATGATCATCTCCTTGATGCGGGAGACGATCTTGATGAAGCCATCGGACTCCATGACCGCCATATCGCCGGTGCAGAACCAGCCATCGTGGAAGGCCTTTTCAGTGGCTTCTGGGTTCTTGAAGTAGCCCTTGAACACCTGCGGGCCGCGCGCGAGCAGCTCGCCGGGCTCGCCGTCTGCCATGGTCTCGTCTAGGTTGTCCGGGTTAGCGATACGGATTTCGGTATCGGGGAAGGGGATGCCGATGTAGCCGGGGCGTCGTGAATTGTTCATCGGATTGCCGGTGAGGACCGGGGAAGTCTCGGTGAGGCCATAGCCCTCAACCAGCAGGCCGTCAGTGAGCGACTCCCACTCCTCCACGGTTTCTGGGGGAAGCGCCGCAGCACCTGACAGGGAGTTGTGGATGCCGGTGATGTCTGCGCCCTGTTCCTCGGCTGCCTCGATGATCTTGGAATACAAGGTGGGCACGCCAGGCAGCCAGGTAGGCCGGTGCTTTTTCATGATGTCCATGATGAGCGGGATCTTTGGTGCCGGGGTGAGTATGAGCTCGCCGCCGACGTAGACGCCGAGTGCTGCGATGAGTGTGAGGCCGTAGATGTGGAACATTGGCAGAGCGGCCAGCATGCGTTCAGGCTTACTGCCAAACTCGGGCACCCAGGCCACACCTTGTTTCACGTTGGCGCAGACATTCGCGTGGGTGATTTCCGCGCCCTTCGGTGTACCCGTGGTGCCGGAGGTGTACAGGATGATGGCGGTGTCTTCGGGGTGAATTTCGGCGTCGGCAAGCTTGGTGCCATCGCCACCGATTGCGGTGCCGGTCAGGGTGCTCCACGGCACGGTGTTGGGCGCTGGGGCGGTGAGCTGCTCGCGCTGCTCCGTGATGGGTGGGATAGGAATGCGCAGGAGCAGCTGCTTGCTACGCGGCATGGCCTCGGTCATGTTGACGGAGATGATCGTCTCAAGCGGGGTGGTTTCGCGCAGCTGCTCGAAGGTGGCGGTCATCTTGTCCCAGACAATGGCCACGCGGGCGGCGTGATCCTGGAAAAGGCCCTCGAGCTCGTGGGCGGTGTAGAGCGGATTGTGCTCGACGACGATCGCGCCCAACTTGAGCACCGCATAAAAGGCCGCGATGTGCTGTGGGCAGTTAGGAAGCGCCATGGCCACGCGATCGCCGGGGCGGATACCAAAGGCCTTAAGCCCGGCCGCTGCGGCGCGAACCTGGACATCTAGCTCGTGGTAGCTTTGTTGGCGTCCAAAGAACCAGGTAGCCGGCCAAGTTCCGTGCTTGGCAAGGTTCTCGTTGTAGATATCAAGCAGGGTCTGTTCGCCGTAGTCGAGGTGGTGGTTGGTCCACTCGGCGTAGCTGGCAAGCCAAGCTTTGGACTCGTATGCAGATGGCTGGGTATCCGACATGACGTCACTCCTTTGGGGTGGCAAACAGTTTTGTTTCGGACAGTATAACCATTTTGTGAACTAAACACTTCTGCCTGCCAAACTTTTGCGATGGGGTAGTTGCCGTTTCTCCTTAGCTCGCCGTGTTTGTGGTCCGCTAGAATTCACATTTGTACTCATAGTTCTTGCAGGAACCGAGACGGGGAAGCGGTGAGTGTTTCGTGGTTGCTTTACTTTTCACGGCTGCGGGAATCTACGGCCTCGTTGTAGTGGCGGGCGCGGTTGGTGCTGATTCCGTGGGGTTTGTTGTCACGGTAACGCTCATGGGGTTTGGCTTTGCGCTGTTCGTCGGTGGCTCACTGGAGCGCTATCTTCCGGCCTCGTTGTGGCGCCGATTCTCTCTTTCACGTGCTGCCAGCCGACGTTGGGGCGTGGATTGCTTCAACGCCTTTCTCTGGCGAATCGGTTGGAACAAGCACATAGTCGCAATGCGAAAGCGCGAATCGGATGGCAATGAGAAAGGTCCGATCCTGCGGCACGTCCGCGCCTCTGCGGTTGGGCATTCGTGGTCGGTGCTGCTTCATGTAGCCAGTGCGATTTGGGCGGTTACCGCCGACGGCTGGCTGGCAGCGGTAGTCCTCCTAATGATCGGGATAATTGGCCATGTTTACCCGGTCCTATTGCAGATCCGCGTTATGACGCGGTTGAGGGATTAGTCGTTTCAGGCTGTTGCTGCTCTTTTTGGTCCCGTGCAAAAGTTCCCTTTCAAAGGGTTGTATGTCGAGTAGAAGCTCGTCAGAAAACGGCCAAAAGCTCTTTTTGCCCGGCGATGGGAGCTGAGCAAAAAGAGCTTTTGAAGGGGAGCTTTTGGAAGGGACCGGGAAGTCGAGCCGGAAGCAGCGGCTACTGCCCAGCCTTCTCTTTTTCCAGGCGCTCGAGCAGATCGGCCTGGACCTCGCGGCGGCGAATCTTGCCCATCTGGTCCTTGGCCAGTTCCTCGAAGTGGTAGAAGGTACGCGGCACCTTGTAGCGGGTGAGCCGCTCGCGGCAGAATTCCTTCAAACCTTCAGGGTCGAGCGCCACGCCGTTGGCCAAGTCGATGCAGGCCACGACGTCCTCAGAGCCGTCGGAGCGCGGGCGGCCGACAACCGCGACGTCGTCAATCGCCGGGTGTGTACGCAGTACCTCTTCGACCTCACCTGGATAGACGTTGAAGCCGCCGGTGATGATGATTTCCTTGATACGCGAAACCAGGCGGATGAAGCCGTCTTCTTCCATGATGCCCATGTCGCCGGTGCGGAACCAGTCGTCGTGGAAGGCAGCCTCGGTGGCCTCAGGGTTGTTGAGGTAGCCCTTGAATATCTGGTGGCCGCGGGCGAGGACCTCACCCTCGACGCCGTCGGGCTGGGTTTCGTCCAGGTTGTCCGGGTTTGCGATGCGGATCTCGGTATCCGGGAACGGGATGCCCACGTAACCTGGGCGGCGATCGGTGCTCATCGGGTTGCCCACGATGATGGGGGAGCACTCGGTTAGGCCATAGCCTTCAACCAGCAGGCCGCCGGTATATTCTTCCCACTTTTCCACGGTATCGACAGGCAGGGTGGAGGCGCCGGAGAAAGCCGCGCGCACGCCCTTGATATCAATGTTGTCTTCCTCAGCTGCCTTCACGATGCGCTCGTAGAGGGTCGGCACGCCCGGAATCCACGTCGGGGTGTGCTTCTTCATCAAGTCCATGATGAGGGAGATGTCCGGCTTCGGGATGATGACCAGTTCGCCACCGATGAGCGGCTGTAGGATGACGTTCATGACCAGGCCATAAGCGTGGAAAAACGGCAGCGCACACAGCATGCGCTCTGGCTTATCGCCCAGGCCAGGGACCCAGTGCTTGCCCTGCAGAATCACGGCAAAGAAGTTGCCGTGGGAAAGCTGCGCGCCCTTTGGCTGCCCCGTGGTGCCGGAGGTGTACATGATGACCGCCACGGTGTCCTTGGTGATGTCCTCCGGTGTCTTGACGTCGCGGCCGTCGCCGCCAATCGCGTTGCCGATGAGGCTATCCCAGGTCACGGTGTTCTTTGCGTGGGTAGAAAGCTGCTCGCGCTTGGACTTTAGAAATGGCAGGTACTTCAGCGCCAGCTTCTGAGTCGTTGGCATCGCATCGATCATGTTGATGGAGATGACCGTCTCAAGGTTCGTGGTGCCGCGCAGCTTCTCCAGGGTCGAAGCCGTCTTGTCCCAGGCAATCGCGATGCGGGCGCCGTGGTCTTTGAACAACCCCTCCAGCTCGTGCGCAGTGTAGAGCGGGTTGTGCAGCACGGCGATGGCGCCGAGCTTCAGGATGGCGTAGAAGGCCGCAACGTACTGCGGGCAGTTCGGGGCGACGATGGCCACTTTGTCACCTGGGCGCACTCCAAATGCCCGGAGGCCGGCGGCCGCGCGGCGAACTTGGCGGTCGAGCTCAGCAAAAGTCTGGGTCTTGCCAAAGAAGTACGTCGCGGGCTTATCCGGGTTGATTGCCAGATTGTTGTCGTAAATGTCGAGGAGAGTGGTGTCTCCGTAGTCAAGGTGATGTGGTGTCCACTCTGGGTAGAACTGGAGCCACTCCTTGTTGTCGATTGCCGACATGGGGAATTCAGCACCTTTCGGTTACGTAAGTTTTAGCACGGGCCAGTATAGCCACGAATAGGGAACGCTAGACTGTGTAGCTATGCGCATCGCGATGATTTCTCTGCATACCTCCCCTATCGAGCAGCCCGGTTCCGGCGATGCCGGCGGCATGAATGTCTACGTTCTTAGTATCGCGCGGCAGCTGGCTAAGCAGGGAGTAGAGGTCGATGTCTTTACCCGTGCTACCCGGCCTAGCCAGGGGGAAGTCGTCGAGATTGAAGAGCGCCTCCGGGTTATCAACATCGTGGCCGGCCCGTACGAGGGCCTTGATAAGGAAGACCTTCCCACGCAGATGATCGCCTTTGCCGGTGGCCTGGTGCAGTTCGTGAAATGCTTTGGGCTGGAATATGACCTTATTCATACGCACTACTGGCTCTCCGGCCAGGTGGGCTGGCTGCTGCGTGATCTGTGGGGCGTGCCGCTGGTGCACACGGCGCATACTTTGGCGGCGGTAAAGAATGCTCACCGCACCGCGGACGATGCGCGTGAATCGGAAGCGCGCCGCATCTGCGAGCAGCAGTTGGTCGATAACGCTGACCTGCTCGTTGTGAATACGAAGCAGGAGGCGCAGGATTTGGTCGAGCATTACGACGCCGACCCTTCCCGCATCAAGGTGGTCTCGCCCGGCGCTGACGTTGAGCTGTTTACTCCGGGCACCAACCGCAACACAGAGCGTTCGCGCCGCGAGCTGGGCATTCCGATTCACACCAAGGTCGTGGCCTTCGTGGGCCGACTGCAGAAGTTCAAGGGCCCGGAGGTTCTCATTCGTGCAACCGCTGAGCTCATTGAGCGCGATCCTTATCGCAATATCCGCGTGCTGTTCTGCGGCGGCCCATCGGGTGCAAACTCGACGCCGGAGTACTACCAGAACCTGGTGCACAAGCTGGGGCTTTCCAAGCATGTGCGCTTTCTAAGCCCGCGTCCGCCGGAGGAGTTGGTCTCCATTTACCGCGCGGCCGATCTGGTGGCGGTGCCCAGCTACAACGAGTCCTTCGGGTTGGTGGCTTTGGAGGCACAGGCCTCCGGTACCCCCGTCATCGCTGCGCGCGTGGGCGGCCTACCCATCGCAGTGGCAGATGGAAAGACCGGCGAGCTCGTCGACGGCCACTCACCCGAGGCTTGGGCGGATGCCTTGGAGCACTTGCTTGACGACGACCCGCTGCGCATCAGCATGGGCGAAGCCGCCGTCAGCCACGCCGCGAAGTTCAGCTGGGCTGAATCCGCCAGCGTTCTTGCCCAGATCTACGAGGAAGCCCTGCACATCGAAGTCCCGGATTGCCATGCGCGCCGGGCAATTGGTTACTAAGTAGCGGGACAAAAGACTTGATGTCTAAAGTCATGACTTTACTGCGCACTCTCCGCTTAGGTGATGTGCTGCTTGCGGGCTTGGCCGTGCTACTGGCGCTCTTGTACACCCTGGTATCGGGGCCGCTGCCCATGGGGATTTACACCGCACAAGCTGTGGTTTCGTGGGCTTTCGTCCCGTTCTTTGTTATTTGGCGCTCGCGTCCTGCTTTTGCTTCGGCAGGCATGATTTTCTGCCTCGGTTTATGGGCGATCATTTGGTTTTGGGCGCTTCCGGTTAACTCTGGATTCTCTCCGTGGTTGGTCGCTGCGCCTTTAGCTGTTTATTCTTCTGCGCGTTTATGTGAAGAACGGTGGATTCCAAAGGCTATTCTCGGCGCAACGTTCGCTGGCACCTTCGCTTCGCCGTTCATGTGGAAGCTGCAACCAGACCTGACCGAGCGATACCGAAGCGGAACGGATTTTCTATTTACTTTCCTTTTCCACTGGCTACTTTTGTTGCTCGTTTATGTAGTTGCGGTGCGTTTGCGTGACAAGGAGCTGGAACGGCAGGCGCGACAGCGTGAAGCTCAGGAAGAAGAGCGGCTTCTTATCGCGCGTGAACTACATGACGTACTAGCTCATTCGCTGACCCTCATCAAAGTTCAAGCAAATGCTGGTCTTGTTGCTTCGGGGACATCGGAGGAAGCATTGCGCACTATCCGAACTGAAGCGGACGGAGCGCTCGCGGAGGTGCGTTCAATTGTGTCGTCGCTACGGGCGCCGACAACGCGCGAGCCATCTCGTCAACTAGCTGATATCCCGAAGATCGTTGACGGTTTTCGCGCTGCAGGCCTTGATATCAGCGCAGAGCTTCCCGATTCCTCTGTAGCCTTTCCTGCGCTAACCCAATTGGCGGTGGTCCGGATTATCACGGAGACGCTAACTAATGTGCTTCGCCACCAAGGGACAGGGGCGACAGTTCGCCTGAAATTTTCTGATTCTGCTGTGCTGAGTGTTGAGTCATGGGGTAGACCTCAAGGAGAGACATCTGGAGCCGGTGTAGGTTTGGTGGGAATCGCCGAAAGGGCTACAGCATTGGGTGGCTGGGTGCGTACCTCCGGAGACGCTCGGCACTTCTTAGTTGAAGCACAATTTCCGCAGAGGACAACATAATGATTCGAGTACTTCTTGCTGATGACCAGCCGTTGCTGCGCAGTGCGTTGGAAACCATTCTTAATGCCGCAGGGGACATTCAGGTCGTTGCCGCGGTTGGTGATGGGCAAGCAGCCGTCGAGGCTGCAGTTGCGCATTCGCTCGATATTGCGATTCTTGATATTCGGATGCCGGGAATGGATGGAATTGCTGCGGCAAACGCGCTTTTGGCGAGGAACGCCTCACTCCGAGTAATCATGCTTACGACGTTCAATGAAGAGGAGCTGGTTCGTTCTGCATTACTCGCGGGAGTTCATGGTTTCCTTCTCAAGGACTCTGATCCGGAGGTGCTCGTAGGGGCTGTTCGTGCGGTTCATGCAGGAGAAGCCGTCCTAGCAAGCGGAGTGACCGGAACCGTTTTGGAGGGCTATCGCGCAGCGATTGCTGGACGAACCGAACTGTCAGCAGCGCAAAGGCAAGGGCTTGCGTTAGTGACTCGACGCGAGTTGGAAGTGCTGCGGCTGATCACTAGTGGCGCGACTAACCGGGAAATTGCCCAAGAACTCGTCCTCGCTGAGACCACAGTTAAGACGCACGTTTCCTCGCTCATGTCGAAGCTCCAAGCTAGGGACCGCGTGGCTTTGGTGTTGCTAGGCCAAAAAGTCCTACTGCAGTAGGAGAACTTCAGACCAAGGTTGGTTCTGCTAGGGGATACAGGAAAGAAGCTACGGCGACATACTTCTTTCATGTCCTCATCACTTAGCTTGTCACGTGTCACCAAGTCGTTCGGGAACCAGCGAGTCCTCAACGACGTCTCGCTTTCAGTAACTCCTGGACGAGTACATGCTTTGCTTGGGCGAAACGGCGCGGGAAAGTCCACCCTGATGTCGATTTTGTTGGGACTTTCATCTGCAGATTCTGGAACCATCGGTGAGCTGCCCACGGTCGGTGCGTCCTTGAATGGGCCAGCTTTCTACGGTCACCTCAGCGCACGGAATAACCTCCTTGTGCACACAAGATTGCTTGGTCTGCCCGCGGAGGAGGCCGATCGGGCCCTTGCTGTGGTTGGGCTGGCGGACGTCGGTGGCAAGAAAGCCAAGAGTTTTTCCACCGGAATGAAAGCTAGGTTGGCCCTAGGACAAGCTATTCTCGGCGACCCCGAAGTGCTCGTACTTGATGAGCCGCAAAATGGCCTTGACCCGCAAGGAATCAGCGAGCTACGCGAGCTCCTGCGTGACTGGGCTGCGCGAGGCGGCACGGTTCTAGTTAGTTCTCACCAACTTGGGGAAGTACTTCATCTCGCAGATAACATTTCTGTGCTGGCACAAGGTGAAATCGTTTATTCGGGGCCTCTGCGAGATTTGGCTCCGGAAGGAAACTTGGAAGAAGAGTTCTTCCGCCTCACCGCAGGGGGACGCAATGTTTAGGCGTCAGCTTCATACCGAGCTGTTGCGCGCTCGCGGTACTTCGTTGGTGTGGTTGCCTTTGATAGCCGTGCCTTTGGTCCTTCTGACATATAACCTTTCTCGCCTTGCATCTCCTGCCACCGATGCGACGGGCGTACTCATGTGGCAATCAATGTATGTCACCGGGATGGCGGCTCCACTTGTTGCAATGTTTGCTGCAGCTGCGGAGGCACGGGAGAAGCGTGCTCGGTTTGGCGGGACGCATATGCGTTTGGCGGGACTTCCGAAGGTGCGAAGGATGCGATTCTTGAATGCCGAGAGGTTGGCCCGCCTCCTCGTTGTCCTCCTCAGCATTGCTGTATTTCATGTAATTAATTTCGGCGGAAGTTGGTTAGCCGTCTATTCGCGCGAGAATAGCTCACGCATTCTCGCTGTCGGTGTGCTGTGCTTTGTCGGCTCGATTGGCATTGCTGGATTGGCAGCAGCAGTAGCGCGCCTGACTAACTTGGTAGTGACACTCGTAGTGTTTGTTATCTGGCAACTATTCTTTGCTCTAAATCCCGTCGTGGAAGCCGACAATTGGTGGATTTGCCCGCCAGCGTGGCCGGTGCGAGCTGTACTGCCGATTATGGGCATTCACCGAAACTCCGTTCCACTTGAACCAGGTGCGCCTTTGGCAGCTGAGAAACCATGGAACGCATTAGCTTTGTGCGTTCTTCTTGCTCTGGTGGGAATTGCAGCAGCGCTCTGGGCACCAGATAGCTGGCACCCACGGCTAGTCCGACGCTCGAAAGCGACAGCAAACGAACCTGGGGTGGGGTGGAAACCCGCTGTGGTTACAAGGGACTGTGCACAACGGCCACGGCCATTTTTAGCGCTTTGCTTTGCGGCTACGGCACCAGCGCTAGTGGCCTGCATGGTTCTTAGCGCAACGCTGCTGGTATTTACCGCTTTGCTGTACCCGGCCTCTTATGTCCATGGCCTGTTCGTGTTCGGCATTTTGCCCATCGGATCGGGGCTTGCACCCGTGCTGGGATGGGCTGCACTGCGCGATAGTTGGCCGTTGATGTTGCTCGAATATCGAGGGTGCCGAAGCACCTTGATCTACTGGTTAATCAGCGTGGTCGCTGAAATGTCAGCATGCAGCTTGCTTGCGGGGCTCATTGCTGGCGGGGCGCTTGGCGATGAGCTTCGCCGACTCGTGCTCAGCATTGCAGTGGGCACCATTATCGCTTTGGCAAGCTTGTTATTAAATGCCCGATTCGGGAGCACGTTCACGCTTGCTCTGAGCATCGTGTTTACGATCATTTCGCTTACGTTGGGCGGAGATGTCCTAGCGAATACTCCATTGTGGACTGTAGCCTTTAGCGCTTGGCCGGAGACGGTCACGAATATCGGCCGAATGACAATAGCGATACCCGTGATGGTGGTAGCGCTCGCATCCCTTTGTTTCTGCTGGCAGAAGAAGGCTCCCATGGTCGGGAGCTCGGATTCTTAACTCGCGAGTGACTTCGTCCAGGAAGTCCACCAGAACTTCGGCTCAATGCCCAGCTTCGCGTTGATGGCGAGCATGCGCTCGTTACTCAGCGCGTTGTAGGTGGTGACACGCTTTAAGCGTGGGTAGCGGGCAGCGGCTTCGCCCCAGAGCGCCTGCTTGACCAGCATGCCCCAGCCACGGCCACGGGCGCGGCGGTGGGTGATGGTCAGCTCTTGCTTGGCTACTTCGGGGTGTGAGGGATCGAGGAGCAGCACGGAGAGGGCGGCGATGCCTTCTTCATCGATGAGAACCGCATTGGCCGTGACCGTCTTGGAGCGAGCATGGTGCTTTGCGGCTTCCTGCAGCATTTCTTCGGTCCACTCGCGCTCGATGGGGCCTTCGGCGGTGGGGACGTCGAGGTCAGCAATTGAGAGGATCTCAAGGAAAGAGTCGGTGTGGTCCGAGAGGTGCTCGGGCAGGAGGTGGCCCTCGAAGTACTCGGCGCGCAGGCCTGCAGGCAGCTGCGCTGGCTCGGCTTTGGAGAGTTCAAGCTGGCAAGCCTGCTCCACGATGCCGAGTACAAAGCCGTGGCCTGTGAAAGCGGCGGCGCGGGGGTCGTCGTCAAGCCCGCCTATAGCAAAGTCAACATCCAATGTAATGGTGGTGCGGCCGTGCTGTGCCATGAGCTCCGCGGCCGCATCCAAGAGCGCATCGAGAACTTCTTCGCTGTAGTCATCGACGAAGATGGGGGCCAAATAGGCCAGCGTGGTCTCACCCGTCAGCGGCATGTTTACTCGCAGGAACCCGCGCGCACCGAGGTCGGTCTCATCCTCCTGGGCGCGCAGCTGGCCTTCCTGCTCGCAGGCGGCGAGCAGGAAGGAAAGGCGCTGGGAACTTGGACGCAAACTATTGAGCAAGCTGTCCATGGACTCGCAGAAATCATCGTTGCCTGCGAGGTATTTAAGCAATGCGCTGTCCGCCTCGTGGCATACGCGCAGCGCTAGGGAAGGCAAATGATTGTTTTCCAAGTGGGGTGGGGCTATCTGAATGACGTGCATGGCAGCTTCTGCTTTCGGCGAGTGTTTTCCATTTAATTGTGATTTAGATTTCTTGAGCAATAAAAGCCCATTGTAGGAAATTTTCGGTTACCTCTGAGGGCTAAAAGTTGCAGCGCGGGCCATTAAAAACTGGCATGCTTGAAGGCATGACTCAAGGAAAGCTTATTCTTCTTCGACACGGACAATCCCAGTGGAACGAATCCAACCAGTTCACCGGTTGGGTCGACGTGGACCTCACCGCAAAGGGCGAGGCAGAAGCAAAGCGCGGCGGCGAGCTGCTGAAGGAAAAGGGCCTGCTGCCGGAGGTTCTCTACACCTCACTGCTGCGCCGTGCTATCCGCACCGCAAACATTGCGCTTAACGCGGCAGACCGCCACTGGATCCCGGTCGTGCGCGATTGGCGTCTCAACGAGCGCCACTACGGCGCTCTGCAGGGCCTGAACAAGGCAGAGACTAAAGACAAGTACGGCGAAGAGCAGTTCATGGCATGGCGCCGTTCCTACGGCACCCCGCCGCCAGAGCTGGAAGATTCCTCCGAGTACTCCCAGAGCAACGACCCGCGCTACGGCGACCTGGAGCAGGTTCCGCGCACCGAGTGCCTGAAGGACGTCGTTGAGCGCCTCGTTCCTTACTTCGAGGAAGAGATCCTTCCGCGCGCCAAGAAGGGCGAGGTGGTCCTCATCGCCGCACACGGCAACTCCCTGCGTGCGCTGGTTAAGCACCTGGACAACATCTCTGACGAAGACATCGCTGGCCTCAATATTCCTACGGGAATTCCGCTTGTCTACGAGATTGCGGAAGACGGCAGCGTCCAGAACCCAGGCGGCACCTACCTGGATCCGGAAGCTGCTGCTGCCGGCGCCGCAGCTGTTGCGGCACAGGGCGGCAAGTAAGGGCTAAAGAAGTACTGCGTACAATTCCCCGGGGGTCTATACTCCCTGGGGATTGTTTTGTTTTAACTGGTAATAGATACGTGGAATTATTTTTAGCTTTTCTAGCCGGCGTGGTGGTTTGCGCCTTCGCTCTACCGGTGATCTCTTGGGTGCGCGGGCGCATCGAGCGTTTCCGCAAATCTAATGATGCTGATTCCAACAGAGTCACTACCGTGAGCCAGGTTTTGCACTTGGCTATCCAAGGCGCGCCGACAGGCATCACGGTTCTCTCGCGCTCGAAGGAGGTCATCCTTTCTAATCCTTCAGCCCATGAGATGTCTTTGGTCCATGATCGCACTGTTAATCCGGATATCTGGAAGGTCGCGGAGGAGGTCTTCGCGGACAAGGAAACGCGCTCGCTTGACCTTTCCATTCCGAAGCGCCGTACCGGTAACCGAGTGACTCAGGTGCTGGCGGTGGTTAAGCCGCTGACGCTTAACGACGACCGCTTCGTCATCGTCTACGGCACCGACGAATCGGAGTCTGTGCGCATGGAAGCCGCTCGCCGCGACTTTGTGGCGAATGTCTCCCACGAGCTTAAGACCCCTGTCGGCGGCATCGCATTGCTGGCGGAGGCTCTGCTCAATGACCCGGCTGACGTTGAAACCGTGGAATACTTCGGTGGCAAACTACAAAAAGAAGCCAACCGCATGGCGGATATGGTCAACGAGCTGATCGCGCTTTCCAAGCTTCAAGGTGCGGAGGCGCTGCCGGAGATGGAGCCGCTAAATCTTGATGAATTGGTGGATGAAGCAATCTCCCGCAATCAGTTGGCAGCCGATTCACATCAGAATGAACTTACCCGCGGCAAGCCGGTGGGAGTGCAGGTCAAGGGCGATAAGGCGCTGCTTATCACCGCTATTTCCAACCTCATCTCCAATGCAATCCATTACTCGCCGGATGAGATGCCGGTGTCGGTGACCCTCAAGATCGTCGGTACCGATATCGTGCTCGTGCGCGTGACTGACCGCGGAATCGGTATCGCCCCGGAGGACCAAAAGCGAGTCTTCGAGCGCTTCTTCCGCGTGGATAAAGCTCGCTCGCGCCAGACCGGTGGCACGGGTCTGGGACTGGCTATCGTTAAGCACGTTGTGGCCAACCACGGTGGCAACATCAAGCTGTGGTCGCGGCCGGGCACGGGCTCGACCTTCACGATCGAGCTACCTATTTACAAAGACGAAACTGCAGCGGATAACGTAGAGAATCAGGATAATGAAGTAGATGGTGCCGTCAGCTCAGCTGCGCCTGGGCTTCCTCGTGCCGTCGCTCGCGTAGCCGCACGTCGAAAGGACAAAGCACAATGACCAACATCCTCATCGTTGAAGATGAAGAGTCGCTGGCCGATCCACTAGCGTTCCTTCTACGCAAGGAAGGCTTTGACGTCATCCTTGCGCCGGATGGTCCGACCGCCCTCGAGGAGTTTGCGAAGAACTCCGTCGACATCGTTCTTCTGGATCTCATGTTGCCGGGAATGTCCGGCACCGATGTGTGCAAGCAGCTGCGTTCGACGTCCTCGGTTCCGGTGATCATGGTCACGGCCCGTGACTCGGAGATCGATAAGGTCGTCGGCCTCGAGCTGGGCGCAGACGATTATGTGACCAAGCCCTATTCTTCCCGTGAGCTGATTGCGCGTATTCGCGCGGTTCTGCGCCGCGGCCAAGACTCTGCTTCTGAGAATCCGCAGGAGGAATTCGACGAGCAGATTCTTGAGGGCGGCCGCGTACGCATGGACGTTGAGCGTCACACCGTCACTGTCGACGGCGAGGCAGTCTCGATGCCGCTGAAGGAATTCGACCTGCTGGAGTACCTGCTGCGTAATGCAGGACGCGTTCTTACCCGCGGCCAGCTGATTGATCGTATTTGGGGCGCTGACTACGTGGGCGATACCAAGACCCTAGACGTGCACGTCAAGCGCCTGCGCTCGAAGATCGAGGCAGAGCCTTCCCGCCCGCAGCACCTAGTGACGGTGCGCGGTCTGGGCTACAAGTTCGAACTTTAATAGGCGCCTTAGTAAGCGTTGGCCTTCACGCTGGCCGGGTGCCGCGTGAGGTTAACGCCAGCCTTGGCTGCTTCGGCTCGTGCGGCGCAGTGAGCAGCCAGGATTTCGTAGCATTCCTCGCCCATTAGGGCAATGAGCTCAGTTTTCTGAGAGAGCCACATGGGTTCCGGCGAGGTATGGCAGGCCGCATCAGCGGAGCAATACCAATCGAAGTCTTCTCCGCCGCCGCCCCAACCGCGGCGATCATATTCGCCGATGGTGGTGCGCAGGATTTCCTGGCCGTCTGGACGCTCTTCATATTCCTCATGGCGGCGCAGCGGCAGCTGCCAGCACACTTCCGGCTTGACCACTGTCAGCTCTTCGCCTTCTGCCATTGCCCACTGATGCAGTGCGCAGCCCGCGCCGGTGGCCCAACCCGCGCGGTTGGCAAAGATGCAGGCGCCATCGACGATGGGCGTTTTAAGCGCTGGCTCTGGTTCCCCGTCGTCCCCGTCGAGCTCGTCCCATACGAGCCAGGGTTCTAGCTCGGTGGGGTCTTCGGCGGAAAGGTATCTATCTACCCCAGCTGGGCGTAGCTGCCAGTACTTTTCTGGCATGCGCTCGACGGCGTCGTAAAGCTGCTCTCGATCCGTTTCATCAGCCATGTACGCGCCATGGACGCAACATCCGACGTCGGGTTGGCTGGCATCGATGCCGTGGCAAGCCGCGGTGCCGAACTGACACGTGTAGTGCGATTCGACCCACGTGAGATCGATTGAAAAGACATGGTGGGGGTCTGTCGGATTGGTGAATTCGAACCATTCCCGTGGAAAATCGGGTGCCTCCTCCCGGCCTGCAAGGATCGAGGAGGCAGCGGGGGAAGAGCTGGGAAAACCGAGATAAACCGTGTGAGAATCTGGGTTATTTTTTGAGCTAGATTTCGGGCGATTCACACCTAACCACGGTAGACCTACTACTCTAGGAGTGTGCGATTAGGTGTATTAGACGTCGGAAGCAACACTGTTCACCTCGTTGCGGTTGACGCCGCTACGGGTGGACGCCCGACTCCGATGAGCGATTGGAAGACTCCGCTGCGTCTTGTGGAGCAGTTGGATAAGGACGGCAACATCCACGAAAAAGGCTTGAAGAAGCTGATTTCGGCGGTTGCTGAAGCAAACGAGCTGGGGCAAAAGTTGGGCTGTCATGAGTTCATTGCTTTTGCTACCTCGGCAGTGCGTTCAGCCACGAACTCTGAGTACGTGCTTGATCAGGTGGAAAGGCAGACGGGTGTACGTCTGGAGATCCTCTCTGGCGAGGAAGAAGCACGTCTGACGTTCCTGGCCGTGCGCCGCTGGTACGGCTGGTCTGCAGGTCGCATCACTAACTTGGACATCGGCGGTGGCTCGTTAGAGCTTTCCACCGGTACTGATGAGCATCCCGACTTGGCATTTTCTCTGGACCTGGGCGCGGGCCGCTTGACCCACAATTGGTTCGATACCGATCCGCCTGAGAAGGCCAAGGTTAATATGCTCCGTGACTACATTGATGCGGAATTGGTACCAGTGACCGAACAGATGCGTGCAATGGGTACCGCGGGGCTTGCTGTGGGTACCTCAAAAACCTTCCGTACGCTGGCGCGACTGACCGGTGCCGCACCGTCTTCTGCGGGCCCTTATGTAAAACGCACGCTGACCGCACCGGGCCTTCGCCAGCTTATCTCCTTCATCTCCCGCATGACCGCAGCAGACAGAGCAGACCTCGAAGGGGTAAGTTCTAACCGATCGCATCAAATCGTCGCTGGCGCCTTGGTGGCTGAGGCAAGCATGCGTGCCTTGGGCATCGAAAAGCTGGAGATCTGCCCGTGGGCACTCCGCGAAGGCGTAATTCTGCGACGAACCGATAAGGGACTGGAATAGGAAATAAACGTGGCTGACGAAAAACAGTTGACAGTAGCGGAGCTCCTCGCCCGTAACTCGAAGGAGCGCGCTGGTGCTGATTCTGAGGGCGGTTCACGCCGTCGCCGCCGCCGTAGCTTGGAAGACGGTGGCGTCTCGGTTGCCGAGCTCACCGGCAACCTGGAAAAAGTAAAGGCAACTCCGGCCGAGTCGAAGCACTCGAATGTCTCCATCGACGAAACCGCTCCAGTCATCCCTGCCCCAAAGCAGGAGCAGGAGCAGGATGAAAAGCAGGCCGCTGATGCAAAGGCTTCCCAGCCTTCTACCGATGACACCCGCGTTATCAAGCGCGTAACGGACAAGCCTGAGGCAAAGCAGGACGCTAAAGATGCTAAGGCTGAAGAAGCCAAGGCTGATTCCAAGGACGACAGCAAGGCTCCTAAGGCTGCTGCGGCAACCACCGCGGCTGCTGACACCGCTGCGGCGGGCGCTGGCGCGGAAATGGGCGACAGCGTTCCGGTAAAGGCTCAGAAGAAGGACTTGCTCGAGACCGAGTCTGATGCGGATTACGAGGAAGAAGATGAGAAGCTTAATCCGTTCTCTGTTTTGCTGCTTGCTCTCGTAGGAATCGTGCTCGGCGCAATCGTATTCAAGGGCTTCGAGATTCTCTGGGATAGCTTCTCCCGCTCCATCGTTGCCATCCTGGCCGTTGCTGTAACCGCTCTCATGGCTGCTCTGGTGCACGTGCTGCGTACCAATCGTGATGGCGCCTCGATGGCGCTGGCTGTCTTCGTTGGTCTCGTACTGACCTTCGGCCCGCTACTCATCGTTATGTAGGCGATAATTCATCGCACGTTATAAAACGCACCGCTTGGCTTAAAGCAGGTGGTGCGCTTTTGTGTATCTACAGCGAGGAGACTAAGCCCAAGGTACAAAGGAGCGGGTAACACGGTGGCCTAGCGGCAGGCTTTCTGGCACTGTGGTTGGCATGACAAAAATTGCAGTACTTGGTGGAGGACAAATCGGTGAGGCCCTCGTTTCGGGCCTTGTGAACGCTGGCTATGCCGGTGCGGACATCGTCGTGACTAACCGCAGCGAGGATCGTCGCGCGCACTTGGAAAAGACCTACGGCGTTAAGACCTTGAGCGATAACAGGGCGGCTGTGAAGGATGCAGACTTCGTCTTTGGCTGCGTGAAGCCTTATGCCATTGAAGAGGTCTTCGCAGAAGCAGAGATTCCTGCAAGCGCTGTCGCAGTGTCCCTGGCTGCTGGCATCCAGTTAGAAAAGCTGGAGGCCGCTGCCGGTGATGGAGTGCCGGTTGTGCGCGTTATGCCGAATACGCCGATGTTGGTGGGCAAGGGCATGAGCACGGCTACCGCGGGTACCCACGTCAGTGATGAGCAATTCGACGGCGTTGTGGAGCTTCTGGGTGCCGTCGGTGAAGTTGCAGTCGTTGCTGAAAAGGACATCGATGCAGCCGCAGCGTTGGCAGGTTCCGCGCCGGCTTATTTCTTCCTTGTTGTTGAGGCACTTGTCGACGCCGGCGTGCAGCTGGGTCTTACCCGTGACGTTGCGACGAAGCTGGCCACCCAGACCGCTTCTGGTGCCGGTGCCATGCTCGTCGAGTCCGGCCGTGAGCCGCTCGCATTGCGTGCGGGCGTTACCTCCCCAGGCGGCACGACTGCGGCAGCAGTGCGCGAGTTGGAGGAGTCCGGCTTGCGTGGCGCGTTCTACCGTGCGGCAGAAGCCTGCGCACAGCGTGCCAAGGAGCTTGGCTAAAGACTTCCTAGCCGCACGGGTGTCCCCAATGTGGACCAAAAATCAGAGCGGCCGATCCTCGTGTGACACCAGTTGCGCGGGGAGTTTGGCGAGAGCTGGGGGACACCTGGGAAAAAATTTGGCTCTTGGGTCGCATTAGTCACAGGTTTCACGATAGGCTGGTACGAGCACGTGCGTGAATGTCCTGTGGGAGGGGAAGCCTACAGCGCGTCACGGGCTGAAGGGTTAGATAAACTATGGCTAATGAAGATAAGGGAACCTTTTTGACCATCGCCGAGGTCGCAGAAATCATGCGAGTCTCCAAGATGACTGTCTACCGTTTGGTTCACGCAGGCGAAATGCCGGCAGTTCGCGTTGGACGCTCTTTCCGCGTTCACGAGTCTGCGGTTAACGAGTACCTCGAGGCTTCCGTTTACGGAGCTTAAAATACTCGCGCCTTTGACAGTGCCCACCTCTGCTGACCAGCTTGGTCTGCGGTGGTGGGCACTGTCTTTTTTGGTACGAAGGCCCCGACTGGGTAAGATAGTCACCATTCGTGCCAGCGGTCCTGCGTCTTCCACGCCTTGTTCGCAAAGCGTGGGGTTGCTGAGAAGTGCACCTTAGCGGCCATTTCCAGGCTGTGGCTGGCAGGTTTAGTACGTACTGATCTCGAAAGTGAGGAAACCTACTATGGGTTCTGTCATCAAGAAGCGCCGTAAGCGCATGTCCAAGAAGAAGCACCGCAAGATGCTGCGCCGCACCCGCGTTCAGCGTCGTAAGCTTGGCAAGTAAACATTTAGGCCTCGGTTTCCCGAAAGGGAGCCGGGGCCTTTTTGCTGCAAAGGCGCTACTTTTTTATCCAGCGCCAGCCGCCATAAGAGAAGGCTGCGGTGGCCAGGGCGGGAAGGCCGTAGGCGCGCACGGCTTTGCGCACAGACCGGTAGTCGCGGATGAGCCAGCCGTTGTCTTCGGCGACGTCGCGTAGCTTGGAGTCGGGGTTAATCGCTACGGCGGTGCCAACCATCGACAACATTGGTACGTCGTTGACGGAGTCCGAGTAGGCGGTGCAGCGCTCTAGGTCGAGGCCTTCAATGGTGGCCAGTGCCGCGACGGCATGGGTCTTGCCGGGGCCGTGCAGGATATCACCCACCAGGCGGCCGGTGAACTTGCCGTCTTTTACCTCAGGCACGGTGCCGAGCGCACCAGTGAAGCCAAAACGCTTTGCCAGCACCTGGGCCAGCTGTACCGGGGTCGCGGTTACTAGCCAGACCTGCTGGCCCGCGGCCACGTGCAGCTGCGCCAGCTGATTGGTTCCCGGATATGCACGGCGGGTCAGGGAAGCATCGACGATTTCCTCGCACAGTGCCACCATGTCTTCTACCGAGCGGCCTTTGACAAAGTCCAAGGCCTGCACGCGGCCAGCGGCGACATCATCGGCATTTTCGCTGCCCGAGACGCGGTACTTCAACTGCTTCCACGCAATGGGCAGGATTTCCCGGAGCTTGAAGTAGCGCTTGCGGTAGAGCCCAAAGGCGAAAGCAACCAGGGAGGAGCCCTGAATCAGTGTGTTGTCCACGTCGAAGAAGGCCGCGGCCCCGGCGTCTTGTGGGACATCCGGATCCGGCTGGGTGATCTTCTTCGCACCGGCGGACTCAAAAGAACCCTGCACGGAATCCACGCCCGAGTGATAGGACTCTAGGTCGAGGCCGAAAATGCTATCCACCGCAGCGCGTGCGGCAGCCTCACCAGCGGTCTTTTGCGCGTCGTCGTCAAGCGGCGCTAATGCTTGGTTCTCAAGAAAGTTGCGTAGATTTCCCCGGCTGGCGGTCCAATTCGCGAGGAAATCGCGGGGAGAATCGGGCATTCCAGGTGGGGTGGGGGACGCAGAGGACACGGGTACGCATGCAGCTTTCGACGGGGAGGTGGACTATCGTGTCCATAGTAAACCTTTCGACCAATGGCGTCTTTTTATAAAGCGCCAAAGTCAGGAGCAAATAGGCATATGTCGCGCCGTGTCGTAGAGTTGATGGTTCGTACTACCTGCGGTTCTTGCGCTAGGGTACGGGAGCAAATTGCCCCAGTAGTAGAAGCCGCCGGAGCGGAATTTTATATCCGCAACGTTGATGAAGACCAAGAATTGGCAATGGAATACGGCGACCGTGTGCCCGTTGTAGTCATTGACGGCGAAGAGTTCTCCTGCTGGGAAGTAGACAACGAAGAGCTCGCAGCCGAGCTTGCGGCTAGCCCTAATTAGTCCTAATTAGCCCCTAATTAGCACAGCCTTAGTTCGGCAAAAGCCGGATAAACTATTAGGCTTTTGGTTGATTTATGTCAATCAAAGGGTTGATCTGAAAGTGGAGGATTGTGCATGAGTGTGCTCGTCGTGGGCATGTCCCACCAGTCGGCACCAGTAGCGCTGCTGGAGAAACTAAGCATGGATGACGCGGTGCAAAACACCGCTTGCGGGGAGCTGGTTTCTGCACAATCTCTTTCCGAGGCCATGATCATCTCCACGTGTAACCGAATGGAGGTCTACACGGTCACCAATTCCTTCCACACCGGTGTCCAGGACGTGGTGCACGTGCTGGCTGAGGTTTCCGGGGTTCCGGAGGAGGACCTGCGCCGCTACCTGTACGTGCGCTACGCCGATGCCGCGGCCGAGCACCTGATGACGGTGACCTCCGGTCTTGATTCCATGGTCATGGGCGAGCAACAAATCATCGGCCAAGTGCGCGCGGCTTATCAATCGGCCTCGGACCAGGGCACGGTCGGCGCACGCCTGCATGCTTTGGCACAGTCCGCACTGCACACCGGCAAACGCGTGCACACCGAGACCAACATCGACGAGGCCGGTTCCTCGATGGTTTCCTTCGCCTTTGACCAGGCGCTGCAGCGCATGGGGCAGGAGAACCTGCAGGGACAGCGCGTGCTTATCCTGGGCGCGGGCGCCATGGCTTCTTTGGCCGCCACCCACGCGGGACGATTGGGCGCCCAGCTGGTCATCGCTAACCGCACCCGCGAGCGCGCCGAGCGCCTTGCCTCCCATGCGCATGAGGCGGGCGTGCGCGCTGAGGTCATCGACTTCGACCAGCGTGCGCAGGCTTTAGGGCAGGTAGACATGGCGATTTCTGCCACCGGTGCGCAGAACTTCACCATTACTGAAAGCGACGTCGCCAAGCACTGCGCACAAGGCAAGGCCTTGATGCTCGTGGACCTTTCTCTGCCGCGTGACATCGATGATGCCGCGGCGGACATCGACAACGTTGATCTGGTTAACATCGA
Source organism: Corynebacterium simulans (assembly GCF_001586215.1). Taxonomy (NCBI): domain Bacteria; kingdom Bacillati; phylum Actinomycetota; class Actinomycetes; order Mycobacteriales; family Corynebacteriaceae; genus Corynebacterium; species Corynebacterium simulans. Next base: position 1,064,927 of record NZ_CP014634.1, on the reverse strand, counting down.
GCGCCTGAGCCGCTCGCTCAACGCCGCTGACACCGACGTCGCTGCAGGCACGAGTCCGCACGCGCAGGCTCGCCGCATCGTCAACGAGGAGCTTGAATCCTACGCTTCCGCACAGCGCGTGCGCGACGTGGTTCCTGCGGTATCCGCTTTGCGACGCCGCGCTGCCGACCTCGTCGAATGCGAAGTCGCCCGGCTGAACCAAAAGCACCCGGAACTGGATGAAAAGCAGGTGGATGACGTCTCCCGTGCCCTCAAACGCGTGGTGGACAAGCTGCTGCACGAGCCGACGGTGCGAGCTAAGCAGTTGGCTGCTAACTCCGGATCTGTCAGCCATGAAAGAGCGCTGCAGGAGCTGTTCGGTCTGCAGCTAGAAGGCAGCGGCGTCTCCGTAGACGTCGAGGATCTGCCAGCCTTGAGCGAAGTCAAAAAGAGCCAAGAACAAAGCACTAACTAGAGGAAACTTTTAAAAAATATGTTCAAGATCGGTACCCGCGGTTCCAAGCTCGCTACGACGCAGTCCGGCCACGTGCGCGATTGGCTGGAGGCCAAGGGCTTTGCATCTGAGCTCCACATCGTCACCACTCACGGTGACGTCAACATGGCGCCGGTCGAGCGCATCGGTGTGGGCGTATTTACCCAGGCGCTGCGCGAGGCGCTGTATGCCGGCGAATGCGATATCGCGGTGCACTCCTTCAAGGATCTGCCCACGGCAGTGGACGAGCGCTTCCTCCTCGTCGTCCCGGAGCGGCAAGACGTGCGCGAGGCGCTCGTGGCGCGCGATGGCCTTACCTTGGCGCAGCTGCCGGAGGGCGCGCGCGTGGGTACCTCGGCGCCGCGGCGCATCAGCCAGCTCAAGGCGGTGCGCCCGGACCTGGACATTCAGCCGTTGCGCGGCAACATCGATACCCGCATGGGCAAGGTAACCTCCGGCGAGCTCGATGCCGTGGTGCTGGCCTATGCCGGGTTGGTGCGCGCCGATTATCAGGACCGTGCCACCGAGGTTTTCTCGCCTGCAGACTTCATGCCGGCCCCGGCGCAGGGCGCGCTGGCCATCGAGGCTGTCAAGGATTCTGCGGCTGCCCGTGCCATCGAAACCCTCATTGATGAGGAAGCAACTGCGGCCGCACTGGGCGAACGCACCGTGCTCTCCCGCTTAGAGGCCGGCTGCACCGCTCCGGTAGCAGCTACCTCGGAGGTAGACGGCGATAAGCTCACCGTTCGCGGCGGCGTATTCGCGCTTGACGGCTCTCGCCAGCTTCTGGCCACCGCTTCCGGTTCCCTGAGCGATGCTGCGGCACTGGGCAGCGCTGTATCTGAGGAGCTTTTCTCCCGTGGCGCAGCCGAGCTGCTGGGGAACTAATTTTTTGTTTAGGCCTTGATAATTTAAGGTGTATCTAGCACACAATCATTGGCCCCCAATGATTCGGCCCCCCTTAATTTGATCCCAGGACTTCTGGCCTGGGATTTTGGCCGTTAATACGCTGTGAAGAACACCGCCCGCTGGTCGCAGGGTTTTCGCCGCGCACGATCATGTCCGTGCGTGGTGCCTGAGGCCCAAACGTAGAAAAGAACCTTATGAGCAACGCTGTGCCGGACACTCAGTCTGAACTGGGAAAAGTCGTTTTTGTAGGCGCCGGCCCAGGCAATCCTGACCTGTTGACCGTCCGCGCCCGCGAGGTTCTCGAGGCGAACGCAATCGCAATCGTCGATGAAGAGGTTTCCTCCGGAATCCGCGACGTCGTCGCGCGCGCAGTTCCAGTACCGCAGGAGCTTCTCGACGCCGCGGAAGAAGAGTACGCGCGCATCTGCGCGGAGGCCAAGGAAGCTGGCGCGCGCCGCAAGCCGCCGCGTCCTGCTCCGCCAACGGCAGCGGTATTTTATGCGCCGCAATCTGAAGACATCGTGGCGCAACTGCGCGAAGGCTTGGTAGAAGCCGATGGTCTTGACGTCATCCGCTTGGTTAGCGGTAATCCGCTCAACCGCGAGTCCATCAAGGAAGAAATCTCGGCCGTGGCCGCCGAAGGCCTGGAGTTCCAGGTAGTGCCCGGCATGTCCCTGCCTTCTACCGTTCCTTCCTTCGCCGGTCTGGCTTTGGGCGCTACTTATACCGAGGCGGATATTACTGAAGGCGCTAACTGGGATGCGCTGGCAAGCGCTACCCAGCCGCTGGTACTTCAGGCAACTGCCGCCGACCTTCCGGTGATTTCCCGGGAGCTCATCGAGCGCGGCATGTCTGCGGACATTGAGGCTTACGTGACCGTTCACGGCACCACCCGTCTGCAGCGCACGCATGAGACCACCTTGGGAACTTTGGGCAAGCTCGACGCCGAGTTGCCCGGCGACCTCGTGGTGACCTTGGGGCGCAGCTTTGACGATCGTTCCAAGTACTCCTGGTGGGAGAATCGTCCGCTCTATGGCTGGCGTGTGCTGGTGCCACGCACCAAGGAGCAGGCAGCTGCCATGTCTGCGCGCTTGGCCGGCTATGGCGCCATCCCGCAGTCTGTGCCGACTATCTCGGTGGAGCCGCCTCGCAACCCGGCGCAGATGGATCGCGCTATCAAGGGCATCGTGGAAGGCCGCTACAAGTGGATCGTGTTTACCTCCGTGAATGCGGTTTCTGCAGTGTGGAACAAGATTGCGGAGCTGGGCCTGGATGCCCGCGACTTCGCCGGCGTTCACTTGGCCGCCGTTGGCACCAAGACCGCCGATGCCATCCGCGCCAAGGGCATGGTCCCGGAGCTGCTGCCGGATAAGCGCAAGCAAAACGCTGAGGGCTTGGTCGAGGTCTTCCCGAACTATGTCGAAGACATCGACGCTGTGGGTCGTGTGCTTTTGCCGCGGGCGGACATTGCGGGCGATGCCCTGGTTACCGGCCTGGAGGAGCTGGGCTGGGACGTTGATGACGTCGTGGCTTATCGCACCGTGCGCGCCGCCCCTCCTTCGGCGGAGATCCGCGACATGATCAAGTCCGGCGGCTTCGACGCCGTGGCCTTTACCTCGGGCTCTACCGTGCGCAACCTAGTCGGCATCGCCGGCAAGCCGCACGCGCGCACCATCATCGCCTGCATCGGCCCTTCCACGAAGGCCGCCGCCGAAGAGCTGGGCCTGCGCGTCGACGTGGTCCCGGAGGTTGCTGAGGTGCCAGCGCTTATCGACGCCCTGGCTGAACACGTTGCCGCCCTGCGCGCTGCGGGCAACCTGCCGGCACCGCGGAAGAAGCGCCGCTCGCGTAAGAAGGCGACCAAGTCTGCTTAAGTCTGCCGCATCCGTCTGGCAGCGGGGCAAGGTTAGTCTGCAACTAAAGTATGAGTAGACTGGCGAGGCAAAGAAAAAGACCTCTAGGGAGAAATACTCATGAGCCTTGTTCGCCGTCCCCGCCGCCTGCGCCAGTCTGCTGCTTTCCGCGAATTGGTCGCGGAAACTACCCTGCAGCCTGCGGATCTGATTCTGCCGATGTTCATCATGGACGGCATCGATAAGCCGCAGGAAATTACTTCCATGCCGGGCGTCTATCAGCACACGCTCGATTCCCTCAAGCGCGCTGCCCATGAAGCGCTCGATGCGGGCGTTAAGTGCGTTGACCTCTTTGGCGTTCCGCGGGAGGAAGACAAGGATGCCACCGGCTCTGTTGCCTGGGATCCGGAGGGCATCTTGAACCGCGGCATTGCGGAGCTACGCCAGGAGTTCGGCGATGACCTCATCGTCATGGCAGATACCTGCCTGGATGAGTTCACCTCGCACGGCCACTGCGGCATGCTCGATGAATCCGGACGCGTGCTCAACGATGAGACCGTCAGCCTGTACCAAGACATGGCTCGCTCGCAGGCCCGCGCGGGTGCTCACATGGTTAGCCCTTCCGGCATGATGGACGGCCAGATTGCCGCCATCCGTGAGGCGCTTGACGAAGCCGGCCATGAAGACGTCGCTATCATGGCTTATTCCGCAAAATACGCGTCTGCCTTCTTTGGCCCGTTCCGCGATGCCGTGGGCTCCTCCCTGGAAGGAGATCGCCGCACTTACCAGCAGGATCCGCGCAACTTCCGTGAGTCCCTTTTGGAGATCGACTTGGACATTGAGGAAGGCGCTGACTTCGTCATGGTCAAGCCGGGCCTGCCATACCTCGACGTGCTGGCCGCTGCGGCTGAGCGCTCTAGCGTGCCGGTTGCGGTTTACCAGGTTTCTGGTGAGTACGCGATGATTAAGGCCGCTGCGCAAAATGGCTGGATTGATGGAGAGGCCGTTATGCTGGAGTCCTTGACCGCATTCAAGCGCGCCGGTGCGGATCAGATCCTTACTTACTTCGCCACCGACGCCGCTCGTTTGCTGAAGTAGCCGCTTCTTTCTTTCCGCGGCCACTGGCCAATTTTTCGCGAATATACAGTACATAAGGAATTTTGTGACACTTCCGGCTTCCCCTCAGCCCCCTCAGAATCAGCAGCCTTCACAGCCGCAGCAGGCTCCGAAGGAGCGAACGGAGACTCAAAACCCGCAGCATGCGCCGCAGCACCGTGGGGCGCTGCAGACAGGTAATGCCAAGCCACCGCAGGCTCCGAAGGAGCGTACGGAGGCCGTAAGCCTCATGCTGAAGCTGTGGGCGGGCGCGTTGGCTTTGGAGGTCATTCACCAGATTTTGAACCTGGTGATGACGTTGCTGAATCGCTCGGTGCTTTTTGCCCAGGCACGCCAGACGGCGGAGGAAGCCGCGCAGGACTCTGGTCAGAAGGTCTCTGATTCCTTGATTGAGGTAATCGGATATGGCTCGGTGGCATTTTCCTCCGTGCTCTCGCTGGTTATCATCGTCGTTCTCGCAGTGATGCTGCACTTACTCAACAAGGGCGGCAAAGCCGCGGCAACCGGACGCCGCCTGTGGTTCGCGTTCTCCCTCTTCTTTGCCTTCCGCACGCTCCTAGTCTTCCTCGCCACGCCCGCGGGCAATGAGGCGCCGGACTGGCTGATTGCCGGCGATGGCATCATCCAAATCCTGGTTGGTGTCGGAGCAGTCATGGGCCTTATCTTCTCGCTTAAGGAGGAGACACTGGATTACACCGGCGAGCTGGAACAGATGCGCAAGCTGGAGCAAGAGCTGGCGCAGGAACGCCGCGAGAAGGAGCGCGAGCGCCGCGAACAGGAGCGCAAAGAGCTGCTGGAAAGGCAGCAACAGCAAAAGCAGGATGCGAAGGCTGGCAAGGATGAGCAGGAGCCACGCCGATGACCAGCATGTTCCCTGGCCAGGGAAGTGGCCAGCCTAAGGGCGACCCATCGCGCCCAGGTCCGGTGGACTACAACCGCGCTGGCCGCAAGCAGGCTGGAAACAAGCAGTCCGCAGCAGACACCGCGGGTGCTGGCGGCGCGCCGAAGTCGCTGCGCTTTGCCTACTGGGTGCTCGTGATTGCGGCGATAGTCATGCTGGTTTCCGGCATGATTGGCATGTTCGGTGACTCTGGCGCGGAAGAAGTCGCTGCCTCAAGGCAGGTTGCTGATTATTTGTCCCGCAACCGCAACTTCGTGGCTATTTCTAACATCGTGTGTGCGCTCGTGATGGCGCTGTGCGCGCCGCAACTGCCGCATGGCTCCAAGTGGTCGCGTCGGATCATCACCATCGCGATTGCCTTTAGCTTGTTTGTCAACATTGCCGCCATGACCTTGGGCGTGGGCGGGCTCGGCCTAGTGACCATCCCGGTTGTGCTGGCTGTGGCGCTGTTGTTGCTCTATCGCCCGGATTCGAACCAGTTTATGCGCGAGCGTAATCCGCGCTTCTAGCTCGCGGGCCTGCCCAAGGCAGAGCTAACTAGATTTATATCCAACTTTTGATTCATAATGAAGACCATGTCACGACTTAAAAACGCCCCGCTCATCGATGCCGCCGCTGGCCGCACGCCGTCCCGTCCGCCCGTGTGGTTCATGCGTCAAGCAGGGCGTTCCCTGCCGGAATACCGCAAGGTTCGGGAGGGCATCGACATGCTCGACTCGTGCTTCATGCCGGAGCTGCTCGCTGAGATCACCCTGCAGCCGGTGCGCCGCCACGACGTTGATGCCGCGATTTTGTTCAGCGATATCGTCGTGCCGCTCAAGGCCGCTGGCGTCGGCGTGGACATCGTGCCTGGCCGCGGGCCAGTGATGGAACAGCCAGTGCGCACCAAAGAGGACGTCGCCAAGCTGCCCATCCTGGACACTGATGTTCCGCAGGTTCGCGATGGCATCGCCATCATCTTGGATGAGCTGACCGAGACCCAGGCGCTTATCGGTTTCGTCGGCGCCCCATTTACCTTGGCCAGCTACCTGGTGGAGGGTGGTCCTTCCAAGAACCACGAGAAGACAAAGGCCCTTATGCATGCGGAGCCGCAGACCTGGCACGCACTGATGGAGCGCCTGACGCCGACCATCATCAACTTCCTGCAACTGCAGATGGAAGCGGGCATCGATGCGATGCAGCTTTTTGATTCCTGGGCGGGCTACCTCAATGAGCGCGACTACCGCGAGTTCGTGCTTCCTTATTCCACGGAGATTTTGAAGGCCGCGGAAGGCCGCATCCCGCGCATCCACTTCGGCGTGGGAACGGGCGAGCTGCTCGGCGCGATGTCGGAGGCTGGCAGTGAGGTCATGGGCGTGGATTACCGCGTGCCCATGGATGCCGCTGCAGGCCGTGTTAACGCCAGCGTGTTGCAGGGCAACCTGGATCCGGCGCTGCTTTTTGCTGGCGACGACGCCATTCGCAGCGCGGTGCGCACCATCAAGGGCGAGGTCGCGGCAGCCCAAGCAGCCGGCGACATCGATACGCATATCTGGAATCTTGGCCACGGAGTTTTGCCAACCACAGAGGCGGAGGCTGTTACCCGCGCCGTCTCTATCATTCACGAGGAGGGCTAATGAAGATCGCGATTATTGGTGCTGGCTTGGCAGGCCTTACAGCAGCGTGGGAGATTGCTTCCCATGACTCTGGGCACAAGGTGGACGTGTATGAGGCTGAGGGCCGCATCGGCGGCAAGCTTTACACGGTTCCGTTTAATGACGGCCCAACAGACATGGGCGCTGAGGCTTTCTTAGCCCGCAACGAAGAGGTAGTGGAATTTTTCACCAAGCTGGGCTTGGCGGATTCCTTTGTTTCTCCTTCGGGTCTATCCCCGCTGGTCTACGTCGATTCCAAGCTGCAGTCCCTGCCTTCCGGCGGCATGATGGGCATCCCGTCCTCGTCTGAGTCCATCGCTCCGCTGGTCTCTGCGGAGACCGCGCGCCGTATCGACAACGAAGAGCCTTTCGAGTGGAAAATCGGTGGCGATGTTTCGGTGGGCAAGCTGGTCCGTCAGCAGTTTGGTGACGACGTGGTGGACCACGTGGTCTCCGCCCTTCTGGGTGGCGTCTATTCCTGCACTGCGGATGACTTGGGCCTGCGCGCCACGATCCCGGCGCTGGCCGCTAGCTTGGATAAGCTCGCAGCTGATGGCCCGGTCAAGCTTTCCGACGCCGTCCGCGCAATGGAGCAGGCACGCCCACGCACCCCGGGCAAGGGGGCGCCTTTCCAGACTTTCCGCGGCGGCTACGCTGAGGTTTACGAGGCGCTCGCGGAAAAGTCCGGCGCCGATATTCACCTCGATTCCTTTATCTCCGGCGTGACCCGTGAGTCCGAGGGCTTCCGCGTCAAGGGCGCACCGAACGAGGCCGGCCTTTATGACCGCGTGCTTTTTGCCACCCCGGCGCCCACTACCGCGCGTCTTCTGCCGGCTCTTTCTCCTGCGGCTTCTGCCGCGCTGAAGAAGGTCAAACTGGCCGGTTCTGTGGTCGTCGGCTTCAAGTTCGATTCCGATACCGATCCGAACGGCAACCGCCTGCCGGATAACACCGGCATTTTGGTGGGCACGGATCAAGAGGACGTACACGCTAAAGCGTTTACGCTGTCTTCGCGTAAGTGGCCGCACCTGGCAGAACGCGGTGGTGCGCTGGTGCGTGCTTCCTTCGGCCGTTTCGGCGACGACGCCCTCGTCCGCGCGGAGGAAGATGATCTGGTTGATTACGCTTTGGACGATCTTCAGCACATCACCGGCTTCGATGGCCGCGCTGCAGGTGTATCCGAGATCTTCACCCAACGCTGGTTCGGCGGCATCCCGCGCTACGACGAGACCCACCTGGACACCGTCGCTGCAGCGCACGCTGCGCTTGCCGACGTCCCCGGCATCGAGGCCACCGGCGCGTGGTCCGGCGGTGTGGGCGTGCCAGCCGTTGTGGCAGATGCACGCGGTGCCGTTGAGCGGCTGCTCGCGTAGTAGAGCAGCCAAGCTTTCGCACGCACACAATCGGTACGATGCGGCGGCATGGCTCACGTACTTATGGTTCTAAGTGGGGCCCGTGTCTGGACTCTTAAAGACGGCACGGAGCACCTGGATGAAATCTCTTTGAGCATCTCCGGCGGAACCGATCCGCTTTCGGCCAAAAAGCTGAAATCTCGCCTTGCGGAGCTCTCCGATGTTCTGGAGAACCCGGCTGACCTCCATGAGCAGAACGAAGAAGCTCGCGAAGACTCTGGCCGAGGACTTTGGGGAGCAGGGCTAACCTCTGGCCCAATGTGGGCGGCCAGGCCGCCTACGAAAAACCTCCACCGACAAGCTGCTAGAGCAAAATCGGCAAAGCGATGGAGCCTATGAGCAGTAGCAAAATGACGGCCATGAAAACCTTCGCCTGCCAGCGGGCGTAGTTGAAGTCCACGCCGGCGCCGAAGCGCTTGTCTACCATGACGGCTGGGTCGTCAGGGTTGTAATAGAACATGCCGCACTTGTAGAACTCGTCATTATCGGGGGAGTCTTTGCCGTCGTCGGGGAAATTCACGCCCCGCAGGGCGTCATCGATGCGCGTTTGTGCGCGCAGGATCATCACGAGGAGGGCGATGACTCCGACCAGGCTCATGACGATAACGCCGATGAATCCCACAGGCAGCCAGCCGGCGTAGCGAGGCAATGCGGAGGCAACCTGAATCTGCGCCATGGGTAGGCAGATTGCAAAGAGCAAGAAGCCTGTTGCCTGGTTTGTTGCGTCCACTACCGCGCGGTTTCGCAGCTGACCCTTGATAGAGCGGTCCGAACGTGCATGGACCGATGAGGTGCAGACGAACCAAAAAATGAGTGCGAAGACTGCGATCATTCCGAGGTTAACGAAGGTCAACCCGAATACAGTGCCGATGCCTTTGTCGCTCCAGGCGTCGGGCTGCATGGAGGCGCCCCAGTGCGTAGGGATGGTCTCGGGAATCGTGTCCCAGCCTTGGGCAACGATGCCCGCGGCAGCTGCGGTCATGAGCAGTGAACCGAGGACCCAAATCCAGGGAAAGCGGGCCTGTGCGGTGAGGTCGGCCAGCGCGCTGTTGCTCAGCGGCGTGGCAGTTATCTGTGCGGAAATGGCTGTTTCGATATCGTCATACCAGCCGCCCGCGGCTTTAGCCTCGATGATGCGGCGACGCGATTTAACGTAAGCAAAGAGTGCTCCAAAGATGACGAAAAGGGAAGGGAACGCTGCGATTGCTGGCCACTTCCATGTGGCCACTGAAATAAGGGTGGCGGCGATACCAATCGCCCACACGAGGCAGCGGTAGTGCTTAATCGCATCAGTTACTGCAGGCTCAGCGCGTTTGTCTTGGGGTACTGAAACGCCAAGGGGCAGGACGGCTATCGCCGGTGCTGCCGCCAGGGCCCACGTCACGGCTAAGATGACCGCGGCCATTGATAATGCGAAAATCATGGTAGTTCCTTCAGGATGGCGTCGAGATGGTCACGGATTTCGGAAACGGTGAAGCCCTGCGCGCGTGCAAGCCAGGCGACGCGGGTGAGGCCCTCGTCGAGTTGCTGGGATTGGGCTGCAGTGCGGGCGCCTGGGCGGACCACGGTGCCGGAGCGACCAGCGGTATCCACGAGGCCGTCGGCTACGAGCTGGTCGTAGGCCTTCTTGACCGTGGCCGGGTTGATACCGAAGTTGGCTGCGAGACGGCGAACTGGATCGAGCTTGTCGCCGTCACGGAGCTGACCGTGAGCGATGGCCGCAACTATCTCGTTGTGGATTTGTTTAAACAGTGGGACGTCAGAGTCCGGGCTAAGGGTGATGAACATGCACCCTCACTTTCTGTGTTGTTCTTACTAATACAACGTTGTATTAGTAAATATAGCACAGATTGTATTGGTGTCAATGATACAAACTCGGGCTGAAACTAGTTACCTAAAGCTCAACGGTGCGATCGAGAAGCAAGCGTGAACAGAAGTGTTCGTCGTGACTCACCACCAGCATTGCCCCGCAGTATGCAGAGAGGACGTCGATAAGCCAATCCACCGTGGGAATGTCGAGGTTGTTCGTTGGTTCGTCGAGGAGCAGAAACTTCGGCGCTGGGTCTGACAACAAGACCCGGGCGCATTCGGCCCGAAAGCGCTCGCCGCCTGATAACTGGGAAAGCGGAGCGTGTACGCTGTCGTTCTGGAACAGTAATTGTGCAAGCTGATTGCGCAGATACTGCGGCGCAGCGTGAGGATTGGACTCGGTCACTAACTCCCACACGCTTTTATTGCCGGGAAGCGTTATGCGCTGACGCAAGTAACCACAGGCTAGTGCGTAGTCGACGTCGCCGTTTGCCACGCGGTTGAGGAACGTTGTCTTTCCGGAACCGTTGGGACCTGCGAGTCGGACGCGCTCTGGGCCTACGATGCTGAGTAGCTCACTGCGGAGAACTTGGGTTGCGTTAGGCAGTTGAGTGTTCGGAAGCTCGATATGGACGGAAGAATCGTCGCGTAGCCGCAGCTGAGCTTTGTCGTACTCCTGCTGTGCGCTTGCCACTGATTGGGCAGCTTCGTGCGAGCGCTTGGCAGCTGAGTTTTGAGAGCGATTCTTGTCCAAGCCCAATGCGAGAGGAGGCTTGCGTTTGGAGGCCGCGTATTTCTTTCCGCGACGCTCATCCCGGGCTAGCCGCGTTTGCATTGCTGACCGCTGGCGGACTTCCTTGCGTAAGGCGGCCTTGGCCTGGTGGACGTCGGCAAGCGCGGCGTCCTGTTCTTGGTCAATAGCCTCCTTATAGGAGGCGTAGTTCCCAGTAAACATGCGTAACGAGCCGTGGTAGAGCTCGGCGATGCAATCTGCGTGATTGAGTAGATCGCGTTCGTGTGAAATGACCAAAACCTGGGCTGGCGAGTCAGCGATCAAGCTAAGGAGAAGTTCCTTGGACTGCGCATCAAGGTTGTTTGTGGGCTCATCCAAAATGATCACGTCAGGTTCGGAGAAAAAGAGCGCAGTAAGCGCGACAGTAACGGCCTCGCCGCCCGATAGGCTACCGATTGTGCGATCCAAGGAAATGGGCAATTCCGACGCCGCGAGCGCAGCACTGATTTTTTCCTTGAGGTCCCAACGCTCGCCCACGACCTCGACGAGCTCGTCGGTGTAGTGTCCCGCTTCGATTTGCTCGATGGCCTCCAATACTTCACGGGCGTGGAATACGTCGGCAACAGTATCGGAGACTTTCAGGCCTAAGTCTTGGTCGAGGTACCCGACGCTAGGGGCACTGACGGTACCTGAGGTTGGTTCGAGTATCCCGGCCAGCACCTTGGCCAGCGTTGATTTGCCCGAGCCGTTGGTGCCAACGAGTCCGGTGAACTGAGCGCTAAAAGTCCCATTGAGATTCGCGAAACAGGGTTTACCGTCAGGCCACGTAATGGTGAGGTCAGTGAAAGAAATAGGCATGGATCGATCCGCCTTCGAGTCAGAGGTGTTGATGTGAGCTTCGAATTAAGAGCGGATCTTCATGGCAAGGAAGGTTAGCAGCGTGCGTGCGTGGTGTCAATAGTTTGTGAGGAAATGGAATTACAAGAAAAGTGCCACTGCCACTACTGCGAGGCCTTTCCAACCGCGGCTTAAGTAGCCCACCACTTCAGGGGAAAAGGAAGCACCGAAACCGCCCGTATCGACCATGCTCATTTGCGTCACGCGGGCAGGGCGGGACCTGGTGTAGCCGGCCCACGCCAGGCCTACCGCGATGACTGCAAGTGCAGCAAGTGAAAGCTGCCACACGATGGCAACAAAGACCGTTCCTATAATCGCTGTGCCTATCGCAGCGCTCATAGGAAGACCCCACTCTGCCCAAGGCCCTTCCACGATTCGCCCAAAGGAACCTGCGCGGCTTACGGCCGCACCCACCATGGACCAAGCGGTGGCAAATGCAAGAATGCCCAGCGAACCCAGGTGCGGTGCGAACCCGAGGCTCAAACCAGCAACTGCCAGTGCGCCGACGCCGATGTACCAACGCCTGCCTAGACGGCGCGCGAAAAGACCAGCTAAAGAAGCGGACGAACCGATCTGCGGTTTCAACCACATGCTTTGGCTGGCTAGGGCGTCGGAGCTGATCTCAGAGTCGAGCAGGTTCACACCTGAACTGCTCACCTGGCGGGAACGGCCAGCAGCGAGCAGTGACGCAACGGTGAAGGAACGCCAGCCCACGGCCATGCGTAATGCTGGCGCTGCCAGTGCGAATAGAGGAGATGCGCCGAGGGACACGCAAAGCAGCAACGCGAGTGCAGTGACCCCGAGCAGCTGCAGAACTGAAATTGAATCCATGCCCCGCAGGCGTCCTTGTGGGCGGAGGTGGTAAACCCACCGAGGGCCTGACATCCCACGCAGCGGGAACAGCGCCTCCAGAAGCGCAATCAGCGCCAGCAGTCCCAGGGTGCCGCCCGTTGTCTGTAGAGGAGCAACGTCGGTGCGAATTACGAAGAAAGGCAAATAGTCGGCGGCGTATTGCCATACGCCAAAAAGTACGCCTAGGAGACAACCAAACATGGCGATCGCTCCAACGACGTCACCGAACTTCGACAGGGCCCGTGTCATGCCAATACGAGAGTTAGTGCCAGGCATCATAGCTCCACCAACTCATCGCACGCATCGGTGACGGTAGGCGAGTGGGACGCCACGATGATGCAGCGACCTTCTTTCGCCAGGTGGCGCAGTTCGCTGCTGAGGAATTGCGTCCACTCGGCGTCGAGGTGGCGCTCGGGTTCGTCGATAAGCAGCACTTGCGCGGGCTGGTAGAGCTGGATGGCCAGGAAAACGCGCTGGCGCTGGCCCGCGGACAAACGCGTGGCGGGGTGGGGCAGGAGCTCCTCAAGCGCCCATAATTCGATGATTTCAGCGAAGTCAACGCCAGTGGTCCGGGCGATGAGATCGATGTGCTCGCCCACGGTGAGGTCCGGTAGGAAGATTGGGTCGGCCACGGTGAGCACCGCGCTTGCCGACGCCCTCGTTCCCACCTCCTTCCCATCAACACGGACGGTGCCCTCGAGAGCCGCGAGCTCGCCACCGAGAGTGGCGAGCAGCGTCGACTTGCCTGAGCCGTTAGCTCCCTTGAGGCCGTACATGCGGCCCGGGGCAAACTCGCGGGCAAGATGGCCGAGGGCTGTGGTATGTCCGTAAGTGGCATCGATGTTCAGCATGCGGCAAGGCTATCAATTCTGCTGCTTGCAGGCTTTCAAGACCTTGGTTTTGGTACCTTGAGCTGCTAAAATTTAGCGTCAAACAGCTATTTTGGGGGAGAAAAAGAATGGTTACTCCACAGCCCGCTAATGAGTTCATAGACACCGAAATTGATAAACCGAGGGATAACAAGTTGGCCTTGGGAGACGCAGCAATGCGTTTGGCCGGCCATGACGTTAGTGACCCGAAAGTTCGTGACTTGGCCCGCCGCGTAGCCGCTGGCACGGTGTCTGCTGAGGACGCAATAGCCCAAGTTCGCCGGACGGCATTTAAGTAAGCAGGGGAAAATGAGCGGGGGTTGGAAAGATTACTTCATTCCAGGAACAACGGTTCTGAAGAATCTATTGGGGGCAACTGATGCTGAGGAGCTCCGATTACTCGAGGAAAAACTGGTATTCCTGCGAATCTCGGAATTACAGCATGAGCCCCTAGAGGGGAATTTTGATTATCAGCATTTCAAAGCCATCCATCGCCACCTTTTCCAGGATGTTTATGAATGGGCGGGGCAGGAGCGTACGGCTCCTACTGACCAGTTCATGGTGAAGGCCGGTCATGCTTATTACCCAGCGGGTCCAGAGCTGACCAAGGCCGCGAACAAGATTTTTGCTGGTCTTGCCCGCGATAACCTGTTGTGCGATATGACTCTTGAGGAGTTCGTCCCGAAGCTGGCGGAAGTGTGGGGTGAACTCAACGTTGTGCACAGCTTCCGCGAGGGAAACACCCGCACGCAGACCGTCTTTTTCGCGTTCCTTGTGGATAATGCTGGGTTTGCCTTGGACGTGGAGCGCCTAGCCGTTGATAGTGAACTGCGTGAGCGGTTCATCGCTGCACGTTTTCATAGCCAGGACACAGGCGATAACGCGCAGCTGGCGCGGGTGCTGCGCGAAATCGTCGGCAACCGCTAGCTCGTGCTAGCCCTTGTTGCGGAATACAAAGATAGAAGAGAAGTCCTGGTCGCCGTGGCCCATGGACTGCTGTTCCTCAAAGCGTTCGATGGCGGCGTGCACGGCTGGCAGTGGCGTCTTGGAGGTGGCTTCCATGAGCTTGGCGTCTTTGCAGAGGGCATCGACAGTGAAGTCGCCCGGAGTGGTGTTGCGCTCGCCGGTGACGAACGGGCCCTTCATGTTCTTCATGAACGCGAGGCCGGTGATATCGAGCATTTCGAGGATGACCTCGGAATCGAGGCCCTCGGATTCGCCGAGCTGCAGTGCCTCCAGCAGGCCCTCGGCCGTTACGGCCAGGGCGAGGTTGGCCAGCAGCTTGCCCAGGGCGGCGGTAGCTGCGGACTCGACGCCGATCAGCTTGTTCTCACCGGCCCAAGGCTCGACGATGTCCATGGCGAGCTCGCGACGGTCGTCGTCAGGCGTGCCCACATAGACGCCCAACTCGCCGTTTCGGGCTGGGCCCAGGGAACCCACGACTGGTGCGTGGACGTAGGAATCCACGGCAGCGGCAAACTCGCGGGCGGCCTCCGGGGAAACGGTGGTGGTGTCAATCCAGGTAACGCCGGCGGGGATCAGCGCGGGCTCAATGATGCGCTCGCGAATATCATCAGGACCAAACAAGGAAGTGATGATGACCTCAGCGTTTGCCACCGCCTCTTCAGGGGTATCTGCCAAGCTGGCGCCTTCTTCGACGAGAGGCTGCGCGCGCTCAGCGGTGCGGTTCCACACCGTAACCTCGTGAGATTTAAGCAGGTGGCGGGCAAGCTCGCTGCCCATTCGGCCGGTTCCAAGGAATGCGATTTTCATGGAAACCAGTGTGCCATTTTTGTTTGCGGGCGCGCAGTCAACTTCGGTGTGCCACCGGACGAGCGCCGTGCCTCAGTACAGTGCGACAAGACGGCCAGAAGGAGCCCAGAAGGAGCAAAAGTGGCGGGGTTCGTATCCCGTCGGTACCGCCCACACCATGTGGGCTGGCGATGATAATCGGCGGCATCGTAGGCCTGAAAACCGTGGGCTAGGGCAGCGGGATGTAGATTTCCTCCGGGCGTGGAAGTGGTGGCGGCTTCGGTATTTGATCGATTCCCTGTTGTACCTCCGGCGGAAGCGGAACCTTTGTGGGAATCCGCGGCGGCGCTGGTGGCGGCGGTGGCGGTGGCATATGAAATTCCGGCAGCTTTGGCAGACCTGGAACTGGTGCGGGCGCTGGACGCCGTGGTGGCGGAGCCGGCGCAGGTGCGTGGATAGTTACCGTATCGGGAGAATGCGGCGGTGCTTCTGGTGGCGGGGCTAGTTGGCTTTCCTGCGGAGCTTGCTCAGGTGCGGGCGCCTTCGGTGTTTCTTTCGGCTTTGGTTCGTGTTTGCTGGATGACTCTTGCGCGGAATCTAGCGCTAAGCGTGTGGCCGGTTGTGGCGCGGAGCCCTGAGCCCAAGGCGTGGTGCTTTCTGATGTTTGCGTTTCCAGCGGTTTCATATCTTGAGCTGGAACCATGGTGACTTCTTTGCTTGCGCAGGATGCACAAAATACAGCGCTAAGGCCGATTGCGCAGAAGAAAATGCGTGAGCGCATGATGAAAATTTCCCCCTTTTAAAATCACCGCCACGATTGTTGGTTGCAAGCTGCATGAGCAGCCTGAGCACAGCGCGCTTTGTTGTTCCCCCATGACGCTGCGAACGTGGCGACGGCAGTAGCTTAACCTCATTTTGAAGCGCGTGCAGGATTAACGGAATGCGGAGTAGCTGCGGTGGGGCGCGAAGTGCTCTGGGTGCGGTGGCGCGTTTCGGACACTCCAACTTTTGTATAGGGACAAAGCAGTTACAATGTTGGCTATGCCTAATACGAGTCAGCAGCCAGTTTCCCAGTCCACCCAGTGGTTCGAGCGCGCCTCCAAGGTCACCCCAGGTGGCGTGAACTCCCCGGTCCGTGCCTTCGGCTCGGTCGGCGGCCAGGCCCGCGTTATCGCGCGCGGCGAGGCTTCCCGCCTGTGGGACGTCGACGGCAACGAGTACGTCGACCTGGTTAGCTCCTATGGCCCGATGATTCACGGCAACGCCCACCCGGCAATCGTGGAGGCTGTGCAGAAGGCAGCGGTCGATGGCCTTTCCTTCGGCGCGCCGACTGAGGCAGAAACCCTGCTGGCAGAGCGCATTGTGGAGCGCACCGCAGTAGAGCAGGTGCGTCTGGTCAACTCCGGCACTGAGGCAACCATGTCCGCCGTGCGCCTGGCCCGTGGCTTCACCGGTCGCGCAAAGGTGTTGAAGTTTGATGGCTGCTACCACGGCCACGTTGATGCGCTCTTGGCGTCGGCAGGCTCCGGCGTTGCTACCTTCGCCCTTCCGGATTCCCCGGGCGTTACCGGCGCAACCGCTGCCGATACCATCGTTGTGCCTTATAACGATCTGGATGCTGTCCGTGAGGCTTTCGCCGCACACCCAGGTGAGATCGCCTGCATCATTGCTGAGGCAGCCGCGGGCAACATGGGCACAGTGGCTCCCGATGAGGGGTTCAATGCGGCGCTGAAGGAAATCGCGCATGCCGACGGCGCGCTGCTCATCCTGGATGAGGTCATGACTGGCTTCCGTACCTCCCACAAGGGCTGGTTCGGCGTCGACGGCGTCGCTGGTGACTTGGTCACCTTCGGCAAGGTTGTCTCCGGTGGTCTGCCTGCCGCCGCTTTTGGTGGCCGCGCCGACGTCATGGCTTACCTGGCGCCAGCTGGTCCGGTCTACCAGGCAGGCACTTTGTCCGGTAACCCAGTTGCGATGGCTTCTGGTCTGAAGTCCCTGGAGCTGGCCGACGAAGAGCTGTACCCGCGCCTTGGCGCAAACGCTGACCGCCTAACCGGTCTTATCTCTGCGGCATTGGATAAGGAAGGCGTGGCGCACAACATTCAGCGCGCTTCCTCGATGTTCTCCATCCGCTTCGCTGAGGGGCGCGGCCGCAACTTCGACGACATGAAGGCTGCCGATACCTGGCGCTTTGCTCCGTTCTTCCACGCTCTTCTGGAAGGCGGCGTTTACGTTCCACCATCAGCTTTTGAGACCTGGTTTGTCTCCGATGCGCTGACCGACAATGATTTTGAGGTAATTGAAAAGGCGCTCGCGCCCGCAGCAAAGGCTGCCGCAGCAGCCCAGCGCGCTTAAAGCTCATTTAAAGAAGAGCGAAAGGAACTTCTATGTCGACGACTATCGTCCACCTGGTCCGCCACGGTGAGGTGTACAACCCGGAAAAGATCCTCTACGGACGCATCCCGGGCTACCACCTTTCCTCCCGCGGCCACTCCATGGCGGCGCGTACTGCGGAGGCTTTCCGTGGCCACGACGTGACCTACTTGGCAGCTTCCCCGTTGCAGCGCACGCAGGAAACTGCGCAGCCGATCTCCAAGGTCACCGGCCTTGACGTTGAGATCGACAAGTCCGTCATCGAATCCGGTAACCGTTTTGAGGGCCTGCGCACCAAGGGCTGGAATTCCCAGCTGTGGAACCCACAACGTTGGCCGCTGCTGCGCAACCCGATGCAGCCTTCCTGGGGCGAGCCTTTCGAGGAGATCGCTGCCCGCATGGTCAATGCAGTCGAGCGCGCACGCGATAAGGCAGAAGGCCACGAGGCCATCATCGTCTCCCACCAGCTGCCCATCGTCATGGTGCAGCGCACCGCACTGGGCAAGCGCCTTGCCCACGCACCATGGGACCGCGAGTGCGACCTTGCCTCGGTGACCTCGCTCGTCTTCCAAGACGACCAGCTCATCGACATCTTCTACTCCTCCCCGGCGCAGGATATTTAAGGCAGAGCCCGTGAAACACAAACTTTTGCCTGTAGTCGCCTCGTTGATGGTTGTCGCTTCGGCTATCACTGCGTGCGGTCAAGACGCAGATAAAGCACAAAATGCAGTGGCGAGTGGCGGCACCTTTGAATTCTTTGCTCCAGGCGGAGAAAAAGTAATCAAATATGCGCCCGAAGAGCGCAAACCGTTGAAGTCCTTCACAGGAGAGAATTTGCGCCACGACGGCCAGACCATTTCTCTGGATGATTTCTCTGACCAGATCGTCGTACTGAACTCTTGGGGACAATGGTGTGCTCCTTGTCGCTCCGAATCGGATGACTTACAAAACATCCACGCCGAGCTGACCAAACGCGGTACCGGTACAGTTCTGGGAATTAATGTCCGCGACTTCAACCCGGAAATTTCCCGTGACTTTTTGGAAGATAACGGGCTGGAGTATCCGTCCATCTACGATCCGCCTTTCAAGACGGCTGCGGCTCTTGGCGGCGTACCGACCTCTGTCGTGCCAACCACCATCGTGCTCGATAAGCAGCATCGACCAGCCGCCGTATTCCTGCGCGAGATCACCGATAAGGATGTTCTCGAAGTCGTAGATTCGCTGGAAAAAGAGTAGTTTCTGCTGCTAGACAACTTATTTGGAATTGCACGAGGTTTCATGGACTTTACGGATACGGCGCTCAACGTCGAATCGGTCATCACTAGCGGTCCTTTCGCCCTAGGTTTTCTCCTCGCCATGGCCGCTGGTTTGGTCAGCTTTGCCAGTCCGTGCGTGGTCCCGCTCGTCCCCGGCTATATCTCTTACCTGGCCAGTGTGGTTGGCGGTGAGGTTAGTTATGACGCGGAGTATGGCATCGGCGTCGGCAAGCGCAAGCAATGGGCCGTAGTACTTGCCGCGGCGCTGTTTGTGCTGGGCTTTACCGTGGTATTCGTACTGGCGACGGTCTCTGTTTTCGGTGCGATTTCCGCGCTGACGCTCAACGCTGATGTGCTCATGCGGATAGGCGGCATCATCACCATCCTCATGGGCGTTGTGTTCATGGGCGTGGTGCCGGTGCTGCAGAAAGATACCCGCATGGCGCCGCGACGCTGGACCACGTGGTTGGGTGCGCCGCTGCTTGGCGGCGTCTTTGCGCTTGGTTGGACGCCGTGCCTAGGCCCGACGCTCACGGCGATTATCTCTGTCTCCGTTGGCACTGAAGGCATGACCGCGGTCCGCGGAACGTTCCTTATCATCGGCTATTGCTTGGGGCTGGGGCTGCCTTTCCTGCTCGTTGCGCTGGGCTCAGCCCGTGCCATGCGCACAATCTCTTGGATGCGGCAACACTCTCGCACCATCCAGATCATCGGTGGTATCGCCATGATTCTGGTGGGCCTCGCACTGGCTACCGGCTTGTGGGGCAACTTCATCAGCTTCATCCGCCAGTGGACGTTTGAATACGGCGCGACCCTAATTTAAGAGGATAAGAAGGCATATGAAACTTATCATTCGCTATCTGCGCAAGGCATGGCATTGGCTAACCAGCATGCGCACCGCACTGGCGTTGCTGTTCTTGCTCGCCCTGGCTGCGATCCCGGGCTCGCTGCTTCCACAGCGCGATCTCAACGAGGCTAACGTCAAGGACTTCATCAGCTCCCACGGCAAGGTTGCGGAAATCTACGACAAACTGCAGCTTTTCGACGTCTTTTCTTCCATCTGGTTCCAGGCCATCTTCATGCTGCTGATGGTCTCCCTCGTGGGCTGCATCATCCCGCGTTCTTGGGAGCACTACAAAGCCTGGAAAACCCCGCCTACCCGTGCTCCGAAGTACCTGGAAAAGATGCCGCTTCACGCCGAAGGCCATTCGGAGCATTCGCCGGAGGAAATCAAAGCTCGAGTAACCAAGCTACTGAAGAAGTGGCGCGTTGCTGAATCAGGCCCGGAAGAAGACCGCCAGGGGCTGCAGTCTTTCTCCGCTGAGCGCGGCTATGCCCGCGAGCTGTGCAACCTGATTTTCCATATTGCCTTGGTGGCCATCTTGGTCACCGTTGCCGCCGGCCGCCTGTCTAACTACGAGGGCCAAGTCATCGTGGTCACTGAGTCCGGCTCCCAGGATGGGGAGACCAAGCTGGATCAGTCCACCGAGTTCTGCAATACCTCGACCTCGAACTATGACTCCTTCCGCGCTGGCTCGCTTTTCGACGGCACGGGCCTGCACCCGTTCTGCTTCGTAGCCCACGACTTCACCGCGGATTACCTGGATAACGGCCAGGCGGAGATGTTTAGATCGAACGTTTCTTATGCGGAAGGCGATGACATCTACTCCGACCCTTCCACCTGGCAGGATTACGCGCTCAGCGTCAACCACCCGCTGCGCCTTTCCCATAACCGCGTCTACTTGCAGGGCCACGGCTACGCGCCGACCGTGACGGTGGAGTGGCCAAACGGCGAGAAGCGTACCCAGACCATCCAGTTCCGCCCCGATGACATGGTTCGCTTCCTGTCTTCCGGCGTCATGCGTTTCGACCCGCCGGCTGGCATGTACCCGGATCTCTTTGAGCGTCGCCAGAATCAGCTCGCCATCCAGGGCCTTTTCGCGCCGACCGCACAGTGGTCCGGGGAGAACGGTCAGCTGCTGACCTCCGCGTACCCAGGGCTTACGGATCCTGCCTTGGCAATCGATATCTACCGCGGCGATGCCGGCCTCGATACCGGCACTGCGCAGTCCATCTTCGATCTGGATTCCTCCCTGGTGCACTCGGGCCAGCTGCAGAAGATTGACCGCGTGAATCTCTCGCAGAACGAATCCGTGACGCTGGACGATGGCACGAAGGTCACCTTCAACGGTGCCTCCCAGTATGCGAATTACCAGATTTCTTATGACCCATTCCAAAAGTGGGTCTTGGTCTCGGCACTTCTGATGCTGGTTTCCCTGGTCGGTTCGCTAGTTATCAAGCGCCGCCGCGTGTGGGTGCGCATCAGCCCGGCCGCGGATGGAGGAACCGACATCCAGATGGCGGGTCTTGCCCGCACCGACCGCGCCGGTTGGTCCGAGGAGTTCTACGCGCTCTATCGCGAGCTTTTGGATCTGCCTGACCCGGACGAAGTAGAAGAGGATGAGATCTGGGTGGATGATTAATCCATCCGACTAAAGTTTGATGTCGCCTGCATGCGGGAGTATCGTATGCAGGTACTATTTGGAGCAAAGCGCAAGGTTTTCAATGCTGATTGATCAGAATCTGTCGAATTTTTCCGACATCGCCGTCCAAACGGCCTTCGTTATCTACGCCATCGCGCTGTTTCTCTCGCTGGCGTACTACGGCCGCATGCAGTCGGTCATCGATGCCCGCCGCGCAGCTGCAGCAGATCGCGCGCAGTCCAAGCAGAAGGTAGCGGCAGGCGGCAGCCCCTACGCACCAGCCGCTGATGACGCTGCGCTTGCCGACGCTGCCGTCGCCGACACCACCCCAGTCAAAGACCCCAGCGTCCTCGAGGAAAAGGCTGAAAAGCTCGGCGGCATGACGCAGATGCTGCTGTGGCTGGGCATTGTGCTCCACGTTGTGGCAATTGTGCTGCGTGGCCTAGCCACACACCGCTTCCCGTTTGGCAACCTGTATGAGTACGTGCTGATGGTGACCGCTGGCGTGCTCATCGTGTCCAACATCGCGATGCAGCGCAAGGAATGGCGCACGATGTGGCCGTGGATCCTCACTCCGATTTTGGCGCTGATGTTCTACGGTTCCACCAAGCTGTATGCGGAATCCGCTCCGGTTGTCCCGGCGCTGCAGTCGCACTGGCTGCCAATCCACGTCACTGTGGTTTCCCTGGGTGCTTCCATCAGCGTGGTTTCCGGTATCGCGTCTTTGCTGACTATGTTGCGTGTCTGGCAGCCGAAGGGTGCTGAGCGTGGTTTCGCTGGTGTCGTGGGCAAGCCGCTGCCTTCGGCGAAGAAGCTGGATCAGCTTGCTTACCGCCTCGGCATCATCGCACTGCCGACCCTGGGCCTAGGCATCGTGCTCGGCGCCATCTGGGCGGAGTCTGCCTGGGGACGCTTCTGGGGTTGGGACCCGAAGGAGACCGTCTCCTTCGCTACCTGGATTCTTTATGCGGCTTACCTCCACGCTCGTGCGACGCCGTCCTGGCGCAAGTTCTCGCCGTGGATCAACATTGCCGCGACCTCCTTGATGGTCTTCAACCTGTTCTTCATCAACATGGTTGTTTCCGGTTTGCACTCTTACGCGGGGTTGAACTAGTGCCTGATACGCATAAGCCAAGAAATAAGCAGGGAAAGCCAGCAGGCGATAACCCGCAGCTGCTGGCTATCGGCGCGGAGTTCGCAGCTCGCCGCCGCGAGCTCGGTATCCTGCAGCAGCAACTGGCTGATGCCGCGGGCGTATCTCGCTCCACTTTGCACACCATCGAGCATGGCGGTAGCGGTGTGCGCTGGGAGAAGGTCACCGCGGTCGCGGAGGCCCTTGGCCTTGAGATGAGCTTCCAGCCGCGCGCTTAGCGGCGTAGCTTTCCATCACTTTCTTCATGGTCCCATTGCTTGGGTCCCTTTGTGGGGCAATGGGACCATGAAGCGCGTTTTCAGGGTTGCTGATACTCGTAAAGCTACCCGTAGAGAGGGACCTTTAGAGGGAGACCATTCCGTGCCGGCGCGGAGAATGCACCCTACTTCTCGTCCGTTTCGTCGCGCGGGGGCTCGTCGCGGTGGCTCTCGCGGCGCTGTTGACGGCGGCGCTCCTCGGCTTCCCGCTCGGCCTGCAACTCGCGGGCGCGGCGCTCCTTGAAGCGCTCCTTCTCGAGGTTCCACAGGAACTCTTCATCGTCGTCTGGGCCCTTGATGGCTGGGCGCTGCTGCGTTGTTTGCGGCTTCTTCCAGCTGGAAGGGCCAAAAGCCTTCCAGACCAGTACGGCGGCAAGAACAACTAAGACAAGCAAAATCAAACGACCCATGCGTTATATCCTACGGAATCGAAAGCGTAGACTTTAGCCCCATGACTGATACTTCTTCTGCACATAATCCGGAGCCGCCGGCACCCGATCCCGAGCTGCGCCGCCGCTCCCGCGCCGCGCTTTGGAAGTACGGCTTGGCCCGCCTGGTGCTTTTTATCCTGCTCACGGTGGTCATCGAGCTCATCGCCATCCTGGCAGGTTTCCCCATTCCAGTACTGCTCGCAGCGCTGCTTGCCCTATTCGTGGCGCTGCCGCTGTCGATGCTCGTGTTTAAGAAATGGCGCGTAGAAGCCACCGAGACCTTGGCTGAGTATTCCGCTCAGCGCAAGGCTCATAAGGCCTGGGTCCAGGCTGAGCTAGCCGGCCGTTAATCCCTTAAACAAGAAAAAGCGCAATCGCGCTGACCAGCGCCCACACCAGCATTGCGCGGCCAGTGATGCCGAGCACCGGGATGAGCTGGGGGCCGCGGGCGCCGCGGTTGACGGTGCGCACCGCCTGTAGTGCGAACGGGAAGTAGACCAACGCCGCGAGCGCCAGCCAGGAATCGAATGCGATGACAATGGTCAGCAAAACCGGGATGAGCAGCAGCCACATGAACAGGTTGCGTGATTTCTTGTCACCCAGGCGCACTGCCAGCGTGATTTTTCCGGACTCACTATCCGAAGGAATGTCACGAATATTGTTCGCCAAGTTCACCGCAGAGCTCATTCCACCAATGCCCACTGCGAGCGCAAGACCCGTCAGCGTGATGTGGCCTGCCTGTGTGAACTGGGTACCCAGTACCGCCACCAATCCGAAGAAGATGAAGATAGCGACCTCACCGAGGCCACGGTAACCGTACGGATTCTTGCCGCCGGTATAAAACCATGCGCCAGCAATACAAAGCGCGCCTACCAAGATGAACCACGCGGCGTTCGCTACCAAAGACAACGCAATGCCAGCCATGGCAGCAACTGCGAACGAAGCAAAGGCCGCGTACTTCACGTGCTGCGGCTTCGCCAGCCCACCGCCGGTTAGACGCTGCGGGCCGGTGCGGTCGTCGTCGGTGCCGCGGATGCCGTCGGAGTAGTCATTGGCGTAATTGACGCCGATGATGAGCGCCCACGCCACAATGAGTGCGAGAAAGGCGCGGCCCCAGTGCGCGCCGTCGGCAGCCGCGGCGGCGCCAGTACCAGCGATGACTGGGGCGAAAGCATTTGCCCATGTATGCGGGCGAGCGCCTTGGAACCAGTCTTTGGCAGTTGCGGGATAGGCAGAAAGTGACATGTCAGTTATTGTGCCACGCCACCGCGGACATGCTGTGCACAAGGGACGCACACGGCGGACATATAAAAGCCACGGGTATGGCAAAAGCGCGTCGTACATACCCAAGAAAGGACGGCTGTGGGCCACACCCGTGACAAAAGTTCAACGCGTTGAACTTTCCTAAAAGTTATCATGTGAATCGCTCGCGGGGCAAGGCCTTTACTACGATGAATGTCATGCACTTAAGCGATCTCCCTGAACGTACCCAGGACTACCTCAAAGCCCTGTGGGACCTCTCCGAGCACTCTGGCGGCGCGCCCATCGCGCTCAAAGAACTGGCGGGGCGATTGAACCAAAAGGTGCCCACGGCGTCCGAAGCCGTAAAGCGTCTCGTTGCCCAAGGGCTGGTGGAACACGAGCGCTACGCTGGCGTTTCGCTGACCCCAGAGGGGCAGGCACTGTCCATGGGCATGGTCCGCCGCCATCGTCTCCTCGAGACCTTCCTGGTTAAAGAACTGGGGTACACCTGGGACGAGGTTCACGAGGACGCCGATCTCCTCGAGCATGCATGCTCCGATCGCTTCATCGATCGCCTCGATCAGCACCTGGGCCATCCTCAGCGCGATCCCCACGGCGATCCCATCCCCGATGCGCAGGGCAGCATCGAGGACCTTGGCACGCTCACGCTTGACGACGTCCCCCTTCACACCCCTGTCACCATCGAGCGGGTATGCGACGGGGACACCGAGCTGTTGCGCTATCTCGACAGCCACGGCGTCGGCTTGGGCGTCGAGGTCGTAGTTGATTCCCGCGTTGCGGGCCTGCTCAACCTGCACGCAGGGGACAAGGAGTTCTCCCTTGCGGAAGTCGCGGCCGCCGACGTGACAGTGCGCGCTAACGAAACCTAATCAGTTCTTAAAGAGCCCTGCGACACCACGACGGTCCACCTTGCCGGGGCCGGTCAGCGGCATCTCAGCAATGCGGATAATCTCGCGCGGAATCTGCCACCGAGGCAGGTCATCGAGCGCTTCGAGGATGTCGGTGCGCGAAGCCCAGCCGGTGTAAGCTGCGGCGATCATCTGACCAAGACGCGGATCAGGGATGCCCACCACGCATGCACTGTCGACGCCCGGAACCTGCAACAAGAGCTGTTCCAGCTGTTCTGGGTGCAACTTCAGGCCGCCCGAATTGATGATGTTGTCCAGACGTCCAGTGACGGTGAGCTGACCGTGGGCGTCGAGCTCTCCGGCGTCGGAAGTGGCGAACCAGCCATCGACGAAGTCGCGCGATTCCACATTGCGGTAGCCCTGCGCAATGGTCGGCCCGCCCAGGAAAATGCGGTTATCGTCCCCGATGCGCACCTCGGTGCCGGGCAGGGGAGTGCCGTTGTAGACGCAACCGCCCGCAGTCTCCGAGGAGCCATAGGTGGTTACCACGGTGATGTCGAGCTTGCGCGCAGATTCCAACAGCTGGGGATGCGGCGCTGCTCCACCCACCAGGATGGAGTTGAAACGGCGCAGTGCCTGGATGCCGTCCAGCGAATCGAGTGCCTTGTGCAGCTGCATTGGCGTGAGCGCGGTGTACATGCGGTCCTCGGTGTGAGCGAGCTCTTCTGCTGCGCGGGCGAACTCGGTGATGTTAAAGCCTTGAGACAGGTCGAGGCACAGTGGCTCCACCCCCGCCACCAACGAGCGCACGAGCACCTGGATGCCCGCGATGTGGTGGGCGGGCATGGCCAGTAGCCATTGGCCGGGTCCACCCAGGAAAGAATGGGTGGCATCCGCACTCGCCACCAGGTTAAGCGGGCTTAGCTGCGCACCTTTCGGTGTGCCCGTGGAACCCGAGGTAACCACCACCAAAGCAATGTCCTCAGCAATCGATTCGCTCGCGCGCATGTGGTTGCGCAGCAATTCCGCCCGCGTGCGGTCCGCTGCGGGAAGGGGCAAGAGCGTGGTCTGCCCAGCGATGGCTTTCTCGAGCTCATCCAAAATAGCTGCGGGATTGCGGGGATCGACTGGGAGTGGGGCGAGGATATGAGTCACGAATAATCAGGTTACCCGGGCATATCGCTCGTCCCGGGAGGCGGCGCGCCGGGCGTTTAGAGCAAGGCGCGCAGCCCCATGCTGAGCAAATAGAACACACCCGCCAGCACCGCGATGCAGCCGCCCGCCGACAAACTGAGTGCGGCCGCCAGCCAGAGCCCGCCGCATGCCAGCGCAATGCCCGCGATACCGGCACCGAGCATGAGCTGGGTCGGGTGCTTGATCCACGGCTGTAACGCCGCCGCCGGGGCTACCAGCAGCGCCAGGGACAAGATAGTGCCCACCGCGGGAATCACCACCACCATGGTCACGCTGATAAGCGTGAGGGTAAGCAAGTCATAGCGGCCGGGCTTTCCGCCTTGTGCACGGAAGGATGTCTGGTCGAAGTAGAAGGAGACCAACGTCCGGCGAAATGCCACCAGCACGCCAAGGCTGACCACCACCAGGGCGCCGACAAACCAGACATCCTGCGCATTGACAGTGGTCAGCGAGCCCACGAGAAAGCTATCCACGTGGATAGGTAGCGGTTGGAACCAGCGCAGCAACAAGATGCCCAGGGAAAATCCCAAGGTGAGCGTCACGCCGGCGGCAGCGGTCGAAGAAATGCCTTCGACGGTACTCAACCACCGCATAAGCCAGGCCAAAGGCAGGCAAAACAGTGCCGCGCCCACCATCAAACCCGTGGAGAGATTCAAGCTCAGAAGGTTGGCCACTACTACACCGAGCACCGCGCCGGGGAAGATTCCGTGCGACAGGCTCTCGGCGAAAAAGACGCGCTTGCCCATGACCATCAAGGTTCCAACTAAGCCAGATAAACATCCCACAGCGATGGCCTCAAGGAGGGGCAACCGCAGGATCTCTGGATCAAGATGAGACAGTCCCATCAGCTAAATACCCCCTTCAAGCCTGCTAGCGGCACGGTGGCAACCAGCATCAAGCTGACAATTGCCTGCGGCGAAATCTGATGCGTGGTTTGGGACAACATGATGGCAAATCCCACCACCACTGCCAGCGTGGACAAACCCGCAGCCCAAAAGCACATGCTGCGCGGGGATCCTGCGATCAAGCGCGCTGAGAGGCCTGGAATGACAATAAAACCGATAACCAGCAACACACCCACTGCCGAGCTAGCTGCCACCACGATTAGGCCAACCGCGATATTCGCAATGAGCTCATAAGCCGCCACGTTGACGCCCATGGCGCGGGCCGCTGCTGTATCGAAAGCGACGAGAATCTGCATGCGCCAGGTTGTCAGGATGAGCAGTGCCGCAATCACGCAGAGCGTGACGGAGGTTGCCAGCCTGGACTGCGTGACGTCGAGAAGCCGGCCAAACATGAGTGCCTCCAGCTGCCCGGACTTGTCGCCATAGGCCAAACTGATGACCACGCCGATGCCGTACATAAAGGTCAGTACCACGGCCGTTCCGGCTTCCATATCCAGCTTCCGCGCTGACTGGCGCCGCCCAGAACCCAGAGAAGCCAGCACCAGCACCGTCACCGTGGCCACCGCGGCCGCACCCGGCACGATGCCCGGGATGCCGCCCACGATGAGCCCTACCACGATGCCCGGAAAAACCGAGTGCACGAGGGCTTCCACCGTAAATTCCATGCGGCGGAGATTAACGAGGACGCTAATGGCAGCTCCCGCAATCGATAGGCACAGCAGGAAGAGGAAAGCATTGCGCAGGTACGGGGCGAAGAGAATCTGCTCCATCACAGTCGCGCGCCTTGCTCCATATAGGTTTCCACTGCTTCCTCGGTTCCCATGGTGCGGACCTTGCCGTCGAGCACAAACGCCGCCCAGTCGCAGGTGTGCTGCGCCAAGATGGGGTCGTGAGTGGAGACGAGCAGGGCGATTCCTGCTTCCTTGAGATCCGCAATGATCTGAATCAGGATTCGGCGACTTTCTTGATCAAGCCCGTTGAAGGGTTCGTCGAGAAGCACCAGCTCCGGGGCCGAAACCAACGCGCGCGCGATGAGCACGCGCTGGCGTTGCCCACCCGAGAGCTGGCCAAACCGCGTCTCGGCGAGGTGCTCCATCCCCACTTGTCGCAGGGCATTGAGTACGCAGTCGCGGTAGCTACGCATGCTCGTGCACCTGTGCCACCAGCTCACTGAGGGCAAAAGGCCCATTTCCACGACCTTGTAAGCCGTGACGGGAAAGCTCAGGTCGGAGTCTTGGTACTGCGGGACGTATCCGAGCGAGGCGTCGATGGTGGCCATGCCGCGCAAGGCAGCCAGGCCAGTGATTGCCTTGAGCAGGGTAGATTTGCCCGCGCCGTTGGAACCTAGGAGCGCCACGGCCTCGCCCGCGCGGATCTCAAGGTCAACGTCGGTGAGGATATCCCGGGCGCCATAGCCGCAGGTGGCATTGTGCAGAGTGACTAATGGGGAAGACATAAAGAGCTACTTGCGCTTGGCGAAGTCGAATTCCTGCAGCGATTCTGGCAACGGTTGCTGCTTGGAGTCCCAGGCGCTGACCAGGGTGTTGATGTTGTGGACGATGGATCCGATGTAGGTCTCGCCCTCACTGCCTGGCACACCTAGCGAGTCGCCGTACAAAGCGTCGTCGGATGTAACCGCCTTGACGCCTGCGGCGCGGGCGATGGCCTCGATGGACTTCGAGTTGTTGGAATTCTCCGCAAAGATGGCCTTGGCGCCGGACTCGCGGACCTTCTTTACCTGCTCATCGATGTGGCTCGAGGTGGCGTCCTGCTGGTGGTTGAAGTCAGACAGTGCGGAGCCGATGAATTTCACGCCATACTCGTTAGAGAAGTAGCCGAAGGCGTCGTGGGAAGAGAAGAGCACGCGGTCTTGCTCAGGAACTGCGGACATGGAATCGCTGGCCCACTTGTCGAGGTCCTCCAGCTGGTCGGTGTACTTCTTGCCGGCGGCGGTGAAGGCGTCCTTGGCCTGCGGGGAGGCCTGGGACAACGTGTTGACGATGTTGTCGACCTGAATCTTGGCCTGCTTCGGGGAGGTCCACACGTGCGGGTCGTACTTGAATTCTGGGGCCTCGCCGTCCTCCCCCGGGAAAGGCCACGGGCGCGGGCTCACGTGTTCGATGCCCTCGTCGATGGTGTACTTGCCGTTGCCATCGCTCATGCCTTCGCTCTTGACGCCCGAGGTCACGGCCATGACGCCGTGGAAGCCGGAGGAGTCCACGGCTTGGTCGAGGAAGTGCTCGAGGTCGACTCCGTTGACGAACATGTAGTCGGCCTGGGAGAGCGCCTGCATCTGCTGTGGGGTCATCTCGTGCTCGTGGGCGCTGGCGTTGGGGGCGAGCAAACAGGTGAGGTCGAGGGTCACTGGGCCCTCGCCGGAGGTGGTCTCTGCACCTTGGGAGTCGACCTTGTGGAGCTTGACGCCGCCGGCGGCTATCTGGGTGAGGTAGTCGCAGATCTGGGTAGTCGTGGCCACGGCCTTGACGGTGTCGCCGTCCTTCGGTTTTGCGGCGTCGGTGGATTCTTTCGAGGCGCTGCAAGCGGCGAGGCTGGCGCCGAGTGCTAGGGCGCAGGTGCCTGCGAGAATGCGCTGTAGGGGCCGGCGTGGGGTGCTGTGATTTGAGCTCATCATGAACTTCCTTTGCATTGGGAGAAGTGAACTCAACAAACACTAGCACCCTTGAACTAGATTGTTCAATATTATGAACTTAGGCAGTCCTATCTCCTTCTTGATCAGCTAAAACTTAAAAAATCCTCTCACTTCAATGGATGAAGTGAGAGGTTAGGAAGTGGTGGCCTTAGTTGGCTACTTTTGCCTTTTTGCTGAAGAGGAGCTGGTCCAAGGAGTGCATGCCCGGGCCGGCGGCAACGAGCATGAGGCCGGCGACGGCGATGAGTCCAACCAGTTCCCAGCCGCCATCGGAAACGAAGATGCCGGAGGAGAAGTGGTTGGCAAAGATGCCAGCGCCCACCATCTGCAGGGCGACGAGGATTACGCCCAGGACGACGCGTGCTGCGAGCATGGCGAATGAGTTGCTGAGTTTCATGCTCGACACTTTACGTATGAACTATGGACATATCCACAAAAGTTTATGATGTCTCACCTTGGTCCCAGAGATGCCTCACGACATTCCCCGCAGCGTCTATGCCTTCCTACATGTACGGATTGCGCGGGGTGTCCTCCTGATCGAAGGGACGCTCCCCACGCCTTTCGGCGTCTTTGATGTGGCGAAGCATCCATACGCGCGAGCCGATGACGCCCGCCAGCGCAAGTGTGGCCAAGCCGATGGCGAAAATCCACATCGTGCCAACTCCTGACTAGTAGTAGTACGGGAACTGCTCCCACTGTGGATCACGCTTTTCGAGGAATGCCTCTTTGCCCTCGACGGCCTCGTCAGTCATGTATGCCAGGCGGGTCGCCTCGCCGGCGAAGACCTGCTGGCCCATGAGGCCGTCATCGGTCAGGTTGAAGGCGAACTTCAGCATGCGCTGGGCCGTCGGGGACTTGCCGTTGATTTCGCGGCCCATCTGGATGGCGGCATCTTCCAAGTCGGCGTGATCGACGACCTCGTTGACGGCGCCCATCTCGTACATGCGCTGCGCGTCGTAAGTGCGGCCCAAGAAGAAGATTTCGCGGGCGTACTTCTGGCCCACCATCTTTGCCAAGTAGGCCGAGCCATAACCGGCGTCGAAGGATCCGACGTCGGCGTCGGTCTGCTTGAAACGGGCCTCTTGACGGGAAGCGATGGTCATGTCGCAGACCACGTGCAGGGAATGCCCGCCGCCGGCAGCCCAGCCATTGACTACGGCGATGACCACCTTGGGCATGGTGCGGATAAGGCGCTGGACCTCCAAGATGTGCAGGCGGCCGCCTTCGACCTTCTCGCGGGCGGTGTCCACGGTGGATTCATCAGCGGTGGCATCATCGTGGGCGTGCTCGGTGGCGTAGCGGTACCCGGAGCGGCCGCGAATGCGCTGGTCGCCGCCAGAGCAGAACGCCCAGCCGCCGTCCTTTTCACTCGGCCCATTGCCGGTGAGGAGCACGGTGCCTACGTCTGGGGTGCGGCGTGCGTGGTCAAGGGCGCGGTAGAGCTCATCCACCGTGTGCGGGCGAAAGGCATTGCGCACCTCCGGGCGGTCAAACGCGATGCGGACGATGCCGTCCTCGCGCTTGTCTCCGATGAGCCGGTGGTAGGTGATATCCGTGAGGTCTTCAAACCCCTCTACGGAATGCCACAATTCCGGCCGAAAGGGATTATCGGTGCTGTATTTTTTCTGCTCGCTCATAACGGCCAGCTTAGTGGCAAAAGAAGAATAGTCCCCATTCCCAACCCTCACCCACACGCGCTGCCCAGCAGGCCGGTAATAATCAATGCGCGATACTACGAGGGCTTCGCCCCGCAATGTACCCGTGTACGCCATACCAGCGCGGTACTCCATGCTGTGGGGAGACTCGAACTCCCCCGCCCCTTAAAGCGCTAAAGGGGGCCTGCATTCCCTGAACTTTCCCCTCCAGGGTGGGGGCCTGCTCGCTGCAGGCGTGTGGGCTACCATCGCGCGCTTTAAGCAGCGCGCGACATGACTATCCGTTTTTCAGTTCGGTATTCCAGTTCAGCTGCTGGATGCGGGTATCTAACTCGCGGTACTGCTTAGACAGATCGTCGACACGCTTGCGCATATCCGCCACCGAGATGGTGGAGACAAACTTAATCTCGTTGCGGGAATAACGATCCGAGCGTGTGCCCGCCCGCTGCGCCAAGTCATGGTAGATGCGGCGCTTGCGCACAAGGCCGTCGCGCAGAGCGAGGGCCTCCATTAAGTTCATCTTCTCATCGAAGACGGTGGCGATATTTGTCGCATTAATGGCCTGCACCAGCTCATCGATGCGCCCGGTCACGCCGTCGAGCTCGCGCAGCAGCTCCTGCGGATCCTCCTCCGGGGTATCGCCTTCCTGCACGCGAACCACAGCGAGCAGCCGCTCGTGCAGGCTATTGAGACGCTCTTGCGCCTGGGCGCGCTCCGCCAATGCCTCAGCTAGCAGCATAATTTCTCCTTTATTGGTATAGGTTCCCAAAATATCGCAGAGCGGGGGAGGGGGTCAATGGTCTGAGGGCGCTACCATGAAAGCCATGCATATCGATGACGTCCTATCCCGCGCCCATGTTGTCTCATTGCCGCTTGCCGTGAAGTTTCGTGGGATAACAACCCGCGAAGCATTGCTTATCGAGGGTCCTGCAGGCTGGGGCGAGTTCTCACCTTTCCTGGAGTACGGCCCAGCCGAGTCGGCGCATTGGTTGGCAGCAGGCTTGGAGGCGGCTTATGAAGGTTTCCCTGAGCCGGTCCGCGATCTCATCGAGGTCAACGGCACCATCCCCGCCGTGCCTGCCAGCGAGGTTCCTGCCGTGATGGAACGCTACCCAGGCTGCCGCACCTTCAAGATCAAGGTTGCCGAGAAGGGCCAAACGCTTGCCGACGACATCGCGCGCGTCACCGCCGTGCGCAACTACATCATCGAGCGCGGACGCGTCCCCGTCCTTCGCGTCGACGCCAACGGCGGCTGGAGCGTTGAGCAGGCAGTCGAGGCAGCCAAGGCTTTGATGCCGTTGGACTATATGGAACAGCCTTGCGCAAGCGCAGAAGAACTCGCGGAGGTGCGTCGCCAGCTGATGCGCAACGGGCTTTTCGTGCGCGTTGCGGCAGATGAGTCTATCCGCAAGGTCGAGGACCCGTACCGCGTGGCTGATCTGCAGGCAGCCGACGTCGCGGTGGTAAAGCCGGCGCCTTTGGGCGGAGTGCGCAGGGTGCTCGACGTCGCAAAGCATCTGCGTTCTCGCCACATGGATATTACGGTGGCTTCGGCCCTGGATACCTCGGTGGGAATCGGCATGGGGCTGGCCACCGTTGCGGCGCTACCGAAGATTCTTGATGACGAAGACGTCGACGTCACTCCTGCTGCCGCTGGTTTGGCCACGGGCTCGCTGTTCCTCGAAGATGTCACCGAACCGCGCCAATTGATTGACGGGCACCTTGCCGCCACCCCGCTCCCACCGGATCCGGCGCGCTTGTCCGGCCTGGCGGCCGCGTCCGAGCGCCGGGATTGGTGGTTTGAGCGCGTGCGTGAGTGTTGGCAGTTCCTTTAGGGTGTTATCTCTATCTGCAACGGCGTTTGTGCTTCGTAGAAAACCGCACAATTTGCCAATTAGCGCCCGGAAAACGCCAGGATCCCCGCCACTAATTGGCAAAATGTACACCGTTGGTCTGAGTTTGAGCGCGGTAGGATGGCGGCCATGACTGGCATGATTAGCGTCCGCGACGCCCACCTTCATAACCTGCGCAACGTCGACGTCGATATTCCGCGCGGCAAAGTCGTCGCCGTGACTGGCGTTTCAGGTTCGGGTAAGTCTTCCCTTGCTTTCGGCACCATCCACGGAGAAGGCCAGCGCCGCTACCTCGAATCCGTCGCGCCTTTTGCACGCCGCCTCATCGGCTCCGCCGTGGATCCGCAGGTCAGTCAGATTGAAGGCCTTCCACCCACAGTGGCTCTCGAGCAGTCCACCTCAGCGGGCGGCGCGCGCTCGACCGTCGGCACGATTTCCGCCATCTCCAATTCCGTGCGTCTGCTCTATTCGCGCGCCGGGGATAACCCGGAAGGCCTGTACTCCGATTCCTTTTCGCCGAATACGCCCGAGGGGATGTGTCCGGAGTGCCAGGGCACGGGCGTGGTGCATGTGGCGACCGAGGAGTCGATGGTTCCGGACCAGTCCTTGAGCATCGAGGAGGGCGCCATCGCCGCCTGGCCCGGTGCATGGGCAGGCAAGAACTTCCATGACATCCTCATGACTTTGGGCTATGACATGGATTCCCCGTGGCGCGAGCTCCCGCGCGCAGACCGAGACTGGATCCTCTTCACCGAGGAACGCCCCGTGGTCACCGTCAAGCCACTGCGCGGCGCTGACCAGATTCAGCGCAACTACGAAGGCACGTGGCGCTCGGTGGCCAGCTACCTCAACAAGACTCTCGCGGAAACGCAGTCCGAGAGCTTGCGCAAGCGCACGCTCCAGTACATGGAGTCACACACCTGCCCGACCTGCCAGGGCCGCCGGCTGAATCCGCGCGCGCTGCAGGTCACTTACGCGGGCCTGCCAATCGACGCCCTCAACGACCTACCCTTGGATGAGCTCCACGATTTGCTTGCCAAGCAGAAACCGGAAGAAAACAGCGCCGAGGATCTCTTACTCAAACAGGTTATTCCTGCCTTGACCTCCGCCCTGGAACTCGGCCTGGCGCACCTGAGCCTAGGCCGCCCCACGGAGACGCTTTCGGCCGGCGAATTACAAAGAATCCGCCTCGCCGCGCAGCTGCGCTCGGGGCTCTTCGGCGTCACCTACGTGCTGGACGAGCCCTCCGCTGGCCTGCACCCAGAGGAGCGCACTGCCGTCATGGACATCTGCCGCCGCTTCGTCGACGCCGGCAACACCGTCCTGCTGGTTGAGCACGACATGGATTTGGTCGCACAGGCTGACTGGCTTGTCGACGTCGGCCCTCGCGCCGGCGAAGGCGGCGGCCAGGTACTGTACTCCGGCCCAGTCGCCGACTATGTTGCCGATACCCCGACCAGTAAGGCGCTGGCACGGCGTCGTTTGGCATTGAATGAGACCCCACGAAAGAGCGAGAAACAACTGCACTTGCGCGGCATTAAGGCGCGCAATCTGCGCGGGCTCGACGTGGACTTTGCACTAGGCGCCTTCACTGCAGTCACGGGTGTCTCCGGTTCGGGAAAATCCACGCTGGTCTCGACGGTTCTTGCAGGTCTGTTGCGCGATCAGGCAACCGCCGTGACCGACGCCGAGGAACAACCCGACGGTGCGGCCCGGCAGTGGAGTGTCGAAAACACAGAAAATCTCGGCGAAGTCACCCGCCTGGTGCAAATCACTCAGAAGCCCATTGGCCGCACGCCGCGCTCGACGCTCGCGACCTATACCGGCCTCTTCGACCACGTCCGCAAGCTTTTTGCCAACACACAAGAAGCCAAGCAGCGCAAGTGGACGGTCTCGCGCTTTTCCTACAACGTCAAACAAGGGCAGTGCCCTACCTGCGGCGGCGCGGGGCAAATCGAGGTTGAGTTGGTCTTCCTTCCCGGTTCTTACACGCTATGCCCGGATTGCCAGGGCAAACGCTATAACCCTGAAACACTCGAGGTGACGTGGGGTGGGCGCACGATTGCGCAGATCCTGGAGTTAAGCGTTGACGACGCCCACGAGGTATTCGCCGCCGCTGAAGGCTCCGCGCAGGTCACTGCAATCATGTGCGCGCTGGAGACCCTCCAGGCGGTGGGGCTGGGCTACCTGCGCTTAGGCCAGGGCGCGCCCGAGCTTTCCGGCGGTGAGGCCCAGCGCATCAAGTTGGCCACCGAGCTGCAGCGCTCGCGCAATTCCTACCGCGGGCACACGGTTTACCTCCTCGATGAGCCAACCACTGGTCTGCACCCAGCGGACATCGCCTTGCTGAATGCAGAGCTGCACAAGCTTGTCGACGCCGGGCAGACCGTCGTCGTGGTCGAGCACAATCTCTCGGTTATCGCGGAGGCAGATACGGTCATCGAGCTGGGCCCTGGTGCC
This sequence comes from Corynebacterium simulans, assembly GCF_001586215.1. Lineage (NCBI taxonomy): Bacteria > Bacillati > Actinomycetota > Actinomycetes > Mycobacteriales > Corynebacteriaceae > Corynebacterium > Corynebacterium simulans. The sequence continues at coordinate 1,028,937 of NZ_CP014634.1, read as the reverse complement.
GGTGCGGCGGGCGGAAAGATTGTGGCTACCGGCACGCCAGGCGAGGTTGCCAAGCAGGACAGTCCAACTGGCAGCGCGCTGGCTGCCGCTGCAAGTTAATAAGGCAGCTTGCGGGTTTCTGCCTGTGTTTCTACAGGAAAATAGGGTATTTCTAGGAGCATGGCTAATAACTTTGGAAATAACTCCGGCGGCTACTCTGACGATGAAACCCGGCAGATTGGTCGCGTGACTGGGTATGGCCCGGGCTCCAACTCCGGCTTCGGCAGCAACGATGCCACCCGTCAATTCGGCGCGTCAGAGGAGCGGCCGCGTCAGGTATTTCCTGGGCAGGGCGCGCAACAGTCTCCGGCACCTCAAGCAAGCCCCGGCGGATATGGTCAGCCTAGCGGCTATGGCTCTGGCTATGACTCTGGCTATGAATCCGGCTACGAGCCGGTGCCCTCCAGCTATGAGGTGGAGCCGGAACGCAAGCGTAAGAGCGGCGGTTCTGGGTTGACCAGCGTCTTCGCTGCTATTGCGGCCCTGGCAGTTATCGCGGCCGGCGCACTGTTTTTCATGTGGCGCAACGCCAGCTCCGAGGCGGATTCCCAGCCGGAGACGGTAACTTCCACCGCAACGGTTACTGAGGAAAAGCCCACCACCGTTACTGAAACGGTCACCGAGGAAGCACCACAGAGTGAAAACCCGATCGACCAGCTGCCAACCGAGCTTCCGCCAGACGTACGGGATCAGCTGGATCAGGGTGGCGAGGACCTAGAGAGTCTACTGAACGACCTGCTGGGCGGCGGAAACGGCAATGGGAATGGCAACGGTAACGGCAACTCCCAGGGAGCTTAAGCCCCTAAACGCCAGCTAGTACTATGGAGCACCATGACTGACTCCATGAAGCTGGCGGAGGCGGTGGCTGCGCAATTGGCGCGCCACCTGTCTGACGTCATTATCTGCCCAGGCTCCCGCAACGCGCCGCTTTCTTTGGCGCTGCTGGCTCGCGAGGATATCCGCGTTCACACTCGTTTGGATGAGCGCTCCGCGGCCTTTACCGCCCTGGGCATGGCGCGCGTGCAGCGCCGCCACGTTGGCGTTGTGATGACGTCTGGCACTGCCGTGGCTAACGCATTGCCAGCGATGGTGGAGGCAGCCCACTCGCATACCCCGCTGGCTGTCATCAGCGCTGATCGTCCCGCACGCTTGGTGGGCACGGGCGCTTCTCAGACCATTCAGCAGCAGGGCATTTTCGGCGTCTACGCTGCAACCACCCAGGTGGCTGAGGAAGCAGACATTCCGCAGGTTGCGCAGCGTTTTACTAGTGACCTGCAAGTGCACATCAACGTTGCCTTTGACGTTCCACTTCTCCACGAGTCACTGCCGGAAAAGCCTTCTGATCACACCTCCCGCAAGGCGCCTACGCCGCGACCTGTCAACCACGGCGAGGTCGAGGTTGACTTGAGCAAGAACACGCTCGTTATCGCCGGCGACGAAGCCTGGGAGGTCCAAGGCCTCGAGGACGTCCCGACCATCGCCGAGCCCACCGCGCCGGCACCGTTCCACCCGGTGCACCCAGCGGCGGCTCATATCTTCCGCCGCGCGCAGGTCTCGGCTAACGATTACGTGGTTAACACCAAGGTCGAGCAGGTCATCGTGGTGGGCCATCCTACGCTGCACCGCGGCGTCATGGCGCTTATCAACGACCCAGACATCGAGCTCATCGTTCTTTCCCGCAGCGCCGATTTCACCAATCCGCGTAGCGAGCAAGCCACCTTGGGTACCACGGTCAAGACCACCGGCGAGCCGAGTCGCGAGTGGCTGAAGATCTGCGAGGGCGCTGCTGAGATGGCTTCCTCCGGGGTGCGCGAGGTCCTTGAGAACGAGGAGCTTGGTTTCACCGGCCTGCATGTCGCCGCCGCGGTGGGGGATACCCTCTCCGTCGAAGACACCTTGGTCCTAGGCGCCTCGAACCCGGTCCGTGATGCCTCGCTGGTAGGCCTGCCTTTCGACGGCGTGGATACCTTCTCACCCCGCGGCGCCGCCGGCATAGACGGCACCATCGCACAGGCCATGGGCATCGCGCTGGCCACCCAATCCCGCGAAGCTGATGCATGGCGCGCCCCGCGCGTTATCGCATTGCTTGGCGATGTCACCTTCCTCCACGACGCCACCTCACTTCTTGTTCCAGAAGGCGAGGCCCGCCCGGAAAATCTCACTATCGTGGTGGCCAATGATGACGGCTGCGGCATCTTCGAGCTCCTGGAACAGGGCGCAGAGCCGTTCCGTCCCTCCTTCGAGAAGGCCTTCGGCACACCGCACGGAATGAAACTGGAACAGGTGGCGGAAGCCTTCGGCGCCGAGTACCGCGCGGCGAATACTCCACAGGAGCTTCTCGATACGCTCGCCGAGCTGAAGGAATACTCCACCGGAGTCACCATCGTCGAAGCACACACCACCCGTGAGACTCGCCGCCAGCTGCAGGCGGAGCTGACTGCAAAGGTCGGCCAGTAGGTGGGTGCATTTCCGGTGCGGCCGCCCAAGGCGCCGAAGGCGGCAGTGGCCCCGCGCTACACGCCTGTCGTGTATCGCCGGCGCCTGCATCAGCTCATCATTGCGTTGTACGCGGCGTCGATTGTCGCGATGCTGGGGATGATGGTGGGGGCTTTCTTAAACGATCGCTCCATCGAGTCCAATCCGGGCCGCGCGTTGGCGACGGTCACGGACGTAGGAATCACAAGAACCTACGTCGATTTCCAGGACTCCGAAGGCATCTACCATTCCCCGCAATCCGGCCTGCTTTATCCCACCGGGCTGGGGGAGGGCCAGCAGGTCTGGGTGCTCTACTCGCAAAGTGACCCTGACCTAGTAAAAGTCGAGGGCCGCGAATGGACGCTGTCTATCCTCCCGGCGCTTTCCTCGATGGTCGTGGCCAGCCTGATTGCCGCGGCAGCATGGTGGACGGTGGGATTGAGCACGCGGGCGGCGGAGCGGCGTCGCCAAGCAAATGAAAGTGTTAACCAAAATTTTCCGCAGGCTTCACCGGAATCCTAGGCAAATAGGGGATTATTGAACCCATGCGTGTTGCGATTGTGGCAGAGTCCTTCCTTCCCAACGTCAATGGAGTGACCAACTCCGTGCTGCGTGTGCTTGAGCACCTGGCAGAAACCGGGCACGAGGCCCTTGTCATTGCCCCCGGTGCGCGCGAGGGGCAGGAGGAAATCGCGGATTATCTAGGCTTTCCCATCGTGCGGGTTCCCACCGTGCGCATCCCACTGATTGATTCGCTGCCTGTCGGCGTACCAACCACCGCCGTGGACGAGGCACTGCGGCAGTTCAAGCCCGACATCATCCACCTGGCCAGCCCCTTTGTTCTGGGTGCTGCCGGGGCCTTCTCCGCCCGTCAGCAACGCATTCCGTCGGTGGCGCTCTACCAAACTGACGTCGCCGGTTTCGCTACCAAGTACCACGCTTCCGCGCTGGCTTATGCCACCTGGGAGTGGCTGCGCACCATCCACAACGCCTGCCAGATGACGCTCGCGCCTTCCTCGTTGACCATCCGCGATTTGGAAGATCACAACATCAAAAATGTGCGCCACTGGGGCCGCGGTGTGGATGCGGAGCGTTTCCACCCGTCTAAGCGCTCCGCGCAGTTGCGCAAGCAGTGGGGCGCAGACGGCAAGAAGGTCGTGGGTTTCGTTGGCCGTCTTGCTGCAGAAAAGGGCGTGCACCGTCTGGCTGCGCTGAATGATCGCTCCGATATTCAGCTGGTCATCGTTGGCGATGGCCCAGAGCGTCCACTGCTGGAGGCACAGCTGCCCAACGCTTACTTCACGGGCGCGCTCGGCGGCGACGAGTTGGCCCAAGCTTATGCCTCTCTCGACGTCTTCGTTCACGCGGGCGAATTCGAAACCTTCTGCCAGGCCATTCAGGAGGCGCAGGCTTCCGGCGTCCCCACGATTGGGCCGCGCGCCGGAGGCCCAGTGGATCTCATTCAGGAGGGCTACAACGGGCTGCTTCTCGAAGTCGCGACCTTCGTCGAGGATCTCCCCAACGCCGTCGATGCGCTGCTGAACCCAGAAATCCACGAGGAGTTGCGTGCGAATGCCCGCGAGTCGATTTCTTCCAAGACGTGGAAGGCGCTGTGTGAGCAGCTTCTGGGCTACTACGAGGAGGTCTTGGAAGATACTCGCCGCGTGCCGCTGACCATCCTGGGTCAGCGCCCTGAGCTGCCGCGGTGGGCGGCGCGTGCCCTCGGTGCACGCGTGGCCTAAACTAGCTACTTATGTCAAAGGCAGATCTCGATAAGAAGCCCTTCGACGTTGCGCGCATGTTCGACGCCGTCGGTGCCAAGTATGACATCACTAACACGGTGCTGTCCTTTGGCCAGGATAAGACCTGGCGTAAGCGCACCCGTGAACGCTTGGACTTGCGGCCGGGGGAGAAAGTCCTCGACTTGGCGGCGGGCACGGCTGTGTCGACTGAGGAGCTCGCCAAGTCCGGCGCGTGGTGCGTGGCCTGCGACTTCTCCCGCGGCATGCTGGCCGCCGGTGCACAGCGCGATGTGCCGAAGGTTGCCGGCGACGGCATGCAGTTGCCCTTCGCAGACGAGACCTTCGACGCCGTAACAATCTCTTATGGCCTGCGCAATATCCACGATTTTGAGCTGGGGCTGCGTGAGATGGCTCGCGTAACTAAGCCGGGCGGCCGTATTGCAGTGGCGGAGTTTTCCAAGCCCATCATCCCGGTCTTCGGCACGGTCTACAAGGAATACTTAACCCGCCTGCTGCCGCCGATTGCGAAGCTAGTTTCGTCGAACCCGGAGGCTTATGTCTATCTCGCTGACTCGATTCGCGCCTGGCCCGACCAAGAGGAACTTGCCGCAGCCATCAACCGCAATGGGTGGGAAGGCGCGGGCTGGAAGAACATGACGCTCGGCATCGTGGCGCTGCACTCGGCGACGAAGCCGTTGCGCTAGGCCCAGCAACGCTGGCTCCGGCCCTGCTGAGCACTCACCGAGCCCTCTGCCGAGCTTTGGCCAGGCTCCCCGCAAAAGGACCATCTGGAAAGGCACGCGGGCCTAGAGCGAGTTCCACAGCGGCGTATCGCGCCGCGCCGCCGCTACGCCGCGGCCAGCCAGGCGCCACGCGCGAGCGATGAGGTCGCGGTCTTCTTCTGTGACCAAGTTGCCCATGAGCCGGGCTGCCGCCGGCATCAGCATCCGGCCGACCGGCCCGCGCAGCGCAACTGGGCCCGCGAAAGGCAGGAACTGCGGGTAAGTCAGTAAGCGCGCGGCCGTGCGCGCCAAGACGAAAGCCTCGCCGTACTGCGTCTGCAACAGATCTGGCCAGGCCAGCGTGAAGTCCTTGGTGCCCAACAGCTCGACTGCAAGCTTTGCGGTCTCCAAGCCATAGTCGATGCCCTCGCCATTGAGCGGGTTCACGCAAGCCGCGGCGTCACCAATGAGCATCCAGTTGGCACCGGCCACGTTCGAGACCGCACCGCCCATAGGCAGCAGAGCTGAGGCCACGCGGGTGATTTCGCCTAAGCCCCAGTCCGCGCGCTGCTGCTGCGCGTAGTGAGAAAGCAGCTTCTTGGTGTTGATGCGGGCCGGACGCTGCGCCGTTGAAAGCGCGCCAAGGCCGATGTTGACCTCACCGATTTCCGCACCCAGCGGAAAAATCCAGCCGTAGCCTGGTTGTACCTCGCCGGTTTCCGACTTCAGCTCCACATGCGAGTGCATCCACGGCTCCGCTGCGTGCGTGGAAGTCGCATAACTGCGCGCAGCGATGCCATAGACCTCGTCTTGGTGCCAAGCGCGTCCTAGCTGCTTGCCAAAGGTCGAGCGCACGCCGTCGGCCACGATCACCCACTTGGAACGCACTTCGCGCTCACCAACGCGGAAGCTGGTGAGAGACCCGTTTTCCACCACTGGGGCGGTCGCAGGCGTGCCGGTCCACGTCTTTGCACCTGCAGCCTGTGCGGCCGCAAAGACGAGATTGTCGAACTCGTGGCGCGGCAAAGCCGTGCCCACCGAAGTAGGGTAGCTGGAAGGCCACGGCGCGGTTACCGAGCCGCCATAACCGTGTAGCTTCAAGCCCTTATTGCGATATTGCGCATTAACGTCCAGCCCCAATAGATTCAGCTGATGCATCGCGCGCGGGGTGAGCCCGTCCCCGCAGGTTTTGTCACGGGGGAAAGAAGCGGCGTCGATAAGCAGCGTTTCGTAGCCCGCTTTAGCTGCGTGAATGGCGGCGGCGGAACCTGCCGGCCCTGCGCCGATGATGGCTACGTCTACAAGTTCTGGGTTACCGATCTGCTGCGACATGGGCACTATCATTGCACGCGTTGGCCACCTTGAGTGTGTTTAGGGCCGTGGTATGGACTACGGTAAGTAGCTGATTATCACTGCCATTTTTGAGTTAAAGGAACGCTGTTAATGTCTCACGGCCAGACTCATGCCACTCATGTGGACTTGGGTGACCCGCAGCTAAGCGAGCGCATTGGCGCTGGAATGGCTGCCGTTGAGGAATTGCTGCACCATGAAATTGATCGTGGGCAGGACTTCGTAAAAGAGAAGGTCAGCCACCTTTCGAGTGCAGGCGGAAAGCGTTTTCGTCCAATGATGGCTTTGCTCGCCTCCGAGTTTGGCCAGCGCCCAGCTTCTGCTGAGGTCATTAAAGCCGCCACGGTGGTTGAAATGGTGCACGTCGCAACGCTCTATCACGATGATGTGATGGATGAGGCTGAGCGTCGCCGCGGCGTCGAGTCCGCCAATTTCCGCTGGACCAACTCCGTGGCAATTTTGGCTGGCGACGCCCTCTTGGCGCATGCTTCCCGCCTGATGTCCCAGCTTGATACCCACACGGTTGGACACTTCGCGGAGACTTTCGAGGAGCTGGTCACCGGCCAGATGCGTGAGACCATCGGCGCGGGCGAGGCTAATGCGGTGGATCACTACATGGCGGTTATCCGTGAGAAGACGGCCGTGCTCATTGCGTCTGCTGGCTACCTGGGCGCTTATCATTCCGGTGCTACCTCTGAACAGGCCGCCGCGCTGCGTCAGATTGGCGGTGCAATCGGCATGATATTCCAAATCGTCGACGACATCATTGACATTTTCTCCGACCCGAACGAATCCGGTAAGACCCCGGGCACCGATCTCCGCGAGGGTGTATTTACCCTGCCGGTCCTCTACGCCCTGGAGGAGGAAGGCCCAGTGGGCGACGAACTGCGTGCGCTTTTGACAGGCCCGCTTGCCGACGACGCGTCTGTTGATCACGCCATCGACCTTCTGCGTCGCTCGGGCGGCCGCGAGAAGGCTATGAACGATGTGCATGGCTACCTGCGTGTTGTGGAGGAGCAGCTTTCGGTGCTGCCGGAGTGTGCAGCTAGCGAGGCGCTGCGCCAGTTGGCGGATTACACGGTTCGCCGGGTTGGCTAAGCAGGCACTAAAAGGACTTGTGTCCTGCCGATTTGCATGCCGGTGGGCACTTCGTAGTAAAGTACCTAATCGCACCTCGAGTGCAAGCCAGGTTGCCCGAGCGGCCAAAGGGAGCGGACTGTAAATCCGCCGGCATTGCCTTCAGAAGTTCGAATCTTCTACCTGGCACAATCTAAACCCCGTGGTTTCGACCACGGGGTTTCTTCGTTTTCGCGTCGTGGGTGAAATCTAGCGGTCGTGTTCTTCAAGCTCGCCTCACTCTGCCCCTTGGGCTAAAGGTGTGCGAAAACGTGCGTTTGAAAGAGCTCAAAAACGCAGAGTGAACTGGCGATTTGTGTAATTAGACTAAATCGGGTTAATCTTTTCAAGGCTTCAACGAGAGCACAGCGAACAAAAAGTTCGTTACTCAACGAGGCTGTGCCCCCTTAGCTCAGTCGGCAGAGCGTTTCCATGGTAAGGAAAAGGTCGACAGTTCGATTCTGTCAGGGGGCTCCAATCATGTCTGCATCTAGTGCACATGATTATGGCGGTGTAGCTCAGTGGTAGAGCAAGCGACTCATAATCGCTGTGTCGCGAGTTCAATTCTCGCCATCGCTACCGGGAAAGGAAAGTGCCCCACAACGCGGGCGCTTTTTTACTACCGACTCCGGCCCAAGGGCTGGCGGTTTAGAAGTAAATCGCAGTTCTGGTAGGGTTGTGCATGCTGTCTTTGACAGTTACATGCATAGGGGCGTGGCGCAATTGGTAGCGCAACGGTCTCCAAAACCGTAGGTTGCAGGTTCGAGTCCTGTCGCCCCTGCCAAAACTTTTCCAAGGAGGAACCAGCTGTGAGCGATGAACAGCAGCCGATTAAGTCAGGCGCTTCACGCCCCACCGGTAAGCGCCAGCTCTCCGGTGCAGCTACCACCTCATCGCAGGCGTACACCGACAAGCGAGTTGTACGCGTAGAGGACAAAAAAGATGATGCAACCGTCGGCGGCGGTGTAGCCGCTTTCCCAAGCGAGGTTGCTTCCGAAATGAAGAAGGTCGTCTGGCCAACCGCAAAGGAAATGGTTCAGTACACCGTTATTACCTTCGCCTTCCTCATCGTCCTGACTGCCCTTGTCTGGGGAGTTGACACCCTGTCCGGTCTGGGAGTTGAGAAGATTCTGACTCCTTAGTAGTCTTTTAATACAAGCTTTTATCCCGCTGATTTCACTCGCGAGGCGAGGGAAACGGCGGGATACTTTTTGCCCTAGTGGCTTGGCGGGGCGGCGTTCGTTTAGGGGCCGCAACGCAGGTAGGCTAGGGCGCAGAAAATTCTTGAAGCGCCTGCTTCTTTAAAGCTCGCGCGCGAACGGATGGAGTAAAAGACCATGAGCGACGAGAACAACGTCGAAACGCCAGAAACCTCCCTCGAAGCGGCCCTCATCGGCAACGTACAGGACCAGGCAGCCGAAGCTGTGGCTGATTCCGAGTCCGCGGACGCACCTGCCGCAGAAGGTGCAGAAGCCGCTGAAGGCGCATCTAACGCTGCAGACGCAGAGGCTGCAAGCGCCGCTGAAGCTGAGGGATCCGAGGACGATGACTACCGCCGTCGCTTGCGCCAGTTCACCCGCGAGCTGAAGAAGCAGCCGGGCCAGTGGTACATCATCCAGTGCTACTCCGGCTACGAGAACAAGGTGAAGACCAACCTCGACATGCGCGCCCAGACCCTTGAGGTCGAGGATTCCATCTTCGAGGTTGTCGTTCCGGTCGAGCAGATTCTGGAAAACAAGGACGGCAAGAAGAAGATCGTCAAGCGCAAGCTGCTGCCGGGCTACGTCTTGGTCCGCATGGAGCTTAACGACGCCGCCTGGTCCGTCGTTCGCGAAACCCCTGGTGTGACCTCCTTCGTGGGTAATGAGGGCAATGCGACCCCGGTCAAGATCCGCGACGTCGCCAAGTTCCTCATGCCGAACGAGGCTGCATCGGAGTCCAAGCAAAACGCTGGCGACCAAGACGGCGAGCAGGTCGTCGCAATGCCGGAGAAGGCTGCTGCGAAGGCTTACGCGCACGACTTCGAGGTCGGCGAGGCAGTTACAATCCTCTCCGGCCCGCTGGCATCCGTTTCTGCAACCATCTCCGAGATTGACCCAGAGACCGGTAAGATGCAGGGCTTGGTTTCCATCTTCGGCCGCGAGACTCCAGTCGAGCTTTCCCCGACCGAAATCGAGCGCGTCTCCTAAAACCACTTGGCGCGTAGCCTGGGAAAATGGCAGGCTATGCGATTTGGTAGCAGGGCGCACGGTGTTCTAAGATGAGACGCCGTGCGCCTTTTTGCGTGCACAGACAACTAAACGTTTCTCCCCCGGTGGCCCACTTGAGGTGAGCATCCGGACGGGGCGCTGTTATTCATCGTGGCAGCGCACCGGTAACACAGGAAAGAGGTAATTCGATGGCTCCGAAGAAGAAGGTTTCTGGCTTCATCAAGCTGCAGATCGAGGCTGGCGCTGCTAACCCGGCTCCGCCGGTTGGTCCGGCACTGGGTGCCCACGGCGTCAACATCATGGAGTTCTGCAAGGCTTACAACGCTGCGACTGAGTCCCAGCGTGGCAACGTTGTGCCTGTTGAGATCACCGTTTACGAGGATCGCTCCTTCGATTTCAAGCTGAAGACCCCGCCGGCAGCGAAGCTGCTGTTGAAGGCCGCTGGCATCAAGAAGGGCTCCGGCGTTCCTCACACCGACAAGGTCGGTTCCGTGACCTGGGATCAGTGCAAGGAGATTGCACAGACCAAGTTCGAGGATCTGAACGCTCGCGACATCGAGAACGGTGCTCGCATCATCGCCGGCACTGCTCGTTCCATGGGCATCACCGTCGACGGCATCCCAGCCAAGTAAACAACTTCATCAAAAAATGAGCGGCCATCTCGTGTGGTCGCTCGTGGTAGGGCCAGCTACGGCCCGCCAAGACCACACCAATCCAAGAAAAGGAATTGCTTAAATGAGCACCAACTCTAAGGCTTACAAGGCGGCTGCTGAGCTCGTCGACAAGTCCCGTCAGTACTCTCCGCTGGAGGCTGCAAAGCTCGCCAAGGAGACCTCCTCCAAGAACTTCGACGCTACTGTCGACGTCGTTTTCCGCCTGGGCGTTGACCCACGCAAGGCTGACCAGCTGGTTCGCGGCACCGTTTCCCTGCCTAACGGCACCGGTAAGGACGTTCGTGTAGCCGTCTTCGCAGAGGGCGAGAAGGCTGAGGCAGCTAAGGCTGCAGGCGCTGACATTGTCGGCACCGACGAGCTGATCTCCGCTATCAACGAGGGCAACATCGACTTCGACGTTGCAATCGCTACCCCGGACCAGATGGCTAAGGTCGGCCGCGTTGCACGTGTCCTCGGCCCACGTGGTCTGATGCCGAACCCGAAGACCGGCACCGTCACCGCTGACGTTGCGAAGGCTATCTCCGACGTCAAGGGCGGCAAGATCTCCTTCCGTGTTGACAAGGCTTCCAACCTGCACGCAATCCTGGGCAAGGCTTCCTTCGACGCTGAGAAGCTGGCTGAGAACTACGGCGCTCTCTACGACGAGATCCTGCGTCTGAAGCCATCCTCCGCTAAGGGCCAGTACGTCAAGAAGGTAACCATCTCCACGACCTCCGGTCCTGGCATCCCGGTTGACGCTTCTGTTCAGAAGAACTACGCAGAGTAATTTCTGCTTCTGTTAGTGGTTCGCTTTAAGCGCCGCTGATGGTTCGCCCCGACCGCGTCGCGGTTGGGGCATTCTTTTTGCCTTCTTGCCCTTTTCTAAATTTCAGGAAATTGGCAGGAACGCACAGGGGACTTGCAGGTTGAATTCATTGTCTCGCAAGTTCTATGCCCCATACTTATGTTGTGCGTTTGAGAGAGGCGCATGAGAGATAGAGAGAACACCCTGAGCTTTGCAGGGCGCAGCGGCTTGAGACCCCGCAGCGATATCCAAAGCGCATAGAGAGACATCGAGGGCCCCGGCCGTAAGGTCGGGGCCCTCGATGTTTTCCTGTTGTCTCGCCGGTCTGTCTTGCATGACCGTGTTAGAACACGCTGCGGGCCTAACGGATTTCCTGGTATGCGTCCAAGGCGGCTTGCCGCGACTGCTTGAGGTCCACGATGGGCGGTGGGCTAAGCGGTGGTGCCCACTGGCGCACGTAGGTGCCGTCGGGATCGAATTTGCTGGCTTGCAGCTGCGGGTTGAAGATGCGGAAGAACGGCGAGGCGTCATCGCCGCAGCCAGCGACCCATTGCCAATTGAAGGGATTGGAAGCAGGATCGGCGTCGACAAGCGTGTCCCAGAACCACTCTTCGCCGTGGCGCCAGTGGATGCCGAGGTTCTTCGTCAAAAAGGAGCCCACCACCATGCGCACGCGGTTATGCATGTAGCCGGTGTGCCAGAGCTCGCGCATTCCGGCGTCGACAAGCGGAATGCCGGTCTCGCCCGTGCGCCAGGCTTCTAGTTCCGGCAGGGGATGCGGGCGCGGGTCCTTTCCGGAGGTGTCGATTCCGCCGCCGTCCCAATACCAATCGAAGTCGCGGAACTTGTCTCGCACAGGCTCTGTTGCGAGGTCTGGCACGTGGTACAGGCGATGCCAGGCGAAGTCGCGCCAGAGCAGCTCGGAGCCGAAGCTGGAGGCATCACAGGGCAGCTCGCTGGCGGCCTGCCAGACTTCGCGGACCGAGATTTCGCCGAAGCGCAGGTGCGGTGAGAGCCGGGAGGTAGCCGGCCGGGCGAAGAAGTCACGGTCGCGGTCATAGTGGTCAAGCTCGAGGCCGGCCACCGTTTCCCGGGCGGCGAGTTCGCCGGGGTCCCAGTAGTCCGCGAGACGCTGTTGCCAAGGGAGCGGGGCTTCATCGGGGAAGGGCTCGGAAAGCTCGGCAAAGGCCTGCGCGCCTGGGCCACTAAGCGCAGGGGTGGGCACGGGATCGCCGAGAGGATGGTCATCAAGGTGCTGGCGTGCTGCGCGGGCGAAGGGAGTGTAGCCTTTATAAGGCCTGATGGCGGTGGGCTCAATGAGGAGGTGGCCGGCAAAGGAGTGAGTAGCGATGCCGGACGAGGTGAGGGACTCTTTTACTGCTGCGTCGACATCCCGCACGTGATAGCGGCGGTTCCAGAGCACCGCATCTGGGCCAATCTGGTGGGCAAGGCGGGGAATGGCCGTGCGGGCATCAGCGTCTAGGCGCAACAGTGGAATGTCATGCTCGGCGAGACGGGTGCGCAATTGTGCCAGGGAGCGCTCGCGCCACCACGCCGCCGCACTTCCGAGCGGGCGCGAGCCTGGATAGGCAGGCTCGTCGAGGACGCAGGCAACAACCTCGCCCCGGGAAGCAGCCCAGGTGAGTGCGGGGTTATCGCAAAGGCGCAGGTCATCGCGAAACCAAACAAGGGTGGTCATGGTATCCCAGCATACGGATGCACGGTGAGCGGGCAGAGAGATTGCCATGTAGCGTAGATGCGTGCGAAGGAATTAAGGCCGCGGCTTGCCTTTCATCCAGTACACGGACCAGATAACGTCTTCGCGCGGTACACCCCAGTCATGCACGGCTATCGAGCGCACTGCTTTGGCCAGGTCTCCTTCGCCTGACACCCACACCGAATCCGGCGCTGTATCCGCGGAGAATCGGGATCCAAGAAGCTGGCTAGCGCGCGTGCTGTGTTCCTCGTGCGGGGCGGTGATCATGGCGAGTGAGCGAACCTTGTCGCGCCACGTTTCCTCAAAGCCGTCTTCAACTTCAGCGTCGTCTGCGATCATGGCAACGACGTCGACTGCACCCAAGGTTTCCGGTGACAAGGCTTCGTAGTGCTCGAGGATGTGCCACAGCGCCGGAAGGGCAGAGGCATCTGCGAGCAATAGTTGTGACTTCTTAGGCGCTTGCCACCGCACTTGCCCGGTATATATTCCGGCGGTATCCCCGGGGTGGGCATTGAGGATCCAGCGTGAGCCCGGGCCATTATCGCCATGGGCCACAACGTCGACATCGATGGTGCACGCTTCTTGGTTGAGCTTGCGAATTGTGTACCAGCGTAATGCTGGGCGTATGCTGTCGGGCAATCCGTTGACGGCAGCACGAACATTGGCATCTTCGACTGGGAAAGGGGAGAACTTCTGCCCGTCTTGGGGCATGAGGAGCCCAAAATACTCGTCAGGCCCGGCTAGGGGGTAGTCACTAAAAGCCGGCGAGTGAAAAGTTAAACGGTGCAGCCGCGGCTTGAGGCGGGTGTTCCCGGTGAGGGTAACGGGCAATAAGCGGTGATTCGTCAAGGGAATTGTTCCTAGGTAAAAGAGAAATTCGAAGCCATCATAAAGCGAAGGGTAGGCTAGCCTCAAATAGGTTAGGGGTGCGAATGCTTGCGTGCTCGTTCCCGTTGAAAGAAAGGTTTTTCCATGGTTGCTATCAGCCGGCGCGCAAAAGGCGTGCTCGCGATTGTCTCAGCGGCAGCGATTGCTCTGACAGGGTGCTCGCGCGGAAGTGGCGAGGACAGCACGGGTGCGGACAGTGCTGAGGAGGTGCGCGTTGCCAGCCTAGGGCTGGGTGATGCCGATACCGTGCTGGCACTCGGAATCACTCCGGTTGCCGTAGCACCATGGGGTGCGCAAGGCGACGGTGATGGCTCCGGCGTTGGCCCATGGGCGAAGGAGCTTCTGGGAGATGCCCAGCCCGAGGTGATCTATAACACCGCTTCCGGTTTCACGGCAGAGGTACTTGAGCAGGTCACTGCCTCGGATCCCACACAGATCATCGCCGTGAACCAAGCTGTGGACCAGGAAGCGAAGAAATCCCTCGAGGATATCGCCCCGCTGACCGTGAAGCCCGAAGGTTTCGAAGACTGGCAGATTCCCTGGGAGGAACAAGTCAAGACCATCGCCTCTGCCGTGGACAAGGAAGAGGAGGGGGAGAAGCTTATTGACCAGGCGGAGGACGCCTTCGAGCAGTTCAAGGACTCCCACCCGGAGCTGCAGGGCAAGCGAGCAGCCATCGTCATGCCCTATGAGGGGAAGCTGGGCCTCTACACAGCAGAGGACGGCCGCGGCCAGTTCATTGAGAACCTCGGTTTTGAGATTCCGCAGGAATTGCAGGGTGATGGTTCCAGCTTCTTCGTGGACTATGCCCCGGAAAACTACTCCCAGCTCAACAACGTGGACTACCTGTTCGTCTTGGACTACAACGGCGCGGTCGATGAAATCAAGAAGGATTCCACGTTCCAAGGCCTCGACGTGGTCAAGGATGGCCGCGTTCGCTACCTGGACACGGACACCGGCAATGCGATGAGCATTCCGAACCCGCTGACGATCCCGTGGGCCGTCGACAAGTTCGAAGAGAAGCTCTAAATGCTCGCACTACCGAGGAAGGCTGATGCTATCCACGGTGCTGCGGGTGCGCGCCACGGCGGTGAAGCAGCCGCATTGGATTCGCGGGGAAGAAGCCGCGCACTGCTCACCACGGCCCTAGTTGTGTCGACCCTCCTCCTTTTGCTGTGCTCGCTGGTAGTGGGGTCAAGGACTATCCCGTTTCCGGATCTGTTCGCTGCCCTCCTCCACGGGGGCGAGGCAGATATCGAGAATATCGTGTGGGATTTACGCATCCCCCGCACGTTCGTGGCCTACTTCGCGGGAGCTGCCATCGCGGTATCGGGTGTTATCGCTCAGTCTTGGACTAGGAACCCCTTGGCCGATCCGGGCTTCATTGGTATTACTGCGGGAGCCTCGTTCCTTGTTGCCCTCGGGACAACACTAGGGATCGCCACCTCAACCGGGATGCGGACAGCGCTCGCCCTCCTCGGTGCCGGCTTGGCCACGGCATTAGTGCTGGGTGTGTCCCGCAGGTTTCAGGATCCTTTGACGCTGGTCTTGGTCGGCGCAGGCGTTGCTGCTGCCTTGAGCTCTAGCGCCATGTTGATCGGCCTGTACTCCACGGATGTTCTCGACAGCATGCGCCGGTGGACCATCGGCTCCACGTTTGGGCGCGGCCCAGAGGATGTCGCCATTGCAGGTGTTGGGTTGCTAATCGGGCTTATCATCGCCGCACGAGTGGCGCGCCCGCTCGACCTTTTAGCCATGGGGGAGGAATCCTCGGTGGCACTAGGCGGCTCGCCCACGCTGACGCGGCGCGGTGCTGCCTTGAGCATCGTTGTGCTAGCAGGATGCGCTACCGCGGCGACGGGGCCCATTGCCTTCGTTGGTTTTGCCATCCCCCATCTGCTGCGCCGGTTCACGGGGCCAGAAGTTACCGCGATGGTTGCGCCAGCCGCCTTACTCGGTGGCTGCTCCGTACTCGTTGCGGATATTCTGGGCCGCCTCATCGTGGGTCCCTCCGAGCTGGAGATGTCCATCGTCTTGGCCTTTGTGGGCGCACCATTTCTTATCTGGGCCGTACACCGTGGGGAGCACGAGCTATGAGGGGGTTGCAGAAGGGGGACGTCGTCAAGCATCTGCGTTCCCAAGAGCGGCAGCGCCGGACATGGATATGGGCAGCGACCTGCTTCTTTGTTGTGGTCGCCGCAAGCTCCTATGTCCTCATGCTAGGGCAGGGCCCTGTGGCCTTGAGCCCGGGGCAGGTCCTGGAGATTCTCAACGGCGGGGGAAGCCGCAGCGAAATTCGCGTTGTGTGGGACCTGCGCATGCCGGTAGCGCTAGCGACGCTCATCGTGGGTGCCGCGCTCGGACTGGCGGGGTCGTGGACGCAGTCGATGTCGCGCAATCCGCTGGCCTCTCCCGATATCCTTGGCGTGACTGGTGGTGCGTCCGTCATGGTGGTCCTCGGAACGGTGCTCTCCCGGCCTGTGCTTGCCGAAGGGCTCTCCATGTTCTGGTGGCGGGCCGGGCTCGCGTTGCTGGGTGCCGTGCTAGCAGCCATCCTGCTGGTAGCGCTTGGGGGAATCGGCACGAGCAACCGCATCGTTATCGTCGGAATCGCGCTCTCGCTGCTGTTTCAAGCGCTGGTGGCGTATCTTTTGCGCGCCGCCGAGCTCCTTCGCGCGGCGCAATCGCAGCTGTGGCTGGCGGGAACCACGGGCTTCGTGCGGATGGAGGTCATTGCTCCTCTTCTCGTGGGGTTGACTCCTTTCGTGGTGCTTGGTCTGTGGTGTGCCAGGGAGCTGCCACTTCTTGCGCATGATGATCTCTCGGCCCTTTCCCTCGGAGTTAACATCACGCGAACACGCGCGTTCCTGCTGGTCGCTGCTACGGGAATCTGCGCGGTGACTGTATCCGTGGCCGGCCCCATTGGTTTCATCGCGCTTCTCGCCCCGCATGTGGGGCGCATTGTTGCCCGGACGCCCACGCCTGTGCCGTTGGTTTCTTGCGCTGCTGGCGCCGCCTTGTTGAGTGCGTGCGCTGTGATTGCTGGAGCGTTGCCAATGGACGCTCCAGTGGGTGCAGTCTCCTCCATCATCGGAGGATGTGCCCTGGTCATCTTGGTGTGGAATGCCGCACGGAGGAGAGGATAAAAGCTAGTGAAAGACAGAGAAATTACGGCCACCGGTATCCATGCCGGCTATAAGGACGGCGACGACATCCTGTCCGGCGTTGACTTGGTGGCCCACCCGGGTGAAATCACCACGCTCATTGGGCCTAATGGCTGCGGCAAGTCCACGTTGCTGAAGACCTTGTCTAAAATTCTTCGCCCGCGGCAGGGGAGCGTGCATATCGGCGAGCTAGACGTACATGGCATGAGCCCGAAAGAAGCAGCTACCCACGTGGCGCTTCTTCCACAGCAGCCGACGGCGCCGGACGGGCTGCGGGTGGGCGAGCTTGTAGCGCGCGGGCGCTACCCGCACCTGGGCCGCGGTCGGGGACTGTCTGCGAAGGACCGCGACATCATCGCGCAGGCCTGCGTGGAGACGGGCATTACGGACTTCATCGACCGTGATATCGCGGCGCTCTCGGGTGGCCAACGCCAACGGGTGTGGCTGGCGCTTGCTCTGGCGCAGGACACGCCAGTGCTGCTTCTCGACGAACCCACAACCTTCCTCGACCCAGCCCACGCCATGAGCGTTTTGGAGCTCGTGCGCAAACAGGCCGACGCCGGGAAAACGGTGGTCGTTGTGCTGCACGATCTCATGCTGGCCGGCCAGTACTCCGACACCATGGTGGTCATGAACAACGGCGAGGTCATCGCGCAGGGAACTCCCCAGCAGGCGTTGACGAAAGAAGTGCTGGCAGCCGCCTATGGCATCGACGTCGAGATCTGGGATGACCCGCGAAGCGACGCCCCCGTCATCGTTCCGCGCGGGGTGCTCAGGGACTAAGAATTCTCGTTGGGTGAAACAGGGAGAAGGAAGCCCCGAGAGCCGCGATTTGGAGTTGGCTAGCGTGGCTTGTATAGTTCCTAGCGAAGTTTGAACGGCCTGAAAGGTCGAGTCAAAGTTCACCGAAGACCGTCGGTCATCCGGGAGTCCGGATCGAAGGTTCCTCATCCTAGGGGACGGCCCACGCAGGAGACACTTTGCGATTAATCGCGGCATTCTCTTATGCTGCGCGCCCTGTGCTCTTGCACGGGGCATTTTTTATTGAAGATGTCTCGACGGAAAATCACAGAGATGTTTCGAAAGGAGGCGAAGTAGAACATGGCAAACCCGAAGAACACCGCAGATCTCGCGGAGCTCAAGGAGAAGCTCGCTGGCGCTGAGTCCATCGTGCTGACCGAGTACCGCGGCCTGACCGTTTCTCAGCTCCAGGAGCTGCGTAACAACCTCGGCTTTGACGTTGAGTACTCCGTCGCCAAGAACACCCTCTTCAAGATCGCCGCTAACGAGGCTGGCATCGAAGGTCTTGACGATAAGCTGACTGGCCCGACCGCAATTGCGTTCATCAAGGGCGAGGCAGTGGATGCCGCTAAGGTCATCAAGAAGTTCGCTGATGACAACAAGGCATTCGTCGTCAAGGGCGGCTACATGGATGGCAACGCTCTGTCCGCAGAGCAGGTTGCTGCCATCGCCGAGCTGGACAACCGCGAGACCACTCTCGCAAAGCTTGCCGGCGCTATGAAGGGTTCTATGGCAAAGGCTGCGGCTGCATTCAACGCTCCTGCTACCAAGATGGTCCGCACCGCTGCGGCCCTGCAGGACAAGAAGTCTGCCGAGGCTTAAAGTCGCCAATCAAGGCGCATAAAAATCAACACAAACACAATCTGGGTTGCATCGCAGCCCAAAAGAAAGGATGGCCATCATGGCTAAGCTCACCAAGGACGAGCTCATTGAAGCTTTCAAGGAAATGACCCTCATCGAGCTCTCCGAGTTCGTTAAGGAATTCGAAGAGGTCTTCGACGTTGAGGCTGCTGCTCCGGTTGCAGTTGCAGCTGCAGGCGCACCGGCTGCTGGTGGCGCTGCTGAGGAAGAGAAGGACGAGTTCGACGTCGTTCTGACCGACGCTGGCGCAAAGAAGATCGGCGTCATCAAGGTTGTCCGCGAGATCGTCTCCGGCCTGGGCCTGAAGGAAGCTAAGGAGCTCGTCGAGGGCGCACCGAAGGCTATCCTCGAGGGTGCTTCCAAGGACGACGCTGAGGCTGCTAAGGCTAAGCTGGAAGAGGCTGGCGCTTCTGTCGAGCTCAAGTAATTTTACTTGGCTTACAACCCCGTTTCCCCGCTGGGAGACGGGGTTGTTCCCGTTTTGGAGGTGTTTGTCCTTCCCCGCCCCGCGTGCAGATTCCAGCCTCCGCGTCCGCGACCTGTAGAATAATCCACCATGCTGCCCAAATCCCGAATCTTTTCTGTGCTGCTTCTAGGCCTCGGCGTTGCGCTAATGGCCGCAGGTATCGCGGCGCCGAAGTTCTTGAGCTTCGAACCGCGCATTCCTTTGGATTTGCAGCACACCACGTGGACGCTGCACGACGATTCCGCCAAGTCGCAGGTAGTGACAGGGGAGGGCACGAGTCCTTACGAGGGGCCAATGACTTATCAGCTCAACATGGACATTCAAGATCCTTCAGATAAAGAGCAGGCCACGCTCCGCATCGGTGAGTCGGCCATGCGCGGAGATAGCGGCAAGGTTGAGGATCTTTCCATGGCGCGCGTGTGGAGCTACTCCATGGACCGCCTGAGCGGTGACGCGCTTGGCGACGCCTCCCTTACCCACACCCTGGGCAGCCCTACCGCGCAGGTCACCGTCGATGGTGTGTGGCTAAAGTTCCCAGCAGCAACCGAGCAGACTACGTATCCAGTATTTGATCCCTATCTGCGCAAGGCTGCCGATGCAGTCTTCGAAGAGGAGATGGAAATCGAGGGGCGCACCGTCTATCGCTTCCACCAAGAAGTTGAGCCGACTAACCTCGCGACCTTGTACCCAGGACAGACCACTACCACCTTGCACAATGAAGATGATTCGACCGAGCAGGGTTACCTATTCCACAAAGCGACACGCGATTTCTACGTCGATCAGGTAACCGGCATGGTAGTAGGAATGGACGTGGCCATCGATGACTATTGGGGCGACCGCAGTGGTGCTGGCCGCGAAACCCAATTCATGTTTGAGGGCAAGACCTCTGACGAGGATCGCGCCGTCTTCCTCGCACAAGCCGCGGAATTCCCCAAGCCTGCCTTTGCCACCATGGTTCGCTGGGCCGTCTTGGGCCTAGGCGCGGTGCTGACTCTCATCGGTTTGGCTGGGGCATTGGGTGCTTTCCAGAAACGCCGCCGCAAGTAGCATGCTGATTTCGCCTTTACACGGTGGAAATTTTCCTATAAGCTATTTCGTTGCGCTGGAATCTGGATCTTCGGTGCACATTTAGCCTTTCAAGTAGGTGATGGCAAAACCGACTTGACAAGGTGATTTTGTGCATTCTGAACCCAGACAATCCACAGCAGACCGAATGCTAAATTTACCAGCGGTTTTGCACCTCGTCGGCCAGGGCGGGGAGGCAATCCGCGTGAGGTGCTGGAAGGACCCATCTTGGCAGTCTCCCGCCAGACCAAGTCAGTGGCCAATATCCCTGGAGCCCCGAAGCGATACTCGTTCGCGAAAATCAACGAGCCTATCGCCGTCCCGGGCCTCCTCGATCTACAACTCGATTCCTTCGCATGGCTGATCGGCTCGCCAGAGTGGCGCGAGCGCGAGCAGGCTGAGCGCGGTCCCGAGGCTCGCGTCACCAGCGGCCTCGAGGACATCCTTGAGGAACTGTCTCCGATTCAGGACTACTCGGGCAACATGTCCTTGTCCCTGTCGGAGCCTCGCTTCGAGCCGGTGAAAAACACCGTCGACGAGTGCAAGGAAAAGGACATCAACTACTCCGCGCCGCTGTACGTGACCGCAGAGTTCATCAACAACGACACCCAGGAGATCAAGTCTCAGACCGTCTTCATCGGCGACTTCCCGATGATGACGGACAAGGGTACGTTCATCGTTAACGGTACCGAGCGTGTCGTCGTTTCCCAGCTCGTTCGCTCCCCGGGCGTCTACTTCGATCAGACCATCGATAAGTCCACCGAGCGTCCGCTGCACTCCGTGAAGGTGATTCCTTCCCGCGGTGCATGGCTGGAATTCGACGTCGACAAGCGCGATACCGTCGGCGTCCGCATCGACCGTAAGCGTCGCCAGCCGGTAACCGTACTGCTCAAGGCCCTTGGTTGGTCCGAGGAACAGATCCGTGAGCGCTTCGGCTTCTCCGAGTTGATGATGTCCACCCTCGAGTCCGATGGTGTGGCAAACACTGACGAGGCTTTGCTGGAGATCTACCGCAAGCAGCGTCCGGGCGAGCAGCCGACCCGCGAGCTCGCGCAGTCCCTGCTGGATAACTCCTTCTTCCGTGCAAAGCGCTACGACCTCGCAAAGGTGGGCCGTTACAAGGTCAACCGCAAGCTGGGTCTGGGCGGTGACCACGATGGTCTGATGACCCTGACCGAGGAAGACATCGCTGTCACCCTCGAGTATCTGGTACGCCTGCACGTAGGTGAGCGTGAGATGACCGCTCCGAACGGCGAGACCATCGCCATCCACACTGACGACATCGACCACTTTGGTAACCGTCGTCTGCGTACCGTCGGCGAGCTCATCCAGAACCAGGTCCGCGTTGGCCTGTCCCGTATGGAGCGCGTCGTTCGCGAGCGCATGACTACTCAGGATGCGGAGTCCATCACTCCGACCTCCCTTATCAACGTGCGTCCGGTTTCTGCTGCTATCCGCGAGTTCTTCGGTACCTCGCAGCTGTCCCAGTTCATGGACCACAACAACTCCCTGTCTGGTCTGACCCACAAGCGCCGTCTGTCTGCGCTGGGCCCAGGCGGTCTGTCCCGCGAGCGCGCCGGCATTGAGGTCCGAGACGTGCACGCTTCTCACTACGGCCGTATGTGCCCGATTGAGACTCCGGAGGGCCCGAACATTGGTCTGATTGGCTCCCTGGCCTCCTACGCTCGCGTCAATGCTTTCGGCTTCATTGAGACCCCATACCGCAAGGTTGTTGACGGCAAGGTCACCGACGAGGTCGAGTACCTCACCGCTGATGAGGAAGATAAGTACGCAATTGCGCAGGCGGAAATCGAGAAGGAAGCTGACGGCACCATCGTCGGCACCCGTATCGAGGTCCGCCTGAAGGACGGCGACATCGGAGTTACCGACGCTTCCGGCGTCGACTACGTTGACGTTTCCCCGCGCCAGATGGTTTCCGTGGCAACCGCCATGATTCCGTTCTTGGAGCACGACGACGCTAACCGTGCGCTGATGGGCGCTAACATGCAGCGCCAGGCAGTGCCGCTGGTGCGCTCCGAGGCACCTTTCGTTGGTACCGGTATGGAGCAGCGCGCTGCATACGACGCCGGCGACCTCATCATCACCCCGAAGGCTGGCATCGTAGAAAACGTCACCGCCGATCTCATCACCATCATGGATGACGAGGGTCAGCGTGACACCTACATGCTGCGCAAGTTCGAGCGCACCAACCAGGGCACCAACTACAACCAGACCCCGCTCGTCGAGCTGGGCCAGCGCGTAGAGGCCGGCCAGGTTCTGGCTGACGGCCCGGGTACCCACAACGGCGAGATGTCCTTGGGCCGCAACCTGTTGGTTGCCTTCATGCCTTGGGAAGGCCACAACTACGAGGATGCAATCATCCTGAACCAGCGCATCGTCGAGGACGATGTTCTGACCTCCATCCATATCGAGGAGCACGAGATCGATGCTCGCGATACCAAGCTGGGTGCCGAGGAAATCACCCGCGAGATCCCGAACGTCTCCGACGATGTTCTGCGCGACCTCGACGAGCGCGGCATCATCCGCATCGGTGCGGACGTCCGCGCAGGTGACATCCTCGTCGGTAAGGTCACCCCGAAGGGTGAGACCGAGCTGACCCCGGAGGAGCGCCTGTTGCGCGCCATCTTCGGTGAGAAGGCACGTGAGGTTCGCGATACCTCGATGAAGGTTCCACACGGTGAGAACGGCAAGGTTATCGGCGTTGCGCGCTTCTCCCGCGAGGACGACGACGATCTGGCACCGGGCGTCAACGAGATGATCCGCGTTTACGTCGCTCAGAAGCGCAAGATCCAGGATGGCGATAAGCTCGCTGGCCGTCACGGCAACAAGGGTGTCGTGGGCAAGATCCTGCCGCCAGAGGACATGCCATTCATGGCTGACGGCACGCCTGTCGACGTCATCTTGAACACCCACGGTGTTCCGCGTCGTATGAACATCGGCCAGGTCCTCGAGGTCCACCTCGGCTGGCTTGCCCACGCCGGCTGGAAGGTCGACGTTGATGACCCAGCTAACGCTGAGCTGCTCAAGACCCTGCCGGAAGAGCTTTACGACGTCCCGGCTGGTTCCCTGACCGCAACCCCGGTCTTCGACGGTGCTTCCAACGAGGAGATCGGCCGCTTGCTGGCTTCCTCCCGCCCGAACCGCGACGGCGACGTCATGGTTGACGAGCACGGTAAGGCACAGCTTTTCGATGGCCGCTCTGGCGAGCCGTACAAGTACCCGGTTTCCGTCGGCTACATGTACATGCTCAAGCTGCACCACCTGGTCGACGAAAAGATTCACGCTCGTTCCACCGGCCCTTACTCCATGATTACCCAGCAGCCGCTGGGTGGTAAGGCGCAGTTCGGTGGCCAGCGCTTCGGCGAGATGGAGGTGTGGGCAATGCAGGCTTATGGCGCTGCCTACACCCTGCAGGAGCTGCTGACCATCAAGTCTGACGACGTCGTCGGCCGTGTGAAGGTCTACGAGGCAATCGTGAAGGGCGACAACATCCCGGATCCAGGTATCCCGGAGTCCTTCAAGGTCCTCCTCAAGGAGCTGCAGTCGCTGTGTCTGAACGTGGAGGTTCTCTCCACCGACGGCACGCCGATGGAGCTGTCTGGCTCTGACGATGACGACATGGATAGCCCGTCGCTGGGTATTAACCTTTCGCGCGACGAGCGCGCTGACGCCGACATCGCATAGCACGCTTGAGCTCAAGCGTGAGAGCTTACGGTCCTAGCTGGTAGCTCCCGAGCTACCAGCAGGGCACACTATTTGAGAATTTTTTAAAGCCATCAACGTTCCCCACACTCGCGTGGGGATGAAAGGGAGACATTACGTGTTTGACGTAAATCTCTTCGACGAGCTCCGCATCGGTCTGGCCACTGCCGATGACATTCGCCGTTGGTCCAAGGGCGAGGTTAAAAAGCCTGAGACCATCAACTACCGCACCCTGAAGCCGGAAAAGGACGGCCTGTTCTGCGAGCGCATCTTCGGCCCAACCCGTGACTGGGAGTGCGCTTGCGGTAAGTACAAGCGCGTTCGCTACAAGGGCATCATCTGTGAGCGCTGCGGCGTCGAGGTCACCAAGTCCAAGGTTCGCCGTGAGCGCATGGGCCACATCGAGCTGGCTGCTCCGGTAACACACATCTGGTACTTCAAGGGCGTTCCTTCCCGCCTGGGTTACCTTCTGGACCTTGCTCCGAAGGACCTGGAGCGCATCATCTACTTCGCAGCCAACATCATCACCTCTGTTGATGAAGAGGCTCGCCACAACGACCAGTCCACCCTGGAAGCAGAGATGCTTCTGGAGAAGAAGGACGTCGAGGAAGACACCGAGTCTGAGATCGCAGAGCGCGCTGCCAAGCTCGAGCAGGATCTGGCTGAGCTGGAGGCTGCTGGCGCAAAGGCTGAAGCACGCCGCAAGGTCCAGAACGCTGCTGACAAGGAGATGCAGCACATCCGTGAGCGTGGCGAGCGCGAGGTCGCACGCCTGGATGAAATCTGGAACACCTTCCTGAAGCTGGCTCCGAAGCAGATGATCATCGATGAGACCATCTACGAAGAGCTCGTTGACCGCTACGAGGATTACTTCACCGGCGGCATGGGTGCTGAGGCTATCCAGACCCTTATCCGCAACTTCGACCTCGAGGCTGAGGCCGAAGAGCTGCGCGAAGTCATCAACAATGGCAAGGGCCAGAAGAAGATGCGCGCGCTGAAGCGTCTGAAGGTCGTAGCAGCCTTCCTGCGCTCCGGCAACGACCCGGCAGGCATGGTCCTGGATGCGATCCCGGTTATCCCGCCGGAGCTGCGCCCGATGGTTCAGCTCGACGGTGGCCGTTTTGCCACCTCCGACCTGAACGACCTGTACCGCCGCGTTATCAACCGCAACAACCGCCTGAAGCGCATGATTGATCTCGGCGCTCCTGAGATCATCGTTAACAACGAGAAGCGCATGCTGCAGGAATCTGTTGACGCGCTCTTCGACAACGGCCGTCGCGGCCGCCCGGTCACCGGACCTGGCAACCGTCCGCTGAAGTCTCTGTCTGACTTGCTCAAGGGCAAGCAGGGCCGTTTCCGTCAGAACCTGCTGGGTAAGCGTGTTGACTACTCCGGCCGTTCCGTTATTATCGTCGGCCCGCAGCTCAAGCTGCATGAGTGTGGTCTGCCGAAGCTGATGGCTCTCGAGCTGTTCAAGCCATTCGTCATGAAGCGCTTGGTCGAAAACGACTATGCACAGAACATCAAGTCTGCAAAGCGCATGGTTGAGCGCCAGCGTCCAGAGGTTTGGGACGTTCTGGAAGAGGCTATTTCCGAGCACCCGGTTATGCTCAACCGTGCACCTACGCTGCACCGTCTGGGTATCCAGGCCTTCGAGCCGAAGCTGGTCGAGGGTAAGGCAATTCAGCTGCACCCGCTGGCTTGCGAGGCGTTCAACGCTGACTTCGACGGTGACCAGATGGCAGTTCACCTGCCGCTGTCCGCAGAGGCACAGGCTGAGGCTCGTGTCCTCATGCTCGCTTCCAACAACATTCTTTCCCCGGCATCCGGTAAGCCGCTGGCTATGCCGCGTCTGGATATGGTCACCGGTCTTTACTACCTGACCATGGACAAGGCAGAGGGCGAGATCGGCGGCGAGGGCCGCTACACCGAGGCGACCGAAAACGGCCCTGCAACTGGCGTTTACTCCTCCTACGCTGAGGCCATCATGGCTCGCGACCGCGGCGTCCTGGGCCTGCAGGCACCAATCAAGGTCCGCATCTCCCACCTGCGTCCACCGGCTGAGATCGAGGCTGAGCAGTTCCCTGATGGTTGGCAGAAGGGCCAGGCTTGGATGGCGCAGACCACCCTTGGCCGCATCATGTTCAACGACTTGCTGCCGTGGAACTACCCGTACCTCGAGGGCGTCATGGTCCGTAAGGGCGGCGCCAAGAACTCCGTACTGCTCGGTGACGTCATTAACGACCTCGCTGCTAAGTACCCGATGATCACCGTTGCCCAGGTTCTGGACAAGATGAAGGATGCCGGTTTCTACTGGGCAACCCGTTCTGGCGTGACCATCACCATGGACGACGTTCTGGTCCTTCCGAACAAGACCGAGGTTCTCGAGTCTTACGAGAAGGAAGCACAGCGCATTGAGCGCAAGTACTGGGAGCAGGGTGCGCTGACCGAGCGTGAGCGTTACGACCGCCTGGTTGAGCTCTGGAAGGACGCTACCGACACCGTTGGTAAGGCAGTCGAGGATCTCTACCCGGATGACAACCCGATTCCGATGATCGTTAAGTCTGGTGCAGCGGGTAACATGCGTCAGATCTGGACCCTGGCCGGCATGAAGGGCATGGTCGTGAACTCCAAGGGTGACTACATCACCCGTCCGATCAAGACCTCCTTCCGTGAGGGTCTGTCGGTCTTGGAGTACTTCAACAACTCGCACGGTTCCCGTAAGGGCCTGGCCGATACCGCACTGCGTACCGCGGACTCCGGCTACCTCACCCGTCGTCTCGTCGACGTGGCACAGGACGTCATCGTCCGCGAAGAAGACTGTGGCACCCGCCAGGGCGTCCGCGTTCCGCTGGGCGAGTGGGCTGGCGACAAGTTGGTTCCACACGAGCTGTGGGAGACTTCCGCATCCGGCCGCGTCGTCGCGTCCGATGTGAAGGCTGAAGATGGCACTGTCGTTGCTGAAGCAGGTTCTGACCTGACCGAGGAACTGACCGAGAAGATCTTGGCTGCCGGCATCGCCGACATCAAGGTTCGCTCCGTCCTTACCTGCCAGACGCCAGCCGGCGTTTGTGCGAAGTGCTACGGCAAGTCCATGGCCTCCGGCCAGCTCGTCGACATCGGCGAGGCGGTCGGCATCGTGGCTGCACAGTCCATTGGTGAGCCGGGTACCCAGCTGACCATGCGTACGTTCCACCAGGGTGGTGTCGGTGGCGACATTACCGGCGGTCTGCCACGTGTTCAGGAGCTGTTCGAGGCTCGTAACCCGAAGAACCGCGCGCCGATCGCATCCGTTGACGGCACCGTGTCCCTGTCCGATGAGGGCAACTTCTGGACCCTGACCATCACTCCGGATGACGGTTCCGACAACGTCGTCTACGAGAAGCTGTCGAAGCGCCAGGGCCTGGCACAGGTCCGCCGCCCGATGGAGTCCAACCCGGACGCAATGATCGAGCGTTCCCTGCGCGACGGTGACCACGTCACCACCGGCGAGCGCCTGATGCGTGGTGCGGCTGATCCGCACGACGTCCTCGAGGTCCTCGGTCGCCGCGGCGTCGAGAAGCACCTCATCGACGAGGTGCAGGCCGTTTACCGTACCCAGGGTGTTGCCATCCACGACAAGCACATCGAGATCATCATCCGCCAGATGCTGCGTCGCGGTACCGTCATTGACTCCGGCTCCACCGACTACCTGCCGGGCGTTCTGGTTGACCTCTCTGAGGCCAAGCAGGTCAACGCCGCACAGGTTGCCGAGGGCGGCGAGCCAGCTCAGCTGCGCTCCGAGATCATGGGTATCACCAAGGCATCGCTGGCTACCGAGTCCTGGCTGTCCGCGGCCTCCTTCCAGGAGACCACGCGCGTGCTTACCGACGCCGCTATTAACAAGCGCTCCGATCAGCTCATTGGCCTGAAGGAGAACGTCATCATCGGTAAGCTCATCCCGGCTGGTACCGGTATCTCGCGTTACCGCAACATCTCCGTTAAGCCGACCGAGGCCGCACGCAACGCTGCGTACTCGATCCCGACTTACGGCGATTCCATCTACGGCGACGATGGATTCGGTGAGTTCACCGGCGCATCCGTCCCGCTGGATGAGGACTTCACGTTCTAAGTCCACCCCCGCGCGATGCCCCAGCTTTCTGGGTATAACGCTGCGGCTTTGAGAGGCTCCATGCTTTTAGGCATGGGGCCTTTTTACTTTTGCTAGCATTAGTGGGTCCAAGTTGACGAAGTCATCTAATTACACAGCGAACACGGGTGCTTTCTCCCTCCTTAGACCGAAACTCAGGAACAACCATCGCAGCAGTTTGCGCGGGAGAAGGCTGAGACCCCACATATGGGAACCGTTGCACCTGATCCGGGTAATACCGGCGCGAGGGAGGAAAATGTCTACTTCACCTGCATCTTCGGCACGCACTGCACACACGGCTGGAAAGCCCAACCGCCGCTGGCGGGTCGTCGACATCGTCGTGGCTGCGGTCTTGTCCGTGGCGTGTGGCCTGATTTTCTTGTTCTGGAACACCGCGGGTTATGCCGGCTACGAGGCTCTCGATGCCTTTACCCCTGGCCTGGGCGGTTTGGCCTCTGGCATCTGGTTGCTGGGAGGCGTGCTCGGTGGGCTCATCATCCGCAAGCCGGGAGCGGCGCTCTTCGTGGAGCTGCTCGCTGCCTGCGTCTCCGCCGCTCTTGGCTCCCAGTGGGGCGCGGCAACCTTGCTCTCTGGCTTCGCCCAGGGCATCGGCGTGGAGATTGTCTTCGCCATTTTTGCCTACCGTTCATTTAACCTGCTTGTTGCCACCATCGCTGGCCTTGCCGCCGGCGTCGGTGCATGGACTTTGGAGCTCTTCACAGCCGGCCACCTAGCCCGTTCCGTTGAATACAACATCATCTACTTGGTGTGCACCTGCCTCTCCGGCGCAATCCTCGCCGGTGTGCTGGGCTACTTCACGGTCAAGGCGCTCGCGGCCACTGGCGCGCTCGACCGCTTTGCTGCAGGCCGCGAGTCTTAAGAAGCATTTTCAAGAATGGTTTCTGGAACAGGCATCCGCGTTAAAGGTTTTGGCTGGACTCATGCCGGGCGCGCAGAGCCGGCGTTGCGGGATGTTGCTTTCCACGTCGAGCCCGGCGAACGAATTCTGCTGTGCGGTGACTCCGGTTCTGGCAAGTCCACGCTCTTGGCGGCTCTTGCCGGAGTGCTCGGCGGCGACGAGGAAGGTGAGCAGGTAGGAGAGATCCAGCTCTTCGGAGCTGATACCGCGGGCAATGGTGAGTGGCCTGGTGAAGGCATGCCAGTGGGGCTGGTCCTGCAGGATCCTGATTCCCAAGTAATTTCCTCGCGAGTGGGCGACGACGTTGCTTTCGGCTGCGAGAACCTTGGCCTCGAACGCTCTGAGATTTGGCGCCGCGTCGACCAAGCCTTGGAGCTGGTGGGTCTTGACCTTCCACGTGACTATCCCACCGCTCGGCTTTCCGGTGGCCAGAAGCAACGCTTGGCTTTGGCGGGCGTGATGGCGATGGGCGCAGGACTTATCTTGTTGGACGAGCCCACGGCGAACCTCGACCCAGAGGGCGCCGATTCGGTGGTTCGTGCGGTGACCCAGCTAGTGGAGCGCACCGGCGCCACGCTCATCGTGGTTGAGCACCAGCCAGATAGATGGCGTCACTTGCTGCAACGCGGACTACTCATCGAGGATGGGCAGGTTGCGCTTGACGCTTCCGTGGGCGAGGTGCTGGAAGCACGCGCCCAAGCGATGCCCACGCTGCCGCAGGCTCGCGTTCCACAAGACGTATCCAGCCTTGAGCCAGCGATGTGGTCGAAGGATTTGGCTACCCGCTTTGGCCCGCCGCGTACCTTTGAGCTTCCCTCGACAGCTTCGACCGTTGTGACAGGTCCCAACGGGGCGGGAAAGACCACCTGGCTGGAAACCATGGCCGGGCTGTTGCCGTATACGTCGGGTGAGGTGGGCGTCGCCGAGCACGTGCGTCGCGGCCTCAAAGGAGACCCGGCAACGTGGAAGTCGCGCGAGCTCGCGCATCGCATTGGGTACGTGTTTCAGAACCCAGAACATCAATTCGTCGCGCGCAGCGTTGCCGATGAGCTGCGCGTGGGACCCCGAGTGATGGGCGAGGAGGTCCCAGAAAAGCGCATCTCGGAATTAGTGGAGCGCCTGCGTTTGGGGCAGCTGCTTGGCGCCAACCCCTTCACCCTTTCGGGCGGAGAGAAACGGCGCCTTTCGGTGGCGACAGCATTGGTGAGCGCGCCGGCGGTTCTGTTGCTTGATGAGCCGACGTTCGGCCAGGATCCGCAGACCTTCGCGGAACTGGTGTGGATGCTGCGCGAGTTAAGCGATGAGGGAGTGACCATTGCCTCGGTAACCCACGATCCCCTCTTCATTGCGGCTCTCGGTGACCACCGCGTGGAGGTGCCGCGTGCCTAATATCTTGTCCGGCGTAAACCCATTGACGCGGGTTTACCTTATGCTGGCGCTGACCTTGCCGTTGTTTCTCTCGGTGGATTGGGTCTCCGCCGCGGTTTCTTTGGTCATCACCTTCGTATTTGCGCCGCTGTGTGGGGTTAGTTTGGGAAAGCTCATAAGGAGCGGATGGTTCCTGTTTATCCTCGCCGCACTGTCTGGCGTTTCGATGTTGCTGTATGGCGCCGAGGGCGGGGAGGTTTACTTCCGGCTTTGGCTCATCGTGGTTTCGGAGAACTCGGTGCGCCTTTCGGTGGCGATGATGCTGCGTGTGCTCGCGGTAGCGCTGCCAATGATTGTCCTCGCGCGCGACATTGATTCCACACGCTTAGGCGACGCCCTGGCGCAAAACCTTCGCCTGCCTTCGCGTTTTGTTATTGGCGCGGTCGCCGGTGTGCGCATGGCGACGCTGTTTCGAGACGACTGGGATTCCATGGCTCGTGCCCGGAGGGCTAGGGGATTGGGGGATCGCGGCAAGGTTAAGCATTTGCTTACGATGTCCTTCGGCCTTTTGGTAGTGGCGCTGCGCCGCGGAGGCAAGCTCGCCACGGCGATGGAGGCCCGTGGTTTCGGGCGCACGCCGTTGTATTCGCCGGCGCGCACGTGGGCGCGCGAGTCGCGTGTGAGCAGGATAGATTGGCTGATTATGTTAGCCGGTTCACTTTTGGCAGCGGTGCCGGTGGTAGCGTCGGTAGTTACAGATTCCTGGAGATTCTTCGGTCTATAAGACGAAAGGGCCACGAAGCATGGACTTCGACAGTCAGCTCGACCGCCTCATCGAGGATGTCATCAAGGCTGCCGCGACGCGCAAGAAACCCTTCAAGCCGGTGACGGTGCTCATCGATGGGCCATCGGGTGCTGGCAAGACGTGGGCCTGCGCCGCCCTCGCCGATAGAGCAGGCTGGCGTGTGGTGCACCTGGACGAGTTCTATCCCGGTTGGCACGGCCTTGAGCAGGGCTCCCAGATGGTTGCCGAACAGGTGCTGCGCGGGGCCAATCCTGGCTACTGGCGCTGGGATTGGGAAGCCAATGCGCCCGGTGAATGGGCGAGTTTGGACGCGCGCGATGACCTCATCGTGGAGGGAGTCGGTGCGGTTACCCCAGAAAATATCGCCGCCGCTAAGGAGCGTGGCACCGTAATTACGGTGCGCCTCGACGGCCCGCGCGAAAAGCGCTATGAGCGAGCCATCGAGCGAGATCCGGACTACGCAGAGTGGTTCGAGACCTGGGAGGCACAAGAGAAGGTTTACTTCTCCGAGCGCGCCACCGACGCCGAATTTACGTGGGAATGGCAGTAGCTTCCGCCCCGCAGTAGACGCCGTGCTTGTCGACGTCGTGCGCCCACTGGAGCACCAGCTTAAGTCCCTGTTGCGCAACGCGTTCTTCCAGCTCGGGAAGCCGTGCCTCTATACAGGAGCCGGGCCACAAAGTGGTGCGGGCCTGTAGTTTTAGCCGCCCTGCCCGGGCGCTTTCTGCCAAAAGATAAAAGGACTCCCACATCCGCTGCGCTTGGGCGCGGCTGCAGCCGGTGACCTGTGGCAGATCATCTGGCAAGGCCTTGACATCGATGCCTATCCAATCTGGCCGCGTCAGGGGGTTATTCACGAGCTTTTCCAACCTGCTCGGCAGGTATCCGCTCGTGTGGAGGCCAACCTCAAAGCCAGCCGCGTGGGCTTCAGCTATCGCTTGCGGCAGCCCGGGCGCGGAAAGTGGCTCGCCGCCGGAAAAGACCACGCCGTCGAGAAGCCCATGGCGCTTGGATAGCAAGGAAAACGCGTCCTGCCAGCTATAGCTTCCCGGCACAAAGGCCTGCAGCTGCGGGTTATGGCAATAGGTGCACCGCAGCGGGCAGCCGTTGAGGAACAACGTCATGGTCAGGTGATCTGGCCAATCTGATGCCGAGAAGGGGATGAGCCCGCCAATCGGCAGCTGCGTTCTGGAACTTAGCTTCGGCGCTTGCAACGACGGCGCAGTCTTAAACGCCGGCCGCAAGCCTCTCGTCGAAGTACTGGCGCTCATGGAACTCTCCCTTCTTGCCCGTGTTGAAGCTGGAGACTGGCCGGAAATAGCCCATCACGCGCGTCCACATCTCAGTGCTGGAACCGCAGTCGGGGCAGTGCGGATGCTCGCCGGAGATATAGCCGTGGGAGTTACAGATGGAAAAGGTCGGCGTGATGGTGACATAGGGCAGTCGGAAGTTCTCCAGCGAGCGGCGCACGAGGTTCGCGCACGCCTTACCGGAGGACATTGCTGAGCCCATGTAGAGGTGCAGCACGGTGCCGCCGGTGTATTGGGTCTGCAGGTCCTCTTGGGCTGCAAGTGCGGTGAAAGGATCGGGAGTGTGCGCGACGGGCAGTTGCGAGGAATTGGTGTAATACGGTTCTTCTGCGGTGCCGGCATGCAGTATGTCTGGATAACGCTTCAGATCTTCGCGGGCGAAGCGGTACGTAGCGCCCTCGGCAGGTGAGGCTTCAAGGTTATAAAGGTGCCCGGTTCTTTCCTGGGCGTCGACAAGCAGTGCGCGAACCCGCTCCAGCAGACGCAGAACCTGTGCGTGGCCGCACGGATCGGTGAGATCGTAGGCGTCGGCAGTGAAGTTACGGATCATCTCGTTGCAGCCGTTGACGCCGATGGTGGAGAAGTGGTTATCCAAGCTGGGTAGCCAACGCTTGGTATAGGGGAAAAGACCTTTCTCCAAACACTTGTTAACAAAGGCGCGGCGGCGCTCGAGCGTGTCGACGCCGAGATCTACCAGCTCTGCGACGCGCGCCAATAGCGCCTCCTCGTCGCCGCGGTAGAGGTAGCCCAGGCGTGCGCAGTTGAGCGTGACCACGCCGATGGAGCCGGTCAACTCGGCCGAGCCGAACAAGCCATTGCCGCGCTTTAATAGCTCGCGCAGGTCCAGCTGCAGCCGGCAGCACATGGAACGAATCATGCCTGGGTCTAGATCAGAGTTGAGGAAGTTCTGGAAGTAGGGCAGCCCGTACTTCGCGGTCATACTAAACAACGCCTCGGCGTTCTCGCTGTCCCAATCGAAGTCCGGGGTGATGTTGTAGGTGGGGATAGGAAAGGTGAAAGGCCTACCGTCCGCGTCGCCGGCGGACATCACCTCGATGAAGGCACGGTTGATGATGACCATCTCCGCCTCCAAGTCGCCGTAACAGAAGTCGACGGGCTCGCCACCGATGAGCGGTACCTGGTCGCGTAAGTCGGCAGGGCAGTGCCAATCGAAAGTGAGGTTTGTAAATGGCGTCTGCGTGCCCCAGCGGGAAGGCACGTTCAAGTTGAAGATGAACTCCTGCATGTGCTGGAGCACCTGGCCGTAGCTGAGGTTATCCAGCCGCACGAAAGGCGCCATGTAGGTATCGAAGCTGGAGAAGGCCTGCGCGCCTGCCCACTCGTTTTGCAGAGTGCCCAGGAAGTTGACGATCTGTCCGCACGCGGAGGAAAAGTGCTTCGGTGGTGCTGAAGAGATAGTGCCTGGAACGCCACCGAATCCCTCTTCTAGAACTCGGCGCAGTGACCAGCCAGCGCAATAGCCGCTGAGCATGTCTAGATCATGGATGTGAATATCACCGGCTCGGTGTGCACTTCCCGCGGCTGGCGTAAAGACCTCATCTAGCCAGTAATTGGCGGTTACTTTGCCAGCGTTGTTAAGAATCAACCCTCCTAGCGAGAAATCCTGATTGGCATTGGCGTTGATGCGCCAATCGCGCCGGCCCAAGTACTCTTCGATGGAATCTGCGACGTTAATGGTCCGTGAACCCATGTAGTTCTTCCCTTCGTTATGGAAATGGAGCGCTGGTACAGCGAAAAGCTCGCTGCCTTTCCAGCTCTGATGGCACGCCCAGGCGTGCATGTGGGGGAATTAGGTGGCAACTGCAGTCATGTGGGAGGACTTGCGGCAAGCCGGGATGCCAAAAAGCCACCACGCAGCGCCGGGCGACACGAAATAACATAGCTGTAATTTCTTCCGGGGCGAGCAACTAAAACACAAGATATTCGCACTAATGGGTTTATCGTTTCTATATATAGTGGTTCGAATGTTGAAACGCCGACGGGGCGTGTGCCTATTTAGTGGATGTGATTGTTGTCCCTATAGGCCTCGCCTAATGCCCGATTTTGGGTGGGGATCAAAGTTCCGGGGAATTTGTCACAGGCGGGCTTGGGTGGGGTGTGGCGTCGTCAAGCGTTGCGTAATTGACTGCCTGCGGTGATGGAAAGAAAAGCCAGGTAGATGAAATTTGGATGTTTTGTGTGTCGCTGCTATTGTTCGAAGAGGTTTCGCCTTCATGTAGGGCGAAAAGTCTGATCGATTAATCGGCTTGAATGGCTGATTGATGTTCTGGACACGCGGAAGGGCCCCGGAAAAGAGCCCCTATTTTTGCGTGTTTGGGCAGCATCGGTCAGTTCAGCCGAAGTCATACAGAAAGACTAGATTTATGCCAACTATTCAGCAGCTGGTCCGTAAGGGCCGCCATGATAAGCGCTCCAAGGTCGCAACCGCAGCGCTGAAGGGCTCCCCTCAGCGTCGTGGCGTTTGCACCCGCGTTTACACCACCACCCCGAAGAAGCCGAACTCTGCACTGCGTAAGGTCGCTCGTGTTCGCCTGACCTCCGGTATCGAGGTTTCCGCGTACATCCCAGGCGAGGGCCACAACCTGCAGGAGCACTCCATGGTGCTCGTCCGCGGCGGTCGTGTTAAGGACCTCCCGGGTGTTCGTTACAAGATTATCCGTGGCGCACTGGATACCCAGGGCGTTAAGGACCGCAAGCAGGCTCGTTCCCGCTACGGTGCAAAGAAGGGACAGTAATCAACAATGCGTAAGAATGCTGCTCCGAAGCGTCCTGTAGTTAAGGACCCGGTATACAACTCCGAGCAGGTCACCATGCTCGTGAACAAGATCCTCCTCGATGGCAAGAAGTCCACCGCAGAGCGCATCGTCTACGGTGCACTCGAGGCTTGCCGTGAGAAGACCGGTACCGACCCAGTCGGCACCCTGGAGAAGGCTCTGGGCAACATCCGCCCGGACCTCGAGGTTCGCTCCCGCCGTGTCGGTGGTGCTACCTACCAGGTGCCAGTTGAGGTTAAGCCGGCTCGCGCTAACACCCTCGCTCTGCGTTGGTTGGTGACTTTCACCCGCCAGCGTCGTGAGAACACCATGATCGAGCGTCTCGCTAACGAGATCCTGGATGCATCCAACGGTCTTGGTGCTTCCGTGAAGCGTCGTGAAGATACCCACAAGATGGCTGAGGCAAACCGCGCCTTCGCACACTACCGCTGGTAATTTTCCAGCGTATGCCTATGGTCCGAGCAACGTAATAGTTTTGCTGAACAGTTCCACCCGCTTTCTGCGGTTGAAACTGCAAACATAACTTCATATCGTTGCTCGGGCCATTTTTCTAAGCTGGTGTCTTCTCCTTGTGGGCAGACGGCTAGCTTGGGGAGGCGGGCTACATAAAGGTGTATTAAGGTGCACCGCTGGAAGTTTTAGTAGCCCTGCGGCTGCTAAGACGGCCGAGACGTGGCAAAATTAATAAAGACCTATCCATGCGGACGGATTGGTGCTGGAACCTCGCTTTGAAAGCGGGGAACCGGCGCGAAGCGTCCACGATAAATAAGTTGGGGTAAAACCGTGGCACAAGAAGTGCTTAAGGACCTTCACAAGGTCCGCAACATCGGCATCATGGCTCACATCGATGCTGGTAAGACCACCACCACCGAGCGTATTCTCTTCTACACCGGTATTAACCGTAAGGTCGGCGAGACGCACGATGGCGCATCCACCACTGACTGGATGGAGCAGGAGAAGGAGCGCGGTATCACCATTACCTCCGCTGCTGTTACCTGTTTCTGGGACAACAACCAGATCAACATCATCGACACCCCGGGTCACGTTGACTTCACCGTTGAGGTCGAGCGTTCCCTGCGTGTCCTGGATGGCGCTGTTGCTGTCTTCGACGGCAAGGAAGGCGTTGAGCCGCAGTCCGAGCAGGTGTGGCGTCAGGCTGCTAAGTACGACGTTCCGCGTATCTGCTTTGTCAACAAGATGGACAAGCTGGGCGCTGACTTCTACTTCACCGTTCAGACCATTATCGATCGCCTCGGCGCTAAGCCACTGGTTCTGCAGCTGCCAATCGGCGCTGAGGACGACTTCGACGGTGTCGTTGACCTGCTGAACATGCGTGCCATCACCTGGCGCGGCAAGGTCGAGACCGGTGCTGAGCCGACCATCGAGGAGATCCCTGCTGACCTGCAGGAGAAGGCTGAAGAGTACCGCGAGAAGCTGCTCGAGGCTGTTGCTGAGTCTGACGAAGAGCTCATGGAGAAGTACTTCGGCGGCGAGGAGCTGACTCTTGACGAGATCAAGGCAGCCATCCGCAAGATGACCATCAACTCCGAGATCTACCCGGTTCTGTGTGGTACCGCTTACCGCAACAAGGGCGTTCAGCCGCTGCTCGACGCAGTCGTTGACTTCCTTCCGAGCCCGCTGGACGTCGGCGAGGTCATTGGCCACGCTGTTGGCAACGAGGAAGAGCAGGTTACTCGTAAGCCGGCTGTTTCTTCCCCGTTCTCCGCACTGTCCTTCAAGATTGCTGCACACCCGTTCTTCGGCCAGCTGAACTTCGTTCGCGTTTACTCCGGCCAGGTCTTCCCAGGCACCGAGGTGCTCAACTCCACCAAGGGTAAGAAGGAGCGCATCGGTAAGCTGTTCCAGATGCACGCCAACAAGGAGAACCCTGTTGAGCAGGCTGACGCAGGTAACATCTACGCAGTTATCGGCCTGAAGGAAACCACCACGGGCGACACCCTGTGCGACAAGGACAACCCAATCATCCTCGAGTCCATGGACTTCCCGGAGCCGGTTATCAAGGTTTCCATCGAGCCAAAGACCAAGGCTGACCAGGAGAAGCTGGGTACCGCTATCCAGAAGCTCGCTGCTGAGGACCCAACCTTCACCGTCGAGCTGGATGAAGAGACCGGCCAGACCGTTATCGGCGGCATGGGCGAGCTCCACCTCGACGTTCTGGTTGACCGTATGAAGCGCGAGTTCAAGGTCGAGGCAAACATCGGTAACCCACAGGTTGCTTACCGCGAGACCATCCGCAAGACGGTTCAGTCCCTGGACTACACCCACAAGAAGCAGACCGGTGGTTCTGGTCAGTTCGCAAAGGTCATCGTCACCATCGAGCCTTACAACCCGGACCCAGAGACGCTGGAGGAGGGCGAGTCCGCAACCTACAAGTTCGAGAACGCCGTCACCGGTGGTCGCGTTCCGAAGGAGTACATCCCTTCCGTCGACGCTGGTATCCAGGACGCAATGCAGTACGGCTACCTCGCTGGCTTCCCGCTGGTTAACATCAAGGCAACCCTCGAGGACGGCGCTTACCACGACGTCGACTCCTCCGAGATGGCCTTCAAGCTCGCTGGCTCCCAGGTTCTGAAGGAAGCTGTTGCTAAGGCAAAGCCAGTCCTTCTTGAGCCGGTCATGGCCGTTGAGGTTGTTACCCCTGAGGAGTACATGGGCACCGTTAACGGTGACATCAGCTCCCGTCGTGGCCAGGTCTTCGCTATGGAAGACCGCTCCGGCGCAAAGGTTGTCAAGGCAAAGGTTCCGCTGTCCGAGATGTTCGGTTACATCGGCGACCTGCGTTCTTCCACCGCTGGCCGCGCAAACTTCACCATGGTCTTCGATTCCTACGCTGAGGTTCCTTCCTCCGTTGCAACCGAGATCATCGAAGAGCGCACCGGCAACAAGGCCTAACTAGCCTTAAGGCAATCGCCACCCCCTCACGCTTCAGCCCCGCATACGGCTGGTAGTCTTTGCCAGTAGATTCCAGTTGCGGGGCGGGGCAAGAGCTTGCAGCTTTTCTCCCGCGTGAGGCAACTGGTTGGGTAGCGGTTGGCTGAACTTGCACTTGCAAAAAGTGTTGGTTGAGCCGGCCGTTACCCTCCCAGGATCCGTTATCAGATTCTTGTCGAGGGTCAACGACCGCACAACATGCGCGGGGTTACCTCCTATTTAGGCGGTTTGAAAAAACTGCGGCATAAATCTAGGATCGTGTAACTGGCACGTAAAGAAAGCGTCATTAGCGCTTCGGAGTTTTCGTTCCAAGTGCCAATGACATTAACCAACCACGTGGCTGCCTATGCAGCCGCCATAGAGTCCAGGAGGACAAACAGTGGCAAAGGAGAAGTTCGAGCGTACGAAGCCGCATGTTAACATCGGCACCATCGGACACGTCGACCACGGCAAGACCACCACCACCGCAGCGATCACCAAGGTTCTGGCTGACCAGTACCCTGAGGAGAACACCGCTTTCGCATTCGACATGATCGATAAGGCTCCTGAGGAGAAGGAGCGCGGTATTACCATCAACATCTCCCACGTTGAGTACTCCACCCCGAAGCGCCACTACGCACACGTTGACGCTCCGGGCCACGCCGACTACATCAAGAACATGATTACCGGTGCTGCTCAGATGGACGGCGCTATCCTGGTTGTTGCTGCAACCGATGGCCCGATGCCGCAGACCCGCGAGCACGTTCTTCTGGCTCGCCAGGTTGGCGTTCCTTACATCCTCGTTGCACTGAACAAGTGCGACATGGTTGACGACGAGGAAATCATCGAGCTCGTCGAGATGGAGATCCGCGAGCTGCTCGCTGAGCAGGACTACGACGAGGAAGCTCCGATCGTTCACATCTCCGCTCTGAAGGCTCTTGAGGGCGACGAGAAGTGGGTACAGGCTGTTGTCGACCTCATGCAGGCTTGCGATGACTCCATCCCGGATCCGGAGCGCGAGCTGGACAAGCCGTTCCTGATGCCGATCGAGGACATCTTCACCATCACCGGCCGCGGTACCGTTGTTACCGGCCGTGTTGAGCGTGGCTCCCTGAACGTCAACGAGGACGTCGAGATCATCGGTATCCAGGAGAAGTCCATCTCCACCACCGTTACCGGTATCGAGATGTTCCGCAAGATGATGGACTACACCGAGGCTGGCGACAACTGTGGCCTGCTTCTGCGTGGTACCAAGCGTGAAGAGGTTGAGCGTGGCCAGGTTGTTATCAAGCCGGGCGCTTACACCCCTCACACCCAGTTCGAGGGTTCCGTCTACGTCCTGAAGAAGGAAGAGGGCGGCCGCCACACCCCGTTCATGGACAACTACCGTCCGCAGTTCTACTTCCGCACCACCGACGTTACCGGCGTCATCAAGCTGCCTGAGGGCACCGAGATGGTTATGCCTGGCGACAACGTCGAGATGTCCGTCGAGCTGATCCAGCCGGTCGCTATGGACGAGGGCCTGCGCTTCGCTATCCGCGAGGGCTCCCGCACCGTCGGCGCTGGCCGCGTTACCAAGATCATCAAGTAAGAGCATTTGCTTGAGCGTTTAAAGTAACGCCCTTTAAAGCCACCGCTTTCCCTTTCCGGGAAGGCGGTGGCTTTTTGCGTGTCTTGCTCCCGCGCCAGTTAAGCTATGAGCCATGCTTGATCCCACACGCATCGACCGCACCCTGCAGGCTCTGAAAGCTGCGTGGGAAGGTCAGCCGGAGCTGCCCTTGGGCACGCTGTTTGCAATGCTGGCCAACCAAGGCCTCGGATGGGGTGCTGACGACGCGGATATGGTTCGTGCGTTGGAGCAAATGGCGCGGTTGCATCCACCGACACTGCCGCTTGGCGACGGCCGCGTGGAGGAAGGATTGTGGCTACTCGTCACCCAGCGTGAGCGCGTGACTATTGACGAGGCAAATGTGGTCATTCGCCGTACCAGCGATGATGGTCCGCGGCAGCCGGTGGCGTGGCAGTACTCGGCTGTTCGGCCAGTGGGGCCTGGTCGACCTCTTGTTATCAAGGACTCGGAGTCCATCGAACATCGCTTTGGCGTAGTGGAGTCAATTACCCGCCTAAAGCAAGATTCACGCCAGCTCAGCGGGTTGAAAAGGCGCAACGTAGGGGAGCGGGCGTGGCTTATCCGCACCGAGCTGGAAACCATCCTTTTGGACCACGGCTTACATGCATTTAAAATTGCACGGCGCTGCCTGCAACGTGCTGACTATTCCTGGAAGCAGATTCTGCAGTGTAGTCCCGGGAAGCCTTTGCAAGTATCGCTGTCACGTGGGGTTACGCATGAATTTGGGGCGGTCACCGAGGTACTCCTCGCTGAATCCGCCCCTGATATCGCCGTCGATGGCTACATTGGCTAGTCCTTTAGTGCCTTAACCTGGCTAAAGTGCAGCTTGTACACGGTATCTAGATTGGCATCGGGGAAGGCTGCGCGGAAGTCCTTCTCGCTGGTTTCGACTGCCTTGGTTAGCTCATCTAGTGGCATATCCGCGCTGGCTTCTATCTTGTATTGCAAGGTCGGCCGCGCACGGTCATAGGCCACCAACCGGTGAACCTTCTCGACTCCGTCGAGAGCATCAAAGCTTTTGGCCACGGCACCAGCAATAGCTTGCATATTGGTGGAAATGGCGCCTTCATCATTCGAAGAATCGGATGCGACGTTGTTGAAGCGCCGGTGGCGCAAGTTCGCCACGATGAGCCAGATGCCGGCTACCGCTAGGAGCATGGTGGCTGCACCCAGCGCTACCGGCCACCAACTAGCGCTAGGCAGCGCTGCCCAAGCGTCGTGATCAACCCAGCGTGCCAGGGAAGTGGCGAAGGGAACCCCGAAATGGATGAGGATCGGCCAAAGCCCTAGCGCAATGAGGACCACGGCGATGAGGAATAATAGGAAACGGTCGAATGCTGCCAAGCCCTTAGACATGATTATCGACCTCCGGGAGATTTTCTGCCTTTACTTTTAGCTGGGGGGTGCGCTCCAACGAGGAAAGGGCTTGCGATACAGCCTCTTCCACGCGGCCGACCAACAGATTGTCCTCAGTGTCGCCGTTGACGGTGATATCGACGCCGATCTTC
The DNA here is from genome assembly GCF_001586215.1 of Corynebacterium simulans. Taxonomy (NCBI): domain Bacteria; kingdom Bacillati; phylum Actinomycetota; class Actinomycetes; order Mycobacteriales; family Corynebacteriaceae; genus Corynebacterium; species Corynebacterium simulans. Next base: position 987,745 of record NZ_CP014634.1, on the reverse strand, counting down.
TTCTTGCTGATGACTGCGCGGCTACGGGCAGCACTGACGCCGGGCACGCGGCGCGCAGCTGCTGAGGCCACGCGCGCGATGTCTACCGAGCGCAGCCACATCGAGGCGGTGTCGGAGGCGAGCCTGGTGTGGGTCTTTTTGCGTGGCTTGAACACAGCAATGAGGAAGATGAGGCCGATGGCAATAGCGATGCCGCCGCCTATCAGCATCCAAGTTTCGACCGCGTCCTGTGACATCACGTCGATGAAAGGCTGCAGCCAGGAATCAGCTTTAGTGCTGACAGCCCACGTTTCCCTTCCGAGAAAAGCTGCGGCGCCCAAGCAAACGATTCCGAGGACAACGGCCCATTTACGGGCTGCGGGGGATGCCGCCGGACTTTGGCCAAAGCCCTGCGGGAGAGCATCTTTCTTAGACATCCTGACCCCCTCTGTACATCGGTCTAATTGTGATTTCACGCAGTGGCTGTGGACGGGGCGCTACGACATGCCGAACCGGCGCGGTACCTTGCAGCGAGGGCTGGCGGACAGGTGCTGGCTCGGGTACGTGGACTGTGCGCAGCGCAACCGGGCGGGGAGCACTTACCGGACGCGGCTGCAGCGGCCGAGGAGCGGCCACGCTGCGTACCGCCACGGGATTGGGAGCGGCGACAGGGCGGATGTGGCTAGGCGTGGGCGGCTTTACCTGCAAAAGCCTAGTTGGCTCCGGGGCGTGTACGGACGCGACATGAAGCGGAGCGCTGTCAGCGTCGATAGAGCGCACCGTTTGCGGGGCAGGCGCATCTATATTGCGTATTGGCACCGTATGGTTGGTGGTTATCGGTTTAAGCTGGCGCTCCGGAAGTGACCGCGGAGTGATTGCCCGTGGCGTTTGTCGCGCGTCGACGGCAGGGCCTGACACGCGCTCGCCCGGTACTGCTGCGGCAACGGTGACGTTGACGCGGGTGGTGCGGTAGCCGGTATAGGCCGCAACCCATTCCTCGATGGCTTTGCGGGTCGACTTCGCTACGTCTGTGACAGGACTCGGCCAGGTCACCGCGATCGAGGCATCCACCGCTAGCACCTCGGAAGCAGGATCGCTCTGGATAAGCAGGCGCGGAAATGCGCGCCCAGCTAAGCCGGCGAGCTTGGCGTCGATGGCTTCGGTCCCGGGGACGGAAGCGATGGCGCTAGTGACAATGTGTTCGAGAGCCTTGTGCGTAAACCGCAAGGTGCCATCAGTGCGCTGTTGTGGCGTGGCAGATGGCATTATCCCTGCCCTTTATCCTTGCCGATAATTCCATACCACACGGCGGTGAGGTCGATACGGCCGTCGAAGTGCGCACCTACAACACCACCGATGGCGGCAAGCAGGATGGCCAACACCGTGGGCCACAGGCCAAGGTGGATGAAAAAGGCCAAAACCAGACCGGCAACAATGCCCAGCGTGGAGTAGTTCTTCATAATCTTCCTTCTTAATCTTCCAGTGCGCTGCTTAAAGCATCAGCCACGACGACATCAACGCGTTGCAGTCCCGGGCAGGCCTCGAGCGCCGCGGTGCGGGCGGCGTCCGCGATTGTGGCAACCGGAATGCGCTTCGCGACGTCGATTACAAGGTGTACCTCGATATGGCTATTGTCGCGCGGACTCGGGCGCTTTATGCCGCCGATGCGCTTGCCGGGGTAAAGCAACGCAACTTCGCCGAAAGAACCGGGATGCAGCTTGGCGACGCCCTGGATGGCTGCTACTGAGTCGACGATGCGATGTGCAGCAGCGGCATCTAGTTCAAAGCGCTCCGGAGAGGACTCCATCATTTAAAAACTGCCTTAGTCTTTGAAAAGGTTTATTCCTGGCCCTGTGCCAAAGCGTTGTTGGAGGCCTGCTCGCCGGCAGTGTCTTCCTTTGGCAGTTTGACGTCGTGGACCACAACGTCAACGCGCTCAACGCCCAGGCCGGTCATGCGCTCGACAGCGTTCATGATGTTGCGGCGGATAGCCTCAGCCAACTCGTGGATGGCAACACCGTACTCAGCGATGATGGCAACTTCGATGGTGGCAACAGCGTTGTTGACCTGAACCGTAACGCCCTGGCGCACATCCTCGGATGCGCCGAAGGACTCACGGATGGAGCCCATCATGCGAGCGCCGCCGCCGCCCAGTGCGGCGACTCCGGAAACCTCGCGGGCGGCGATGCCAGCGATCTTGGAAACCACGGCGCCGTCGATAGTGGTGGTGCCGTACTCGGTTTCCAGGTTCTTGTTGACCTCCGGGGCAGCAGCGGCGGTGTTTGCCTGCTCGGTGGAAGTTGCTGCGTTCTGTGCGGTGTTCTGGGCAGCGTTCTGATCAGTATTCGCTGGGGTATTAGCGGTCATTGTGCTTATTCCTTATCTATAGGGACTTGATTGCGGGAAGTTTCGCCTTAACAAGAAAGCTACCTTTCCGAGCCTATATCTGAATGCGGACATTGTGGGGTGCTGAGGTGCAATCTTTTGGAAAACGTGACTTTGCACACGGTTTGGAAAAAAGTTTGGAAAACGCGCGATTACATGCTTAAATACAAGGGTTGCTTTAACACAACGGCGTTTGGAAATCGTGGGTGAAACACACCCGATATTCAACAAAGTTGCTGGTAAAGCGAACATGACACCTTCGCAGGTGGGCACTTTTTAAGTGTGTGCCGAGAAGGTCATTCAATCGGGCTAGGTCCGCGTTTAGTAGAGACATCCCGAGCGAATGGACCGGAGAAGGGGCATGGCAAATAAACAGCGGCAGTATATGAATTGGATTTGTGCCTCCACGTGTAATGCGTGAGGAACCGTCCTCTTTCTATAGAACTTTGACTTACGGGTCTTGTACCCCGTCGAAAGCACTGCAACCAGGTTTATTGCCAGGTCGCAACTTTTGGTCGTCATGACAGTCAGACAACTGGCGTTGCGCCCAGGCCCTAGAGTCCGGACAACGTTATAGAGAAATCGAGAAGCAATTCCCACCGCTTCACGCCCCGGATACGCCGGGAATGTGAATGTGGGGTAGCGAGGAAGAGGATAAGCGTGGCGGGACAAAAAATCCGCATTCGGCTGAAGGCCTATGATCACGAGGCTATCGACGCTTCTGCAAAGAAGATCGTCGAGACCGTTACCCGTACGGGTGCTCGTGTTGTTGGCCCAGTGCCGCTCCCAACCGAGAAGAACGTATACGCCGTTATTCGTTCTCCGCACAAGTACAAGGACTCTCGCGAGCACTTCGAGATGCGCACTCACAAGCGCCTCATCGACATTCTCGACCCGACCCCGAAGACCGTTGACGCTTTGATGCGCATCGACCTTCCGGCCAGCGTCGACGTAAACATTCAGTAGTGTAAAGCGATCGACGAATAGATATTTGGTGGAGAACTAACAATGAGTGAAAACGAGATCAAGGGCATTCTGGGCAAGAAGCTCGGCATGACCCAGATCTTCGACGAGGAAAACCGCGTTGTACCGGTTACCGTCGTTGAAGCTGGGCCGTGCGTTGTTACCCAGATTCGCACCGCAGAAACCGATGGCTACAACGCCATCCAGATCGCATTTGGCGAAATCGACCCACGCAAGGCAAACAAGCCTGCCGCAGGTCACTTCAAGAAGGCTGGCGTAACCCCACGTCGCCACGTTGCCGAAATCCGCATGGATGACACCTCTGCTTACGAGGTTGGCCAGGAAGTTACCGCTGACATCTTCGAGGGCATCACCTTCGTTGACGTCACCGGCACGACCAAGGGCCACGGCTACGCTGGCGCCATGAAGCGCCACGGCTTCGCAGGTCAGGGTGCTGCCCACGGTAACCAGGCTGCTCACCGCCGCGTCGGCGGCATCGGCGCCTGCGCTACCCCGGCTCGCGTCTTCAAGGGCACCCGCATGGCTGGCCGCATGGGCCACGACCGTGTGACCACCCAGAACCTGAAGATTCAGAAGATCGATGCCGAGTCCAACCTGCTGCTCATCAAGGGTGCTATCCCTGGTGCACGCGGTGGCCTCGTCACCGTTAAGACCGCAGTGAAGGGCGGTGCACACGCATGAGCAACCTCAAGCTAGACGTCCAGACCGCTGAGGGTAAGACCAACGGCTCTGTCGAGCTGCCAGCAGAGATCTTTGACACCGAGGCATCCATCGCTTTGATGCACCAGGTTGTCAACGCTCAGCTTGCTGCTGCGCGCCAGGGCACCCACAAGGCAAAGACCCGTGGCGAGGTTTCCGGCGGTGGCCGTAAGCCTTTCCGCCAGAAGGGCACCGGTCGTGCACGCCAGGGCTCGATCCGCGCACCGCACTACGCAGGTGGCGGCATCTCCCACGGCCCGGTTCCGCGCGACTACGCACAGCGCACCCCTAAGAAGATGATCAAGGCTGCTCTCTTTGGTGCACTGTCCGACCGCGCTCGCAACGAGCGTATCCACGTAATCGAAGAGCTCGTCCCGGGCCAGACCCCGTCCACCAAGGCGGCTAAGGCTTTCATCGAGCGTCTGACCGAGCGCAAGAACGTGCTGCTCGTTGTCGGCCGCGAGGACATCAACGCTCGCCGCAGCGCCAACAACCTGCCTAACGTCCAGATCCTGGACGCAGGCCAGCTGAACACCTACGACGTCCTTTACTCTGACGACGTTGTGTTCTCCGTTGAGGCTCTGCACACCTTCGTCGCTCGCGCTCAGGGTGCGAACGAGGAAGTTAAGGAGGAGAAGTAATGGCTAAGCTCGCTAACCCGCGTGACATTGTCATCGCACCGGTCGTTTCCGAGAAGTCCTACGGCCTGATGGAGCAGAACGTCTACACGTTCTACGTCTCCACGGACTCCAACAAGACCCAGATCAAAGATGCCATCGAGCAGATCTTCGGCGTAAAGGTTGACTCCGTGAACACCGTCAACCGTGCAGGTAAGCGTAAGCGCACCCGCACCGGTTTCGGTCAGCGTAAGTCCACCAAGCGCGCTTATGTGACGCTTCGCGAAGGCAGCGACTCCATCGACATCTTCGGCGGCGGCGCTTAAGCGCCACCGGAGAGCCGAAAGGAAAAGGAAGAATTATGGCTATTCGTAAGTACAAGCCGACAACTCCGGGTCGCCGCGCATCCTCCGTGTCCGAGTTCGAGGAGATCACTCGTTCCACTCCGGAGAAGTCCCTGCTGCGCCCGCTGACCAAGACTGGTGGTCGTAACAACTACGGCCGCATCACCACCCGCCACATCGGCGGTGGCCACAAACGTCGTTACCGTCTGATCGACTTCCGTCGTACGGACAAGGACGGTATCCCGGCAAAGGTTGCTCACATCGAGTACGACCCGAACCGCACCGCAAACATCGCTCTTCTGCACTACGCAGATGGCGAGAAGCGCTACATCATCGCCCCTAAGGGCCTGAAGCAGGGCACCATCGTTGAGGCCGGCGCTAACGCCGACATCAAGGTTGGTAACAACCTGCCGCTGCGCAACATCCCAACCGGTACCACCATCCACGCTGTGGAGCTCAAGCCGGGCGCAGGCGCTAAGCTTGCTCGCTCCGCTGGTGCTTCCATCCAGCTGCTGGGTAAGGAAGGCAAGTACGCAATCCTGCGTATGCCGTCCTCCGAGATCCGCCGCGTCGACATCCGTTGCCGCGCAACCGTGGGTGAGGTCGGTAACGCTGACCAGATGAACATCCGTTGGGGTAAGGCCGGCCGTATGCGCTGGAAGGGCGTTCGCCCGACCGTCCGTGGTGTCGTCATGAACCCGGTTGACCACCCACACGGTGGTGGTGAGGGTAAGACCTCCGGTGGTCGTCACCCTGTGTCCCCATGGGGCAAGAAGGAGGGTCGCACCCGCAACCCGAACCGTTACTCGAACAACATGATCGTGCGCCGTCGTCGCCCGAACAAGAAGCGCTAAGAGGAGGTAAACAATGCCACGCAGCCTTAAGAAAGGCCCGTTCGTCGATGAGCACCTCCTCAACAAGGTGGATGCTCAGAACGAGGCTGGCACCAAGCAGGTCATCAAGACCTGGTCTCGCCGCTCGACCATTCTGCCTGACTTCATCGGTCACACCTTCGCCGTCCATGACGGACGTAAGCACGTGCCGGTGTTCGTAGAGGACTCCATGGTCGGCCACAAGCTCGGTGAGTTCGCACCAACCAAGACTTTCAAGGGTCACATCAAGGACGATAAGAAGGGACGTCGATAAGCGATGAGTGAAACCATCACCTCCGCATCCGCAACGGCCCGCTACGTCCGCGTTACTCCGATGAAGGCACGCCGTGTCATCGATCTGGTTCGCGGCAAGTCCGTAGCCGAGGCACTTGCAATCCTGAAGTACGCTCCGCAGGGCGCTGCTAAGCCAGTCGCTAAGGTTGTTGCTTCTGCAGCTGCTAACGCTGAGAACAACTTCGGTCTGGACCCACGCACCCTGGTCGTCTCCGAGGCATACGCCAACGAGGGCCCGACCATGCGTCGTTTCCAGCCACGCGCACAGGGCCGTGCATTCATGATTCGTAAGCGCACCAGCCACATCACCGTGGTGGTCGAGAGCCAGAAGGAAGGGGCCAAGTAATGGGCCAGAAAATCCATCCTCACGGCCTACGTTTGGGCATCACTTCCGACTGGAAGACCCACTGGTTCGCCGATAAGGACTACGCGAACTACGTAGCCGAAGACATCAAGATCCGTCAGTACCTCGAGAAGGGCCTCGACCGCGCCGGCATTGCCGACGTCGTTATCGAGCGCACCCGTGACCGCGTACGCGTCGACATTCACACCGCCCGCCCAGGCATCGTGATCGGCCGCCGCGGTGCTGAGGCAGACCGCATCCGCCGCGAGCTCGAGAAGCTCACCGGCAAGATGGTCGCCCTCAACATTCTCGAGGTCAAGCAGGTCGACGCAAACGCAACCCTCGTTGCTCAGTCCGTCGCCGAGCAGCTGGTTAACCGTGTTGCATTCCGTCGTGCAATGCGCAAGGCTATCCAGTCCGCTATGCGCCAGCCGCAGGTCAAGGGTATTAAGATCCTCTTGAACGGTCGTCTGGGCGGCGCCGAGATGTCCCGTACCGAGCGCTACCACGAGGGTCGCGTTCCGCTGCACACTCTTCGCGCCGAGATCGACTACGGCACCGCAGAGGCTCACACCACCTTCGGCCGCATTGGCATCAAGGTGTGGATCTACAAGGGTGACGTCGTCGGTGGCGTACGCGAATCCGAACTGAACGCTCCGGCGCAGGGCCGTGGCCGCGGTGACCGTAACGGTCGTCCGCGCCGTGGTGGCCAGCGTCGTCAGCGCGCACAGCAGAAGCAGGAGGGCTAATCCATGCTGATTCCTAAGCGCGTTAAGTACCGCCGCCAGCACCGTCCTACCCGTACCGGTGTTTCCAAGGGCGGTAACCGCATCAACTTTGGTGATTACGCAATCCAGGCTCTCGAGCCGGCTTACATCACCAACCGTCAGATTGAGGCCGCACGTATTGCCATCAACCGCCACGTCAAGCGTGGTGGCAAGGTGTGGATCAACATCTTCCCGGACCGTCCGTTGACCCAGAAGCCGCTCGGCGTTCGTATGGGTTCCGGTAAGGGCCCGGTTGAGAAGTGGGTCGCCAACGTTAAGCCGGGCCGCGTCCTCTTCGAGATGTCCTACCCGAACGAGGCCACCGCAATTGAGGCACTGCGCCGCGCAGGCCAGAAGCTTCCTTGCAAGGTCCGCATCATCAAGAAGGAGGACCAGTTCTAATGGCAACCGGTACCCCCGCCCACGAGTTCCGTGAGCTCGACAACGCTGAGCTGGAAAAGCGTCTGCAGGATGCGAAGGAAGAGCTGTTCAACCTTCGTTTCCAGAAGGCTACCGGCCAGCTGACCAACAACCGCCGCATCGGCACGGTTAAGCGCGACATTGCCCGCATCTACACCGTTCTTCGCGAGCGCGAGCTGGGCCTGTCCGTAGTTCCGGGAGCTGAGGCTTAATCATGAGTGAGGCAAACGTGAACGAAGTAAAGAAGGAGCGCGGTGCGCGCAAGACCCGCATCGGTATCGTAGTTTCCGACAAGATGGATAAGACCATCGTCGTCGAGCTCGAGGATCGCAAGCAGCACGCGCTTTACGGCAAGATCATGCGCTCTAACAAGAAGGTTAAGGCACATGACGAGAACGAGACCGCCGGCGTCGGCGACCGCGTTCTGATCGCCGAGACCCGCCCGCTGTCTAAGGACAAGCACTTCCGTCTCGTCGAGGTCGTTGAGAAGGCTAAGTAAAACCTAGCTTTTCAACACTTAAGCCGGCCGAGCTTTTCCTCCTTTAGGAAGAAGGCTCGGCCGGCTTTTCATATGCGCGTATTTTTTAAGCGTTCGTCGCGCTGCCCGGTATAGCAACGTATCTAGCGTGGTCTCCCAGTAGACAGTGTCGATGCCGACACCGCGGTCGTCGCAAAGCGTGTCTGCTCTATCGGCATAGCGGGATAGTGCCGTCATACTCTGCTTGTTGGTAGACCAAGTCTTGGCCAGGATGGGGCATTTCAACCGCATTGCGGCGGTGCAGATATGGCGCACATACGCGTTAGTGAGTCCGTGCTTGCGCCATTCGGGCGCGGTGACCGCGGTGCTCACGTATAGGTAGCTTTGGCCCTGCCATTGATAGGGATAGTAATAAGCGCAGAACCCTGCCAACTTGTTGTTGCGGGTGACCGTGATGATGGTGGCCTTTTCGATCAACGACTCGTAATAGTCTTTGATTCCCGTATTCGCTCCCTGGCTGTCCCAGTCGGTCTGTCCAACGGCCGCGCGCTGCGAGAGCGGGGGAGTGAAGTCCTTGTCGCAACGAGTTAGAAGTTCGAAGAGTTCTTTTGCTTCGCCGACGGGAATCTGTCCTGGTTTGTAGTGGCCCATTAGCGTAGTCTCCAATCTCTTTAAAAGTGGTAGTTTGTAACGCATGGTAGAGACTATCGCTAAAACGCATTGGTCGCATCTATTAACACTGTGTGCCGGAATTATGGCGTTGTATATGAATACGACCATGGTTGCGGTTGCCCTGCCAGCATTGACGAACTCACTAGGTGCGAGCCCCGCGGAAGCCGCATGGGTTGTCTCCGCATACAATGTCGCCTTCCTTGCGGTATTGCTGCCGTGCGGGCTCTTCGGCGACAGGCTCGGACATAAACGTCTACTCCTCTTAGGAAGCATGGTCTTTCTTGTATCAGCGCTCGTGTGCGCGCTTGCTCCGTCGGCCATCTGGCTCATTGTCGGACGTGCGGGCATGGGACTTGCGGCCTCGGTGTTTACGCCGATGTCGCTGGCCCTTTTGCCCACGGTGATAGAGCCTTCCGACATGGCACTGGCCAATAGTTTGTGGACCGCCGCCGGTGGTGTTGGCGCTCCTTTAGGTCCGCTCCTGGGTGGCTGGATTATTCATGCTTTAGGCTGGCGTGGCATCTTCTGGCTTGACGTCGTTGTCATCGCCCTTGTCTTTTTCGGCTGTAGCCGACTGCCGAAGGCAAGAGCTGTTCCTTCCCATCCGGTGCTGCCTTGGGTACAGATCTTGCTCTCTGCCTTTGGTTTCCTTGTTCTCACGGTTGGCATGATTAACGTTGGCGGCAAGGTCTCATTTAGTGCGGTTTGGTTACCAATTCTGATTGGGTTGGCTGCTTTGGCACTGGCCCTGGTCTTCGGCGGAAGGAGCGATCAAGCGCTCGTGGACTTGGGGCTTTTGAACAATCCGCGCTTCCTCGTGAATACTGTGACCCTGTTCTTTATCAACTTGGTGCTTTTCGGGCTGCTTTATGTCACTCCGCACTACCTGCAGAATATCTTGGGCAACTCGCCTGCCCGGGGTGGCTTGATGCTTATGCCTTTGGCCGGCACTGCCATCGTTGGCGCCTTGGCAGCCGGGCTGTTGGTGCGGCGAAGCAAGATTGGGCGGTGGCTTCTGCCTAGCTCGATTTTCCTCGTCGCCGGGGGGCTGCTGGTTGGTGCGTTGACGAGTCCATCCAGCGGATATGGATATTTGGCCGCGGGGTTAAGCCTTGCCGGCTTTGGTGTGGGGGCGGGTCAATCCTTGGCTTTGCAGGAGGCGATGGCGCAGGTTCACCCGGAGCGCCGGGGAAGTGGTGCCTCGTTGGTTAATACAATTCGGCAGCTTGGCTCGCTCCTAGGCGTTGCTTTCATCGCCTCACTCGTAATTAACTTGGCAGGCGAGCCGGCTAGCGACGCCTCCTATATCCATGCGATGGATAGCGTCTTTGTCCTGTGTAGCGCTGCTTGTGTTTTAACGGGATTTGCGTTGTTATTCATGCACACGAGGCAGCAGAAATTATAGAGTTAAGGCATGGTGTCACGTCCTTTAGAATCTTCGTCTTCGGACAATCTTGGGCTTAATCGTCGCGACCGAAAGAAACTTATGACGCGGCGCGCGATCCGAAGTGCGGCGCTCGAGCTTTTTGCAGAGCGTGGATATGACGACGTCACCGTGGCTGAAATTACCGAAGCCGCTGATGTCTCAGCGATGACCTTCTACCGCCACTTTGGCACGAAAGAAGCCGTTATCACCAGTGTCATCATCAGCCCCGAAGCAACAAAGGTTCTGGTGGACATCGCGCAGATGACTGATTATAAGAACTTGGAGGCAGCGCTCCGCGAACTCTTCAGCGATGCCGATGCGTGGGGAGGACAGCTCGCAGATCGAGTCCTTCTGTTGCGTGAAAATCCTTCGTTGCTGGGCCATATCTGGCAGCACTCGGACCAGTGGGTGGACTGCGTCCTAGCTGAGACGGGCACCAGCATTATCGACCGCACCCGTGCCCGCAGTCTGATCGGCATCTTCATCGAATGCATCGCAGGTTGGTCCGAGCGCAGGGATTTTCCAAAGAACGCCGGCCTCAAAGAGCTTTTAATTCAGACCATCCCAGCAACTCTCGCGCCGCATCCGAGTTAACGACCCCCGAGCGGTCTCTGCTCGCAAAGACAACCTTTGAAATAGTCTTTAAGAAAACCTGCTCACCGCGGAAGTCGTCGGGTCGTAGTGCACGCCGGCACGCATTCCCGTCCAACCAATGAACGGTTCTGCGCTTAGCGTGATGGGCTTGTGCACGTGCCCAAGCACACACGTCGCACCGCTTTCTTGCAGATCCTCTAGCTTGCACGGCAGGCAAGGCTTACGGCTGAATTCACCGTGCACAGAGGTGTGAAGCAGTCCCAGGCCATTGAAGCTGGGGATTTCGATCTCTCGTGGGTCAGGGTCGGTGGCCACGCCGCAGGTCCACGCCTGCACACCGTCGATTTCGAAGAAGTGCGGTTCGGTCCCGTGCGCGATGATTCCTTCGGGCCATTTATAGTCATGGTGATCATGCGCGTTCCTTTTGTTGCCAGGAAGTGACGAGTACGAGGACGATAATTGAAGTTCCAACCCCCATAAGGGTCATTGCCATGGCCTCGGCGCGGTGGCCTTGATCGAATTGGTTCATGATCCAGGACGCGAGCAGGTTGATGTTGTTCCGGCGCACCAGCGAAGAATCACGAGTTCACGGAATCCTGCGAAGAAAGCCAGAATCCAGCCTGCTGCGATACCCGGTGTAAGCAAAGGCAGCGTGATCCGGAAGAAGGTCTGGTGCCCCTTGGCACCGGAGACCTTCGCCGCTTCGTAGACGGTGTGGGAGACCGCCGCGGCAGATTCGCCGATTTCCACAATCCTCACCGCCCCAGGGCGTTAAGCTAAAACGCTGTCTCCTATTTCCTTATGTGTTTTGAGGTCCAATCATGCGCCGCTATGTTTCCTTACTCTGTGTTGCAGCCCTAGCGCTTTCTGGCTGCAGTAATTCCGGAAAAAACGACTCCGCTAAAGAAACAGAGAAGATGTTCAATACGATGGCGCCACAAAGTTCAGCAGAGGCGGATTCCCAAGAATCCAAGGCGTCAGAAGAATCGAAGAAACCAGCGGTGGTCGTTGAAGACGGCATCTTGAAGATGACGGGCAAGGTTGTAAAGAAGAAGGGGCGTGAGACCCTAGGTTCGCAGTCTGAATCCGGATTCCCTGAAAGCGAGCTCAACGGCGACTATTGGATCCTCGAATTTGACGCTCCGGGGGAGGTCACCGGGAACAGGGCAAATTACAAGGAAACCCGTTGGATCGATAGCGGCTTGCTTGCATCGCACTACAGCACGCACGAGTAAAGCCGCGAAAAGGCAGAGCCGTGGGTGGGCAAGCATGTGACAGTGTCGATCGCTGCTGACAAAGTTGGTTGGCAAAATGATGCCTCTTTGCCGAACGGCCCGCTTCGTCTGGGCACCGGCTTTGAAATCGAAGCTGCTGAATAACAAGAACTCCTTGTGGCTGCGCAGAGCTACTACAAGGAGTTCTTGATGTCTTTCGGGGAGCCAAAGGCAGTTTTGCCGATTAATGCTTGACCGGAGTAACGCGGCCAGCCCGCCAATCCAGGAAGGCCATGGCGGCGCAGAAGATGTTGAGCACGGCGCTGGTGCCCAGGGTGAAGGTACCTACCTTGTACATGGTGGTGCCGGCGGCGTCGAAGTTGTTGAAGATGATAAGCCAGCAGATCCAGCCGATGAGCGCGGTCAACGCAGCGAGGGCGGAAAGTGCGCGCAGGCCACGTGCGGGGCGTTCAGGTGGGGCGAAGGCTTTGTGCGCGGCGTCGACAAGAATGGCGAGCGCAACGAGGATACTCACGATGCCGGATAGCCACGTGGGCAGCAGGGCAGAAGTGCCCAGGACTACCGGGAAGATGAAAGACAGCGCCACGAAGATGAACGCCACGGTGTGAAGTATGGCGCTACGGCCCTGGTAGGAAGAAAACATTTAGGCCTCTTTCTTCTGAACATCTGCTTGCATGGCAAGCACTTCTGCGCGGTGCGGTGGCTGTGCGCCCTTGCGAGAGACGGTAATCGCAGCGGCTGCCGCGGCGAATTCCAAAATCTTTTTCCAGTCGTATTCGCTCAAGTGAGTGAGCTCTTCGGCCGTGAGGTTGCGGCGGGCGATCTCTGTGAGCAGCGCGCCCATGATGGTATCGCCCGCGCCGATGGTGTCGGCGACGTCGACCTTGGCGGAAGGCACATCGAACCGGGTCGTGCCAGCGCGCAACGTGAGGCCCTCGCTGCTGCGGGTAACCACCACGACGGGAACCTGCTTGAGGGCCTGCTTGCCCAGGAATTCCACTTCTTCCTCAGAAAGCTTCAGCACGGTGACGTGGGCAAGTAGCTCGTTGAGGAAGGCCTTGTGCTCATCGTTGGTATAGAACGGGCGGATATTCGGATCGAGCGCCACGATGCTGCCCTTAGCTGCGAATTGCTTGAGCAGTTCGCCATAGCGCGAAGCACCTGGCTCCAACGCGAGGGAAACAGTGCCGAAGCAGGCAATCTCGGCGTCGGAAAGCGTGGGCTCAACCAACCTATCTGCCGTGCCCTCCGTGTAGAAGGTATAGGACGCCGAACCATCATCACCGATGCTGGTCACGGCCAAAGTGGTGGGCTCTGGACCGCGCTGGACCATAGACGTGTCCACGCCTTCTTGTTCCAGCCTTTCCACCAGCGCGTTACCGAAACCGTCGGTGGAAAGGCGCGACTGGAAGCTGACCTCGCCGCCCAGACGCGCCGCCGCGATGGCCACATTGAAAGGCCCGCCGCCCAAAGCCGGCGTGAGGTCTTGCAAGCTACCTGGGCTGACGGGGACGAGATCGACGAGTCCTTCGCCACACACATGGATTCTCATGGATTCCATAGTATCGGTGATATGAACTACCGTCCGAACTTCCACATCGCGCCCCCGTATGGCCGTCTCAACGATCCAAATGGTGTCTTTCTAGATGGCGACACCATGCACGTCTATTACCAACATGACCCTTGCTTCCCGCACGCGCCGAAGCGAACGGGGTGGGCGCATGCCTCGGCGAAGTACTCAGTGGCAGGCCCCTGGCGGCATCATCCGGACGTGCTTTCGCCTGACCTGCCCTATGACAAGGACGGCTGTTACTCCGGCGGTGCCGTGGTCGATGGCACCGACGTGTGGCTGTTTTATACGGGCAACCTCAAGGTGGATGGCAAGCGCATTCCTTCCCAGAACCGCGTGCGCGTTCTCGACCCTTCCGGCCCTGAGGGCGGCATTTATTATCGCGATGCCGCGAACCCGCTGATTCCCGATAGCGAGGAAGGCTTTACCGGGCACTTCCGTGATCCGCAGATTTCCCGGGATGAGCAAGGCTGGCGCATGGTCATTGGCGCGCAACGTGAGGATGAGAACGCTGCGGTGGTGCTCTACCGCTCGCAGGACCTTAAGAACTGGGACTTTGAGGGAGCACTGAAATTCGCGCTTGACGACGCCGCGCTGGGGCTTAGCCCCGATCTCCTACCGGGCGGATATATGTGGGAGTGCCCAAACCTTGTGACCTTGACTGATAAGGCGACCGGTGAGTCTAAGGACGTCCTGGTCTTTTGCCCGCAGGGGCTTGAACCCATCAAGGTAGATGGGCAAACGCACTACGCTTCTTCCGACCAGTGCGGCTACCTGGTGGGCAAGCTGGACGGCAACACCTTCCACGTCGAGCGTGGTTTCAGCGAGCTGGACTATGGACACGAGTTTTACGCCCCGCAGCTGGTTGGCATGAGCGATGGCCAGGCGCTGCTGCTCGGCTGGATGGGCCTTCCTGCTCAAGATGACAAGCCCACTGTGGAGGAGGGCTGGGTGCACACCCTGACCTTGCCGCGCCGGGTATGGCTGGAAGACGGCGTGCTTTATCAATGGCCGGTGTGGGAGACGATTCCCGATGTTGCTGGTAGGGAGGGCTTCGGCAGCACGGTGAGCCTGAACTCTTCGCGTGGCGGCAGCTATAGCCTCGTGGATGATGAAGGTAGGGAACACCTGCGCTTTACCGCAGGCGAAGGACTGCTGCGCGTGAGTGTGGGCGATGACGAGCGCGTGATTGCTTGCCCAGAGGGCGAGGTCATGGCCATTGCCGATGGCTGCGCCGTGGAAATTTTCGCTGGCGGTGGACGAATTGCGGCGTCGGCAAGCGTATTTGGCGAAGGCGGAGCGCGATGGAGCGGCTGGATTAAGAACTAGGTGACCGTTCAAACGGCAAAACTTGGTGAATTTTCCCTCAAATATGTCCGATCTCTTGGCTTTTTGTCTGAAAGCTGTATCTAATGGTTCTAGGTTGATTAGCTCGTGAAAAAGAAAGGGAGCTTTGCCTATGGACCATAAGGAAGTTGCCGCACGGACCCTGCGTGCACTTGGCGGCGAAGAAAACATCATCGGCTTGGCGCACTGCGCAACGCGCCTGCGCATGGTGCTGAAGGATACGAAGAAGGTCGATACCAAGGCCTTAGAGGCTGACCCTGACCTCAAGGGAATCTTTGAAGCCGGTGGAATGTTCCAGGTCATCGTTGGTCCAGGTGACGTCAACGTTGTTTATAGGGAATTGAACGGCATGATCCACAAGGACGTTGCCGTTTCCACCGAAGAGCTCAAAGACATTGCCGCTAATTCCGGCAACTGGTTCTCCCGCGCCGTCAAGGTGCTCGCGGATATCTTCGTGCCGCTCATCCCGATTCTGGTCGGCGGCGGTTTGCTCATGGCACTGAACAACGTCTTGTCGGCTGAAGGGTTGTTTGGTGAGAAAGCGGCCATTGAAATGGTGCCGGCACTCAAAGATGTTGCTGGCCTTATCAACCTGCTGGCTTCTGCTCCCTTTGCTTTCCTGCCCATTTTGGTGGGCTTTACTGCCACTAAGCGCTTTGGCGGCAATGAGTTTTTGGGCGCGGGTATGGCCATGGCAATGGTTATGCCGGACCTAGTCAACGGCTACAACGTGGCTGAGACCATCGAGGCCGGCGACATGGAGTATTGGAACATCTTTGGCCTCGATGTCGCACAGGCCGGCTACCAGGGTTCCATCCTGCCGATTCTGGTTATTGCGTGGATCCTGGCCACGATTGAGAAGTTCCTCCACCGCCACCTAAAGGGCACGGTGGACTTCATGCTCACGCCGTTGATTACCCTGCTGGTCACCGGCTTTATCACTTTCGCTGCCATTGGCCCGTTCCTGCGCACTGCCGGTGAGTGGTTGGGCGTTGGCTTGGCCAATTTGTATGACTTTGCAGGCCCTGTCGGCGGCTTCCTTTTTGGCTTGGTTTACTCGCCAATCGTCATCACCGGCCTGCACCAATCCTTCCCACCAATCGAATACATGCTGTGGGATCAAGGCGGATCTTTCATCTTCGCCACGGCAGCGATGGCGAATATTGCCCAAGGTGGCGCAGCCCTCGCGGTCTACTTCCTGGCGCGTAGCGAAAAGCTCAAGGGCTTGGCTGGTGCTTCCGGTACCTCGGCACTATTCGGTATCACTGAGCCTGCCATCTTCGGTGTGAATCTGCGCTTGCGCTGGCCTTTCTACATCGGCATGGCTGCCTCTGCAGTGGCCTCGACTCTCATTGCCATCTTCGACGTGAAGGCAACGGCACTCGGCGCGGCCGGCATCATCGGTTTCGTTTCGATGCGCCCGGAGGATTACAGTCAGTTCTTTATCTGTGCTGCAATCGCACTCGCAGGCTCCTTCATCGGCGCCTACCTTTATGGCCGCTACCTAGCCCGGAAGAACGGCTCCATTGATCCGGATGAGGTGAATCCTCCGGCAGCCGAGGCTCAAGCCGCCGCTGCCACCCCAGCTGCGGTAGCAGCCGAGGATGCCTGCACCATCTTCTCCCCATTGGAGGGCACCGCCGTGCCACTGTCTCAGGTCAGCGATCCTATGTTTGCCGGCGGCAAGCTAGGCCAGGGCGTGGCAATCGAGCCGACCGTGGGCAAACTGGTTGCGCCTGCCGACGGCAAAATCACCGTTACCTTCCCTTCCCACCATGCCTACGCCATTCGCACCAAGGGCCCAGTGGTGGGCAATATCGATATCCTCATGCATATTGGCTTCGATACGGTAAACCTTAAAGGCAAGCACTTCACCTCCCACGTCACCAAGGGCGATGAGGTCAGGCGAGGCGATGTCCTCGCCGAATTTGATATCGACGCCATCAAGGCCGCCGGCCTTCCCGTAACTACCCCGGTGGTCGTCTCGAATTCGAAGAAGACTGGCCCTGTTCTTCCTACCGCGGCTTTCCGCCCCGGCGAACTCATTGGCTTCGGCACCGATATCTTTACTGTGGATCCCAAGCCCGATCCAGCATTCGCTCCAGCCACTGGACATGCAGCTACACCTGCATCCACTGACGAGCCTGCAGGCACAACCCGTTAGCTTGAAAGAACAAAGGCCGAACTGAGGAGAACTCCTTCCCAGTTCGGCCTTTAACGGTTTAGCAATAGCGGCGCTCTCTGGGGCGAAAGCTCATCTTGAGCCCAAGCAAACTGTGACGCACCAGGGTGCCTATAGCAAAAAGCTGCGCCGGCCGGACCGAAGCCCGACCGGCGCAGCCAGTCTCAATTCAGTTTCCTACTTGGTAGGAAGGCTCTTGCTTAAGCGAAGAACTTGCGGCGTGCAGCGAAAGCGCCAGCGGCAACCATTGCAGCTACGGCCAGAGCAGCCAAAGCCTGTGCAACGGAGTTGGAGCCGGTCTCAGCGGACATACCACGTGCGGCTGCCGGGGCAGCGTTGCCCTCAGCGAGCTGACCGCCCTGGGCGATAACCGCATCCTTGTTAGCGTTCAGCATCTGCTCGGAAGCAGCCTTTTCCTCGGCGGTCGGTTCCTGGTTCTTGCGTGCCTCGTCCTTGACGTAGGTCTTGCCGTCCTGGGACAGGTACCAGGTGATACCACCAATCACCAGGGCTGCCGGAAGAGCCAACCATGCGAGCTTCTTCTTGTCGAATTCAGGCTTCGCAGCTTCAGAAGGGAATGCCTTTGCGTAAGCGTCACGCATCTCGGCGGTAACTTCCACGTTGACCAGGGCTGGATCGTTGACGTAGACAGTCGGATCCTTCATGCTCTGGTACCAAGTGTTGCCCTCGGAGTCTACCTTGGTGGCAGGAGCAGGAATTGCGGAGGTGTCCTGCTGCTCCTTCACGTACTTTTCTGCCTGCTCTGCGGTCAGGCGTACTGGGTTGCCTGCAACTGGCTTGGACAGCCAGCTACCGTCCTCCTGCTTGTAGTACTTGACGCCATCTACCTCGATGGGATCAGCAGCGACGTCGTGGCGTTCGACTTCACCGGCGCTTTCTTCGTTGGTGTTCGGCTCTTCAGTGCTTTCCTCGCCCTCTTCATTGGACGGATTGTAGTTCTCAGCACCTGGTACATAGTTATCAGTACGAGTTGTGAGAGTAGATCCATCACCGTGCTCAGTGAACTGATTCGATTCGTTGTTGTCCTGAGCCTGAGCAACAGCTGCGCCACCAAAGGCGAGCGCGCCGGTCAGTACAGCAGCGGTCAGGGTCTGTGGCAAACGCTTCATGTGTTTCTCCTTCGGGAAATATGGGAAAGCGCAAAAAATGTCTTTCGCGACGCAAACAACAATAGTCACATAATTCACAGTTGTCACGCGGAAATCAGAAGTTAACTGTAATTTTCATACGTCACAGCTGTGAAAAAATTGGATTATTAGAATGGTCGTGCGACCCGATTTGCACTGAGGAACGTTAAGGTGAGGTTTATATGTGCAGAGTGTGCCGATAGTTTTGGAGACTGTTTGTGTGTCGGTGCATTCGAAATAATGGGCTAAGGGGTAAGCGGGTGTACTGGCGAAAATAAATGTGGAGGTAGGGGGCGTCGACAGCCGTCGAGCAGCGTTTTGGTAAGGGTGCTGGCGTGTGGTTGAATGTATAGGTTGCAAAAGCTGGTCGGCCCGTAGTGGTGCGTTTCCGAACCGCCGGTCCGAGACCCTTCGGTGTAATCCGTTGTCAAGGCTTGAGCATCGCAAGTTTGTAGACCGCGTGCGGTAAGGACGGAAATCTTACCGCACATCAATCCAGGTCAGGAGACCCATAGTGATTCAGCAAGAATCCCGTCTGCGCGTCGCCGACAACTCTGGTGCACGTGAGATTCTGTGCATCCGCGTTCTCGGTGGCTCCGTTCGACGCTTCGCTGGCATCGGTGACGTAATCGTCGCCACTGTCAAGGATGCTGTCCCAGGCGGCAACGTTAAGGAAGGCGACGTCGTTAAGGCTGTCGTCGTCCGTGCAAAGAAGGAGACCCGTCGTCCGGACGGTTCTTACATCCGCTTCGATGAGAATGCTGCAGTCATTCTCAAGGGCGACAACGAGCCACGTGGTACCCGTATCTTCGGCCCAGTTGCTCGCGAGCTTCGTGACAAGAAGTTCATGAAGATCGTTTCTCTCGCACCGGAGGTGATCTAGTCTTATGAAGATTCATAAGGGCGATATGGTGATTGTTATTTCGGGTCCTGACAAGGGCGCGAAGGGCAAGGTCATCGAAGCATACCCGAAGCGCGACAAGGTCCTCGTTGAGGGCGTCAACCGCGTGAAGAAGCACGTTGCTAACTCCGCTACCGAGCGTGGCGCCGAGTCCGGCGGAATCGTTACCCAGGAAGCTCCGATCCACGTTTCTAACGTTGCAATCGTTGACTCCGAGGGCAATCCGACCCGCGTGGGCTACCGTTTCGATGAAAACGGCAAGAAGGTCCGCATCGCACGTAGCAACGGGAAGGACATCTAATCATGAGCGAGAACTACACTCCGCGTCTGAAGACCCGCTACCGCGAGGAAATCAAGAAGACCCTGAACGACGAGTTCAACTACGACAACGTCATGCAGATCCCAGGTGTCACCAAGGTTGTTGTCAACATGGGTGTTGGCGACGCTGCACGTGACTCCAAGCTGATCAACGGCGCTCTCGAGGACCTCACCGCGATCACCGGCCAGAAGCCGCAGCTGCGTCGCGCAAAGAAGTCCATCGCGAACTTCAAGCTGCGTGAGGGTATGCCAATCGGCGCCCGCGTCACCCTGCGTGGCGACCGCATGTGGGAGTTCCTGGACCGCCTGCTGACCATCGCGCTGCCGCGTATTCGCGACTTCCGCGGTCTGTCCGATCAGCAGTTCGACGGCCACGGCAACTACACCTTCGGTCTCACCGAGCAGACCATGTTCTACGAGATCGACATCGACAAGGTTGACCGCCCACGTGGTATGGACATCACCGTTGTCACCACCGCTACCAACGACGAAGAAGGCCGCCGCCTCCTCAAGGAGCTCGGCTTCCCGTTCAAGTAAAGCGGCTTAAGCTTTTCGCCCTCACCTTTTGGTGAGGGCGTTTGGCGTTTTGTATGCCTACTCTGCCGGTGGGGTAACGGTCGTGACGCCTTCGTATTGCCAGCCCACCACTGCATTGCGCACGGAGGCTTCAAGGAGGTTGAGCGGCTGAATGCAGCTGATGGTGAGAAGGCGGCCTGGCATGGGGCCTTCGCCCCAGATTGTGGTGTCTTCGGCGAGGCCTTCTTTTACTGGGTCGTGCATGTCGGTGGCGCTGTAGACCAGCCAGTTGTCGCCGGAGTTTGCAGTGCGCAGGTAGAGCTTGTCGCCGAGGGCGACCTTGTGCTTGTTTGCGCCGCCGTCGTAGAGGTTGTTGAAGACACCGGGAACGCCGGCGCCGGTGTGTCCGGCGATGACGGTGATGTCTGGCGCATTAGTGCCTGGCAGCGAATACGGACGGTCCGCAGCGGTATAAGTGCAGGCCTCCGTCATCGTATCCGGGTTAATCGCGCCGTCTTTGACGCGGCAGGAGCCATCTTCAAATTCGGCATGGACCTCGATTGCAGGGATGAACATCTCAACTGCGGCGGAGGGCTCAATGACTGGAGCAGCTGCCACAGGGACTTGGTTGCTTTCTAGTCCTTCAGGAGGATCGACCACGTGATGCATCGTGGCGGCAAGAGCCACACTTGCAAGGACCGCACTTGCAAGGACACCAACCGTAATACGGAACTTGCCCGAGCTGGACCACAATTCCAGCGCGCGAGTATGGAGCGCCGGCGTGTTCGTTTCTGGCGCGCGGTGGCGGCCACCCGTGCTTTGCGACTTTGGTTGGGGGCTGCGCTTTTGGCGGTTAGGTAGTGGATTCGGCGCTGCTGCTGTTGATGTTGGTGTCTTCGGCGTCGTTGGCGTTGGGGGAGTGCGCCGCACGTAGGTGCGCTCGCCGTCGGGGTTGCCGTTGCCGGCGCGGCGGGTATCGATGGGTCTGCTATTGATGGGGCGGCGCTGTGTACTGGCGCTGGTGCTGCTGGTCCTGGCTGCCCGGGGGCGCGTGTGATCTGCGCTGTGATCTGGCAGATCGTGAGGATAACGCGGGGGCATGGGCGGCGGCTCCAGGGGTGAGGGAGGTGGGTTCTAAAAGTAAGTGAATTTTCTAACTAATTTTAATCCTTGGCAGGCGTTGAGCAATAATAACCGCGGAAAATACCCACGTGTGGTGGGCATAAAGTTGTTGGCGCAGCCTGGAACTTCGCTGTAGTGTTATCGCAGTTATAACTCTAGGTAAAGGAAGCTTCGTGTCTCTCAACGAATCTGCTGCAGCAGCAATTAAGAAGAAAGTGACTCTGCTCGACGAGTCCTTCGCCCGCTTCGCGGTACGTGCGATCTTGGCCGGCGTCTATCTCGCCATCGGTACCGGTTTCGCGGCCGTCGTAGGTCAGGCCGTCGACAAGCACGCAAAGGGCCTGGGTGCACCAGTCTTCGCCATGCTTTTCGGCCTTGGACTTTTCGCCATCGTCATCCTCGGCGCGGAGCTTGCTACCGGCAGCATGATGTACGTCGTCTACGGTGCCATCAATAAACAGGTGGGCTGGGGCAAGGGCTTTTGGCTGCTCATCGTCACCACATTCTTCAACTTTGTTGGTGCCGTACTCTTCGCCGCTGCCATGGGTGTTTCCGCGAAGCTGGGGCACATTGACCCATCGCACCTCATCGCAACGCTGTCCATGGGCAAACTAGAAAAGGGCCCAGGCGGCCTGCTGGTTGAGGGCATCCTCGCAAACTTCGTGGTCAACATGGCCATCGTCGGTGCTGTCTTTGCCAAGGACATCGTCTCGAAGTTCTTCGTCATCGTGCCGATCATCGCCTGCTTCGTGGGCCTTAGCCTCGAGCACGTCATCGCAAACTTCTGCTTGATGACGCTGACCTTCTTCTGCTCTAACCCACTGCCGGATGGCTTTACCCTGGGCGCTGTTCTCACCAACTGGTCGCTGGTTTGGGTGGGCAACGTCATCGGCGGCGGCTTCCTCATCGGCGGCGTTTACGCCTGGCTCAACAAGGGCCCTGAGGCTTACCGCGACTAAGCATCATCTTCTGCGCGCAGGATGCGCATTGCAACGACGAGTTCCGAGGAATACTCCCGGAGCTCGTCGATTAGGTTTTCACCCACAGCGCGCAGCTCGACGTCGTCGACAGGTTCCAGTGCATCGAGGATGAACAGCGCCGCAGTGGTGTCGTCGTGCAGCGCCGTGCGGGTGCACTGGCGCCAATTCCAGCGGCGGCATGTGACCCCGTTCGCATCGAGCCAGACCACCTCGCCCGGTTCGGGATGCTCGGTTACAGGCTCGCCTTTGTCCATAGTGGCGAAGTTCTCAGCACCAGTAGCTCGCACCAGCTGTGGAGCGGATACATAGTCGTTCAGGTCTTCGCCGCCGAAGGGGATCTCGTAAGTCACGGACAGCGAGTTATAGATGTCCGTGAGGCGGTTGATGCGAGGCAGCCCCTTTTCCGCGCGGCGTATGAGCGCCTCCGTGCTGTTGCGGGTTCGCGATGGCTTCGCGCCGAATCCTTGATAAGCCTTGCGCCATGCTGCGATGTGCGGGAAGTCCGTGACGGCGCACTTGCCCAAGCGTGCGCGGGCAACGTCTTCGGCGTTGCGCAAGAGCTGCTCCGAGTGGGCGTCGGAAGGCGCAGGCGTGATGCCATCGACGGCGATGAGCAGCGCGCGGTAGTCGGGACGTAAGGCCGCGACCTCGGGGCTGATGCTGGCGTCAGCAAGGAACTCGATGAGTTCCCCAGTACTGCGGATCTTTTTTGAAGAGTGGTTGCTCATCGCTTGAGTTCTCCTGGCTTGAGTTCACCTGCGTAGATGTTGAAACGATCGCCGCGGGCAAACCCTACCAAAGCCATGCCAGTCTCCCGGGCAGTCTCCACAGCGAGCGAGGATGCCGCGCTAACAGCAACGAGCATACCGAACCCGGCCATTGCTGCCTTTTGTACAAGCTCGAAGCTGGCGCGGGAGCTCATAACCAAAATAAGGTCGTCTGCGGGCAGGCGATCTTCAAGGAGCAGGTGCCCGATGACCTTGTCTGCTGCGTTGTGCCTGCCGACGTCCTCTCGCACAACGATGGGCTTGCCGTCTAAGGTGAATGCGCCGGCGGCGTGGATACCACCGGTCTTGCGGAAGAGCTTTTGCTCGGCGCGCAGCTTTTCGGGCAGCTGCGCAACCACGGCTGGGTCAATCTGGATGTTGGGGAGCGCGTAGCGCGATTTCTTGTTTAAATCCTCGATGGAGCTGGTGCCGCATACGCCGCACGCGGAGTTGGTGAGCGTAAGCCGCAGATCTTTTAGCCCAATGACATTCTTCTGGGCCAGATCGATATCCAGCAGGTTATAGGTGTTCATACCGTCCACGGTGGAACCAGCGCAGTAGCGGGCTTCGGAGACGTCGGCAAGCGTGGCGATATGGCCCTCAGAATGCAAAAAGCCATGAGCTAGCTCAATATCATGGCCCGGAGTGCGCATGGTGGTGGTCAGGGTCTGCCCGCCGACACGAATCTCCAGCGGCTCCTCGCCAGTGACGATGTCGGCGCGGGTATCCACCTGGGTTACCTCCGTGCCATCCAAGTGAACCTTGGTCACGGCAAAGGACTTTGTTGCCCGGCCCGCCACTAGTTCAGCTCCGCCCGCAGTTTGGCGATGTTCGCGCGCGCCTCGTCCGAGTCCCGCGAGGCCAACCCAACCAAATATGCCGTCAGGGGAGCGGCCGGGCGCGAGGTGCTGTGTGCGACGTCGCGGGTAAGGTCGAGCAGCTCACGGGTCAAGGCAGTGGCATCTTGCTTGTCGACGCCGATTAGTTCTGCCGCTTCCTCCAACCACTGGTGGGCGGAGTGGATAGGGTCATTTTCTGCAGTCATGACGGCCACTCTAGTCCTCGAGGGTGACATGCAGCTTCGACGCTAAAAAAGATTTGGAAAACTGCAGGTTAGCGGGTAGTGTTGCAGTTCAGACTCACGTCGAGGCTGTAGTGTGACCAGATGGCAAATGAAATCTAGCCCTACAAGCTGCAGAAACGTAGAGCCTGAATCAAGAACTGAACATCATCAACTTTGTTGTAGGCCCCCCGCCGTTTTCGGCGGCCCGTTGTATGTATCAAAGGGTGGCGAGCGCCTTACGGTATTGACCGTGAGGAGCGTGAGTAGCCCGAAATCACACGGAAAACGCTTTGGTGGGTACGGGAACCGCAACGAGAAAGGTAACGGTCACTCACATGACCATGACTGATCCTATCGCCGACATGCTGTCGCGCGTGCGCAACGCAAGCCATGCGCACCACGACACCGTGTCGATGCCGACCTCCAAGATCAAGGCAAACATCGCCGACATCTTGAAGCAGGAAGGCTACATCGCTGACTACTCCGTTGAGGGCCGCGAGCTCGAGCTCACCCTCAAGTACAACAACCGTGAGCGCTCCATCTCTGGTCTGCGTCGCGTGTCTAAGCCGGGTCTGCGTGTGTACGCAAAGTCCACCAATCTGCCGAAGGTCCTTGGCGGCCTGGGCGTGGCTATCATCTCCACGTCTCAGGGTCTGCTGACCGACCGTCAGGCTCAGGAGAAGGGCGTAGGCGGAGAAGTTCTCGCCTACGTCTGGTAAGGGAGGATTGACACATGTCTCGTATCGGTCTAGCACCAATCGCCGTACCATCCGGCGTTGAAATCAAGGTAAACGGCCAGGAGGTCGAGGTTAAGGGTTCCAAGGGTACCCAGACCGTCGTTCTGCCAGAGCCAATCACCATCGCAGTCGAGGATTCCGTAATCACGGTTTCCCGTCCAGATGATGACCGCAAGAACCGCGCTCT
This sequence comes from Corynebacterium simulans, assembly GCF_001586215.1. Lineage (NCBI taxonomy): Bacteria > Bacillati > Actinomycetota > Actinomycetes > Mycobacteriales > Corynebacteriaceae > Corynebacterium > Corynebacterium simulans. The sequence continues at coordinate 962,798 of NZ_CP014634.1, read as the reverse complement.
GCACGGCCTGTCTCGCTCTCTCGTCAACAACGCAGTTATTGGCGTGACCGAGGGCTACACCATCAAGATGGAAATCTTCGGTGTCGGCTACCGTGTTCAGCAGAAGGGTAGCGACCTCGAGTTTTCTCTGGGTTACTCCCACCCGATCCTCATCAAGGCTCCGGAGGGCATCACCTTCGCTGTGGATGGCGCAACCAAGCTCTCCGTATCTGGTATTGACAAGCAAAAGGTCGGACAGGTCGCCGCTAACATTCGCCGCCTGCGTAAGGACGATCCTTACAAGGGCAAGGGCATTCGTTACGAAGGCGAGCAGGTCCGCCGCAAGGTCGGAAAGACGGGTAAGTAAGCAATGGCTAACACTGAAAACGCAAAGCGCACCCCAATCGGCAAGGACATCTCCTCCCGCCGTCGCGAAGCACGCGCACGCCGTCACTTCCGCATCCGTAAGACCCTGCGCGGCACCCCTGAGGCACCGCGTCTGGTCGTTCACCGCTCTTCCCGCCACATGCACGTCCAGGTCATCGACGACCTGGCTGGCCACACCTTGGTCGCAGCTTCCTCCATGGAAGCTGACGTTCGTGCGCTCGAGGGCGACAAGAAGGCAAAGGCCGCAAAGGTTGGCGCCTTGATCGCTGAGCGCGCCAAGGCTGCTGGCATCGAGGCAGTTGTCTTCGACCGTGCTGGCTACAAGTACCACGGTCGCGTTGCCGCTCTCGCAGAGGCAGCTCGTGAAGGTGGTCTGAAGTTCTAATGATCATGGCAAACGGAAACATCAACGGAAGGAACGCCTAATGTCGGACCGTGAAAAGCGTGACGGCGGACGCTCCGCCGAGAACGGTCGTAATAACGACCGCAACAATGGCGGTCGTCGCAACGATCGTCGTAATCAGCAGGACAACGAGCGCGATAAGTACATCGAGCGCGTAGTCACCATCAATCGCGTCTCCAAGACGGTTAAGGGTGGCCGCAACATGTCCTTCACCGCTCTCGTCGTCGTTGGCGATGGCCAGGGCATGGTTGGCGTTGGCTACGGCAAGGCTAAGGAAGTCCCTGCCGCAATTCAGAAGGGTGCAGAAGAGGCTCGCAAGAACTTCTTCCGTGTCCCGATGATCGCCGGCACCATCACCCACCCGGTCGAGGGTCGCGACGCAGCTGGCATCGTCATGATGAAGCCTGCCGCACCTGGTACCGGTGTTATTGCCGGTGGTGCTGCACGTCCGGTGCTCGAGTGCGCTGGTGTGCAGGACATCCTGTCGAAGTCCCTCGGCTCCGACAACGCCCTCAACGTCGTCCGCGCTACCGTGGACGGCCTCAAGCAGCTGGTTCGCCCTGAAGAGGTTGCCGCACGTCGTGGCAAGTCCCTCGAAGAGGTTGCTCCGGCCCAGATGCTGCGTAAGCGCGCAGGTCAGGAGGCATAAGCAATGGCTCTGAAGATTACTCAGGTAAAGGGCCTGGTGGGTACCAAGCCGAATCACCGCAAGAACATTGAGGCTCTCGGCCTCAAGAAGATCGGCCAGTCTGTTGTAAAGCAGGACACCCCGATCATCCGCGGCATGGTTCAGAAGGTACGCCACCTGGTCACCGTCGAAGAAGTGGCAGGGGAGTAAACCATGGCTGATATCATCAAGCTGCACGACCTGCGCCCATCCGCAGGAGCAAACAAGCCTAAGACCCGCGTCGGCCGCGGTGAGGCTTCCAAGGGTAAGACCGCTGGTCGCGGTACCAAGGGCACCAAGGCTCGTAAGCAGGTTTCCGCTGCTTTCGAGGGTGGCCAGATGCCGATCCACATGCGTCTGCCGAAGCTGAAGGGCTTCAAGAACCCGAACCACGTTGAGTACCAAGTAGTCAACGTTGCAGACCTCGCAGAGGCATTCGCAAACGGTGGCGACGTCACCGTTGCAGATCTCGTCTCCGCAGGCCTGGTTCGTAAGAACCAGCCGGTCAAGGTTCTGGGCAACGGCGACATCAACGTCAAGCTGAATGTCACCGCTGACAAGTTCTCTAAGTCCGCTGTTGAGAAGATTGAGGCTGCTGGCGGCACCGCCACCGCAACCAAGTAATCAACTGCGTTACTTAAAGCATTAAAGCGCCCGCTTTCCCGAGTGATCGGGAGGCGGGCGCTTTCCTTATTAGTTGGCTGGCAATCCTTACCTTAAATGTGGCTAAATAGCGCGTGGCTGGTAGGCTTGCATGGTCATAAGTGTTCAACCTTCCCCATGTTAGGGGACAGATGAGTTCCACCTCCGAGCGTTGTCACCTATTTTCCCTTAAATGTTGATAGCGCCGGAAGGCCAGGAGGATTTTGTAGTGTCCGCCATTTTGCAGGCTTTTAAGGACGCCGACCTGCGTAAGAAGATCATCTTCACTATCTTGATGATTATTGCTTACCGCATTGGCGCCCAGATTCCATCCCCGGGCGTTGATTACGCTTCGATCTCCGGTCGTTTGCGTTCTCTGACGGAGGAGTCCGGCAATCTGTATTCCGTGATTAACCTGTTTTCAGGTGGCGCGCTTTTGCAGTTGTCTATCTTCGCCATCGGCATCATGCCGTATATTACGGCTTCGATCATCGTCCAGCTGCTGACCGTTGTCATCCCGCATTTTGAGCAGCTGAAGAAGGAAGGCCAGTCCGGTCAGGCCAAGATGACGCAGTACACGCGTTACCTCACGCTCGCGCTGGCGTTGCTGCAGTCTTCTGGCATCGTGGCCCTGGCGGACCGCGAGCAGCTGCTGGGCCAGGGCGTACCGGTTCTGGCTGAAGACCGTAACTTCTTTACCCTTATCGTTTTGGTCATCACCATGACCGCGGGCGCCATCCTCGTTATGTGGATGGGCGAGCTCATTACTGAAAAGGGCATCGGCAACGGCATGTCCCTGATGATCTTCGCCGGCATTGCAACGCGCTTGCCAACCGACGGCGTGGGCATCATGCAGAACAACGGCGGTCTGGTCTTCGCCATGGTCGCTGCGGGTCTTGTCGTGTTGGTCGTTGGCATTACCTTTATCGAGCAGGGCCAGCGCCGCATCCCAGTGCAGTACGCAAAGCGCATGGTTGGTCGCCGCCAGTATGGTGGTTCCTCTACCTACCTGCCGCTGAAGGTCAACCAGGCCGGCGTTGTCCCGGTTATCTTTGCGTCCTCGCTTATCTATATGCCGGTGCTTATCACCCAGATCGTTAACTCTGGTTCCGGTAACGTGCCGGATAACTGGTGGCAGCGTAACGTGATTGCGCACCTGCAGTCCCCGAGCTCCTGGCAGTACATCGTCTTGTACTTCGTGCTGACCATCTTCTTCTCTTACTTCTATGTCTCGGTGCAGTATGACCCTGCCGAGCAGGCAGACAACATGAAGAAGTATGGTGGTTTCATCCCGGGTATTCGTCCGGGCCGCCCAACCGCACAGTACCTCGGCTTCGTAATGAACCGTCTGCTGTTCGTAGGCTCCCTATACCTTGCGTTGATCGCTATTCTGCCGAATATCCTGCTGGATCTCGGCGTTGGCCATTCTTCCGCAAACGGCACCTCCGCTTTCGGCGGTACCGCTATTCTGATTATGGTCTCGGTTGCTCTGACTACCGTCAAGCAGATTGAGTCCCAGCTCCTACAATCCAACTACGAAGGACTTCTCAAGTAATGCGTTACGTACTCCTCGGCCCTCCCGGTGCCGGCAAAGGCACCCAAGCAGCAATCCTGAGCGAGAAGCTGTCTGTTCCGCACATCTCCACCGGTGACCTGTTCCGCGCCAACATTGGTGAGGGCACCCCGCTGGGCGTTGAGGCAAAGTCCTACATTGATGCCGGCAAGCTCGTTCCGACCGACGTCACCGCGCGCATGGTTGAAGATCGCCTTAACCAGGACGACGCTGCAAACGGCTTCCTGCTGGACGGCTTCCCACGCACCGTGGAGCAGGCTGGCATTCTGGCCGAGCTGCTCGAGAAGAAGGGCGTCAAGCTCGACGGAGTTATCAACTTCGAGGTTTCCGAGGACGTCGTCGTCGAGCGCATGCTGGCCCGTGGCCGCGCTGATGACAACGAGGAGACCATCCGCACCCGACTCGGCGTCTACCGCGACGAGACTTTCCCGCTCATCCAGCACTACGGCGATGAAATCATCAACGTCAAGGCTGAGGGCACCGTTGAGGAAATCAACGAGCGCACCCTGAAGGCTATGGGCAAGTAATACGCCATGGGATTTAGACGCCGCAGCAAAACCATTCCCGCACGCACCCCAGGTGAACTGGACGCGATGCAGGCCGCCGGAGAAATCGTCGGCAAAGCATTGCAAGCCGTGCGCGCCGCTGCGGCGTCTGGCGTATCCACACTCGAGCTCGATGAAGTAGCCGAGCAAACAATCAGGGACTTGGGCGCTACCCCTACCTTCAAGGGATACGAGGGCTTCCCGGGTTCCATATGTGCCTCCGTCAACGATGTCATCGTGCACGGCATTCCGGGCAAAGACATCGTGTTGGCGGAAGGTGACTTGGTCTCCATCGACTGCGGCGCAACGCTCGACGGTTGGGTAGGAGACAGCGCGTGGACCTTCGGCGTGGGCAAGCTGGCCCCCGAAGCAACCGCGCTTAACGACGCCACGGCATGGGTTTTGGCTGAAGGGCTCAAGGCGATGGTCCCGGGCAACCGCTTGACGGATGTTTCGCACGCTCTTGAGCAAGCAACCTACCGCGCTGAAGATAAGTTCGGCGTTGATCTTTTCATTGTGGATGGCTACGGCGGCCACGGCATTGGCCACACCATGCACGAAGAACCTTATCTCGCGAACGAAGGAAAGCCGGGCCGCGGTCCGCTCATTCAAGAAGGTTCCGTTCTCGCGATTGAGCCGATGCTTACCCTGGGTACGGAAGATAACGCCGTGCTTGACGACGATTGGACTGTGGTCACCCTTGACGGCAGCCTCGCCGCTCACTGGGAACACACCGTAGCCGCGACCGCTAACGGCCCGCGAATCCTTACTCGTCGCTATTAGCTGAAAATCACGGGGGAGGACTGGGGTCGCGTCGAGTATGCGGATTCCACGTGAGGGTCTATACTCGTTGCCATGTCTAAACTTCGCCCCCGCAACGTGTCCTCTAAGGCACGTCGTGCCCTAGTTGCCCCTATGACCGCCGGCGTCATGACCGTCTCCGTCTTGGCAGGCGCCCCAGCTGCTTCCGCACAGACCGTTCCTTCCATCGAGTCCATGAGCTCCGATGCGCAGTCACAGATTGATGCCCTGACCGCGGACGCCCGCGCACAGATCGATAACTTCGTTGGTCAGTCCCGCGAGCAGGCTTGGAACACCCGTAATCAGATTCTGGATCAGGTTAAGGTTTTAAACCCTGCTGCGGCAGACGCTATTCAGCCGGCTGTTGACGCTGCAGTCAACGCTATCTTCCCGGGCCTGATTGACCAGAAGAACGCTGAAGCACGTGCGGCACGTGAGGCGCAGGAGCGTGCGCACGCAGAGCAGGTTGCACGCGAACATGCTGCGGCTGAGGCGGCTGCACGTGAGGCCGAAGCACAGCGCAAGCGCAACGAGTTTGACCGCGGCCCTTGCCCGGCGGATGCACGCGTCTGCGTTGACCTGAACGGCAAGCGCACCTGGCTGCAGGACAACGGCAACGTTTCTTACGTAGCATCTGCGATGTCTGCTGGCATGGCAGGTCAGGAAACCCCGCGCGGCACTTTCTACATCAACCGCAAGATCAAAGACGAGATCTCCCGCGAGTTCGGTAACGCGCCGATGCCTTACTCCATGTACTTCACCAACTCCGGCCACGCCTTCCACGAGGGTTCCCCGGCTTACGAGTCCAACGGCTGCATCCACCTGTCGCATCAGGATGCTGTTCGCTTCTGGAACGATGTGCCAGTCGGCTCCAAGGTTTTCATCTACTAAGCATCCAAAGCGCAGACGCTTTTAATCTTTTCAAAGAGAATTCTCCCCGTGGAAGATAGTTCCCCGGGGAGAACTTTTTGCTTTATTGCCGCCTTGGCGCGTGTCGCTAAGAGTGCGCAGGTAGAGGAGTTTGTTTATTGCTCGCACGCAGCGTATGCTAGAGCGCTGGTGTATGTTTGCGGTCTTATTTACCGCGACGTCGCCAAGCAGTAGACACCAAACATGCAGGTGACACTCACTTGAAGTCACCTAGAAAAGTAGAGGTTATGGCTAAGGAAGGCGCAATCGAGGTCGAGGGTCGTATTATCGAGCCTTTGCCAAACGCAATGTTCCGCGTCGAGCTCGACAACGGACACAAGGTTCTTGCACACATTTCTGGCAAGATGCGTCAGCACTACATTCGCATCCTCCCAGAGGATCGCGTGGTTGTAGAGCTGTCCCCTTATGACCTAACCCGCGGACGCATCGTCTACCGCTACAAGTAAACACTGTAAGCCTCCTTACCCTCTGACATAGCGGCGCTATGTCTAGCCCACCTCAGGCTGCGATGGCCTGAGCCCGCACTGGTAAGTAGCCCACAGATCCGGCATCGGTCCGGGCGAAGTGCTGCATGGAGCGGGGCGGATAGGGAGAAAACCATCGTAACAACCCGAAAGGACACGCCACATGGCACGTCTAGCTGGTGTTGACCTTCCACGCAACAAGCGTATGGAGGTCGCTCTCACCTACATCTACGGCATCGGTCCAACCCGTGCCAAGGAATTGCTGGAAAAGACTGGCATTTCTCCTGACCTGCGCACCGACAACCTCGACGATGATCAGCTGTCGGCGCTGCGTGACGTAATCGAAGCTACCTGGAAGGTCGAGGGTGACCTCCGCCGCCAGGTTCAGGCTGACATCCGTCGCAAGATTGAAATTGGTTGCTACCAGGGCATTCGCCACCGCCGTGGCCTGCCGGTTCGTGGTCAGCGCACCAAGACCAACGCTCGTACCCGCAAGGGCCCGAAGAAGACGATCGCAGGAAAGAAGAAGTAATTCATGCCTCCAAAGACTCGCTCCGGCGCGCGTCGTACTGGCCGTCGCGTCGTAAAGAAGAATGTGGCCGCAGGCCACGCGTACATCAAGTCCACCTTCAACAACACCATCGTGTCTATCACTGACCCGTCCGGTGCTGTTATCTCCTGGGCATCCTCCGGCCACGTCGGCTTCAAGGGTTCCCGTAAGTCCACTCCGTTCGCTGCACAGATGGCTGCTGAGAACGCTGCTCGTAAGGCAATGGAGCACGGCATGAAGAAGGTCGACGTATTCGTTAAGGGTCCGGGCTCCGGCCGCGAGACCGCCATCCGTTCCCTGCAGGCTGCAGGCCTCGAGGTTTCCTCGATCACGGATGCAACCCCACAGCCGCACAACGGCTGCCGTCCAACCAAGCGCCGCAAGGTTTAAGGGAAAGGAAGAGGTAAGAAAATGGCTCGTTACACTGGCCCCGCTACCCGCGTATCCCGCCGTCTGCGCGTCGACTTGGTCGGCGGCGACATGGCATTCGAGCGCCGCCCGTACCCACCGGGACAGGCTGGCCGCAACCGCATCAAGGAATCCGAGTACTTGCTGCAGCTGCAGGAGAAGCAGAAGGCTAAGTACACCTACGGTGTTCTTGAGCGTCAGTTCCGTCGTTATTACGCCGAGGCTAACCGCCGCCCGGGCAAGACCGGTGACAACCTGGTCGTTCTGCTCGAGTCCCGCCTCGACAACGTCGTCTACCGCGCTGGCCTGGCAAACACCCGTCGCCAGGCTCGCCAGCTTGTCTCCCACGGTCACTTCACCGTGAACGGCAAGAAGATCAACGTTCCTTCCTTCCAGGTTTCGCAGTACGACATCATCGATGTTCGTGAGCGTTCCCAGAAGATGGAATGGTTCGAAGACGCTCAGGACCGCCTGGTCGATGCCAACGTACCGGCATGGCTGCAGGTTGTTCCTGAGACCCTGCGCATCCTCGTGCACCAGCTGCCCGAGCGCGCTCAGATCGACGTTCCGCTGCAGGAGCAGCTCATCGTCGAGCTTTACTCGAAGTAAACTTAGTAACCGAGTGCCCCGTTTGTGGCATTCGGAGAAGAGTGAATCTTCGAAACCTCAATCTTTACCCCTTCTACCGACGTCAAATAGCGGGCGTCGACAAGGAGATATTCAATGCTCATTTCCCAGCGTCCTCAGCTCACCGAGGAATTCATCGAGCCGTCTCGTTCCAAGTTCGTCATCGAACCGCTCGAGCCGGGCTTTGGTTACACCCTCGGTAACTCCCTTCGTCGTACCCTGCTGTCTTCCATCCCGGGTGCAGCAGTAACTTCCATCAAGATCGATGGTGTTCTCCACGAGTTCACCACCATCAACGGTGTGAAGGAAGACGTCTCTGAGATCATCCTCAACATCAAGGGCTTGGTTCTGTCCTCCGACTCTGACGAGCCGGTTGTTATGTACCTGAGCAAGGAAGGCCCAGGTGTTGTTACCGCGGGCGATATCCAGCCGCCGGCTGGCGTGGAGATCCACAACCCGGATCTGCACATCGCATCCCTGAACGACACCGCCAAGCTGGACATGGAGCTCGTCGTCGAGCGTGGCCGCGGCTACGTTCCAGCAGCACCGACCTCTGGTGAAATCGGACGCATTCCGGTTGACCAGATTTACTCCCCGGTTCTGCAGGTCTCTTACAAGGTCGAGGCAACTCGTGTTGAGCAGCGCACCGACTTTGACAAGCTGATCATCGACGTCGAAACCAAGAACTCGATTTCTGCCCGCGACGCCCTGGCTTCCGCCGGCGGCACCCTGGTCGAGCTCTTCGGCCTGGCTCGCGAGCTGAACAATGCTGCTGAAGGCATCGAGATTGGCCCGTCCCCGCAGGAGACGGAGTACATCGCGGCCTACAGCATGCCTATCGAGGACCTGAACTTCTCCGTTCGTTCCTACAACTGCCTGAAGCGTCAGGAGATCCACACCGTTGGTGAGCTCGCAGAGTGCACCGAGTCGGACCTGCTGGATATCCGCAACTTCGGTCAGAAGTCGATTAACGAGGTAAAGATCAAGCTGGCTAACCTGGGCCTGGCTCTCAAGGACACCCCTGAGGACTTCGACCCAACCCAGCTTGAGGGTTACGACGCAGAAACCGGTGACTTCAAGGATCCGTCTGCGGACGATTCCGAGTAAAGCACCACACTGACCTGCGGCCCGAGCTTATGCTCGCCGCGCGCTCACTTTATCCGCACACGAGGAGTACATAATGCCAACCCCTAAGAAGGGTGCCCGTCTCGGCGGCTCCGCTACCCAGCAGGCTCACCTGCTGAGCAACCTGGCTGCTAGCCTGTTCGAGCACGGCGCAATCAAGACCACCGATGCGAAGGCGAAGATGCTTCGCCCTTACGCTGAGAAGATCATCACCAAGGCTAAGTCCGGCACCCTTGCTGACCGCCGCGCAGTGCTGAAGCTCATCCCGCACAAGGATGTTGTTGCGCACCTGTTCGACGAGCTGGGCCCGAAGTTCGAAGGCCGTGAGGGTGGCTACACCCGCACCATCAAGCTGGAGAACCGTACCGGCGACAACGCCCCGATGTCCCAGATCTCCCTCGTTCTCGAGGAGACGGTGACCTCCGAGGCAACCCGCGCTACCCGCGCAGCTGCTTCCAAGCAGGCTGAAGAGGCTAAGGTCGAGGAGACCAAGGCTGAAGAGGCTGAGGAAGCAAAGGCAGAGGCAACCGAGGCAGAGGTCGAGGAGACCGCTGCTGAGGAGTCCGAGGAGAAGTAAACTTCTCTCGCCTTAACTAGGCCGCAGTACCACCTTAGGTGGGGCTGCGGCCTTTTGTTATGCTTTCTGGGCTATATGACCCCGACCTGAACGTATACTCTATGACCCCGCTGTTTACTGTGCTGTACGTAATCGGCATCGTCTCCGAGGCGATGACCGCTGCGCTGTCCGCTGGCCGGCAAAAGATGGATCTGTTTGGCGTCATCATGTTGGGCGCTGTCACCGCATTGGGCGGCGGCACGATCCGCGACATGGTGCTGGGCGCCTACCCGTTGACGTGGGTGGCGGAACCGCGGTTCCTCTTGGCCGTGGTGGCCGCCGCCGTCGCCACGGTTTACATGTCCTTCCTCATGCACTATTTCCGGCATGTATTCTTGGCTCTCGACGCCCTAGGTCTTGCGGTATTCAGCGTCCTTGGCGCTCAGAAGGCCTTGGAACATGGCCATGGGTTGGTTATCGCTGCCGTGGCTGCGGTGCTGACCGGTGTCTTTGGCGGTATTTTGCGTGACTTGTTGTCCGACCGTATCCCGCTGGTCTTGTCCGCGGAGCTGTACGCCTCCATTTCTGTTCTTGCAGCCTTTTCTTATGCGGGATTGATGGAGCTGGGGCTCAGCGCCGAGGTCGCTGGCGTCGTGACGGTATGCCTGGCGCTGGCGCTGCGCGTGGCCGCGATTTACTTCGGATGGTCGCTGCCGGTGTTTGAATACCGGGGAGCCGAACAACCCATGGACCCGCGCCTGCGCTTGTCTGCCCGCATTGTTCGGGATAGCGCCCGCAAGGCCAAGCGCAAAGCCGGCCAGGCCAAGGAGAATCTAAAGCACCCCAAGCGGGCTGGCTATGCCGCTTTGAGCAAGCTCGGCGTGAGCAAGAGCGCGAAGGGCCAGCGCGCGTCCCAGGATTGGGAACTCAATCGCGAGTGGAATGCCAACGACTAGGTAGGATCAGCATCCATGACTAACGTTCGCCTTCGCCTAGACCTGGCCTACGACGGCACGGATTTTCATGGCTGGGCCCGCCAGAAGGGCGAGCTGCGTACGGTGCAGCAGGTTCTCGAAGACAATCTTTCGATGATCCTGCGCCATGAGGTCGAACTGACCGTGGCAGGGCGCACGGATGCCGGTGTGCATGCGGCAGGCCAGGTCGCGCACTTCGACATTCCAGCTAGTGCACTCGAGCAGCGATCGATTGATGGGGACCCGGTAAAGCTCGTGCGTCGCCTAGCGAAGCTCCTTCCGGAAGACGTTCGCGTACATGACTGCCAGCAAGCACCAGAGGGCTTTGACGCGCGCTTTTCGGCCCTTGAGCGCCACTACGTTTACCGCATCACCACGCATCCGCGCGGGGCATTGCCGACGCGCGCCCGCGACACCGCCGTCTGGCCGAAGCCGGTGGACATCGAGGCAATGCAGCAAGCCGCGGAGCAGTTGGTTGGCTTGCATGACTTCGCCGCCTTTTGTAAGGCAAAGCCGCATGCCACGACAATTCGCGACCTTTTGTCTTTTGAGTGGGTCGATGTATCTACCCCGAGCGAGCCGCAGCTTTATGAAGCCCGCGTGGGCGCCGACGCCTTTTGCTGGTCGATGGTTCGCTCACTCGTGGGTTGCTGCTTGCGGGTAGGCGAGGGCTCCCGGGGAATCGACTTTGCCGCGGAGATGCTCGCTTTGAACTCTCGTTCTTCCCACATTCCGCTAGCGCCGGCAAAGGGGCTGAGCCTGGTCCAGGTGGACTATCCGGCAGATGCTGATTTGGCGGCGCGCGCTGCGCAGACCCGTGACCGTCGCACTGCGGATGAGCTTTCGCTGGGTTAAGCTAACGCGTGGAATGACAAAACTAGGGCAGTAGGGGTGCTGCCTTGTTTGAGGGGGAATTCTGCATGTCACGTCCAATGCCGACGACGAAAGCACAGGTATCCGGGCATAAATTTTTGCAGCGCCGCGTGGAGCATGGCCTGGTACTTGGCGATATTCGCATGATTCATGATCCTTTAGCGAGCCGGCGCCGCGCCCTCATCTTTGGGATCATCGCAGTGTCGTTTCTGGCTATTGGTTCGGGAATGCTCGCGTGGCTCCAGCCCAATCCCAATCCGGGCGATGCACCCATCGTGCGCTCGCAGCAAGGCCAGCTTTTCGTTCTGGTTAATGAGTCCTATCATCCGGTGAGCAATTTGGCCTCCGCGCGCCTTATCGCGGGAGAGCCGGCGGCGCCCCAGGCCATGGGCAATGAGTTCTTGAGCAATGCGCGGCTTGGCACTCCGCTAGGCATTGCCGACGCCCCGGATTACTTGGCTGATCCTGCAACCCCGGCACAAGGCTGGGCGGCCTGTTATGCGGCCGCAGCTGACGAGGACAAAGAAAATCCCACCACGATTGACGGGGAAGGCAGCCGACCCGGGGAGACTGTGGTACTGGCCAACGCCAAGGTTGAGCACCTCCGCAGTGCGGAGGCGGCGTTGGTTTCCACAGGTGGCAAGGAATGGCTATTGACTTCGGCAGGGCGCGTAGAGCTGCCTTCTGCTGCCTCGACACAGGGCCGCGTGCTGCGCCGCGGCATTGGCGTGCGCGATGATTCCTATGTGTGGCAGATCCCGGAGGATCTGCTGAATGCCTACGCGGAGCTTCCGCCGCTGCGCTTTCCTGAGCAAACCCCGCAGATTTTAGACACCGGCGATGATCTGTGGGTGCGCGTAGGCGCAGGCGATGAGCAGGGTGTTGCCTCGATTACTCCCACGCAGGCAGAGATGCTGGCAGGCATGGGCGCCTCGCGCGAATCGGTCGATGGCGCCGAAGTCGCCGCGCTTTCCGACGCCGCGTTACCCTTCAACCTGCCCGCCAATTCATATGATTTCCTGTCTCCAGGTCGTGGTTGGCTCTGCGCGGATGAGCGGGGCGGAACGGTCTTTAGCCCCGCGGTTGAGGCTACTGTGTCTATTGCCGGCAAGGCCACTGCTGATCGGTTCGCTGGCTTGGAAGCTGGCGGTGTAGGCATAGACAGCGGCCACGGTTTCCATGTGGTTTCGGCGACGGGTATCAGGCACTCCGTGGCACAAGGTGCACTGGTCGAAGCACTGGGCACGACCACGCAGGCAAAAGTCCCGTGGGAAATCTTGCGGTTGCTGCCGGAGGGCTCGCCTCTAGACCGCGAAAACGCCTTGGCGAGCCAGGGCGGCGATGAGGGAACCGAGTAGAGCGCCAGCTTCTAATTTCTAGTGCTGCTTGGCGCGCCGCAGCGTTGCGGCGATAACGCCAGCAAGGCCGAGCAGGCCAAGCAAAGTCATAAGCCGGGTTGGTGCCTGGCTGCGATGCACGGCAGCTGGGTAGACGGTGACTGTCTTTTCTTCGTCTTCTGCCTCAGCGTTTTTGTCATCGTCTTGTGACCGGTGAATGGTGAGGGCTTGCAGCGGATCGATGAAGCCGTGGCCTGGCTCGGCGGCGGCATAGATACGCTCGCGCAGCTGCGCCGCTGAATCGTGCGGATAGCGTTGGGCGAGTAGTGCCACGGTTCCCGTGACCACTGGCGCTGCAAAAGAAGTGCCGTGGAACGCGGCAGTCTGCTTGCCATCGGTGCTTTTGGCTTCTGCCCACTGATTACCCGGTGCAAGGGCGAGCGGGACGTGGCCTTCGGCGCTTAGCTCTGGTGCTCCATTGCGGGCAGGGATGGAATAGTCCGCGACCTCGTGCGCGGTAGAAAGCGCGCCCACTGCGAGAACGGTATCCGCATGTGCTGGATAGACGGTGTCTTCTTTGGTGCATCCATCGGAAGAAGCATTGCCCGATGCCGCAACGATGACCGTTCCTTCGTGCTCTGCGCGTTGGAGCGCGGCGTCGAGATCGCGAGTGTCGACGCGGTCCGCGGCGTCGCTTGGAATGCAGGAAACCACCGAGATGTTGATGACCTTGGCCTGTTCATCCAAGGCGCGGTTTAATGCGGCGGCCAAAGTCTCCAGCGTGCCGGAGGTACTTTCTGAGTCAGCAGCGCGGTGCCGATAGTGCGCGCTGGTTTGCCGGATGGATAAAATCTCCGCCCGCGGCGCAATGCCGATGTCATAGCCTGCGATGACGCCCGCAACCGCGGTGCCATGTACATCGCAGTCCCGCAAAGGATCTGGTTCTTCGGGCGTGACAAAGTCATCCACGCCGCGCAAAGCACGCAGCTGCGGGTGTGGGCTGACACCAGTATCGATGACGGCAACTTTGATTCCCTCGCCCGTGGCAAAGGAATGCAACCGCGCCCGATATGCGCTTTGCTCCGCTGAGGTATCCGGTGACTGCGCTGCGGCAATCGGCTGTGCACAGGCGACGTCGGGTTCACGCGCCGACGCTAGGGTCGGCGCGGTAAATGCAGAAATTGCTGCTGCCGAGGGAAATCCCGCTAGCAGTAGTGCGGCGAGCTTTTTCTGGACGTTTTTTGACTTCACCATGCTGGACCTATCCCAGTCCGCGGATGAGGAAGAACAAGCCTGCCACATGCGCGGCGAGCGGCAAGCACGCGGCCACCGCGATGGTTTCGGCGCGTTCGTACCAGGCAATCGTGGTGGGCTCAGCCGCTGCAATCTTGTGCGACCACAGCGGGGTAGAAGCCATCGCCGCCACAATGATGAACCCAAGCACGCTCATTACCCACAGGCTCCACGGAGCTGGGTGAGCAAGCTCTTGCCAACCCCGGCCCACTAGCACCACAGCGGCGGTAGCAGCCGTCAGCGCACACGTGGAAAGCGCCCAACTGGAGATCACCCGGGCGTGCCGCACGGAATGCAATACCGTGGCACCGGCTAAGGCCAGGCATAAAAGCTGTGCGAATAATGCGGCTACGGCGTCCGAACGGCTCAACGGCATTCCAACTAAAAACATAAGGCTGGGTATTCCGGCGATAGCTGCGCCGATGCAGATGCCCTCATATGCAAGCCCGGCGCGCTGTGCCCGCGCATCGACGTCGCTTTGTACCGAGTCGGAGACGTTGAGGCTTTGCCCAGCGGTGGGAAGTTGCGGGACCTTGAGCCCGGCTAAGTGAGTAGAGAGTGAGGCAGCGTTCGCCAAGACAAAGACCATGGCCAGCAACAAACAGGCAGCACCGGCAGCAGGTACAACTTCGGGGGCTGTGGGACCAGCGAGTCCGGCGGACTGCGCGCCGGGTAGATAGCTGCCGGCCGCGCCAACTGTGAAAAGTATCGCGGCGGAGATGGTCAACATGGCCAGTCGGGTTCCGCCGAGTTGCGCCATATGGCAGGCGCATAAAGCTAGAAGTGCGCCGGCGCAGGCGGCCCATATTCCCCACGGCATTTCATCTTGAGTGGGTGCAACAAAAAGCCAGCCCGCTGCGCTAGCAGCGAGGATGAAAAGGCTCGTTATAAGCGTCGAGCGAGTCCAGAGCGCGAGCGCGAATGCGCCAAGGGCACACGCCGCTGCTGCCGCTGCGAGACCCGCGAGCGCCGCGATGATGCAGCTGGCGCCGAGCAAACCACAACTTGCCCACAGCGTGGCAGTGCGCGCGGGTTTAGCATCGGCGGCATCGTGTGCAAGTGCTTCTGCCGCATCGCGCACGACGGGCGCAGGCTTGTCAGCGACTTGCTCGATGAGAAGCAGACTGCCATCGTGCAGTGGCGTGCGCTCCAGAGCCGTGCTGAGAGCAATGGCCTTTCCACCAGCGGTGCTGGCTTGGAGCGGAACGGTGAAAATAGGGGCGTCGACAAGCAGCAAAAGCTCGCCCAATGCCTCCCCGATACTGACGTTTAAGGGCAAACAAACGTCAGCCTCTTTGCGGAATTCACCGATGTTGAAACGAACCGTAAGCCGCACCGATTGCGTTGGCGCAATGTTTGGCGCATGTCTCATGTGTAAAAATCCTCCCCCGAGAATCCTGAAGGCGCCAAAATTATTGGCTTTTGCCTTCTCCCCCTTGCCTATAGGCACACATTGTGGCTTACTAGTGGCAACGTGTCCACCGCAGTCAGCATTTTGGTGTCTGCGTGTTTGGCCACGAAGGCAGCTGGGGTGCTGCCTCGTGGTTTAGATAGGCAGGAAAAGCGTGTGGGCGCGGCACAAAAATCGGAGGGATTTTATTGGGGGAATGATGTCCATTCTTGGGCTTTCGCGCGAGAAAATTGTCGAACCTTTAGACAGCGCACTTCGCGAGCCGGCTCCGCCGCTTCCGCAGGCAGGCATTGATGCAGAGCCAGTTCCGGAGGCCGTACGTCCGCAGCCTATGCCGCTGCTTAGGCTGCTCATGCCGATTGTCATGGTGGCCGCAATGCTGGGCATGGTCGCTCTCATGGTGTTGGGAGCAGGGCCTAGCCGCCGCATTAGCCCGATGAGCTTGATGTTCCCGCTCATGATGCTGGCCTCTGTGTTCATGATGATAAATCCGCAGGGTGGCTCCCAGGATCCGGATGAGACGCGGCGGACTTACTTGCGGCATTTGAAAGCGCTGCGGGAGAAGGTTCTTGAGGTCTCTGCCGCGCAGCGCGCGCATGAGGAACATCGCAACCCAGCGCCGGCTCAGGTCGCGGCGTTGGTGGGAAGCTACCGGATGTGGGAGCGCAATGCCGATGCCCCGGATGCATTGGAGGTGCGGGTAGGAACTGGCCCGATGTCGTTGTGCGTGCCTATCAACGTGCCGGACTCAGGAGCTACGGAAGACCTTGACCCAGTCTGTGCGGTCAGCGTGCGCCATACGGTCAATGCTTTGCGCACGTTGGCGCAGATGCCGGTGGTCATACAGATTCAGGCTTTCAATTACCTGGGGCTTAGCGGAGAAAATGCCGCTGGGGTAGCGCGCGCTATGGTGACGCATTTGGCTGTGGCACATGGCCCGGAAACGCTGGGAATTGAGGTTTATCCGCAAGCCAGTGGGCAGTGGGAATGGGTGAAGTGGTTGCCCCATGCACGTGCACCGAAAAAGGCGCGCTTTCGTATCGTGCTTGTCGACGCCACCGCAATCCCACCGCATGAGGACCTTTGGGCAGAAGAGGAAATAACGGCCTATATCTGTGTAGGAGTGCAACGCTTTACGCCGCTTGGTCAAAGGGCCGAAGAAGACGGCATCTTCTTGGTGGCCGATGACAAGCTACAGGTAGTAACCGCCGCCGGGGAGGAAGTTCTCGGTGTGCCGGACATGGTTTCGGCGCCCGATGCTTTATTGCTTGCCCGAAACTTAGCGCGCTTTCGCAGGCCAGATTCTTATCGCGGGATTAGGACTCGCAAGCACAAAAATGACCTTCTGGATCTGGTCGGGGTGCGTGATGTGGATGAGCTTGCTACCAGCGGGATGTGGCATGGCCGCGTCGGGGAGCAGCGGCTGAAAGTGCCGATTGGCTTGGACGAGGTTGGGCAGCCGGTCTTTCTCGATTTGAAAGAATCCGCCCAGGGCGGAATGGGCCCACACGGGCTATGTATCGGCGCCACTGGCAGCGGCAAGAGCGAGCTCCTTCGAACACTCGTGACGTCTTTGGCGGCCACACATACGCCGGCCGAGTTGAACCTGGTGCTCGTGGATTTCAAGGGCGGCGCCACCTTTTTGGGCTGTGATTCGCTACCACACACCTCGGCGGTGATTACCAACCTGGAGGATGAATCCACGCTGGTAGAGCGCATGCACGATGCTATCTCCGGCGAGATGAATCGCCGCCAGGAGCTGCTGCGTGCGGCGGGTAACTTCGCCAACGTCGATGCCTTCAATGCTTCGGCGTCTGCGGTTGGAAAATTCGGTCCGTTGCCGGCGCTAGTCATCGTGGTCGACGAGTTCTCGGAGCTATTGGGGCAGCATCCTGATTTCGCGGAGCTTTTCGTCGCGGTGGGCAGGTTGGGCAGGTCTTTGCATGTGCACCTGCTTTTGGCATCACAGCGCCTGGAGGAAGGCCGATTGCGTGGGCTGGATTCGCACCTTTCTTATCGCATCGGTTTGAAAACTTTCTCCGCAGCCGAATCCCGTCAGGTACTTGGCGTCACGGATGCTTATCATCTGCCAGCCCAGCCGGGCGCGGGCTATCTCAAGACGGATGCCGATGCCCCAGTGAGCTTCCAGGCCACCTATGTATCGGGGCCGGTTGAACGCCAAATTCCCGTGGCTGTCAGTTCCTCCGAGGAAGGCGAGGCAGCTGCGCATGTCGCGCGCGGGCGAGTCAGCCTTTTCAATGGCTGGCCTGAAAATACGGATGCGGATGCAAAGCCTGCACAACCTGATACGCAGACGGTGGTGGACGATACGCAAACGCTTCTCGACGCCGTGGTCTCCGCCGCCGCCAGCGAGGCACAACGCCGTCAGCAGAAAGCACATCGCATCTGGTTGCCGCCGTTGCCTGATGTAGTGGAGCTTTCCAAGGTGGTGGGCAATACCCGCGAGCAATTGACAGAACAAGCAGGACCGCCGAACCTAGAAGCGGCGCTCGGCATCATCGATAGGCCATATCACCAGCGCCAGGATCGCCTCCTCGTAAACCTTGCAGAAAAAGGCGGCCATCTAGCCATTTGCGGCGGGCCGCAATCGGGTAAATCCATGGCGTTGCGCAGTCTAGTGAGCACCTTGGCGGTGCTGAACCTGCCTGCGCAGGTGCGCTTCTACGTCATCGATTTAGGCGGCGGGGACTTGGCTCCGTTGGAGCGTCTCCCGCATGTCGCCGGTGTGGCTGGACGTGCAGAACCCGAAAAGGTCCGCCGCATCGTGGATGAAGTAGCAGGGCATATTCGGTGTCCAAGTGAGACCCATACTTTTCTGGTCATCGATGGCTGGCACCACATTGGTACGGCTGGTGCGGAATACGAGGATTTATCCGAAGCTATTACCGGCATCGTTGCCGATGGTGCCTCAGCCAATATCCATGTGGCGGTAAGCACGAACCGTTGGACCAGCCTGCGGCCAAACGTGCGTGACCTTATTTCTCAACGATTGGAGCTGCGCCTCGGCGAGGCGATGGACTCGCTAATCGACCGAAAGGCCCAACAAAAACTGCCGAGCGCGCCGGGGCGGGGCCTTACTGGGGAAGGCGAGAACATGCTCATTGCGGTAACTGCCAATCAGGACATCGCTCACGTCGGGCGCCTGCATGCGGACTCACTTCCTGCCCCGGCTCTGAAGATGCTGCCGGATAGGCTTGATGAGGTACCCGCTCAAAATGCAGAAGCTGGTATCCCATGGGGAATTGGTGGACCGGATCTCGAGCCGCTTTATTGGAACCCAGACACGACTGCGCATGTTGTCTGCGTGGGCTCTCAAGGCTCTGGAAAATCTACCTTCCTGCGCACCCTGGTTCGTGGAATCGAGGCATTCCCGCGTGAGGAAGCCCGCTTGGTTGTTTTGGACCAGCGCCGCGCCCACCTGGGGGAGTTCAACCCTGAGATGGTCGCGGCCTACGCGGCAAACACCGCCGCCTGCCAACAAGTCATCAGCGATACCGTACGCACCCTGGAAGCCCGAATGCCCGGCGCGGAAGTGACCCCGTCCGAGTTGGCGGCCCGCTCGTGGTGGGAGGGGCCGGAGATCTATCTAGTCATTGAGGACCTTGAGCTCATAAGCGAGATCACTTTGGCGCCGCTCCTTGAACTACTTCCGCATGCCCGGGACATTGGCCTCCACCTCATCATCAGCCGCAAGTCTGGCGGAATCTCGCGCGCCTTGTTCAGCCAATTCCTCTCTGCAGTACGTGACCTGCAGCCGGCGGTATTCCTTCTCGATTCCGATCGCGAGGAGGGCACCATCTTCGGACTTAAGCCAGCGGTCCAACCAGCTGGCCGGGGCCAATGGTCCGTCCGCGGGGCGCTTATCGGCATTGCCCAATCTCTCTACACCGAACCAAACCAGGAGAATGACTCATGAATTCCATCCTGACCGGCGACAATCCCGCTACTGGTTGGACAGAAACCGAAACTCTCGTCGTTACCATTTTGGATGCTGCCACCATCTTTGAAGGCCCTGAAACCGTCTACCGTTATGATCTGCCAGGCACGGGCATCGTCGAAGGCTGGGCGTTAAACGCCGTCGTGGAACAATGCACGAAAATCTGCGGCCCGCAATGGCCGCAGGTTAACGCCGAGGTGATCGTTGATATTTCCGGTACCGCCGTATCTTTCGAAGCGGCAGAAATTCTGCGTCGCCAGCTCGCTGTAACCGGAGTATCCGTAGCTCCCAGTGAGGAAGAAGACTTTGTGAGGCCTGCCTCGCAACCCAGCCCGCTAGAGAGTGGGCCACTAGAAAATGAAGCGGTAGAAAACGCTGAATTTTCAGCCGGACAACCGGCACAAATGTTGCGAACAAATAACGGCGAAGAATCCGGTGATAACACCAGCCTTAAGCCGGAAAAACTACGCGTTAAAAAGGACGGCATTGCGAGCAAGGCGGCGCTGCCGGGCTGGTTCGATCCCTTCTACGCCTCCATCGCGGCAATCGTGCTCATTGTCGCTGTTCTTTCATGGTGGGCAGTGGGGCGAAGTACCGAGACTGCGCCAGCGGCGGAGGCGGTGCCTTCGGAAGAGGAGGCATCGCCAAGCGCTCCTGCAAAAGAAAGCATCAGCGCTAACACGGAAGATGGGGCACAGCCGGAACTCGCGCCGGGCCAAAAAGAACTCGATGTTGAGGGCATGCACGTGGTCTTGCCCCTTGGATTTCAAACGGAGATCAAGGACGGGGTCGTTACGGCAACTGGTGAAGACCCCAACCTGCGAATTCTGCTTGCAGCCGATCCCCTCTATGCAGTGCCAGCCGACATGCTCTTGAAGGAACTCCATGCCGAAATCGAGGCCGATCCCGCCCTGGGCGAGGCGCACGAAGAAGCAGGTCGGCTTTCTTACAAAGAAGACCCCGGAGACGGTTCCAAGATCGCGTGGATGACGTGGGCTGACAAGGACCACCAGCTCTCCGTGGGTTGTCATACAAGGTACGAGGCCAACGTGGTGCAAAAGGCTGCCTGCCGCATGGCCGTGGAATCGCTGGTGAAAAAGATCTAAAAAGTTTGGCGCTGTGGGAACCGCTTGCGGAAAAGGACAGTCCAATAAAGATGAGAAAGCCGCACTCGGCTTTTTCGGGGGAAATACACACCACTTGAGCCCAAAGGGAGGGGCAAGAAATGACTCAGCTGTTCAAGACTGAAGCCGATGTAATGGTGGCCACCGCTGGCCGCGTGGACACCACCAACGATGAAGTGCAGGGGGAACTGACTCGTCTCCAGGGCGTAGTGGATTCTGTACGAGCTAACTGGGACGGCCGTGCACAGGTCTCCTTCGACAACCTGATGCAGCGCTACAACACCTCGGCGCAGCAGCTGCGCGAGGCACTGACCTCGATTTCTGACAATATCCGTGACAACGCACGTCACTTCGATGACGTCGAGGCCACCAACGCGCAGGCATTCAGCAACGTCGGCGGCGCGGGCCTCGCGCTTTAAACACACATCATTGGTAAATACTGGAAAAGAAGAAAAGGAAGAAAGCATGTCTGCCATCAAGTACGAATTTGGTGCCATCGCCGGCGCTGCCGCTGATATCAACTCCACCTCCGGCCGCATCAACGGTCTGCTCGGTGACCTGAAATCCACCCTGCAGCCGATGGTTGCTACGTGGGAAGGCGAGTCGGCTGCTGCATATAACGAAGCACAGGCTAAGTGGGATAAGGCAGCGGCGGAGCTCAACACCGTGCTGGCCACCATCTCGAAGACTGTCTCGCAGGGCAACGACGCAATGAGCGACGTCAACCGCCGCGCAGCTGCAAGCTGGGGGTAAAAAGTTTTCACGCGGACAAGCGCGCAGCCGGGCCCAGAATTTCACCGTTAGAGCAGGGTTTTCAGAAGGCGAACGCAACCAGCTGCGTGTTGTAAAAAAGTTCCTTGCACTACTTTTGGCAACAGCCTTTAGTGGGGCAGGGGACTTTTGGCGTTTTAGCGGCGTTTTGGGTTTTAAGCTGCGCCCGAGTAGGGTTATAGCTCTATGTGTTCGCGCTGTTTTATAGCGCGCGTTTTCTGCAGGTCCCCACCGGCCGCTGTAGCAAAGCGTTTGGACATTCATAGCGTTGGCCGGCAGTCCTCAGACAGACTTTCAAGGAGTCATTTTGTCTACTTTCCACCCGAAGAGCGGTGACATCACCCGCAAGTGGTACGTCATCGACGCTACCGATGTGGTACTGGGCAAGCTTGCTTCCACCGTTGCAGACATGCTGCGCGGTAAGCACAAGCCACAGTTCGCACCGAACGTTGATTGCGGCGACCACATCATCATCCTGAACGCGGACAAGATCCACGTTTCCTCCAACAAGCGCGAGCGCGAGATGCGCTACCGTCACTCCGGTTACCCGGGCGGCCTGAAGTCCATGACTCTTGGTCAGTCCCTGGACACCAACCCGGTTCGCGTTATCGAAGAAGCTGTTAAGGGCATGATGCCGCACAACAAGCTTTCCGACGCCTCCATCAAGAAGCTGCACGTCTTCGTTGGTGAGGAGCACCCTTACGCCGGTCAAAAGCCGGAGACCTTCGAGTTTAAGCAGGTGGCACAGTAATGACCGAGCAGAACATCGCAAACGCTGACAACAACGTAGCCGACGCTGCCGACATCGCTGCAGCAACCACTGCGACCGAGGAGTTCACCAACACCATCGGTGATTCCATCGCTACTTCCACCGAGGCAGAGGCTGAGGCCGCTGCTCCGATCCACGAGGGCCCGATCCAGACCGTCGGTCGCCGTAAGCGCGCCGTCGCTCGTGTTCGCCTCGTTGCTGGTTCCGGCGAAATCACCGTTAACGGTCGTTCCTTCGAGAACTACTTCCCGAACAAGCTGCACCAGCAGGACATCCTCCTGCCGCTGACCCTGCTTGAGCGCGAAGGCCAGTTCGACATCAAGGTCACCGTTGCAGGTGGCGGCCCGACCGGCCAGGCAGGCGCTCTGCGTCTGGCTATCGCTCGTGCACTCAACGTCTACAACCCGGCTGACCGCGCTGCCCTCAAGAAGGCTGGCCTGCTCACCCGTGACGCACGTGCCGTCGAGCGTAAGAAGGCTGGTCTGCACAAGGCACGTCGTGCCCCGCAGTACTCCAAGCGTTAATTTTTCGCTTACGTACAGCTCAAGCCGTTGCTTCCCTTTGGGAGGCAGCGGCTTTTGCCGTTTTCGCACTCCGCAAGGCTTACCTCATGCTGTGCGGTGGTGGGGTCAACGTGCATAATTGGATCCATGACTCGACTTTTTGGAACCGACGGTGTTCGCGGTCTTGCGAACTCGAAGCTCACCCCAATCTTGGCTCTGCAGCTGGGACAAGCAGCGGCGGAAGTGCTTACCGCCAACCGTGAGTCCTACGAGCGGCGGCCCTTGGCCATCATCGGCCGCGATCCCCGCGTTTCCGGCGAGATGCTGGATGCTGCCATCGCTGCTGGTCTGGCCTCTCGTGGCGTCGACGTCGTGCGGGTGGGCGTTTTGCCCACCCCAGCTATTGCCTTCCTGACTGATGATTATGGGGCAGACCTGGGCGTGATGATTTCCGCATCCCATAACCCGATGCCGGACAATGGAATTAAGTTCTTCTCCGCGGGCGGCAAGAAGCTGCCTGACGACGTCGAGGATCAGATCCAGGCCGCCATGGAGACGCTGACCGAACATGGTCCAACGGGCACCAAGCTGGGCCGCATCATCTCCGAGGCGCCGGACGGCCGCGAGCGCTACCTGAAGCACCTAGCGGAGGTCGTTACTACCGACCTCAGCGGCATCAAGGTCGTTGTGGATACCGCAAACGGTGCCGCCTCCAAGGTCGCACCGAAGGCGTACGCGGACGCGGGTGCTGAGGTCATTGCCATCCACAACAAGCCGAACGCTTTCAACATCAACGAGGATTGCGGTTCTACTCACATCGACAAGGCCCAGGCGGCCGTCGTCGAGCATGGCGCTGACCTCGGCCTGGCACACGACGGCGACGCTGACCGCTGCCTGGCTGTCGACGCTGAGGGAAACGTCGTCGACGGTGACCAAATCATGGCCCTTCTGGCAGTGGGCATGAAGGAAGACAATGACCTGCGTTTTAACACTCTCGTTGCAACGGTGATGTCCAACCTCGGACTGAAGCTGGCCATGCAGGAGCAGGGCATTGAGGTCAAGGAGACCGCCGTCGGTGACCGCTACGTCTTGGAAGAACTCAACCGCGGCAATTACTCGCTCGGTGGTGAGCAGTCTGGTCACCTGGTGCTGCCTGATGACTGCACTACTGGTGACGGCACGCTAACCGGCCTTTCCATCATGGCTCGCATGGCTAAATCTGGTAAGTCTCTCAAAGAACTGGCGTCCGTGATGACCGTGCTGCCGCAGGTGCTCATCAACGTCCCGGTTTCTGATAAGTCCAGCATCATGGCTTCCCGGGAAGTCCAGGACGCAATCGCTGAGGCCGAGTCTGAGCTCGGCAGCACCGGCCGCGTTCTGCTGCGTCCTTCCGGCACGGAGGAGCTTTTCCGGGTGATGGTTGAAGCAGCTGAAGAAGAGCAGGCACGCAAGGTAGCAGGACGCCTTGCAGCTGTCGTTGCAGCTGTATAAGCAGCCCTTGCGCATAATTTAAAAGCCAGTCCGTGCGGTGAATTTGCCGTGGCGGGCTGGCTTTTGCAATTAGTGGGGAACCGAAGGCGGTTGTGGACAGTCCAATAAGGGCAAGAATAAATCTTGGCAGGCCAAGGAGTGCCCACAGTGACTGACGTATTTTTCGACGAGCAAGATATAGCCCAGCGCTTAAACCGCGTGATTGAGGAAAACCAAGCCCAGCGCAGCGCCCACGTGGCGGATGTTCCCGCCTTTTCCCCGGCGGCGGCAGGCCGCGACTTTGCCGGGCAAGGCGCGCGCATCCAGGCCATGTTGGAAAGGCTGCACTCGCGCGGTGTCTGGCGCTTGGATAACATCACCGCCACCGCGGAGGCTGCCCGCGCCCAGATTAAGGAATTCTCTGCCTTGGACGAGGCCAACGCGGCAAGCCTTACCCACGTGGAGCCATCCTTTGGCGGTGGGGTCCGATGAGCACCACGAAGTCTTTGTTAGGGGATTATTCGCAGGCCGTCTCCCAGTTTCAGGCCGCCAGCCAGGGCAGCTATGCAGGCCCCAGCACGCCACTAGATTTGCTGGGCGGCATGATTGGTTCCGTCGATGGAATCAAGCCACAGGAACTGGTGCGCGGTACTTCCGCCGCGATGGGCGGACGCCGGCCTGCCCGCGGTGGCGGTGGGCTGAAAGGCTTCCTAGTGGGAACGGTGCTGAGCATCGCGGGAAATGCCCTGATGGATCATCTCGGTGGAGTACAGAAGGACTTTGAGCAAGAGCGCGACGAGGCCGATGAGCTAACCGGTAAGGCGCAGCAGTGTTCCAATGCCATCGAGGACATCGTCGGTGTTTCGGATACTTCTTTGACGGAGCTGTTTTCCGCGGTGGTGCCGTTGCTCAACATCTTGACGATGATCGCCTCCAAGCACCCACTCGGCCGCTTCATCGTCCCGATTATTTCGTCTATCGGCGCCAACGTCATCGAGCAAACCAATGACATGGTGATGACCACCTGTCGCGACCGGGATTCCGCAATCGAGCAGTGCTACGACAAGTTCGAGGAGTGCTGTTCCAAGGTCTGCGAGCGCGAGCTCCCTAAGACTCCGCCCGAGCCCGCGCGCGGTTGTGAGCCACCGCTTGCCGACGCCCCCTGTCCATCCGCCCCGCCCACCGTCACCGGCCAGCCGCCTGCCGATACCACGCAGCCTGCCCAAACACCGCCGGCCGAAGTGTGCGATGCTCCAGTACCACCTTCGAAGACACCGCCTACCTGCACCACTCCCGCTGGTGCACCACCAGCTCCACCGAATCCTGCACCGAATCCTGCACCGTATCCCGTGCCGCCTACTGCGCCGCCTACAGTTCCATCTGTAGCGCCACCGGTTGCGACACCGCCGCCGCAGTCGCCGGTTTGCCCGCCTCCTGCAGCTCCTGTTGAGCAGCCTTGTACGCAGCCAGCGCAGGCGCCGGTGGCGCTCGAGCCAATCCAACCTGCACAGACGCCGTGTCCGGAGGAACAGCCGCGGCAGGTTACAGTCCAGCTGGACATCGAAGTACAGCAAGACACCGAAGTACAGCAAGACACCGAAGCCAAGCAAGAGACAGCTGAGTGCGAACAAGAGATAGTCGAGTGTGAGCAGGAAACCACACAGGTAGCCCAACAATGCCCACCGGAGCAGTCGTGCTGTGGTTGCCTCGGCGCATTGGGAGTGGGCGTTGCCATCATCGGCGTGGGATTGCTGGCTGCCGCTGCTGCTG
Source organism: Corynebacterium simulans (assembly GCF_001586215.1). Classification (NCBI taxonomy): domain Bacteria; kingdom Bacillati; phylum Actinomycetota; class Actinomycetes; order Mycobacteriales; family Corynebacteriaceae; genus Corynebacterium; species Corynebacterium simulans. The sequence goes on along the minus strand of NZ_CP014634.1, from coordinate 936,888 downwards.
AGTGTCTAGAGAATATGCCGATTCCAGAGGAGCCGTGCCCGGAGCCGCCGCCGGCGCCTGAACCGCCGGCACCTGAACCACCAGCGCCGGAACCATGTCCGCCGCCAGCACCAGAACCGCCGGCTCCCGAGCCGCCGCGGGATGGCGTCATTCCACCGCCGCCTGAGCTTGCGGAAGTAGAAGAGCCTACGCCGCCGCCGGAGAAGGTCGCGCACATGCAGGCAGCGGAAGCGCCAGTCCCACCGTCACCGTCGGAGCCGGCTCCAGCACCTGAACCAGCACCAGCACCGCCGCCAGCACCACCGGCTCCGGAGCCAGCACCAGAAGATAAAACAGTTCACGCACGGAAGGCAGGGCAGTGGTAATGGCAGCAGTAAATGATGAATTCGCGGAATTTGCGCGTGGCTTTAGGGAGCGGACTGCCGCCCGCCTCCTCGAATTCGAAAAGGCAATGGCTCAAGCCCAAGACCAACTCGAAAAGTCCGCTGAAAAAGCAACGGCGAGGGCGAAGATGAACACGCGGCAGGCGGCGTCGGCAAGCGAGTCGCGCCAGCACTCCGCCTTCCTAACCCACGGCAAGCGCCGCGGAAGCGGGCAAATCAAATCTGTGCTGCGGCGCAACCAATAGCGGTAAATAAAAAGCCAGCCCGCGTTGTGCGGACTGGCTAGGCGGTGCAGTGACTGCGAATATTAGCGGTGAATACCGGCCTTCTTGCGCAGTTCTTCACCAAAAATACTCTTCACGCCCTTAGCGCTTGCATCAGCTTCGGCGAAATCGTCGTACTTGGACTCACCCGCAAGCGTCGACAGCAGGAAGCCGGTTACCAAAGCGCGTGCGGTTTCAGTCGGGCCTGACTGGAACGCACCGGAACCGACGGCCAGTTTGAAGAGGCGATCCTCAGTGAAACCAGCCTGGGTGCCCTTGGCCAGCTCGCGGTAAGCCACCTCGCCGCCCCAGTTGTCAGCCAGCTGCGCAGGGTTGCCGGCGCGGAAAAGATCCTCGCGCTCGGAACCGATAATCAGGCCCGGAGCCGTGATGGACTTAGCCGCTGCATAAGACGAAGGCGCAGTATCTGCCGGGTACAGCGCCGCTACGGCGCGAACCTTTGGGTTATCAACCGCTGCCAGCGCGGCGACGCCGCCGCCCATGCCGTGGCCGACGATGCCGAGCTTGGAAGGCGATACCGCGATGTTGCCCGTGCCCAGCTTGACGCCAGCTGCAATTTGCAGTGCAGATTCGACGTCCGCAGCGAAATTGCGGTGGCTCGGGTTAATACCCGTCTCCGTATCAGGGGCAACCACCACGATGCCCCAGCTAGCCAAATGGCGCAGGGTAGCGTGGTAATTCTTAACCTTCTTCGTCCAATCGTGGGCGAAGGCCACAGCTGGCAGGCCCTTGCCCTCAGCTGGGGTATAAACCTTGCTGTTGATGCCGGCATAAGAAAGATCGCCGACGAGGACGCGGTGGGGGCCGCGCTTGGACAGAGTTCCTAGATGCTTCTTTAGATTCGCAGACACGTATTCCAGAATAGAGGAAGAAAGCACGGTGGCGGGGGATAAGCCATATTGATGGCTCAGAATGAGGGTTTTCTTTCGCGGTTGGCGGCGAAAGAAAAGCTTTAACTTTGCAGTGAAGAGGTTCCAATTCCTATGAGGTAGGATCGAGGCTTATGTGTGGAATTGTTGGATACGTAGGTCACGCATCCAGTGGCCGTGAATACTATGCCCTGGACGTTGTGCTGGAAGGCCTTCGCCGTCTTGAGTACCGAGGCTATGACTCTGCCGGCGTCGCAATGTACGTCGATGGCGAAATTAACTGGCGCAAAAAGGCCGGCAAGGTTGCTGCCCTCGAAGCAGAGATCGCTTCCCGCCCTTTGCAGGACTCTGTCCTGGGCATCGGACATACCCGTTGGGCAACTCACGGCGGCCCAACCGATCTGAACGCCCACCCGCATGTAGTTGACGGCGGCAAGCTGGCAGTTGTTCACAACGGCATCATCGAGAACTTTGCTGAGCTGAAGACCGAGCTGACCTCCAAGGGCTATAACTTCGTTTCCGAGACCGACACCGAAGTTGCTGCCACCCTGCTGGGCGATATTTTCCACAATGAAGCTGCGGGTGACCTCACCAAGGCGATGCAGCTGACCGGCAAGCGCCTGGAAGGTGCTTTTACCCTTCTGGCAATCCACTCCGAGCAGGCTGACCGCATTGTTGCCGCCCGCCGCGATTCCCCGCTGGTCATTGGCCTGGGTGAGGGCGAGAACTTCTTGGGCTCCGACGTCTCCGGCTTCATCGACTACACCAAGTCCGCCGTCGAGATGGAAAATGACCAGGTCGTTACCATCACTGCTGACGAAGTTTCCATCACCGACTACGAAGGCAACGCTGCACAGGGCAAGCCATTCGAAATCATGTGGGACGCAGCTGCCGCAGAAAAGGGCGGCTTCAACTCCTTCATGGAAAAGGAAATCCACGACCAACCAGCTGCTGTACGTGACACCCTGCTTGGCCGCTTTGACGGGAAAGGCAAGTTGACCCTGGACGAGGTTCACATCGATGAGGCGGTTTTGAAGTCCATCGATAAGATCATCGTCATCGCCTGCGGTACCGCTGCTTATGCAGGCCACGTTGCGCGTTACGCAATCGAGCACTGGTGCCGTATCCCAACCGAGGTCGAGCTGGCGCACGAGTTCCGCTACCGCGATCCGATCGTCAACGAGAAGACCTTGGTCGTCGCTTTGTCCCAGTCCGGCGAAACCATGGACACCTTGATGGCGGTGCGCCACGCCCGTCAGCAGGGTGCCAAGGTGATCGCTATCTGCAACACCCAGGGCTCTTCCATCCCTCGCGAGGCCGATGCTGCGCTGTACACCCACGCCGGCCCGGAGATCGCCGTCGCTTCCACCAAGGCCTTCTTGGCGCAGATCACCGCGACCTACCTCCTCGGCCTGTACCTAGCGCAGCTGCGCGGCAACATGTTCGCCGACGAAGTAAACGCAGTTCTGCAGGAGCTGCGCGATATGCCGGAGAAGGTCCAAGCAGTCATCGACAACGAGAAGCAGGTCACCGATCTTGCTAACTCCATGCAAAACGCCGAGTCCGTTCTCTTCTTGGGCCGCCACGTTGGCTTCCCGGTTGCGCTTGAGGGCGCGCTGAAGCTGAAGGAGATCGCATATCTGCACGCCGAGGGCTTCGCTGCCGGCGAGCTCAAGCACGGCCCAATCGCGCTCATTGAGGAGGGCCAGCCGGTCTTCGTCATCGTTCCTTCCCCGCGTGGCCGCGATTCCCTGCACTCCAAGGTCGTATCCAACATCCAGGAAATCCGTGCCCGTGGCGCAATCACCATCGTTATTGCTGAAGAAGGCGACGATGCTGTGGAGGCATATGCTAACCACGTCATCCGCATTCCGCAGTCCCCGACGCTGATGCAGCCGCTGTTGGCCACGGTTCCGCTGCAGATCTTCGCCTGTGGCGTTGCCACCGCGAAGGGCTACGACGTCGACCAGCCGCGTAACTTGGCTAAGTCCGTCACCGTCGAGTAAGAGCTCGCTTTGAATCCGGAAGTACCCCTCGTTTTATGGTGGGTGCTTCCGGATTTTGTGTTTTAACCGCATGAGAAATCCGCGCCGCGTGCTGCTGCGTTAGTCCTGCACACCAGTGCAGTGGCACAATAGACCCATGCTTCGTACCAGAATCGACCTTGACGCCATTGCCCACAATGTTTCTTTGTTAAAGAAAAAGGTGGCTCCCGCGCAGCTCATGTGCGTGGTGAAAGCGGATGCTTATGGTCACGGCGTCAAAGAAGTCGCGCCAGTGATGGCGCGTGCGGGTGCGGATGCTTTCGGTGTGGCGACTTTCGAAGAGGCCATTGAGCTGCGGCGCAGCGGAATCGATCAGCCGATTACGGCGTGGATTTGGGACTCTACGCAGGAAATCGCGGAGGCCTTGGCGTGCCGCATCCACATTGCAGTGCCCTCCTTGGTACACGCGCGCCGCTTGGTGGAATCGGAGATCCCGGCGCAGGTTTATATCAAGGTTGAAACCGGTCTGCATCGCTCCGGCGTGGAGGAAGCGAACTGGGATGCTACTTTCGCACTGCTTCGCGACGCCCCTCAGGTCGAGGTTCTAGGCCTCATGTCGCATTTTGCGTGCGCCGATGAGCCAGATAATCCCTTCAACGATGAGCAGGAAGCTAATTTTCGCCGCGCGCTGGAACGGGCCCGGGCTGCAGGCCTGGAGTGCCCAGTGAATCACTTGGCCAACTCCCCGGCTGTTTTGGACCGACCTTCTTCCCATTTCGAGATGGTCCGTCCGGGCTTGGCTTGTTATGGCCTGGAGCCGATCCCCGGCCTCGAGCACGGTTTGAAGCCGGCGATGACCTGGGCGGCGAACGTCGTCAACGTCAAGCCGATTCAGCCAGGCGAGGGCACCTGCTACAACCTCACGTGGAAAGCCGAGAAGCCGGGATTTTTGGCCACGATTCCGTGCGGATACGCCGACGGTTTGCCGCGCAACTTTCAGGGCAAGCTTAAGGTCGGTATCGGCGGCAAGCTTTACCCACAGGTGGGCCGCGTGTGCATGGACCAGATTGTCGTGGACTTGGGCGAGAACGAGTACAGCGTCGAGCAAGGCGACGAAGCCATCATCTTCGGCGAAGGTGGCCTGAGCGCCACGGATCTGGCGGAGGCCACCGGAACCATCAATTACGAAATCATCTGCCGTCCCGCCGGCCGCACCGCCCGTCACTTTGAGGGAGGAATCGGGCATGCGTAACCAGTTTCCGCAGCAGGGCCAAAAGCAGGTAGCTACTGCCGAAGCCGCCCGCGAGCTGGGAAAGGAACTGGGGGCGGCGCTTGAGGCTGGCGACCTCGTCATCCTCGACGGCCCGCTGGGCGCAGGCAAGACCACCTTCACCCAAGGCATTGCCGAAGGCATGCAGGTCAAAGGCCGCGTCACCTCGCCGACTTTCGTCATCGCCCGCGAGCATCGCTCGACCGTCGGCGGCCCGGCGCTCGTCCACGTCGACGCTTACCGCCTGCTGGACCACTCCGACGATCCCCTAGGCGAGCTCGACGCACTGGATTTGGACACCGAGCTTGACGACGCCGTCGTCGTCGCCGAGTGGGGCGGCGGCTTCATGGACCAGCTCGCGGAGGCCTTTTTGCTGATCAGCATCAACCGTGAGGCCGCAGACGATACTCGCGTGTTTACCTGGAACTGGGTAGGTTAACTGCCTTCTTGTAGGATAAGCGGGGTCAACTAACCCCCCACATGACGTGCAAGGAGCGCTTTCAATATGACCAAGGTCGGTCAATTCATCACCACATTCCTCATCGGATTGTTCATTATTGCCCTGGGCGCGATGATTGCGCTGTCGAGCATGCGTGAGCAGCCACCCGTGGAGCGCACCCTAAAAAGCGCTGTCGATTCCCTCGATAAGACCAACCTGACCGTCAGCGCCGTCGCCCCGAGCGAGGTGCTGGGCCATAACTGGCAGGGCATGACCACCATCTGCGCTGGCACCAAGTTGGATGAGATCAAGAAGATGTACGGCATCGACCCGCAAGCCTTGGGCATTGATGAAGACGTCGACGCGGACACCAACTACTTCGTTGCCATCGGCGGCAACAATGAGTTCTATGCCGAGAAGCTCAACCGCGAAAAGATCGATCTGTGCCCGATGAACCAGCCGTTGCAGCCTGCTGCCACCCAGTCTCTGCTGCCATTTATCAAGGAAGGCGATACCTGGAAGTTGGGCGCTTAATGCTGGTTTTAAGCATTGATACCGCAACGACTGACCTGGTTACCGGCGTAGTAGATACCGAATCCGGTGCGGTCAGCGAGCGGATTATCACTGATACCCGCGCGCATAACGAGCAGTTGATTCCCACCATCCAGTGTCTGTTGGAGGAAAAGGGAATGGGCTTTGCCGATTTGGACGCAATCGTCGTGGGGTGTGGTCCGGGCCCGTTTACGGGTTTGCGCGTAGGCATGGCCACCGCCTCCGCGCTTGGCGACGCCCTCGGCATCCCGGTCCACGGCGTCTGCTCCCATGACGCCATCGCTGCCGAGCATGGCGCGGATAAGCGCATCCTCGTGGCAACGGATGCACGGCGCAAGGAAATCTACTGGGCTACCTATGCGGAAGGTGCGCGGGTGGAAGGCCCGGGCGTCGTCAAGCCGGGCGAGATAGCCGTGGAGGTGGAAGCGGTAGTTATCCCAGATAACCTGGTTGGAAAGCTGCCCGAGGCCCTGCAGGCGCTGCCGCACGTGGTGGCGAATCCCCGCCCGGCCGGTTTGGTTGCCGTCGCCGACCTTTCCGCGACGCCTGCTCCGTTGACCCCGCTGTACCTGCGTCGTCCAGACGCCGTGCCGCCGAAGCCGAAGCCGCGCTCAGCCGCCCTTCCCGACATTTCCGGGCTAAATCTGTGAAGCTGCGCGAACTAACCGCCGCCGATGCGCAGCGCTGCGCGGAGCTGGAGAAAGTGCTTTTTGCAGGGGAAGGGCCGTGGCCGGCGGAGGCTTTCGTGCAGGAAATCGCACACGGCCACACCTTTTATCTAGGGGTGGAAGACGAGGATGTATTGGTTGGTTATGCCGGCATCGGCATGATGGGACCTGTCACCGACCCGGAATTCGAAATTCATACCATCGGCGTCGATCCCGCGATGCAGCGCCGTGGGGCGGGCAGGATGATGATGGATAACATCGTCTACATCGCTGACCTGAAAGATGCCCCGGTTTTTCTCGAGGTTCGTGTGGGCAACGATCCCGCCATTTCCATGTACGAAGCCTACGGTTTTATAAAGACCGGCATCCGCCGCAATTACTATCAACCTTCAGGCGCGGACGCGCACACCATGTTCCGCCCGCGTAAAAGCGAAAGGACCGCGAAGTGAAAATCCTCGGAATCGAGTCTTCCTGCGACGAAACCGGTGTAGGAATCATCGAGCTGGACGCGGATGGCCATATGGAAATCCTGGCTGACAGCGTTGCCTCGTCGATGCAGCAGCACGCTCGCTTCGGCGGCGTGGTTCCGGAGATCGCCTCGCGTGCCCACCTGGAGGCTATGCCGCAGGTGATGCGCGCAGCACTGGAGGAGGCGGGGATTTCCAAGCCGGATGCCGTTGCCGCGACGGTGGGGCCGGGCCTGGCGGGTGCCTTGCTGGTGGGCGCTTCCGCGGCGAAGGCCTATGCGGCTGCCTGGGGCGTGCCTTTCTACGGCGTCAATCACTTGGGCGGGCACGTAGCTGTGGCCAACCTCGAAGGTGAACAGCTGCCGCACGCAGTGGCTCTGTTGGTCTCCGGCGGCCACACCCAGCTGCTTGAGGCCCAGGCGGTGGGAAAGCCCATGAAGGAATTGGGCAGCACGCTTGACGACGCCGCCGGCGAAGCCTACGACAAAGTCTCCCGCCTTTTGGGTCTGGGCTATCCGGGAGGGCCGGTCATCGACAAGCTGGCGGCGCAAGGCGAGGCCAACATCGACTTTCCGCGGGGCCTTTCGCGTGCGGAGGATCTGCGCGGCGTGCATCGCCATGACTTTTCTTTCTCCGGTTTGAAGACCTCCGTGGCGCGGTACGTGGAAAAGGCGGAGAAGGAAGGACGCGTCGTATCCATCGAGGATATTTGCGCTTCCTTCCAGGAGGCCGTGGCGGATGTGCTGACCGCGAAGGCCGTGCGGGCCTGCCAGGACACCGGCGCCAAGGTGCTGCTGCTGGGCGGTGGCGTGGCTGCGAATTCGCGCCTGCGGCAGCTGGCGGCCAAGCGTTGCGAATCGGCGGGCATCGAACTGCGGGTGCCGCGTTTTAAGCTGTGCACCGACAACGGCGTGATGATTGCGGCCGTAGCGGCGCAGCTCATTCATGAAGGGGCGGAGCCTTCCGGCCTGGCCTGCGGCACCGATACCCAGCTCGAAGTGGAAGTCCCGCTCGTTAGCGCAAACTAACGTTCACCAAAAGTTTGCTTTCCTCCGGATGCGGGGTGGTTAAGGCGGCGGTAATGTGCGGAAACGATATTGCCCTACTGGCTATTGAAGGAGCCTTACCCCGTCATGACCATCGGTTTTCTCGTTAATTCAGATTTGACCCGCCGCAAGATCGAATTCGATCTTGAGCACGCCAACCAGTTCTTGGGCGGCACCACCGAAGACCGCGTCGCCGTCGTGTTCCAAGACGACGGTTCCACCTATGCCGCGCTTTTTAACCCCAATGCCAAGGCTGAGGGCGCGGAGCCGAATCCGGTTGCCTCCCTGGCGCGCAATGCTGCCGATACCGGTAACTCGGCATTCCTGCAGGACCCAATCCGCGCTATTAGCGGTCCGGTCATCTTCGTCGAAGCAGAAGGTGAGTCTGAGAACTTCGACGAGGTCATCGAGGCAGTCGAGCACGGTATTCGTGCCGTTCGCAATTACCGCGAAGACTACCCAGAAGAATATGGCCTCTGGCGCGCGGCAGTCATCAATTCTGAAAAGTCCGTCTAAGTTTTATAGGCTTCGCCGCGCCTCCGGAGTTTGTTGAGGGTTAGCAGTCGCAAGGGTAGAGTGCTAGGAAGGTTGTTTGACCCACAGTTGTTCACCCGCGACGACGGCTGTGCTGGACATCCACAACCGGCACATACAACTAACTGATTCAAATTTCGGAGGAATCACCATGGCAAACATCAAGCCACTTGAGGACAAGGTTCTCGTCCAGATCGTAGAAGCAGAAACCACCACCGCTTCCGGCCTGGTTATCCCAGACTCCGCTAAGGAAAAGCCGCAGGAGGCTACCGTCATCGCCGTCGGCCCAGGCCGCACCAATGACAAGGGCGAGGTCGTTCCGGTCGGAGTCAACGAGGGCGACACCGTAATCTTCTCCAAGTACGGCGGCACCGAGCTGAAGTACGACGGCCAGGAGTACCTCCTGCTGTCCGCACGTGACCTGCTCGCAGTCATCGAGAAGTAGGCCTTCATGTCAAAGCTGATTGCATTTGACCAGGAAGCTCGCGAGGGCATCCAGCGCGGCGTTGACACGCTTGCTGACGCAGTCAAGGTCACCCTCGGTCCCCGCGGCCGCAACGTTGTGCTGTCCAAGGCCTTCGGCGGCCCCACCGTCACCAACGACGGCGTGACCATCGCCCGTGACATCGACATCGAGGAGCCTTTTGAGAACCTCGGTGCACAGCTGGTGAAGTCCGTGGCCGTGAAGACCAACGACATCGCCGGTGACGGCACCACCACCGCAACTTTGCTCGCCCAGGCGCTTATCTTCGAGGGCCTGCGCAACGTTGCCGCTGGTGCCAACCCAGTTGAGCTAAACCGCGGTATCGCTGCGGCGGCGGAAAAGACCGTTGAAGAGCTGATGAAGCGTGCAACGCCGGTGAACTCGGCGTCGGAAATCGCGCAGGTGGCAACCGTTTCCTCCCGTGACCCAGAGGTCGGCGAGATGGTCGCCGGCGCCATGGACAAGGTGGGCAAGGACGGCGTTGTAACCGTCGAGGAGTCCCAGTCCATCGAGTCCTCCGTGGACGTAACCGAGGGCATTTCCTTCGACAAGGGCTACCTTTCTCCGTACTTCGCTACGGAAGAAGAGACCTACAACGCAGTGCTTGACGACGCAGCCATCCTCCTCGTCCGCAACAAGATCTCCTCTCTGCCGGACTTCCTGCCGCTGCTGGAGAAGATTGCTGAGTCGTCGCGTCCTACCTTGATCATCGCGGAAGATGTGGAAGGCGAGCCGCTGCAGGCACTCGTTGTTAACTCCATCCGCAAGGTGCTCAAGGTTGCCGCAGTGAAGGCCCCGTACTTCGGCGAGCGCCGCAAGGGCTTCATGGATGACCTGGCTGTTGTCACCGGCGCCACCGTTGTGGATCCTGAGGTAGGCATCAACTTGAACGAGGTTGGCCTCGAGGTGCTGGGCTCTGCCCGCCGCGTGACGGTTTCCAAGGAAGACACCGTCATCGTTGACGGCGCTGGCGAAGCTAGCGCTGTGGAAGAGCGTCGCGAGCAGCTGCGCCGCGAAATCGAGCGCACCGATTCCACCTGGGATCGCGAGAAGCTCGAGGAGCGTCTGGCGAAGCTCTCCGGCGGCGTTGCCGTCATCCGCGTCGGTGCTGCTACCGAGACCGAGGTCAACGAGCGCAAGCTGCGCGTCGAGGACGCCATCAACGCTGCCCGCGCGGCCGTCGATGAGGGCGTCATCGCAGGCGGCGGTTCCGCACTCGTGCAGATCTCCAAGGAACTGGAAAAGTTTGCCGAGGAGTTCGAGGGCGAGGCCAAGACCGGCGTGCTCTCCGTATCCCGCGCGCTGACCCGCCCGGCTTACTGGATTGCGCAGAACGCTGGCCTGGACGGCTCCGTCATTGTTGACCACGTTTCCGAACTCGAGAACGGCCACGGCTTCAACGCCGCCACCCTGGAGTACGGCAACCTGCTGGAGCAGGGCATCATTGACCCAGTTAAGGTCACCCACTCCGCAGTGGTTAACGCCACCTCTGTTGCCCGCATGGTTCTGACCACCGAGGCATCCGTAGTGGAAAAGCCAGCTGAGGAAGAAGCACCCGCTGCTTCCCACGGCCATCACCACTAATTTTTAGCCGCGAATCACCCCGAGTCTCCCACGTGGAGGCCCGGGGTTTCGTCTTAGGAGGGCTAGGTGCGCAATCAAGAATTCATCCGCGTTATCGGCGCGCGCGATAATAATCTCAAAAAATATAAGCGTCGATATCCCTAAGCGGAAACTCACCGTGTTCATCGGTGTCTCCGGTTCTGGCAAGTCCTCTCTCGTATTCGGAACCATCGCTGCAGAATCTCAGTGGCCTTACCGCCGCCATCGTGGTGGAGCATAAACCGGAGACCACCGCTATTGCCGATTACGTCGTCGACTTAGGGCCCCGCGCTGGCAGCCAGGGTGGGGAAGTGGTCTTTACCGGTTCCGTCGATAAACTGCGCGAGGCGGATACCTTAACTGGCCGCCACCTGGCGGACCGCGCCCAGTTCAAGGAAGAAACCCGCACTCCTTCGGGCGCCATCGAAATCCATAACGCCCAGCGCAACAACCTACGCGGCATCGACGTATACCGGCGCGTTGGACTCCATCCGCAAGGCGTTTGCGAAGGCGAACAGTTCTGAAAGCGACGTCGTCAAGCCTGCCCTGTTTTCTGCGAACTCCGAAGGCGCGTGCCCAAATTGCAATGGTGCGGGAGTCATCTACGTGGAATTCGGATTCATGGACGGCGCTGACGTGCCGTGTGAGGTCTGTGAAGGCAGGCGCTTTTCCGAAGACGTGCTGCGTTACGAACTAGGCGGCAAAAACATCGCCGACGTACTGGAAACGCCAGCTGCTGAGGCTGCGGCTTACTTCGCGGAGAATAGAGTTGCCGTGGGGCTGGGATATATCACCTTGGGCCAACCACTCAACACCCTTTCCGGCGGTGAGCGTCAGCGCCTGAAATTGGCCGTCCACATGGCGGATAAGAAGGCGCAGGCTGATGTTTTGGTGTTGGATGAGCCATCGACGGGCTTGCACTTGGCGGACGTCGATAAGCTGCTCGAATTGCTCGACCACCTGGCCGAGGAAGGCAACACCGTGGTGTGCGTGGAACATCACCTAGCTGTGGTCGCACACGCGGACCACATCATTGATTTAGGCCCCGGGGCAGGCTCCGCAGGTGGCGGGTTGGTTGCCGCATGCAGCCCTCGCGAACTCGCCGGCAACGCCTCCTCTGTGACTGGGCGTTACCTCGCTGAATATGTGGCCTAAACGGTGACCCCTAAACAGTGACCGTAGCGCGGGTGCGCAAAGCAGCCACGCGCTCGGATTCGCTCATGCCGCCCCACACGCCGTACGGTTCCGCGGAACTTAGCGCATGCTCGCGGCATAGCTCGAGGACCGGGCAGGACTGACAAATTGCCTTAGCGCGGTTCTCACGCTGGGCGCGAGCGCGGCCACGCTCGCCGTCTGGGTGATAAAACACGTCCGAATTCTCTCCTCGGCATGCACCCTGCAGCTGCCAATCCCAAAAGTCAGCGTTAGGGCCGGGAAGCGAATGGGGCTGAGACATGTTCAAAACTCCTTTAGTAAATACCCTGCGCGCATGAATTCGCGCCATGGAGGAATAAGACGATTTAGAAGTTTCGACGCACGTGGTAAACGAATGGTTACCGGATTGTTTCCCCTATATGGATTCTTTACGCGGAGGGCATTTTTAGCGGGTCTGAACTGCACGAACAGCAAAGGTAAACGGTGTATGAACTTTTGGCGCGCCGGGAGTAAAAGGATATAAATCCACCCGAACGGGCTAGGGTGTAAGGGCTAAGGCGAAAACTAAAGCAGCAAACCCCAAGGAAAGCCCCAAGGAAAAACAGTGAGCGATACCGATAAAGAGCTAGCGGACCTCGTGCCGCTAGCTGCTGACGGCAACCGTCGCGCACTCCAGAAGATCATGCGGATTATCCACCCGCAGGTGCTGCGCTACTGCCGCGCACGCATCGGCGGCGGGCGCCAACCCACGCCAGAAGACGTCACGCAGGAAATCTGCCTCGCTGTTGCCACATCCATCGACTCCTACGAAGACAAAGGCCGCCCGTTCATGGCCTACGTCTATGGCATTGCCTTCAACAAGGTCGCCGATGCGCACCGCGCCATGGGCCGAGACCACTCCAACCCCGCCGAGGAAGTCCCGGAAAGCGCGGCCAAAGACGCAAATCCGGAGGAATCTGCGCTGGTCACGGATGGTAGTAACAGAGTGCGGGAGTTGCTCGATACATTAAGTGACAAAGCTCGAGACATAGTCATCTTGCGCGTGTTCGTGGGCCTTACAGCCGAGGAGACTGCGGAAATCGTGGAATCTACACCGGGTGCGGTACGCGTGGCGCAGCATCGAGCATTGGCACAACTGCGCAAGGCTATCGGCACCTCTGGTCAATAGCGCAAGCGCGTATCTTCTCAAATCTCATATGTCCATAATCTCATTCAAGGAAGGGAGGCCATCATGGCGAAGAAGGATGAGCCACAGCTCAATATCTCTGAGCAACTGCAGCCTTTGGTCGACGATGACGCATTCCTGACTAGCCTTTCTCAGGGCCAGGACCCTTCTGCTGGGGAAGACGAGTTGGCGGGCTTGCTTCTCGAGCTGCGTGACGACGTCGAAAAGCAAATGCCGCCAGCTCCGGTTATCGAAGGCGCCGACGAGGAAGCTGAGGTTATTTCTCTGGCCGCGGCCTCCAAGCGGCGTCGTTCGCGGCCTTTCGTGAACGGCCTAATTGGTGCAGCGGCGGCGACCTTGGTCATCGCCGGTACTGGTACTGCCGTGTACAACGCAGGTCCTGGTTCTCCGCTCTACGGCGTGCACAAATCCATGTTTGGCACCTCGGATGCTTCCTCCGTGGAGCTTGCAGGCACGCTCGAGGAAATGGACCGTCGCTCCGCAAATGGCGACATGGCCGGCACCCGCGAATTGCTTAATGAAGCACGCCGCATCATCGACGAATTACACAACTCGCAGTCGGAGCCTACCGCTGCGGAAAAGCCCTCGGCCACGCCAGCTACCAAGCCATTCTCCGCAGCGCGTTCTACGGTAACTGCGACGGAGACCTTGGAAAAGGAAGTCCCGGTATCTAGCCCAGAGCCAGCGCCGGTAACCGTAACGGAATACCAGACCATCACCTCTACGGTTGTGGTTCCGGATACGCCCTCGCAGGAAACTGGCGAGCAGACCGAGCCAACTTCAGTCGCTACGGACACCGCTGAGGGCCAAGGCCCTGATGGTTACCTCGGCGAAAACCAGCAGCAGTAAACCAGCAGTATTAAAAAATTCCCTGCCTCACAGCGAGGTAGGGAATTTTTTCTTAGCGGGCGTCTAGGCCGTCCATATAGCCCAGGGCGTAATCCCACGGGACGTAGCGCGTGGGGTCCGGCTGCGCGCCCGGCTCATGCACCGGGGCGAGTTCGCCGTCCAAAGTGGCGCGCATGTTAGCAGCCATGATGTCCCACTCGTAGAAGTGGCTTTCTTCGCAGTCCTCGCATAGAAAGAAGATGCCGTCGATTCCGCGCGGGCCCAGCACGCGGGCGAATTCCTGTACCAAGGCGAGGTCGTGGATGATAGCCAAGCGTTCTTCCTCGGACAAAGGCATGACCTGCTCGTCTTCCTCCAGGAAGGAAGCGGGGTCGTTGGGATCGTCTGCGAATGGGTCGCGTGGCATATTGGCGAAGAAGTTCACCTTTGCGAGCCTATAAACTTCCACCCCCTTTAGGCAATTCCTCATTGGGGTTCGCTTACCTTTCTTACGGGGTGGCCCGGCTACCATTCGGGGTGCTTTAAGCACTACAGTTGTGGTTACCGCGAAACCATCTTGGCCTTATTTAAGGAGTGTCCTTAACCCATGAGCGATAATCACATTCTCACCGGCGGCGATGACCCAAACAAGGTAGCCCTGCACGGCTTGACTTTTGATGACGTTCTGCTGCTGCCGGCAGAATCCAACATCGTTCCGTCCGAGGTGGACACCTCGGCGCAGTTCACCCGCAACATTCGTCTCGGCGTTCCGCTGGCTTCTGCCGCCATGGATACCGTTACCGAGGCTCGCATGGCAATCGCCATGGCACGCCAGGGCGGTATTGGCGTCCTGCACCGCAACCTGTCCACTGAGGATCAGGCAACCCAGGTGGAAATCGTCAAGCGCTCTGAGTCCGGCATGGTGACGGACCCTGTTACCGCTAGCCCGGATATGACCATCCAGGAAGTCGACGAGCTGTGCGCACGCTTCCGCATTTCTGGCCTGCCGGTCGTCGATGACAAGGGCACCTTGCTGGGCATTTGCACCAACCGCGATATGCGTTTCGAGCCGGACTTCGGCCGCAAAGTCTCCGAGATTATGACCCCTATGCCGCTGGTTGTGGCCAAGGAGGGCGTGGCCAAGGAGGAGGCGCTGGCGCTGCTTTCTTCCAACAAGGTTGAGAAGCTTCCTATCGTCGATGATGACAACAAGCTGGTTGGCCTGATCACGGTCAAGGACTTCGTAAAGACCGAGCAGTTCCCGAACTCCTCCAAGGATTCCTCCGGACGACTGCTGGTGGCAGCGGGTATCGGCACGGGTGAGGAATCCTATGCTCGAGCAGGCGCGCTTGTCGACGCCGGCGTTGACGTCCTCGTCGTCGACTCCGCTCATGCGCACAACAACCGCGTGCTGGAGATGGTTTCCCGTGTACAGAAGGACTTCGGCTCCAAGGTCGACGTCGTGGGCGGCAACCTCGCTACTCGCGAGGCGGCGAAGGCCATGATTGAGGCCGGCGCGGACGCTATCAAGGTCGGCATCGGCCCAGGCTCCATCTGCACCACCCGCGTCGTCGCGGGCGTTGGCGCTCCGCAGATTACGGCCATCATGGAAGCTGCGGCAGTGGCTGGTCCAGCTGGCGTGCCGGTCATTGGTGATGGCGGCATGCAGTACTCCGGCGACGTCGCCAAGGCATTGGCTGCCGGTGCAGATACCGTCATGCTGGGCTCCATGTTCGCAGGCACCACCGAGGCACCTGGCGATATCGTCGTGGTTCAGGGCAAGCAATACAAGCGCTACCGCGGCATGGGCTCCATGGGCGCTATGCAGGGCCGCGGCCTTACCGGCGAGAAGCGCTCCTACTCCAAGGACCGCTACTTCCAGGCCGACGTTAAGAGCGAGGACAAGCTGGTTCCGGAGGGCGTCGAGGGTCGCGTTCCTTTCCGCGGTGACATCGATGCCATTGTGCACCAGCTCATCGGCGGCCTGCGCGCTTCCATGGGCTACACCGGTTCGGCCACCATCGAGGAGCTGAAGACCAAGCGCTTCGTCCAGATCACCGCGGCGGGCCTGAAGGAATCTCACCCGCACCACCTGCAGCAGATTATCGAAGCTCCGAACTACCGCTAAACGAATCTTTCGAGGAAAGAGCACATGCGCGATTACGTTGAAATTGGTATCGGCCGCGAGGCACGCCGTACCTACGATCTTGATCAGATCTCCTTGGTCCCTACCCGCCGTACCCGCTCGTCGAAGGACGTCGACACCACTTGGAACATCGACGCTTATACCTTCGACATTCCGTTGGTATCGCACCCCACTGACGCTTTGGCCACGCCGGAGTTCGTCATCGAGATGGGCAAGCAGGGCGGCTTGGGCGTCATCAACGCGGAGGGCCTGTGGGGCCGTCACGCGGACCTAGAGGCGGCTTTGGTGAAGGTCACCGAGAATCCTTTCGACCTTTCCACGCTGCAGGAGCTGCATGCAGCGCCGCTGAATGAGGAGCTGTTGGCAGAGCGCATCGCACAGGTGCGTGACTCCGGCGTGACCGTCGCGGTGCGTGTGTCGCCGCAGCGCGCGCGGGAATTGGCACCGGTGGTTATCAAGGCGGGTGCTGAGATCCTGTTTATCCAGGGCACGTTGATTTCTGCGGAGCACGTGCAGCAGGGCGGTGAGCCGCTGAACTTGAAGGAGTTCATCGGTTCCATCGATACGCCGGTTATCGCTGGTGGCGTGGCGGATTACACTACTGCGTTGCACCTGATGCGTGCTGGCGCTGCCGGCATCATCGTGGGCTCTGGCGTTAATACCAACGCCGAGACCGTGGGCATCGATGTGCCGATGGCAACCACCATTGCCGACGTCGCTGCCGCTCGCCGCGACTACCTCGACGAGACCGGCGGCCGCTACGTGCACGTGCTTGCCGACGGCGATATCTACACCTCCGCTGACGTCGCCAAGGCGATTGCCTGCGGCGCTGATTCTGTGGTCTTGGGCCCGGTTTTGGCCCGCGCTGCAGAGGCAGGCGGTAAGGGTTACTACTGGCCGTCGACGGCTGGCCACCCGCGTTTCCCACGCGGCGTCATCGAAGCTGCGGACGTGGACCTCATCGCGGCAGGATACGCGCCGTTGTCGGAGCCGGAGCAGGTTTCGCTCGAGGTCATCTTGCACGGCCCGTCGAATGAGCCACACGGCCAACTGAACCTGGTCGGTGGACTCCAGCGTGCGATGGCCAAGTGCGGTTACACGGACTTGAAGTCTTTCCAGAAGGTGGGCTTGGCAGTACGCTAACCGACCTTTGCCCGACTGCGGCGAGCCACTGCTCGCGGCCCCAGGTGCGTACCTTTGGCCGGCTGATGGGCAGCAGGACGGCCGCCGCCATCAGTAGACGCAGGGCAGCGGTGCCCCAGGTGCCGCCGTCGTCGAAAAGCTGCACTGCGAGCGTGACGTCGGGCGGCGTATCCGGCTTACCGAGCAAGGTGAGATTTTGGCAGAATACGCAGGGCGAATGCTTGCGCTTTCCGACGAAGCGGAGTCCCGGGTCCTCGCGTCGACCTCACTCGTGCGCGGAACTATCCGAGTGACGAGTTTTCAGACGGCAACGTCCGCGCCGCTCTAGCCACGGCAACGCAGCACGCGCTCGCCCGCGCGCCAGAGCCCGAAGCGTAGCGGCCACCGCTTCCCACAACGAACTGGGGTACCTCGTATTTAAAGGCGGTTCAATGGGCTAGACTATAGCGCGTGACTAACCCAACCACTACTCCGCGTCCAGTCCTCGTTGTGGACTTTGGCGCTCAGTACGCGCAGCTCATCGCACGTCGCGTCCGTGAGGCCAACATCTACTCTGAGGTTGTTCCCAACTCTGCCACCGTGGAAGAAATCAAGGCCAAGAATCCGGTCGCTCTGATTCTCTCCGGCGGCCCGTCTTCTGTCTATGCGGATGGCGCTCCTTCTCTGAAGCCCGAGCTGCTTGAGCTGGGCATCCCGGTCTTCGGCATCTGCTACGGCTTCCAGGCTATGACCCAAGCGCTCGGCGGCAAGGTCGCCTCGACTGGCTCTCGTGAATACGGCCGCACCGACGTCAACGTTTCCGGCGGCGTCCTGCACCAGGGCCTCGAGGCCACACACAAGGTGTGGATGTCCCACGGCGACTCTGTCTCCGAGGCTCCGGAAGGCTTCGAGGTTACTGCCTCCTCGGCGGGTGCGCCGGTGGCGGCTTTTGAGTGCCTTGAAAAGCGCATGGCAGGCGTGCAGTACCACCCGGAGGTACTGCACTCGCCGCACGGCCAGGAAGTGCTCACCCGTTTCCTCACCGAGGTCGCAGGCCTCGAGCAGAACTGGACCGCAGACAACATTGCGGAGCAGCTCATCGCTGATATCCAGAAGCAGGTTGGTCCGGAAGGCCGCGCCATCTGCGGCCTGTCCGGCGGAGTGGACTCCGCTGTGGCTGCCGCGCTCGTGCAGCGTGCCATCGGCGACCGTCTGACCTGTGTCTTCGTCGACCACGGCCTGCTGCGCGCGGGTGAGCGTGAGCAGGTGGAGAAGGACTTCGTGGCGTCGACAGGCGCAAAGCTCGTCACCGCAGACGAACGCGAGGCGTTCCTTGCCAAGCTCGCCGGCGTTACCGAGCCGGAGGCCAAGCGTAAGGCAATCGGTGCGGAGTTCATCCGTTCCTTCGAGCGTGCTGTTGCAGGCGTGCTTAACGACGCCCCCGCAGGTTCCTCCGTTGACTTCCTCGTCCAGGGCACGCTGTACCCGGACGTCGTGGAGTCCGGCGGCGGTGACGGTACGGCGAACATCAAGTCCCACCACAACGTGGGCGGCTTGCCTGACGACGTCGAGTTTGAGCTCGTCGAGCCGCTGCGTCTGCTGTTCAAGGACGAGGTGCGCGCCGTGGGCCGTGAGCTGGGCTTGCCCGAGGAAATCGTGGCGCGCCAGCCGTTCCCGGGCCCGGGCCTGGGCATCCGCATCATCGGCGAGGTTACTGAAGAGCGTTTGGAAACCTTGCGCGCGGCAGACCTCATCGCGCGTACCGAGCTGACTGCCGCTGGCCTGGACGGCGAGATCTGGCAGTGCCCGGTGGTACTGCTTGCCGACGTCCGCTCCGTCGGCGTTCAAGGCGACGGCCGCACCTACGGTCACCCAATCGTGCTGCGTCCGGTGTCTTCGGAAGACGCCATGACCGCAGACTGGACCCGCCTGCCTTATGACGTGTTGGAGAAGATCTCCACCCGTATCACCAACGAGGTCAAGGACGTCAACCGCGTGGTCTTGGATTGTACCTCCAAGCCGCCAGGAACCATCGAGTGGGAATAGTCCCGCCCGCCCCGCAGCGCTTCGCCGATCTCGGCGGGGCGCTGCGCGCGTTTTAGAGGAATTCGGCGCGAAACGCCTGCCAGTCGGCCTCGTTCTGGTCGGCATAGGCCCGCGCAAACCGGGCGGCGGAGCGCTCGAAGGCGGTACCTTTACCCAGATAGCCCGCGATGGCTAGTCGGTCACCGGTCCGGGCGTGGGTGCGGGCGAGCGTGACGGCGGAGAGCACGGCGACTGCGTTGAGTTCCTCGGCGCTGAGGTCATCGAGATCGATTGAACCCTTGCCATTCCACAGTTGGCGCACGTAAAAGTGGTGGTCGCCTACCTGCGTCCAGCCGAGCAGGATATCCGCCGTCGCCTGGATGGCGTGCTGGCCCTCGATGACGCGCTGACCATGATGAGCGTACTCGCTTGCCGGGAGATAGGGCGCGAGTGCTGACGGCCGCGCCTCCTTGATTTGCAGCACAAGCGGGTCGTGCTCGCCGTTGCCCTCGAACACCACCATCCACGCACGCAAGCCCACGCTGCCCACGCCCACGACCTTCATCGCTGCATCCTGGTAGCGGTACTGACGCAGCAAGCTGGCCCGCTCTGGTGCGAGCGTGGCGAGATAGGAGCTCAGCGCTTCGCGCACGACGGCATCGGCAAGCTCGCGCTCGGGGCCTTCCACGAGATCACGCAGCGGCACGAGCACCGGCGGATCCGAGATAATGCGGCGTTGCCCGTCGACGACCTCGGTGAGCTTGCCCACCGCACGCTGGCTGTCCTTGGCACGGGCCTTCGCGATGAGCTTGCGCACGCTCTTGACGGACTTCTTGCCCAGTCGTCCACCGAATTCATCGAGTGTCGCCTCCATCTCGAAGCGTGCGTACCACACGTCGAGGTTGCCCATGTCCGCGAAACGAGACATCGCCCGGTGGTAGGCGGCAACGGTGGACTCGACGAGCTCCTCCGGATCAAAGCCGCGCTCGCGCGCGCAAATTTCCACGCTGGTCACCAGTCGCGCAACGTCCCATTCCCAGGGACCGGGCAACGTCTCATCGAAATCGTTGAGGTCGAAGACCGTGCGCCGATCCGGCGCAGAGAAGAGCCCGAAGTTCGAGATATGCGCGTCTCCGCAGGCCTGGACCGTGATGCCCGAGGTAGCCAACGACGCGAGGTCCGCCGCCATAATCGCCGCTCCGCCGCGGTAGAACGCGAACGCCGACTCCCCCATCCGCGCGTAGCGCAGCGGCAGCAGCTCCGCGACGCGCGCCGGAGCCTGCGCGTGGATGATGCCCAACGGGTCGCGGTCCTCGGCAGGCTGCCACGAGCCGAGGGTACGGCGCGGGGTGTGCTTGCGGGCTGCTTTGCCGGCAGCGCGGCGTTCGGCAGGAGTATGTTGTGTCTTCACGTCGAATCAGCCTAGTCGCGAACGATCGCCTCGTAGAGTTCGCGCGCGGGCGCCGCGGCGCGCAGTTCATCGCGTTGAGCCCGCTGTCCAATGGCCTACTCACCGATGCCGCAGTTCCGCGACTACGACGCCAACGCGGAGCTGCTCGCGCTCGTCCGCCGGCTGGCTGCGGTGCATGACGCGACGCCCGCGCAGCTCTCGCTGGCCTGGGTCATGGCCAAGGGCGCGGTGCCCATCCCCGGCAGCCGCAAGCCCGAGCGTTTGCGTGAGAATCTCGCCGCCGCCGACATCGTGCTCACCGCTAACGAGGCCGCTGACATCGATGCGGCCCTCGACGCCACCGCCATGTCCGACGTTTTCGGCGGCACGAAAAACTAAAACGGCATGTCGAATGACCCGCCTTTCGGGGCGGGTTGTCGTTTGTGGGGGTTAGTCCACCGTGCAGAGGTAGCGCTTGCCGTAGGGCGTGACGTACCAGTAATTGCCCTCGGCATCGCGGGTATACGAATCTTCGTCGGCCTTGCGTCCGTTATGGAACCGGCATAACGGCACAAGGTTTGCGACGTTCGTGTCGCCGCCTTTGTTCCGTGGGATGAAGTGGTCACGCTCGCACTCCAGAGCCGGGGTCACACATCCTGGGTGAATACACTGCGGATGCAGCGCAAACGCCATGAGTGTTTGCTTCTCGTTGAAGATCGGCGTGGTCTTAAAGCAATCCACCGGCTCACCCCAATCAGTCACCAACGTAACGTAGCCGACCTCCGCCAACTTCTCCTGCACAAGCAAACGAGCTGGGCGCACCGTGCCATCCGTGGCACGAATGAGCTTGCCCTCGGCGAGGTACTCCTCGTGCTCGTCGAGACGAATAACTACGTGCGCAGCACGGGCTGGGGCTTGAATTTGTTCTCCGTCGGCGACGAACTGTTTGAACCCGTCGAGCAGGTCGTCGCCGGGCAGCGCGCTGAGCATGTCCATCAGCCACGGGTCTTGGGTGTTAATCACCAAACGGTGCCAGCCGTCTTTGCCATAGGTATGGCGGGCGGACTCTACGCGGATCTTCGGCTTGGCAAGACTCGCGCCGACCTCATCGAGCTTGGTCTCCGCGGTTCCACACAAGGTGATGCGGGCGGCGTTAGGGTCGTCGCAGCGCGCGGCGAGCACCTCGATGCGGGCGAGCACGCGCAGGCTGTGGCCGGCAGCCCGGGCGGCCTTGCGGGCCTCGGCGATGCCTCTGGGCTTAGTGCGCCAGTAGACGGCGGCCAAGGGCTGGATGAACGTGGCGTCGGCGAGTGTTAGGCCGCGGTCGCGGAGTTCAGCCACGGTGAGTCCTGCGGCTTCCTTGAGAGAATCGACGCCGAGAGCAAGGGCATCGAAGATGGAGACGGTCATGCCACGGAGGTTAAGGAGGCGTCGGAAAGCCTGCAACCGATTGTCCAATGTATTTGTCGAACAGGGGTATTCGAACAGGGGGTAGACCTAGAGTTGGGCGATGGAGGCGCAGAGCGCGTCGACGTCCTCGTCGCGCGTGGACTAGGACGTGCAGAAACGCACGGCGCATAGGCCGTCGTGTTCCTCGAAGAACTGGCAGACGTACTGGCTCGAGAGCGCGGCCTCCTGGGCCGGGGTGTTGACCTGCGTGCCGCCCACCATGAAGTACACGGCTGCGGCGGGCGCGGCACACGCGGCGCGGGCCGAGTGCTCGTCGAGGCCGTAGCCCGCATGCGATCCGGGCACCGTGAGCGCGGAGAGGACGGCGGGATAGGCGGTTTCGTTGTAGTCGTTGCCGAAATGAATGATGCAGCCAGGCTACTCGTAGCGCAGCGCCTCAATCGGGTCGAGTTTTGCCGCCTTGCCGGCGGGGTAGTAGCCGAAGAAGAGCCCGATGGCGAGCGCGAAGAGCAACGAGACCACAATCGCGCCGAGCGGCGGGAACACGAAGTAGCCCATGAGCGATGAGCCGATCATGCCCGCCACAGAGCCGAGCACCACGCCGATGAGCCCGCCGATGAGACACACGATGATGGCCTCCGTCACGAACTGCAGGCGGATGTCACCCCGCCGCGCGCCGAGCGCCTTGCGCACGCCAATCTCGCGCGTGCGCTCCGTGACGGTAATCAGCATGATGTTCATAACACCGATGCCGCCGACGAGCAGCGAGATACCGCCGATCGCCGCAATCGCCGCGGACAACGCCGTGAGCAGCTGGTTGAGGCTCGCGAGGTCCTTGCTGAAGTCGGTGACCTCGACGCGGTAGTCCTCGTTGTCGGCGTACATCGAGTCGAAGGCCGCTTGGAGTCGCGCGCCGAGCGCGGCCTTGTCCGTGCCGGGCGCCGCGCGCAGGGACACGGAGGAAAAGGCCTCGCCGGCTAAAGGGGCATCGGAAAGCTGGGCAGCGAGGGGATAGGGCACGAGCGCGTATTCGGCCTCGCCGCCACCGATGAGCGCGCCGGTGTCGGGGGTGTCGTAGACGCCGATGACGGTGAGCTCCAGATCCGTGCCGTCGAGCGGGGCAAAATTCAGTGTCTGGCCCACCGGGTCGGCGTCGCCGAAGAGCTCGGTGGCGGTCGTGGCGGAGAGCATGGTCACGGCACGGTCGGCCGCGATGTCGTCGTCCGTGAGTGCGCGGCCGGCGCGGACGGTGAACTGCGAGGCCGTCACGTAGTCCGGGTTGGTTGGTTTCACCATCACCGCTGAGCTTTCCGATGCCTCCTCCACCGCCAGGTCGCCCGGATACGTGTCGGATTCGCCGATGATGACGCTCTCGACGTCGGGAGCGAGCGCCGTGCGCACCTGCTCGAGCTGTTCGGGGGTGAGGAGGGAGTCGGGGTCGTCGACGGAGGATTCGACGTGGTAGTCGGTCTCGCCTTCGTCGGTGCGTTCCTTGACCTGGACCTGGAAGTTATTGGCGCCGACCTTGTCGAGGTCAGAGGTGAACTGGCCCTTGAGCGCGGAGCCGAGGGTGAGGATCGCGATGACGGCGGCAATGCCGATGATGACGCCCAGCAGCGTGAGTAGCGAGCGCATCTTGTTGGTGCGCAGCGAGGTGAGCGCCATGCGCAAAGATTCGGTGAGATTCATTTCAGCACCCCGTCCGTCATGGTTACGGTGCGCGAGCACTCGGCGGCAAGCTCCGGGTTGTGGGTGATAAACACGATGGAGGTGCCGCGCTCGCGGTTGAGCTCGTGGAAGAGGTCCATGACGAGGCGGCCGGTCTGGGAGTCAAGGGCACCGGTGGGCTCGTCGGCGAGGATGACCTCCGGGTTGTTGGCGAGCGCGCGGGCGATGGCGACGCGTTGCTTCTGGCCGCCGGAGAGCTCGTTGGGCAGGTGGCTGGCGCGCTCGGACATGCCTACGAGGTCGAGGAGCTCGGCGGCGCGGCGGGCGCGTTCGCGGCGGGGCACGCCGGCGTAGACCATGGGCATCTCCACGTTGGCGAGTGCGGTGATGCGGCCGATGAGGTTGAAGTTCTGGAAGACGAAGCCAAGCTTGTCGGCGCGCAGGCGGGCGAGCGCGTCATCGTCGTAGGTGGAGACGTCCTCACCGCCGAGGAAGTACTCGCCTGCGGTGGGGCGGTCGAGCAGCCCAATGATGTTCATGAGCGTGGATTTGCCGGAGCCGGACTGGCCAATGACGGCGACGAACTCGCCGGGCTCCATCTGAAAGTCGCAGCCGGGCAGGACGGTGATTTCGGCATCGGTGCCTTCGTTAAAGCGCTTGACGATGCCTCGCATGTCGATGAGGCTCATTTCTCTCCGCTCGCTGCGTCGGGCAGGGATGCCTGTTGGCCTACGTCGCCTTCGTGGGCCGCGCCCTGGGTGAGTACGCGGTCGCCGCGGTGGAGGCCAGAGGTGACGGCGGCTTCGAAATCGGTGCGGGTGCCCAATTTCACGTCGCGGCGCTCGATGGTGCCGGAGTCGGAAACGACGAGCACGGCTTTGTCGCCATCGATGAGCGCGCTGAGCGGAACCGTCAGTGCGTCTTTGTCCTCGTGCGTGACGACCTTGACCTTTGCCGTGGAACCTAGACGCAGGCCCTCGCGGTTGCCGTCCACGCGGACTTCGATGGGGAACTCGGCTTTCCCTGAACCCGCGCCGGTGCCGCTCGCCGCCGGTGCGGAGGCCCCAGAGCCGGCGGCCTCGGCGGGCGCGGCGGGGGCGGCGGGGGCGGCGGAGACGGGCGAGATGAAGGACACGGTGCCCGTGTATTCCTTATGCGGCTGGCTGGGGGAGGTGAACGTGACGCGGTCGCCGACCTCGATATCCGCGATGTCGGCTTCCTTGACCGTTGCCTTGACGAGGAGGGACGAGTCATCCGCGATCGCGAGCAGTGGCCCCTCGGCGGGGCGGCCTTGCTGCGCGGTGACGGACGTGATCACTCCATTAAGCGGAGAAAATAGCTGAGAACCAGAGATGTCGAACTCGAGTTTCGCATTGGCTTCCTCGGCGGCGACGCGTGCGCCCGCGGCGGACTTGAGGGCGTGGTTGACGGCCTGGGACTGCGCGTCGATTTGCTGTTGGGCGCTGAGCTCGGCGGCGCGCTGGGCGAGCTGGGCATCGGAAAGCTGGGCGTAGGCAGCGTTGGCGGCGCGCTGTTTGGCACCGACCTCGCGGTCCACGGCCTCGAGCGCGCGGGCGTAGGACTCCTCGGCGCGGTCAACCTGCTTCTGGGCGTCGCTGACCGCGTCATCCGCCTCGGTCGAGGCGAGCAGCGACGTGGCCATGGTGGCGCTGTCTGCGGTGGCCTCGCCAGCAGCACCGAGTGAGGCGAGCGCGGCCTGGAGCGATGCGTTATTCGCGGTGCGCAGCCCGGCGCGGGCCGTGTCTACCGCGGCGGCGGCTTCGGCGACGGAAGGATCTGCGGCGGCGCGGGACTCGGCGACGGCCTGCTGCGCGTCGTCGAAGCTGTGCTGCGCGGTGTCCACGGAGGCGCGGGCGGCATTGACCTCGCCGTTGAGGCCTTGATCCAACGCGTCCTGGAGCTGGTTGAGCTGGAGCTGCGCGTCCTCGACCTGATTGAACGCGCCGACTTCTTCCGCGGCCTGAGCGGCACGCTGACTTTGGAGCTCGCGTTCGGTAGCAGAGGTGTCGAAGGAGGCGAGGCGCTGGTTGGCCGTGACGCGCTGGCCGACCTTCGCGTCGAGCGTGACGATGGGCCCGGTCTGCGTCGTGGCGAGCGAGACCTCGCGGGCGGGTGCGATCGAGCCCGTGGCGGGCACGGACTGCGTGATGTCCTTCGCCGCGACGGTCGTGACATCGGCGGCGGTGAGCACCACGCCGTCGGGGCCGAAGGTGAGGTAGTAGGCGCCGCCACCGCCCACAGTGAGGACGGCGAGGGCGGCGGTCGTGATAGCGATAGTCTTCTTTTTCATTATTCGTGAATAGTAGTAGTGCCAATTCCGTTATCGATAATTAATGTCAGCTTAGCGCCTCGATCCGTGCGTGGAACGCAGTTGCTCTCACCAATGCCGGCGTCGCATTCGATCGCGATGGGCAGGTTGTCCGGCAGGTAGACTTCCGTGGCACCAATTCCGTTGTCGACGGTCACGGTGCGCGGGGAGTCGAGCTCCAGCTCACGCAGGTCGAGCGTGAGCTTGCCGATGCCATTGTCGTAGAGGTCCTGCAGCTCCGCGCCATCGTGCGGGGTAAACCGTACGTCGCTGGAGGTCTCGTCCTCGCTGGTCATGGTCATGGTGAGCACGAAGCCGAGGCCGGCGATGACGGCGGCGGAAATCGCGATGGCCGCAATGACGCCTTCGCGGTGCTTCTTCTTTGGCTCAGGCTGCTTGTAGGGCGCTGGGTCGGGCAGATGCCAGGCCTCGGGCACCGTGCCCAGGGGATCCCAGGACGGTGGGGTCGTGCGCCCCGGCGGAAACGGGTAGCCTTCGACGGGGGTGAAGGCGGACATATCGGGGCCCGGGGTGGTATCGGGGATCGGCGACGCGAGGACGCCGGCGGGCGGGATGGGTTGGCGTTGGTGCAGTCCGTACCAGGCTACGGCAGCGAGGATGAAGATGACGACGGTGGAGAGGGTTTGCTTCTCGCCGAATAGCGGGCCGAAGCCGGCCGTGGCGGCGAAGAGAATGATGAGCCCGATGGCGAGGCTGGATTCGGACTTTGGGCCGTCGGCCTTGCCAAAGAGGTCCTGGACGGGTGCGGTGGCCTTGCCGTAGAGCGGCATGCACATCCATGCCAGGGCGTAGAGCGCGATGCCGCCGCCGAGGACGAGCGCGGTAACAACGAAAGCCACGCGGACGAGGACCGGGTCGATTTGGTAGCGCACGCCGATGCCTTCGCAGACACCGGCAATCATGGCATTGCCGCCCTGGTTTCTCGGGATGCGGGGCGGGCGCGTGTCCCACATCTGGTTGAGAGTCGCGGTGTTCATACCTATATTGTGACGCACCGCGAGGTACGCCACCATCGGGGAACGCCCTGATTTTTGAACTTCAGGGTTTACCCCGATCCGCGCGGGGTGCAGCCGTGCGAAGATTAAGCGCATGAGTTCTCCCTATGCTTCGCGCGCGACTCAGCCCGCGTTCCCGACTTTGGCACGTCCCCAGGACGGCCGCGTCGTGGCGGGCGTGGGCGCGGGGGTCGCGGCGCACCTGGGCGTTGACGTGTTGTTCGTGCGTCTGGCCTTGACCGCGTTGTGCGCCTTGGGCGGCCTCGGCGCGTTCCTCTACGCCGGGGTATGGGTTGCGACCAAGCCTGCCGATGCCCCCGCGCCCGCCTCCCGCTTCGACTTCCGGGCTAACTGGTTGCTTGTCTTCATTGCCGTGGCGGCGGTCGTCAGCGCGCTGGCCAGCGGAGCCAACATGCTGCTGCCGCTGGTCATCGTAGGCGCGGGCGCGCTCGTGACGTGGCAAGCCTATGACCGCGGGCTCGAGAACGTATCGAGCAAGCTGAGTATTGCTGCGGGTAGTGTGCTCGTCTTGTCCGGCGTGGTCATTACCATCGCGCGGTGGGACGGCGGCGCGGACTTTATTCCGGCGTTGGCGGCGGTCGCGCTGACCGTTGTCGGCCTCGGCGCCCTCGTGGTGCCGCTCGTGCTCAAGCTGTGGCGCCAGGTGGCGGATGAGGGCGCGGAGAAGGCGGCATCGGAAGCCCAGGCGATCATGGCGGCGCGCCTACATGACTCGGTGCTGCAGACCTTGGCGCTCATTCAAAAACGCGCGGAGGATCCGGCGGAGGTCGCGCGGCTCGCACGATCGCAGGAACGCGAGCTGCGTGCCTGGCTATTTGACGCCCCCTCGGCGGCGCCGGCGACGGTCTTTGGCGCGCTGGCCGCGGCGTGTGGCGAGGTCGAAGACCTGTTCCCGGTGCGGATTGCGCCGGTGACGGTGGGCGAAGATATCGAGCTTACCGAGCCCACGAAGCTAGCGGTGCAGGCGGCGCGGGAAGCGATGGTCAACGCCAGTAAGCACGCGGGCGTCGATACGGTGGACGTGTATGCGGAAAACTTAGCCGGCGAGCTGTCCATTTTTGTGCGCGACCGTGGCGCGGGCTTTGACCCGAACGCGGTGACCGGGGACCGGCACGGAATCCGGGACTCTATCCGCGGGCGCATGGAACGCGCCGGGGGCACCGCGCGGGTGAACTCGCGTCCGGGAGAGGGCACCGAGGTGGAGCTCACGGTAGCTTTGTAGCCATGGTTTCCGTTTTCCTCGTCGATGATCATTCTGTCTTCCGTGCCGGCGTGCGTGCGGAGTTGGCCGACGCAGGGGATATCGAGGTCGTGGGCGACGCGGGCACGGTCGCCGAGGCGGTCGCGGGGATTGAGTCGGCGCACCCGGACGTGGTGCTGCTCGACGTGCATATGCCGGACGGCGGCGGGTTGGCCGTGCTGCGTGGCGCCTCGGGCCCGGTGTACCTGGCGCTGAGTGTCTCGGACGCGGCGGAGGACGTCATCGCGCTCATCCGTGCCGGCGCTCGGGGCTACGTGACGAAGAATATTTCAGGCCCGGAGCTGGCCGCGGCCGTGCGCCGGGTGCATGAGGGGGATGCGTATTTCTCGCCGCGGCTGGCGGGGTTCGTGCTTGATGCGTTCGCATCGGGTGCGCCTGCCGAGTCGAAGCCCGGCGCGCCGGACGAATCCGTGGGCCCGGCGGTCGATGCGCTAACACGGCGCGAGCTCGAGGTGCTGCGGCTGCTCGCGCGCGGTTACACGTATCGCGAAATCGGCGAGCGTCTCTTTATCTCGGTGAAGACGGTGGAGACGCATGCTTCTAATATTTTGCGCAAGACGCAGCAGTCGAATCGTCATCAGTTGACTCGCTGGGCGGCTAGCCATGATCTGGATTAAGTTATTTACATGCGTCTATCTCTCCCTATTGCTTGCGTGACCCTATCCCTTAGCCTTGTTGCGTGCTCTGCTGCGGGTTCAAAAGATGAGCCGCTCTTTGACCCAAACGCTGCGTCTGACTCCAAGGAACCGGAGTTCAACATGGTTGATTTGTGGAGCGGCGAGGCCGATAAGGGTGCCGTGGAAGGCGCTGAAGAATGCGCGGATCCTTTCTTTGACCTAGGTGATACCTATGCTGGCTATTACCTGATGCAGCGCAAGGTGGGGCTGGATAGCCCGCGCGGGCATGCCCTCGGAATGGGAGATGACCTGGGGCTGGTGGATAACCAGTTCGACCCGTGTGCGCCGATGAGTTACGCAGTCGTGTCTATCGACGACCGCGTCGGCCGCTACAACAGCGAGGGCAAGTCCGAGCCTTCCCAGGACCACGGCGAGGCGGTGCTCTTCTTCGCGGGTGAGGATTTGGCTAAAGACTCCGTTATTAAGATTGCCTCGCGCGTCGAGGACGTCGACATCGAGGGCACCGAGGCCACGGTGACCTATGCGGAGGGCCAGAAGGTCTCTTACTCCCTAGATGGTGACAAACTGGTCGTGGGCGATGGCCTGGAGAAGCTGCAATCTGATTATGACGGCTACGATGATGCCTACCTGGATTTCGAGCGCGCATTGCCAGGCAGTGATGGCGGGCGCCCAGTGGGACTGGGCAACGTGAACGTGAAGCCGTGGGATGAAAACCGCGATGAGTTGGTGCGAGATCAAAGGTCTTTCCGTATTCCTGCCCGCGAGTCAGACTATGTATGCCGCTGGGAGAACTTTTCTCTGGTTTGCGCGGCAGAGGAGGGAACGCCATTTCCTTCTGAGGCGGACTTTGACTTGACCTCGCCGTCGGATAAAGCCGAGCGGGCGGCCAGCATCCAGCTGACCATGCCTTTCGGTGTTTTCCCGAAGGACGTCGACGATAGTTTCTTCCACGCGGACGAAGCGCTCAAGGATGAGCAGGTTACGGCCGTTGGCACGATGCTTTTTGATACCCGCGGCGATGGCATCACGCTTTTCGACGGCCACGTCGGCATGCGCTTTACCCCCGACGGGCCAAAGAAGGTGCCGGTTGAGCATAGCCTGACCAGGAAATACTGGCCGGATCCGACGGAGCTCGATAGCTTTAACGAAGCTGGCTAGGCATAAGCTAGTTTGCGGGTGCCGTCGACGTGGGGGAATACGAAAAAGGCGGCGCCGGAAATCAGCAGCCAGGTCACGGCCACGCCCCAGGCTGGAAGCGTAAAAAGAGGGGCGAGCATGACGATGAGCCATAGCAGCATCAGGGGGATGAGCTGGCTGATATTCGGCAGCATCGTCACGTTCTTTTTGTCCGCGTAGGCCCGTAGTTGCGTGCGGTAGGGGTGCAGAAAAATGAGGGCGAAGGCCGCAATGAGAAAAAGCAGGCCAACCCCGATGGCGATGCCGAAGTGGACATCGCTGACCAACACAGCCACGGCGGCGCCGATGAGGAGGGAAGCGCCCAATCGCACCCAGTGTGGGGTGGGGATTGGGGTTTCGCGGCGGCGGATATCGCTGGCATGGGCAGTCATGCCGGTTAACGCTACCACTGCAATTGCAAGAGCATAGGGGCAAGGGCCATAATGGAGGCATGAATCAAACAAGTGTTCGTATAGCGGAGGTGGCCGCGGGGCAGAGTCGCGCGGACCAGATTGCCGCTTTGCGGGCGCAGATGCACAAGCTGGAAGCGCCTCGAACCGCCCCGGCAGTGCAGTCAGATGAGGAAGTGGTGGAGGTGCCTTCTTCCCTGGCCAGGCTGCTTCCTGGTGGGGGCCTCGCGCGGCGCAGTGCGGTGTATTGTGGGGTGTGTCCTGCGCTTATTGTCGAGCTCGTTTGTCATATTAGTGCACAGGGTGGACACGTCGGCGTTGTTGGCTGGCCGGAGCTGTCTCTCGCACAGGTGGCCGAGTCGGGGGATTTGCGCCGCGTGATTGTCGTCCCGGATCCCGGCGCTGAGCCGTGGTCGGTGACGGGAGTGTTGGCGGAAGGCCTCGACGTTGTGATCCATCGCGGGGCGGGGCTGGTTACGCCTTCGAAGGCACGTCCGGTTCTTGCGAAGATCCGCGGCGGGCAGGCGGCCGTGGTGACGGTGGGCGTGCGCCTGCCGGGAACCACCACGGAAATCGAAGCGGAAGTCACCAGCTTCCGCGGGCTGGGGCGCGGAAGTGGGCGCATTAACGGCGTGGATATTGCAGTAAACGTGGAGTCCAAGGGCGCGCGGGCGCAGCGCGGCACGGTGACGTGTGGGCAGCGGCGTCGGCTGGAGGCGGTATGAGGGTCGCGGCGCTGTGGTTTCCAGATTGGCCGGTCCAGGCGCTGCGGATGCAGGAGGCGGCGCGGGTAGGTGCAGTGCGGGGAGACACAATGCGGGAGCGGGCTACAGCTATCGTGGCGCAGCACAAGGTCGTTGTATGCGATGGCCTCGCGCGCCGAGCCGGCGTGCGCCGCGGGATGCGCTTGCGCCAGGCGCAGGCGGTGCTGCCAGAGCTGCGCGTCGAGGAGCTTAACGCGGATCGTGATGGCGCTGCCTTTGCCGAGATTGCCGCCGGCTTGGATGCGGTGGCCTCCTCCATCGAGGTGCTGCGTCCGGGCCTGGTCATCGTGGATGCTGCTGCGGCGGGGCGTTTCCACGGCGGTGAGGACACGGCGGTGCACATGCTTGTCGACGCCGCCTCCCGCGCCGGCCTCGACGCCACCGTCGGGGTGGCAGACGAAATCACCACGGCGCTCATCGCAGCCCGCCACAATGGCCTGGGCGCGGTGGTGCCGGAGGGCGCTTCGCGGGAGTTTTTAGCGGTCCAGCCCTTAAGTGTGCTGGCCGCAGAGGTGTCTTTGGGCTGCGCGAAAGAAGCAGTAGAACAGCTGCGGCAGCTGGGGATTAGCAACCTCGGCGAGCTGGCGGCATTGCCGGCTAGGCAAGTAATGACGCGCTTTGGGCAGGCAGGAAGGCGTTGTCATGACATAGCTAATGCTGTCCCGGATAGGCGGGTGGCGCCGGAGCTTGCGCGGCCGGATTTGGCGGTGGAGGTCAGCTATGAAGAACCCTTAGAGCGAGTGGACGCCGCGGCCTTTGCGGCGCGCCAGTTGGCGGCGCAGCTGCACAGCGTGCTCGCGGAGGCAGGGCAGATGTGCGTGCGTTTGCGGGTCGTCGCGGAGTTTCTAGGCGGCGCGGTGCTGGAGCGCGTGTGGCGTACGCAGGAGGCCCTGGATGAAAGCGCAACGGCCGATCGCGTCCGCTGGCAGCTGGATGGCTGGCTGAGCTCGGCGCGGGCGGGCGCGGAAGGCGGCGTCGTCAGGCTGGCGTTGGAACCGGTAGAAACCGCGGCGCCGGAGGGCGAGGGCCTGTGGGGGCAGACGAAGAGCAATGACAAAGCCAAGCGGGTCATCGCGCGCGTGCAATCGCAGCTGGGCGTGGATCGAGTACTGCAGCCGCGGGAGGCCGGCGGGCGTGGGGTGGCAGAGCGCATCGAGTACGTCCCCTACGGCGAGCAGCGCGACCCCGCTCCGCAGGGCAGCTGGCCAGGCCGAATTCCCTCGCCGCTGCCGGCAAGTTTGGCGCACCCTGCCTCGCGCATCCGGCTTCTCGACGCCTCCTCCCACGACGTCTACGTCACCGCCGAAGCGCTATTGAGCGCGGCGCCAGTGGCGTTGAGCTGGGGTAACAAGCGCTATCAGGTCATCGGCTGGGCTGGGCCATGGCCGGTGGATACTGCGTGGTGGGGAGAGGAAGCTCAAAGGTTTGCACGCTTGCAAGTGGTAGGCCAAGGCACGCAGAATCAGCGGGCCTGGCTGCTGGTCTGGGCGGCCGGGCGGTGGAGCGTGGAGGCGTCCTATTGCTAGGTGGCAGCGAGGAAATCGATGACCAGGCGGGTGGGTTCTTCCAGGACCTGCACGGAATATGGGTGGCGTTCCTTTAGGCCAACCACGAACTGGGAGCGGCCTTCGAATGTACCGGAGCTTTTGACCTCGGTGATAAAACCGCCTGCGCCGGGGGTGGAGCCGAGATTGGGATCGGCCATGTCTTTTTCGAAGGGATAAACGGTGCCGTCGATGTTGACGTTGAGAGCCGTGGCGCCTTCATAGTCGATGGCGTTGCCGGAACCCTGCTGCAGAGGCTTGTCTGTGTAGTCGATGAACCAGCCGGGGCTGCCTTCCCCAGTGAATTCGAAGACGACGCGTTCGAAGCCATTGTGATTGCCTACGCGAACATCGGTGACAACCAGCTGGGAAGGCACCGCGGGGCGTTCTGTCTTGCGGCTGAGATTGGTGACGCCAAGCGGGGTTACACCGGCTGGAGCAGAGGTCGTGGGGGCGCCTTCGACAGAGGACGTAGTAGATACCGCCTCTGTGAACGCGAGACTGGATTTATCCTCTGTGTCGCTAGCGCAACTTACCAAAGCTACAGATCCGAGAGTAAGGACAGCGAGAGTAGGCACGAGGGAGGACAATTTCGGCATGCAAACAGACTATTGCCTAGCCACCGACTCTGTATAGCCAAGGCAGGATTCTTAACCACATTGTTGTCATCATTTTCATTTTGGTGGCAGGTAAGCTGTGGCACATGACTTTTTGCTCCGACGTACAGGTTGAGCCGCTTCCGGGCACCGCCAAGAAGGAAAGCGTATTTGTGCTCTTCGAGTGGCCAAACGGCTGGTCGCGCGATGTCTTAGACGGCGGGACCTTCGGCTCGGAACTCACTGCTGAACTTAAATCCAAGCTCAAAGGTGTGGCAGGGCTGCAGCTTATCCGCAAGCCCGGCAAGGAAGGCCGCAGCATTAACGGCAAGCATCGCTGCTACGTGGTCTGGGCCGAGCGTGGAGTTTATACGGAGCATCTCCTAGACGGCCCTGAAGGCATCTTGGGGTTGGATTTTGCGGTGCCGGAAGAAGGCGTTCTTTCCCGCCCGCTTGTGCTGATTTGTACCCACGGGCGCCGGGACGTGTGCTGTGCGGTCAAGGGGCGTCCGCTTGCGGCGGAGCTGGCTGCAAGTTTCCCGGAGGAGGTATGGGAGACCTCGCACACGAAGGGGCATCGTTTTGCTCCGTCGATTCTTTTGATGCCGTGGGGTTATTCCTTTGGCAGGCTTAACGTTGAGGCGGCGCGTGAGATGCTGCTGGCGGCGCGTCGCGGGGAGTATTTCTACCCGGGCAATCGCGGCAGCGGGCTCTATGATCCGCGCGGGCAGGTGGCGGAACTGGCAGTCGCGCGGGAGCTGCTCGAGGCGGGGGAGGCCTTGCGCTATGAGCAGTTGCACGCGCTTGAAGATACCGTGCACCACGACGACGGCCGCACCTGGCGGGTAGAGCTGGAACAAAAAGAGGTCTCCGGGGTCATCTCCTCGTGTGGAGACTGCCCGAAGACCTCAAAGGCGTGGCACGCAGTGGGTGTGCACGCAGGGGATATTAACGGCGCATGATCTTGGCGGAAAGCCAGTTGCCGAAGAACTGCGCTGCCTGAACCAGCACGATGATAATCAGGGTGGCCACCACGGTGACCTCCCACTCGAAGGCGCGGTAGCCGTAGACGATGGCAAAGTCGCCCAAGCCGCCGCCACCGACGTAGCCGGCCATCGCGGACATATCTACGATGCCAATGAACAGGAAGGTATAGCCCAGAACCAGCGGGCCAAGGGCCTCCGGCACGATGACCGAGGTGATGATCTTCCAAGGGGAAGCGCCCATCGCGCGGGCTGCTTCAATGACGCCGGGGTCGATGGCGACCAGGTTTTGCTCCACGATGCGGGCCACGGCGAAAGTGGCTGCGATGACCATGACGAAGGTCGCAGGTTCGCGGCCGATAGATCCGCCGAGGACCGCCACGGTTAGCGGCTGCGCGAAGGCCAGCAGGATGATGAACGGGATGGGGCGGATGAAGTTCACCAGGATATTGATGATGAAGTAGACAACCTTGTTCTGCAGGATGCCACCAGGACGGGTGGTGTAGAGCAAGACGCCTAAAACGAGGCCGAGGAGGCCTGCGACCACCAGGGTCGTCGAGACCATGATGAGGGTGTCTTGGACGGCCTCGATGAGGGTATCGCCCAAGCGATCCCAGTCAGCGGCAGCTTGGTAGGTCACGTTCATCGGGAAATCTCCTCAATCTCGGTGGTGCGTTGCAGGGTGCGGTAGAACTCCTCGATGGCGGCGGCATTACCGTTCAAGCGCACGGTGAGCTTGCCGAAGGAATGCTTCTGCAGAGTTGTGATACCGCCGTGGACCACTGCGATAGACACGCCCTTTTCCGCCAAGCGTGCCGATGCGGTGAAAAAGCCGGAGTTCTCGGTCAGGTTGATGGTGAAAAGGCGGCCCTCGTGGGCGAGGAGGTCGTCTGCTTCTACCAGGTCTGGGGTGTTGCGCAGGGAAGTGGCAACAAACTTGGAAGCGACCTCCGTGCGCGGGTTGGAAAAGACCTCGTAGACGCTGCCGGCCTCGATGACGCGGCCGGCTTCCATGACGGCAACCTTATCCGCGATGGAACGAACCACGTCCATCTCGTGGGTAATCACGACGATGGTAATACCCAGGTCGCGGTTGACCTTGCGCAGCAGATCCAGCACCTCGTGCGTGGTGGTGGGATCGAGTGCGGAGGTGGCTTCGTCAGCCAGCAACAGCGAAGGGTTGGTCGCCAGCGCGCGAGCGATGCCCACGCGCTGCTTCTGACCGCCGGAGAGCTGCTCCGGGTAATTCGAGCCCTTATCGCCAAGGCCCACGAACTGCAGGAGCTCCTCCACGCGCTTTTTGCGTTCTTCCTTCGGCATACCGGCTAGGCGCAGCGGGTATTCGATGTTGCCTGCCGCGGTGCGCGAGGTCATCAAATTAAACTGCTGGAAAATCATGCCGATGTTGCGGCGGATACCACGCAGCTTGGACTCCGGCATGCCGACGATGTCGGTGCCATCCAGTAGGAGCCGGCCCGAGGTGGGCTTATCCAAGCCGTTGATCATGCGCACCAGCGTGGACTTCCCCGCGCCGGAAAAGCCGATGATGCCGACGATTTCACCGGGCTCGACGGTCAGCGAGACGTCGTCAAGCGCCTTGGTTTCGGTCTTGTTATTTTTAAAGACCTTGGTGATGTTGCGGAACTCAATGCGGGTGCCGTGCTTGGCACCGGGATTATCTGTCACGTGAGGCGTTTCCTTCATATTGTTGTGACTGGCTAAAACCTTCTAAGACCTTACTCGGCGGAGGAAGTCTCCAAGCGATCCAGGATTTCCTGGAGTTCATTTTGCGGACGATCCACGAAGATGGTGGTGCCGCCCGTGGTCTCCTGCACTGCCTTTTTGACCTCTGGTGAAAGGTACAGCTGCGCTAAGCGCTTGACCTTATCGTTGTCCTTATCCTTTTCTTGTACTGCCCAGACGTTGATGTATGGGTCGAACATGACGGTGGGATCGGCGCTGGGAGCTTCGGGGTCGTCGTAAAGCACTGCCTCGGCCGGGTTGATGCCCGCGCGCTTGAAGAAGGAATTGGTGATGATGGCAGGGGTGCCTTCGCCGTATGCCGACGGAGTCTGGGAAGCATCGACCGGGGTTACCTTGACCTTTGACTTGGCCTCGTCGATGTCGGCCGGATCCGGGGTTAGCTTGCCCTTTTCCTGCAAAGTCACCAGATCGTTGGCGGCCAGCAGGTTGATGGCGCGGCCCTGGTTGGTGGCGTCATTCGGGATGGCGACTTCCTGGCCCTCGATGCCCTTTATATCCTTGTGGCCCTTCCAAAACAGCGGCATCGGGTAGACCTGCGTGGAGGCCACCGGAACGAGGTTGGTGCCGTTGCCCGCGTTGTATTCCGCCAGGAACTTCAGGTGCTGAAACTTGTTGGTGTCGGTGCTGCCTTCCGCCAGAGACTGGTTCGGGGTGGCGTAGTCGGTGAAGCTTTTCATCTCGATCTCGATGCCTTCCTTGGCGGCGAGATCTTTCAATACGTCCCACTCCGGAAGCTCGGCATCGGTGGTGCCGATGATGATTGGATCCTCTGCGGTGCCGGCAGCAAACTCGGAGGACTTGGAAGAACAACCCGCAAGGCCCGTGGCTGCAACAATGCTTGCCGCAGCCAGCGCAGCAATCTTTTTCAGCTGCACGGCGCTAGCTCTGCTCTGTCACGCGGTCGAGGATCTTCTTCAGCTCCTCCGGAGACTTTTGAACCGGAACGGAAGTGCCCTTGGAATCCTCTGCGACGGCGTCCTGGACGGCCTGGGAGTGCCAAATTTCGGCGACCTTCTTAATCTCCTCGTTGTTGGCGTCTTCTGCGCGAACGACGAAGGCGTTGATATAAGGCTCTGCCTCCTTGGAGTTCGGGTCATCCTGGAATACGGCGGTGGTGGGGTCGATGCCGGCGCGGTCGAGGAAGGAGTTGTTGATGATGGCTGGCTTGCCTTCGCCGTAGGCGGCGGGGGTTTGTGCGGCGTCGACAGGCACGACCTTGACCTTGGACTTTGCCTCGTCAATATCCGGCAGACCTGGGGTGATGAGGCCTTCCTTCTTCAACGTAACCAGCTTGGCCTGTACGAGGACGTTGATGGCGCGTCCCTGGTTGGTGGTGTCATTCGGGATGGCTACTTCCTGGCCCTCGATGCCGTCGAGGGAGTCGTGCCCCTGCCAGAACAATGCCAGCGGCACGATTTCGGTGGCGACGATCGGAACGAGGTCGGTGCCGTTGCCCTTGTTGAACTCCGCCAAGAACTTCAGGTGTTGGAAGTTATTGGTATCCAGTTCGCCTTGGTCAAGCGCCTGGTTCGGGGTGTTGTAGTCCGAGAAGTTCTGCACCTCGATGTCAAGGCCTTGCGCCTCGGCTTCGTCCTCGAAGGCGGACCATGCCTTCTTAGCGGCGTCGGTAGTGCCGACGACGATCTTGCCGTCGGAATCGCCAGAGGAGCAAGCAGCCAGGCTGGTGGCTGCGATGACGGCTGCGGAGGAAGCAGCGAGAACGCGGCGAATACGCATGATATGAGGTGTCCCTTCGAGTGAAATAACGTTTGTTGCAAGAAACCTAGCAATGATTGAACCGCTTTGTCTATATCGCTTTGGGTGAGACTGAAAAATTGACTAGAACATAGTTTCGATCCTATCTTTTCCCCATGAGGTTTAATGGTGGGGTGGCGCTGCCTTGGTCGCGGGTGGAGCGGATTCTTTCCGGCCGTCCTGCCGCAACGCCCGTTTCGGTGGAGCACTTGGGGGAGCGGGGCGAGGGTCTCGAGCGCGGGGTCTCGGCCGTGCCTTTCGCGGAGCTGCATGCGGTTTCTTCCTATAGCTTTTTGGACGGCGCCTCGGAGCCGGAAGAGCTGGTGGCGCGCGCGATGCAGCTGGGGCTAGAGGGGCTTGCGCTGGTGGATAAGGACGGTTTTTATGGCCTGATGAAATTTGCCGAAGCCGCCGCTAAGGCGGGGCTGCCGGCGGTGTTTGGGGCGGAGCTTTCGCTTGTCGACGGCCCTCTTGTCGTCCTCGCCCGCACCCCCGAGGGGTACCGCCGGCTATCGCGATTGATTGCCCAAGCGCGCATGGATGCAGATGTGAAGGGCGAGGTGGCTTACCCGCCGTTGGAAGTAATTGCGGAGCGTTTGCAAGATTATTGCCTGTTCCTTCTGGACTGGCAATGGTTGGACAAAATCGATCATGTGCTCGAAAGAATAAAAATAGACAGCATAGTACTTGAGTATTCCTGCACGATGTCTCCTGAGGACGCAGATCGCCACGCTGAACTGGATAAATGCAATAATCTGCGCGCCATCG
This sequence comes from Corynebacterium simulans, assembly GCF_001586215.1. Taxonomy (NCBI): domain Bacteria; kingdom Bacillati; phylum Actinomycetota; class Actinomycetes; order Mycobacteriales; family Corynebacteriaceae; genus Corynebacterium; species Corynebacterium simulans. Next base: position 898,350 of record NZ_CP014634.1, on the reverse strand, counting down.
CCACTGCCTTACCCGCTGCCGCCACACGGCAGGAAGCGCGCCTAGCCGCGGCAAAGCGTGCGCTTAGCCAAAGAAAATCTCTGGACCAGGCAGAACCCGATGCGCCCCCGATGGGTGCCGGCTGGCTGCGCTCAGGCGAGCAGATGGCGCAGCTTTTTCCGGAGCGGCCGGAGCTCATCGCCGAGACCGTCAAAGTATTAAAGGAGTGCAGTTTCACCTGGGATGCGCTCGCGCCGAACCTGCCTGACTTCGAGGTGCCTGAAGGCCATACCGAGATGTCTTGGCTGACGCACCTGACCTGGCAGCGAGCAGAAGAGCGCTATGCCTCGCGCCCGGCTGCGATTCGCTCGCGGGCGTGGAAGCAGATCGAGTACGAGCTAGGCGTTATCGAGCAGCTGACCTTTCCAGGGTATTTCCTCATCGTGTGTGACCTCGTGGATTTTTGCCGTCGCTCCAACATCCTCTGCCAGGGGCGCGGCTCGGCGGCGAACTCCGCGGTGTGTTTTGCCTTAGGAATCACTAACGCCGAGCCGATTTCCGCGGGGCTTCTTTTTGAGCGCTTCCTTTCGCCAGACCGCGATGGCCCACCGGACATCGATATCGACATCGAATCCGGCCGCCGCGAGGAGGTCATTCAATACGTCTATGACAAGCATGGCCGCGAGCGCGCAGCGCAGGTGGCCAACGTTATTACGTATCGCCGCAAGGGCGCTGTTCGCGATGCAGCGCGTGCCTTGGGCTATCCCCAAGGCAGCGCCGATTCCTGGTCGAAGGGGCTTTCGGAGCCGCCGGAGGGCGTCGTTAAGCTGGCGGAGCAATTCCTCGGCCAACCGCGCCACCTGGGCATTCACTCGGGCGGCATGGTGTTGTGCGACCGTCCTATTGCAGACGTGGTGCCAATGGAATGGGCGCGGATGGAAAAGCGTTCGGTGCTGCAGTGGGATAAGGATGACTGCGCGGCGGCCGGATTGGTGAAGTTCGATCTGCTGGGCCTTGGCATGCTGGAGGCGCTGCACCACATGCAGGACTTGGTGGAGGAGACCACCGGGTACAAGGTGAATCTGTGGGAGCTCGACCTAGCGGAAAAAGAGGTCTATGACATGCTCTGCCGCGCCGATGCGGTGGGGGTATTCCAGGTGGAATCGCGCGCGCAGCTGTCCACGCTGCCGCGCTTGCGCCCGCAGAAGTTCTTCGACTTGGTGGTGGAGGTTGCGCTCATTCGTCCCGGCCCGATTCAGGGCGGTTCGGTGCATCCTTATCTGCGCCGCCGCGACGGTAAGGAGGCTGTGACCTATGACCACCCGGTGCTGGAGAAGTCTCTGGGCAAGACGCTGGGCATTCCGCTGTTTCAGGAGCAGCTGATGCAGATTGCCGTCGACGCCGCAGGCTTTTCCGGAGCGGAGGCCGATGACCTGCGGCGTGCGATGGGCTCGAAGCGCTCGCCTGCACGGATGGCCGCGCTCAAGCAGCGTTTTTATGATGGGCTCGCGCAGACGAATGGCATCGAGGGCGAGGTTGCGGACAAACTGTGGAACAAGATCGTGGCCTTTGCAGCCTATGGCTTCCCAGAGTCGCACTCGCAGTCTTTTGCCTCGTTGGTCTACTTCTCGGCGTGGATGAAGTATCACTATCCGGCGCAGTTTTGCGTGGGTCTGCTGCGGGCGCAGCCGATGGGCTTTTATTCGCCGCAATCGCTCATTCAGGATGCGCGGCGGCACGGCGTGGAAGTTCTTCCGCTGGACGTGAACGCTTCGGGTTGTCAGGCGCGTGCGGTGGTCCAAGACGGCGGCGAGGTGGCGATCCGGCTGGGCCTTAACCTCATCAAGGGGTTGGGGGAGAAGGCCGCGCAGCGTATCGAGGGTGCATGCGCGCAGATGCCGTTTCAAGACATCGCGGATCTGTCTAGGCGGGCGGAGCTTAGCGTTGAGCATGTGGAGGCTTTGGCCAGTGCCGGTGCGCTGGAGACCTTTGGGCTAAGCCGGCGGCAGGCGCTGTGGCAGGCGGGCGTGGCGGCTACGGAAAAGGCGGGCATGCTCGCAGGGCTTTCGGCTATTTCTGCGCCGAGCCTGCCTGGCATGAGCGCTTTCGAGCTGATGGCTTCCGACGTCGCCAGTACTGGCGTTACCCACGACAAACAGCCGATGGAGCTCGTGCGCGCCGCGCTTAACGACGCCCATGTCTGCACCGCCGCGCAGCTGCGGCAGGTTCCAGACGGCACACGGGTGCGGATTGCGGGCATCGTGACGCATAGGCAGCGTCCGCAGACTGCCGCCGGCGTCATCTTTTTGGGCTTGGAGGATGAGACCGGCTTGATGAACGTGATGGTCTCACCGGGGCTGTGGCAGCTCAACAAGACCGTGGCCAGGACGTCTAAAGCGCTGGTTATTCGTGGCATCGTGCAAAATGCCACGGGCGCGGTCAACGTGGTGGCAGACAAGCTGGAGCCGCTTGCCATGGGTGAGTGGCTCTCCCGCGGCTCGCGTGATTTCCGTTAGGCCGGTGCGAGAAATCCCCCCGTATTCAGGTAATACCGCACAACATTCACCCCGCGCTGGCAGCGGGCCTGTTTTTCCTCCTGCTCTACCTGGTCTTTTCTAAGTACGGGCGGATTCCGCTGGGCCTCGACGGGGAAGAAGCGGAGTATTCTATTGGCGCGGAGTTCGACTCCACCTCGGAGCAAGCCACTGAGTGGTATGGGCGCACCGACGAAGGCGGCGTGCCCATTCCTTATGACTACGATGCCGGTGAGTGCATCTCGAAGGAAAAGGCACGCGATCTTGTCCGCGCGATCGTCGGCGTCCATTCCGAGCGCGATGGTGCCCAGCAGTGTGAGCGATGCTCCGAACATCAGCACGCCGGCCAGCATTCCCGCCGAGCCACAGGACCATAACGGGAACGTGAAGGCATGATTATTCCTTAGAGATGAGCTCGTCGCGGTTGATTTTGCCGGCGAGGGATTGTGCGACGCTGAAGGGAATACACAGCATCTGCAGCAGGATGAGTTTGAAGAACAAGACGGCGACAAAGATCCCGTCCATCGAATCGACGAAACGCGTGCCTACTGAAATGGCGCCACAAGCGAGGAGCAATAGCAGGGAAGACATGAGTGCGGTCTTCAGACCGTCGTCGCGGGCTTCGACGCGCAGTTGCAGCATGTATTCGTCGAGCTCGGTGGTGGGGAGGTCTGCGTCGCCGATGGTCTTGCGCAGCTGCGCTACATACATGCCAGTCATGATCGCACCTGCGCAGGCGAGCATTAAAGGCCAAAACTGATCTACAAACTGTAGGGGAACAGACAATACGATGAGGGCGAGGCTCCAGTTGGCTAAAGATACGAGGCGCTTGCGCTTGGCTACGCGTCCCTGGACTTCGGCGGAGCTTTGAATAGTCATTGGGCTAGTCCTTTCGGTACATCTCTGTTGACAAGGGCTGGAACTCGGTGCGGGAGAAGACGGCTTCGACAGGGAGGCCGAATACTTCGCAGATGCTGAACGCGAGGTCGAGGCTGGGAGAGTGATCGCCACGCTCAAGGGCGCCGATGCTTTGGGGGTTGACCCCGACGGCGTCGGCAAGCTGGGCGCGCGACATGTCCCTCTCGACTCGGAGCAACCGAACCCTATTGAAAATTGGGGAAGACGGCTTTTTCTTTGGGGACATAAACCAAAGTGTTGTATAAACCCAACACTTTGTCAAGGGGTCTGAGGGCTTTGTTAGCATAGGCGGCATGCGCTCCGCCCTTTCTCCAGACATGCATCCGGTCTCCCGGAAGCTGACCACAGCTCGCTATATTCACCACCTGAGCTGGTCGGCAGTCTTTGCTATCGCTTTCGCGGTTGCGGGGTACTTCGCCAGCTCATTTTGGTACTGGTTCGCCGGAGCCTGGGGAGTGTGGTTCGTTTACTTGCTCTGGCTTATCCCCGCGCAGGTGGCGAATATGGGGTGGAAGGAGACTGACGATGAGCTGGTGATTACCCGCGGCAAGCTGTGGTACCGCCTGACCATTGTTCCGTTCGGCCGCATCCAGTTCGTGGACGTCTCCGCCGGCCCCATCGAGCGGTCCTTGGGGCTGAAAAGGGTGAAGATTCACACGGCGTCGACAAGCTCAGATGCGAAAATTGCAGGCCTTTTAGCCGCTGACGCCGATGCATTGCGCGAGCGCCTCGCCGTGAAGGCGCGCGAGAGGATGAGCGGACTGTGAACGGACGGCACCGGCTGGGCAAGGACCGCGCCCCAGTTGATAGGGAAGGCTATCGCCGTGTGCACCGGCTGACGCCGCTGCTGCGCTTTTGGTCGGTTATCTTCGCGTTTCTGGCCATTTGCGTGCTCAACTTCAACTTGGAGATGCTCTCCGACATCGCGGCCTACCTGCGCGGCGGGCACTGGAGTGACATTGGCCTTGGAACGCTCGCGGGGCTCGGCGGCTTCGTCGTGGTCTGCCTGGGCATTTGGTATGTCTCCGCCATCTGGTGGCGCAAGCTGGGCTATAAGCTCGGCCCCGATGAGGTGGCGCTGCGCCACGGCGTGATTTCCACGTCTTTTCGCTCCGCACGCTATGACCGCATTCAGGCTGTCGACGTGGTGGAGTCCGTCATCGCGCGGTTATTTGGTCTGGCTGCAGTGCGCGTGGAAACAGCCGGCGGCACGGCCTCTGTCATTGAGATTTCCTTTCTGCGCAGGCAAGAGGCCATGGCGTTGCGCGAGGAGCTTCTGACCCACGTGCATAGCCGTTCGGCGGTGTCGGAGGATGCCGGTTCCGAGGCGGTCGGGCAGGTAGCTCCGGCGGAAGAGCAGGGCTGGCAGCTGATTCCAGAAATCCCCGTTGGTCGCACGCTGGCGGCGGAGGCGCTGCGTTTGCCCACGCTGATTGCGGTTGTAGTCATGGCGATTTTCCTCGCTTTGCCGGATTTCCGCGCCGCCACGGTGCCCATCGTGGTGGGCTTTGTGCCCAATATTTGGAATCTCATCGATACCTCGTGGCGCTTCCAATCCCGCTACGACGGCCACGATGAGGTACTCAACATCTCCTACGGCTTGGCTGACCGCCGCCGCCAGACGATCCGGCGTTCGCGCATTCATGCGGTGCGGGTTACCCAGCCGCTGCTGTGGCGCATGTTTGGCTGGTACGAGGTGCAGGTTTCCGTGGCCGGGTACGGCGCGGTGGGCGGCGGCAAGCAGTCGGGCTCCACGCGCATCTTGCCGGTGGGCACGCGGGAGCAGGCGCTGCGCGTACTAGAGCTGGTCTCCGATCTTGATGCCGCGCAGATCGAGTATTACGCCCAGCCAGAGGGGCACACCCACCCCACCTATGTGTCGCCGCGTAAGGCCTGGTTGGCCTCGCCGGTGGATGTGCGCCAGCAGGCGGTCACGTTGGTGGGCGAGGACGTCGCCGTTGTGCATTCAGGAAGACTGTCGCGTCGGGTGATGGTCGTGGGCACTCCGCATATCCAGGAACTGACGGTCCAAGCCGGCCCGCTCAATCAGCTGCTGGGCGTGCAAAACATCCGCTTCGATCTGGTTAAGGGTCCCGTTGGAATGGCGGGAAAGCAGCTTGCGCTTGCCGACGCCGCCGAGCTTCTCACCCGCCTGCGGCAACGCCAACTGCCTTCGATGGAGCACGAGGCTACGATGCCGGCGCCGGGCGAGGCCGGCGCAGACTAAGCAAGACTGGACCGCGCTTTCGTCCGGGGTTGGCGGAGGCTGTGCCGCAGTGGGCTGCAGCAGTACAGGAACCGCATCCGCTGGTGGGGCAGGAGTTGAGCGTTTCGGCGTTTAGCTCCCCGGTGGAGAGCAGGTGTGAAATCACAAGATTGACCGTGCCGATTTTAAGGCCCGTTACGTGCGCGATTCCGGCGCGGGTGGTGGTGCCGGAGGAAATCGCGTCCTTTACCTGAGCAATGGGCGAGGTCATAGCAGCCTCAAGAGCTGGAAGGCGACCACGGCCAAGGCCCAAGCGGTAAATAGTTGCACCGCGAAACCGAAGAGTGTCCAGCGCCAGCCAATCTCCCGTTTCTGGGCAGCCAGCGTTGCCACGCACGGGGTATAGGCGAGCAGGAAGAGCATATACGCCCACACTGCAGCGTTCGTATTTCCGTCGGAGGCTGTGGCGAAGTCGGCGCGCACCTTCTCGCTTAAGGGGCTCGATGCCTGTTCTTCGGGTGCGGCGTCGGTGACGTCGTCTACTGCGTAGGTCTGCGACCACGTGGAAATCAGTGCTTCCTTGGCCACAAACCCCGTCACTAGCGGGCCCGCGAGCGACCAAGAATCAAAGCCCGCCGGGGCAAAGGCCGGAGCGATGCTGCGCGAGATAGCGCCATAAGCTGAATCCTCAGGAGCTGGCGACTTGTAGTCAGACAGGGAAACCCCATCAGCGCCTACGGGAATCGCCATGAGCAGCCAGATGACCACCACCGTGGAGACGATGATGCCGCCGGCAGTCTGCAGAAATCCCTTCAGCCTCGTCCACATCACCGACATGGCGAGGCGGAAGGTGGGAAGTTGGTACGTCGGAAGATCGATGACCAGCGGGTCCTGCGGCACAGCCCGCCACAACGTGCCGCGCAGCACCAATCCCACCAGAATAAGCAGAGCGATGGAGATGACGTACATACAAAAAACGACGCTGCCGGCATGACCCGGGAAGAAGGTCTCCGCCAGCATCACGAAGACCACCAACCGGGCAGAGCAGGAGGTAAACGGGATAAGCAGCGAGGTCATGATGCGATGCCGCGGCGAACCCAGCACGCGGGTCGCAGCAATGGCAGGAACGTTGCAGCCAAAGCCTACAACTATAGGTAAAAATGCCTTGCCTGGCAGGCCGATGGCGCGCATGAAACGGTCCGTAACCACTGCCGCGCGGGCCATATAGCCAGAATCCTCCAGCACGGCCAGGCACAAAAACATCAGCGCCATCAGGGGTGCAAAGGTGAGGACCATGCCGACGCCGCCAATAAGGCCGTCGACAAGCAAGCCCTCTACCAGCGGATGCTGAAGGCCGATTGCCTCCAGCAGGTGGCGTGCTGCGTCAGAGATGGGCCCTGAGACGAGCGCCTCCAAGCCGTCTTGCAGAGGAGCGGCCACCGTGGTGGTTATCTGAAAGACTAGCCACATCACCGCGAGGAAAAGCAACGGGCCCGCTACCGGGTGCAGCGCTATCGCATCTAGGCGCTGCGAACGCGTGACCGGCTGGGACTGCGTGTGCACCGCTGCTTTGGTGGCGGCGTCGAGATCCGCAAAGCGGGCGTCGATGCTGGCGTCTTCGCGCAGGACCTGTGGCTCCTTAGTGAGGGAAACCTGCACCGTCTCACGCAGGCGCTCCAATCCTTCCCGCCGGCGGCCATCCACACAGACCACCGGGATTCCCGTGGCCCTCGCGAGCGCATCGGCATCCACCTGTAAGCCCTGGTCTTGTGCCACGTCCAGCTTGGTCAGCGCGATGCTGAGCCGGTAGGGAAGCTCTGCGAGCTGAAACGCCAAGTTGAGCCCGCGCGCAACCGCAGTCGCGTCGACCACGACGATGACGTGATCGGGGCGCTCGGCAGGGGCGGCGTCGTAAAGCATGGTGCGCGTGAGCGCCTCATCCGGGCTGAGCGGATCCAAAGAATAGCTGCCGGGGAAGTCAATGAGATCGGCAACCTCGGCCGGGCAACACGAATGCGCAATATTCCATGCGCCGCGGCTGACCTCCACGGTCGTGCCCGGCCAGTTGCCGGTCTGCACCTTCGAACCGGTTAGCGCATTAAAAAGCGTAGACTTGCCGGAGTTCGGAGCACCCACCATGGCGATGATGGCAGCGCCCGCGGGAGCCAGCGCCCCGCCCGGATTTCCATGGCAGCTGGGCGTTACAGCACTCATCACTAAACCCCGATTGATTGCAGCGTCTGGCGGTCAATGGCGTAGCGGCAGGAGCCAACCGCGACGATGCGCGCGCCACCTGCCACATGCGCGCCGACGGTTAGGCATGCTCCCGGGCGGATGCCCAGCTCGCCCAAGCGGCGGGCCATGGCCGGATTATGCACGCAATCCAGGCATTCGGGGCGCAGGGTAACAGTAGAACCGACCGGCAGGGAGTAGGCCGAGTTGTGGGAGGTCGACTCGCCTGAGCGTACGTGCAAAGGCAACATGACTAGGCATCCTTTCAAATTCGGTTATAAAGTTACCCTAACCGAATGATGGTTTACCTAATCGTTGTGACAATTGTCCTAGACAGCGCCCTTAAACCCCAGCTGGCGCCAAGCCTCATACACGGCTGTCGACGCCGCGTTAGACAGGTTCATCGAACGGCGCGCCGGGACCATCGGGATGCGCACCTGCTCGGTGATACGTGGGTGATTAAGATGCTCTGGCGGCAAGCCGGTGGGCTCGGTGCCAAAGAGTAGGACATCGCCTTCTTGGAACTCGACGTCCGTGAACCACTTATCGGTATGCGTGCTAAAAGCAAACACGCGCGCGCCGGGCAGTGCGTCCATGCAAGCGTCGAAGTCCTTGTGGATGTGCAGGTCAGCAAGGTCGTGGTAGTCCAGGCCGGCGCGCTTTAGGTGCTTGTCATCGAAGTTGAATCCGAGCGGTTCGATGAGATGCAGGGACGCTCCAGTGACGGCGGCGGTGCGGATTGCGTTGCCGGTATTGGTGGGGATCACGGGATTATCAAAGACGATGTGCAGCTGGCTCATGGGCATAAGTCTAGGATGGAGCGCATGAGCGCAACCAAACTAGATGGCAAGTTGTACCGCGACGAGATCTTCGCGGATCTGAAAACCCGCGTCGAGGCCCTCAAGGAAAAGGGCATCCAGCCTGGCCTGGCCACCGTGCTGGTGGGCGATGACCCGGGCTCGCACTCCTACGTGAAGATGAAACACCGCGACTGCGAACAGCTGGGAATCAACTCCATCCGCAAGGACCTTCCGGCGGATATTAGCCAGGAGGAGCTGGAAAAGGTCATCGACGAGCTAAACGAAGACGACGGCTGCACCGGCTACATCGTGCAGCTGCCGCTGCCTAAGCACCTGGATGAAAACAAGATCCTGGCCAAGATTGATCCGGAAAAAGACGCCGATGGCCTGCACCCGGTCAACCTGGGCAAGCTGGTTTTGAACGAGGATGCCCCGCTGCCGTGCACCCCGAATGGTTGCATTCACCTGCTGCGTCGCTTTGGCGTGGAGCTGGATGGAGCGAAGGTCGTCGTCATCGGCCGTGGTGTGACTGTTGGCCGTCCGATCGGCTTGATGCTTACCCGCCGCAGTGAAAATTCCACCGTTACGCTCTGCCACACCGGTACCAAGGACTTGGCTGCCGAGACGCGCGCTGCCGACGTCATCATCGCAGCGGCCGGCAAGGCACATATGCTCAACGCAGACATGATCAAGGAAGGCGCCGCGGTTCTCGACGTCGGAGTTTCCCGCGTTGATGGCAAGTTGGCTGGCGACGTCGCACCAGACGTCTGGGACAAGGCCGGCTTCGTCTCGCCGAACCCGGGCGGTGTCGGCCCGCTGACCCGCGCATTCCTGGTGTCTAACATCGTGGAGCGCGCAGAAAAGTTGGCGGGCCAGCAGTAGATGGCCCCGGAGCTAAACCTCGATAACCCGCACGACGCCAACCTGCGGCCCTCCCGCCTACCCGCGTCCGTGCAGTGGGCGGCCGTGGGGCTATTTTGTGCCGCCGTTGCGCTTTCTGCGGTTTTCGCGATTTCCGAGCACTGGCGCCGCGCCACGGTAGTCCTTGGTGCAGGCCTGCTTTGGCTTTCGTTGGTGCGGCTTAGCTGTGACTCGAAAATCGTCGGCATCCTCGCGGTCCGATCGCGCCGTTTTGATGCGTGCTTTAGCGGCGTTATTGGTGCCGTGATGGTGTTTTTGTCGGTTTCAGTCGATGCGTTGGGGTCTTAGATGTAGTACTCGCTGCCGCTAAACGCCGTTTCCAACTCCAGTCCGTCAGGTGCCGAGAGCGTAAGGAAGTTACGCAAGATTCGGTCCATCTGGCGGGCTTCGGCCAAGAAAGCATCGTGGCCGACGGGGGAGACGATTTTCGCCATGGCCAGCAGGTTGCCAATGTTGCGCGAGATATGTTCCTGCTGGTGATACGGGTAGAGGATGTCCGTGTCCACGCCGACTACCATCGTGGGAACAGTCGATGTTGCTAGCGCTTTGTTGAGGCCGCCGCGGTCGCGGCCGACGTCGTGGCGGTTGAGCGCCTCCGTCAGCGTTACATAGGAGCCGGCGTCGAAGCGGCGGGCGAGTTTTTCTCCCTGATAGTCCAAGTAGGAGTTGACCGCGAAACGCTGGTTCCCCGCGCGGTAAGGCCCGAGCGGATCCTCGCCGCGTTGTGCCTGGACGCCGAAGCGCTCGTCGATTTCCTGTTCGCCGCGGTAGGTGAGGTGGGCAATCCGGCGCGCGGCGGCGAGCCCTTCGCGAGGCGTTTTGCCGCTTGCGTAGTAATCCCCGCCGTGCCAGAACGGGTCGCGCTCAATGGCAGAAATCTGTGCGGATTGAATGCCAATCTGCCAGCCCGAAGCCCGCGCTGATACCGCAATGACGCAGGCCGCGGTTATGGATTCCGGGTACAGCAGCGTCCACTCCAGTGTGCGCGCCCCGCCCATGGAGCCACCGATGATGGCATGGACCTGGGTGATTCCGAGGACTTCTAGGAATTGCCTTTCCGCTCTCACCAAATCTCGAATCGATAGCGCGGGGAAGCGCGAACCCCAGGCACGGCCGTCGTCGGGATGCGCGCTGGCGGGCCCAGTGGAACCAGCACAGCCGCCCAGCGCATTGGTGGCGATCACGCACCATTTCCGCGTATCCAAAGCCTTGCCTGGGCCCAGCAGGTCGGCCCACCAGTCGGCCACGTTGGAATCGCCGGTCACCGCATGCTCGATGAGCAGCACGTTATTCTTGCCGTGCGGGTCACCGGCGAATTTGCCCCACCGTTGATACGCGATACGCACCTCGGGAATTTCAGCGCCTGCTTCAGTACGCAGCTTGCCGACGCCGACTTCTTCGAGCTCACCTTCACAAGCCAAGTTGGGCACAGTCATGGCGACTTCTTGATTAGATGGCCGCGAAGCCGCGCTCGAGGTCAGCGATGATGTCGTTGATTGCTTCGATACCAACGGAGAGGCGAATCGTGGCTTGGGTGATGCCAGCTACTCGCAGCCCCTCCTCGTTGGATTGCGAGTGGGTGGTGGTAGCCGGATGCACCACAAGCGAGCGGGTATCACCGATGTTGGCCAGATTGGAATGCAGCTTGAGGGAATCGATGAACTTCCAGGCGGTTTCTGTGGCCGCTGCGGGTTCGCCTGACTCGGTGGCCACTTCGAAAGAAAGTACCGAACCGGTGTATTGGTAGCCGAGCCTTTCCTTGGTGGTCTTATACGGGCTCGAGTCGAGGCCGGCGTAATTGACCTTGGCCGCCTTCGGATGCGCCTCGAGGAATTCCGCAACTGCCTGGGCATTTTCGTTGTGGCGCTGCACGCGCAGCTCCAAAGTTTCCAGCCCGGTTAAGGTCAGCCAAGCGTTGAAAGGCGAGACTGCGGCGCCCGTATCGCGGAGGATGCCAGCGCGGGCGCGCAGTGCGAAAGCCGGTTCGCCGAGGTCTGCGAAGCGCAGGCCATGGTAACTTTCGTCGGGTTCGGTGAAGAACGGAAACACCGGCTTGCCGTCGCGCTGAACGGTCCAGTCAAAGGTGCCGCCGTCGACGATGACGCCACCGATGGCCGAGCCCGAGCCGGAATAGAATTTGGTGGTGGAGGCGACGACGACGTCCGCGCCGAGCTCTAACGGGCGCGCCAGTGCCGCGGTAGCGATGGTGTTGTCCACAATCAGCGGCACCTGGTTTGCATGCGCTACCTCAGCGATTGCCGGAGTATCCAGCACATCTGCCACCGGGTTGCCGAAGGTCTCTCCATAAAAAGCCTTGGTATTTCCGCGCACAGCGCACTGCCATGACTGCGGATCATCGGGTTCCTCGACCAGAGTTACTTCAATGCCGAGACGGTGCAGCGTATGGGTAAAAAGGCTATTCGTTCCGCCATAGAGGCGAGGGGAGGCCACGATGTGGTCGCCCGCGCCAGCCAGCGTTTCGATGGCGGCGGTTTCTGCCGCCTGGCCAGAGGCAAAGGCGACTGCGGCTACGCCGCCTTCGAGCGCCGCTAGACGACGCTCGAGTGCGTCCACCGTGGGATTTGTCAGCCGGGTGTAGATGGGGCCGGCGTCGGCAAGCGCAAAGCGAGCGGCGGCATGCTCGGCCGAATCAAAGACGTAGGAAGTGGTTTGGTAAATCGGAATGTTGCGAGAGTTGGTGGAGCCGTCGAGATCCTGGCCTACGTGCAGGCAGCGGGTAGCGAGGGCGAGGTTTTCTAAGTTGCTGGTGTCGTATTTTGTAGCCATGAGCAAAGACTAGACCAAGCGGTTCATAATGGGCATGGATGTGGAGAAAATTTGACGTTTGCCCAGCAAGTGAAATGAATAAAAACAGACAAAGCGGTCGGCAGGTAGCCGACCGCTAGTCGCGGTGTGAGTTTAGCGCGTGTCTATTTTTGGGAGCCCGCGCGCTGATGGATGAGGTACCAGCCGCCTAGGATTCCGCCGAAGAGTAGTAAGGCAGCCGCAATGAAGACCATTGCGACCGTGACGGTTTGGTGTGGGTCGTTCAGAAAAATCATCGAAACAATCGCCGCAAGGAAGATGGTGGCAAAGAGGGTGATTAGCCAGTTGCGCTTGGTGTGCTCTGCGAAAGTCATGCTTAAAATAATACGACAAAATCCGAATTAAACAACTTTCGAGGCTGGGGTTGGTGGCGTTAGCCTGTATGTACTCTGATTTTTGTAGCGCTTTGCAAATGGTGATCGAATTAACATCGTTGGGAAATCGCTTTAAAGATAAAGCGAATCGGGAGGTGCGGTCGACGTGCATTATTGCGTTTCGCTTGGGGAGATATAAAAATTAGCTGAAAGTCAGCAATGGGGGGAATGGTCTAGCTATTGGCGGATGTCAACCTTCCGTATGACCGCCTTTGGGGAAGGTGGGCGCGTGCCCAGCTATTTAACTCTAGTTTTTCCGTCCATAATCGGTGTGGGTGCCTTCTGACTCGGGACACCTTGGCGCGCAGCCTAAGCGTCAGCACATTGAGAAGACAGGAAAATATATGTCCACCACTACTAGCCACGAGGACCGCCGCAAGCCGGTCCTTAAGCTCAGCAGCGTGTGGGTGCAGGGCGTCGCCCTAGTCATGATCTTTGGCTTTCTAGTCATGGGTTTTTTGGCGTACCGCACTTACAACGCGTCTATGCCTCTTCCGGAAAAGATTGTTTCCGAAACCACCGGTGAGACCATCCTGACCAAGGATGAGATTCTGAACGGTCAGGCTCTCTACCAAACCCGCGGCCTGCAGCAATACGGCTCCGTCATGGGACACGGCGCCTACTTAGGCCCTGACTACACGGCGGAATACCTCCGCATGTCTTTGGATAAGGCACGCGAGCTTAACGACGCCAACGGTTATCCCGATTTCATCTCCTCAGACGCGACTCCAGAAGAAGCAGTCCAGCAGGAGTTCCGTACCAACCGCTATGACGAAGCAACTGGTGTACTGAAGTGGACCGATAACCAAATCGCCGCTTTCGAGTCCAACAAGGACTACTACGCGAAGTACTTTGGCGAAGACTCGCATAACAAGGGACTTCCATCTGAGTTCATTACAGACAAAAAGCAGATCAACAACCTTGTTGGTTTCTTCGGTTGGACCTCTTGGGCTTCCGCTGCGGAGCGCCCGGGCCACGATTACTCCTATACCAACAACTGGCCGGCTGAGCCACGCGTGGATAACGGCCCGACCGCAGACCTCGTGGTCTGGTCTGTGCTCTCGCTCATCGCGCTGATCGGCGGTACCGGCCTTATCTTCGCGATTTATGGCCGCTGGTCTAAGTCCATTGGTTGGCACGCAGAAGAGGCGCCAAACCTCGACTTCACCCAGCCGGGCGAGGTAGGTCTTAGCAAGTCGCAGAAGGTCGTGGCATGGTTTGTCCTTGTCATTGCTTTGCTCTTCCTCATCCAGGCGCTCCTGGGTGCAGCCTCGCAGCACTACCGCACGGAGTTAACCGGCTTCTTCGGTATCCCATTGCAGGAAATCCTGCCGTATAACGTCTCGCGTACCTGGCACCTCCAGCTGTCGCTGCTATGGACTGCAGGCGGCCTGCTTGCTGCCGGTATTTTCTTGGCCTCTTTTGTAGGCAAGAAGGAACCGAAGAAGCAGCACTGGCTGGTTTGGTTCCTGCTCGGTGCCATCGCGTTTGTGGTCTTTGGCTCCATGGCCTTCGAGTGGCTGTCCACCATGGGCTACATCAAGGAAGGCACCCTGTTCTCCCAGCAGTGGGAGTTCCTTGACCTGCCGCGCTTCTTCCAGATTCTGCTCACTGTGGGCATGTTTGTCTGGATTGGCATCATCTTCCGCCAGCTGCGCGGCCGCCTGAAGTACGAACACAAGTCCAATATGCCGTGGCTGTTCTTCTACGCCGGCATCGCCATCCCTGCTTTCTATGCAGTGGGTAACCTGGCTGGCTCCGAGACCCATATCTCTGTTGCCGAGTTCTGGCGCTTCTGGGTCGTCCACCTGTGGGTGGAGGACTTCCTCGAGCTGTTTACCACCGTGATGGTGGCCTATGTCTTCGTGCTTCTCGGCGTCATCCGCGAGAAGATCGCCCTCGGCATCATCTTCTTGGACATTATTTTGTACTCCACCGGTGGCGTTTTGGGCACTATGCACCACCTGTACTTCTCCGGTACCCCGGTTGAGCACATGGCACTTGGCGCTTTCTTCTCTGCTGCCGAGGTCGTGCCGCTGACCCTGCTGACCGTTGAGGCTTGGACCTTCATGCAGCTCGGTTCCCGTCAGCGCGCCTCCGGCGAACGCCCATTCCCACACCGCTGGGCAGTTATGTTCCTGGTTGCAGTTGGCTTCTGGAACTTCTTGGGCGCCGGCATCTTTGGCTTCCTAGTCAACCTGCCGATCGTCTCTTATTACGAGATCGGTACCGCGCTGACCGCAAACCACGCACACGGCGCAATGATGGGCGTATACGGCTTCCTGGCTGTTGGCCTGTCCGTATTCGCGCTGCGCTACCTAATCCCGAAGGAAAAGTGGTCTGAAAAGGCCATGGCCTGGTCATTCTGGCTGCAAAACATTGGCCTTTTGTGGATGGTCGTTATCTCCTTGCTGCCACTTGGTGTCATGCAGCTTTACGAATCCGTGGCCACCGGCTACGTCGAGGCCCGTTCCCTGGGCTATATCACCGAGCCCGGCAACTTCATCATGGAGTGGCTGCGCATGCCTGGCGACGTCATGTTCTTAGCCGGCATCATCCCGTTCCTATGGATGGCGCTCAAGGGCGTGCTGTTTAACAAGGAAATCCCAACCATCGAAGAGCACCCGAAGGATCCGCTGTTTAGCATCATCGCGCCTGACGACGACGATCACGCCGGCGAGGTGCCCGTCGCGGGCGCTGCCTCCAGCGTCGGCCTTGTCTCCGGCGGAAAGGGTCGTGTGGATACCCGCGACGGCGCGTACAGCACCGGACGCGTGGCAGGCCGCCGCTATGGCTACATTGACGAGCGTGGCGCCTTCGTCGAAGAGCAAGCCCCTGACTCGGGCCGCGGCGATTCTGCAGCTTCTGGCCCACAGGACCCAGAGTTCGAATCGCGCACCAAGTGGGGCGGCACCTACCGCTCCGACAAGCGGGCGGACGGTAATCCTGGCCAGAAAAAGCCAAATCAGAATAAACCGGATCGGAAGAAGTAGGGACACATAATGCAAGCTCCAGGAATCTTTACCCTCCTGGCGGTGTGCTACGGCCTGTTTCTGCTGGTCGTAGCGTGGGGCTTTGATGCAATGGCGAAGCAAACCGCCAACCGCACCATGGCTAACCGCGCTGGCACTTTCCGCTACTTGGAGGAACACGACGCCTGGCAGTGCCCTGAAGATCAGTGGCTTTGGCCGTCGAGCTTTGACCCGGAAAACCGCGTCATGCGTTACCGTGCCAACCCCACGGTGTGCAATACCTGCCCAGTAAAGGATGCCTGCACGGTCTCCCACCATGGCAGGGAAGTCACCCGGCAGCTCGACCCATGGCCACACTCCGACTCTGGTCGTTTCCACCGCGGCATTGCCCTCGCGGTGGCCGCCATGGGCTACCTGCTTCCGCTGTCGTCCCTAATTACCAACCACTCGCTGTCCGAGGTGCTTATCACCCTTGCCACCGTCTTGGTGATTACCGGTCTCGGTGTCTATCCGTTGGCACGCCACCTGTGGAATACGCCATCGAATGCGCCGCAGATCGTCGTCCCCGAAATGGACAACCGTGAAGCCGAGCTGGCCGCCCAAATCGACCGCTATGGTTCGAAGTACGGCAAGTCCAGCCGTTATCGCTCGGAACGCAAGAAGGAAGAAGCTAGCTAATGTCAGCACTCGTTTTCTGGCCGATCGTCATCGGCATCATCGTCGCGCTCATCATCGTCTTTTTGATGTACTCGCTGAAAGTCATCAAACAGTACGAGCGCGGAGTGGCCTTCCGATTCGGCCATCTGCGTCCGCTCATGGAGCCAGGCCTGCATTTTATGTGGCCGGGCATCGATAAGCTCGAGCGCGTGGACCAGCGCGTGGTGACTCTTACCATCCCTCCACAGGAAATCATTACCAAGGACAACGTCTCCGTGCGCGTGAACGCCGTGGTCATGTTCGAAGTGACGGATTCCCTCAAGGCCGTGCTGGAAGTGGAAAACTACGCCGTCGCTACTTCGCAAATCGCGCAGACGACTCTGCGTAGCCTGCTGGGCCGCGCGGATCTCGATGATCTCCTCGCACACCGCGAAGAACTCAACGAGGATCTTGCGAATATCATCAACGGCCAGACCGAGCGCTGGGGCGTTATCACCCGCATCGTGGAGATCAAGGACGTGGAAATCCCAGAAATGATGCAGCGTGCCCTTGCCCGCGAGGCAGAAGCCGAGCGTGAGCGTCGCGCCAAGGTCATCTCCGCACACGGCGAGTTGCAGTCTTCCCGCGAGCTGCGAGAAGCCGCGGAGGAGCTGGGTAAGGCTCCGGCAGCTTTGCAGCTGCGTTACCTGCAGACGGTGCTGGAGTTAGGCGCAGACCAGAACTCCACCATCGTCTTCCCACTGCCGATGGACATCATGGGCGGCTTCATGGACAGCCTCGGCACCTTCTCGAAGGGATTTAAGGATTTCAACGAGAACTTCTCGCAGCTAGCCGGCGCTAAAAAGGCTGAGGATAAGTAACGTCCTAGGCAGCCGCAGTAAACCGTTAGCGCAGCAACTAAAGGGTCACGCTTTTGCGTGGCCCTTTTGGCTTTCCCGGACGCAGCTCAGTGTCGCCGGGCATGCTTGTAGGCGGCTTGGCTGCGCATGCGCATGAGTGCGCAGTCAGTGCGAGTTACTACCCATTAAAGAGATGCGGCTTCTGCGACCGCAGCGAGTGCTAGCGCCAATTCCAAGTCGCTGAGGTGGCCAAAGCCCAATACGACTCCGTTTGGTGCTTCCTCTCCGCCCCAGTAATCAGCTAGTGCAGTAAGTCCGATTCCCTGTTCCGCTGCCCGTGCGACCACCGCTGCCGCTGGGCGTTCGCAGAGCAACACAGCGTGCAGACCACCGCGAATCGGCAGCAGCTCGACGCCAGGTAGCGTGCGGAAGGTGGCGGTGACTAGGTCACGGCGGCGTCGGTAAGCGCGGCGCATTTTGCCGGTGTGACGGCGCAGCGCACCGCTGGCCATAAACCCCGCCAACGCATCTTGGGTAATAGAACTCACGGGCTGCCCAAAAAGCTGCCGCTGCTGCACCAGCGGCTCGCGCAGGTGCTCCGGGACGACGAGATATCCACAAGCGATGGTCGGGGAGATCACCGAGCTAAACGTGCCCAACAGCGCCGTGTGCTCGGGCTCGAGGGCAGTCAGCGCGGGCAAAGGTTGGCCCACATAACGCAGTTCGGAGTCGAAATCGTCCTCAATGATGAGTACTCCCGTCTCCCGTGCCCACCGCACCAGCTCCGTTCGACGAGCAGCCGAGAGGGAATCGCCGTACGGATATTGATGGCTTGGAGTGACGATGAGCGCGTCCAGATCCGTTAGCGGAACACGCACACCCTCTGAATCGGTAGGTACTTCCACGAGGGTATGGCCTAAAGCCTCCGGTACCTTGCGCAGACTGGGATAACCCGGCGATTCCACGCCAATACGCAGCTGCTTGGCGACGCCCCGCAATAACAACGCAAGCCCCTCACGCACGCCGGCGGTAACGAGGATGCTATCCGGATCTACTGCAAGGCCGCGCATGTGGCGGAGGTGGTGGGCGATTTCTTGGGGGAGTTGGGGAGCCGCGGCAAGCGCGGCGGCGTCGCGCCAGGCGGCGCGCCATTCGGGGGTGATAAGGCTCGTTGTATCGGGTAGACCGGGGGTTAGCTCCACCCGGTTGAGGGGTGGTGGGGTGTGCGATTTCGGGGCGACCGTGGGGGATTTGGTGGGGTGTAGACGAGGATTGATACGGGTTCCGGAGCCTGTGCTTGCGACGAGGTAGCCCTCGGCGATGAGTTGATCGAAAGCGGTTACCACAGTTCCGCGCGAGACGCCTAGCTGCGCCGATAAGGTACGGGTTGAATCTATCTGCTCGCCTGGCAACAGTGTGCCAGTGGCAACCATTTCGCGGATGGCTGCCGCAATCTGCACGGGCAGCGTCCGCGAATCGTCCGGGTCGAGGCCTAAATTCATACCCTCATCTTAAAGTGGTCTAATTCAATTGGCTTAGATTGGACCTTGTTGTGGACCACTTTATGCGGTTCGATGATCCGCATGGCTGAAAACAAGACTGAGAACAAGACTGAAAATAAGACGGAAAATACTTCCAAGATTGCGACCACCCGCGTCAAGCGCGGCCTTGCGGATATGCTCAAGGGCGGCGTCATCATGGATGTCGTTACCCCGGAGCAGGCAAAGATCGCCGAAGATGCTGGTGCTGCAGCCGTCATGGCCTTGGAGCGTGTGCCAGCGGATATCCGCGCGCAGGGCGGCGTCGCTCGTATGTCGGACCCAGACCTTATTGAGGGAATCGTTGATGCGGTTTCCATCCCGGTGATGGCAAAGTCTCGTATTGGCCACTTCGTTGAGGCGCAGATCCTGGCCGAGCTCGGTGTGGACTTTATTGACGAGTCCGAGGTTCTATCTCCGGCCGATTACGTCAACCACATCAACAAGTGGGACTTCGACGTGCCTTTCGTCTGCGGTGCTACCAACCTGGGCGAAGCGCTGCGCCGTATCACTGAGGGTGCTGCGATGATTCGTTCCAAAGGCGAAGCCGGTACCGGCGACGTCTCCGAGGCAGTAAAGCACCTGCGTACCATTCGTGGCGAGATTGCCCGCCTACAGCACCTGGATCGCGATGAGCTTTATGTCGCAGCCAAGGAGCTGCAGGCTCCGTACGACCTTGTCGCAGAGGTGGCAGAGACCGGTAAGCTGCCGGTCGTGCTCTTCGTTGCCGGTGGTGTCGCAACGCCTGCCGACGCCGCACTCGTCCGTCAGATGGGCGCCGAGGGCGTCTTCGTCGGCTCCGGTATCTTCAAGTCTGGCAATCCGGCTGCTCGCGCGGAGGCCATCGTTAAAGCGGCCACGCTGTATGACCAGCCAGCTGAGCTGGCGAAGATTTCCCGCGGTCTCGGCGAGGCGATGGTAGGCATCAACGTAGCTGACGTTCCGGCTCCGCACCGTTTGGCTGAACGTGGCTGGTAAGACAGATACGGCCGAAAAGGCGGATAAAGCGGCGAAGCCTGGCAAAGCGCTGACGATTGGCGTGCTGGCCTTGCAAGGCGGCGTCGAGGAGCACGTGGCAATTCTGGAATCTCTCGGCGCACACGTAACCCGCGTGCGCTTGCCCCGGGAATTGGATGGCCTTGATGGCATCGTGCTTCCAGGCGGCGAGTCTTCCACCATCGACCGCCTTGCTCGCGCCTTCGAGCTCGCGCAGCCGCTTCGCGATGCCATCCGTGCCGGCCTGCCCGTCCTTGCCACCTGCGCCGGACTGATTTACTCTGCCCGTGAACTGGAGAATCCGGCGCCTGGACAACAGAGTCTCGGTGTACTTGACGTCGTCGTGCGCCGCAATGGATTCGGGAACCAGCGCTTCTCTGAAGAGCGCACTGTGCCCGTGCGCTTGGATGAGGAGGAGCTGGCTGTGGAGGCGTCTTTCATCCGCGCGCCTATCGTTACCTCGCATGGCACAGGGGTGGAAGTAATTGCCACCGTTCCTGAGAGTGACGGAACTCCAGTTGTCGTGGGAGTACGGGAAGACAACGTCATCGCTTTGAGCTTCCATCCAGAAGAAAATGGCGATGACCGCATCCACGCGCGATGGTTGGCAGGCTTAAGCGTGTAGCTATAAACCGTCAGATAGCTGCGAATTTGACCATCCTGGGCGCCAAGGCGTTGTGGCTGGTAGAAGGCCTGGGTAGCTTGATGGCTATGAGCCTTAAGACATACCTTGCAGCACTCAGCCGAGGCGTTGACCTCGTCGCTGAGTGCGAAGGCATGTCTGCCGCACAGCTGATTTCTTTAGGTGCCACGTCTGCTGATGCCGCCGAGCTTCTGGCGCTACACAGCACCTATTTTGGGCCGACGTCGTTTAGCAAGAAGCAACGCACCGCCGTTGCACACGCGCGAAACCAGCAGCATAGCCTGAGCACCCTGCGGCGCATCGAACATTTTGTTTCGCGAGTTAAGAAGAAAGTCGCGGCGTGGAATTTGCGCGTCGAACTCTGCGCGGCGGCGTCGCCAGAGGTAGAAAGGCTCGCGCGCAAACGCTTGAAGGAGATGCAGCCGCCGCGGGTAGCATCTGAACGTGCTACTTTGCGCCAGCACCCCAATGGTCTGGCCACGCTGACTGTCACTGGTTCTTCGATGGGAATTACGGATGTATTCAAAGGCATCGACCAGTCTCGCCCCGGCGCGAGCTTCTTGGAATCGCAGTCCGAGGGCGGAGTGCGCACGCAGGCTACCACGATGGTGGTAGTCCATCTCGAGGATTATTGCGAGCTGCAGCGCGGTAATGGTCGCGATGATGGCGATGTTATTTTGCGCACTACCTCCGGTGCCACAATGACTGGTGCGGAGTATCTTGAGCGTACTTTTTCCGGCGAGGGATTCGTTACCCTGATTAGCCGCGAGGAAGGGCCGGTGGATCTATACCGCATGTCGCGCTTTGCTTCGCCGAAGCAGCGAAAGATGTTGTCAGCAGAAAACCCCACCTGCGCCTGGCCGGATTGCAAAGTTCCGGCTGAGCGTTGCCAGATACACCACATCGAGCCTTGGGTCCACGGTGGCGAAACCAACGTTTCAAATATGGTTCCGCTGTGTTCCTACCACAACGGTGTAAACGGCGATGACCCGAATGCGCCTCCCGAACGCGGGCGCATGCTCCGCATCGGCGGGCGGGTGGCATGGCAGCCACCGTACGAAGCTCCGCCTACCTTCGTTACCTAGCAGTAACCCAGCTGTAGTTGCCAGAACTAGCGCAATCGCTTGGGCGATTGCGCCTACACGCATGCCTTAAGCACCAGCGAGGCCGCGGCGCTTGAGCAGCGGCTCGACGTCCTTGTCTCGGCCACGCAGTTCGCGGTAGGTTTCGGTGAAATCGCGCGATGCGCCCTTGGACAAGATGAGCTTGCGGAATTTCTCGCCAGCTGCACGAGCTTGCTCGTCCGAGTCACCGGCGCCTTCTTCCTTGAACCAAGAAAATCCATCGGCGTCGAGGACCTCGGCCCAGAGGTAGGAGTAATAGCCTGCAGAGTATCCGCCGGCGAAGATGTGGTTGAAGTACTGGGAACGGTAGCGCGGCGCGATAAGCGGGTTGTTCAGCCCGGCCTTGGCTAGGGCTTGCTTCTCGAACTGCGCAACCTCCGCCGCCTTGAGGTCTGCGGTTTCGTCGAATGAAAGCGAGTGCCACGCCAAGTCCACAATCGAGGCCGCTAGGTATTCCACCGTGGCAAAGCCCTGGCCGAACTCGCTGGCTTCCGAAACTGCCTGCAAGAGTGCATCGGGGATGACCTCGCCGGTATCCACGTGGCGGGCGTAACGCTTCACCAGTGCCGGCTCCAATGCCCAGTTCTCATTAATCTGCGAGGGAAACTCGACCCAGTCTCGGGGGACGTTTGTACCTGCGAAAGTGGGGTATCGGACATCCGAGAGTAAACCATGCAGCGCATGGCCAAACTCGTGGAAGACGGTGCGCAGCTCGTCCAAGCTCAGCAGCGGCTGTGAACCATCGGCTGGCTTGGTAATTCCCATGACGTTCACGATCACCGGTTTGCGCTCCAGCAGACCTGCCTGACCCACAAACTCGCTCATCCATGCCCCGCCGCGTTTGGTGGGGCGGCCGAAGTAATCAGTGACAAACAGGCCGATGCCATTGTCCTTGTCCGTTGCGGGATCCTGGCCCTCGTCGAAAACCTCCCACACGCGCACGCCCTCGGCATATCCCTCCAAGTCATCGCGTGGGACAACCACGATGCCATAAAGACGATTTGCAGCAGCGAATACACCTTCCTCCAAGACCTGTTCGAGTGGGAAGTAATTGCGTAGTTCTTCCTCGTCCAGCGCGAAATCACGGGCACGCACCTGCGACTCCCAATATGGCCAATCCGCTGCGCTAAAGTCCTCATCGCGCAGGCTCGCTGCCTCGGCGAGCAACTTCTGTTCACCTTCTGCGTTGGCCTCAGCCGCAGGTGCTAGTTGGAAGAGCATATCGCGAGCCGCCTGGGCGCTTCCGGCAGTTTCTTCAGAGATGACATAGTCGGCATGCGAGGTAAATCCTAAAAGTTCCGCGCGCTCGGCACGTAGCTGTACGGCCTCGATGAGACCTTCTGCGTTTCCTTCGCCGCGGCGAGCAGACGCCTCATAAAGCTTCGCACGAGCCTCCGGCTGCACGAGACGGGCCTGCTCCGATTGCACAGTTGGCAGCTCTAGAGGAATCACGAAGCCTTCACGACCCAGAGCTTTTGCATCCGCGCTCGCGGAGGCCTTCCTCTCCTCCGGCAGGCCCTCCAACTCCTGTTCCGTGAGCTCCACCGCGAGTTTTCGGGTTGATTCCATCAGCGTTCGGCCGAATTCCTCAGACAGAGTCGAAAGACGCTGATTGATTTCCGAAAGCCGGGCCTTGCTTGCGGAATCTAAGTCCGCGCCTTTGCGAGCGAACGTACGCAGCAAATGAGCATATAGACGTTGGGATTCCTCGTCCTTGGGCGTGTCTACGCCCACTTCCTTCAAACGGGCGTAGAGAACCGCATTTTGATAGATCGCATCTTGATGGGCGGAAAGCTCTGGCCATAGCTGCGAACCGATGGCCTCCATACCGTCGGTGATATCGGTTCCGGAGAGATTCGCAAAGACAGCAATGACGCGTTCCAGGTCTTGTCCGGAGCTCTCTAGTGCTTCGACGGTGTTTTCCCACGTCGGGTCGGCGGGATTATCTACGATGGCGGCGATTTCGGCATCATGAAGCTGAAGAGCCTTGTGAAAAGCCGGGAGGAAGTGTTTTTCTTTAATCTCGGCAAAAGGTGGCAATTGGTAGGGCAGAGTAGACGGAGAAAGTAGTGGATTACTCATAAGTGAGCAATGTACCCAATAAGGGGCTGAAGCGGAGTGATTTGACTCTCACGCGACGTAAGGGAGTGAAATTTTGGTATGAGCATACACATGGAAGTAGGCGAAGCCGCAGAATTTCTGGGAGTCAGCGTACGTACTCTGCACTACTGGGAAGAACGCGGACTTGTTATACCGAACGCTCGTACGTGGTCTAACTACCGGCTTTATTCGGAGCAAGACATCGCACGGGCGCAAAGAGTTGTGGTCTACCGCGCTACGGGGATGCCGCTTAAAGATATAGCTGCGGCCCTGGAAGCGGGAGATAGTCCGGTGGAACACCTACGCCGCCAACAGGCGATGCTCATGGAAAAACAACGCCGCCTTGATGAACAAGTGCGCGCACTCGATGCCCTTTTGGAGGAAACCATGAATAACAACAATCTCTCGGTTTCGCAGATTGCGGCAGTGCTTGGCGATAGTTTCGCCGAACACCACGCCGAAGCCGAAGAAACCTATGGCGATACGGAAGACTGGGCTATCTCCCAGCGCAATGCAGCCCGCCGCAACGTGGCAGACTGGGAAGAGCTTAAGCAACGCCATGAAAAACTCGAGCGTGAGCTAGCCGCTGCTTGTACGGCCGGAATGGACCCCGCAGCGCCGGAAGCTTTACAGCTGGTAGAGCGACACCGCGAATTGTTAGGTGAGCACTTTCCGGTATCGAAGTCCAAACATGTGCTTATCGCGCGCGGCTACACCGCCGACGAGCGTTTCCGCGCTCACTACGATTCCCAGGCGCCAGGTCTTGCGCAGTGGCTCCAAGACGCGATTAACGCCGCCGCACACGCCGCGGGAATCGACCCAGACACCGCGCAATGGCGTTAGTGATGCTCAAACGCACCAAGCAAGCCTAAGCGCTGAGCTCAACGCAGTGCTGTACTCGAGCAACAAAAAGGCTCCCCTCCGTAAGAGAGGGGAGCCTTTTTGTTACGGTTTACTTCTTCAGGCCGTCAATGATCTCGTTGAAGGCAGCAACCGGGCGCATGACGGAGGAAATCTTTTCCTCGTCCGGTGCGTAGTAGCCGCCCAGATCAGCTGGGGAGCCCTGAACATCGAGCAGACCCTGCTGGATCTCGTCCTTCTTAGACTCGAGTGCCTCAGCAACCGGCTTGAAGGTCTCAGCCAGCTCAGCGTCTTCGGTCTGAGCAGCCAGCTCCTTGGCCCAGTTCAGGGTCAGGTGGAAGTGAGAACCACGGTTGTCGTTCTCGCCGACCTTGCGGGACGGGGAGTTGCCCTCGTCGAGGAGGGTCTCGGTGGCCTTGTCGAGGGCGTCGGCAAGCACCCCTGCCTTAGCGTTGCCGTGAGCGTTGAGCTCGTGGCGGAAGGACTCTGCCAATGCGAGGAACTCACCCAGGGAGTCCCAACGCAGGTGGTTTTCTTCCTCAACCTGCTGAACGTGCTTCGGCGCAGATCCGCCTGCACCGGTCTCGAAGAGGCCGCCGCCAGCCATCAGCGGAACCACAGACAGCATCTTTGCGGAGGTACCGAGCTCGAGAATTGGGAACAGGTCGGTGTTGTAGTCACGCAGCACGTTGCCGGTGACGGAGATGGTGTCCTCGCCCTTACGGATGCGCTCGATGGAGATCTTGGTTGCCTCGACCGGGGAGGCGATGGAGATATCCAAGCCCTCGGTGTCGTGGTCTTGGAGGTACTTCTCAACCAAGGAGGTGATGTTGCGGTCGTGTGCGCGCTCCGAGTCCAGCCAGAAGATGGTCTTCATGCCGGAAAGGCGAGCGCGGTTAACAGCCAGCTTGACCCAATCCTGGATCGGAGCATCCTTGGTCTGGCAAGCGCGCCAGATGTCGCCTGCCTCGACGTCGTGCTCGATGAGGACGTCGCCAGCGGAGCTAGTCACCTGTACGGTGCCGTTCTCCGGCACCTTGAAGGTCTTGTTGTGGGAGCCGTACTCCTCAGCCTTCTGAGCCATCAAGCCGACGTTCGGAACGGTACCCATGGTGGAAGGATCGAAAGCGCCATTCGCCTTGCAATCATCGATAACTGCCTGGTAGACGCCAGCGTAAGAAGAATCAGGGATGACAGCCAAGGTGTCCTGCTCTTCATCATTCTTGTTCCACATGTGGCCGGAGGTGCGGATCATGGCCGGCATGGAAGCGTCGATGATGACGTCAGATGGGACGTGCAGGTTGCTGATGCCCTTAGCGGAGTTGACCATAGCCAGGTCCGGACCGTTTTCGAGAGCAGCGTCGAATGCGGCCTTGATCTCTTCGCCATTCTCGAGGGAGTTCAGGCCCTCGTAGATAGCGCCGAGGCCGTTCTCGCCATTGAGACCAGCGGCCTCAAGCTGCTCGCCGTACTGTGCAAAGACATCAGCGAAGTAAGCGCGCACAACGTGGCCGAAGATGATCGGGTCAGAGACCTTCATCATGGTGGCCTTCAAGTGAGCAGAGAAGAGAACGCCCTCTTCCTTAGCGCGTGCAACCTGAGCCTTCAGGAACTCATCCAGAGCCTTTGCGGAAATGAAGGTGCCGTCAACAACCTCGCCCTTTAGAACCGGTAGCTTCTCCAACAGCACGGTCTCAGCGCCGTCCTCAGCAACGAGCTTGATGGAAAGGGTGTCATCCTGCTCCAGGATGACGGACTTCTCATTGTGGCGGAAGTCGTTATCAGACATGGTGGCCACGTTGGTCTTGGAATCAGCAGACCAAGCGCCCATCTTGTGTGGGTACTTCTTCGCGAAGTTCTTCACTGCGATGGGAGCGCGGCGGTCAGAGTTGCCCTCACGCAGCACCGGGTTCACAGCGGAACCGGTAACCACAGCGTAGGCCTCCTGCGCGTCCTCGTAATCCGGGACGTCGTAACCTGCAGCCTGCAGCTCAGCGATTGCCTTCTTTAGCTGGACGAGGGAAGCGGAGATGTTCGGCAGCTTGATGATGTTAGCTTCCGGAGTCTTAGCCAGCTTGCCCAGCTCAGCGAGGGCGTCTTCGACCTTCTTGTCGCCGAGGCGCTCCGGGAACTGCGCCAGGATGCGGCCGGCCAGGGAGATATCGCGGGTTTCTACCTCGATGTCTGCGGTGGAGGCGAAGGCCTCAACAACCGGCTTGAAAGAGTAGGTTGCAAGCAGCGGAGCTTCGTCCGTGCGGGTCCAGATAATCTTTGCCATGATTCTCCTAATTAAAACGTGAAAATGTTTCGACCTACCAGAATACCTACTTAGTATTCGCGGCGTTGACGACTACCCCTCAGAGACCCCACGCTTCCAATATCCCATGAAAGACACAGCCGAACGGGGCACGCCGGCCTCTTTAACCAGCAATCGACGCATACGCTTGACGACGCCGCTTTCTCCCGCAATCCACCAATACGCATCGCTTGCAGCGCGCTCGCCTAGTTCTTCACCGGAAGAGGAATAGGCGGGGGTTTCCCAGAGGATTTCGCGCTCCACGACGCTGCTTAAGGAGTTCGGTTGTAAGTCTTTATCGGCAGGGGCGGGAGAGGGAAGACCTGCGAGGTGGGCGAGGGCGCCGATAAGTGAGGCTTCGTCGTGCGGGAGGAATTCCACCTTGACACCGGCTGGAGCAGCGAGTGCTTGGGCATCCTGGAAGTAGGGCACCGCAATGTGCACAGTGCCGGTCAGCCCCGCCGGCCATTCGTCGAGGATGCGGGCGATTGCAGGCAGTGCGGTTTCATCGCCCAGAATGTGGATTTCGCGGGACTCGCCGGGCTGGAATTCGATGCCAGGGCCTGGGGCGTCGGTGGCGTGGGGAGCAATCACGTAAATGCTATCGCCGGGTTTGGCCGCGTGTGCCCAAGAAGATGCTGGCCCGGTTTGCCCAGGGGCAGTATGCAGGACGAAGTCGACGGTGAGGATGCCGTTTTCGCGGTCTAAATCGCGTACAGAATATGTGCGCATCGCTCCGCGGGTAGCCGGGTCGAGCTTTTGCCAGGAACTGAACCAATCTTCTGCGGCAGGCAGTTCAGGCAGGCCGGCAGGGCCGGGGATGATCAGCTTGATGCGCAGATCGTGGATCGCACCTGCAGGGCCCATTTCTTTCAATCCAGACAGGCGTACGCGTTGAAAGCTTGGCGAAATCCGCGTGGAGTCGACGACGGTCGCGCGGAATGGTTGATAGGCCACTTATTTCACCCTCCTTTTCCCAATCGGCATGACAGCCGGCAGCCCCGAGACTGGATCATCAACGATGACCGAGTCAACACCGAACACGTCGTGCACGGTCTGGTGTGTCAAAACTTCCTGCGGGGTGCCTTGAGCGTAGACCGTGCCATCTTTAACAGCGATGAGCGCATCGGAGTACCGGGCAGCCAAGTTGAGGTCATGGATGACCATCACGATGGTGGTGTCATGCTTTTCGTTCAAGTCCACCAGCAGGTCGAGGACTTCGAGCTGATGCTTGATATCGAGATAGGTGGTGGGCTCATCCAAGAGCAAGATGTCGGTGCGCTGGGCTAGTGCCATGGCGATCCACACGCGTTGGCGTTGGCCGCCCGAGAGCTCATCGATAGAGCGCTGCGCCAGGCTGGCGACGCCCGTCAGCTCCATCGATTCTTCCACAATTGCGTAGTCTTCCTGACTCCAGCGGCCAAGCAGCCCCTGGTGCGGAGTACGCCCGCGGCCGACGAGGTCCGCGACCACGATTCCGTCCGGCGCGATTGGTGATTGCGGTAGCAAGCCCAGCGACGTGGCGAGCTGTTTGGTCGGGATATCGGCAATCTTCTTACCGTCTAGGAAAATGTCGCCGCGTGTTGGCTTTAGCAGACGGGAGAGCGAACGTAGGAGGGTCGACTTACCGCAGCCGTTTGGGCCGACGATGGAGGTTATCTTTCCTGGGGCGAGCGAGAGGGATAGATCGCTTAAGATGTCGTGCTCGCCGTAGCTTAGGGTGATTTCCTGCGCGGAAAGTTGTGCTGATTGTTTCATTGTGGCGACGGTGTCCTAACGGTTGGTACGGGTAAGCAAATAGATAAGGAAGGGAGCGCCGAGCGCACCGGTGACGACTCCGACCGGATAGCGGGTGCCGAAGAAGTATTGTCCGGCCATGTCCGCAGCAAGAACTAGGATGGCACCGATGGCACCGGCGGGAGCGATCATCGAAGGTCCCTGACGGAAAAGCCGGGTGGCGATTGGCCCTGCCATAAATTCCACGAATGCAATGGGGCCTGTCGAAGCGGTGGCCACTGCGATGAGGATGACCGCACCGACAATTGCCGTAACGCGTACAGCGTTAAGGCGGAGGCCGAGTCCGACGGCGAGGTCGTCGCCAAGCCGTAGCACGTTGAGTTTGTGGCCGAGCATAACCATGACCGGCGCGATGACTACTACCGCCACGAGGAGGGGGAGGCCACGCTGCCAAGACATGGTGTTGAGTGAGCCCGTAATCCACCGTGTGGCCGTGGGCAGGTCATAGGACGGTGCTTTCGATAGCACGAAGTTCGTCCAGGCCTGCAAGATTGCGGCCATACCGATGCCGATGAGAATCAGGCGGGTGCCGGTAAAACCTGACTTGAGCGACGACAAATAGATGGCTCCGGCAACAGCGAGGGAACACAGCAGCGACTAAATCGAGACTGTGGTTTGGGAAGCATTGAAAAAGACGATTGCCGTAATGCCTGCGGCTGAGGCGCCGGAGGAGATGCCGATGATATCCGGCGAGGCTAGCTGGTTGCGCAGCATGGTTTGGAAGGTCACACCGGCGATGCCGAAAGCGATTCCTGCAGCCACGGCCACGGTGGCCCGCGGCAGGCGTAGTTCGCCGACGGTAAAGGAAGCGCCGGGAACGGTCTCTCCGAGTAAGACCTGGAGGATCTTCTGGGGGCCGTAGACGGTCTCGCCAAACATGAGTCTGGCGGCCCACAACACTACGATGAGAGCGATGAGCGCGCTAAGGCACCAGGCAAAAGAACGAGTGCGGGCACGGCGCTGCTGCTGGAGTGTTTGCATTAGAGATCACGCACCTTTGTGCGACGGACGATCCAAATAAACAATGGCGCTCCGATAAGCGGGGTGAGGATTCCGACGGCAATCTCGCTGGGGCGTGCGACGACGCGGCCCAAAGTATCGGCTGCGACGAGCAGGAAGGCGCCGGCGAGGCCGGTCATCGGCAGGAGAAGTCGATGGTCGGTTCCTAGGGCCATGCGCATCACGTGAGGGACGATAAGGCCCACAAAAGCGATGGGGCCGGCGAGCGCCGTGGCCGTGCCGCACAAGATGACTGCCCCGACAACGGAGATTAGGCGCGCACGCAGGACGTTGATGCCGAGGCCGGTGGCGACGTCGTCGCCAAGCGCAAGTGCGTTGAGCGCTGTCGAACAGGCCAACACGATGACAAGACCCAGCACTAGGAAAGGCAGGGCCATAGCGATATGCGGCCACTGGGCGCCGCCAACGGAGCCAATTTGCCAGAAACGGAACTGGTCCATGACATCGGTGCGGGGCAAAAGCACGGCGCTGACCAAGCTCGAGCAGGCCGCGGCTGTAGCGGCGCCGGACAGCGCGAGCTTTAGGGGAGTAGCGCCTCCGTGGCCTAGGGAACCGACGAAATAAACAAACGCCGCGGCCGCGAAAGAACCGATGATGGACACAATCATCGTCGGAACAGGGCGCGAGAGTCCGAAGAACGCGATACCCACGACCACAGCGAGGGAAGCACCAGACAGGATGCCGAAGATGCCGGGGTCGGCGAGGGGATTGCGGGTCATGGCTTGCAACGTGGTGCCCGACATGGCGAGTGCAGCTCCGACGAATAGTGCCAAAACGGTGCGGGGCACGCGCAAGTAGGCGGCGGCCTCACTGGCGGTGGCAGTGGAACCGCTAAGCGCTGAGAGGGCGTCGGATAGGGAAATCGTGCGCACGCCAAACATGACCGAAGCCACCACTGCGGCAACAGTGGCGGCCAATAGTCCGATGCTGACGGCGGTCTTTTTAGCCGTCATGGAATTAGCCCTGCAAACCGGAGTTCAAGCGCTCGAAGTATTTATCGATACCCCATGGAATAGAAAGCGGAGATTGGTTAGCAGAAGCACCGAGCGGGCCGTTGTCGAGGAATACAACGTGGCCAGCCTTTACGGCCGGAATTTTGCCCTTAAGCGGATCCTTTTGCATTTCCTCCAAAGTCTTCTTGTCATCTGCCGCGTTGCCGGAGGAGTAGGCCACGACGAGATCGACGTCGTTGAATTCTTCCGGCTTTTCGGCCGAGACCTCAACCCAGAACTGCTTCGCGTCTTCGGAGTTCTTCTCTACGATGTCCGGGGTTCCGAGACCGTGTTCAGCAAGGAAGCCCATGCGCGGATCCTCAGTGGTAAAGAAACCAATCTTGGAGGCGTCAGTGGTGCCGCCGAATGCGGTGAACAGGAGCTTCTTGTCCTTTAAGTCTGGATATTTGCTCAGGGCCTTTTCGGTTTGTTTATCGAGGTCGTCGACAAGCTTTTTGCCTTCGTCTTCCTTGCCGATGGCCTCAGCGTTCATCTCCACCATCTCTTCCATGGACGTAGCCCATGGAACATCGGGGTAGGCTACGATGGGAGCGATCTTGGACAGCGTGTCGTAATCTTCCTGCGTCAAGCCAGAGTAGGAGGCCAGGATGACGTCCGGCTGGGTATCGGCGACCTGCTCGAAGGGGATGCCGTCGGTTTCATCGAAAAGCGTCGGGGGTTCAGCACCGAGCTCCTTTAGCTTTTCTTCGGTCCACGGCATGATGCCGTTGCCGTTGTCATCGCCCCAGGTGGACTTGGACATGCCCACTGGTACAACGCCAAGGGCTAGGGGGGACCTCGTGGTTAGCCCAGCCAACGGTGGCTACGCGCTCAGGCGCCTTCTCGATAGTGGTCTCACCGAAAGCGTGCTCGATGGTGACGGGGAAAGCGGCCGAGTTCGCGTTGTCTGCAGAGGAGACAGACTCGTTGCTGGTCGATTCTTCGGACGAGCAGGCGGTGACGCTGAATAGGGTGGCTGCCGCTGCGACGGAGGCGATGATGCTTTGTGCACGTACGAGGGGGAGATCTCCTTGCTTGGTGGATCAGCAGTGATTACTGGATAAGGTATCCTGTTCTAACTTAGGCAAGCCTATTACACAACGACTATGTTGCGTAATTTCTGCGGTGTGAGCTTTGGCATAAAAGTCCGATGGTGTGGGAATAACCCAGTTCAGTCTCTCTGACTTACGCACACCGTCTGCCCCGCGCTAAGGTCTCCGCACGTGAAACCTGTCTCTTCTACCGCCGCGTCCGCCGATAGTTCGCGTCCCGATGCTTCGCCTGCCGATGCTTCGCCTGCCGATGCTTCGCGTGCCGATGCCTTGCTTGCCGACGCCGCACCCAAGCCCCGCGTCCCCCGCCAAACCGAGATTTCCAATGCCCGCCGTACGCTGGTGACCCTCGCCCTTGCGCTGGGTGCGTTTTCGATTGGCACCACCGAGTTCGTGTCGATGGGCTTGCTGCCGCTTATCGCAGGTGACTTTGGCATTACGGAGGACGCTGCCTCGACGCTGATTTCGGTCTACGCGCTCGGCGTTGTGGTCGGTGCGCCGGTGATTTCTGCGGTAACGGGCAAACTCCCGCGCCGTCGACTGATCATTTTGCTAATCGCATTTCTTCTGGTTGGCAACCTGCTGACGGCACTGGCGCCAAACCTGGCGACGTTACTTATCGCCCGTTTTATTGCGGGCTTGCCGCACGGCGCTTATTTCTCCGTGGCTAACCTCTCGGCTGCGGCGATGGCGCCGAAAGGCGCTCGTGGTAAGGCGATGGCCGCAATCGGCATGGGCTTGGCCGTGGCCACGGTCGTCGGCGTGCCAGCAGCCCAAGCACTGGGCCAGAGCTTGGGTTGGCACGCGGCTTACTTCATCGTCGTCCTGCTCGCGCTGGCGACGATGATTCTGCTGTTTTTCCTTTTCCCACACATGACTCAGATGCCTTCGACGGATATCTCCACTGAGCTGGGCGCTTTGAAGAACCTGCAGGTATGGCTTTCTGTCATCATGGGCATCGTCGGCTTCGGCGGCATGTTCGCCGTCTACACCTACATCACCTGGACGATGACCGAAGTTGCGGGAATGCCAGAGCACTGGACCTGGGCGGTGCTGATGATTTACGGCATCGGAATGACCATCGGCAACGCTGTAGGCGGCGCGCTTGCTGACCGCAACACCGAATACTCCATCGTCTGCGCCCTCCTCTGTTTGGTTGCGACCTCGCTCATCTTCTTCTTCGGCGCCCACAATCTGTGGGTGGCCGCCACCGCGTTCGGTTTCCTAGCCTTCTTCGGCTCCGTCCTTATCCCATCACTGCAGCTGCGCCTCATGATTGTCGCCGGCGATGCCCAGACCCTGGCTTCCGCGCTCAACCAGTCCGCGTTGAACATCGCGAACGCCACGGGCGCGGCTTTGGGCGGACTCGTCGTCGGTGCGGGCTTTGACTACAACGCCACCTCGCTTGTCGGTGCGGTGCTCGCATCGGGCGGTATCGTCGTCTGGTTCATCACGCAGGTAACCGCCAAGCGAAGCGGTGTTTATAGCAAGATCATCGAACAAAGCTAGAGAGGCTATGAGCTCTCAGGCATCCACCGGCGCTGGCGGGCACGGCACTAGCCGCGGTGGCGGTTGCGGTTTGTCTGCTCGCGCGTAAGTAGACTGGCGCGCATGACTTTTACTATCGCAAGCGTTAACGTCAACGGAATTCGCGCCGCCTGCAGGCAGCGCAATGAAAACAACCCAGGCATGAATGCGTGGCTTGCTGAGACTGCTGCGGACGTCGTCCTCATGCAGGAAGTCCGTGCGAATCCGAAGGAGACGGAGAAGGCGCTTGCCCCAGCTTTGGAGGCCGGCTGGCACCTCGAGCAGGCAGAGGCTGCCGCTAAGGGGCGTGCGGGCGTGGGAATCTTGTCGCGCACGCCGCTTAGCGACGTCACCGTTGGCTTCGGTTCCTTCCTCGATGCCGGTCGCTTCATTGCGGCTACCGTTAAGGACCCAGAGGGCAAGGACGTTCGCGTGGCGTCGCTGTACCTGCCTTCGGGCGATACGGATTCGCCAAAGCTCGATGAAAAGTATCTTTTCCTCGACGAGTTCTCGGGCGTGTTGTCTGAACTGGCAGAGGCTTACCCGCAGGCGGTTATCGGCGGTGACTGGAATATCTGCCATCGCGCGCAGGATCTGAAAAACAACAAGGCCAACGAGAAGAAGTCGGGCCACCTGCCGGAAGAGCGCGCTTTCATGGATCACGTCTTTGGCACCTTCCCGGACGACGCGCCGCAACCGAAGAAAGGGTTGGGCGATTACCTGGGCGTCGTGGAGTATGCGACCAAGACTGACTGGTCCACCCGCGTGCCGGGGGAGGAAGACGTCAAATGGTACGACGTTGCAAGGCGCTTGGCGCCAGAGGCTGATGGTCCATATACCTGGTGGACCTATCGCGGCCAGGCTTTTAACAATGACGCAGGCTGGCGCATCGACTATCAGGCGGCGACCAAGGACTTGCTCTCCCGTGCAGAAAAAAGCTGGGTGGAAAAAGCACCGAGCGTGGAGGAACGGTGGTCCGATCATTCCCCTTTGCTGGTGCAGTATCGCTAAGCGGTGCTAAGCTGGGTCAGGCTTTAAACCCTTAAGTTCGTATACGGAGAACCTAATGACCCGCGCAATTATTTACTTCGTGCTCGGCGCCGTACTGCTCGGCCTGGGTATTTGGTGGTGGACCATCGTAGGTCCGTCCTTCGCCTTCCTGGCTCCTATTATCCTCCAGGGCGTCGGCGGCGCGTTCATGGTTGCAGGTTGGGCAATCATGCTCGACATTCACTCGCCAACCTCCCGCAAGCTTTAAAGCCTGCGCTTTTGATGCCTCTTTCCTGCCTTTGGGGAAGGGGCATTTTTGGATCTCTTGGGTGCGCGTTGCAGCTGCCGGGGTAGAGTGAATAACCATGAATGAGCAGAATCCATCCCGCGTACTGTCCGGTATCCAACCCACGGCTGATTCCTATCACCTGGGTAACTACTTGGGAGCGCTGAAGCAGTGGATCGATCTGCAAAACGGCTACGAGGCCTTCTACTTCATCCCTGATCTGCACGCGATTACCGTCGAGCAGAATCCGGAGGAGCTGCGCAACCGCACCGTCGCGGGCGCCGCACAGCTTATTGCGCTGGGCATTGACCCGGAAAAGTCCACGCTTTTTGTTCAGTCCCACGTTCCGGCGCATACGGAGCTGACTTGGGTGCTGCAGTGCCTGACCGGTTTCGGCGAGGCCTCCCGCATGACCCAGTTCAAGGACAAGTCTGCAAAGCACGGCTCGGATCGCACAACGGTTGGCCTTTTTACCTACCCAATGCTGATGGCAGCCGATATCCTCCTGTACTCCCCGGATTACGTGCCGGTGGGCGAGGACCAGCGCCAGCACCTGGAGCTGACCCGTAACCTGGCGGAGCGTTTTAACAACAAGTACGGCGAGGTTTTCCGCGTTCCGGAACCATTCATTCCGGAAGGCGCTTCGAAGATCTATGACCTGCAGGAGCCGACTTCGAAGATGTCGAAGTCGGGAGATAACCCAAAGGGCCTTATTAACCTGCTGGATCCACCTAAGACTTCCGCGAAGCGCATCAAGTCTGCGGTCACCGATGACTTGGGCGTTGTAGCCTTCGACCGCGAGAAGCAGCCGGGCGTGTCCAATTTGCTGGTCATCCAGTCTGCGCTCACGGGCGAGAAGATTGATGCACTGGTGGAGAAGTACGCCGACAAGGGCTATGGCCACCTCAAGGTGGATACCGCCGATGCGCTAGAGGCGTTTACCACTCCTTTGAAGTCGCGCTATGACGAGCTTATGGCGGACCGCGGCGAGCTGGAGCGCCTGCTGGCTAAAGGCGCAGAGGCGGCTTCGGAGATCGCAGAACCGCTCGTGGAGAAGGTTTACGAGGCAGTCGGATTCCTCCCCCGACTGCGCAAATAATCGCTAGCTAATCTGCGCGGTGGTGGTGTGACACGCTAACCTGGGTAGTCCGAACTTATTTGTGAAAAACTCATACGTGAAAAGGACATGTTGCCCGTGGCTACCACCACCCAAACAGACTCTTCCAAGACGGACGACTACGGCATCGAGCGCGCCTACGCTGATGACCCAGGTCCGGTAGACAAGGTGCGGGATAAGTCGCCTTTTGTCGACCACATCATGCGCATGCTGGGCCGCTACGGCGAAAATGGCGGCAACCAGTTCGCCGCCGGCATCACCTATTTCTCAGTGCTGGCAATATTCCCGCTATTCATGCTTACAGTGGCAGGCGTCGCAACGGTCTTGGCGAACCGCCCTGACCTCATGCAGCAGGTCCAGGATTACATTTCCAACTCCGTATCCGGCGACCTTGGTGGCACCATCAACGAGGTCCTAGAAACCGCCATCGCCCAGCGCGGCGCGATGTACGGCATCGGTGGCCTTACCACTCTCTGGTCCGGCTTGGGCTGGATGAATCACCTGCGTATCGGCATTTCTGCGATGTGGGATAAGGACCCGAACGAAACCCAGGGCAACTTCTTTACCCAAAAATTGAGCGACCTTCTGGGCCTAATCGGCCTGCTGGTGGCGCTCATCATCGCCTTCGGCGTTACCGCCGCGGGCTCGTCCGGTCTTACTCAGCAAATCTTTGACAAGGTCGGCATCGCCTCTTTCCCGGGCATGGACGCCGTGATCTTCCTGGCCGGTATTGCCCTCGGCCTGCTGGCGAACTTCCTCGTGTTCTGGTGGATGATCGTCTTCCTTCCACGCACAGAGGTCCCTACCAAGTCCGGCTTGAAGGGCGCGGTAATCGGTGCGGTGGCATTCGAGGCCATCAAGCAGCTTTCCACCGTGATCATGTCTTCTGCCTCCGGCAACCCCGCGGGTGCGGTATTTGGTCCGGTTATTGTGCTTATGGTCATGATGTACCTCGTTTGGCGCGTCGTACTTTATGTCTCCGCGTGGACCGCCACCACCGAAGAATCCATGGAGTTGGCGGAGCCACCAGTGCCGGAGCCTGCCGTGATCCGCGTGCGCAATGAGGTCAAGAGCGGACCGTCGACTAGCGTGACCCTCGGTGCAGGTGCGGCGATGGGTGCTGTGGTTGCTGGCATCGCGGCACTGCTACGTCGGAAGTAACATTTCCCGTCCCCGACACTATAATTTAGGCTCTGATTTAGACTACTTATTATGACTCCAGAATCCTTCGCGCCGAACCTGTACGAGCACTTTTCCCTCGACCATCGCAGCACTTCCCGAGAGCTGGGAATCTTGCTTGCTGCCAAGGACGCGCGTCTGGAGCAGATGGGCTTCGAGCTTGGCGACGACCGCCGGCAAGAAGCACAGATTGCCCACACAATCTTGTCTAACCCGGAAAACCGCGCCACCTACGATCAGGGCTTGGAGGATAGTTTCCAGCCCACTTGGGCGCAGCTGAGTGAGCTTGCCGCTTACGGCGAGTGGCCGGCGCAAATGCAGCGCCCACAGCAGCCTTATGGATTCGCTCCAACCGCGCAGGCCCAGGCTTCGCCTTTCGATCCTTTCGCGCCGCAGAATAAGGCGGCCGCTCCGGCACCGTTTAGCCCGTATCAGCCAGCGCAAGTTAACGCCGAGCGCCCGTTGGGCAGCACCCGTGCGCTGATGGCTATTGCGGACCTCGTCCTATGCGGCATGGTTTCTACTCCGATTGCGGCAATTAGTGCGGGGGCCTCGGAGCTGTCGATGTCTCTTATCTTCGGGCTGTGCACGATTTTGTACTGCGTAGGCTTCGAAGTTTCATGGGGCGCAACGCCGGTAAAGAAGCTGTTGGGCTATGAGGTCCGTGACCGGACTTCGGGTGACAAGCTCAGCGTTGTCCAGTCTTTGAAACGGCAGTGGTGGCGCGTTGTCACCCTCGTTCCAGGGTTGGGTGGGGTAGTCAGCTTCTTCGCCGCGATTTTCTACGCCACCACTATCAATCAGGAAAATAGTTTACTCGGTGCGCACGATAACCTCGCTAACGCCGAAGTAGTGAAAAAGCAGCGATAGCGATAACCAGCAAGGCCACTGCTGCAGCGATGACCCAGCCGGCCCAGCCCTCGATTTTCTCGAGGGCTGATTTTTTAGTTTCGGGGGCCTGTTGCGTGGTCTGCGGTGCGGGGCGAGGAGTTTCTTTCTGCGGGGCGTCGCCAAGCTTGCCGACGCCCGAGCCAGCCGGGACTTTATACGCGGCGTCGAGAAGCATCTGCGCCTGCTGCCACGCGCGGAAGCCGTGCTCGACGGTGGTATCTAAGATGACGGCCTGCAGGCGGCGGCCATCGCGGTCGAGTGCACCAACGAAAGTGTGGTGAGCGTCTTCGGTGTAGCCGGTCTTACCGCCGATTCCGTGGGGATCGTTTAAATAAAGGCCGTTGTCGTTCCATAATTCGTAGCCGGGAAGTTCGCCCCAGCCAGGAAATTTGACGTGTTCGGTATCGACGATGCGGGCGAAAGTCTTATTTTGGAACGCAGCGCGGTAGATGATGGAGATGTCTTCCGCGGAGGTGGACATGCCGGCTGAATCGAGGCCCGAGTAGCTTGCCGCGTGGGTGGAGCGGGTGCCGAGCTTCTTCGCGAGCGCGTTGACTTTGCGTAGGGCCTTCTCATCGCCGCCAACTTGGCCGGCGAGGGCGTGGGCGGCGTCGTTGCCGGAGGCCATCAGTAGGCCCTCGAGGAGTTGTTCAACGGTGTATTCGCCGTCGGGGCCGATACCTACGGCGGAACCTTCGACGGATGCATCTTCCATGGTGGCTTTGACTTTTTTGTCGAGGGGGACTTCCTCGATGACCACGAGTGCTAGAAGGGCCTTGATGATAGAAGCCGGCCGGTAACGGCCGTGCGGGTCTTTCATGGCGATGATCTCGCCGGTGTCTAAGTCGCTGACCATCCAAGCGGAGGCGACGACGTCCTTATTGAGATCGAATCTTGGGGCGGCGGTGACACCACAGCGCTGCGTGGATTCGACAGGCGGCAGGGGAGTTGGGGTGGGTTGGCCCGGCGCGAGACGCTCCGAGGTGGAGACAGGCTCTCCGGGGCTAAGCGAATGGGGGCAGTTATCGGTGTTCGGCGCTTCGGTGCGGATGGACGAGGATTCGGCGTCCGTGCTCATTTCTGCGGCGTCTGCGTTGGTCTCGGCGCCTTCAGCGTTCGACTCAGCGTTGGAGTCAGGTTTGGACTCTGCGGGTGCAAAGTCTTGGGCCGAGGCAAGCGGAGCACTAGCGACGAGGCAGGCGGAAGCGAGGACGGTAGCGATAACGTATTTCATGGCATGGAACATCTTAAGCACAGTGCCTAGGATGTGTCTTATGCATGACGCACCATTAATCAGCCCAGAAAATAAAGATTCCGCGCCGGAGCTTATCGCTCGTCTACCCAAGGTCGAATTGGATGCGGTTTTCGCGCCGGAATCTTTGCCCGCAGATAGCGCCGCCTTGACCGCGGCGATGCGCGAATATGTTCAGGAATTGGCCGCGGCGAACGTGGTGTATGCAGAGATTCGTTTCGACCCACAGGCATTTGCTTTTGGTGCGGAAGCTGCGCTCGAAGCAGCGACAGCCGGCCTTGATGTTGCCGGAATTGATGCGCGCTTGTTGCTGACCAACGCCCCGCAGTCCGCCAGCGCCCGTTTGGGCTCGCAGGTCGTCGGTTTTGTGCTGGAAGGCGAGAGTGATCCGCAAGTTGCTGCGGACCTGCGCGCGAATTTCGTGCCTTTCGTTGTTGATGTTCGCGGCCTCGAATTCGAGGCGGTTGCTGCTGCTGTGCAGGCCGGTGCCACTCGTTTGGCGCATGCGACCCAGCTGCCGGATGATTTCTCCGCCGATCTCGAGGGCATCCAGCCAGGAACGGTCTCGAGTTGGATTCGGGATCGCCATCTGGCAGCTACCTTTGAGCCACTGTCTTTTGCGGAATTCAGCGACCATCCGCTGCCGCTGCTACAGCAGCTGGGCTTTACCTGTGCCGTAACCGCCGGTTCGGGCAATCTCAATGAGGTGTTCCTGGCCTTAACCGAGCACTTTGGCTACGGGTTGGAGGAGTTCTTCGATTTGAGTGTGAAGGCGCTGGAGAACTCGTTTAGCACTGAGGAGGAGCGTCAGCACTTGCTGGAGACTGTCATCCTTCCCGCATACGAGGAGCTTTCTGACCCTGAGCTTGCAGGACCGGACACCGAAGAGTCCGTCGCCTCGGAATAGTTCCCCGGAGCAGCCGGCGAAGTAATGCCAGCACAAGCAAAAGACCCTGCATCGTAAAGGACCCTGCATCTTGCGATGCAGGGTCCTTTCACGTTGAGGCTAGAAGCGGGAGAAACGCTTGATGAGCATTTCCTCTAGGCCCTTCCATGCCTCTGCGTGGTGGTTATAAGGCTTCGAGGGGACGTAGCCTGCGTGCTCGGTAGAGCCCAGCATGTAGCCCAAGTAATCCTGGAAACGTGGGTTTTCGAGCATGTAGGAGTTAATAGAGTCGTCGCCAGCCCAGTCTGCGGCGTCTGCGCAAACCTCGTAGCAGCGGCCCATCTGGTCTTGGTCGACTGCCTCGGGGCCCTTCTCGATATCGCGGGTAAGCCCGTTGAAGGTGT
This sequence comes from Corynebacterium simulans, assembly GCF_001586215.1. Classification (NCBI taxonomy): domain Bacteria; kingdom Bacillati; phylum Actinomycetota; class Actinomycetes; order Mycobacteriales; family Corynebacteriaceae; genus Corynebacterium; species Corynebacterium simulans. Next base: position 858,141 of record NZ_CP014634.1, on the reverse strand, counting down.
ACTGATTATCCGGGTGAACGCTAAGCTCTAGCTCGCCGGCGTTGGCCGCGGAGACGAGTTCCTCCCAGGTGGAAACGCGGGCAAGATCATGCTCGTCGTTTTCCATAATCCAGCGAACGAGAGTCTTCGGGGAGTTGAAGGTGAAGATTTCGCCCCACTTGCCCAAGAACACGGGTTTGCCGTCTAGGTAGGTGCGCAGCGTATAAACCGACTTCATGTCTGCGGTGATTTTGACCGGATCGATGCCCGCCGCAGCCCATGGGGAGTTGTCATATGGGTCCGCTGCCGCCGCCGCAGCTTTGCGTGCCTCTGCCTTTTCTTTTCGTTCCTTCTCGGCCGCCGCGGTTGCGGTTGCGATGCGCTTTTCGGCTGAAGCGACTTGCGCCGAGTCGAACTCGGAAGAATCTACTACCTTGACGTTGGAATCGAGGTCCTCGATTACTTTCTTCCAGTTAGCAAGGATTACGCGGCCTACACCAGACCATTCGCTCATGCCTTGCTCGCCCGCATAGTGGTCTGCACCGCGCGGGACGTTGCGCAGGATGGAGTGGGAGGCGAAGAAAATCACGGTGTGCTCGGCGCCGGCTACGTTAGCGAGAGACTCGGCGACCTCTAGGCAGCGAGCAACCGCGCTAACGTTTTCGTGGCTGGGGCGGCCAGCTAGGTGCGCCGGCATTCCGATGAGATCGAAGACTTCCTTCTTTGCTGGGCTGACGCGGTCTTCGGCACGCGCATCGAACTCGGACCACTGTGGATGGTCGAGGAGATCATGGTGCTTTCCGGACTCCAGGTAGCACAGCATCTCTGCTTCGGAGTTGAAAACGAGGACTGATTCCGCGTCCCCCAAAAATGCCTGCCACTCAGAGCCATTCTGGCGCCACTTTGGCGCCCATAGGGTGTAGAAATCGCCCTCGGTCAAGGAGAGCTGGACTGGAACAATTGCGCGTGTGCTCATGGGCAAACAGTCTACCCAAACACTTTAGATTCGCCGTATTCGCATATCCCGAGTCCAGCGAGATGCTTTTAGCCGGTGGGCCGCCAAAAGCCCTTGAAGGCCATACCCATATTGCTGGTGCGTAACGGACTCGTCTCCACTGGGCTGCCAGCTTCAATCATCTCGCCGCCGCCTTTGTACATCGCGACGTGCCCGTCCCACACCACGAGGTCTCCCGGCTGGAGCTCATTTGCGCTGACCTGCCTGCCCACGGTCTGTGCTTCCGCCGTTCGCGGAATCTCCACGCCCGCCTGGCGCCACGCCCATTGGGTAAGACCGGAGCAATCGAAGCCGCCGCTACCCGTACCGCCCCAAACATAAGGCGTACCGAGTTTGCTCATCGCCGCAGCGACTGCGGCCTTGCCTTGCTCGCTTCCCGCACCTGCGCTGGAAGAACCCGCCGCCTGTGCTGCAGCTGTAGATGAAAGCCCGGCGACCGGCTTAACCTCGCTTGGTTTCTCACTATTTCCCGGCGCTATATGCGGCTCGGCAGGCTCAGAGCTGCGGCCATTGACAGTCTTTTCCACCGCGCGCCGGGCAATGGGCAATAGCGGCTGCGCCGCCGCCAACAGTTCGCTCAAAAGCTGTTTTAAGCGCGCAAAAGCCTGTGCCAGATGGGACGCGATCAAACCTTGTATGTGCGCCCGAGCTGCCGCATTGATTGCCGGGTTCGGAACGAGCATCCCCAAAGCCACGGGGGCGGCCTTGGTCAACAGCGAGATTCCAATACCAATGAGGTCGCGGCCTGCAGCTTTAATCAGTTGTTGCGCCTGGGATACCGCGTTTTCGATGGTGGTGCGGTCTTTTTTAAGGACATTCGCGGCGTCGAGAAGCTTGGAAGGGTCACCGTGTGCAATCTCTGCCAGCGCCGGGACAGTCTCTAAATCCGGGACCTTTGGCAGGTCTACCGCCGGTAGCGCAGGAGGAGCCATTTGCGAAATCTGCTTTACCGCTGCCTCAATCATGAAAGAACACCTCCCAGATGAGCGGCAGCCGCAGAATCAGCGGCGTCCGCCTCCTCTGCCATGGCTACCGACGCCGCGGCTACCTCTTCCATATCCGCGCGCAGAGATTCTGTGCGGGAGTTGAGGTTGGCAACGGCGTCACAAAGATGAGCACCAAATGCAGAAAGTGAACCGTCAGGTATATGCGGAAGTGGAGGAGTGGTCTCTTGCGTGGCGGCAAAAAGTTCGCGGGCTAGATGTCGGGTGAGCTCGGTATCAATCGTGAAAGTCGTCATGGTCATTTGGACTGCCCCAAAACCCAAACGGTTCCCAAAAGTTCTAAAGTGGGAAACCATGGACATCCACGTAGTAGATCACCCGCTTGCTGCTTCCCGCCTGACCATCATGCGCGATGCCCGCAGTGATAACTCCGCATTCCGCGCCGCCCTCAAAGACCTCGGAACCATGCTTGTTTACGAGGCCGCCCGCGAACTCGACGTCGAGCACTTCGATTGCGAGACCCCCGTGGCAACAGCCGAAGGCAGCCGCCTGCTCGACCCGCCAATCATCGTTCCGATTATCCGCGCGGGACTGGGCATGATTGACCCAGCTCTCGCCATGATCCCAGATGCGCAGGTGGGCTTCATCGGCATGGCCCGCAACGAAGAGACCCACGAGCCGGTCCCTTACCTAGAGGCACTGCCAGAGGATCTTTCCGGCCGCACCGTCTTCGTGGTGGATCCAATGCTGGCCACCGGCGGTTCCTTGTTGTATTCCCTAAAGCTGCTGGCAGACCGCGGAGCCACCGACATCACCGCAATCTGCATGGTTTCCGCGCAGGAAGGCGTCGATGCGCTGGCCAATTCTGGCCTGCCTGTGCGTCTGGTTACCGCCGCGATTGACCCGCACCTGAATGAAGAAGCCTACATCGTTCCTGGTTTGGGCGACGCCGGTGACCGCCTCTACGGCCCGCGCAACATCGATTTCTAATCTGCGCTAGGCTAGCGGCCACGAACTACTTATGGGGGAAAGGAAAGATTCGTGGCCAACAAAACGTGGGCGTTAGTAGGGCATGACTTTGCGGCGCGGCTACGGGGGATTCGTGCACGGCGTCGCATGTCCCAACAGGCTTTGGCGGAAATCTCGGGGGTCTCGCGCAGCCAAATCTCAAACTTGGAGCGTACGGATAAGGCACTGCCGCTGCGTGCGGATCCGCAGCTTTCAACGATGTTTAAGTTGGCATTCGCGCTAGAGGTGCCACCCTCTGCGTTGCTGCCCGATGCGGAGCACATGCTTGACGAAGTCACCCCGTTTGCGCCCGAGTATATCGACCGGCGTCGCTTCGCAGCGGCCGCAGAATTTTAAAGAAGAAAAACTGCACCACTTGGTATATTCCGACGCTGAGCTGCGTGACTACCTGAACCGCTTTGTCTAGTTGTAGACTTTGAGGTCAGTAGAAAAATTTTGGGAGGTGCCGAGTGATTTCCACATTCGTGAATGAGTGGTTCGACAATCATCGCGCGGAAGTAATTGCATGGCGCCGCCATATTCATCGGCACCCGGAAACGTCCAATAATGAAGTTGAGACCACCAACTTCATCGCCCGTAGGCTCGAAGAGTATGGGTTAAATCCGCAGCGTTTCCCGCAGACTGGCCTGATGGTTGATATCGGCCCTGATACCGAGCAGGGCCGTTTGGCCTTTCGCGCCGACATCGATGCGCTTCCGGTTACCGAGGTCACGGGGTTGGAATACACCTCCGAAAACCCCGGCGCCATGCACGCCTGCGGCCACGACGTGCACACCACCATCGCTTTGGGGCTTGCGTGCGCTCTGGCGGATTTCGAGCGCGCGCATTCCTTGCCGTTGGGTGTACGCGTTATCTTCCAGCCAGCGGAGGAAGTATGGGTCGGCGGCGCCACAGATGTGATCGAATGGGGCGCTCTTGAAGGGGTTAACTCCATCTTCGCGGTACACGTGGAGCCGAAGCTGCGCGTAGGCCGAATTGGCGTGCGCGCTGGGGCGATTACCTCTGCAACCGACGTCGTCGAGCTCGAGATCAAAGGCCCGGGAGGCCATACCTCCCGCCCGCACCTTTCTGCAGACGTCGTCTACGCTTTGGGCAAGGTCATCACGGAGCTGCCGGCCCTGCTGTCGCGCCGGGTGGATCCGCGGACGGGAACGGTCTTGGTCTTCGGACAGGTCAATTCCGGCTATGCGCCGAACGCAATGCCGGAGTCCGGCACGCTAACGGGCACCATGCGCACCGCGGACATCGGTATCTGGCGCGGCATGCAAGCGCTATTTTCGGAGCTCGTGGAGCAGGTATTGGCGCCGGTTGGGGTGGAACACGAGCTCACGTATCACCGCGGCGTTCCGCCCGTGCTTAACGACGACGTCTCTACCGCACTGTTGGCCTCCGCCGCGCAGGCCATCGACCCGCAGGCCGTCGTCCAGGCCCCGCAATCCTCCGGCGGCGAGGACTTCTCTTGGTACTTAGAACATGTGCCGGGCTCCATGGCGCGTTTGGGCTGCTGGTCTGGCGAGGGCGAGCAGCACGATCTACACATGGGGGATCTCAATGTCGACGAGCGCTGCATCGGTGTAGGCGTGAAACTTTTCGGCTCCGTGGTGGAGCAATTTACCAAGGTGCAGGAATAGGGGAGCAACCATTACACTGTCTTAAGGATTAGGTCCTTAAACACTCTATAAAGGAGCATTAGACAGTGACGAAGGAAACGCTAGACGCTGCAATCGAGGATGCCCCGCGCATCGTTATCATCGGTGGCGGCCCAGCAGGCTACGAGGCGGCCATTGCCGGAGCCAAGTACGGCGCACAGATTACCCTGGTTGAAGAGCAGGGCCCCGGCGGTTCTTCCGTCTTGCTGGACTGCGTTCCTTCCAAGTCCTTCATTGCTGGTGCAAACCTGCGCACCGACTTTCGTCGCGCTGAAGCCATGGGGCTCAACGAGCAGCTCGGCTCAATGCAGCTGAAGCTGCAGGCCCTGAACGAACGCGTGCAGGCGCTGGCCGGCAAGCAGTCGGCAGACGTTCGTGCAGGCCTGGAGAAGATCGGCGTCAACGTTATTGACGGCCGCGCGAGCTTCAGCGAGGATCAGCATGGTGTGCAGGGCGCGGCGCACAAGGTCGACGTCGTCAAGCGCGAAGGCGAAACTGAAACCCTCGAGGCAGACCTCGTGCTCGTGGCTACCGGTGCCACCCCGCGCATCCTGCCGGGCGCGCAGCCAGACGGCGAGCGCATCCTGACCTGGCAGCAGGTCTATGACTTGAAGGAAGATCCGGAGCACCTCATCGTGGTCGGTTCTGGTGTGACCGGTGCGGAGTTCGTTTCTGCTTTTGCAGAGATGGGTGTCAAGGTAACCATGGTGGCTTCCCGTGACCGTATTCTGCCGCATGATGACGCCGACGCAGCCGACGTCCTCGAGACCGTTCTGGCTGAGCGCGGTGTGGAGTTGGAGAAGAACTGCCGCGTTGAGACCGTTACTCGTACCGAAGACGGCAATGTTGTGGTCAAGACGCAGGACGGCCGCGAGATTCATGGCTCACACGTCATCATGTCCATCGGCTCCATCCCGAATACCCAGGAACTTGGCCTTGAGCACGTTGGTGTGGCTACTCAGAAGTCGGGCCACATCAAGGTCGACCGCGTTTCTCGCACCAACGTCGCGGGCATCTACGCAGCCGGTGACTGCTCCGACCTGTTCCCGCTGGCTTCCGTGGCCGCTATGCAGGGTCGCATCGCGATGTACCACGCACTTGGTGAAGGCGTTTCGCCGTTGCGTTTGAAGACTGTCGCCACGGCCGTCTTCACGCGCCCGGAGATCGCAGCCGTGGGCTTCACCCAGGCAGAAATCGAGGCCGGCGAGGTTTCCGCGCGCACCATTACGATGCCGCTGAACACCAACCCGCGCGCGAAGATGCGCTCGCTGAACCACGGCTTTGTGAAGCTGTTCTGCCGTGCTACCTCCGGCCGCGTTATCGGCGGCGTCGTCGTTGCACCGACCGCTTCCGAGCTCATCCTGCCAATTGCTGTGGCAGTGACCAACCAGCTGACCGTTAACCAGCTGGCTGATTCCTTCGCGGTCTACCCGTCGCTGTCCGGCACCATCACTGAGGCGGCACGCCGTCTCGTGGCTCACGATGACCTGGAGTAAGCGATCTTTCCTTTCTTTTGCGCCCGCCTTTAGCAACCAGCCTAGGGTGGGCGCTTTTGCATGCGTTGTTAAAAGGTGGAGTAGGAATGCTCGGCGGTGCGATTGAGTGAAACCTGGATGGGACGATCTGCTTGTGGAAGGGCACGCTGGGGACAATGTTCGCGCGGGCAAGCGGTACAACCAGGGCCGATAGGGGTGGCGGCGGATAAGTCTAGATTAAGAGCATCGGCGTAGACAATGCGGTCGGCCTCAGAGATATCGCAGCCTAAGCCCACGGCGAATTCCTTGCGAGGGGTTCCCCAAGATTTTGCGGTTCCTTGCACAAAGCGACCTATCCACAGGTAGGAATGGCCATCCGGCATGGCGGCTACCTGGCGGGTGATGCGGTTGGGCGTTTCAAAGGCGCGGTGGACTACCCACAGCGGGCAAGAACCACCCGAGCGGGCGAAGACCAAACCATCAAAGAGGCAGCCTAATGAACCGACATCAACCCCGGACCGGACCCTAGCACCACCCCTGACACTGTCCTCGATTCAGAAAGCACAGATACACCACTTCCGCGGACTTGACCCCGCTTTTCTAGCAGGCCTTCCGCGAAGAGGACGGTAAGTGCCTTGGCGGAGGTGGTCGGGTTGACGGAATGGAACGCGGAAAGCTCGTTGGTGCTGGGTGCCGTTTCGGCGTAGTTGGTAGGGGCAATCCGCGTAGTTGGTCGGGGTTTTCCGGATAGATGGTAGGGCTCTCTGTTTTCGGTCATTGTATAGGTGGCGTTGGCACAACTTGTGCCGGCGCGTCATCACCTTTCATGACCTTAAGGAGGGCCTTTCATGGCCAACTTCAAAGACATCATGGCGATGTGTTTGGACGGGGGAAGCTATGCTGCCATCTCTGCGGCGTTGGGATGTTCCAACCGGGATATTGCCAAAACCAAGACACTGATTGCGGACCTGAGCATCACCAAGGAGTCGTTTGCTCAGCTGGATCCATCATTCTTCGACGAGCACTTCAGCGACCATCGCGGGGCCCGTCGCAAGCGCTACGACCAGCCAGACTTCGAAAAGCTCGCCAAGCGACTAGCCAATAACAAGCACTTGACCCGCCACAAGCTCTGGCTGGACTACGTTGCTGCACCTGTCGGTGAAGGCGAGTCGAAGTATCAGTACTCCCAGTTTTGCGAACGCCTGCGCACCCACATCCGCACCACTGGAATGACCTCGATTATCGAACACGAGCCAGGCCAGGAACTCTATGTCGACTGAGCCGGCGACAAGGTTTCCATCATTGACAAGGCCATCGGTGAAGTCGGCATGAAAGCCAGCTTATTCGTGGCCATCTGCCCCTATTCTTCACTGTTGTTTGTGACAGCAACAGCTAACGAGAAGATGGACAACTGGATTTCCTGCCATGTGAAAGCCTTAGACTACCTCGGTAAATGCCCTGGCATCATCGTTCCTGACAACGCACCGACCGCGACTTATCGGCCGGTGAAGAACAAGCCCGGCCGGCGCATTCAACAACGCTACGCGGACTTCGCCGACTACTACGACATCCTGCTCGTACCGGCCCGACCTGGAAAACCTCGGGATAAGGCCGCTGTGGAACGCGCCGTCCAACTCGTCTACTCGCGCATCCTCGGCTACTTCGATGGGATCACCTTCTACAGTCTTGATGAACTCAATGAGGCTATCGCCCAGCGCGTCGACGACATCAACATGAATATGCCTAGGCCCGATGGGATAACCCGTAAAGAGTTGTTTGATGCTGATGAAGCGCCCATGATGCGTGACTTACCAGATACCCCGTTTACGGAAGTGTCCTGGCGAAACGTCAAAGTCGACCGTAACTGGCACATCTGCTGCGACTACCAGTACTACTCAGTGCCGTTCCAATACATCGGCAAAACCCTGCGGGCACGGCTGACCAACAGCCTGGTGAGCATCTTCGACGGCGACGACCTAGTCGCAGAGCACTCACGTATGCACGGGTTCAAGTACCGCTATTGCACTGACCCAGCCCATACCCCGGATAAGGACATTGCCGGGGTCAAACCTCTTACCCGTGACGAGCTGCTTGCTCGAGCATCATCATTTGGGCCGGCAACGGCCAAGGTCGTCTCCTCAATTTTGGAACGCAACGCCAAAGCCGTACCCCGCGGGCTACACACTGCCCGCAACGTGCTCGTCAAGCTGGGCAACAAGCACAACAAGACCACGCTTGAGCCTGCCTGCCAGCAAGTCATTGACCATAGCCTGGCACCCAACATGCAGGTCATCGCGCGGATTCAGGCCGACATCGCCCGCAACGGTCACACCCTCAACCAAACGCCAGCCGTCCAGGCCGATCACGCCCAGTCGCGCATTGTGGATATCACCGCAATCCCTGATGCAGTATTCCTGCGCCCAGCCAGCCACTACGACATCCCGAAGAAGGAGGCCTAGACCATCATGACCACCATCAACCTTGACGATGACATCCGAGCTACACTGCGTAAACTGCGTCTTTCCACCTTCGCTGATATCTTTTTCGACCTAGTCGCCGCCGATGACGCCAACACCGCTCTACCGGAGGAAATCTTCCTCAAAGCCGTGGAAGAAACCGCGGCCAAGCGCCGGCAAACCAACATCGCAAAAGCCATCACCCAGGCGAAATTCCGCTATCCGGGAGCAACACTCGCCGAGCTGATCAACCCAGATGAACGAGGGTTGAATCTACGCCAGCTCAAACGACTAGCCGCAACACCCTGGCGCGACGAACCTTCCAATGTGCACGTCCTAGCGCCCACCGGTGCGGGTAAAACCTACATCGCCTGCGCTATCGGTATTGCTGCTTGCCAGGCTGAATACAGTGTCGCGTACTACCGGCTGGATCAGCTCGTCGATGAATTAGGGGCCTTCCTGCCAGCAGATGAACGCTATGTAGCTAAAATGCGCAAGCTACAAAACATTGATGTACTCATCCTCGATGATTTCCTGACCATAGGAATCAACCAGCGCGGACAAGAAGACCTAACCAAGATCATATTCGACCGCGACGGCAGACTGCCGACCATCATCGTCTCCCAGACAACCGCCGCCTACTGGGTGAAGAAACTACCCGACCCCATCGGCGCGGACTCACTGGTCAGCAGACTCAATGCCGGACAGCGCATCGAACTCGGCGACTACGACATGCGCCAACACCTGGCAAGCGCCACATATGGCGCCAACGAGTAGTCGATCGGATTAGAAGCCCGGCCGCTGGCCCCAACAGGGCCAGCGGCCCGGCCCTACCACCTAGTCGGAATCCAGCCCTACCACCGTTCCGCAACACCCCTACCAACAAGCCGCTCTCAGCACTGGGGGCGTGTTCGCCTTCTGGCAGCTCGCCGCTGATAATAATGTCTCTGATTCCTCCTGTCAGCTGCTGATAAATAGGCCGGGTGTCACTCATTACGCAGACCTCTGTGAAAGTGGCATAGAGATTCCCTTTCTGGTTTATGGGTTTACTACCTATGTGGGTAACCACATAACGGAAGGTGCCCACGGTCAACGGTAGATGTGACTGCGGGCTGAGTGAATCGGCAATTAGCGCTGGTTAAGACGGTTTCGTTGAGCGAATGTTCCGATGACAGTGCCAAGTAGAACTGCGATTATGGTTAATCCCATTGCTGTCCAATCGATGGCGAATAGAAAGCCGTCGCCAAGTAGAAAGCTAAATCCTGCTAAAGGAGCGAGACCGCTAAAGGTTCCGATTACTAGGGAGCTAAAACAGATAAAGCTTATGGCCCACGAAAGAGATTTGATGCTCCAATCACGGCTAAGCCCTAGATGGAAAAAGGCGGTATGTAACGCTTTCATACTGCTACTCAGTCCGCGTGAAACCACCAAGGCTATGGCAATAGCGGAAAGTAGAGCTGCCGTAAGGCTGATGTAGAACGATAAGGGGGTCTCGGTTTCGTAACCTTTGGAAAGCTGGATGTCTTCGGGCGGTATGCCAAGTTCGTTTGCGACTTTTGGCACACGTTCTGCCTTTTGGGCGGATAATCCGTCGAATACCCAGAGGGGTGAATTAGTAGGAAGCCCAAGCTGCTGAGCCGTAGCTTCTAAAACGACACCTCCAACTTGTCTGCCCCAGTAATGTCCAAAAGAACTCTCTTGGGCATCGAGGATGTGCGACTTTCCGCTTGAATCAGTGATCTGTGTGTGGGAGGCGTCGACAAGCTTTTCGTCGCGTACGAGAACGCCGCCGCGTTCAAGAGTTTTCCTTTCGTCAGAAGTTAGTCTTTCGTCGGTAAGCTTTTCCCAACTATCGATATCGTGAACGGATAGAACGCCAAAAGCTCCTGAGATATTGGGATCCATCGGTAGTCCTGCGGAAAGTCGCTGCACGGAAATAGGCTCGGGCAGGTCACCTTGGGCGACTAAAGAATTCTGTGCAGTTCCATTTACGGAGTCCGTCTCAGCTGGCAGAGTTAAGATTGCCTGGTCAGGTGGGACAATTGGTGCATAGGATTCAGCTTCCGAAGCGGTCATGCTAGCGGCCAGACTGCTGCTAAAAATGGCTATCCCAACCGTGCTGGATAATAAGCCCAGCCCAATAAGTGGAAGAAAACGGTGTGAACTCAAAAACCGCCGAGCAAGACGACTCGGTGACGTGGGGGCATTGCTTTTAATCGAAATAGTCAAAAGGAGCGCCACCGCAAAAGCGAGCGCCAACGTGGGGATCGGGGCTAGGGTTGTGAAAATTTCCGGACCGACTACCCCTGCGAATAGCACGGTTGCTAGTGCTATGCCGCACAAAGTGGGGATGATCCCAGCCGACGCTCTTTTCCATTTCGAGGAAAGCTTATGTTCAGCAGCGTGAGTTTTATGAAATCGTACTGGAAGCACGGTTGTCAGCGCGCTAAAAATTGGCGGAAGTACTGCGGAGACGAGCAGCAAGCAACACCACTTCCAGGGGAGTGCGAAATCTCGCCCGGGTACGGATCCCAGCTTTGCTAGTTGGTTCCTAAAGAGGTGGGGAATGAGTGCGCCGGTGACAATAGCGCAGGTTGAAATGGATAGAACTAGGAAAAGAAGACGGAGGTGAAAGATACTCCACAACTTCTTTCTGGCAATTCCGAGTTGATGTAGTGAAGTAGCTGGAGTTTTGAGTGCGCGGCGTTGAGTAGTCGTTAAGAAAGCGGAGAAGAACAGCGGCAAGACAAACGCAAACGCACCGAAGAAAAACGAGTATTCATCAAGGAGGCTTTTGGGAGGTTGTTCTTCCAGCGATTGCTTAGAGAGGTATGACAGTTTCACTGCCTCTTTGGCACTGAGCTCGGCATTATCACTGTGTGCAATGCGGTTCATTGTCTTTTCCAGTTCGCTCAGGTTCGAGGACTGGTTATCCAAAAGCATTGGGCGTGCTCCAACGCTTGATGGAGATACAGGTGAAGTAGTGAGATCCCAGGTACCTGGGGCCGCATAAACAGCGCTTGCCTTCGGCATAAACTCATTTGTGACGGTGCCGACCACGTTTACCTTGAGGTTGCTGCTAAAGGCACTGACCTCTGTTTCCTCGGAAATGCCGCTAGGCGTGGTTGCAACTATTTCCCCGGGTGAAGTTGGCCACCGCCCTGATTTCAAGGTTAAGCCGTAGCTGGAACCGTGGCTTTCCCAATCACCTTCTGCGTATGTCATCCTGCGACCGGGGTCAGCGTCCGTGTAGAAATCCTGCGATATAAGTTCACGAGAGAACCGTTCGGGATCTTCCGGTGAGGATAGGCAATCGTCGATTTTGTCGCCTAGAGCAAGTGAACAGGGTGCGTCTGCTCTCTGCTGGTTATCGCCTAGATTGGATGCGACGTGTTGCTCGACGGACATTGTCATAAGCATTGAGCTTGTGGCCGTTGCAGCAAGGAGAAGAATACTGAGCGCGGCTAGTGCGTACATAAGGCGCACTTTGGGTTGCTGCTTGGTGATTTTAAACAGAAGTTGACTAACCAAGTGACTTCTCCGCTTCTTGGTCGTTGTGCAGTAGGCCGTCGATCAGGGTGAAAGATCGCGTGCAATACTCCAGTACGATCGGATCATGGGAAGCGGTAATGATGGTCGTTCCTTCGCTAGCGAGTTTTTGGAACAATGCGAATACGCTTCGCGAGTTTTGCTCATCCAGGGCAGCAGAAGGCTCGTCTGCCAATAGGACGGACCGTTTCCCGCTCAATGCACGGGCAATACCCACCCGCTGGCATTGCCCGCGGGACAATTCGTCGGGGTATCGAGTTTCTAACCCCTCGAGTCCTACCTGTTTTAGGAGGGATTCGGCCGCCGTTCGAGCTTCTGTAGCCTCGTATCCTGCCGCTGAGAGGACGAGTTGTACATTTTCTGCCGCGGTTAGCTCGGGAATGATGAGATCGGATTGGTGGACAACGCCAACAACCTCCCTGCGTAGTCGAAGCAAGTCCTTTTCGGACGCGGTGTCTACCCTGATTCCGTCAACCGTGATGGAGCCCGAGTTGACGGATATTAGTCCGGACAGGGCGTCCAAAAAGGTTGTTTTTCCTGAACCGCTTTTTCCGGAGATGGCAATGAATTCTCCAGCTTCTGCTTCTAAAGAAACTCCTTTGAGTGCGTGAGTAGCTTTAGGGCCGGAGCCGAGCGTTTTATGAACTTGGTGAATGCGAATATGGGTCATTTAATTCTGAAGTATTGAAGCTGGGAAGAAAGGTGAATTTCGTCCTTCTTCCCAGCTAACGATTGATTACTTAGCAGCCCCGATTGGTGCGCCAGGAGGTGAGGGTGTCGTTGTCCCACCAGCCCACATAATTGTTATTGGAAAATGGGGTCATGGTGTGGCACTTGCCGCCGCCATTGGCGTGCTGATACCAAGCGGCATGGCCTCCGGTGTTATTGATCCACGATGACGTCTTGTCATTAGCGTTGCGCGAAACATTCATAATTCCGATTCCTGGGCCACGGGATCCCAGGAACCCTCCGAAGTTCGCTTCATTGAAAATGCATACAAGGCCTCCGCCGCATTCACTTGCCGAGGCGTTGGCTGTCGGTACAGCGATACCGCTTAGTGCCGCGATAATAGCGCTAGCTGTAGCGAGTTTTTTATTCTCATTTTCTCTCCTTGTTAGAGACTGGTGGAATGTGCGCTGAGTGCGCACTAAGAAAATAACTCTCTGAATATAAATAGGAATTAATTAAAAGGAAACTTTCATGTAGAGAAGGTGAATTCTTCGTAAACCTAAGGTGGGGTCCGCTGAATCTTGTTGAGGAAAAAATTTGCAAGGTTTACAGGGGTCGTAAGTCTGTTGTTACTGGTCGAGCTGCAGAAATCCCCTAGGGCGTCACTCCACTGCTGGTATGTGTGGCGAATTCGGCGTAGAAAAGGGCAGACATTTTAGGGGCAGCTCTCTAAACTGAGATGCGGATCACCCGAGTGGAGACGCTGTATTTCAGCGCCTTCCGAGTTGAAAGGAACACAGAAGTGGCTAATCCCGCGCTTCCATCGTTCAAAAAGATTCTGGTAGCCAACCGTGGCGAAATTGCCGTGCGCGCATTCCGTGCTGCCTTTGAGACTGGGGCTAAGACCGTCGCGGTCTACCCTCGTGAGGACCGGAACTCCTTCCACCGCGCCTTCGCTGATGAGGCTGTCCGTATCGGTACTGAGGGCCAGCCGGTGAAGGCTTATCTGGATATTGATGAAATCATTCGCGCCGCCAAGAAGTCCGGGGCGGATGCCATCTACCCAGGCTACGGTTTCCTTTCTGAACGCGCGGATCTCGCCCGTGCGTGTGAGGACAATGGCATTAAGTTTATTGGTCCAACGCCAAGCACGTTGGACCTAACCGGTGATAAGGCTGCTGCGGTCAGCGCGGCGAAAGAAGCTGGCCTGCCGACACTGCAGGACTCCGAGCCTTCCACGGACCCCGATGTACTGGCCGGTTACGCCAAGGACTTCACCTTCCCGGTATTTGTCAAGGCCGTCGCCGGTGGCGGCGGACGCGGCATGCGTTTCATCGAGAACGAGGCCGAGCTCAAGACCAAGTGTGCTGAGGCTTCCCGCGAGGCAGAGGCGGCTTTTGGCGACGGCCACGTCTACCTCGAGACGGCCGTCATCAAGCCCCAGCACATTGAGGTGCAGATTCTGGCGGACTCCCAGGGCAACGTCGTACACCTCTTCGAGCGTGACTGCTCCGTGCAGCGCCGTCACCAGAAGGTCGTCGAGATCGCTCCCGCCCCGACCCTGGATCCGCAGCTGCGTGACCGCATTTGTGCCGATGCCGTAAAGTTCTGCCAGCACATCAACTATGAAGGTGCCGGCACCGTTGAGTTCCTCGTGGATGAGAAGGGCAACCACGTCTTCATTGAGATGAACCCGCGCGTGCAGGTTGAGCACACCGTGACCGAGGAAGTCACCGGCGTGGACATTGTGAAGTCCCAGATGCAGATCGCCGCTGGTGTCTCCCTTGAGGAGCTCGGCCTGCGCCAAGAAGAGATCGCCCTTACCGGCGCTGCTCTTCAGTGCCGTATCACCACTGAGGACCCAGCCAACGGCTTTCGCCCAGACACCGGCACCCTGACCACCTACCGCTCTCCGGGCGGCGCAGGCGTACGTCTCGACGGCGCAACCGCAGTCGGTGCGGAGATTTCCCCGAACTTCGACTCCTTGCTGGTCAAGATGACCTGCCGTGGCGCTTCCTTCGAGCAAGCAGTTGCTCGTGCGCAGCGTGCGCTCAACGAGTTCACCGTCTCCGGCGTGGCCACCAACATCGGCTTCCTGCGCGCCCTGCTGCGCGAGCCTGACTTCGTAGCCACACGCGTGGACACCGGCTTCATCCCGGAGCACCCAGACCTGCTCAAGGCTCCGCCGGCAGTGGATGAGTCCGGCCGCATCATCGACTACATCGCTGATGTCACGGTCAATAAGCCAAACGGCGAGCGCCCGACCAAGCTGCGTCCTTTCGACAAGATTCCTACCTTCGACAAGTCCCAGCCACTGCCGCGCGGTTCCCGCGATGAGCTGCTGGAGCTCGGTCCAAAGAAGTGGGCTGAGAAGATTCGTGCCCAGTCCGCGCTGGCTGTCACCGACACCACTTTCCGCGATGCGCACCAGTCCCTGCTGGCCACCCGTGTGCGCGGTACCGACTTGGTCACCGCTGCTGAGGCTGTCGCGCGCATGACCCCGGAGCTCTTCTCCGTCGAGGCGTGGGGCGGCGCAACGTACGACGTCGCCATGCGCTTCCTCAAGGAGGACCCATGGGTCCGCCTGGATCTGCTGCGTGAGGCAATGCCGAACCAGAACATCCAGATGCTGCTGCGTGGCCGCAACACCGTCGGCTACTCCCCGTATGCAAACGACGTGTGCAACGCGTTCGTTCAGGAAGCTGCCAAGTCCGGAGTTGATGTCTTCCGCATCTTCGATGCGCTGAACGACGTCACCCAGATGCGCCCGGCTATCGACGCTGTCCTGGAGACCAACACCACCGTGGCCGAGGTTGCCATGGCCTACTCGGGCGACATGTGCTCGCCGGGGGAGAAGCTCTACACGCTGGACTACTACCTGAAGCTGGCTGAGGAAATCGTGAACACCGGCGCCCACGTGCTGGCCATTAAGGATATGGCTGGCCTGCTGCGCCCTGAGTCTGCTTCCAAGCTGGTCATGGCGCTGCGCAAGGAATTCGACCTGCCGGTTCACGTCCACACTCACGACACCGCGGGTGGCCAGCTGGCTACCTATTACGCTGCGGCGCTCTCTGGCGCGGACGTCGTCGACGGTGCTTCCGCACCGCTGGCTGGTACCACCTCGCAGCCTTCGCTGTCCGCCATCATCGCGGCGTTCTCCAACTCCTCGCGCGACACCGGCATCGATCTGAAAGCCGTCTCCGATCTCGAGCCTTACTGGGAGGCTGTCCGCCAGCTCTACCGTCCGTTTGAGAAGGGCATTCCTGGCCCGACCGGCCGTGTCTACCGCCACGAGATCCCCGGTGGACAGCTGTCTAACCTGCGCGCGCAGGCCACGGCCTTGGGCTTGGAGGACCGCTTCGAGGTCATCGAGGACACCTATGCCGCCGTCAATGAGATGCTTGGCCGTCCGACCAAGGTCACTCCGTCCTCGAAGGTCGTCGGCGATCTCGCGCTGCACCTCGTGGGTGCGGGCGTCGACGCAGCAGACTTCGAGGCCGACCCGACCAAGTACGACATCCCAGATTCCGTCATCGCGTTCCTTCGCGGCGAGCTCGGTACCCCTCCAGGTGGCTGGCCACCGCTGCGCGACAAGGTCCTTGAGGGCCGCGCGCCTGGCGACGTCTCCGTCAAGCCAGTACCGGAAGAGGAGAAAGCTCACCTGGTCTCCGACAACTCTGACGAGCGCCGTGCGTCCCTGAACCGACTGCTCTTCCCGAAGCAGTTCGAGGAGTTCAATGAGTTCCGCCGCACCTTTGGCAACACTGAGGCGCTCACGGACACCGTCTTCCTCTACGGCTTGGAAGAGGGCAACGAGTACATCGTCCACTACTTCCCGGATGGCTCCAACGATCGTGCGGATCTCAAGACGATCACGCTGCGTCTCGACGCCCTCGGCGAGCCGGATGAGAAGGGTATGCGCAACGTTGTGCTCAACGTCAATGGCCAGATTCGCCCGATGAAGGTCCGCGACAAAAACGTGGAGTCCTCGGTGGCCACCGTGGAGAAGGCCGACCCGTCCAACGATGGCCACGTGGCCGCGCCGTTCGCGGGCGTGGTCAACGCCACCGTGAAGGCTGGTGACGAGGTCAAGGCCGGCGACCAAGTCGCCGTCATCGAGGCCATGAAGATGGAAGCCTCCATCTCCGCAACCAAGGACGGCAAGGTCGAGCGCGTAGCCATCGGCCAGGCCACCAAGGTTGAAGGTGGCGACCTCATCGTGGTCATTAACTAATCAGCTATAAGCTGGCAACAGAAGAGCGCCCCTTCCGCTGACCTTTGAAGCGTCGGCGGGAGGTGCGCTCTATTCTGCGCGGTTGCAACCTAGTGGGCGAAGTACTTGACCATGGTGGGCGCCTCCGAATCACCGGGGACGGTGATGTCTTCGAAGCCTTCGGATTCGTAGAGCTTGCGGGCACCAGGGTTCTCGGGGTCGACCCACAGTGCAATCGCGGGGGCCTCTTGGGCCTCAGCGAGGTCGCAAATGTTGCGCAGCAGGCGGCGGCCCACGCCTAAGCCACGGTAGCGGTTTTCCACCGCGATGAATAGCTCGGGGATTTCCTCCGGGTCAAAACGGGTTGCCCACTGGGATTCGTCGAAAGGCTCTGCTTCCGGGTTGCCCAGGTACGCCGCACCTTTGCGCGCACCGGTGTAGTAGCGCAGCCACGCACCGCCCATCGGTACGTTATGACTGGAAACGGCGATGCAGCCGCCGTCGACAAGCGGCGACCATTCGTCGATGTACAGGCCCACGTCTGCCGTGTGGAAGTCAGGGACGGCGGCCTCTTCGTCGCCTAAAACATCAGCGAGGAAGAGCAGACGAGACAGGTAGGTCCGGTCTGGCTCCTTGGCCAGCCGGACCACATACAAAGAGTCGTTGGCGGTCATTCCACCGACTCTAGTGTGCTATTTGATCTCCAGCAATGGGGCGCCCTTGTTGATCTGGGCGCCCTGCTCGACGCTGAGGCCAGTGACGGTGCCGGCCTTGTGGGCCTTGACTGGGTTTTCCATCTTCATGGCTTCGAGGATGAGCACGACGTCGCCTTCTGCGACTTCCTGTCCTTCTTCAACGCCAACCTTGATGACGGTGCCCTGCATCGGTGCTACGACGGCGTCGCCAGACGCGGCGGTCTTAGA
The DNA here is from genome assembly GCF_001586215.1 of Corynebacterium simulans. Taxonomy (NCBI): domain Bacteria; kingdom Bacillati; phylum Actinomycetota; class Actinomycetes; order Mycobacteriales; family Corynebacteriaceae; genus Corynebacterium; species Corynebacterium simulans. The sequence goes on along the minus strand of NZ_CP014634.1, from coordinate 840,240 downwards.
ACTAGAGCCGCGGCGCTTCTTGGACTTCTTGCGGGGTGCGCCGCCGCCCAGCAGGAGATTGCCTGGGAGTGCTACCTCGATGCGGCGACCGCCGACTTCGACGACGAACTTCTGGGAGGCTGCTGCCTCCTCTTCCTCTGGGGTTTCAACGTCGACGTAGGCAGGCAGTTCGTTTACCCACTCTTCCTCAATCCACTTGGTGTAGACATCGAAGGAACCGTTCTCGGCGCTAAACGCAGGGTCGCTCACGATGGCCTGGTGGAACGGGATGACGGTCGGAAGGCCCTCGACGGTGTACTCAGTCAGGGCGCGGCGTGCACGGGCAAGCGCGGTCTCGCGGTCTGGACCCCAGACGATGAGCTTGGCCAGCATGGAGTCGAACTGGCCGCCGATGACGGTGTTCTCGCGCACGCCGGAATCCACGCGGACGCCTGGTCCGGAAGGCTCGCTGTAGGAAACGATGGTGCCCGGTGCTGGCATAAAGCCTGTTGCGGCGTCCTCGCCGTTGATGCGGAACTCGAAAGCATGGCCGCGCGGGGTGGGATCCTCGGTGATAGAAAGTTCACCGCCCTCTGCAATGTTGAACTGCTCGCGCACCAGGTCCAGGCCGGTGGTTTCCTCAGAGACTGGGTGTTCCACCTGCAGGCGGGTGTTGACCTCGAGGAAGGAGATCAGTCCATCGGAGCCGACCAAGTACTCGACGGTGCCAGCGCCAAAGTAGCCAGCCTCGCGGCAAATGCGCTTGGCCGACTCATGGATGGCGGTGCGCTGCTCATCGCTCAAGAACGGGGCAGGGGCTTCCTCCACCAGCTTTTGGAAGCGGCGTTGCAGGGAGCAATCGCGGGTGCCGACGACGACCACGTTGCCGTGCTGGTCAGCCAGTACCTGTGCCTCGACGTGGCGAGCCTTGTCGAGATAGCGCTCGACAAAGCACTCGCCGCGGCCGAATGCGGCGGTGGCCTCGCGGGTAGCGGACTCGAAGAGCTCTGCTACTTCGTCACGCTCATAGGCGACCTTCATTCCGCGGCCGCCGCCACCGAAGGCGGCCTTGATGGCAATTGGCAGGCCGTGTTCGTCGGCGAAGGCTTCTACCTCGGCTGCATCCTTAACCGGGTCTGGAGTGCCCGGCGCCATCGGGGCGTCGGCACGCTCAGCGATGTGGCGAGCGGTGACCTTGTCGCCCAAGTCGCGGATGGATTGTGGGGAAGGGCCGATCCAGATAAGTCCGGCGTCGATAACCGCTTGCGCGAAGTCGGCGTTCTCAGACAAGAAGCCGTAGCCCGGGTGAATGGCGTCTGCGCCGGACTTGGCGGCGGCGTCGAGAATCTTGTCGAAGACAAGGTAGGACTCGGCGGAGTTTTGCCCACCTAGGGCGAAGGCTTCGTCGGCAAGCGCAACAAATGGTGCGTCGGCGTCTGGCTCTGCATAAACGGCGACGGAGGCGATGCCAGCGTCGCGCGCGGCACGGATGACGCGGACTGCAATCTCACCGCGGTTAGCAACTAGCACCTTGGTGATCTTCTTGGTTTCAACTGCCACGGCAGGAACCCTCCTGATAAAAATCGTATTGGACTGCTCACTATTCTTGCACACAAAAACATGAGTAAACCGTCAAGTTCTGGTTTTGCTCTCAAAAATACTCCCGCACCAGCGAGGATACGGGAGTAAATCGGCGTGTTGAACGGAGAAGTTACTTCTCGATTGGCATGCGAACCATGTTTCCCCACTCGGCCCACGAACCGTCGTAGACCTTCGTGGACTTGAATCCCAGCAGGAAGGTTAGCACGAACCAAGTGTGGGCGGCCTGCGCGCCAACATGGGAGTAGAGGATGGTCTCGGTTTCTGGCTCGAGGTTGCCATAGTTGACTCTGAGCTCAGAAAGCGCGCGGAAACAGCCATTCGGGTAAACGGAGCGATCCCACTCCAAGTTGGCGGCGCCCGGAATGTGTCCGTGGCGCATGGTGGTGCCATATGTGGACTCGCCGGTGGAAGGCTCGCCGCCGTACTCCTCAGGCGTGCGGGTATCGACGAGCTTTGCTGAGGTCTCGCGCATCTGGTCTACAAAGGCGCGGGAGGTGGCGTCGTCGCGTTCTACCTCTGGGTAATCGGACTCTGGGAAGTCTGGAACCATGAAAGAGGTATCGCGCTCTTCGGTAACCCATGCGTCGCGGCCGCCGTCGAGCAGGCGGACGTCAGGGTGGCCATAAAGTTCAAATACCCACAGGGCGTAGGCTGCCCACCAGTTGGCTTTGTCGCCGTAGATAACAACGGTGTCTTCCCGCTTAATGCCCTTGTCTCGCATGAGCTGGGAGAAGGAGGCTGCATCGACGACGTCGCGGGTGAGGGGATCGAGCAGCTCGGTTTGGAAATTAATGCGCGAGGCGGTCGGGATGTGTCCGATGTCGTAGAGGAGGGAATCCTCGTCTACTTCGATAACGCGCAGGCCCTTGGTGCCGAGCCTAGCGGAGAGCCAAGGTGCGGAAACGAGGCGCTCTGGGTGCGCATATTCCTGGAATGGGGGATGTGGATCGAACTCGGCCACGGTCCGGTTTCCTTTCTAAATGGGGTTTATAAAAGAGATCTCTCTAAACACAACAACTCTAACGCTTGAGCCCTTAAATTGGTCACCTTGAGCTGAACATTGTGGCGTTGCATACATTTTCTTGCCGATTGCCGTGGCTCACAATCACTGGTTATAACAAGCCTGCAGGTCAGATGCCTAGAATGTATCTTGAGCGGCCAAAACGTACCGGGGTTAATGCGGGGTTAACAACCCAGCGAGGAGGTGCAAACCTGCGTTATTTTTAAGGTGTGGTGCGGTACAAAACGCTTCGTAAATCGCTCAAATACTGTCTGAAACACGAAGTGTCCACAGAAAGCCGCTGGCGTACCGGACCATCACCCACAACCCCCAAACGAAAGGGAATTGCTGTGCACAAGGCAATCGTCGTCTTCGAGGTCGAGGGCGGATCTGACAAGCAGCTCAACGGCCACCGCAAGGACACCATGCCCATCGTCGAGTCCATCAAGGACGCAGGCTGGCACTCTGAGGTCGTCTTCTTCCGTCCAGAGTGGTCTGAGCGCATCTTCGAGTACGTCACCGAAAACTTCGACGCTTATATCTCCCGCGTGAACCCGGGTAATATCCCAGGCGGCGAGAAAGGCTACTTTGATCTGCTGACCAAGCTCTCTGAAGCTGGCCTGGTTGGCATGTCCACTCCGTATGAGATGATGGCCTACGGTGCCAAGGATGCATTGGTCAAGCTCAATGACACTGAGCTTGTACCTTCCGATACTGCGGCATATTACGACGTTGAGTCGTTCCACGACACTTTCCCCACCTCGCTGTCTTACGGCGAGCGCGTGCTGAAGCAAAACCGCGGTTCGACGGGCGAAGGCATCTGGCGTGTCCAGCTCGAGGACAAGTCCCTCGAGGTAGAACCTGGCACCGCACTGCCGCTAGAGACCAAGCTTAAGTGCACCGAGGCAGTGGATAACCACACCGAGGTTCGCGAGCTCGGCGAGTTCATGGATTTCTGTGACCAGTACATTATCGGTGACAACGGCATGCTCGTTGATATGCGCTTCATGCCGCGCATCGTCGAGGGAGAAATCCGTATCCTCCTAGTCGGCCCTGACCCAGTCTTCGTGGTGCACAAGAAGCCGGCTGAAGGCGGCGACAACTTCTCCGCCACATTGTTTTCCGGCGCTAAGTACACCTATGACAAGCCCGAAGCTTGGCAAGAACTTGTAGGCATGTTTGCCGAGGTTCGTCCGGTCATTGCAGAAAAGCTTGGCGGTGACAACATCCCGCTGATCTGGACTGCTGATTTCATGCTTGCCGACGGCGAGAATGGCGAGGACACCTATGTCCTTGGCGAGATCAACTGCTCCTGCGTGGGCTTTACTTCCGAGCTTGACATGGGCATTCAGCAGAAGGTTGCCGCTGAAGCCATCAAGCGCGTTGAGGCAAAACACGCTTAAGGTCTCCTCTTACATTTACAGACCCTGTTTCCCCGAAGGTGGTGGAAGCAGGGTTTTTATATGCCCCTTATAAAGGGAGTATTTCCCATTGGGCTGCCGAATCGTGCAGCGTGTTGTAGTTTCTTTTGTGCGTACTTAATAAATTGAAAGGAACGTCTCTCATATGACCAACCCAGACAAGTTCGGAGAAAACAACTCCGACCAGAATCCACAGCACGCTGCTGAGGACGCGATGAGCTCCTCTTCCTTCGGTAATTCCGACTTCGGCAACTCCGATTTTGGAAATTCTGATTTTGGCAAGTCTGACTTTGGCCAGTCCGATTTCGGTGCTTCTTCCTTCGGCGCTTCTGATTCCTCCGAGGCATCGAGCTTCGGCGGCGCGCACGGCACCAGCAGCGAAGAAACCGTGAACTTCGGTGAGACTTCCTCTGATTTCGGCCAGTCCGACTTCAACCAGGCCTCTTTCAACAGCTCCGACAATGCCCAGGGCTTTGGCTCTGAGAACGCTCAGGCTGCCAGCGCTTCCGCCGAGCCCGCAAGCTCTGCATTGGGCTCCCACAGCGCTGATAACGCAGGTAGCGCAAACGGCGTGATCAACACAGGCAATAACAATGCAGGCAATGGTTTTGGCCAATCCAGCTTTGGTCAGCCAGTTCCGCCGGCCGGCAACTTCAACCAGGGTGGCTTCAACCAGCAGTTCCAGCCGCAGAACCAGCCGCAGAACCAGCCGGGCCAGCAGAACCAGCAAGGCTTCGGTGGCTTCCAGCCACAGGGGCAGCCAGGTCAGCAGAACCAGCAAGGCTTTGGTGGCTTCCAGCCACAGGGCCAGCCAGGCCAGCCGGGCTACAACCCACAGATGCAGGGCTTCAACCAGTACCCGCAGGCGCCGAAGGATAACTTCTTTAAGTCCCTGTTTGACTTCAAGTTCTCCAGCTTCATCACCGTGAAGTTTGCATCCATCATCTACGTGATCGCAGTTGTGGTCGGTGTTCTGTCCTGGATTGGTGGCCTCATCGTGGCCGTCACGGGCGGCTCCTTAACCGGCATCATGGGCGATCTTGCAGGCTCGTCCTCTGCTGGCGGTGGCATGGCTGCAATGATGATCCTGGGCCACCTCATCTTCGGCACCCTGGGTCTGCTGATTTACCTCATTCAGGTTCGCCTCGTGCTTGAGTTCTTCGTCTCCAACATCCAGACCACGGAGAACACCAAGAAGCTCGTCGAACTGGCAGAAGCGGATAAGTAAGCCCTTCACCTGCCAGCTAAAAAGCCTCGGCCTCATGTGCTCTTTTCAAGAGCCGAGACCGAGGCCTTTTAAGTTTTAGGTATTCGATTTAGTCGAGGAGGCGGGCTACGCAGTCTGGGTCGGCGTCGGAAAGCATTTGGCGGAGGCGGTCGTACTCGTCTTGCTCACCGATTGCCTGTGCAGCGTGCGCGAGAGCCGCGATGGCGCGCAGAACGCCCCGGTTTGGCTCGTGGGCAAAAGGAACTGGGCCCCAGCCCTTCCAGCCGTTGCCGCGCAAACGGTCGAGGCTGCGGTGGTAGCCCGTGCGTGCGTAGGCATAAGCGGTGATGTAGGCAATCGGCAGGGCCTCGTCCTCGCGCAGGCGGGTTAGCTCCTGCTCCGCCAGCAGCGCCCACAGCAGTGGGGAATTAGGGTGTGCGACGATTCCGGCCTGTAGGTCGGAAACGGAATCCGCGCCAGGATCGGCGGGCAACTGGATAGGGGCAGGGGCTAGCATGTCTTTCATTTCCATGCCCGCAACCCTACCGCCAATCCGTTTGGTGGTGCAGATGGCTAGGGAATCTAAGCCGCGTTCCAGAAGTCCGAGACGTGCAAATCAAAGGAATAGAGCGCGCGGCGGACTACCGGCAGGGAAAGCCCAATGACGGAGGAGGGATCGCCCTCGATGCGGTCAATGAACCAGCCGCCGAGAGCCTCTAAGGTGAAGGCGCCGGCGCATTCCAAGGGTTCGCCCGTTGCCGCATAGGCGGCTATGTCACGCTCGGTGGCAGATGCAAAGAAGACTTTGGTACGGGAGGTCTCCACGTGGCGCTTTTCGCCATGGATGATGCAGTGACCGGTTAACAGCTCGGCGCAGTGGCCGGCTTGGGCGCGCCAGCGCTCCACGGTGGCCTGCTCGGTGTGCGGCTTGCCTTGCAGCTGACCATCTAAAAGCAGCATTGAGTCGCCGCCGATGACAACGTCTGCGGGGTAATCGGGCGCTACCTTTTCGGCCTTTGCGGTGGCAAGGGCTGCGACGACGTCGGCAGGCGGGGCGCTGCTTAGCGACGCCTCGATGGCCCTTTCGTCGACGTGTGCTGGGGCTAAAACGGGCTCAACCCCGGCCCCGCGCAAGATGGAGGCGCGGGACGGGGATTGAGAAGCGAGGACAATTCGCATGAATTCGGCTTCAACCTTGGCGCTTAGTAGTAGCGCACGTTACGGAACGCGGACGGGTTATAGGTCTGTCCCGGCTGGCCCCAGAGATCGCGGGTAGCGCGGGTATCTGCGGCCTTGGCGCGGGCATCGGCATCCAGCTGGGTCAAAACTGCGGAAAGCGCTGCGACTTCTTCGTCAGAGGGGTTACCCTTGAGGACCTTAATCAGAGGAGCAGTCATGGTGTTCTCCTTATTACAAGACGATGTTGCCGTGCTTCTTCGGCAAAGTAGGGACAATTTTACGTTCCAGAAGACGCAGTGCTTCGATGATGGAAGCGCGGGTCGCGGCGGGAGTGATAACCGCATCCACCAGGCCGCGCTCGGCTGCCTGATACGGGCTTAGATACTCGGCTGCTTCTTCCTCAGAAATCTCGAGCTCCTGGGCCAATGCAGCGGCGTCAGCAACTGCGATTTCGGCGGTCGGCCAGGCGTAGGACAAGTCTGCGCCCAGGTCCTTGGACCCGAAAGCGATGTAGCCGGTACCGTGCGCGCGGCCCACGATGATGCTGAGCTTGCCGACGCTCGCGGCGGAGTAGGCATGCACGAACTTCGCCAGCGCTGCGGTTTCCAGCTGCAGGGCAGGAGCATCCACGAATTCGAGGATTGGCGTATTGAAGGCGTCGCAGAGGCGGACAAAACGTGCGGCCTTGACGGAGGCGGCGGCGTCGAAAGTTGCACGGTTGGCGAGGATGCCCACGGTGCGGCCCTCGACGCGGCCGAAGCCGGTAAAGACGCCTTCAACTTTAGCTTCGAGCTCGAAGACATCGTCGCAGACAGCTTCGACGACTGCGTGCAGGTCAACTTCGCCGGAATCGCCGACGATGCTGTTGAGGGCTTCGTCATCCGCAGACATATTTTCTTCGACGGAGCCCACCATGAGCGGGGCATCCGTGCGGGGGGCCTCAGCGCGGTTATTCGCCGGCAGGTAGCTCAAAACCTGCTGGATCAAGGCGATCTCATTGGCTTCGGAGCTGGCGCTGAGATGACCGTCGGGTGCAATGGTGACGTCGGCAAGCGCGGCGACCAGCGAAGCATCCTTGGAATCGGCGTAGACCGCGGTGACCTGCGGGATAAGGCCAGACGCCGTGGTGGCGCGGGCCAGGATGCGCGCCTGCATTGCGGAGGAAACGATGCCTTCCTGGGCGCGGGGCTTATCACCGGCGATCATGGCTACGATGGGAACGCCGGTCTTAATGGCAAGGTCATAAAGCTTGGTGATCTTCTCGCCGTAAACCTCGCCCATGGTGCCGTCAAAGATGGTCGCGTCCTGTGCATAAGCGCATACCTTGCGGCCGCCTACCGTGCCATAGCCGGTGATAACGCCGTCGGTATAAGGGCGGTCATACTCGCGGCCGAAGTCGGTGGAGCGGTGACGCGCCAGTGCGTCAGTTTCGACGAAGGAGCCGGCATCGAATAACGCGGTAATCGCGCTACGTGCGGCAGGGACCTCGCCCTGTGGCGCTCGGGACTCGGTGAGTTTATTGCTCAGGTCCTCAATCTTGCCAGCGGTGGTCTTCATGTCAGTCATAGATATGCAGTCTACAAGCTTGGGCGCCATACGCTCACCTCGCGGTGAAGGCATGGCGCGAAATCATATGGCGCCCAGTGCTAGTCCCCAGTGCTAGTCCCCAGTGCTAGGAAGAACTCGAGCTTAGGCTAGAAAGCCCCCACGAAGATTGCGAAGATCCGTTTTCTTCAGGTTCGCCTGGGGAAGCGGAAGCATCATCGACTTCCGGAAGTTCCACGTATTCCGGAAGCGCCGCTGGTTCTTGAAGCGGCTGCTTGGCAGGGGCCATGTCAATTCCAATGTCCTTGGCAAAGATTACTCGGGTGCCGGTATAGACAGACTCAGCATTGGCGGAAAACTCAAACACGCGTGCGCCACGCAGTGAGTGCTGCGCTATTGTGCCGTCGCGGAGACCGTAGGCCCCAAAACCGGTGCCCGGGCCGTAGCCCAATTCGATGCCGTAATAGTTGCCCATGTAGGTGTTGATGTGGTCGTGGCCGCAGTAGATTCCGCGAATGTCGCCACGGGCCTGGGCCGCGGCATAAATACCAGAATTGAAGGCGCCTACATAGCAGTCTTCGTTCTTTTCTCCTTTGATTCCATGCTTCTCTACCGCTTTCGCGTGGTCAAGCAGACCGTTCTTGAGCGGGCCGCCGAACCACATGTCGCGGTGCTCATAGGTAGGAATATGGAAGAACATAAGCCCTTCGACCTGAGAACCTGTCGCCGCGGCCAGCGCATCCGACTGCTGTGCGTACCACGCAATCTGCTCTGGGTGAATGTAATCATAGGCCGGCAGATCTGCTGCATCTTGTCCACCGATGATCTCCGGGTGATAGCGGCCAGAATCGAGAAGCCAAAAGCTGAAGCGAGCAGTCGCGGCGTCGTAAAGCGCAAGATGCGTATTCGAAGCACCATAGCCGCCGGACGAGGCAGGCGCATTCCGGTTGTGGCGGTAGGAACGCACGAACTGTGTCATGTGCTGGTGGCGCACACCAGTGCCGCCCTCCTCTGCGGAATCTTCATCGTGGTTGCCAAAGGTAACGGCCCACGGGATATCACGGCTTTCCATAGGCAGCACCACGTTATTGATGGCTTGGTAGACCTGCTTTGGGGTGGTTGGGCCGGCGGAAATGACATCGCCGTTGATAAGCACAAACCCTGGCTGTTCTGCGTCGAGAACGTGCTCCATGAACTCGATTGTGCGCTTATCGGTTAGGTGATCATCTTGAGTGTCATTGAACTGAATGACTTTAAAGGATCCGTCGGAATTGAATTCCAGCCGAGATGGCGTTTGATCGTCTTGCGAGGGTCTATCCAAGGGAAGCGAAGCATCTTGCGCGACTGCTGTGCTCCGGTTTGAAGCTACGGCTCCAAGTCCGAGAAGAGAGGCACCTGAGAGGAAATTGCGGCGTTTAATCTTGGACATAGTGGATTCCTAGTCTCCTTATTAAATAAGAAATTTTTGAAATACAGTTGGAGACTAAGGCGCTTTGGTATCCGGGCAATGGCCGCCAGATGAAGAATAGGAGAATAGGGAGAAACTATCTAGAGCGGGACGTTGCCGTGCTTGCGCGCTGGACGGGGGACGTTCTTGTCAGCGTAAAGGCGTAGGTTCCGAGTGATAGCACTGCGGGTTTCTGAAGGAAGGATCACTGCGTCTATTAGGCCGCGTTCTGCCGCCTTGTAGGGGTTTAGCATGTGGTCTTCGTACTCGCGTTCAAAGGACTTGGCGAGCTCTTCGACGTCGAGGCCTTCTTCACGGGCCTTCTTGAGCTCCTTGCGGTAGATGAAGCCGATGGCGCCGGCGGCGCCCATGACTGCGATTTGGGCGGTCGGCCACGCAAGGTTGACGTCTGCGCCAAGCCCCTTGGAGCCCATCACGCAATAAGCGCCGCCGTAGGCCTTGCGCATGGTGACAGTGATCTTCGGTACTGTGGCTTCGCCGTAGGCGTAGAGAAGCTTGGCGCCGCGGCGGAGGATGCCGTCGTGTTCTTGGGAAGCACCGGGCAGAAAGCCTGGGACGTCGACGAGCATGACGATGGGGATGTTGAAGGCGTCGCAGGTGCGGACGAAGCGCGCGGCCTTTTCGGAGGAATCGATATCAAGGCAGCCAGCGAAGACCTGCGGCTGGTTGGCCACGAAACCGACGGTGTGGCCTTCGACGCGGCCGAAGGCCACGACGACGTTTTCGGCGCGTTCTGCCTGGATTTCGAGGAATTCGCCGTCGTCGGTGATGGCTTCGATGACGTGCTTGACGTCGTAGGGCTGGGTAGGGGAATCAGGGATGATCTCGTCGAGAATGAGGTCATCGGCGGTTTCATCGCCGAGTTCTTCATAGGGCTCAAAAGGTGAGCGCTGGCGGTTATTGGAGGGGAGATAAGTCAAAAGGTCGTGGACCCAGTCGAGGGCTTCTTCATCGGTGGCGGCGGTGAAATGGGAGTTACCGGCGGATTGCATGTGAGTGGAGGCGCCGCCGAGTTCCTCCTGGGTGATTTCTTCACCGGTGACGGTCTTGATGACGTCGGGGCCGGTGACGAACATCTTGGACTTTTCCTCGACCATAACGACGAAGTCAGTCAGGGCAGGGGAGTAGGCGTTGCCACCGGCGCAAGCGCCCATGATGACGGAGATCTGTGGGACCACGCCGGAGGCCTTGACGTTTTGGTAGAAGGTGCGCGCGATCCAGTCGAGGGAGACTGCGCCATCTTGGATGCGGGCACCGGCACCTTCGTAGAGGCCGATGAGCGGACGGCCGGTGGTTACGGCAAGCTCCATGATTTTTACCATCTTTTCGCCGTAGACCTCGCCGAGCGCGCCACCGAAGACGGTGCCATCTTGGGAGAAGATACAGACCTCGCGGCCATCGATGGTTCCCCAGCCGGTAACGATTCCGTCGGTCAATGGCTTTTTCGCGCCCATGCCGAAATCGGAGGTGCGGTGCACGGCGAGCATATCGGTTTCGACGAATGAGCCTTCATCGAGCAGATAGTCAAGGCGCTCGCGTGCCGTCAAACGGCCAGCGGCGTGGACTTTCTGGTAGGCCTTTTCGCCGAGCGGAGCGGCGGCTTGCTCGCGGCGCCGCTTAAGTTCGGCGATTTTTCCGGCAGTGGTGGCAGCTTGCTCATCCTCGAGGGAGGTAAAATGTGAGGAAATAGTCATGTTTGAAGAGTTTAAAGAAAACCCTCGGGGTTTTACACCTTGAAACACGGGTGATTTCCCTCACAAAACTAGTTTGTGCTGCTAAGTGGTGTGGGGTAAAGAAAAGCGCCTAGCTTCCTTTTGTGGAAAAGCTAGGCGCTTTAAGGTTTGAGGCTGGGGAATTTAGGCTGCGAGGCCGAAATCCATGAGGAAGAGCTCCACCTCGTAGACTTCTTCGGTGCGCGGTGCGCGGCCAGCAATGGAGTTGAATACGGAAACGATGTCATCCGTCGTGGCCGGTGTGGTGTCACGGTTGACAAGCTCCTCGGTGACGAGGGCTTCCATGGGGGTTGCGTCCAAGGCGTCAAGGCCCGTGCCGGTGACGCTCTTGAATGTGGTTGCGAACGAGTTAATCAGTCCGTTGATGGTATTCATTGATGCTCACCTTCTTTCGATCTGGACAATGAATCTTCGGCCGCTGGGGGTAGGGAAAAGAAATGTAGTTAAAAACAAAGAAACTAGCGGACGAGCTGATAAGTACTTGATAGTACGCTCGGTCCGCTAGTTTAGCAACCTTTAGTTCCGTGTTAGTTAACTTTTCGTTAACTTAACGCTTGAAGAACTTTGGTTTAGGTTCTGTCTTAATGCTTGCTGGAAAGGCCCGGGAAGAGCTCAATTCCGAAGTAATTGTGAATCGAATCCTTAGCAATCCAAGAGATGGCAATCAGGATGATTACGCCCAAGACCGCGTAGACGGTCCAGCCCAAAACCTTCATCTGGGCGGAGGCCTCGGTGTCGCCGACGATGACGCCGTCGCTGTTGCGGATTGGGTCACCGGTCATGCAACGCATGCCCAAGGCGAAAAGGAGCGGGATGCCAGCGCCGAAGGCTAGTGCCAAGCCAGCGACGCGGGTGATGGCGACGAGAATTTCCATTGCGGTCATGGCGATTCCTACTTTCCTTGGGAGACTTCGTGAGCGGAGCTGGAAGCGTCGTCGACGACGCCGTGTACGCCATTCGCGGCGCCCGGAGCGTTGCCGGTGGCAACGCCGGCGGCAACCTTGTCGTGAGCCTGCATGGAGGAGTCAACAGACTCAGCATCAGCGTCCCAGTCGTCGTTGACGTTGGATGCATCCACTGGGTTGCGGCGAGCGCGCAGCAGGATTGCTGCGACCATGGCGAGCAAGATGATGGCGTCAACGATGGCGCCAGTCAGGGTGTTGGTTGCACCGCTAACCAGGCGTGCAATCCACCAGGTGGCGAAGCCGACTGCAGCAGCGCAAGGCAGGGTGATTAGCCATGCGGAAACCATGCGCATTGCAACGCCCCAGCGGACCTGTGCGCCCTTCTTGCCTAGGCCGGTACCGAGGATGGAGCCGGTGGAAACGTGGGTGGTAGACAGTGCCATGCCGCCAGCGGCGGAGGTGAGGATGATGGCTGCGGAAGATGCCTCGGCGGCCATACCCTGTGGGGACTCGATTTCCACCAAGCCCTTGCCCAGGGTGCGGATGACGCGCCAGCCGCCAGACATGGTGCCGGCTGCGATTGCCACTGCACAGGCAACGATGACCCAGGTGGGGATGCGCTGATCGGCATTTGCCTCACCGGCTGCGACGAGGGCTAGGAAGATGACGCCCATGGTCTTCTGTGCGTCGCCTGCGCCGTGTGCCAGGGAAACTAGGCATGCGGTGACGATCTGGCCGTGGCGGAAGTGCTCGTTCTTTACGCGCTCTGGGATGGTGTTAGTAACCCAGTAGACCAGCGCGGTGCCGCAGGCCGAAACCATGGCGGCGATGAAAGGGGATGCGATTGCTGGGATGATGATTTTGCCGGCGATGGAAGACCAGGCAACGCCGCCGCTGCCAAGGGCTGCAAAGGCTGCACCGATGAGGCCGCCGAAAAGGGCGTGGGAAGAAGAGGACGGCATTCCGAGGAGCCATGTAAATAGGTTCCAGAAGATGCCGCCAATGAGGCCGGTGAATACGACCATTAGGAGTGCTTCTCCATCGGTTCCGACAGAGAGATCGTAGGAATCAAGGTTGACGATGCCTTTTGCCACGGTTGCGGCAACATGAACGGAAAGAAAGGCACCGATCAGGTTGAGCAATGCGGAAATGGCGACTGCGGTAAATGGCTTTAGAGCGCCGGTGGCAATGGAGGTGGCCATTGCGTTAGCGGTGTCGTGGAAGCCGTTGGTGAAGTCAAAGGCAAGGGCAGTGACGATCACGATGGCCAAGATGATTAGTGTCGCTGTCACGGGCGCGACCCCTTTCCAAGATTCTTCGGTTCTTCTCGAGCGAGGGAGCGTGGCGTGACGGCCGAGGTTAAACTCGGCGACAGTGTCGCAACCGCGTTCCTAACTAACAACGGTATAGAGTAGACGCCTTATGAGATTGGGCCTAATCTCTCAATGGTTGCTATGACCTTGGGTTTTACGCTTTATGTTCGGCTTTTAAATCATTAGATAGTCGGTCTTTGGTGAAGATTCCCGCGGTATACATATCGTGTTAACCTATTGTTTACCCAAGGCGGGGGAGTGCACCCCCGGCCGATATGCATTTTCCGTTTAGGTCCTATTTATTCACTGGCTTATTGGTCCTCGATGGGCAGCCAAGCGTAGCCAAATGGCCCTAATTCCACCGGGCCCAGATCGACGGCGTCTGCGGTGAAGTTGTGCAGACACAGAAGGCCGCCCCGCTGGAAAGCAAAGATGCCTGCTTCGCCCGTTTCTACCGCCTCAAAGGGGGCGTTTGCTAGCTCCGGGAAGGCCTTTCGCTGGGCAATGAGTTCGCGCACGGTATTGAGCAGCGATGTCGGATCCGTTTTTTGCTCCTCGACGTTGATCTTCGTGCCGCCCACGATTGGGCGGCGCGGGTGCGGGGCCGTGGTGAAGCCAGCGCCGTCGCCAGGGGCCCATTGCATAGGGGTGCGCACCGCGTCGCGGTCTGGAAGTGAAGGAGAATCCGCCATGCCGATTTCATCGCCGTAGTAGAAGAAAGGCGAACCCGGCATGGAAAGCAAAAGCGAGAAGAAAAGCTCAATCTTGCGCCGGTCATTTCCCAGAAGCGGAGCCAAGCGGCGGGCAATACCCACGTGGGCGCGCATCTGCTCATCCGGAAGGTAATGGCGATACATCAGCTCGCGGCTGGCATCGTCGACCATTTCGAGCGTCAGCTCGTCATGGTTGCGCAGGAAGGTGCCCCACTGGCAGCCGGCAGGTAGCTCGGGGATTTCATCCATGATGGCGTAGAGGGGGGTGGCGTCGCCAAGCGCAAGTGCCTCATATATGCGCGGCATCAGGGGGAAGTTGAAGACCATGTGGACGCGATTGCCGGTGCCGAAGAACTCCATGGTTTCTTTCGGCGGCTGGTTGGCCTCGGCCACCATGACGGCCTCCGGATAGTTCTCATCCATGAAGGCACGTAGCTTCTCGACGAACGCGATGGTCTCCGGAAGGGATTCGCCTCCCTGGCCATCACGCTCATAGAGATAGGGGATGGCGTCCAAGCGGAAGCCGTCTAGGCCCTTGTCCATCCAGAAAGAAACGATGCGGAAGACTTCCTCGTGGACGGCAGGATTGTCATAGTTGAGATCCGGCTGGTGCGAGTAGAAGCGATGGAAGTAGTACTGCTCGCGCACCTCATCCCAGGCCCATGTGGAATCTTCGACGTCGGTGAAGATGATGCGGATTTCGGGATACCGGTTCGGATCGTCTCCCCACACGTAGTAATTGCCGTAAGGGCCCGAAGGATCGCGGCGGGACGCTTGAAACCATTCGTGCTCGGTCGAGGTGTGATTGAGAGCGAGGTCCGTCATTAAACGCATGCCGCGCTTGTGGGTTTCGGCTACGAGCTGTTCGAAGTCTTCCATTGTGCCGTAATCGGGGTGGATGGCGTAGTAATCGGCGATGTCGTAGCCGTCATCCTTCAAAGGGGAGGCATAGAAAGGCGAAAGCCAGAGACAATCGACGCCGAGCCACTGTAGATAGTCAAGCTTTTCGATGACGCCTTGGAGCGTGCCGACGCCTTGGCCGCCGCTGGGACCCGCGTCCTTAAAAGAGCCGACGAGGGCCTGGTAGAAGATGGCGTTTTCGTACCAATTCATGCGAGGTCCTTTCTTTTTGCGCGCCAGAGTAGATATTCAATGGTGCATAGGCCGCCGGCCAATAAACCGGGCCAGATGGCGGGAGAGACAGAGAAGAGATTGATTACTGCTTGGATTAAGGCAAGGAAGGCAAAGAAGCCAACAAAGCCTAGAGCAGTGTCCCACAATAAAGCCCGACGCATTAGCTGACTTTGAGGTTGAACGCGGTTCCGTCGGACAATTGGATGGCGGTAGCGCCTTCCTTTAATGCGCGAACGCTGGCGTTGTATTCCGTGGCACCATCAGTGCGCGCCGGGGAAAATTCAGCGACTTCGGGATTGCTAACCTCGGCAAAGAGACCTGTGGACTCGGTGATGACGAGGACCTCATCGATTTTTAAGTCGAAGGTCTGGCCAGATAGCTCCTCTGTGCTCAAGATGAGTGGGGCAGGCATGCCCACGGACTCAGCTTGGCTTGCTGCGACTTGTTCCTCCTCCGAAGGCGCGCACGCAGCGCTGGCTAGAGCTAGACAAGCAGAAATAGCGGCAAACCCTAAGTTTTTAAGCATTAGGCCTTCACACCTCCGGCGGTGAGACCGGCGACGATGCGATGCTGGAAGATGAGCACCATGATGATGAGCGGGATAGTCACGAGTGCGCCGGCAGCCATGGTAGCGGCATAAGGGTATTCGAATGCGGAGGGGCCGGAGAAGCGGGCGATGGCCACGGTGACCGGCTCAGTGGAATCATTCGAGAGCTGGCGCGCCAACATGAACTCATTCCACGTGGTGATGAAAGCAATGATGGCGGTGGTAAACAGTGCCGGTGCCGCGAGCGGGAGCAGAACCAGGCGGAAAGCCTGGCTGCGGGAAGCACCGTCGACGCGGGCGGCTTCCTCTAGCTCCCAGGGTAGCTGCCGGAAGAAGCTTAGCAAGGTATAAACCGTCAGCGGCAGCGCGAAGGAAATATTCGGGATGATCATCGCGCGGTAGGTGCCGATCCAGTCGAGGTTGCCAAACATCTGGAAAAGCGGGGTAACCAAGGCGATGGCGGGGAACATGGAAGCCGCCAGAATTATGCCGGTAACGATGCCCTTGCCAGGGAAGTTATAGCGCGCCAAAGCATAAGCAGTAAATACGCCTACTGCTACGGCGATGGCGGTGGTGGCCAGTGAAATAACCAAGGAATTGCCGAGAGCGGCAAGGAAGTTATTGCCCTTATCAGTAGCCAGTGCATCCTGGAAATTCTCCAAGGTGACATGGGTAGGCCACGGCGTGGTGTCGAAAGTGTGGTCTTTATTGCGAAGCGCAGTAATGACCATCCAGTAGAAGGGCGCAAGCCCCCAGAACATGATGAAGATGATGCCTGCGTAGTGTCCGAACTTTTTCATTACTTGGCCGCCTTCCTATTCGCACCGCGCTTACTGCCAGAAACATCGGCCCCCAAGAAGCGAACCAGAATGAAGGCCACGACGAAGATGAGCAAGAAGATGAGTGTGGACAGCGCAGAAGCCGAGTTGAAGTTGCCTTGGCGCATATCCTCAACCACTAGCTGGGAGATAGTGGCAGTAGGGGCGTTGGAAGAAGCCGAAATCATGATGACAGGAAGGTCGTACATGCGCAGTGCGTCGAGCGTGCGGAACAAGATCGCAACCATCAGTGCCGGGCGCACCAGCGGCAGCGTGATCTTGAAAAAGGTTTGTACGCGGCTTGCGCCGTCAACGCGGGCTGCGTCGTAGACATCCCGCGGAATCATCTGCAGACCGGCCAAGATAAGCAGGGCCATGAAAGGGGCAGTCTTCCACACGTCAGCGATGATGACTGCCAGACGTGCGTAGAAAGGATCGGTGGTCCAAGCGAAGTCGGTGCCGAGCAGGGAGTTAACGATGCCATCTGGTGCGAACATGAACTGCCACAGCTTTGCTGTAACGGCAGTAGGAATAGCCCACGGCACCAGGACTGCGGCGCGCACTAGGCCGCGGCCCTTGTACTCGCCATTCATGATGATGGCCATGAACATACCGAGGATGGTCTCAAGCAGGACGGTGACCACAGTGAAAAACAGCGTGATCTTCAGCGCCGGCCAGAAATCCGTGGCAATCACGCCCGGAGGGCATTGCGCTATCTGCCCAGTGCCGGAAACACACCGGTTATTGATCCAGTACAGGTAGTTCTCAAGGCCTGCAAAGCCGCCTTCTTCAAAGATTCCTGTCTTGGGGTTGAGGTGGCGGTTTCCTTGGAAAGAAAGCCAGATGGCACGCAGGATTGGGTAACCGATGACGACGGCGAGCACAAGGAGAGCCGGCGCGATAAGGCCCGCGGCATGCAAATTCTGCTTGCGCTTCATGGCGGTGGGCGTTGTTACTGCCACGCTGGGGACGCCTTTCTGCTGGAGATTAACTGGTTGGGTAAGAGTCTAACTGGTGTGCCTGACATCAAAGACAATGCGGGGCGTGCGCGAGCACACAAGCTCACCCACGCCCCGCATGGCGCCTCCTTCTTGAGCCTTCCTACAAGAAGAAAGGAGCTGCAAGGAGCATAAAAATTTATCCCTGGGAAGCAGCCTCGATGGCGGCCTTCATGTCCTTGGTTGCATCGTCCACGGACTTGTCAGCGGTCAAAGCTGCATAAGCGTTATCCTGCACGGCCTTGGAAATAGCGGTGTAGAACGGGGAAACCGGACGCGGCGCTGCGTTCTCGAGGGATTCCTTGAGAGCTGGCAGGTACGGGAACTGCTCAATGAGGGCTGGGTCATCGTAGACGGAAGCCAGAACCGGTGGGAAGGAAGCCTCAGCGAAGGACTTCTGGTTTTCCTCGTTGATGATGAACTTCATGAAGTCCAGTGCGGTGGCCTTCTTCTCAGAGTTGATGTTGATGCCGTTGTTGTAGCCACCCAGGGTGGAAACACCGACGCCGTCCTTGCCTACCAGCGGCTGGACCTCGAACTTCACGCCAGCATCTTCAGCGTTGGTGTACATGTACGGCCAGTTGATTGCGAAAGCAGACTTGCCCTCGGTGAAGGCTAGGTTGGTCTCCTCCTCGGTGGCGGCGGTGGAGTCCTTGGAGATGACGCCGTCCTTGTAGGCGTCGACAAGTGCCTGCAGACCAGCCTTGGACTCTGTGGAATCCACGGAAGGAGCGCCATCATCAGAAAGAACGGAGCCGCCCCAGCCCTCCATGAAGCCGGCGGTGTTAACGGTCAGACCCTCGTACTGCTTGAGCTGGGTGGTCAGACAGGAGGTGTCTTTCTTGAGCGCCTCACACGCGGACTTCAGATCAGCGAACTTCTCCGGAGCCTTGTCTGCCAAGTCGGTGTTACGGAACAGCAGCTGGCCGTTGGTGTTCTGCGGCAGTGCGTAGAGGGTGTCGTTGTAGGTTGCAGACTCAACGGTGGAATCCAGCAAACCATCGGTATCAACCTCAAGGTCATCGGTCAGCGGTGCGAGCCACTGGTTGGCTGCGAACTCTGCGGTCCAGACGACGTCGAGTGCCATGACGTCGTAGTCAGAGTTGCCTGCCTGCAGGGACTGAACCAAGGTGTCGCGCTGTGCGTCAGCCTCACCGGCCAGTTCCTTCAAGGTGACCTTTTCTTCTGGGTGCTCCTTGTTCCACTTTTCAATGATCGGCTGGATCTTGTCAGTGTCATTCTTACCCATCGCGAAGGTGATAGGGCCGCGGCCGTCGGCACCGTCTACGGAGCCCTGTGCGGCGGAATCGGATGAGCCTTCGTCGGAGGAGCAGCCTGCCAGAGCCAGCGCAAGAGCAGCGGTGGTTACGACGGCGCCCTTCTGGACGGTACGAAGGTGAGAGCGAAGTACGGACTTCTTCATGGGCAATAAACCTTTCGGAAAACTTCTTGTGCCTTAAAAATAAGTTACAGTGTCCACACTTCGTGGAATTTTTGACCTAATTCACTAAGTGGAAATGAGCCTTCCTGCAAAAGGCCTGCAGAAAAGGAAAAGTTGGGGGTGGTTATTACCCCCCAACAACTCTTTGCAGTTTTGGACTATCGCTCGATGCGTTCGCCCGTTTCGGGGTCGAAATGGTGCGCATTTTTCACATCAAAAGAGAGAAGGACTTCCTCGCCGCGCTGTGGAGTGCGGCCCTTGTCAGCGCGGGCCACGAAGCGCTGCTCGCCCACATTGATATAGACGAAGGACTCGGCGCCGAGTTCCTCGACGATGTCGACGGTGCCGGGGATGCCGACCGGGCCGTCGATGATGCGCATGTCTTCTGGGCGAATGCCGATGCGGCCGCCGTCGTAGTCAAAGATATTCATCGCGGGCGATCCGATGAAGCCGGCGACGAACTCGTTGACCGGGGCGTCGTAAAGCTCACGCGGGGAGGCCACCTGCTGCAGGACACCATCTTTGAGCACAGCAACGCGATCGCCCATGGTCATCGCTTCGACTTGGTCGTGCGTGACATAAACCGTGGTGGTGCCGAGGCGTTGCTGCAGGCTGGCTAGCTCCGAACGGGTCTGCACACGCAGCTTGGCGTCAAGGTTGGACAAAGGCTCATCCATCAAAAAGACCTTTGGATTACGCACGATGGCACGGCCCATGGCCACGCGCTGGCGCTGACCACCGGAAAGATCCTTCGGTTTGCGGTCCAGGTACTCGCTAAGGCCCAAGATATCGGCAGCTTCTTCTACCTTTTTCTTGAGCTCATCCTTTGGCATCTTCGCCAGCTTTAGCGCGAAACCCATGTTCTCAGCCACGGTGAGGTGCGGATAAAGGGCGTAGTTCTGGAAGACCATTGCGATATCGCGATCGCCAGGTTCCAAACCGGTGACGTCTTTATCATCGATCAAGATGCGGCCACTCGAGGTCGGCTCCAAACCTGCAAGCGAACGAAGCGTCGTGGACTTTCCGCAGCCTGAGGGGCCGACCAACACCAAGAATTCGCCGTCTGCGATTTCCAGGTCAAGGTCTTTGACCGTGGGGGCTGCGGCGTTGGGGTAGGTGATGTTGACCTTTTCAAAAGTGACCTTTGCCATGCGCCTACACTAGCACCCCCGCTAAATCACATATGCTGGTTGGCGCCATGAAAAAGCTTATTCCTCTCTTTGTCCCTCTTTTTGTTCTCCCCTTAGCCAGCTGCTCCGGCGCTGCTTCTGAGGACGTTGCCGCACCAATGACCACCGTCGCCGCATCCCAGACTTCTTCCGAATCCGCTCAAACTTCTGCCGCGCCGAGTAGCGAGCCGAATAAAGAATCGGAAAAGCCTTCCAGCTCTGCGACACTCGCACCGCGCGATACCACTTTCAAAAAGATCTTCGGTGAGCAGGCTGATGCCAACGCTGCGCGCGGCTATTTGGAAGAAAACGGCCACTTCGATCGCGCCCTTATGAAGGACAGTCTTACTGCCGCGGGGCTTAACATCTCTGATTCTGAGGTCACTGAATATGGCCAGTGGGTTTGTGAATGGGTGGATCCTGAAATTCGCTACACCGCCGTCATGGAAGGCGATGGCCGCTCGCTGACGGGGGATAAGCGTTTTATCTACGACAAGCTCATTGTTGACACCGTGGAATGGCTGCCGGGTAACCGCGGCATAACCATCTCCCCGGAACAGGTGGAAAAGGCGCTGCCGCAGGCAGTCTTGACTAGCTGCTTGGATGAAAGGACCGCGCAGGAAATCCTGCATAAGCCAAACTGGTTCTAGCCTTTGTGCTGCGTGTAAACATGCATGCGGCATAGTCGAGTACTCTCTTAGGGCATGACAGCTGCACTTGATATTGAACGCATTCGTACCGCGCTGGCGGATGACTTTGCTCTAGTTGAATATGTGGAGCAGACCGGCTCAACCAACACCGATCTTATGAAGGCTGAAAACGTTGCCGATGGCACGGTGTTGCTGACCAACGAGCAGGTTTCCGGTAAGGGCCGGTTAGGTCGGACCTGGGTAAGCCCTGCTGGTTCGCAGCTTATTCTTTCTGTTCTTATCCTTCCAGATTCCCTCGAGCACCTAGGCACCCTGCCACTGGCATCGGGCCTGGCCGTCACCGACACCGTCGAGGGCTCCGTTCTGAAGTGGCCGAACGACGTTCACATCAACGGCAATAAGCTCTGCGGCATCCTTGCCGAGGCTGGCCCCGTCGGTGCCGCCTTCAAGTCCGCGCCCAAGACCGAAGTCAGCAAGGCTGAGGTAAACAAGGCGGAAGTAAACAAGGCTGAAGTCAATAAGGCTGAGGTCGCCCCGAAAACGCAGGCCGCGCCTGCGCCTTCCGCGCGGGTGGTTGTGGGCATGGGCCTGAACGTCACGCTTACTCGAGAGCAGCTGCCTATCGAAAAGGCCACCTCGCTAATGCTGGAAGGTCGCGATACGGATCGCACGGAATTGGCGATTGCCCTGCTCAAGAACCTGCGTCGTCGCATCACCCAGTGGGAGAACCAAGACCCACAGCTCATGGCAGACTACCGTGCGGTGTGCTCCTCGATCGGCCAGGAAGTTCGCCTTGAAGCGCCGACTGGCGACGTCGTGGGTGTCGTCGAGGGCATTGGCGACGACGGCCGCATCAACGTTGGCGGCGAATATTACTCGGCAGGTGATGTCACCCACCTGCGTCCCGTGCAGTAGCGACTCGTTGCTGCGCTGAGTGGAGTGGCGGGGCGCTTTAAAACACAATTTGCCAAATAGGGCCCGCCGCAGAGCGTGGTAGGCATTCCTATTTGGCAAATTGCGTCTATTTAGGGGCACTGTCCGCTCATCGGACCGCCGCCCATTCCCTGGGAGACCTCACCGGCAGTCGCCTCAGCGACAGTGCCGCCGACGGTGACGGTGTAGGAATCGCCGTTGGTGATTTCAGCCGCGGAATAGGCCACGTTGCTGAAGTCCTTCGCCGTCTCCGGCGGGTATCATGCACCCCTATGGGACTGATGAAGATGGGGCGCGGCGAAGTAGTCCGCGTGGATATGACAGCGCCGTTTCGCGCGCTGATCTTTCCTTTCCTTGAGCTCATCCTCATTACCGGCGTGGCATGGATGGGCATCGGCTGGGCGGATGTCCACGGCCTAGACAGAAACCTGCGTAACGGCATCGTTTTAATCTGGGCGCTGCTATCGCTGTGGCGTTTCGGTATCCCGCTCTACCGCGCGCGCCGGCGCCGCTTCATCGTTACTAACCTGCGCGTTATCGCCCGCGAGGGAGGGCACATTGATTCCATCCCGCTGCAGGATATTCGCGGTGCTAGGCGGCGCCGCGGTGGGATCTCGCTGGCCATCCACGGTTATGAGCGGCCAATGTATTTCTCTTCCATCCCCAGGGCCAAACGCGTAGAAGAAATTCTCAACGAGCAGGAGCTCTTCTAATTCTTAACCTCTGTGGTGTGCAGCTGGTGGTCCAGATCCTCAGGAGCCAGGTTGGCTTGCTTGAATTCCTGGGTAAGCGGCAGCCGCATTTCAAGATCCGTGCCGGGGCAGAGCTCGATGGTGGCTTCGTCGACGACGTAGTCCAGTACGTGCCCGCCGGAGCAACGCGCGGCGTCGATAAAGTGAACGTGGCAGCCTGGCACCGAGATTCCCTTTTCAAACACTGGGGTGCGGAAACCACCGATGATGCCCTCGACGTTTTCAAAGTGCAGCTCCTTATCGCCGCCCACCGCCTGCGCCATGGGAGGGTAGGGCTTGGACTGTTTGACCACGGTGCGCGTGCGCACTGACTCGAAGCGCCCCGTTATCCGCACCGCGTACATGTAGTTGGCGGAAGGCTCGACTTCATCGACGAAGGCCGAAAGCTCTTCGCGGCGCATTCCGCGCGGTGCTTGCACTTTGATGCGGGGTACGAAATTGGTGGCCACCGCAAAGGGCGTTCCCTGGTCCAGGTCCGCGATGGTGGCAGTTCCGTCGCCGCGCAGCTGGTAACAGATGCCGTCGAGAATCAACATTTCGCCGTCGAGCGCATCGAAGGTACCGATGCCAAAGTTGCCCTTGCCGAGCAGCTCACCAATGGTCATTTCGCCGTCATAAATGCCGTCCAACAGAGCGGCCATGAGGGAGTTCTGGAAGATGGTATGCCTGACGATCATAAGGTTAAGGCTAGTATTGGATGGGTGAGTCATACAGCAAAGCCCATCGTTACCGTTTATGGCGACGGCCAGCTCGCACGCATGATGCAGCCGGCTGCCGCCGAGCTCGACATCCACCTGCGCATTCTTGCCTCCTCGCAGGAGCAGTCCGCAGCGCAGGTCATTCCAGACGTGGTCTTGGGTGATTACCATGCCTACGAGATGCTGGTTTCTGCAGCTAAAGATGCCGATGCGCTGACCTTCGAGCACGAGCACGTGCCCACCGATCACGTGCAGGCGCTTATCGACGCCGGCTATAACGTCCAGCCGCAGCCTTCCGCGCTCCTGTATGCCCAGGACAAACTCTTTATGCGCCAAAAGCTGGCGGAGCTGGGTGCACCGGTTCCGCGTTTTGCACAAATCGCCTCTGTTGAGGATGCGCGTAATTTTGCCGAGCTTGTAGAAGGCCGCGTTTGCTTGAAGGCCCGCCGCGGTGGATACGACGGCCACGGCGTGTGGTTCCCCGCTGCAGAGGAGCTGGATTCCCTGGTCGCTGAGCTTCTGGAAGCCGGCACGCCTTTGATGGCAGAGGAGAAGGTTGACCTCACCCGCGAGCTTTCGGTTCTAGTCGCCCGCCGTCCTTCCGGCGAGGTGAAGGCTTGGCCGATTACCCAATCCGTGCAGCGTGACGGCATCTGTGCCGAGGCCTTCGCGCCCGCGCCGGGCCTGAGCCCAGAGCTGGCGCAGCGCGCCGCCGAGGTCGGCGAGCTCGTGGCCACGCAGCTAGGAGTGACTGGCGTGCTGGCAGTTGAACTCTTTGCTTACACTGTCGCTGAAGCGGACAACTGGGGTAGCGCGGCCTCGGCTGCCGCAGCCTCCGCTGCTGGTTTCCCAAGCGATGGAGCAGTAGAAGAATTTGCTGTAAATGAACTCGCGATGCGTCCGCACAACACGGGTCACTGGACCCAGGACGGTTCCGTTACCTCTCAGTTCGAGCAGCACCTACGCGCAGTCTTGGATCTGCCGCTCGGTGAGACCACAGCGCTTGCTCCCGTAACCGTCATGGCTAACGTCCTTGGTGGCCCGGAAGATCCAGAAATGCCAATGCCGCAACGCGTACGTGCCGTGATGGAGCGTTACCCGCAGGCCAAGATTCACCTTTATGGCAAGGACTACCGCGCCGGCCGTAAGATTGGCCACGTCAACGTCGTGGGTGAGGACGTCGAGCAAACCCTCCACATCGCGGCAGATGCTGCGCACTTCCTCGTGCACGCGGCCTGGCTCTAAAAGCTCTGCCTGCATAAGTTTTCCGCAGATTCCCGCAACCTTCTTGCTGCCCCCAGTAACAACTACCTAGGAGAAGATATGGAACCACTCGTTGGCCTCATCATGGGTTCTGATTCAGATTGGCCTACCGTAAAACCTGCTGCCGAAGTCTTGGCGGAGTTTGGCGTGCCTTTCGAGGTGGGCGTCGTCAGTGCACACCGCACCCCAGAAAAGATGCTCTCTTATGCCAAGGACGCGCATAAGCGTGGCCTGAAAGCCATCATCGCCTGCGCCGGCGGTGCTGCGCACCTGCCGGGCATGGTTGCTGCGGCGACTCCGATTCCGGTCATCGGCATTCCGCGCGCGCTGAAGGACTTGGATGGCCTGGACTCCTTGCTGTCTATCGTGCAGATGCCCGGTGGCGTGCCGGTGGCGACCGTGTCTATCGGCGGCGCTAAGAACGCGGGCCTTCTTGCCGTTCGTATCCTTGGCGCAGGGGATCCTGAACTAACCGAGAAGATGGCGCAGTACCAAGAAAATATGGCCGCCGAGGTGGAGAAGAAGGACGCAAACCTGCGCGCCCAGCTGCTGGGGGAATAGGCGATTTCCTGGAGCTACCGCCCTTAGGAGAACTGCCGGGCGGTGGAAACGCGGGGGATATAAGAGGTGGGAATCTTTACCCCGGTCGGTGTTGCGTTATGCGTAATCGCCTTGGTCAGGTGCTGGACTGCTAGCCGGCCCAGCGCCGCCATGTCCTGGTCCACCACCG
This sequence comes from Corynebacterium simulans, assembly GCF_001586215.1. Classification (NCBI taxonomy): domain Bacteria; kingdom Bacillati; phylum Actinomycetota; class Actinomycetes; order Mycobacteriales; family Corynebacteriaceae; genus Corynebacterium; species Corynebacterium simulans. The sequence continues at coordinate 815,042 of NZ_CP014634.1, read as the reverse complement.
AGATCGGCACCGGTTGCAGGCGGAAGAGATTTAAGTCGTCGTAGCCCACCAACGCGATGTCTTCACCGATGGCCTTGCCGGCGTTATAGCAGGCGGCCAGCGCACCAGCCGTCATCATGGAATCGCCCGCCACGATGGCGGTAATGCCCTTTTCAAAAAGCTCTAATGCCCCCACGTAGCCGTCCTTGCGGCGGAAGCCGCCTTGTGCATAATGCGCGGAAAACTCGCTGCTTGCACCGCGGAAGACTTTCAGCCGCTGCCTACCCGTAGAAGTTTGCTGCGGGCCTGGAATATAGCCGACCACGCGGTGACCCTTTTGGCGCAGCTGCGTTAATGCCGCGAACATGCCCGGGCGCGGGTCCGAGGTAACGGCGGGGAAGGGCGGCAGCTCTCGGTCGATGAGCAGCAGCGGCCGGGATTTCGCGGCGTCTTTTAGCGCTGCTTCGGCGCCTTCAACCGGGACGGTGATAATGCCGTCTACCTGCCGCCATGTCAGTGCGTCGAGTGCTTTGGCTAAGTGCTCAGGTGACTCAGAGCAGGTGGTCATGATGGCAGCGATGCCAACGCGCTCGGCCTCGGCTTCAATCGCGGCAGCAATGAGCGCGAAATAAGGATCCGCCAGGTTCGGAATCACCACGCCGATAGCATCGGAGCGTGAACCGCGCAACGCGCGTGCCTGGGCATTCGGGCGATAGCCCAGCTGCTCGGCCGCAGCCTTGACCTTTTGCGTGGTCGCCGGAGAAATCGCAGGGTGATTGGCCAGCGCGCGGGAGACGGTGGAGATAGAAACCCCCGTGGCCGCGGCGAGGTCCTTCAAGGTTGGTGTGGCCACGGAAGTCCTTTCTCAATTAGGCTTTTGCACTATGTTTGGCCCTAGCTTAGTCCCCATTTTGGTCCTGGGAGCCCGCGTACAAGGTGGCGTGCCTGGACCCATGCTTGAGCGCAGACTCGAGCATGCATTTCGTATTTGGAGGGGACAAGACATCATCGTCTCCGGTTATGGCGAGGCCGAAGTCATGGCCGAGTACTTGGTGGGCAGGGGAGTTCCGCGCGAGAAGATAATCGTCGAACCACGTGCCACGAGTACCAACGAGAATCTCGAAAATGCCTATGCGATGAGCAAGCCGCCTTACTTCGATGTAGTCACCAGTGATTTCCATGCACTGCGTACCAAGCTATGGTCGTGGCACCTCGGAATCCCGATTCGCGTGCATTCTGCTTTCACGCCATGGGCGCTAAAACCAGAAAACTATTTGCGTGAGGTCCTTGCCACTCCGCACTCCGCGGCACGGATTATGTGGCGCCGTTTATTACCAGTCATCAGCGCTTTAGGGCGTTAGCAAATTCATTATGCAAGTTTATGCAAACGTTTGACTAGCGTTTGAACAGCGTCTTAACCTAAGCCACGTAGTGAGTTACACACGGAAAAGGAAGGCCTTAGGTTATGACCAGTCAGGCACCTACTTACCGGATAGCGCATGGCGCATATGAGGCAGAAATTGCCAGCTTCGGTGGCGGTATTAAGTCGCTGACCTTCGCCGGCGAGCCGCTGGTGGAGACCTATCAGGATCTCCCGCCCATGTGCGCCGGCGTAGTTCTTGCCCCGTGGCCTAACCGCACTGCAGATGGCCGTTTTAACTGGCGGGGGAGCGTTTACTGTCTGCCCGTCAATGAGCCTGAGCGCAACAACGCCATCCATGGCTTTGTATGCGACAAGGCTTGGGAATTAAAGCGCTACTGCGTGAACCAAGTGCAGCTCACCATCCAGATCGAGGCCCCTTGGCCGTGGCCCATTCAGCTCACCGCCACTTACAGCCTCGATCAAACTGGGCTTCACGCCCGCTTTGAGGCCCACGCGGAGCAGGATTGCCCCTTCGCGTTTGGCCTTCATACCTATCTTTCTGCCCGCGGCGCGGCTGCCAACGCCTCAATTCTTAGCCTCGGCGTCACCGAACACCACCTTCTTGATACCCGGAACTTGCCCACGGGCGTGGTGGAAAGCGTCGTCGTCAAGCAGCAGCGTATCGCTGACGTGACTTGGGATGATTGCTTCCACGGACAGGGACCCCTCACGGCGGATTACGTTTCCGCAGGCAAAGGCGTTCGCCTCGCAATGGGGCCGGGCCTTGACTGGGTACAGATGTATACCCCGGACAACTACCCCGGCCGCGGCCGTGCACTCGCGGTGGAACCCATGAGCGCTCCACCGAACGCACTGCGCAGTGGCATCGACCTTGCCGAAATTAACGCACATCAACCGATTGCCTACGAGCTTCGCTTGAGCGCAATCTACTAAAAGAAAGCTCTCCACATGGAACCTTCAGTATTGAGACTCGACGCAACCTGGGTGGACTACCTGCTCGTTGCCTTGTACTTCCTCTTCGTCTTGGGAATCGGCTGGGCTGCCAAAGCCCGCGTTTCCTCCTCCATCGACTTCTTCCTCTCCGGCCGCGGTTTGCCGGCTTGGGTGACTGGCCTGGCGTTCGTCTCTGCGAACCTCGGTGCGGTGGAGATCATCGGTATGTCCGCCAACGGCGTGGAGTATGGCTTCCAGACCATGCACTATTTCTGGATCGGCGCTATCCCGGCCATGGTGTTCCTGGGCATCGTGATGATGCCGTTCTACTACGGCTCGAAGGTTCGATCCGTTCCGGAGTTCATGCGTAAGCGCTTCGGTAGCGCGGCGCACCTGGTCAATGCCATTTCCTTTGCCGTAGCCCAGCTGCTCATCGCCGGTGTGAACCTGTACCTGCTGGCCACCATCGTTGAGGCCCTGCTGGGTTGGCCTATGTGGGTCGCGCTCGTTGTTGCAGGCATCATCGTCCTGTCCTACATCACCCTGGGCGGCTTGTCCGCTGCCATCTACAACGAGGTACTGCAGTTCTTCGTCATCATCGCTGCGCTTGCACCGCTGACGATTATCGGCCTGAACCGCGTCGGCGGCTGGCAGGGGCTGAAGGATTCCGTGGCGAACGATTCCCACTTCCACACCTGGCCGGGCACTGACATATCCGGCTTCGAGAATCCGGTCTGGTCCGTCATCGGCATCGTCCTGGGACTAGGCTTCGTCCTTTCCTTCGGTTACTGGACCACCAACTTCGTCGAGGTCCAGCGCGCCATGGCATCGGAGTCGATCTCCGCAGCGCGCAAGACGCCAATCATTGGTGCTTTCCCAAAAATGTTCGTGCCCTTCCTCGTGGTTATCCCAGGCATGATTGCCTCCGTCTCCGTCGCTGACTTGATGGAAGAGACCGCCAAGCCAAACGACGCCATCCTGCTGCTGATGCGCGACCTGCTCCCGAACGGCCTTTTGGGCGTTGCAATTGCGGGCCTGCTCGCTTCCTTCATGGCCGGCATGGCCGCCAACATCTCGGCCTTTAACACCGTTATCTCTTATGACATTTGGCAGACCTACGTGGTCAAGGATCGCGAGGATGGCTACTACCTGAAGTTCGGCCGCATCGCGACCGTCGTCGCCACCGGTGTGGCCGTCTTTACCGCCCTTTTGGCCCAGAACTTCGGCAACGTCATGGACTACCTGCAGACCCTGTTCGGCTTCTTCAACGCTCCGCTGTTCGCAACCTTCATCCTGGGCATGTTCTGGAAGCGCATGACCCCGCACGCAGGTTGGTCCGGCCTCGTGGCAGGTACTGCTTCCGCGATTGCGTTCTGGTATGTGGCTACCTTCACCGACGCCACCGCATCTATATTCAACCTGCCGGGCCAGGGCACCGCATTCGTGGCCGCCGGCGTGGCATTTACGGTAGACATCATCGTCTCCGTCATCGTCACCATGTTTACTCAGTCGAAGCCGGACGAGGAGCTCGTGGGCTTTGTTTCTTCCGTTACACCGAAGGACCACTTCGAGGACTACACCGAGAAGAACCTTCCGTGGTACAAGCAGACCGTTCCGCTCGGCGTCATCTGCTTGGTCATTGCAATCGGCCTGAACGTCATCTTTGCCTAAAGGAGCAACCATCATGACTCAAAAGACTTCTCCTCAGCACGCAGGCGCTTTCGATCTTCGCAACGTCATCGGTGCCCTGCTTGGTCTCTACGGCATCGTGCTTATCATCTGCTCCTTTGCCCTCGACCCGGGTGTAAACCCGGAAACCGGTATGGCGAAGGAATCTTCCGACAACCTCTGGGCGGGCGTCGTCATGGCAGTCGTAGCAGCAGGTTTCATGCTGTGGGCTAAGCTGCGCCCCATCATCGTTGACCCTTCCAAGATCGACGAATCGAAGCTGGCGGAGGCCAAGTAATGGTAGAGATCACCAAGGCCGCGCTTGCCGACGGCCGCGAAATCATCTACTTCGACGACACCCCACACACCGATCGCGTCCTAGAAGACAGCCGCGATCTGCCGCAGGTTACGCCGGCCTCAGAGATGCGCCGCGACCCGCTGACCGGGGACTGGGTGGCTTTTGCCGCTCACCGCATGAACCGCACGTTCATGCCGCCAGCTAATGAAAACCCGCTGGCGCCAACACTGCCGGGCCAGCTGCCCACGGAGATTCCCTCGCCTTCTTATGACGTCGTTGTCTTCGAAAACCGCTTCCCGTCTTTTGCCATGGGCATGGAGGATTACGAGGAAGACGTAGACGAGATGGGCCTGGTCCCGCGCAAGCCTGCCAAGGCGCGCTGCGAGGTGGTCTGCTTTACCTCTGATCCGGAATCCAGCTTCAAGGATCTCCCGGTCAGCCGCATCCGTACCGTGATCGAGGCGTGGGCACACCGCACCTCTGCGCTGTCTGCGCTGCCTGAGGTGGCCCAGGTCTTCCCGTTTGAAAACCGCGGCGCCGAAATCGGCGTGACGCTGCAGCACCCGCACGGCCAGATCTATTCCTACCCGTTCCTCTCGCCGCGCATGAAGGCTATCGTGGCCAGCTCCCAGGCTTACGAGGGCGATCTCTTCCAGGACATCCTGGACAAGGAGCGCGCAGCGGGCACCCGCATCATCGCGGAGACCGAGCACTTCACCGTGTTCGTCCCCGCGGCCGCTAAGTGGCCGCTCGAGGCGATGGTCATGCCCAACGAGTACGCGGCGGATTTCACTGAGCTTTCCAGCGCGCAGCGCGACGACCTCGCCGCCTTGCTCAAGAAGTTGTATACCGCTGTGGACCGTTTCTTCGACGGCGTCGAGAAGACCCCGTATATCGCGGGTTGGAACTTGGCGCCGACCGACCCTACACTGCGCGGGGACGTGCGCATGCACCTGCAGCTGTTTTCGCTGATGCGCTCACCGAACCGCATGAAGTACCTTGCCGGCTCGGAGTCCGCGCAGGCAGTGTGGATCAATGACACGACCCCGGAGCGCATCGCCGACCGGTTCAAGGAGGTCTGGGATGCTTAACTGGATTTCCACTCGCTCCGACGCCGCGCTTGCCGACGCCGCCACTCAACTGTTTCGCTCCACCTTTGACGTTGCCCCGGCTGGCGTGTGGGCCGCGCCGGGCCGAGTAAACCTCATCGGCGAGCACGTCGACTACGCAGGTGGCGCCTCGATTCCTTTCGCGCTGGAGCAGAACACGGCCGTGGCCGTGGCTCCGCGTTCGGATGGGCTCGTGCGCATCGCCTCGGAGTTTGGCGGCCAAGTCCGCCGCGTGGACGTTTTTCTGGATGAGGTTGGCCCGGGTTGGGCCAACGGCACCCCGGACGCCTGGGCTGGCTACGTCGCCGGCGCCGTGTGGGCGAGCCTCGAGGACGGCGTCATAGCCTCCTGCGAGGGCCTCGACATCGCGATTGTCTCTGACGTTCCGGTAGGCTCCGGCCTCTCCAGCTCCGCGGCGTTGGAGTGCTCGGTGGCGGTGGCGGCCTACGAGCTTTCGACAGGGCACGCGCCTGACGACGCCGCCCGCACCCGCCTAGTTCTCGCCTGCATGCGCGCGGAGAACGAAGTCGTGGGCGCCTCGACGGGTGGCTTGGACCAAAACGCCAGCCTGTTTGGGCAAAAGGGCAAGGCACTCGTCTTGGACTTCTCCACGGGTGAGGTGCGCCGCGTGCCGTTTAACATCGCGGACCGCGACATGGTGCTGCTGATTGCGGACACCAACGCCCCTCACTCTTTGAACGACGGCCAGTATGCCTCCCGCCGTGGCGTCATCGACGCGGTTCAGTCTGCATTGGCGGGCTCTGGGGCCCGCGGCGGAACTATCCGCGATATTCCCGATGCCGTTGCGGCCGCCACCCGGTGGGCAAGGGAAGCGGGGGAGGATGAGGGCGTCGTTAAGCGCCGCGTCGCCCACGTCGTGGAGGAGACCGCCCGCACCTTGGAAGCTGCCTCCGACTTGGAGGCCGGCAACCTTGACCGTTTCCGGGAGCTCATGCGCGATAGTCATGTCTCGCTGCGTGACCAGTATGAGGTGACGACCCCTGAGCTGGACTGCGCGTTCGCGGCGGCCGGCGAGGTGGGCGCGCGTATGACTGGGGGCGGTTTCGGTGGCGCGGTGATTGCGCTGGTTAAGCGTGCCGATGTGGAGTCGACGGCGGAGGCAATCGCTGCTGCCGCGGCTGAGCGCGGCTTCCCGGCGCCGACCTTCCTTGTGGCCAGCCCTGGCGACGGCGCGCGCCGAATCGCCGGTTAAGCCTCCTACTGGCGGCTGGAAAAACTTTCTGGTCGCCTGTAATAAACGCGGCGGTAGTGCAACTAACTAGGTGAACATCAACTTCCTAGTTAAGGAGTCATCATGAAAAAGACCCTCGTTGCTGCTACCGCCGCTTGCGCTATTTTGGCTGGTGGTGGCGCTGCAGTTGCTACCGGCTTCAACCCGTTCAGCGAGGATGCGAAGACCACCGCTGGCACCCAGCTGACCAGTACTGTTGACGGTCAGCTGGGGCCGGGCCAGGAGCTGCTTATCGCGGCAAACTGCCCGGGCACTCGCGCGAACCTGACCACGTCGTGGGGTGCGACGACGGTGATGTCGCCGGCAGCTGACCTTGGCCAACTGGTGGGCTACGTAACCGCGCCGGACAACATCGGCCCCGGTCCTGCCGACGGCTACCACACCTACACCGTGACCTGCGATTCCGGTGAGACCGATACCTTCACCTTCGCGTCCGGCGGAAACGGCGGTCACTAGCGCCCCGCGCGGCCTGGCCTCCGCTCTGACCTCCGCGGCCCCGCGCGGCCTGGCTTCCGCTCTGGCCTTCACTCTGACCCTCGCCTTCTGAGGTTTCCGCACGTCCCAGACTGGTCCCATTGGTTGGCTCCCATTGGTTGGGTTTCTTTAGGGGGTAATGAAACCCAATGGGCCGTATTCGTCGCCAACGCTTCTCGTAAAGGGACCATTAGAGGGAAACCCGTAGAGGGGGACCAACACGAAAGCGTCGAAAACAGCCCCGCAAACGCAGTCTTTCCAACCAGCGCCAGTAGACGAGCCAAGCGAAGCCGTACCAGCTCAAACCGAAGCTAACGAGCCAGAGTCAACAGAGGCGGATGGCAAGTTTTACCCATTTTCTTGGTGGAAAGCTGGCCTGTCAGCGTTTTCCTTTTAATCGGATTTACTGGCTTTAGCGCGGCCCCAGGAACCAGTCTCTTCTTTATTATCCCGTCGGCGTGGTACCTGTTAATGTCCGTCATCTATCGCGATAAGCTGCACGAACGCCGTTGGCTGTGGGCGGTGGCGTTTGCCTGCCTGATCATCTTTTGGCGGCTAAGCCTGAAGCTTGGCCAGCGCCTTGGTGATGCCCTCCTGCAGCGTGGCCCGCGACTGCTTCATCGGATGCGCAATCGCACGCAGCCCCATGTACGCAATCTGGTCCGCCGCGCGGTTGAGCGGATCGCCCGCATGGCCAAGCACGCGGCGGATTTCCACCTCGCATTCGCCCTCGACGTCGTTCCAGGCCTGCTGGAAACGCGACCGCGCACCTGACGTCACGCCGCGCCACGTCCGCCGCGAGCGCACCGCCTTCGACTGCTTATTGCGCAACTGCTCCACTGCTTCGAGCGCCGCGACCGAGTCGCTTTCAATAATCGCCTTCTTTGCACCCACCTTGAGCAGGTACTTCAGCGCCAGGGTCAGCGATTCCAGCTCGAGCTCGTCAGTACCCGCCTTAGTCTCGCGGGTGCGTAGCCGGTAGTCGCCATTGCCCGCCACGAAGCACATGGAGCCCTTGAACACGGTGTCGGAGGAGGCGTCGGTAGCAATGCGCACCGTGGCGCCCTCCGGCCATGATGACGCCTGCGAGAAGTTTGGCCACCAATGTGCCTTCGGGGTCTCTACCTGCGTGGACTCTTTCTTCCGCGGCGCCTCGCCCAACTTCTTGGCCTTACGCGCGGTCAGGCCCGCTTCTTTGCGGCGCACAGAGCTCGCGCTTTTCGACGCCCTATTTTCCTCCGCAAAGCTACCCGTCACCGTATAACCGCGCCGTTCCAGCGCCGACCGCAGCGCATTTTGCCGGCGCCCCGTGACAATCCAGACTCGGCCCTTCAGGTTCTTCGTGGCCTTCTCGAATTCGCGGATGGCAATCTCCACCACGTCGCCGCTCTTGGTCTGGCCCTTGCGTATGAAGCGCGTCTGCCTGGTGTTTACTGCGATGACCCAGCCATCAACAGTGCCGCCCGGCGCCGAGTCCCAGCGCTCGTCCCACAGTGCGATCGCCACATGGACCGGTGCGTTCACCATAGAGTCGGTGATCTTCCGGGTGCCATACGTACGGGACTGCGTGCCGGTGAGCGCGCTGAGTTCGAGCGGTTCCATCGTCTACTAGTAAACCATCTGCGCCCGACACCAAGCTGCTCGGACTCAACCCGGCGCTAGCGGTCGGCCTGCTAATGCTGATCCTCGCGAGTCAGCAGACCGACGTCGACGCTGCAGGCATGGCCGCCTCTCTGGTCAAGACAGTGCTGATTCCGGTTAAAGAAAAAGTCGCGCACTAGTCTGTAATAATTCCGAGCCTGCTGCAACATACTCTATGTGAAGTATGTTCCAGCAGGCTCGTGGAGTTTTATTTGTCCGTCTTAACCTTGCCCGGCGCGCGAAAGCGGGAGTTCTCCCGGCATTTTCGCGCGCATTATCCTGCCGTCTTGGCGTTCTTACGGCGTCGCGTGCCGCAGGAGTACGCTGAGGAGCTGGCTGCCGACGTCTTCGCGCGCGCCTGGGCCAACTTCGACACCCTGACAGGGGAGAACCCGCTGCCATGGCTCTATGGCATCGCCCGCAACGTGATGCGCGAGTTCTATCGCTCGCGCCGAGAGTTCGAAAACCTCGACGACTTCGACGGCGCCCTTTCCGACGAATCCGCCGCCGTTGACTTGTCCCTCGACATCAACCGCGCCCTGCTGCAGCTTCCTTATGCCGAGCGCGAGATCCTCACTCTCTTCGCCTGGGAGGAGCTCACGCAGGCCGAGATCGCCGAGGTCCTCGGCATCACCCCTAACAACGTCCGCGTGCGCCTGCACCGCGCCCGCACCCACCTTTCCGAGCTCACCGGAGGCTACGATGACTGATCCGCTTTCCCAATTGCGCGCCGCAAATCCGGTGCCAGACGCTGCGCTTGACGACGCCGCCCTTACCCGCTCCGAGGCGGTGCTCAGCGGCATCGTCGATTCGGGGTCACGCACGCCGTGGAAGGCCGTGGCCGCGGGCGTCGGTGTCCTAGCTCTGGTGGGCGGGGTCATCCCGTTTGTGAACCACAGCGAGCCGGTCGCCGTGGCGGAGGTGCTCACGCACGCGGGCGAGGCTGCCGCCGCGCAGCCCGACGCCGCGGACAAAGGCGTGACCTCAAAGGAGTACCTCAAGCGCGTGGACACCGATGGCTCGTCTACTGCCACGACCGAGTACTCGGTGGGCGTCGACGGCACCGTGAACATCTCCTCCCAAGGCGAGCTGCCGGGGTTCGACCCGCAGCCGGCCATCCCCGCAGAAGACCTTATGGCGGCCACCGACCGCGCTGGGCTGGAAGCTCTTGCGGATCGTTTCCCCAACCGCGCCCTCGGCGCGCTGCAGCTGCTGCTGCAGCCAGGTTTGAGCAGCGAGCAGCAGAAGATTGTCTACGACATTCTGGCCGCCACCGACGGCAACGACCTGGCTTCGGCCTCGCAGGGCTCCCACAACGGCGTGGGGGAGGACGGCCTCATCAGCGTCATTCGCGACGCTGACCACGTCAGCTTCTCCATCCTTCCGGCAACCGGCCAGCTGGTCCGCGTGGTCGGTCTGGTCGGCCCCAATGTGACCACCACCGTGGAGGCCACGGCCATCTTGGGCTGCGTGTCCGTCACCGGACTGGAAGGCCCCGACAGCATTTCGCTGGCCTGCGGTGATAACAACTACCTGGTCAATGACCTTAGGTGGTCCAACTGGGGTGCCGATGAGGCCACGGCTGAGGGCACGGCCGTGGAAAACGACTGCGACCCCTTCTGCTCGGAGGGCAAGTTTAAGCAGACGCCGGTGCGGGTGGTCGTCGACAAACGTGAAGCGTGTGGCTACAACGCCAAGGTGTACTCGCGCATCCGTGTCATCTACCCGGACCACGAAGAGGCCGAGGAGATTGGCTGCGCGTAGCGGCTAGGTCAGCTGGCGGAGCGCGAACTGCCCGTACATGTCACCGAGCTCCTCGGCGGTGTACGGGCCATCGGGGCTAAACCACGTGGCCACGCCGATGCCCATGTCGATGAGCGCCCAGCAGGCAATCTTGAGGTTCTCGGCTTGGAAGCTGCCCTCGTCGACGACGTTCATCCAACGCGCCACATAGTCGCGGCGCAGCTGCAGGACCACGGATTTGTGGGGTTCTTCGAGGTTGTTGAGCTCGTTGTTGACCACGCGGACGCGCTTGGCGTGGGTGGCGTGGAAGACGACGTGTGCGCGCATCGTGGCGAGGATTTTTTCCTCGGAACCCGTGACTCCGGCGAGCGCCGCGGCGTTGGCACGTAGGAGTTCCTCCATGGCGGAGACGGTGACCTCGGCGAGCAGCTCTTGCTTGGACTTGTAGTGGTTGTAGAGGCTCGATGCCCGCATGCCCACTGCCTTTGCGATGTCTTCCATGCCGGTGCCGTGGTAGCCGCGCTGGTCAAAGAGGTCGAGGGCGGCGGTGGCGATTTGGCCGCGGCGCTTCTGGTTAGCCATGGTGGTGTGCCTTTCGCTGGGTACGTTCTCTTGACAGGCGGTGAGGCGTGTATCACAATAGCAGACTAATAGTGATTCGTTTCGGAGGCCCGCAATGTCCAATAATCTCTTTGATTCTACAACTGACTTTCTCGGCGCGTTCGACGGCATCAGTGCCCAAGACGCCGAGGTCTGGGCACGTGCTCGCTCGTTTCGTGAAGATTGCCTTCCGGTTATCAATGAGCATTGGGAGAAAAGCGAATACCCCCTCGAACTTGTGCGCCGCTTAGGCGAGCTCGACCTCATGACGGACGGCCTTGACGTTCCTGGCCACGAGTCCATGACCTCACTCGGCGCGGGTTTGGCGCTCATGGAGGTCACGCGTGCCGACGCCTCGATGGGCACTGTCGTTGCCATGCAGGCCGGCCTGGCTATGCGCTCCATCGCGATGCTTGGCTCGGAGGAACAGCGCTCCCGCTACCTGCCAGCGATGGCGTCGTGTTCGCTGCTCGGCGCGTTTGGTCTGACGGAACCGTTGCACGGTTCTGACTCCATTGCACTGGAGACCACCGCGGTCCGCGACGGCGATTCCTGGGTTCTCAACGGCGAAAAGAAATGGATCGGCAACGGTGCTTCCGGTGGCGTGACCGTGATTTACGCCCGTATGGAGGACGGAAACGTGGGTGGCTTCATCGTTCCGCAGGACGCGCCGGGCTACTCGGCCACGGTGATTACCGGCAAGCTGTCACTGCGCGCTATCCACCAGGCGCACATCGTCTTGGAGGATTGCCGCATTCCTGCCTCCAACCGGTTGCCCGGCTGCCAAACGTTTAAGGACGTCTCCCGCGTGCTGACTGCAACGCGCATCGGCGTCTCGTGGATGGCGTTGGGCTCGGCCGTGGCTTGCTATGAAACCGCGCGCAACTACGTCATGGAGCGCGTCCAGTTCGGCCGTGAGCTGGCAAAAGCGCAGATCATCCAGCAGCGCTTGGCCAACATGGTGCTGGACCTCAACCAGATGATGCTGACCTGCCGCGAGGTTGCCGCCCGCGAGGAGGCCGGCACGCTCACCCCGCCGCAGGCTTCCGCGGCGAAGCTGCACAACACCCGCGCTGCGCGACGCATTGCTTCCGACGCCCGCGACATGCTCGGCGGCGTGGGCATCCTGCTAGAAAACGACATCGCGCGCCACTTTGCCGACATCGAGGCCATGCACACCTATGAGGGAACCGACACCGTGCAGAGCCTCATCATGGGCAAGGTCATTACGGGTTTCTCGGCCTACAAGTAGCAGCCTGCCCGCGCCCCGCTTGGCATGCGTGCCGCCTAGCGCTCTCGCACCTCGCTTGGCGCTCGCTCCACCCCCTTACCGGGTTTGGTCCCATTGGTTGGGTTTCATTAGGGGGTAAAGAAACCCTTAGGAGCCATTGCGCGGGAGTCGGTTCTCGTAAAACTACCCAACCAATGGGACCACTAGAGGGCGACCAAACCGCGGCAGCTGAAACCGCCCATTCGCCAGCGAGAGGACAGCCGCTGAGGCGCTAGCCGGCCGACAGCCTCGAAAGCGCCAACTCCCCCTAGGAAATACTTCCTCCTAGCTGCGCAAACACAGAGTTATCCACAGGTAAAAAATTGACTCTAGACACGGGCGCACGCGCTTGGCAAACATTGTTGTATGACTCAAACACAACGACTCATTCACTTACGTCCACTGTCCAACGATCATCAGGTGTGGGAGCAAATAGCCAATGGCGAGCTTCTGCGAATAGCGCCCTGGGTCGCAACCCCGCGGGATTACTTCGAGCAATTACCCACTTACGAACGCCAGCGCCTCAAAGTGATTGCCGCGGGCAAAAGCGTGCACAAAGCCATCATGATAGGAAAATCAGCAGCCAGGCTATGGGGCCTTTGGGTCCTCCCGCCTTTCGACGAAAAGATTGAAATGGCCAGGCAGTCCAAATCGCTGCCAGTCAAGACGAAGATTCCAGCCGATTACGATTACCGCAAGACGCACCTGCCAGACAACATGGTTTCCCAGCAGCTCGGCACCCGTTGTACAACTGTGGCACGAGCGTGCATCGACATCGCAAGGCACCATTCCTTCGAAGAGGGACTCGTTGCCATGGATTCGGCGCTCGCGAAGGAACTCACCACGAAGGACGAGCTGCGCCGCACGCTGACCGCCATGGGTCGCGTGCACGGTGCCCCGCAGGCACGGAAGGCGATTGAGCACGCCATCGCGCATTCGGAATCGCCTTTCGAGTCCTACTTTCGAGGCATCGCCATCGCGGAAAAGCTGGGGGAGAAGGTGGTTGCGCAGTACTTCATTCCGCCGAACTTCCGCGCAGATACATGCATTGACGACGCCGTCGTGATCGAGATCGACGGTGCCGTCAAGTACGACGGCTCGTCGTTTGGCAAGAGTGCCGAGCAAACAATCGTGGAGGAGCGACGACGCGAGAAGCTGATTCAGAACCGTGGCTTCATCGTGCTGCGATACAGCCCACGGGAGCTGCTCACGGAGAGAGCTCGTGTCGTGCGGGAGGTGTGCCAGGCGCTGGAAGCTGCCCAACAGCGAGGATGGTCCCAGTCTACTGGTCCCTTTACGAGTAAGAAGGCCGGCTAAAACCCGCTAGGTGGTCCCTTTACCCCGTAAAGGGACCCAACCTATGGGACCAATCCGAAAGAAATGGTTGGGAGAGGGGCGCGCCGGGCTAGTTGTGCAGCGGCTTACGCGTCGCCGCCATGTGCTTGGCGCGCTCGACGTTCGCTGGCAGTAACACCAGTGGCACGTCGAACTCCACCTCACGGTTGGCGAACTCGTTAAAGCTCAGTGAGCCCTCACCGGTGTACATCTGTGCCAGCTTTGCTGCGATGACGTGGTCGTTTTCAGTGGCATTTTCCAGGGGCCACTCGCGGTCCAGCGCCGGGCCTGAGTAAAGGTCAATCGCGCCATCAGCAGGCGGGGCGTAGCCCTCGATGAGGGACTGCGCCTCAGCAATCGCGCGAGCGAGCACGTGATCCGGCGACATTAACACGACGTCGTCTGCTGTGAGGAAGCCCTGTTCCTTGGCCACGAAAGCGTTGGGGAAGGGCTTGGTCGAGGTGATGAAGTCGAAGGCTTTCTGGTGGTAGTCGGCCACGCCAGCTGCGCGGAGACGCTCCAGCGCGGATATGGTGCCCGACCAGCCCGGATAGAGACCCACGTTGAGCTCTGGGAAAGCCAGCTGGCTATCTGCGTGCGCCACGATTCGGTCGCAGGAAAGGGCTAGCTCTAAGCCGCCGCCCAGGGCAACACCGCGCACCGCCGCGACCACGGGAACCGACGCGAACTTCAGCTGGCGCAGCGTGTTTGAGCCGTCCGCAATGAGCTCTTTGACGCGTTCAGCAGAGCCGGACTCACCAGCCGCGGCAATCGAAGCCAAGTCCGCGCCCGCGCAGAACACCGGTGCATCGTTGCCCACGACTAGCGCCTGCAAGCCGTGTTCGTCTACCGCAGAGACCGCAGCACGAATGACCTCAAGAGCGGTGGAAGGCAACGAGTTCATCGGGGTATGGAAATCCACGATGCCGATTCGTCCCGCTTCGGTTTCTAAAGCATGCACCGCGCCGGCGGGCAACGACACCACGGTCTCCAGCGGCAGCGAACGCAGACTCTCGACGCCCTCGCGGGCAGGCAGTGGCTGCAGCTTGCCGTCAGCGCTAAGCACCTGACCGTCAGCAAAGAATCCACCTGCCTTGGCTGCCGCGTCTACCAACGCCGGCACGTCGTCACCGTAGGCGGAGGCAACCCACTCGATGCCGATGGCGTCGGCAAGCGCGAAGATACCCTTCTTCCAACCAAAGCCGAGAATGAGACCTTCGTCGATGAGCCCGACGTGCGCGGCGATTTCCGGTGCTACCTCGCAGCAATAGCGCAGCGTATCGAGGAAAACCGCGCGGGCAAAGCGGCCGCCCGGCGAATCTGTGTCCATGACCTCGCGCGGATCCTTGAGCCCTATGACTGGGTCGTCCGGTTGGGTGCGTGCCACGTACTCATAGTCGGAGTTGATGACCTCGTTGCGCCCGCGGTAGAAGCCGCCTTCGCCAGTGCGCCCGGTCAAACCGCGCTCGACCAGACCCGCGATGAAAGCATCCTCGCCGAGCGGAACCTTCAACATCGGGTCGTCGGCAGGCAGTGCGGTTTCTAATGAGTTCCAGATGGGCCCCACCAGCTGCAAACCGATGTAGTCCAAAAGCCCGAAGATACCGGTGCGGGGGATGCCGAAGGCGCGGCCGAAGGAGGCGTCGGCAAGCTCGTAGCTCACGCCATTCTCGCGCGTACGGGCGACGCCGGCTGCCATCCAGTAGCAACCCACGCGGTTGGCAATAAAGCCTGGGGTATCGCGGCACTCGAGCGCAATCTTGCCTAGGGTTTGTTCGATGGTCGAGCGCAGCGTGGCCTCGGTCTCGCCGGAAGCGATTAACTCGACCAAGCGCATGACCTTGGGCGGATTGAAAAAGTGGGTGATGGCGAAGCGCTCCTGGCGTGCGACCGGAACGCCGTCCTTGAGGCGAGCGAGCGGGAGGGTGGAGGTATTCGAGCTGAGAATCGCTGAAGGCTTCAGATGCGGCTCGATGGCTTGGTACAAGGAGTGCTTGGCTCCCAGGTCCTCGAAGATGGCCTCGATGATCCAATCGCGGTCTTCTAACAACGCATAGTCGGCGGAAGCGCGCACGCGTTCGGCGTCTTGGGGGAGATAAAAGCCGCGGCGCTTCAACTGTATATCGACGCCTTTCTGCGCGGACTCGGCGTTTTGATCGAGCAGGACGACGTCGAGGCCTGCCGACGCACATAGCGCCGCGATGCCCGAGCCCATGGAACCCGCTCCGATGACGGCAACCTTTGTGATTGACATTTACTTTGCTCCTTCGTTCTCTATGATCAGCGCGATGCCTTGCCCGCCGCCGATACACATGGTGACCAGGCCATATCGCTTTTCTAGGCGGCGCAGCGCATAAGCCAAGCGGGTGACAAGTATGACGCCGGTGGCGCCAACCGGGTGGCCGTGGGCGACGGCACCGCCGTAGATGTTCGTCTTAGCCGGGTCGAAACCAAGCTCGTCCTGCACCGCGATGGCCTGGGCAGCAAAGGCTTCGTTGGACTCGATGAGATCGATATCGTCCAGCTTTAGGCCGGCTTTGTTCAGGGCCTTCGGCGCCGCGGCGATGGGCCCCAGGCCCATGCGGGTGGGGTCGACGCCGGCGATGGACCAGCTGACGATCTTCGCCAGTGGCGTCAGCGCCCGCGACTCCAGCTCCTCTTGGCCTGTGAGCACCACTGCGGCCGCGCCGTCGTTAATGCCGGAGGCATTGCCTGCGGTTACGGTCCCATCCTTGGCAAAGGCCGGCTTGAGACGCGCCAGCTTGTCGACGCTCGTCTGCCTCACGTGTTCATCAAAATCCAGGTCGCCTACGGGGACCAGTTCCTCGGCTTGGATGTTTTCTGCTTGCGCCGCCGCGGCGCGGCGCTGTGATTCCGCTGCGAACTCGTCCTGGCGCTCGCGGCTAATACCGTAGTCACGGGCAATATTTTCTGCCGTTACACCCATGTGGCCTGTCCCGAAAGGACAGGACAGCGCGCCGGTGAGCCAGTCGTAGAGTTTGCCGTCACCCATCTTCTTGCCGCTGCGCATTCCGTCGACGGAATAGGGCGCCTGGCTCATGGACTCGACGCCGGCGACTAGGGCGGTGGTGCCGTCACCAGATTGCAGAAGCTGGGCCGCGGAGATAATTGCCTGGACACCTGAGCCGCACAAACGGTTGACTCCGAGCGCGGTTGAGGAGTCCGGCATCCCAATGCCGAGGGCTATTTTGCGGCCGATGTAGAGATCGCTCGGAACTACCGGCAGGACGTTGGAAGCCACTGTCGTATCGATGTCTGCGGCCGGAATTCCCGAACGGTCAATCGCTTCGCGAGAAGCGAGCGTGCCGAGTTCCGTCAGTGATAGACGAGAGAGACTGCCACCGAATTTACCGATGGGCAAGCGTGCCGCGCTGGCGATGTAGACATTCTTGGTCATGTGTAGCCCCTAAGAATACGAATCACTATTAGTTAAAGATGAATCCTAGGTCACAATTCTGGAATGTGCAATGGTGTATTGGAAATAAAGTTGGTGGGCTGGGGTAGAGGGGGTACCTGCCCATAAGGCTGTGAACTGCAGATTTAGAGTGAATGACCGTTTTTCTTTCCAAATTGTTCAACAACACCTTAAGATGATGCACATCACATAACGATGCGACCCGCGTCACGAAAGGACAGTCTAGTGAGTGCTGAAACAGCTGCAGCCGTCAAAAACCCGCCCAAGGGTATTGGTGCCATGGCCGGCGCCATGTTCCTCATGGCCACTTCCTCCATTGGTCCAGGCTTTTTGACCCAGACCTCCGTCTTTACCGTCCAGATGGGCGCGGCCTTCGCCTTCGCCATTTTGTTGAGCATCGTCGTGGATATCGCGATTCAGCTCAACGTGTGGCGTGTCTTGTGCGTCTCCGGCATGCGTGCAAACGAACTGGGCAACACCGTTCTGCCAGGCCTCGGCTGGTTCCTTGCGGTGCTCGTCTTCTTGGGCGGCATCGTCTTCAACATCGGCAACATCGCCGGCACGGGTCTTGGCCTTAACGCGATGCTTGGCATCGATGCCCGAATCGGCGGCGTCATCGCAGCGGCGATTGCCGTCTTCGTCTTCCTGTCCAAGCGCGCCGGCATCGCGCTTGACCGCTTGGTGGCTGCCCTCGGCGCCATCATGATTCTGCTCATGCTCTACGTTGCCATCGTCTCCCAGCCACCAGTAGGCGAGGCGCTCAAAAACACTGTGATGCCAGAAGAGATTGACTTCTTCGTCATCACCACGCTGATCGGCGGCACAGTCGGCGGCTACATCACCTTCGCCGGTGCACACCGCCTCATCGACAGTGGAATGTCTGGTAGTGAGCACATCAAGAACATCACCACTACCTCCGTCATGGGCGTCATCATCACCGGTATCATGCGTGTGCTGCTCTTCTTGGCGGTTCTCGGCGTCGTCAGTACTGGCGTAGCACTGTCTGAGGACAACACCGCGGCAGATGCGTTCCGTCAGGCGGCCGGCGAGTTCGGCCTGCGTGCCTTCGGCGTGGTGCTCTTTGCAGCAGGCCTGTCCTCGGTCATCGGTGCGTCTTATACCTCGATCTCCTTCGTGACCACACAGAAGGTTGCCCCACGTACCCGTAACTTCCTGACCGTTGGTTTCATTGCGGTCTGCACCTTGCTTTTCCTGCTTCTAAACTCCGCTCCGCAGAAGCTGCTTATTTTCGCCGGCGCATTCAACGGCATCATTTTGCCTATCGCGTTTGCGATGGTGATGTGGGTTGCTTATCGACGCCGCGACCTCCTCGGCGATTCCAAGTATCCCACCTGGTTGCTGGTGCTGGGCACCTTGGCCCTGCTCCTAGAGCTCTACATCGGTTTTTACTCTTTCTCCGGAATCATGAAACTTTGGGCTTAGGGGAGGCATAGTCGATGTCTTACACAGCGCACCCTTCCTCGATGCAGCCCGCTAACGTACGGGCGCATGCACGGCAGAATCAGATGGTGACCACGGCAGGTTTCGCTGACGGCTTCATGCAGGCGAACCTGCTCGCCGTGCCGCAGGAATACGCATTCGACTTCCTGCTGTTTGCCCAGCGTAATCCGAAGGCGTGCCCGATTGTGGGCGTATTGGAGGCGGGCCAATACAGCTCGGAGCTGCTCGCCGGTGGCGACATCCGCACTGACATTCCGGGCTACCGCATCTTCCGCGACGGTGAGCTGACCGACTCCGTGGAAGACGCCACCGAGTTTTGGACTGAGGACATGGTTGCGTTCCTCATCGGCTGCTCGTTCACTTTTGAGTCAGCACTGCAGGAAAATGGCATCACACTGGCCCATATCGAGCAAGGGCGCAACGTCGCGATGTACCGCACGAACATCGCGACTGTGCCGGCAGGCATTTTCAGCGGACCGCTGGTGGTCTCCATGCGGCCGATTCCCGCATCTCAGGTTGCCGACGCCGTGCGCATTACCTCGCGCTACCCGTCGGTGCACGGGGCGCCGGTGCATGTGGGCAACCCTGAGACTATTGGCATTGAGGATCTTTCGCGCCCTGACTTCGGCGACGCCGTGGACATCCCAGAGGGGCACATCCCGGTGTTCTGGGCATGCGGCGTGACACCACAAGCAGTGGTGATGAACTCGAAGCCGCGCTTGGCGATTGCCCACCAGCCCGGCAAGATGCTCGTCACCGACGCGCGTGACGTGGACTATCAAGTGCCTTAAGCCCGGTCTGCGGCTGCCGTTCCTTTGCCTGGCTCTCCTTTGCCCGGCTCTGTGGATGGTCCCATTGCTTGGGTTTCATTGGTTGGGTTTCTTTACGAGTGGCCGGTGCCGGAAAACTTGGCTTACTGGTCCCTTTACCCCACAAAGGGACCCAACCTATGGGACCAAACCGCAATGGGGGGGCAGGGAGGCCGCCCCGCCAAGCCACCCCAGGCTAGATGACCGCGAGCATCTTCTCGCAGGTGCGCAGCAGGCTGTCGTGCAAGAGCGCGGCAGCTTTTTCGCGTTTTCCGTCGGCAACGAGTCGGGACAAGCGAATGTTTCCCTCAATGTGCTCAGCATGCAAGGTGGGGTAACGCGGGATGACGAGCAAGAAGCTCAGCCGCATCCGTGCGAGTAGGTTGTTCATCTGCTCGTTAAGCGTCGGGGAATTAAGCGACGCCACCAGTGTGCGGTGAAAACGCTGGTTGATGTTGGATACTTCTTGGTCCTCACCGCGTTCCTGCGCGGCGCGAGCAGCAGTGACAAGCTCAATCAACGCTGCTGGGTCGGCGAATTCGCCCCACAGCACACCGGAGGGCTCGATAGCGGCGCGCGCGATGAACAGGTCGCGCACGTAATCGGCATCCGGCGTCGCAATGAAGACGCCTCGGTTAGGGATGCGCTCCACGAGGCGTTGCGCAGCGAGCTCGGTGAAGGCCTCGCGGAGAGTATTGCGGGAACAAGAGAAGCGCTCAGCGGCTTTCACCTCGCTGAGCTGTTGGCCAGGCATGAACTCGCCGGCCGAGATGCCATCGCGAATTTTCGACGCCACGGACTGAGAAAGCATGCCAGACAGCTTAATTCATTAGTCGATAGTCGCGATAACCTTCGACGGATCCAAGCGGTCGCCTTCCTTGGCCAACAGCTTGATCGTGCCGCCGCATGGAGCCTTTACAGCAGATTCCATCTTCATAGCCTCGATGGTGGCGATGTCATCGCCTTCTTCGACGGTGTCGCCGTCGGCGACGTTCCAGGCCACGAGGTTGGCGTCGTAAGGCGCGGTGACAGCACCCTCCGTGCTGCCGCCCTCACCGGCAGATGCTGCGTTGCCTGCCGTGCCAGATGGTGCAGCGCCGGCAGCCACACCGGAAAGCAGACGCTCTGGCAGACCAACGCTAACCAGCTTGCCGTCGATTTCGATGGCCACCTGGGTGCGCTTGGCATAGATGGCTTCCACCGGCGCGATGTGGCTCGTAGCCTCTGCAGAAGGGCGGTAGTTGTGGTCCAACCAGTCGGTGTAGATACCGGCTCGTGTCTCAGCATCGCCGTGATCGGCCAGGACCTGGGAGGAGACCATGTCGCGGTGGAAAGGCAGGACGGTGCGCACGCCTTCGATATCGAACTCCTCGAGCGCGTGCTTTGCACGAGCCAGGGCGATCTCACGAGTTGGGCCCCACACCAGTAGCTTGGCAATCAGTGAGTCGTAATAAGGCGGCACGATGGAGCCGGAGCGCACGCCGGCGTCAACGCGGATGCCAGGGCCCGTCGGCGGCTCAAAGCGCACGATGGTGCCAGGGCATGGCGCAAAGCCGTTCAGGATGTCCTCGGCGTTGATGCGGAATTCGAAAGCGTGGCCGGTGGATTCCGGATCTGTCGAGATGGAAAGTGGCTCACCCGCTGCGATGCGGAACTGCTCGGCAATGATGTCGACGCCGGTGACCACCTCAGTGACCGGGTGCTCAACCTGCACACGGGTGTTGACCTCGAGGAAGGAGATGGTGCCGTCCTCAGAAACGATGTACTCCACGGTGCCGGCACCGGTATACCCCACCTTGGCACAGATGGCGCGTGCGCCTTCGTGGATGCCCTTGCGCTGTTCGTCGCTAAGCGCTGGGGCAGGGGCTTCCTCGATGAGCTTCTGGAAGCGGCGCTGCGTGGAGCAATCGCGGGTGCCGAGCACGGCGACGTTGCCGTGGGTATCGGCGAGGATTTGCGCCTCGACGTGGCGTGGGTGAGTCAGGAACTTCTCCACGTAGCACTCTGCGCGGCCGAAGGCTTCCTTAGCCTCGCGGCCTGCAGAGTTGAAAGCTGCCTCAATGTCTTCCAAGTTTTCCACGACCTTTAGGCCGCGTCCACCGCCACCATATGCAGCTTTGATGGCAATCGGTAGACCGTGCTTTTCGGCGAAGGCCCGGGCCTCCTGCCAGTCATCAATCGGATCCGAGGTGCCCGGTGCCAGAGGAGCGCCGACCTCCTCGGCCACGCGGCGGGCCGCAATTTTGTCACCGAGCAGTTCGATGGATTCTGGGGTTGGGCCGATCCAGGTCAGGCCCGCACTGGCGACGGCGCGGGCAAAGTCAGCGTTTTCAGAAAGGAAGCCATAGCCCGGGTGGATGGCATCAGCGCCGGCGCGAACCGCAATGTCCAGCAATGCCGGGACATTCATATAGGTATCGGCCGCGGTGTTGCCGGGCAGGGCGTAGGCCTCGTCGGCCACGCGGGTATGTAGGGCGCCTGCGTCTGCCTCGGAGTAGATGGCGATGGAGCGAATACCCAGATCGCGGGCGGCGCGAGCGATGCGGACGGCGATTTCGCCGCGGTTTGCAATAAGGACTGCAGAAATCATAATTAACCTTTAAATAGTTGTAGCGAGTTCGAAGCGGACCGTGGCTCCCGGTGGAAGCTGTGCGGCGATATCAATGTCTTCTTCGAGGACGGTGGCAATAACGGGGTAGCCGCCGGTGACGGCGTGGTCGCGCAGGAAGACTACCGGCTCACCCGATGGCGGAACCTGGACGGAGCCGGCGACCATTCCTTCGCTCGGGAGCTCGCCGGAGCGCGCCCGTGACAAGGTCGCATCGTCGCTGGCCCTAAGGCGCAGGCCGACGCGGTTGGACTGTGGAGTAACTTCCCATTCGGTATTTAAGAATTTCTCGAGGGATTCCTTGGTGAACCAGTCATCACGCGGACCCAGCACGCAGCGCAGCACGCCCTCGGTCTGTCCCCGGGACCCTTCGGTTACGCGCAGCGGGTTCGTTAGCTGCGCGTCGGTCATGGCGGTAGAACGCGGCAACACGCCGATGATGTCGCCTAGGCGCACCGGCGCCGGGCCCAGCCCGGAGAGCACGTCGGTGGACGCGGAGCTCAACTCGCTATCGGCCACGATGCCGCCGCGGATGGCGATGTACGAGCGCATGCCGTAGGTGGCGGGCTCAACGCGCACGGTGGAACCCGCGGTAACTAGTACGGGGCGCGCGAGGTGCACCGGCATCTCCTCGAGGACCACGCGGGCCTGGGCGCCGGTGACGCAAATGACGGTATCAGTTAGGGCACGCAGGCGAATGCCGCCGATGTTTTCCAGCACCGTCGCACCGCGCGGGTTGCCCACCGCGACGTTGGCGGTGGCCGCTGCTGCCTGGTCAGCCGCGCCCGAAGGGGTAACGCCTAAGTTGCCACGACCCGGGCGGCCTTGGTCCTGGAAGAGGGTGACAAGGCCTGGGTCGATGACTTCCATGCGTGGCAGGCGCGCCGGGGTACGGCGGCCAAACGGGGTGGTGGACACGATGTCTGGCAGGGAGCTGACGGCACGGTAGCGCACGTGGTCGCCGGGCTGCACCAGCGCCGGCGGCTGCGCATCCGATTCCCACATCGGGGTCGAGGTGGTGCCTAGCAGCTGCCAGCCGCCGGGGGAGACGCGCGGGTAGACCGCGGAGAAGTTACCGGCGATGCCTACCGCACCATTCGGCACCGCGGTACGCGGGGTAGAGCGACGCGGGATGTCGACGCCGCGGGAGGCATCTGCCGGGGTGCAATACGTAAAGCCTGGGGCAAAGCCGCCGAAGGCAGCAAGCCACTCGGTTGAGGTATGCCAGTCGATAAGCCCCTCGCGGGACATGCCGAGCAGGTCGGCAGCTTCGTCTAGATCCGCGCCGTCGTAAAGCACGTCGATCTCTACCAAGCGTGGCTCCTCCACGGAGCGTGCGGAAGGGCGGAAATCCTCCAAGAGCTCGGCGGCGGCATGCGCCGAGTTTGGGGTATTAAAGGTGAGCAATAGGGTAGTCGCTGCGGCAATCGCATCGACTTGGTCTTTCAGTGGCTGCGCAGTAAGTGCCTCGTGCCAGGTCATGACCTGGGAAAGATCATCCAACTCCACGAGCAACGCGCGGGTTCCTA
Organism: Corynebacterium simulans; assembly: GCF_001586215.1. Classification (NCBI taxonomy): domain Bacteria; kingdom Bacillati; phylum Actinomycetota; class Actinomycetes; order Mycobacteriales; family Corynebacteriaceae; genus Corynebacterium; species Corynebacterium simulans. Next base: position 791,513 of record NZ_CP014634.1, on the reverse strand, counting down.
CGGGGTGAATGTGCATTAGATAAAGCTCCGGATCTCAATGCCACGGGCATCCAGCTCGGCTACCACGCCGCGCAGCATCTCCACGGCGCCCGGGGAGTCACCGTGGGTGCAAACGGACTGCGCATCCACGCTAAGGACGCTGCCGTCGATGGCGGTGATGGCGCCGGTTTCTGCCACCTCGAGAACGCGCCTTACGACGTCGTCTGCCGAGTGCAGCACAGCATTGTCCTGTGTGCGCGAGACCAGGGTGCCGTCGGGGTTGTAGTTGCGGTCGGCGAAGGCCTCGCGGATTACAGTCAGGCCGCGTGCCTCGGCGACCTCGACTGCCACGCCACCCGGCAGTAGCATGACCGGGATATCTCCAAAGGCTTTGATGCCGTCGATGACTGCCGTGGCCTGGGCTTCGTGGTGAACGATGGCGTTGTACATCGCGCCGTGCGGCTTGACGTAGGCAACGCGTGTGCCGTGTGCGCGGGCCAGCGCCTCAAGCGCGCCGATTTGATAGGTGACTTCGTCTGCCAACTCAGCCGGGTTGTAGTCGATGAAGCGACGGCCGAACGCGGCTGGGTCGTTGTAGCCCACGTGTGCACCAACGACGACGCCCGCTTCTTTAGCTGCGCGGACGGTGCCGGCGATGGAGTGTGGGTCACCCGCGTGGAAGCCGGTGGCGACGTTGGCAGAGGAGACCAGCTTGAGCATCGCTGCGTCGTCTGCGACTGGATTGCCTGCGGTGGTCTCGCCGAGGTCGGCATTGAGATCAATAAAGAGCTGGCTCATACACTCAAATCCCCTTCTGAAATTGTTCAACAATCTATAGGCGGACAGTGTATCGTGCGTCACGCCACTTTGTGAAGTAGGACGCCATTTTTGAGCAAGAGCGGGGGTAGTCACGCTGTATCGATGTGCGTGACTACCCCCCCGATGATGACGGTGGTGAGGTTGGCAGGGTATGCGGCGTCAAGAGTGCGTTCTCTGCAAGCGGTGACCGGGCGGACATAAGGTGGGAAATATGACGCAGCTGTATGAATCTTTGGAAACGTATCTGGAAAAGACCAAGACGCAGCGTGAGGAGCTTTATAAGTGGTTCCACCAGCACCCGGAGCTCTCGCTGCAGGAAGCCGAAACCAAGGCACGGATTATCAAAGAGCTGGAGGCGCTTGGCGACGTCGAGGTGGTCGACGTCGGGGCCGGCGTCGTCGGAATTCTGCGCAACGGCGCTGGCCAAACCGTGGCGATGCGTGCCGATTTCGACGGCTTGCCAGTGAAGGAAGCCTCCGGCGTGGACTATGCCTCCACTGCAACGCAGATCTCCGCTAAGACGGGCGAGGAAGTTCCGGTCGGGCACATGTGCGGCCACGATATGCACACCACGTGGCTGCTGACCACCATCGCATTCCTGGCAGAAAACCGCGAGCAGTGGTCCGGCACTTTCGAGGCCGTATTCCAGCCCGCCGAGGAGATTGCCGAGGGTGGCAAAGACATGGTTGCGGCGGGAATCACGGGCAAGATTCCGGTCCCCGATGTCATGCTGGGCCAGCACGTCATGGGCGCGCTGCCGCTGGGGCATGTTGCGACCAACGAGGGCATTAGCTTCTCCCAGGCTTCCACTGTGAAGGTAACTGTGCGCGGCGTCGGCTCGCATGGCTCCATGCCGGAGAAGGGCGTCGACCCAATCGTGCTTTCCTCCTCAATCATCATGCAGCTGCAGACAATTGTCTCCCGTGAGCTACCGGCCAGCGAGCGCGCGGTGGTCTCCGTGGGCACGATTCACGGCGGCACGAAGTCCAACGTGATTCCGGATAAAGTCGTGTTCGAGCTCAATACCCGCTGCTACTCGCAGGAAGTCGAAGACCACATCCATGCCTCGATCGAGCGCATTGTGAACAATCAGGCCGCCGCGGCGGGCGCGCCGGAGCCATCTTTCGAATACTCCGAACGCTTCCCGGTGCTGGACAATGACCGCGATGTAACTGCCAAGGTCACCGAGTCTATGCAGACCTTGTTGGGGGAGGAGCGCACGGAGACCTTCGCGCCTTTATCGGCCTCTGAGGATTTCCCGGACATTCCGAATGCCTTTGGCACACCGTATTGCTTCTGGGTCGTCGGCGGCTTCCCAGCTCCGGAGAATGCACCGGGCAATCACTCTCCGCAGTTCGTCCCTGAGCTGCACCCCACCCTGGAAGCAGGTGCGGAGGCCACGGTTGCTGCGCTTTGCCCTTGGCTCGCGGTTTAAGGAAGCTGCGCTTTTAGATCCGGGTAGGAAGGCTGGGCGCCGCGGCCCAGCGCGGCGAAGGCGCCGACGCGGGCGGCGTGATGGGCGGCGTCGGTAAGCATGGCCCCTTGTAGGAGCTTCGCCACGAGCGCGCCTGTGAACGCGTCGCCGGCGCCCGTTGTGTCCACCGCTTTGATCTGTGGGGTGGGAATTGGCGTGATGCCCTCGGCATCCGCCACGATGGCTCCGCGCGGTCCAAGCGTTAACACCACCGCGGCAAAGCCTTCGGCGCGCAGGCAGTCTACGAGTTCCTCTGGTTCATCGCCCGGCGTCTGCGCACCCAGTTGCTTGAGCACCAACCCCGCCTCGTGTTCGTTAACCACGAGCGGGTCTGCCTGCAGGAGCGCCTGCTTATCGACGTCCACCACCGGCGCCAGGTTCACCACCACCCGGGCGCCTACCGCGCGTGCGAGTTCGACCGCCTTCTGGAAACCGGCGGCGGGAATCTCGCCCTGTAGTAGCACCAAGTCTGCCTTGTGCATTGCACACGCGTGCTGTTGAACGAACTCAGCGTCCACCTGCGCATTCGCGCCGGGGACCACAACGATGGTGTTCTCGCCGTCGGCTGCGACCTCGATTACCGCAAGGCCCGTGGTGGTGGACTTGAGGTGTTCGACGTGGCTGAGATCGACGCCCGATGCTTCTAGCAGTTCCATGGCTGGGCCTGCGTAGGCATCATCGCCGACTGCACCCACGAATGAGATGCTGGCGCCTTGGCGTGCCGCAGCTACCGCTTGGTTTGCGCCCTTGCCGCCGGCGAGCACCTCGCCACCGCTGCCGATGAGTGTCTCGCCCGGGGTGGGGTGGCGTTCCACGCTAATCATCAAGTCGGCGTTGATCGAGCCGACGACTACGCATCGCGGCTGTTTTGCAGTCATGAAGTTTCCTTTGCGTTTGTGCCTTGTGTGCTCCACTCTAAGAGTCCGCGTCCGGGCTTGGGGTGGCGCAAGGGCGCAATTTGCCAAATATTGGGGTGATTTCGGGAAGTTTTGGCGCCTTGTTTGGCAAATTGTGCTGGATTGACCCCGATGGGCGTGCGCAAAACTGGGAAAGCCGCTCCCTATCTTCCAGCCCCTGAGAAGGGAGCTGAAGGAAGATGTGGAGCGGCTTATCTAAGCAGCGGATGCTTGCAGGGCTTAGAAGGTGCCCTTAACCTGCTTGCCGAAGTCGTTGACGGTTGCCTTGCGGGAGTCAACGTTCTGGTCGTTAGCCTGGGAGTTGTCGCCTTCCAGACGGCCAATCTGGGTGACCTCGATGTAGTTGTGGATGCGGCCTTCCTTGGTGTCGCCATCGCCGAAGTCGAGGTTTGCAACGCGAACCTTCTCGCCAGCGTTGATTGGGTTAGCCAGGGTGACCTCGAAGGTGCGGGTGGAGGTCTTCTCGTTGAAGCCCAGGTCACGGATGTGAGCGCCGTTGGAAGAACGTGGGGTGATGAGGCGGTCAACGCCCTTCGGGCCCTTGTCGGTCTTCACGTCAACGCGGTACTGAACTGCAGGGAAGGTGCCGTAGTAACGGTCAGAGCCAACGTTTTCCAGCTGCAGAGCAACGGTGCCTGCGAAACCGGAGTGCTTAGCGCCGGAGGTGGTGAAGAAAGGCTTCAGGTCGAGCTTCTGCTTCTCGTCAGACTTCTCGTCCTTCTTTACCTCTTCGAGCTTTGCCTTGTCAGCTTCCTCTTCCTTCTTAGCTTCAGCCTCGGAAACAGGTGCCTCGGTTACCGGAGCCTCGTTGTCCTTGACAACCTCAGCGTCAGCCTTCGGATCCTTGTCCTCCTGCTTAACCTCTTCGGTGTTCTGTGCGTCCTTGTTAGGAGCGAAGGAGTCAGCGATGTCGTCGTACAGCTTGACGCGAACCTCGTTCTTGACTGGCTGCATTGCGGACCAAGCAGTCGGGGTGGACCAGGTGCCGTTAGTCTTGCAGTACTGCTGGGTGCCGGTCATGTTCAGAACGCGGAAGCCGTAAGTTGCTTCACCGGTGTGGTTTGGCGGAACGTCGTAAGGTCCGATGGACTGGCCAGCCTCCCAGGACAGGGAGTAGGAAGCGGAAGCGCCGATCTTGGTAGCGATCTCGTGGGAGATGCCTGCGGAGCCCTTGGAGTTCTTGCCGGAGACGTCGCCGCCCAAGTTCATGGAGGTGGTGCTGGTGCGGTCGCCGTTGACCTCCAGCTGGATGGACTGAGACTTGGACAGATTCTGCTGCAGCGGAATGTCCTTCTTAGTCTGGTTGGTGGTGGAGATGGTGCCAGCTGGCATGAAGGTGTCAGTTGCCTTGTAGACAACGGTGCGGTGGTCTTCCCATGGGTTGCAGACCGGGCGTGGGTTAAGGACGTTAGCCTTCATGTGGTCGGAACCGTGGGTGGTGTGGATGATTGGCAGCTTTGCGTTGATGGCCGGAGTCTCTGGGTAGGACTCGGTGATGGTTTCAGCGTTAGCTGCTGGCATCATGAGCGTGCTGCCGGCGATGGCAAGGCCGGCGAACAGGCCGGCGGAGCGACGACGGATAGACATGTTTAGTTCTCCTCGAACGACTGGAGGTGGACGTATTTTTGGCGAGTTACGCACGGCGAATACGTTGGCGGTGCGTGACGAAGACCTACGCTAGCGACTGTTTTTCAGTGACGCACGATAGAGATGTATTGACAATTAAAGATAGAAATTCACATAAGTGCCATGAACGCTGTAAACAGCTTCGGTGGAAAATTAACGCTGACTGGGAATTTTCCAAATTAGGACTACATCGTGCGAAAAGTGTTCTTGTCCGAACGATCACAAACTAAAGTATGATTACTTTCAGGGGTGATCCTTATGTGGAAAATGGCTAAATGGCGGTCCTCGAAAGGCGGAAAATCCGTTTTGCTGGCTCAGCCCCGCGCTTCACCTTGGGATAGCCTGTGCAAATTAATGACTGGGATGTATTGTCACGTGGTCTATAGTGCCCAGTGGTGAGGATAACACCATGCGGGCTAATGTGCTCGGCTAACAGCATTTGGAAACCAGATTACCTTAATAGTTCAAATGCCATAACCTGAAATCATGAGCGCCAAATCCCCAGAAAATCTCTTGCTTTATCTTTCTGAAGAGCAAGAACGGGCCATCGCCGAGCTATTCGACGACCTCGTTCGGCGTGGCCTGCCACGCCAGAATCAGCGCCCGCACATCACTATTACTTTCGCCCAATCCATGGCCCCCGAGGCAGTGGAACTGGCCGCTGAACTGCTTCCGCCGCTATTGCCAGCAACTTTTCAACGGGTGGGAACCGTAGTATTCGGAACGCGCTCGAAGCAATCAATCGCTTGGCTTCTGGAAACAACCGATGAGTTCGAAGCGGCCGCTCGGGAGATTAGCGCGGCCAATCCTGAATCACGAGGGGCCCGCTGGACCCCGCATATAACGATGGGACTTCGCATCCCGCGCGACGAGGTCGGCCGCTATATCGACGTCCTCGATGCCGCTACGAACGAGGCCACCCGCACCGCTGCACGCAGCGGCGGGCACTTGCTGAAGGAATTTACTGCGGCCCAAGCTGCGTACTGGCGGCCGGCGACTGAGGAATTGCGGGTGCTATGGGGAGATCGAGTAGCGTGACGAGCACCCGCTAAGCGGGGGATTTAGCGTTTAGTTCAAGAACTATTGCGCCGGGGTGGGAACAGCGACTGCATCGCCCACCAGGTCGATGACCTCTTCGCGAGTGCCCGCAGCACGCAGTTGTGCGCGGAAATCTTCCTTCATCAGGCGGCGGGCCAGCTTCGACAGAATCTTGAGATGCTGATTGCCGGAGCCTTCCGGAACAGCGATGAGGAATACCAGGTCGGTTGCCTCCTCGCCCTCGGCCCACTGAATGCCGGGCTTGGGAAGACGGGCGAAAGCCAGGGTTGGGCGCGTAACTCCTGCAGTGCGGGCGTGCGGGATCGCAACGCCATTGCCGACGCCGGTGGAGTGTTGCTCTTCGCGGGCTAGTGCGGCGTCGACAAGCGCTTCGGCGTCGGAAGTGCGACCGGCGGCTGCGATGGAAGCGACGAGCTCGCGAATGATGTCCTCGCGGTTGGTACCACGCGTGGTCTCAAGCGCGACCGTATCGGGCAGAAGCAGGGCATCGCTATCGCTGGCGCCTTCAGTAGGAGTTGCTTCCGACGCCGCGGCACCCTTCTTGGCGGTGATACCGACGAGTAGGAGGATAAGCGCGGCGTCGACAAGAATGCCGGCCGCCAGGCCGATGATGAATCCGCCAACGTTGTCGACGGCGCCCAGCAGCGCCACGATCGGGCCGCCGTGCATGACGTGATCCTCGACGCCGAGCTGTCCCGCGATGGCGCCCGCGACGGCACCGCCGATGACGTTAGCCGGAATGACCTGCAGCGGACGAGCAGCGGCGAGCGGAATCGCGCCCTCGGTAATTCCGAACATACCCATGAAAAGGGCGGCGATACCGGAATCGCGCTCGGCCTTGTTGAACCAGCTGCGGCGAACCAAGGTGGCGACGCCGACGGCTAGCGGTGGCACGGCAATCGCCGTTGCCGCCATGCCCATCGGTGCCGCGTTGCCAGCCGCGATGAGGCCGCCACCGAAGAGGAAGGCGGTCTTGTTGAAAGGCCCGCCCATGTCGAAGGCAATCATCGCGCCGATGACAGCGCCGAGTATGAGCACGGAGGAACCCTGCATGCCGGCGAGGTAATCCGTCATGGCCTCGAAGGCAGCGGCGACTGGATGACCGATGATGTAGATGAACGCCAAGCCCACGATGAGTGTGGTGAGAATCGGAATGACGATGATGGGCCAGATCGGTGCGACGTACTTGCCCACCGGGATCTTCTTGATGGCCAGGGCAACATAGCCGGACAAGATACCTGTGATGATGCCGCCAATGAATCCGGCACCCGCATCCGATCCGTAGAGCGAACCCGTCGTGGCGATAAGGCCAGTGATAAGGCCCGGTGCAAGACCTGGGCGGTCCGCAATGCCCACGGCGATGTAGCCGGACAAAATCGGCACCATCAAAGAAAACGACAGGGCACCTAGTTGATTAATGGTGAACCAGAAGCTGCCTTCCGGAATGGCGATGCCTTCCGGGGTAGGGGTGCCGCCGATGGACAGTGCGACCGCGATGAGCAGACCGCCCGTGACCACGAAGGGGATCATGTGGCTGACGCCATTCATCAGGGACTTATATAGCGTCTGGCCAAAGCCGCGCAGCCCCGAATCGACAGTACCTTCCGTGCGGCCTCCCGCCGGGGTGGCGCTCTCGGCGGAGTCACGCCGGGCCTCGGCTGAAGTTAGCGCCGTTGCCTCCAGTGCGCGGCCCAGCAGCGCCTCCGGGCGGCTAATGGCTTCGTCTACGCCGGTAGCTACGAGCCGCTTTCCGACGAAGCGGTCCTTAGCCACCACCGTATCCGCCGCGATGACAACGGCGTCTGCTGCATCGATGTCTGCTTGCGAAAACTTCCCCTCGATTCCAATGGAGCCGTGGGTTTCCACCTTAAGCTCGTAGCCCAGCTTCTGCGCCGCGGCCTCAAGGTTTTCCGCCGCCATGTAGGTATGTGCGATTCCCGTAGGACAGGCCGTGATGGCAAGCAGCCGCGGCCTTGATTGCGATGTACTCATAAAAGTGATCTAACAGGACGGGGAATCGGGAATCTAGCGGCGGTGGTATTTGGCCTGAGAAATGAAGTGAGGGAAGAGGGAGTTGAATTGCGATAGTGTTTTGGATGTACGTGCTAATTGGGAAAGGGAGAATGAAGATGATCAAAAAGGGCGACAAACTGGACTTGTCAGGCGTATTCGACGATGTAGGCATTACGCTAAAACGCACTGATGATAAAGATGTCGGCGAATATCAGTACTCAATTCCACTATCTTTCAGTGACGATCCAGCATCTATTGCTGGTGCTGTGGATGTGTCATCTTCCGGCGAAATCTTAGGAGTCGAGCTCGTGATGATTCAACAGGCTATAGCTAATCCGAAGCCTTCAAATCATGAGTAGCCAGTAACGTTTGGCCGCATTGGAAGTCAGACAATTGGGTCCACTGCATTGAGCCTGTAGGTACTGCTGAATTACGTACCTCGCCCCATGTCGTGTTGGGTGAAGGCGAAGCACTGTTAATAACGTGTGGAAAATCCATTTTGTGAGACTGATTAGCGTGGTAGGTTGCGTTTATGAATAAGTTCTCTCGTGTTTGTGCTCGTGCTTTGACAGTTGGGCTTTTGTCCCTTGGCGTGGTTAGCGGTGGTGGCGTGGGTGCGACTGCGCCAGAGGCTGCCGCGTTGACGCCGGAGGAGCAGCATCAGTTCCTAGTTGATCCGGTTGGGGCAGTCTTGTGGCAGGGAATCAAGGGTTCCTCTGATGCGCTGAACAGCAATCGCGGTGCGGTGATGGCAGCGTCGTTCTATTCGATGAATTCGCCGGCACCCGGTATCGGCTTGCCTGCCTTTGATCGTTGCGTGCAAGGCGTGGGTTCTTCCACCACGGTTCCCGGAGTCCGTTACGTGGTCGGCGGATTGTGCGCGATGTTGGACCCGGCCGCGCGAGCGGAGATTGAACGTATCAACTTCACCCCGCAGTACTAGGCTTGAAGGCTGTGAACTCTACTAAGGTGAACACGGAACTTGCCCATAAACACGTCATCGTGATGGGAGTGTCCAGCTGCGGGAAATCCACGGTGGGGCAGCTGCTGGGAGGTCAGGTCGGCCTCGTCTTTAGGGACGGCGACGACATGCATCCGGCCGCCAACATTGAAAAGATGTCCGCGGGGCACGCGCTTAACGACGCCGACCGCTGGCCCTGGCTCGAAGCAATCGGGCAGTGGATGCAGGGGCAAACCGAAGGCGCCATCGTGGGATGCTCAGCGCTTAAGCGTTCGTACCGGGATCTGATTCGCACCCATGCGCCGGATACAGTCTTCGTTCATCTGCACGGCAGCTACGAACTTTTGCTGGAGCGCATGCAAAACCGTGCAGGCCACTTCATGCCGGTATCGCTTTTGCAATCGCAGTTCGAAACGCTTGAACCGCTCGATGAGGACGAGCCGGGGATAGTGCTCGACGTCGCACAAAGCCCCGCAGAATTAGCTGCCGAAGCAGCGAGATATCTGCGGGGCTAGATGCCCTAAACCGTTGTGGTTTGGCTTTCTTGGACTGAGGCTAACTGGGGCTAAAGCGCTGCAGTAATCCCAAAGATAATAAGCACGAAGACGAAGCCGACGAAGGAAACGAGTGCCTGGTTGAGGGTCCACGTGCGCAGCGTGGTTGCCACGTCCATGCCCATGAGGCGGCCGACCAACCAGAAGCCCGAGTCATTGACGTGGCTGCCAAAGACCGAACCCGCGGCGGTGGCAAGCACGATAAGAGCAAGCTGCACCGCAGAGTAGTCTGCTGCTTCCACAGCCGGGACCATGAGCGCTGCTGCAGTAGTAAGAGCCACGGTGGCAGAACCCTGCGCAAGACGTAGCGCGACCGCAATGAGGTAGCAGGCAAGAATGACAGGAATGCCGAGGCCTGCCATCGAATCAGCCAGAGCATCGCCGATTCCAGAAGTGCGTAGCACGCCGCCGAACATGCCGCCGGCACCGGTAATCAGCACCACTGAGCAAATCGGCCCCAGGGAAGACTCCATGGTCTTTTCGATCGCGGTCTTATCCATTCCGCGTTTGAGCCCGAGCGCAATCATCGCGGCAATCGCCGTGAGGAGCAGTGCGATGGGGGTCTGGCCTAGGAAGATGAAGAATTTCACCCAGGTGGCATCGCCCGAAATGTGACCGGCGGAGGAAAGCGCCGACAAGCCGGTGTTGCCAAAGATAAGGAGCATCGGAATAAGAAGAATTCCGATGACCGTCGCCGGTGAGGCTGGCTTTTCCGGAAGCTTTTCATCCGCCACGCGTTCGCCGGTCAAAATATCGCCGACAACGAAGGGGTACTTCTTGCCCAAGTGCAGGCCCAGGCGGTAGCCGGAGAGATACCACGTAGGAAGCGCGACCAGCAGGCCGAAGACCAAAATGAGACCGATGTCAGCGCCATAGAATTCGCTGGCCGCGACAGGGCCCGGGTGGGGCGGAAGGTAGATGTGCATTACTGAGAACGCGCCGGCCGCGGGAATACCGTAGGCGAGGACCGGGCCGTTAAGGCGCCGCGCCACTGCGAAGATCACCGGCAGCATCACGATCAAGCCAGCGTCGAAGAAGATGGGGAAACCCATAATCAGCGAGGCAACGCCTAGTGCAAACGGTGCTTTATCTTCGCCGAAGAGTTTAACCAGGGCGTCGGCAAGCGATTTAGCGCCACCGGAGGTTTCAACCAAGCGCCCGATCATGGCGCCCAAACCAACCAACAGCGCAACGGAACCAAGCGTTGAGCCGAAGCCCTTGGTTAGCGTCGGTACTACGCCTTCAAGAGGGATACCGGCAATAAGCGCAGTCAGGGTAGAAACTATGGTCAATACGATGAATGCGTGAACCTTGAAGTAGATCACCATGACCAGGATCAAGGCAACCGCGGCAGCTGCTATCCCCAGCAGAGGGCCGGTTGTAAGCACCGGCTCCCAGGTTTCCATGACGTCCATGGAACTAATCCTTTCTTAAGTTACGGCCTTGCTGTCAAGCCGTAGTTGTGAGTCAGATTATCATCGGAAATAAGCGTGGATATAACCACTCAAATGTGACTTTCGTACCGTGCAGCTCAAATTGGAACCCAAGTGTCATCCGTATACTCCCGGCGGATCGTATGGGTGGGCGTTATTAGATTCCGTGGGCACCGAAGCTTTGTCGCGGCAAGCTCTCAAACAGGCGATCGTGTGTGTTTAGGAAACAACAGGTCTCATTGATCATTCGGATCACGGGTGGCAGTATGTCGGTGTTGTCTATAACGAGTGATTTGCCCAGCACGGGATTGCCGCTTCCACCGGGACGGTTGGCGACTTATATGGCAATGCTCTGGCCGAAAACGTTTACGGCTCCTATAAGAACGAGCTCGTCCATTCTCGCAGTTGGGATGACGGTGTCGAGGTAGAAATCGCGACGCTCAAATGGGTGTGCTGGTGGAACGAGACTAGACTCCACCAAAACTCGGGGCACCTCACTCGGTGGCCATCATGGCCGTGCATGAATGCTGAGTCCGAGTTAATAGTCGAGGTTTTCTGCTACGAGTCCTGCTGCATGTTCACGTAAATAGTCGCGTAGATACGGAAGTGCGAAGTCAACTTCACCGCGCCGAGTATTGATGATCATCTCTGCATCGAGCAATCGACGGCGATAATTGCTCACGTAAGAGTCGGAACGGTGGAAGCGGGCCTTGATGTCCGCGATTTTTGATGGTCCGGGATCTTGGGCCATATAAATTAGGAATGTTCTGTCTACGTCAGAAAGATCTGCCAAAGCGGGTTCGTGGACAAGTTGTCCAAGTTTTCTTCGTGCGGTGGCGACCCCTCTTTCCGCGGCGTTAACAGTAATTTGTGAAGCATCGCCATCGGTTGGTTCTTTTTCGCGGAAGGAGCATTGACCCACCAGCTGGATCATGAATGGGTAGCCTTGGCACGCAGATACCGCAATCTCCAGAGCTGAAGGGGACCACGAGACGGTTTCGTTGCGGAGGGGTTCTTTGAGGGCGTCGCGGACGTCTTCGTCTGAAACTGGCCCAAGCTCGATCCGGTTGGCACGGCGCAAGAAAGTTACGGGATTGGGGCTTACCCCATCGTTTAGTTTCCCGGACAGTAAAGGCTTGATTGAAGAAGGGATTCCTGCCATTGCGACTGCGATGTCTTCACCTTCACGGACAAGATGTTGGATAGTTGCTCCGAACTCAATGAGTTCGTCACTTTGTTGGTGATGCATCTCATCAAGGGTGATCAATACTCCGCTAGGTTGCTGACCGGCTCTGCGATCTTGCTCTTGTTTGAAGCTCAATAGATCTTTAAGAGCATTGCGCAGGGAGTAAGTGGACTCGGCAATGGCTTTAGTGTCCCAGTTAACGCCTGCTCCAACTCCCAGAATTGATACGTTTAGGCCTTTGAGCTGTGACCGTTTATCGGAAAGTCGCCGGATAATATCGTTGCGAAGCCGCTCGACAAATCCAGATGTCGCCGTTTCGCTGAGAGTGAACCACCCTTGCTCGCTGGCTGTATCCTCAAAGGCATTGAGCAGGACTGTTTTTCCGATACCCCTCGGACCAATAATTAGCGAAATTCGTTCATGGGCACCTGAGCCTTCCTCGAGTGCGAAAGCGAAGTCGCGGATAGCCTCGCTGCGTCCCACAAGCAGTGGTGGGGTGGCGCCGAGGGTCGCTTTAAAGGGGTTTCGCTGGAGGCTCATACTCACATCGTAGCGAAACATCCCTATGAAGACTTATGAAGTTTATGAAATTTATGAAGTCTTTGAAAACCTATGAAGATTGGAGCTCGGTTAAGTCCTGGCAATTGCGAGAAAACTCTTCAATTTGCTCGCGGCCTTCGGGTCAGCAAACGCTCAACCACGTGAGGATGTAGTCGGCGGCCTTGAGGCGTACGCCTTCGGAATTGATGCGCACGAAGACGTCCGCCATAAGACGCTTGTCAGCCGCGCTTTGAAGGTGGACAACATCAAATTGGTATTTGAGTAGGTCGGATAGCTTGGCAAAAGTATCGTGGTTTTTCTCCCTAGCTATCGGTGAGCTCTCCGCCTGCTTCCTCGTATCGGCGAAGGAACGTACGTGTTGCCTTGTACGGACTGTCGAAAACAGTGGAGATGTCTGCAACCCATTCAGGGGATTTGGCAATTGGAGGGGTACGGAACTCGAACTTTTCGCTGAAAGGATTGAACGCGATCGTGATCTTCTTCTTGCTGTAGTTGAGAGCACGGACAGAATATCCCTTGATTGCTGCATGCAAGCTGGTGAGACGCTGCTGGCCGTCGATGTTTGGGTGTTGTCCTACATAGGGCGCGTCGTTGTTGATGGAGCGGCCAGGAGACCGTTCGAAATATTGAGGCCATTATGTGGCCTTTTCCGCGACACTATGGAAACAGATCGTGAATGGAAAACTTTCGGCCTGCTCTGCTTGACGGTGTGCAAGTGTGAATGCGGCTTCCATTCTTGGGCTGCGTGATAGGGCAGAAACGAGTGTTGAATGGCATGTGTCTAAATATTCGTCAACGGTTAGGTAAACGTTTGCATACCTGGTAATTACTTTAGCTAGGGCTGGTCATATCCTTCTTGGCCAGCAAAGAGTAAAGGTAGGAGGACACGTATGTCCATGCTGAATGCGTTGCTCGCGGAGGATGCGGTTGATCTGCACGGCCGTGCTGGTGACTGGCGTGAAGCTATTGAGTTGGCGGGCGGCTTGCTCGTTGGGGCGGGTAAGACCAGCCCGGCATACACCGAGGCGATGGTGCGCTCGGTGGAGGAAAATGGACCGTACATTGTGGTCGCACCGGGCTTCGCTTTTGCCCACGCGCGGCCGTCGGAGGCAGTGCGCGAAACGGCGTTGTCGTGGGTCCGCCTGGATCGACCAGTGGAGTTCGGTTCCAAAGCCAATGACCCCGTGAATCTTGTCGTAGCACTTGCGGCGAAGGATTCATCCGAGCACCTGAAGGCAATGAAAGAGCTGGCTGGGCTGCTCGGGAAGAAGGACGTGCGTGCGCGTCTGGATTCTGTAGAAAGCGAAGCTGAGCTGCGACAGGTGCTTGTGGATGTTGCGAACGGTGGGGTAGGAGCGGCGTCGGCAAGCGCGGCTCCTGCAGCTGATCACAGTGACGCGCGAGAGGGCGCCGAGCACCAGATCGCGGCTGATTCGGTGGCTTCAAAAGGCAAAATCTACACCGTGTGCGGCAATGGCTTGGGCACGTCGTTGTTCCTGAAGAACACGCTGGAGCAGGTCCTCGATGAATGGGGCTGGGGCAAGTACCTCACCGTCGAGGCAACAGACACGATTTCGGCCAAGGGGCGTGCGAAGGAAGCTGACTTCCTGCTGACCTCCGGGGAAATCGCTGCAACGCTTGGCGACGTCGGGGTGCCCGTCCACGTCATCGAAGACTTTACGAACATGTCCGAAATCGATTCTGCTCTGCGCGAGCTTTACGACGTCTAAGGAGCACTCATGGATGTCTTGTTGAACATTGCCAACTTCTTGGTCAATGAAATTCTCTCCGTGCCGGCGTTCCTAATCGGCATCATTACCGCGGTGGGTCTCGCCGCAATGGGCCGTGGCGCGGGCCAGGTCCTCGGCGGCGCCATCAAGGCCACACTCGGCTTCCTCCTGGTGGGCGCGGGTGCCGGCTTGGTCACCGCCTCGCTGGAACCCCTCGGCGCCATGATCACCGGCGCCACCGGCGCGCAGGGCGTGGTGCCCACCAATGAGGCCATCGTGGGCATTGCCCAAGACCAGTTCGGCTCCCAAGTAGCCTGGATTATGATTCTGGGCTTCGTGGTCTCCTTGATCTTGGCCCGGTTTACCCCGATGAGCTATGTGTTCCTGACCGGCCACCACGTGCTGTTCATGGCCACCTTGCTGACCATGGTCCTCGCACCTGCTGGATACTCTTCGTGGATCGTGGTTGCCTTTGGCGCCGCGTTGCTGGGTATCTTGATGGTGTCCCTGCCTGCCATTGCACACCCGTGGACGCGCCGCATCACCGGCGACGACTCCATCGCAATTGGTCACTTCGGCACTGCCGGCTACCTTGCTGCCGGTGCCGTGGGCAAGGCAGTTGGCGGCAAGGGCGAGAAGATGTCCAAGTCCACGGAGGAGCTCAAGCTTCCCGAAGGCCTGCGCTTCCTGCGCGACTCCATGGTGGCTACCGCACTGTCCATGGCTCTCATGTACATCGTGCTCGCCGTCATGTTCATGGTGCGCGCTGGTACCGAGGAGGCCTTCACTGCATTCGAAGGCGGTGCCACCAACGTGGGTAACTACCTCATGCAGTCCTTTACCCAAGGCCTCCAATTCGGCGTGGCCGTGGCCGTGATCCTCTTTGGCGTGCGCACCATCTTGGGCGAACTCGTCCCTGCATTCCAGGGCATCGCCGCCAAGGTTGTCCCCGGTGCCATCCCGGCTCTGGACGCGCCTATCGTCTTCCCGTACGCACAAAACGCCGTGCTGGTGGGCTTCATCTTCTCCTTCATCGGCGGCCTCATCGGCCTCGCTGTTCTGGCCGCATGGCTCGGTCCAACATTCGGTGTGGCGCTGATCCTGCCAGGCCTCGTGCCGCACTTCTTCACAGGTGGTGCAGCGGGCGTCTACGCCAACGCAACCGGCGGACGCCGCGGCGCCATCTTCGGTGCGTTTGTTAACGGCCTCATCATCACCTTCCTGCCGGCCTTCCTCCTGGGCGTGCTCGGCTCCTTCGGCGATGCTAACACCACCTTTGGCGACGCCGACTTTGGCTGGTTCGGCCTGCTCCTGGGCTGGTCCTCCAAGGACGGCGGAGCGTTTGGCCTCGTGCTCATCGCTGTACTTGGCTTGGTCGTCTTGGCCCTGGGCTGGTTCTCTCAGCGCAAGCTTGTGGCCACCAACTGGGACCCCACCCCGTGGCGTGAGCAGCCGGGCGCTGCCACCCCAAAGGCTGAGGCATCTGGCGTTAAGCCATTAGCCGCTGGCCAGACCGCAGCTTCGAAGAAGTACCCCAAGGTGCTTCCTCCGAAGGGTGCTCCGGTTCCGCCTTCGAGGGTCTAATTTCAACTGCGCGCAAGGATGTACTTGCGCGCTTTTTTTGCGCGCCCGTGCACAGGATAAATTGGAGGCCTAACTAGCCCGATGTCCACACTGCTTAAGGAAGATAATGTCTACCGTTCCTTTCATTCTCGATACCGATACTGCTCAAGACGATTGCGTAGCAATCCTGGTTGGCTTGTTGAATACGCGCGCGGATTTCCGTGCTATCACGATGGTGGCTGGCAACGTGGGCTTTGAGCAGCAGATTAAGAATGCGCACATGACCTTGAATGCGGCGGGCAAGCTGGGCGAGGTGCCTATCTATGCCGGTTGCTCGCAGCCGATGCTGCAGGAGTGGGCCTCGGCAGAAGACGTTCACGGTGACGGTTCGGGAGGCCTCAGCATGGACTTTTCAGGTTGCGAGGTAGAAAAAGAGCATGCTGTCGACGCCCTGTTGCGTATCACCGCGGAGAACCCAGGCGAGGTATCCGTGGTGGCAATCGGGCCGCTGACGAATATCGCAACGGCAGTGGTCAAAGACCGCAACTTTGTAAAGAATGTGAAGTCGCTTTACATCATGGGCGGTTCCAACAATGGCCGTGGAAACATTACGCCGGCCGCGGAGTTTAACTTTTACGTCGACCCGGAAGCGGCGCAGATTGTCTTCGGCGCTGGTTTTGAGGACATCGTCGTGATGCCGTGGGATCCAGTGACCTTCAATGACGCCACCATGCCGCGCGCGGAGTATGACCAAAAGGTCGCGGTGGGCACCCCGATTGCCAAGTTTTTCAAGGCCATGTGCGATACCACCTTGGACTTCGATGAAGCCGCCGGTATTGGCGGTTCCACCCACCCGGATTCGATGACGCTAGCAACGCTGTTGCACCCAGAACTCATCCAAGAATCCGGGCGCTACAAGGTAGACGTGGTCACGGGCAACGGTATTACGCGAGGCTATGCGGCAATGGCCTGGGAGACCTTTGGCTTGGAAGCTAACGCGACCGTCATCGAAAAGGCGGACCGCGAAAGCTTCTTTGGCTTGCTTGGCGACGTCCTGGAAACCCAGACCAACCCAAACCGTCCGATTCAGAAAGCGGACTAGAACAGGTCCCAGATGGTGACTGCCAGAATCACCGAACCAAAGAAGAACACAAAGTAGTTCCACGGGTCATGGCGGTAGGCCTTGTACTCCTTGACCCGGTGGAACATGTAGACCGGAAGCAGGAAGATAAGGACCGCATCGAAGACGCCACCCACCAAGTAGATGAGGTTGAGGATTGGCGGATTGAACACTGAGACCAGCGTGCCGGTGACAAAGATGAACGTGTAGACGATGGTGAGCAATCCGCGGCGGTTCAGACGGTTCGCAGTGCGTGGCGCGATGAGGCGCACCATATAGGAGGTGCCCTCCTCAGCACCGAGCATGGTGCCGAAGTAAGAGGTAATAATCGCGAAGATAACGACCATCGGGGCCAGCCAGGCAAGCAGCGGTACGCCGGTGACGTTGGCGAAGTAGGACAGTACTGGCAGGTTCTGCTCCGTTGCTTCCTTCATGCCATCGGCGCCCAAGGCCAACACGCAGGACCAGACGAAGAACATCGTGAAGATGACCAGCAGAGCGGCGGTGTAGAGCTCGATGCGGGTAACGCGCTTTTCCGTCTTCTCGCCGTAGGTTGGCTGCATATCCACGGAGAATTGGGAAAGGCCGGCCATGTGCGAAAAAGAAAAGGCAAGCACCGGAAGAATCAGTACTGAGCCGAGCAAGATATACGGCCAGCTGCCATCTTGATATTCCACTTCCATGAAGGAACGCAGGTCCCACTGCGGGATCAGATAGATCGAGGTAGCAGCCAAAGAGATGATGAGCGGATAGACCAGCGCCTGCGCCAGCCACAGCATGGGCTTGCGGCCGATGGCGAAGATGCCGGTCAGGATGCCCACGCACAGGACCGAAAGAACCCAGCGGTTAATGGATGGTCCGTGGAGCTGATTGACAATGAAGCTGTCGATGGCGTTGGTCAACGAGATGGCGTAGATGAACACCGTGGGGATGTTCGCCAGCGAGTACATCAATGCCACGAAGAGGCCGGTATGCCGGCCCAAGTACTTGCGTACCAGCTCGAGGACGTCAAGCCCGTGGTCTTTGACCGGAGCACCCGAGACGATGCGCGCGTAGGTCCGGTGGGAGAAATAGACCACTGGGAAGATGATGGCCGTAGCAAAGGCCAGCGGCCAGAAGCCAAAGGTGCCCGCCTGTAGCGGAAGGAAGAGGATACCTGCGCCCATCGCGGTGCCGAAGAGCGCGAGCACCCAGCCCAGCGCAGTACCTTCGGTCTTCTTACCCTCGCGACCTACTGGGGAGGCAGTAGATGCGGTCTCGTCCGCGGCGGGCGCGGCAGTGTCATATGTTGTCATCGGCTAGTTCTCCCCTTAGTAGTCCACTGCATCGCGCACGATAGGGCAGGTCATGCAGTGTCCGCCACCGCGACCACGGCCCAGTTCGGCCGAGCCGATCTCGATGACTTCGACGCCGGCGTCGCGAAGCTTGGCATTGGTGTGTTTGTTGCGATCGTAAGCCACGACCACTCCGGGCTCCAAGGCAACCACGTTGTTGGCGTCATCCCACTGCTCACGCGCCGCGGCATAGGAATTGCCGCCAGTTTCTACGACGTGGAGCTTATCCAGGCCGAGCGCTTCCTCGACCACCGTGACGAAGTGCTTGTCTGGGCTTTCGAGTTCCAGCTTTTTCTGATCATCTGCAGGGCGCAGGATAAGCGGACGGATGGTATCCACCACGCGCGGATAGGCGGTGGCCTTGTCGGCGTCGAGGAAGGTGAACACGGTATCCAGGTGCATCGAGGCGCGATCTGGGGCCATGGCTGCGATGATGACCTTTTCTGCTGCACCCGCCTTGAACAGGTTGCTGGCCAAGCGGCTCACACCCTGCCAAGTAGTGCGCTCGCCCATGCCCACTAGGACCGCACCATTGCCCACCGGCATGATGTCACCGCCCTCGAGGGCGGCAAGGCCCGGATCCTCGTCGGTGTCGCCGTACCAGAACTCAAAGGATGCGTTGGCAAAGCGCGGATGGTAGCGGTAGATAGCACGCGTGAGCATCGTCTCCTGGTGGCGGGCAGGAAGGCGCATCGGATTCAACGAGACACCGCCGTAAATCCAGGCGGAGTTATCGCGGGAGAACTGGCTATTGGGCAGAGGACGCAGCGCGAACTCATCGGGAGCGTACACGTTGCGCATGGTGTCAATGACGCCATGGCCGAGGCCCTTGGGGATTTCGTTGAAAGGCACTCCGCCGATGAGAAGTTCGGCCAGAGTCTTGTTGTCCAGCCCGCTAAACCACTCGCGCAATTCGCTGCCCACGCCCACGCCGACGTTCTTATCCAGTAGCTTGTTGCCGAGGATGAACTCGCGGCCTTCCTTGGTCGCCAGCGTTTCTTCTAGCAGGACGCGCATGTGCAACACCTCGACGCCGCGGTCTTCCATGCGGGCTACGAACTCATCGTGGTGGCGCTGCGCTTCCTCGACCCACAGGACGTCGTCGAAAAGCAGCTCCTTGCAGTTGTTTGGAGTGAGCCTCTCGTGTGCCAGGCCGGGGCGGCAGACCATTACCTGGCGGAGTTTGCCTACCTCTGACCAAGCGCCGAGTTGCTGCCCGTCTTTGTTACCGGAGGTTTCAACAGAATCCATCATGTAAATCTGTGCCTTCCTTTTCAAGTATTTGGTGCTGGAGGCAACAGTAACTAAACCCTTATGAGTTATGGGTCACATGGCGAAATGAATAGTAATTTGAATCATACATATCATTCATGCTGCTGGTAGTGCATAAGATTTGCATAATTCACAAAAGATTCAGGAATCTCGCGTTGCACCCGTCTGGGGGTAGGACTCGTCGTAGGAGGCGGGGAGAAGCGCGACGACGATAATCGTCGCGATGACGACGGCGCAGAAAACCAAAACCCACGGCCAAAACTTGATGAAGATGCTGATACCTACCAAGGCACACAGCACGGCCAACAGATAGGTGGTGCCGCGTCCGGCCTCTTGCTCCTCCCGCTTGGCGGCTTCCAAAGCCTTTGCCATGCGTGCCGATTCGCGGGCTTTTTCCGCGAAAGCTTTGCTGCGGTATCGGTTGGGAATTTCCATCGTGGTCACCATGGCATTCCCATCTAAACCAAAGCGGCAGCCATCAGCGCCATGTAGACCAGCAGAACCCCAGACAGGATGCCTAGGAACACGGTATCTAAGTCGCGTTCCTGCTTGCGTGCCTCAGACAAGGCTTCACGCTCGAGCTTGGCGACGCGCGCCATTGCCTTCTTGTTGGACTGAATCTGGGAGCGTTCCTGTGCGATGCGTTCAGGCGTCAGGGCTGGCATCTGCGTGGTCTGGGACTGCATGAGAGATCTAGGTTCCTTCCTTATCGAGGTCAGCGATTCTGATAAGGAGTATGGAGTAAAAGTCCCAAGGACCCTCGGAAAATGGGGATTATTCCTCTAGCTCTAGTTCCGGGTCTTCTGCCTGGGCGGCTTCTAGAACTTCCTTCGCAGCGCTCAAGTTGATAACTCCTACTACAATGCCGACAGCGATGTCCGGCCATGGGCTAAACCACCAGATGGTGATAACGCCAGCCAGTAGGATAAGAAGATTGGCCGCTACGTCATTACGGGCCGCCAGCCAAGCACCCTTGGTCAGCGCGCTTCCATGCTTGCGCAGACTAAGCAGCAATACCGCGCAAAGTAGGTTGATGAGCATAGCAAATACCGCGGTACCGGAAAGCAGGAAGGCTTCTGGCGGAGTGCCGCTAATCATCTTCCAGATTGCAGTGGCAAAGGCCGCGATTGCCGGAATGAGGATAAGTCCCGCAAGCCCGTAACTTGCTTTCCGACGCCCCGCTACCGACCATCCAAGCGCCGCCAAGACGAGTGCGTTGATGAGGAAGTCTTCAAGGAAATCCGCGGCGTCGGCAAGCAGTGAAGCCGAGCCGATGTGCCAGGCCATGGCCACTTCAACGATGAAGCCAAACAGGTTCAATGTGGCAACCCCCGCCACCACGCGCCGGGCGCGGGTGCCGAGGGTGGAAGAAGTTAGTTCAGAGCTCACGAGGCTAGATGTTAGTATTGAGCGCAAGAATTATTGCGGCGGCATCGTAGGGGAGTGTTACTACGTAATTCGTGGCTACGGCGAATTGGTGTAGCCGGTTGATGACGGTATTGCGGTGACAGAAACTCGCCTCTGCCGTTGCTTTGACAGAACCTGTGCGCAGGTAAGTTTCGACGGTTTCGACAACCAAGGGCTGTTCGGCGCGCAGCTTGGTGATTACAGTACTCAACTTCTTGAGCCGGGTGCCAGGGAAATCCGCCAATGCTTGGCCAGCGATTGTCCACGCCAATTCTTCGACTGGTGTGGGATGGGGTGCAAGGATAGCCGCTTCAAAAAGGGACGGGGTAGCTAGTACAGCTTCTCGCACACCCACCAAGCCTTTTACCTTAGGGAAAATGACGCTGGGCAAATCGGGAAGCTCAGGTGCGGGATGTAATTTATTTGGCCAGAACGCAGCGAAGAGTCCGTGATGGGCATGGCCAAATACATGGCCTTGCGCGGTAGCCGTGTCGAGTGCGTCGCGTGCTTCGAGTGAACTGCTTGCGTGAAAAACGGCGACATCGAAAGTTTCTTGCGCGGCGCATCCTAGAGCAAGAGCTATTTCTTCAGCTCCGAGCGGGCTAATGGTTGCAGAAGAAAAGAGCTTGTCGATATAGCGACCATTAGCGAGGCGGAGGTCGCGGGCGAGGCGGGCATTTTCTCTACGGAAGCCGTCGCGGACAAAGAAGTTGTATTTGGTAACCGCGTTGTGGAGCTCATCGACATGGGCTATGAGCACTTCCTGATTCGCATGTGCGGTGCGGCGAATGCGCTGCCAAATGACAAGAAAGTCAAGCTGGATGGCGTCGACAAGCGTCCCGATGGCAACTTCTTGTTGTGCGCGGCGCCGGCCGAGATCATCGGCGTGCTGGCGAACCTTCTCTTCGGTGGCCTCACCGGAAAGTGAGTCCATAAGGATGCCAAGCACGGCGGTTGCGGTCTCTCGAAGCTCGTCTTCGTCGATGCGAGAGGTGCCGTAGCTTCCGGAATCGCGGAATTTCTGAATAAACTCTTCTGCCATGCTCGGTATATCTGCACGAACTTCGGCGAGTATCTTTTTCCAATCGGAATTGTGCATATGCATAACCATAATCTGGATATGTGGGATATTGCCCCGATTTTCTGAATCTACCTGTGCACTTGTCGATTGGGCTCTAGTGTGACTTGGAACATGAATTACTAGATTCGGAGGGATTAAGGCATGCGAGCAACAACTGATGAACAGTACCTGGCGGACTTCCGTGAGATGTCGGCCAATGGCGCGACTGCGGGAGGCGGCGTCGAAAGGCAGGCTGCGAGCGAAGGCGACCGCGTTAATCGTGCGTGGTTTGCGCAGGTGCTGGAGTCGATGGGTGCGCGCGTGCACTACGACGAGATTGGCAATCAGTACGGTCTCTTCGAGTTCGTTCCGGACGCGCCTTTTGTAGGCCTGGGTTCGCACCTCGATTCACAGCCTTTGGCCGGGCGTTATGACGGTGCATACGGCGTGCTGGCGGCAGCGCATGCGGCAAACCGGGTGGCCCGCCTTGCGGAAGAGGAGAAGATTTCGCCGCGTTATAACCTGGCCGTAATCAACTGGTTTAACGAGGAAGGCTCGCGTTTTTCTCCGTCGATGATGGGCAGCTCCGTGTTCACCGGAATTATGCCGTTGGAAAAGGCGCTGGAATCGACGGACCTTGCAGGAACCACCGTGGCAGAGGCTTTTGAGGAAGCGAAATGGACCCCGGTCGAGCAGGCCCCGAAGGTGGTTTCCTATGGCGAAATCCATGTTGAACAGGGCAAGGGTTTGGAGGCTGCTGGCAACACCATCGGCCTGGTGACCGCGACCTGGGGCGCGAAGAAGTTCCAGGCGGTAGTGCACGGTGAGCAGGGACATACCGGTTCCACCATGATGGTGGATCGTCGTGATGCGCTGTTTGGCGCTTCTCTCATCATTGCCGAAGTACAGCGTTTAACGCGAGAGTTTCCAGAGTTTGAGCTTCAGGCATCTGTGTCCCAGCTGACCTTGGAGCCAAACTCGCCGGTGACCATTGCCCGTGAGGTGCGCTTCAATATCGACCTACGCTCGCCGAATAGCGAGACGCTGGAGACCGCGCAGAAGCGCGTTCGGGAGATTATTGCGGCAGCGGAAGAAGAGTCCCGTACCCGTGTTGAGCTGAACACTACCCATGAGTGGGCGCTCAACCCGTATCCAGAGGCCGGTGTGGAACTTGCGCGTGAAGTGGTTGAAGAGCTGGGCTATTCTCACCAGGAGATCTTCACCGTGGCTGGGCACGACTCGACGAATATGAAGGAGCACGTACCGACCGTCATGCTCTTTATCCCAAGCGTTGACGGCGTCTCCCACAATGAGGCGGAATACACCAAGGATGAAGACTGCGTTGCAGGTCTTGATGTATTTACCCACGTGGCAGCGCGCCTGGTTGAGGGCGCGCTGACCTAAAACACCTGGCTCGAGTTACTTGTCCAGCGGCGTTACCTGCGCGCCCGCCATGGACTCGAGTACGGCAGACTCCGTGGTTTCTTCTACCGGCTCGGCGTTGACGTCGAGCACGGAGCTGTCGTCGACGCCGGCGGTATTGGCGCGGCGCTCACCGGATCCTTCGAGGTTGATGCCGTAGAGCTGGGTGAAGTTTTCCTCATCCTGCTCGGCTTGCCAGCCGCCACGACCCGCGATGACAACGGTTGCCGGTTTTATAGCATTCCAATCGGCAGTAATTTCGCGGGATACGCGAACCTCAATTGAGGCGGTCTGCGCGTTGAACATACTCTAAGAACCCAGCAGCCCCGGATAAAGCGCAGCGACATCTTGCCAGCGAGAACCTTCTGATCCAGAATCGGGAAGTAGCTTTCGCCCCAGCTGCCGATGTCGCTTGGCAGCAGCGTGAGGTTGTCAGCGTGCCCGTATTTTACGAGTTGTTCGACGTCATCGCCCTCGTTGAGCGGACGGTCCATCACGATTTCGCCGTTTTCTACGCGGGCGATCATTCCCACTGGGCTGACCCACTCGCTCTTTCCAAAGCCACCGAGGTAGGAACCCCCAAACGATGACCCGGAGCTAAACCCTTGGGCAGTAGGCACGACCGTGCTGTTTAAGGACAGAGCGACGATTGCAGTTACGGAAAGAGGACGGAGCAATTCCTTAGTCATCTCGAAAGCCTTGCCTCGAGGAAGCTGG
The DNA here is from genome assembly GCF_001586215.1 of Corynebacterium simulans. Lineage (NCBI taxonomy): Bacteria > Bacillati > Actinomycetota > Actinomycetes > Mycobacteriales > Corynebacteriaceae > Corynebacterium > Corynebacterium simulans. Next base: position 767,306 of record NZ_CP014634.1, on the reverse strand, counting down.
TACCGCACTGTTCTATATCTCCCTCTTTGCGCGTTCTCTCAAACACACACGCAAATTATGAGCTCTCAAACCCCAGAAACCGGCACAAGAACGCTGTGCAAAAGATAGTAGGTTTGTATATCGCTATATTTTGCACAACGAAAGCGCCCAGGTCTTCGAAAAGGCTCTGGGCGCTATCGCTGTCTCTCTCTAAACGCCTCCGATTATCAGCCAAGGCTGCCCTCCGGAAGCTGAGGGGTTCTCTCTATCTCTCTCATGCGCTCTCTCAAACGCACAACAAAAGTATGAGACATGCGGCTGGCACAGCAATGATGTGTGGCTGTTAGGTCGCTGGGACTGCCTGTGCATTCACTGGCGGTTTATGGACGCTTGCTGTTTGTCTCTAGTCCCTGCCCGTTAGTTGATGCGGTTACCGCTTTCGCGGTCGAAGATATGCACGTTCGAGGTATTTGGCTTCAGCCAGATGGTTTCGCCGATGCTTTGATGGCTGCGCGGTTCCACGAGCACACCGGTATTGCCACCCAGACGAGTAGTGGAGCTAAACACCGTGCCGTCCTCGCCAGTGAGATCGCCGTAGAGGTAAGACTCGTGGCCAAGTTCCTCAACATGGTGAATGACAAACTTTACGCCGCCTTCGCCTTCAGAACTCCGCTTCCAATCTTCAGGGCGAATGCCCACCGTAAGTGGACCTTCTGGCGCTTGCTCGAAACCCCAGCGGCGCAGAACGGAAGCGTCGATGTCATAGAGGTTCATTGCAGGCGATCCGATGAATCCCGCGACGAAGGTATTAGCGGGGTGGTCATAAATTTCCCGAGTTGGTGCAACTTGTTGCAGAACACCCGCATTTAGTACCGCCACGCGGTCGCCCATGGTCATAGCCTCTGTCTGGTCGTGGGTGACATAAACCGTCGTGGTACCGAGGCGTCGCTGTAATTCGGAAATCTGCGCACGGGTAGATACGCGCAGCTTGGCATCGAGGTTAGACAGTGGTTCGTCCATGCAGAACACCGCCGGTTCGCGCACAATAGCGCGCCCCATCGCTACGCGTTGGCGTTGGCCGCCCGACAAGTTTGCAGGTTTGCGGTCGAGTAGGTCTTCCATCTGCAGGATCTTCGCCGCTTCCTGAACACGCTCCTTGATGAGGGCTTTGCCCATCTTCCGGTTTTCCAAGGCGAAGCTCATGTTCTGCGCAACGGTCATGTTGGGGTAGAGGGCGTAGTTCTGGAAGACCATGGCAACATCACGATCGGATGGGCTAACGCCCGTGACGTCCTTGCCGTCGATGCGGATGGAGCCGGAATCGGTTGGCTCCAATCCAGCGAGCATGCGAAGACTCGTTGATTTTCCGCAACCAGACGGTCCGACGAGCACAAGGAACTCGCCGTCGGCGATGTCGAGGTTGAGCGAATCGACAGCGGGGCGTTCGGCGTCCTTGGAATAAATCCGCGAGACACCATCAAAAGTGACAGTTGCCATGGTTTCCTCTCAGTTCAGGTACGAAGACGGGGCGGCGAGATGAATTACTTCTTGATGACCGGCTTGACCTGGTTGTCGTAGATAGACTGCAGCGTCTTTTCCAGATCGGTTAGGGTCTTCTTGACGTCATCGCGGTTGGTAACGATCTTCTCGAAGGCACCGCCGATTTCCTGATCTGCGCCGGGGAGGAATACACGTGCGTAATCCTGTGGACGGGTATCCGGTAGCTGTTCAATAGCAGTCTTGAAGTTCGGGTTTTCTTCCATGAACTTCTTTTGCTCATCCAGTTCCATTGCAGTCTTGCGCACGGGCATGTAACCGACGTTCTGCGACCAGTAGGCAGTGTTTTGGTCATTGGTTACAAAGTCGATGAACTTGATCGCTGCGATTTGGCGATTCTTGTCGATGCCGGCTGGGATAGCCAGACCAGCTCCGCCGGTTGGGCAAGCACCATCGCCGTTTGGATTAGGCAGGAACGCGGTGCCCAAGTCGAACTTGGCGTTTTCGGTGATGCCGCTGAGGTCACCGGTGGAAAGCACCGTGGCAGCGGCGCGGCCGGTGGAAAATTCCATCGCCATATCGTTGCTCACGTAGGAGTAGCCTTCTTTTTCATCGGTGACCTTCTTCAGCCACTCGACGGCTTCGATGGTCTTGGGATCAGTAAACTTGAGCTCCCATTCATCGGAGTATGCGCCGCCCTTGGACCACAGCGGCCCCTGGAAGATCCAACCCAGGTAGTCAACAGCATCGCCCCAGCCAAAGGCTTGCATATCGGGGTTTGCATCCGCGAGCTTTGTAGCCCACTTATCCATCTCGTCCCAAGACTTTGGTCCGCGGTCAGGTAGACCAGCCTTCTTCCATGCGTCCTTGTTGTAGTAGAAGAGCGGAGTAGAGCGGGCAAATGGCAGTGCAAAGTGGCCGCCGTCGTAGGCGTAGTCCTCATACAGTGGCTGCACGTAGGAGGAAAGGTCGACGTTTGCTTCCTTGGCGAGCTCGTCGACGTTCGCGATCTGACCGTTGATAGCGAAGTTGTACCACCAGACATCGGAGAGAACCACGATGTCGGGAAGGTCGCTGCCGGTCAGTGCCGCGTTAAACTTTTGGGCTGCTTCCTCGTAGTTCTTGCCGGCATCAATCAGGTTGATTTTGATGTCCGGGTTTTCTTTTTCGAAGCGGGAGATGATCTCGGTTTCGATGTCCTTCGAGGAACCCGGGTGGTTGGACCACCAGGTCAGCTCGGTGACTTCCCCGGAACCAGAGGAATTCTTCTTAGCTTGTGGGTCAGTGGAGGAAGTGCCTGCGCAGGCAGAAAGAGAAACCGAGGCGGTGCTCAGTGCAAGAACAGAGAGGAATGAACGGCGGTCCATGAATTAACTCCTTGTAGAAATAGAAAGACTAAACGGCGAGCGTGGTTGAGGTAGCCATCTGCGGCTATCCCTTGACGGCACCAGTGGTAAGGCCCTTGATCATGTATTTCTGAAGGGCCAGGAAGATGATGAGAATCGGAATGATGGTGAGGATGGTGGCGGCCATAACTGGACCCCAGTTGGTGACGCCGTCGTTGTTTTGCAGCATGGTTAGACCCACCTGAAGCGGTGCGACATCGGCAGTATCGGACATCAAGAATGGCCACAGGTATTGGTTCCATTCGTTGACGATGGTGATCACTGCGAAGGCTGTCAACGTTGGCCAAGAGATCGGAAGCAAGACCTTTGTCAGCAGGCGAATAGGTCCAGCGCCGTCCATTCTTGCGGCCTCAACCAGTTCAAAGGGCAGCGATAAGAAGTGATTGCGCATCAGGAAGGTGCCGAATGCGACGCCAGCCAAAGGCACGATGATGCCTGCGAAGGTATTTCGCCAGCCCAGCGCGTTGACCAGTGCGTAATTGGAAATGACGGTGATTTCGGAAGGTACCATCAGCGCTGAAATGACTACTAGGAAGATGATGTTGCGGCCCGGAAAACGCAGGATTGCCAGCGCATACGCAGAAATCACGCCAAGCACGATCTTCAGCACCGACAGTGCAGCTGTGATGAGCACCGAGTTGCGCAGGTACGTCCAGAAAGGAACGCGGGTGGTTGCGTCTTTGTAGTTCGCGGTTTCCCAGCTGGGTGGAAGCCAATTTACTGGATCCGTGTAGATGTCGCCTTTGGCTTTGAAGGAGGTCATCAAAATCCAAAACAGCGGTAGGCCAACCAGCAGGAGGACGGCGACGATGCCGATGTATCCAAAAACTTTTTTAAGGGTGTTATCCATTAAGGCTTCGCTCCCATTAGTGGTTTTGCTTGTCCATGATGCGTACCTGAATCAAGGTGATGATCAGCAAGATCAAGAACATGATTGTGGCGGCGGTAGCACCGTAGCCAGCGCGGAAGTTCACGAAGGTCTCTTGATAAATCTGGAACACAAGAGTGGTAGTGCCGTTACCCTGTGGGCCACCACGGGTCATTACGTTGATGATGTCGAAGACCTGTACAGAGTTCAGCGTCACCGTGATCGAAAGAAAGAATGTAGTGGGGCGAAGCTGTGGCAGCGTTACGCGGCGGAAACGCGTCCAAGTGGACGCACCGTCGATAGCCGCGGCCTCGTCCAAGTCCTTGGAAAGGCCTTGTAGAGCAGCCAAATAAATGACGAAGGTATAGCCCAGGTTCTTCCACACGAAAGTGAAAGTCACCATGAATAGCGCCCAGCCGGGTATGGCATAGAAGTTAGGACTTTCAACGCCTACCCAACTGAGCATCTCTTGAATAAGCCCGAAGTTGGGATCGAAGATGAACTGGAAAGCAATGCCGATGGCAGCTCCGGAAATCGCGAAAGGTGCGAAGACCACCGATCGGGTGAAATTGCGGCCCTTCAAGTTTTGATTGAGCAAGAGAGCTAGCGCGAGTCCCAATACCAGGGAGCCGATTACGGCAAAGAAAGTAAAGATGAGGGTATTCGCGATGATGGTCTTCGTATCGTCGCGCGTGAACCACTCAACGTAGTTCTGAAAACCTACGAATGTCGACGTTGGGCTCGAGATATTCCAGTTAAAAAAGGAAAGCCGGATATTGTCGATGAGTGGGCGATAGGTAAAGATTCCCAACAAAATGAGGTTGGGGGCTAAGAGTGCTAGCGCGAGCCACCACTCTTGGCGCTTTTTCCCCTCTGCTTTCTTGCGTAAAGCAGCTGTATCGGGACTATGCTCCGATTGTTTAATAACCACTTTGGAGAAGCTAGGCTGGGAAGGTTAAAACCCGCTACCGGTGGGGTGAAAACTTGGCCAACTAAAGATGAACGAAAAATACTCAAGAACTAAGGCAAAGTAGCAGAGCCTCCGCCCGAATCACGGGGTTGGCAAGATCGATGCCACACAGGGCTTGGACCTTTTCGATGCGGGCGCGCACGGTGTGGCGGTGCACATTGAGCTCGCTGGCAGCGGCGGCGAGCTGGGCGTCGGCAAGCAAGTAGGTGCGCAAGGTGCGTAGCAGCTCCGTATTGTGCGCGGCGTCATGGTGCTGAAGCTTTCCGACGATCGCGGCGCGGCGCTTTCCTAAAGCCTCGTGTACTGCAGATTCACCGAGCCAGGCGGGTGCATCGGAGCTAAATTCCGCCATGGTTCCAGGAGGCAGGCTGCGAGCGTGGGTCTTCAGGGTCGTTACGCGGTCGGTGCTGATTTCCTCCCACGGGGTGTCACGGAGCACGGAAACCTGCAAGTTTTTGGAGTATCGGCCGAATAGTTCCTGCGCATCGATGGTTTCGGGAGGCAAGGCAATGAGTGCGCTTTCAGACGCCGTGCCTTCCAAAGGCAGCACGAAGCAGGCATAGCCGCCTTTGTTTGCGGCGCGGTGGACTAGCCCCAGCGCGCGGCTCAGGCGGGTGGGCGAATCAGCTTGCACGAGGCAGAGGTGGAGACGGCCGTGGGAGGCTACAGAGTTGAAAGCGGCGTCTAAAGCCGTGGCACCAAGCACAGACGTGGTGCCGGAGACCTGAGTTGCAAGGGCGAGGGCGCCTAAGATGATGCGGGCCGAAGAATCGCGGTTTTGTAGCAGCATCTCCGCCAAGCCTGCGAGATGGCGGGTCAATGCTCGATCGTAAGAGTCGAATTTTTGCTCGCGGGATACCGCAAGCGCGATGCGCCGTCGGCCGTGGGTATTAAACACGTTGGTGATGGTGGCGATCGTCGTGCCGTCTTTGGTGATGCTCGAGCGCGCGCCTGAGGTCCGTCCCGAGCTTTGGCTTGCCGCGGCAATAGCGAACTCGACGGCGGACAGCTCGCCTAAGTCGTGACGATTGATGACGTTTCCTGAATCGTTAGCCACGGCCACGGCAGCGCCGAGTTCTTTCGACGCCCGCTCCAGCAGCGCATTAGTGCCATTCGACGCCGCCTGATTCAAACGCTCCTGTTGACGGTGCAAGGTGAACTGGAGGTTGTTCTCGATGCGCGTCTGCTCCGTAGTCACCGTATTGATAATCGAGATGAAAGGCGTGGCGCGGGGGACTTCAAAGAGCGTTAGATGGTGACGCGCCGCGGCGTCGATAAGCTCCTGCGGAACCGTGGAGAAGGTCAGGCCAGTGCCGAAGCCAATGGCACCCACGCCCGCTGCCACCAGGGTGCGCGCATAGGCGGAAAAGTCGCTGGGCGAGTGTTCGAAGGCTAGTCCCAAGGTCAGGATGATGGCGCCCTGAGTGGTGAACTCGCTGGGATCGCGCAACTCGCTGGCTTGGATGGTTGTGAACTCACGCGGGCCTTCGAGAATCGGGCGCAGGTTTAGTTTGCGCTGGTTAAACAGCCATTGAAAGCGAAGCTCGCTCATTGCCGGGACCTTCTTGCAGTAACTCGTCGATAGACACAGTGAATAGTCTTTTGCCCTAAATATATACGCGATGTCCATGGTCTGTGACTAGTCGTGGCATCCACAATGATTCACATCACAAAGCAAGACGATTGAAGGAGAATCATGCAGGAACTTGAATACCGCATCGAGCAGACCCGCCACCTCGCTCAGGAGGTCCCCGGACCAGCCAGCGCCGCATTGGATGAGCGCCGCAAGAACGCCATCCCGGCCGGCATGGCGCCTTCGCTTCCGGGCTACGTCGTCGACGCTGACGGCGGCATCCTCGCTGATGCTGACGGCAACCGTTTCATCGACTTGGCCTCCGGCATCGCTGTTACCTCCGCGGGCGCTTCTAACCCGGCCGTCGTCAAGGCCGTGCAGGAGGCCGTCGCGCACTTCACTCACACCTCCTTCACCATCTCCCCGTACGAGTCCTACGTTGAGGTCGCTGAAAAGCTCAACGAGGTGACTCCGGGCGATCACCCGAAGAAGACCGCGCTGTTTAACTCCGGCGCGGAAGCAGTGGAAAACGCCGTCAAGATTGCCCGCAACTACACTGGCAAGCGCGGCGTTGTAGTTATGGACCGTGCCTTCCACGGCCGCACCAACCTCACCATGGCCATGACCGCAAAGCAGTCCCCATACAAGAACGGCTTTGGCCCGTTCGCGCCGGAAATCTACCGTGCGCCGATGTCCTACCCGCTGCGCGACCAGCTCAGTGGTGAGGAAGCAGCCAAGAAGACCCTCACCATGATCGAGCAGGAAGTCGGCGCAGCCAACCTCGCCTGCGTTGTGGTCGAGCCGATTCAGGGCGAGGGCGGCTTCGTGGTCCCAGCTGAGGGTTACCTGCCAGCTATCCAGAAGTGGTGCAACGACAACGACGTTGTCTTCATCGTCGACGAGATTCAGGCCGGCATGATGCGCACCGGCACCTGGTTCGCTTCCGACCACGAGGGCATCGTCCCCGACCTGGTCACCATCGCCAAGGGGATTGCTTCCGGCATGCCGCTTTCCGCTGTCACCGGCCGCGCAGAGATCATGGATGCACCGCAGCCAGGCGGCTTGGGCGGCACCTACACCGGCAACCCTGTTTCCTGTGCGGCAGCGCTGGCCACTCTCAAGGAATTTGAGGAGAAGGACTTTGGTGCCCGCGCACTGAACCTGGAAAAGATTGCCCGCGAGGAGCTGGAGCCAATCCTGGGCGACGAGCGCGTCGCCGAGTTCCGCGGCCGTGGCGCCATGCTTGCACTCGAGTTCGTCACCGCTGATGGCGAGCCAGACTCCGAGCTCGTCCACAAGATTGCAGATGCCGCAAAGGCAGAGGGCGTCCTCATCCTCACCTGCGGCCTTGACCACAACGTCATCCGCTTCCTGCCTTCCCTGGCCATCCCGGAGGATCTGTGGCGCGAGGCCCTGCAAGTAGTGGTCAAGCAGTTCAACGAGTACAAGTAAGTCTGGGCTGCAGCCAAAAGGGTAGAAGCAAATGACAAACTTTGATTATTCGCAGGTTTCTGAGCTGTTGGGTTCTCTGCCAATTGGCCTTTGGCTGGAGGGCACGAACGTCGCAGCCACCGGCGGCGCCACTTTCGAGGTCCTCGACCCAGCAACGGAAGAAGTCATTGCCAACGTTGCAGATGGAACCTCCGCTGACTGGATGCGCGCGCTGGAGCTTGCCGACGCCGCGCAAAAGGAGTGGGCCGGTTTTGCGCCGCGCACGCGCTCTATCATCCTCACTGACATCTTCAACGCCATTATTGAGCGCAAGGAAGACTTCGCGCGCGTGATGACCTTGGAGATGGGAAAGCCTTACGCGGAAGCGCTGGGCGAGGTGGCCTATGGTGCTGAGTACATGCGCTGGTTCGCAGAGGAAGCAGTTCGCATTCCGGGCCGCTACTCGCAGTCGCCGGCCGGCAACGGCTCCATTACCGTCTCCCACACCCCGGTGGGCCCAGTGCTGGCAATCACTCCGTGGAACTTCCCGCTGGCCATGGCCACCCGCAAGATTGCCCCGGCCTTCGCCGCTGGCTGCCCGGTCGTGGTTAAGCCCGCTGCGGAAACCCCGTTGACCATGCTGCTGTTGGGTGAGGTCATCGCAGAGGTATTCGCTCGCCACGAGGTGCCGGCTGGTGTGTTCTCCATCGTGACCACCACGCAGTCGAGCGCGCTGTCCTCCGAGCTCATGGCGGATCCGCGCCTGCGCAAGGTGACGTTTACCGGCTCGACCGGCGTGGGCAAGATTCTGGTGCGCCAGTCTGCCGATAATCTGCAACGCACCTCCATGGAGCTGGGTGGCAATGCCCCGTTCCTGGTCCACGAGGACGCCAACCTCGACCTAGTGCTTGACTGTGCAATGCAGGCGAAGATGCGCAACGGCGGTGAGGCTTGCATCGCGGCCAACCGCTTCATCGTGCACGAGGCAGTGGCTGAGGAGTTCACAGATCGTCTGACCGAGAAGATGGCTGCTATCCAGGCAGGCCATGGTTTGGAAGAAAGCACCACGCTTGGTCCGCTGATCAGCGCGAAGCAGCGCGACGGAGTGGCTCAGTTGGTCGAGCGCGCGCTCGAGCAGGGTGCTACCGCCACCACCGGCGGCGAGCGCCCGGATGGCGCCGGCTTCTTTTATCCAGCGACCGTTCTGGCGAACGTGCCTGACGACGCCGAGATTCTGCGCCAGGAGATCTTCGGGCCGGTAGCCACCGTGACCACCTTCTCCACTTTGGAAGAGGGCGTGGCGAAGGCCAACGACACCGAGTTCGGTTTGGCAGCCTATGCCTTCACCGAGAACTTCCACACCGCGGAATACCTGGCACACGCGCTGGAGGCAGGCATGGTGGGCATCAACCGCTCCGCTATCTCTGACGCGGCCGCTCCATTCGGGGGCATCAAGGAATCCGGCTTCGGCCGCGAAGGTGGTGCCGAAGGCATCGAGGAGTACATCTCCGTGCGCTACATCGCTAAGCCTTAGCTCTAACCGGCAAGCCTCAGCGAGCTGATTTTTACAGGCATTGCCCCTCGGCGCCCTCACTTTTTGCAGAAAAAGGAGAGGGCGCCGAGGGGCCCAGTTGTTCCATGCGCAGTTACTTATATTTCTATTTTAGATTCGGGAGAAAATATGACGGTTGTTGAAAAGTCTGGAGGGGCTGCTTCGCAGGCTGCGAAGCCGGCCTTGAGTTTCGTCCAAGGCATTGCCCTTATTTTTGGCACCAACATTGGTGCAGGCATTCTTTCCATTCCCTATGCCGCGCGAAACGGCGGATTCATGGCGCTCGTTATTGCGCTTCTCGTTGCGGGTACCCTGACCACGATTTCTATGCTTTATGTTGCGGAAAGTGCGATGCGCACAAAAGCGCCTCTGCAGGTTTCCGGTTTGGCGGAGCACTATCTGGGGCAGTGGGGCCGTTGGCTGGTCTTCGTGGCGATTATCGTCAACGGCGTCGGCGCGCTCATCGCCTACGCCTCGGGCTCCGGCGACCTCATCAATAATATTTTCGGCCTGCCGCCGCTGGCAGGTACGTTGATCTTCTTCGGCTTTGGGTCTTGGGTTATGTACCGCGGCCTGCACACCACCGGTGCCACAGAAGGCGCTATTACCGCAGGTATGGCCATCATCATTGCCGTGCTGTGCGGCTGGACCATTCTGGGACCTGGAATCGAGGCCGAGAACCTGTTGGTGCTTCACCCGTTCTTCATCGTTCCTATTTTGAACCTGGCCGTCTTCTCGTTCTTGGCTCAGTACGTGGTGCCGGAGCTGGTACAGGGCATGGACCCGGCGAAGCCGCAGGAGACAGCTCGCGCCATCGTGCTCGGCATGGTGATTACCGGCTTTACGCTGGCACTTGTGCCGTTTGCGGCTTTGGGTCTGCTGGGAATGGACGTTACTGAGGTTGTTACCATCGCCTGGGGCGAGGCGCTTGGACCGGTCGCGTACTACTTGGCCAATGTCTTCGCGTTGGCGGCGATGCTGACCTCCTTCCTCGCGATTGGTTTTACCACCATGCGCAACGTGCTCGACATTTTGCACTGGGAGGGCAACAACGCGCAGCGTGGCATTGCCGTGGCGCTGACCGCTGTACCGCCGCTGGCTATCTCCATCGCGGGTCTTGGCGGTTTCGTCGCAGCGCTGTCCTACGCGGGCGGCTTTGCGGGTGCAATCATGTCGATCATTCCGGTGATGTTGCTGAATGCCTCCCGCAAGAAGGGTGATCGTGACCCCGGCTGGAGCGTCGGCGCGTTGGCAAACCCGCTGATTCAGGGCGTCATCATCGTGGTTTATTTCTTGGCTTTCGTTTATTCGGTTGTCTCGATTGTGGGCCTGGTTCCGGCGGGCTGGGCTTAAGAAAATGGCGTCGGCAAGCGCTCCTGCATAGGGGGGTAGGCAGGGGTGTTTTTCCAAAGTATTTCTGAAATTTATTTTTCCAGCCGCGTCCGGCTATCAGTGCAGGTTATAGCGAAATAAAACGAACATTACGGGATGAGAACTCTGAACACCTAATCAATTTAGTGTGATTAGGGTCATATATTTTCCAGTGGCTGCTCGGCTAGGAATTGTTACTGTTATTGGGTAAGAGTTTCCCAGAGATTTCTAAAGTTTTTGCTAAGGAGCTCAATACGTCTACATAACATCTCGAGTAATTCGATCCCTCTACGAATAGCCAACCTCCTCACGTACTTTGTTATCGCTCTGTCTGCTCTACAGCTGCGACAACACCTGAATTAGAGAAAGCATTGGTCATGTCCAAAATAACTTTTCGGCCACCTCGTTCTGTAGCTGCACTCAGCGGGCTTAATTTAAGCGGCCGCTGGCGTATGCTCACTGCCTCTGGCATGGCTGCCGCGCTAGTTATGGGCGGGGTCGTTGTTGTACCCAACCTCCTCGATAATGAGCCTGCAGCCCAGGCGGAGACCGCAGCGCCAGGTTCCTCCGAAGAAACCGCCATAAACACCACGGTTCCCGCGGGAAGTACCCGCTCCGTGAACGGCTTCGTGGGCCTGCAGACCGGCGGCACCATGCAATCGAACCTGAACGATCCAAACGTTGCGCCCATGTCTGGCGTGAAAGTCTTTGCCCAGTGGTTCGAAAAGGACGGCACGGCGTCGCCGATTTATACCACCACCACCGGCGCCGATGGTCAGTTCCACATCGGCATGACCTCCTTTACTGACGCCAAGGGCGTCCGGCGCAACTTCGACGCAGACCCCAACTTGCCGGAGGGGGAGAAGCTCCGCATCTGGTCCATCAATCCGGATACCTCACAGTACAACCTGCTCTACTCCTATGGCCAAGAGCAGATCATGCCGGAAAGCAACGTCGCCAACACCGAGGCAGGCGCTAGCCAGTCCGTGGGGTCTGATACCTATAACGACATCAAGATCGCTTACTCGCCCATCGCTAACAACAAGGTGATGCACAACCTGGCCGAAGCTGCTACCAACGAGCGCTCGGGCTCCTATGGCCAATACTCCGGTACCGTCTTCTGGAACCAAACCAACGCCGCCGCCGGCGCCCTCTTGTGGCAGAACTACCAGTCCGTCAACGGTGTCGACTCCGTGGCTCCAGACGTCACTGTGTATGGCTCCTACCTTTCTGATTACGCGCTATCGCGCATCTACGATCCCGCAACCATGGCCGCCATCGGTTACAAGGGCCGCGTGCGCGATTCCAACTGGAGTACCCAGCAAGAACTCGCGCTGCAGCAGTGGATTAAGCAGCGGATGGCAGCGGAAGGCCAGCAGAAGTGGATCGCAGAGACCGTCCAAGCCAAGACCGATGCCAACGGTAAGTACACGCTGCAGTTCCGCGGTATCTGGGGAAATAGCTGGGACGATAGAGGTATTTTGTCCAAGGATTATACCTGGCACAACCTGGCTGATTCTGCCGCGGACGGTTCTTGGGCCAACGGCAACATGAAGTCGAAGCACGTCAACGACGAGTGGATGTTCTTCTCATTGCAGGACATGCCGGGAATTTCCGTGAACACGCCGTTTAACTACAACGGTTACACCGGCAACACCACCAGCAACTTAACCTCTGCCGGCACCTTGGCCGGATGGCCGTCTAACTGGGGCGGTTCGCTGGATTACGCCACCAACATCAACTTTGCGCTGTACCCGGGCAACCTGAAGTTTGACGTCACCCCGTATGACTCTTTCTCCAACGTCGCTACTGCGGGTCAAGCCATCGAGACCAACACGACGGGCCTGCAGTACGACAAAACGGGACCGTGCGTTATCAGATCGCGTGGTTCGACGAGGCTGGCAATGAACTGACCCAGTACACCTGCCCGCCGGTAGCGCCAGACGCGAGTGGCAGGCTTCCTTCCTGCGGTTTTGTCACCGACCCTAACTTGAAGAAGACCACCACCTACACCGCACGCTTGTTTGCGGTCTCGCCCTCTGGCGTGCGCGATGGCCTGGCGATAACGCAGGATTCCTTCACCGTTAAGCCACTGCCGACGTCCGGGCGCTACGAGCCCACCTATGGTTCTACAACCGTGGCTCAAAGCAGCATTGGTTCCGTTGCGGCGCCGCTTTTCGACGACTCGACTACCGCAACAACCGTTGAAACCCTGCCGGCACCAGCCGGTACCACCTACAAGCTGGCGGATGGCGCCCCAACGTGGGTAAAGGTTGATGACCAAGGCACCATCACCGCCACACCGGGCGCCGATGTTGCGCTGGAAGATTACACCGTCCCGGTCATTGTCACCTACGCCGATGGCTCGACCGACCTCGTCAATGCCAAGGTCACGGTCACTGACGGCATCCCGCCGGAGATTGCGCAGATCGATTCGCAGAACCTAGAGCTGGGCAAAGCCATCTCCCCGATTCAGGTTAAGCCGACGGATAACGTCGGTGTGACCAGCGTTGAGGTCAGTGGCCTGCCAAATGGCGTCACCTACGATCCTGCGACCGGAACCATTAGCGGTACTCCGTCGGCCACCGGGGCGTCGACAGTTAACGTCCGCGTCACCGATGCCGCCGGAAATGTCACCGAAACTGCATTCAGTATCAACGTCGTGGATACTTCCGCGCCGGTTCTCACCAGCCCGGATGCCACCGTCCCAGAGGATAAGCCTGCTTCGATTCCGATCAAGGTGGACGATCCTAAAGCCACCGTCACCGTGGAAGGTGATATCCCGCCGGGCATGACCTGGAACGAGCAAAACGGTGCCCTCGAAGGTACCCCAACCGAACCGGGCATCTACACGGTCGCCGTATCGGCCACCGATCCCCAGGGCAATAACTCTGTATCCAACCTGGTCGTTACTGTTACCGACACCAAGGCGCCGACCATTGCCAAGATCGACGACGCCACCGCAGAGGCCGGTCAACCGATCACCGCAATTCCAGTAGACGTCACCGATAACTTCGACAAGTCCGTCAGCAACGTTGTAGTCGCGGGCCTGCCACCAGAAGTTACCTATAACCCGGAGACCCACAAGATCGAAGGAATCCCGCAGGCACCGGGAGAGTACCCAATTACGGTGACTGCGACCGATGCCGCCGGCAATACCTCGACCCAGGAATTCCTTCTCAAGGTAGCCGACACCACCGCGCCGCAGGTAGATAACATTGCCGATGCCACCGTAGAAAATGGCACTGCGCTGGACCCAATCACCGTGACCAGCAATGAGCCGAACTCCACCTTTGCTGCATCCGGCCTGCCAGAAGGTGTTTCCATCGACCCGAACACCGGCATCATCTCTGGTACACCAAAGACTGAAGTCACGAGCCCAGATGGCAAGAACTTCCCGGTCACCGTCAAGGTAACTGATCCTTATGGAAACGTCACCGAGAAGACTTTTAACATCAAGGTCACCGATACCGTTGCCCCGGCTCTGCGCCCGCTTCGCGACGTCTCGGTTCCTGAAGATCAGCCGCTCAACCTGGAGCCTGTCACCAGCCCGGACCCAACCGCGAAGATTGACGTCACCGGCCTTCCCGAGGGCGTGACCTTTGATAGCGAAACGGGGCTCGTCACGGGCACCCCGACCACTCCGGGGCGCTACGAAGTTACCGTTACCGCCACCGACCCAGCCGGTAACTCCACGAAGCAGACCGTTGTCTTGTTCGTGGGCGATGCCACCGCGCCTACCTTCGATGATCCGGAGGATCAGACGATTAACCAGGGGGAGGCCATCAAACCCATCGATCTGATGAGCCTAAACCCGGACGACAACTCCACCGCACCGCAGGATCTCGCCTGGACCGTCACCGGCCTGCCCGAGGGCGTGACCTACGATCCCGAGACCAAGAAAATCTCCGGCACCCCGAAGGAAACCGGCTCTTCTGTGGTCACCGTGACCGCAACGGACGCCGCCGGCAACGCCACGACTAAGACCTTCGTCATCGCGGTAAACGATGCAACGGCGCCTCGCATCACTCCGGTGGACAATGTCAGCGTCCCGGAGGGTGACCAAATCACTGAGATTCCGGTCGCTACCGATGATCCAGACGCGAAGATTGAAGTCACGGGCCTGCCTGAGGGCTTGAGCTACAACCCGAAGACCAAGCAGATCGAGGGCACCCCGACTAAGCCGGGTACCTATGATGTCGTTATTGCGGCAACTGATGCAGCGGGCAACGTGTCCTACGAACCGTTTACCATCACCGTCGAAGACAAGACCGCCCCGGTCATCGAGAAGATCGAGGCCCAGGATATCGCTCTGAACGAGACGATTAAGCCGGTCGTGGTCTCGGTAAATGATCCGGATGCTACCGTCCAGGTTGATCCGGAGACCCTGCCGAAGGGGGTTAGCTTCGACCCCGTGACCAACACCTTTACCGGCCGCCCAGAGAAGCCGGGAACCTACACCATTAAGGTCACGGCTACCGATGCCGCCGGCAATACCTCGAAGCCCGTTGATTTTGTCATCACCGTCTCCGATAAGACCGCGCCGCAGATCGCGCCGATTTCGGATCCTACCGTTCCCGCGGATTCCCCGATCACGCCAATTGAGATCACCGCTGAGGACAACGTTGCGGTGACCTCCTTGACAGTCACTGGCTTGCCAGAGGGTTTGAGCTATAACCCCGATACCAAGCAGATTGAGGGCACCCCGACTAAGCCGGGAAGCTACCCAGTGACGATCACCGCTAAGGACGACGCTGGCAATACCACCGAAGAAGTCTTCAACATCAACGTCAATGACGCCGGTGCACCAGTCATCCAGCCGCTGCCCGATAGCACGGTCGCTGCGGGATCTGAGGCCAACCCGATTCCAGTGCGCGTAGATGATCCTTCTGCGAAGGTAACGGTTGAAGGCCTACCTGATGGCATGACTTTTGACCCAGAGACGGGACTAATCACCGGTACCCCGACCAAGCCGGGCACCTACACCGTGACCGTGACCGCGGTCGACGAAGCGGGCAACAAGGCTATCGATACCTCGACCATCACCGTCACCGATGCCCAGGGGCCAAAGCTGGACGAGATCAGTGACCAAGACGTTGCTGCCGGCAGCGCCATTAAAGATATCGTTGTCAAGGCGGATGACCCTGATGCCAAGATTTCCGTAGTCGGCCTGCCAGAGGGCGTTCAGTATGACGCCGCTACCAACACGATTTCTGGCACGCCAACCACCGCGGGCACCTACCCAGTGCGCGTCCTGGCAACCGATGTAGCCGGAAACACCTCCTACGTTGACTTCACCATCACGGTCAGCGATTCCACTGCTCCGAAGGTCGACCCCATCGACGATCAAGAGGTAAAGAAGGGCGATGCCATCGCTCCTGTCAAGGTAGTCAGCGACGTTCCGAGCGACACCGTGACGGTCATCGGCCTGCCTGCTGGTCTCAGCTTCGACCCAGAAACCCGGACCATCTCTGGCACGCCAACCACCGCTGGTGAGCACCCCGTGACCGTGGTTGTCACCGATGCCGCGGGCAACACGACCAAGGAGACCTTCACCATCACCGTCGTCGACCCTGGAGCGCCGGTTCTGGAACCAATTTCGGATCAGAAGGTGCCGCTAGGGGAAGCGATTACGGAGATTAAGCCAACCGTGACGGATCCGTCGATTTCTACGACGATCACCGTGACCGGGCTGCCGGACGGCGTTACTTACGACACCAATACCAATACGATTTCGGGTACTCCAACCCGCGCGGGTGACTTCCCCATCGTGGTCACCGTAACGGCCACTGACGCCGACGGTAAGTCTTCCGTCGAGAAGTTCACGATCACCGTGGTCGATTCTGAGGGGCCTTCCTTAGACGGCGTCGCCGATCGGACCGTCACGGAAGACACCGAGCTTGACCCGATTCACATCACCTCGGATGACCCGCAGGCTACCCTGACCGTGACTGGCTTGCCTTATGGCGTTCGGTTCTTCGCGTCCACCGGCGAGATTTCCGGTGTGCCAACTACTCCGGGCACCTATGAAGTGACGGTGACCGCCACCGATGCGGCAGGCAATACTACCGAAAAGAAGCTGACCATCACCGTAAAGGATGCAACCGGTCCGCAGGTGGATCCGATTGCAGATCAGGCTGTCGATGCCAATACGCCGATTGAAACGATTCGGGTCTCTTCTGATTCGGACACGGATAAGGTAACGGCCTCCGGTCTGCCGGATGGCGTGAAGCTTGAGACCGTTGACGGCGTTGCCACCATCACCGGCACCCCGACCAAGCCGGGCACCTACGAGGTCACCGTGACGGTCACCGATGCCAGCGGCAATGCCACCGACGAAACCTTCACCATCGTGGTCCGTGAGCCGGCCGATACCAGCGCGCCGAAGCTTGACCCGATTTCGGATCAGACCGTGAAGCTGGGCGAAGACGTCACTGAAGTCACCGTTCACAGCGATGACCCAGCAGCAACGCTGAGCGCAACCGGCCTGCCTACTGGCGTCGAATTTGACCCAGCTACCGGCACCATCAGCGGCAAGCCGAGCGCCCTCGGCCACAGCGAGGTTACTATCACGGCAACCGACGCCGCTGGAAACAAGTCCACCACGACGTTCATCATCGACGTCGTCGCAGCCGCGCCGACGGATCCGACCGACCCGACGGATCCGACCGACCCAACGGATCCGACCGACCCAACGGATCCGACCGACCCAACGGATCCGACCGACCCAACGGATCCGACCGACCCAACGGATCCGGTCACGGCACCGGTGATTGCACCTATCGCTGACGTGGATGCTGCAACCAATACGACGATGCTGCCAATCAACGTCGTGGTTGATAACGAGGAAGCAGACGTCACCGTCACCGGCCTGCCGGATGGCGTGACCTATGATCCGGCCACCGGCCAGATTTCTGGCAAGCCAACCAAGGCTGGCGACTACACCGTGACTGTTAAAGCAACGGTGAATGGCGTATCTTCGACCAGCGAATTCCACATCGTGGTCAAGGATCCGCAGCAACCGCTGGCAGACGCAAATAGCCCGGCATACCCGCCGGTAGACGTCGAGCCGGGTAGCGAGGTCAAGGTCCCACAAACCGGCGATACGGTACTTCCTGAGGGCACTAAGTTCTCCACCACGGATCTGAACGCGAGCGTTGACCCAGCAACGGGTGAACTGACTGTCAAGGTCCCGGAGGATGCAACCCCGGGTGATATCATCACCATTCCGGTGACCGTGACTTATCCAGACGGCTCTACTGATGAGGTAGAAGTTGTTGTCACGGTTGTTGAGCCTGCGCCTGCCGACGTCACGGATTACGAACCTGCTTATTCCAAACCCGTAAAGGTTGCATCCGGTGAGACTGGTTCTGCTGAAGTTCGGTACGGTTCTGATGATGCTCCGAGCGGCACGACCTATAAGCTTCCTGCTGATTGGGCCGGCCGAGGTGGTTGGAACGTAAGCATCGATGAAGCCACCGGCAAGCTGACGGTTATCGCGCCGAAGGCAGGGACGGCAACTCCGGATGATCTCGAACTCGTTGTTCCGGTAGTTATCACCTACCCGGATGGGGCAGTGGCTGACACCATTGCGGCAACGTTCACCCTGGATACCTCCGGCGATACTCCGGAAACCCCGGATGCACCGTCTTGGAACGATGCGAAGGCCCCGGCTGGTGGTGCCGTGAAGGTTCCAAATGCCGGCGGCAAGGTACCGGCAGGTGCCAAGCTCGATAAGGCCACCGGCCCAGGTTCCGCGACCTTGGAAGAGAACGGCGATGTCATCGTCACCATCAAGCCAGACGCCAAGCCAGGCGATACCGTAACCGTCATCGTCCGCGATGGCTCCGGCGAGGAAATCGACAGCATCACCGTGACCGTCACCGAGCCGAACACCGACCCTGGTACTGACCCCGGTAAGAACCCAGGCAGCTCGGATGGCTCTTCTGACGGTTCCTCCGACGGTTCTTCCAACGGTTCTTCCAACGGTTCTTCCAGCGTTGACCTGGGTCGTTGTATCCCAGCTGGCCTGGCTGTAGGCCTGCCGCTGCTGTTCCTGATTCCGGTTGGCATGGCTTCCCAGATCAAGGTTCCGGGTCTGTCCCCGTTCATCGAGCAGATTTCCGGCCAGATTGGCAAGGCCAACATCGAACTGCAGAAGCAGCTGGGTATCTACAACCCGGCTATTGCTAAGCAGGTTGCTGGCATCAACGCTCAGTTCGGTAAGTACGGCGAGTCAGCTGGCAAGGTTGCTGGCGGTGTCGCTCTGGTTGCCGCTGGTGCACTGGCTATCGGCCTGCTGGCAGATGCTTGCTCCCCGAAGAACTCCTCTTCCTCCAACGGTTCTTCTGACGATGCTTCCGATGGTTCCTCCGATGGTTCCTCCAACGGCGGTTCCTCCAACGGTGGTTCCAGCAAGTAATCTCTCGCTGAGAAATTTCCCTACGAGCAGCCGAAGCTACTGCTTAAGGCAGCCGGTTAATCCCGGTTGCCACTAGCTTCACCACCAAGCGAAACGCCCGTCTTCTATTTCTTTCCAAGTAGAAGGCGGGCGTTTGGTGATCCCGCGGCCTTCGCTGTTGCCTGCGGCGGGTTAAGGGTCAAAAGGGGATGCGGACGAAATCTTGAAGTCTGCTGGTCACAATTGCTAAAAGCTGCGTGTATATTCCGGCAGGCAATATATCGGGGTGGATTTCGACCAATCCCGGGGTTTGAACCGTACCTGTGCTAGCAAGTGCGGTTTGATTTGCCTTCATGTCTAAGAATCGACCGCGATGCCCGGTTTGTACAGGGGGCAGGCCCGCCTACAAAAACTGCTTTCAAAGCTGCAACCACCACTATGCGTAGTACTCGACGGTGGATTAGGAGCCTGGTCAGCATTAAAAGCCCTGTGGGGCCTGACCCCCGGAAAGTAGACACGTCGGGGGTTAGCTATGCTGCTTGGGTCAGTGTAGCTGATGTGAGTGCTTCGAAGTCATTGGGGGCTAGAAGGTTGCACCAGGAGTGCCGTCTGCGGGTGTTGTAGCGCATGCACCATCGAAAGACTTCCTGCCGGCAGATAATGGGATTATCAAAGACTTTCCGATCACGTAGCACTTCACGTTTTAAGGTGGCGTTAAATGATTCTGCCAGGGCATTATCGGCACTAGTTCCCACCGCGCCCATGGATTGGCGTACACCAAGTTGGGCGCAGTGGTCCCTAAACGCCTGTGAGGTGTACACACTTCCATGATCAGAATGGAAAATAGCCCCGTCAAGGCTTCCGCGGACTGTGCTGGCATGGGACAAAGCCTCGATGACCAGTGAGACACGCATGTGGTCTGCGAGTGCATAACCTGCAAGTTTTCGTGAATAGGTGTCAATGACCGTGGCCAGGTACATGTTCTTACCGCCCTTACACGGCAGGTAGGTGATGTCGCCTACATAAACACGGTTCGGCTCGTCAGCGGTGAATGTACGGCCTACTAAATCTGGCATGACACGGTGACCAGGCTTGCGCCGGGTGGTGATGCATCGACGCCGTTTGCTAAAGCCTTTTAGCCCCATGGATTTCATGATGCGCGCAACCTTCTTATGGTTGATCGGGCCGAAGTCCGTATCGTCGTTGAGGCTTGCAGCGATGCGTTTAGCACCATAAAGCCCGTTCTCATCATCAAAGATGGCCTTGATTCTTGCACCAATAAGGGCATCGGAACATATCTTTAACCTGCGATTTTCGTGGGTGTTGACCCATTTATAAAACGAGGAGCGATTGAGCTTTAACACATGGCACATCCGCTTGACCGAGTACTCGGTTCGGTGGTCATAGACAAACTGGAAGCGGATCACCAGCGTGTCTCTTCGGCAAAATATTTCGCGGCCTTGCGCAGAATATCGCGTTCTTCGCGCAGCTTCGCGTTCTCTTTTTCTAGCTGGCGGATTCGCTCGGAATCAGTCGTCTCCTTGGCGTTGTCGCGCATGGCCTTCGTGCGGGCACGTTTGCCGGTGCCGTATTGCTGAAGCCAGGAGAAAAGCGAGGAACGATTGACTCCAAGCTCTGCTGAAGCCGCGTGAAGTGAAAGGTCCTCATTGTTTTCATAGAGGGCCACAGCATCACGTTTGAACTGTTCGGAATACCTAGGCATGGTGGTAGATTACCTTTCTTCCCAACCCAACCGGGCTGGATATCAGGTGTCTACCAAACAGGGGTCAGGTCCGTGGCCAAACAGGGGGCAGGTCCGACGCTAACAAAAAGACCGGCCGACGACACGCCGACCGGACATACTTTTTTGCTACTTAACCCAGTTTTTATATTGGGGTGATTCTCTGCGTCGAGATTAGTTCTCGACGTAGTACATCTGCTTGTTGACGAACTCGTCCATACCCAATGGGCCGAGCTCACGGCCGAAGCCAGAGCGCTTCACGCCGCCGAAAGGCAGCTCTTCGCCCTCACCGGCCGGGGTGTTGACGTTGGCCATGCCCACCTCGAGGCGGCGAGAGATGGCGGCTGCGCGCTCGGTGTCCTTGGAAAAGACGGTGCCGCCCAGGCCGAACTGGGTGTTGTTAGCCAGCTCGAGCGCTTCCTCGTCGGAGGAAACCTTGTAGACCACAGCAACTGGGCCGAAGAACTCCTCGTAGTAGATGTCAGAGCCGACTGGAATGTCGGTGATAACGGCGGGGGAGATGAAAGCACCCTTGTCCGCCAGCTCGCCGCCAGCGCGCAAGGAAGCGCCTTCCTTCACCGCGCGCTGAATCTGATCGTGCAGGGTCTCCGCAGCCGCACGCGAGGACAGGCAGGAGTAGGTGCCTTCGCCCTGGGCGTCGGCAGGCGCTGCCTTTGCTGCCTGTGCGAGCTTGGTCAGCTCAGCCACGAACTCCTCGTAGATGTCCTCCATGACAATCATGCGCTTGTTGGAGTTGCAGGCCTGGCCCGTATTGTACATGCGGGTCGTCCACGCCAGCTTGGCTGCTTCCTTGACGTCGTCGGTATCGAGAAGAATGTAAGGATCGGATCCACCGAGCTCGAGCACTGCCTTCTTCAGGTTTTGGCCTGCCTGGGCACCCACGATGGCGCCGGCGCGCTCGGAGCCAGTCAGGGAAACTCCCTGGATGCGTGGATCCGCGATGATGGTGGAAATCTGATCGTGGGTGGCGAAGATGTTGTTGTACACGCCTTCCGGAATGCCGGCGTCATCCATGATCTTCTGCACGGCGAGTGCGGAGCGAGGGCAGATTTCTGCATCCTTTAGGACGATGGTGTTGCCGAGGACCAGGTTCGGGCCCACGAAGCGGGCAATCTGGTAGTAGGGGAAGTTCCACGGCATGATGCCAAGCAGCGGGCCGATGGGCAGGCGGCGGATTACCGCAGTGCCATTGGCAGAAGCCGGAATCGGCTGATCCTTGGTGAATTCCTCGCCGTTATCGGCGTAGTACTTGATGATGGCCGCTGAGAACTCTGCTTCCTCGATGCCCTCGGAAATTGGCTTGCCCATCTCTTCCGCGGCAATCTTGGCCAGCTCCTCCTTGCGCTCCGCAAAGAGGCTGGCGGCGCGAGCAACGATTTCCGCGCGCTCGGACATCGGGCGCGCACTCCACTCACGGTAGGCTGCGGCGGCCTTCGCCAGTGCGCCTTCTACCTCGGCGTCGGTGGCGGAGTCGAAGGTCTCGACGATCTCGTCGGTAGCAGGGTTTTGAACTCGGTAAGTGTTAGACATTAATTCTCCTTATTGTGTGATCCAGCTCTTTTTGGAGCCTAATAGTGAACTAGGTTGAAATAGGGCTAGCCTCTAAACTAGCGGCAATTGAGAGTCTTCGCCGGACGTTATCCGCTTCAATGTGCGGCCCTTGAAGAAATCCGGATGGGCAAAGCGTGTGAACAGCATTAATACGGCGCCGAGCAACAGAATTCCCATGCCCAGCACGAAGACGGTGCCCACCCCGAAAATTGAGGAACCGGAACCGTATTCCGGGCTAAGCGAGTCGAATGCGGTGATAAAGAACATCAGCAGCAAGAATCCACCACCCAGCAGGGGGAAGATGAACTTGAAGATGATGTTGTGCACGCTGCTGAAAAGCTCGTGGCGGAAGTACCAAATGCAGGCCACCGCCGTGATGCCGTAGTAGAAGCAGATCATGAGACCGAGCGCGGAGATGGTATCCCACAGCGCGTTCTCAGACAGGATGCGCGTGACCGTGTAGAAACCGCCCGCTGCAATAGCGGAGGCAATCGTGGCCGTAGACGGCGTGCGGAACTTGGGGCTGATCTTGGAAAAGACCGGCGGCAACGCCTTGTAGTATCCCATCGCCAGCAGCGTACGGGCGGGGCCCACCATCGTGGACTGCAGCGAGGCGAAGGAACTGGAGAGCACAGCGACATAGATAAGCAGGGCGGCCGAGCCCAGCACAGGGGAGGAGAGCGCGGCGAAGATCGATTCCTGGTTCTCCGGGTTGCCGGCACCCAGGCCTTCATCACCCGTTCCTGCCCACGTGATGACAGCCAAGGCCGTCAGAATGTAGAGGCTGATGATGACCAAGACCGTGATGGTTGCAGCGCGCCCCGGAGTCTTTTCTGGGTTCTTTGTTTCCTCGTTCATCGTCAGCGTGACGTCCCAGCCCCAGAACATGAAGATGGACAAGGAAATGCCGGCCGCGATGAGGGAAAAGTTGCCGATTTCCAGCGGATTAAACCATGAAACTGAAATCGGGGTGAAGTCGAATCCACCGCCCTTATAAGCGCGCACGATGGCCACAATGTCAAAGACCACAATGGCCATGATCTGGATGGCAACCAGCACGTATTGCAGCTTCTGCGTGGAATCTAGGCCACGGTAGGAAACCCAGGCTGCGATGGCGATGAAGACCATCGTGGTGGGGATATTGATCCAGAGATTGCGCGTTAGGTCTGCAATTTCGGGGCGGCCTGCTATCTGGGCAAGGAGGAGATAGAAGAAGTCCACGGCGACTGCGGCAAGGTTCGAGAGCACCAGGATGGTGGCAGTAATAAGGCCCCATCCGCCCATCCAGCCCACCCAGGGACCAAAGGCTTTGGTGGCCCAAGTAAATGAGGTACCGGAATCCGGAACCGCATTGTTGAGCTCACGGTAGGCAAAGGCCACCAGGAGCATCGGGATGAATCCCAAAAGGAGGACCGCCGGAACAAACTCGCCCACCGCGGAAATGGTGGGGCCAAGTCCCGAAGTCAGCGTATAGGTCGGCGCGATGCAGCTGATGCCGATGACGACTGCGCCGAGTAAGCCGACGCGCCCGGTAGCCAGGCCCTTGGTGGAAGCGATGTTATCGCCGCTTCCTGGCGTGGGCTGAATCGGTGGTGCAGGAGTGGCACTAGTCATGACTACTCACCGCCTTTCAAAAAGAACTAGGAAATACGGTCTGGTGGTAGGAAGCGATCTGGGCGAAAGCGTCTGCTAGATCGCTTCGTGGTCGGCGCCGGCGTGCATGTAGCCGGCTGGTACGACGACCATGGGAACGGGAATGGAGCGCAGCATTCGCGACGCCGTGCCACCCAAGAAGAGCCGGCCGGGAACCGCGAGGCGAGAAGAGCCAACCACGGCGAGCTCTCCGTCTTGCCAGGTGACGTTTTCCATTGCGGCTTCGACGTCGCGCCCAGTGGCGACGTCGGTTGTGGCGTAACCAGCCGAGAGCATTTCTTCGGCGATATCGCCCAGCTTGCGGTTGGCATAAGCGCGTACCGCATTGGGAACGTCGGTGCCGAGGCCATGCAGATCGGACTCGCCAGGCAGCACGAGCGAAAGCAGTCGCAGCGGAAGGCGACGGCGCCGCGCGCGGTCCAAACCAATTGCGATGACGTCCGTGGTGCCTGGGCGCGGACCAAACATGACGGTGATGCGGCTAATTGGACCGGGGTAGGAGTAGCCGCGTGGCGCGAGAGCGATAGGGACAGTACCGGAGTGCAACAACGTGTTGACCGCAGTACCCATTTGGAAGCGGCCAAAAAGGCCGCCCTTGCGCGCACCAACCACGATCATGTCGCAGTCCAGTTCTTCCGCCGCGCGATTGAGCGCTTCGGCTTCAGACTCGCCGGGGACGATTCGGGCGGTGGCGCGGATGTCACTGGGGACTTCGCCCAGCGCCTCCTGTAACCAACCTGCAATCTGTTCTTCCAGGATGGAACTGTATCCGCGGTCGTGCGGGTAGACACCGGAGAAGGAATTATTGGCCGGCGCGGCCATGACGATCTCAAGGTTGACGTTGCGGGTCTTAGCAAGGGCGATGCCCAAGCGGAGCGCGTCCTTGCCATAGTCCGTAGCAACGTAGCCCACCAAGATATGTCCGGTGGCTGCGCGGCGATCAAAATCAGAAGCAGACAATATTTAACCCTTATCGGCAATCTCCTGGGCGACGAGCTCGCCCTGGCGGATAGCACCGTCGACGTGCTGGTAGCCCTCGGCAGCGATGTCGGAGCAGGCGTAGTAGATGGAGCCGGTCGGCTCGTTCTGCAGGTGGCCCCAGCGGGATAGGCCGCCCAGGTCATAAGAGGTGGCGTAGGCGCCGCGGGTCCACTCCTCAGCGGCCATGTCGGAGAGGTAAAACGCGATTGGCTCCTTGGTCTTCGGGCCCAGGTAGTCCGCCATGGCAGAAAGTATGCGCTCCTTGCGCTCTTCTTCAGGCAGGTGCCACATTTCCTCGGCATAAACGTCGGAGACGAAGCCAACCAAAGTGCCGTACTGGTCTTCTTCGCCCTCGGCAGAGGCAGCAAAGTTCTTGCCGTAGTTGGTGTTGTCGTAGACCTCCTGAACTAAACGGCCGCCGCCGAAGCCGGTGCCGGAAAGGCCCTCTTCGCGCCAGAAAGGCTTGTCGTAGATGGCGTGGACCTTGATGACCAAGCCCATGGAGATGTGCTGGTGCACGATCTGCTGGTCTCGTGGCAGCGGCGGAACGAAAGAGATGCGGTTGTACAGGTTTGGTGGAACCGCGAGCACGGCGTAGCGCGCCTTCACGGTGACCTTCTCGGAGTAGGCGATGACCTCGCGGGCCTCGCCGTTGTTCGGCACGCCGTTGCGAACGTCGGCTGCGACCTTGTTGAGGTCATCAGCGGTGGTTGGGTCAACCTCGGCCCAGTGCAGCTCGCGCACAGGGGTGCCGAGGTAAACATCCTCACCTAGCTCTTCGGCCATGGTCAGAGACACGGACTGCATGCCGCCGACCACGCGGCGGTCCAGGATGAAGTCCTCGTCGACCAAGTTGGAGAAGGAGCCCGCGGAAGCAGCCATCAGGACTGCCTGCAGGGTGGAGAAAGCATAGGAAGGCTTGGTGAGCATGCCCGAGGCGACGTAGATGGAGACGTTGTCGATTGCCTCCGGGTCATCAGACAAGCCTTCGAGCCACTTGCGGAAGGAGATGGAGTCCAGCTCCTTCGCACGCGGGTGTGCCCAGGGGCGCGCCGGGTCCATTTCGGCTGCGAGGTCATCCATGATCTTGATGAGGCGGTCCATCTCCGCGATGGTCTTCTCGGAAGCAGGGAAGACGGTGCCCTCGTACTCATGGCGGGTGCCGTCTGGGGCAACGTAGATGGACTTGCCCTCGCGGTAGCGCTGGAAGGTTTCGAGTCCTAGCTCATCAACGAGCTCGATGAGCCGCGTCTGATCCGGGGAAATCCACTGTCCGCCCAGCTCCACGAAGTGCTCGACACCCTCGGCATCCTTGACCTTGCCATTCCAAGTACGGCCGCCGACGCGGTCGCGGGCTTCCAAGACTGCGACGGAAAGGCCCTTATTCTTCAGCGTGCGTGCTGCCATGAGGCCGGCAGGGCCCGCGCCGATGACGACAACGTCGCGCTCGAGGACCGGGTTGGTGTTGGATTCGTTGCTAAATAATGACAACATGGTGGGTTCTCCTGTGCGAAGTGGTG
The DNA here is from genome assembly GCF_001586215.1 of Corynebacterium simulans. Lineage (NCBI taxonomy): Bacteria > Bacillati > Actinomycetota > Actinomycetes > Mycobacteriales > Corynebacteriaceae > Corynebacterium > Corynebacterium simulans. The sequence continues at coordinate 740,791 of NZ_CP014634.1, read as the reverse complement.
AACATCTTCCTCTACGCGGTGCAGAGGAAACGTCTATGGGAAAATTGTTTGAAAGCTCAGCGCAAAATGAACAACATTCATTTTGTGTTGCGTGTCACTGTACAGGAATCAATGTGACTCTGGATAGAGGTTTGAGCCATGAATTTTTCGCGCGCTAAAGGTCGGCCACCAAAGGCGCTGGTAAACCGTGAGAAAATTGCCGAGGCCGCTTTAAAAATTGTGGAGGAAAGTGGCTATGCCAAACTCACAATGGCCCGAATTGCCCGCGAAGTGGGGGTGGGGCCGAGTGCGTTGTACAACCATGTACTTAACAAACATGAGCTGCTCATCCTTGTAGAGGATGCGGTTATGGCGCAGGTAGACGCATCGCTTCTCGACGCCGCCTTAGCGGGCGAGGTGAGCGTGCGTTACGCATTAGAGGTCTGGGCGCGTTCCTACCGCGATGTATTCGCGCGGCACTATCCGCTGGTGGAGGTCATTGCTTCTACCCCCGTGTCCGGTGCTTCACGGGCAGTGAAAATGTACGAAAAATTAGCTGAGGTACTGGCATTTGCCGGCGTCGAATCCGCGCAGATTCTGCCGCGGATCATCATGCTGGAGTCCTTCATCTACGGCTCCGCCTTCGACGCCAATGCTCCCCAAGAAATCTTCGAGGTTCCCGAAGACGGTGATATAGAAGCACCGCATCTGCGCAGCGCTCGTGCTGCATGGCAAGAAAAACTTTCGGCTGCGGCAACTAAAGAGCAAAAAGCCGCCAACCCGTTTGCGGAAGATCCGTTTCAAACGGGTTTGGCGGCGTTATTGGCAGATTTCCTGCCGACGGTTCCAGGTGAGCAACCGCCGTCTAAGTAGGGAAAGGGCGATGGGATAGAAGGCGATTATTCGCCGTATGGGCGAATGCCCGCACGCTCCCAGGCGGCCAAGAAGATGTTTGTTTCTTCCTCAGTTGTAATGGAAACGCGAACGCCTTCATCCAGGTAGCGGCGAATGATGACGCCTTCGTCGGAAAGCTTGCGTTCAACCTCTTCGGCGTCGCCGCGTGGAATCCAAACGAAGTTGCCCTTGGAAGGGCGCGCGCCAATTGCCTCTGCTACGCGCTCGCGCTGCACCTTGGTCTCTTCGACGCGGGCAAGCAGCTCCTCTGCCGAGTTAAGCGCTGCGATGGCAGCCTTTTCTGCCATGTAGGTAACCGTTAGCGGCATGGTCATTAGCTTGAGGCCGTGGATGAGCTCCGGGGAGGCGATGCCGTAACCCACGCGTGCACCGGCAAGGCCGAAGGCCTTGGAGAAGGTGCGGGCGCCCACCAGGTTCGGGTAGTTGAAAATCTCCTCGGCAGAGTCCGGGGTATCCTCCGCGTCGTTGTACTCCCAGTAAGCCTCATCGAGGATAACCACGATGTCCTTCGGAACCCGCTCCATGAAGTCACGGAACTCGCCCTTGGTGATGGTGGTGCCGGTTGGGTTATTCGGGTTGCAGAGGATGATGGCGCGGGTCTTGTCCGTGATGGCCTCGATTACGGCATCCAAGCCCAAGCGGTCGTCCTCGGTAAGCGGAGTCATCACTGGTTCCGCGCCGGCCATGCGCACGTAGAGCGGGTAAGCCTCGAAGCTGCGCCACGGGAAGATTACTTCGTCACCAGTGTGGCAGGACATTCCGATGGCCTGCTGAACGATGGCCGAGGCGCCCGCTGCGATGGTGAGGTGATCTTCAGGAACGCCCAGGTACTTAGAAAGCTCGGTGGTCAGTTCTGGGCAGCCATCGATCTGGTAGCGGTTGGTCTCCGCTGCCGCCCGCGTCATTGCCTCGAGCACGGAAGGAAGCGGCGGGTTAGGGATTTCGTTGGAGGAGAGCTTCAGTTTGTCGCCGTCGGACTTGCCGGGCTTGTAATCAGGGAACTTGTTGAGATCAGAGCGAAGCATATGACTATAAAACTCCTAACTTTAAAGCGACTTTTAAGAAGTGATAGATAAGAATTAGAACATGTTCCACACGGTAACCGCCATAATGACGATTCCCATGCCGAATACGAAGTAGTTCCACGGGTCATTTTTGAACTTGGAATAAGCGTCGAACTTCTTGAACATGTAGACCGGGACCAGGTAAACGAGGAAAGCCACGAAGATGCCACCGACGACCGAAATCATCGACACGATGGATGGGTTATAGACCGCCACCAGGGTAGTGCCAACGAAGGTGATGAGATAGATGATGTTAAGCAGGCTGCGGTGCGAGATGCGCTCAGCCAGCTTTGGCGCTGCTAGGCGCAGCAGGTACTCTGTGCCTTCCTCGGTGCCCAGCATGTGGCCGAAGTAGGAGGAGATGATGGCGCACATGACCACAACGGGTGCCATGTAGGCCATGAACGGGGTGCCGGTGACGTTAGCGAAGTAGGACAGTACCGGAATGTTTTGTTCCAGCGCCTCATTCATTCCGTCGGCGCCCAAAGCCAGGACGCATGACCAAACAAAGAACATGGTAAAGACCACCAGCAAGATGGCGGTAAGCATCTCCGTGCGGTCAACGCGCTTGGCGGTCTTCTCGCCATAGGCCGGCTGCATGTCTAGTGCGAACTGAGACAGTGCCGCCATGTGGGAAAAGGAAAATACAAGCACCGGCAGAATCAGCAGGATTCCCTTGAGGATTCCAAAGTCGCCTTCACCGTTGTCGTAGTGCAGGAAGCTCTGAAAATCCCAGCGTGGGATGAGATAGATGGACGTTGCTGCCAAAGCGAAGATGAGCGGATAGACCAGCACCTGGGCCAGCCACAGCATGGGCTTGCGGCCCACGGCGAACGCGCCGGTCATAATGCCCACGCAAAGGATGGCGAGTACCCACCGGTTGATGGAAGGTCCACCCAGTTGGTTGACGATGAAGCTATCGACCGAGTTGGTGATGCTGATGCCGTAAATCAGCACCGTGGGGAAGATAGCGAGCCAGTACAAAATGGCGATAACGATGCCGGAGGTGCGGCCAAAATACTGCGTGGCCAGTTCCAGGACGTCCTTGCCGTGGTCGCGGATCGGCGCGCCACTGACTATTCGGACATAGGTGCGGTGCGAGAAATAGACTAGCGGCAGGATGAAGACCGTGGCAAAGACCAGTGGCCAGAAACCAAATCCACCAGCGCTAAGTGGAAGGAACAAAATTCCTGCGCCGACGGCAGTGCCGAACAGGGTGATGACCCAAGTCATCGTGGAGCCAGCAGGTTTGGCCTCTGCACGCTCAACAGCGGTAGCAACGGTATCGCTCATTGAAAAATCCTTTGTTTGGGGACAGTTTTAGTCGTTGTCAGGCAGCGACAGAGCTTGATCCACAATCACGTTGATGACTGCTGGAATCTGCTTCTCGCGCATAGCCTGCAGGGCGCGCTCGACGGCAGGGCCTGCCTCGGCGTCGGAAGTGACAAGCTCGCCGTGTGCGCCAAAGCCACGGGCGACGGCGGCGAAATCCGGGTTGGAAAGCTGGGTACCGGAAACGCGATCAGGGAAGTGGTTCTTTTGATGATCGCGGATGGTGCCGAACTCGCCGTTGGACATCACGACAGTCAGATAAGGAGCGCCGTACTGCAGGGCGGTAGCCAGCTCTTGGCCGTTCATCAGGTACTCGCCGTCGCCAGCAATGGCGATGACGGTGCGCTCAGGAAACTCCAGCTTGGTGGAAACCGCACCTGGAACGGAGTAGCCCATCGAGCCATTGCGCACGCTGAACTGGGAGGGGTAGACGTTGGTGCGCATAAACTGCTGCGCCCAGATGCAGTGGTTTCCGGCGCCGAAGGTGTAGATGGAATCCTCTGGGGCCTGCTCCTGAATGGCGCGCATGAGTGATTCGATGTGTGCGGTTCCCTCAGGAGCCGGGCGCCAGTCGGCTTCGTCCTGAACCGTAGAGAAAGCCACCTGCGCCGCGTGCGCATCCGCGAACCACTGCTGCTGGGCAGCGCAGACCTCGCCCGTATTGATCTCAGACAGCGCTTCGGCGAAGGCTACCGGGCTGGCCAGGATGTGGCGGGTGACGGCTGCGGAGTTGCCACGCAGGCTGGAATCGATGTTGATGAAGAAGTTGCGGTCATTTGCGCCTTGACGCAGCTTGTAGCCGTCAGTCGGGACGTCGCCAAGCACTGCTCCAACGGCGAGTACGAGGTCGGAATCCTTGAGCAGCGCAGCTGCCTTCTCGTCACGGCCGTAGCCCAGCCAGCCGGCGTTGGCCGGGGAAGAAAAAGGGATGCGGTCGCTGGCGCGGAAATCGTGGACCACCGGAATCTGGTTGGTTTCTGCAAACTCGGTGATTTGGCGTGCGGACTCTGGGGTCCAGCGTGGGCCGCCGGCGAAGATGAGTGGGCGCTCGGCGCAGCGTAGGGCCTCGGAAAGCGCGGCGATATCGCTTGGGGATACCGCGCCGTCTGTCACGTTGATTGGCTGGATAATCTCCCCGTCGAAGTCCAAGTGGAGAATGTCCTCCGGCAGGCCCACCACTACTGGGCCTGGGCGGCCCTGCTTGGCCTGGAAGAATGCCTCCGCCACCACGTGGGAAGCACGGGATGGGTCATCGAGGATGAAGACCTGCTTGGTCTGGGTTCCAAACCACGCCTTTGGGTCGAATTCCTGGAACGACTCACGGTCACGGTCGGGGAAGGGGATAAGGCCCACGAAGAGGACCATCGGGGTGGAATCCTGCCAGGCGGTGTGGATACCAACGAAAGCATTGGAAGCGCCTGGGCCGCGGGTGACCATTGCGACGCCCGGCTCACCGGTGGCCTTGCCGTGTGCCTCTGCCATGTAGGAAGCGCCGCCTTCCTGGCGGGTAACGATGGTTTCGATGGGGCTGTCATAGAGCCCATCAAGTACTGGCAGGAAGCTCTCGCCTGGGACGAGGTATGCGCGCTTGACGTTGTGTGCTGCGAGAGATTCAGCGATGGCGGTGCCAACATGGCGACGAGTCATAGTTTTCAGACAATCCTTCTTCTGTGATTGGTACAACAATTTCACCTTATTGTGAAGGAATTTCGTCCATGTTGTCTAATGTCTAAGATTTTTCAAATCCATGCCCATTGGTAATAGCTCGTGTTAAATGAAGTTTTATGGATTACACGAGGGCGAAATATTTCTTGGCGCTCGCGCGCACCGGTTCCGTGACCACCGCGGCAGAGCAATTGAGCATCACCCAGCCGGCGCTAAGCCGCCAGCTGCGGCGCTTTGAGGAGGAGCTGGGGCTCGAGCTTTTCGAACGCGCAGCTGGGGTGCTGCGTCTCAACGAGGCGGGCAAGGCATTGATTCCCGTGTGCCAGCAATTGGTGGCAGATAATAACAGGGCTACGCAGGCGGTTTCGGCGCTGCAACGCGGCGAGATGCGCGCCTTGCAGGTGGCGGCAACGCCGACGACCATCTCGACGATCTTGGCGCCTTTCATCGTTGACGCGCGCGAGGAGATTCCGCTTCTGACCACGCTGGCGGTCGAGCACTACGAGGTGTACCAAGCGCTAGATACCACCGCCGATGTGGTGGTGACGCCAATTCCAGTAAAGGAGGGGCTCGATTCCGTTCCGTTGGGGGAGGCCACTATCCGGGCTTGGGTAAACAAGGAGCACCCTCTAGCGGGCCAAGACAGCATTGACGTGGGGGACTTGGTCACTCATCGTCTCGCCATGTCAGGCCGGCGCAGCGTCTCACGCGGGCTCTTCGATGCCTTTGTAGGGCGCAACCACGCTGTGCTTGGCGACGTCGTCGAGTGCGAGGACACCGTTACGCTCATCGCCCTCGCGCGAGCCGGGCGTGCAATCGCCATCTCCAGTGCTCTGCAGGCCCACGACGCGGTAGGCCTGCGCATCTGCAATGAGGAGGAGATGCTAGGCGGTGTGCCCCTGCACGCGGCTTGGCGTCGCGGGCACTTTGCCACCGCGGAAATCCATGCCGTGGTCACGCGCCTCCAGGAGTTTCTGGGAATTAACCCCGCCGATGGCGTTCGTGCCAGCTAAAGACGCAGATCCACCTTCTCGTTGGCGGCGATTTCTTCTAAACGCTCGGCAGTGCACATGCCGGCGACAATAACGGCGGAGCCTCCACATGCGAGCGGTTCGAGAATCAACTTCTTAAAGGAATCCTTGTCCTTCCACCCCGCGGACATCACGCGTTGGGCAGGGCCGGCGGCAGAATAAAGCTCCGGCAAAGCGGTGGTGGGGCCATAGAACTGATCGCCGTAGAAACGCACGGTGGGCCCAAAGTCGATGGCGCCCGCGGGCAATTCGCCGCCGGATTCGATGACGCCGCGCCCGAATGGGTCATCGGTAACGAGCACAACATCGGCTCCTGCGAATTCCTCAGTCAACTCTGCGTAGCCCTCGGGCGCGGCAAAAATAACATCGGGGCTTGCACCGTCTAGTTCAGCGCGAGTGAACGCTGTGTGGACCTCGGCAGCAATGGCGCCCAAAGCGATAACTGCGGGCTGCCAGGAAACAGGGAGGTCGAGGAAAATGAGGGAATCGGAATCGAGCTCAAGCTCTTCTAGGAGCATGTTGGCAATCTTGGAGACCCAGTTATCCAAGGTCTGTGCGGAAAAATCCATGCGCGCGCCGGTGGCTTCGTTGTAGAAAGTCAGGCGCGGCGCTGCGGCATCTGCGGAAAGTAGGTGCTGAAGCATATCCATGTCCGCCCATCGTAGGTGACTGAGCCTTAGCGCGGCAGGGAATGCTTTCACACTACGGCCCTGGGCCCTCGAGCGCCCCGGAAAGTGAGTGATAGGGATACTCATTTTTAACATTAAATGGCAACTACCTGCCAAAAACTGGGGAACGATCCCTAAGAAAAGCCAGGAACCTTTTGAATTAGGTCCCTGGCTCGAGAATTACTTAGTTTGTGTAGCGTTTAGTTCACGCAGCGCGGGCCCTCGCCGCCGGCGTCGATCTCCGGGGCAACCTCTGCCGCGCCCATGTCGCTGCCTGGGGTGCCGACCTGTTCGCCCGGTTCGGAGTCGGTGGGCTCTGCGGCCTGCGCTTCCTCGTCAGATGGGCCTTTGTAGTCGTCGTAAGCCACGACGACAAAGGTGTTTTCGTCCAGCGACGGGCTGGAAGTAACCGGCAGACCACCGAGCTGCTCAGCCAAGTCTTTGGCGCGTTGGTCGTTCTCATCCGCGGCGACAATCTGGGACTCGTAGTATAGGCCCGGCTCGGCATTGCTGGTCTGGTCGACCTTGTAGCCCACGCCAGTCAGCCATGTGCCAACGCCGGAGGCCAGGCCATCGATGCTGCCCGCGTTGAGCACGTTGACCTCGATGCCATCGGCTACTGGCTTTTCGGAAGGGTTGGAGCCTGCCTCTGCGCTTGACGACGCCGCGGCTTCCTCCGTCTGCTCCGCAGTCTTGGCGAGGTCATCCATAAACTTATGGACCTCTTTCTTGTCGATGGTCACGACGGACTCACCGTAGTCACCCACGCCGTCGATGGAGGTCACCGGAATGGTGGTGAAGGTGACGTTGCCGCCGGCCAAGCCTGAAAGCTGGGTGACCAAACCCATGACGTCCCAGCCCTCATCGATGACTACAGAGCGTTCGATTGCGTCAGCAATCTTGGAGAGCTTATTTGGGTTAGCCAGGGTGCCGGAGGAGAGCACCTTGGAAACCAAAGAAGCCATGTATGCCTGCTGGCGCACGATGCGGTCCAGGTCGCCGCGTGGAAGCTCGTAGCGCTGGCGAACGAAGGACAGGCCCTGGGCGCCGTGGAGGGTCTGGCGGCCCTTCTTGAAATCAGCGCCAGACATGACGTCCTTAACGTCGTTGTTCAAGCACACGTCGACGCCATCGACGGCGTCGGTAAGCAGCACGAAGCCCAGCAGGCCGACCTCAGCGTAGTGATCGATATCGATGTCTGTGAGTGAGCGCACCATGCTGATAAGCCCCTGGCGGCCGGCCTCCACGCCCTGCTGCTCGATCTCCTTCGCGGAATGTGGTTTCTTCTTGCCTTCAACCTCTGCCTCGGCGTTTTCTTGCTCTAGCTCTTCGACCTTGTCCGTCTTGTGGGAAGCGAAAACGGCGTTAATCTTGGTGTTGCCAAACTCGCCGTCGTCGACGTAGGTATCGCGCGGAATCGAAACCGCAGTTGCACGGGAGCCGTCATCCGGGATGCGGATGATCATGATGGTGTCTGTGTTCTCCTCGCCCTCGTCCACGCCGGCGTGGAGGTCTGCCAGTTCCTTGTCTGACAGCGGGTTGCCCTTGGCATCCGTGCGCGAATCCTTGCCCACCAGCAAGATATCCATCGCGCCGTCTTCGGTGTCTGCCTTAAAACCACCCTTGTTGCCCAACGCGAGGTTAGAGACAGAGGACATGCCATCGCCCACGCGGCCCACGGTGGCATAGCCAACGCCAGAGAACACCAAGATTGCCGCCGATACAAATGCCATGACGGCCTTCAGGGGCTTGGACCCCTGTTGCTTTACCGCCGTCGCCGAATTGGGCGAGGGCGAGATGGCGCGGGAACGACGCTGCTTGTCTGATTTTTTCTCAGAAGACACAGGAGGAGGACTTTCTAATTGTGGCGTTCAAAGGTGGCAGCAAGCAAGGTGGCTTCTCTCGGTGCTTGCCGTGTAGCCAATTTAGGGGCTGATCTTGTGACAGTTTAGGCGAGAAGAGAAAGAAATCGTGATCTATACATGATTTTCGTCAAGCTTGTAGTGTCTTGGCAGCAACCTAGCAGCGAGTATGGGTACGCTAAGCAGCATTGTGAACACAGATAACGTAACTGCCCTCGCAGTGGTCACGGTGACGTATTCGCCGGGCCATTACCTTGGGGATTTCCTTAAATCGCTGGAAAGCGCAACCAACCGGCCCACGGCTGTGGTCTTGGCGGATAACGGCTCCACCGATTCAGTGCCGCAGACCGCGGCTGCTGGCCGTGACGACGTTGTGTTTTTAGACACGGGCGGCAACATCGGTTACGGCGGCGGAATGAATGCCGGCGCGCGGCTTGTCCGCTCCGGCGCGTTGGGTGAGGTCGATGAAGAGTTCTTCCTCATCAGCAACCCAGACGTTACTTTTACTCCTGGAGCTTTGGATAAGTTGGTGGAGTGTGCGCGCCGGAATCCACAAGCCGCAGCCGTAGGCCCGCGCATCGTGGAACCGGATGGCTCGTATTATCCTTCCGCGCGTGCGATCCCCACATTGACCACCGGCATCGGCCACGCCCTGTTTGGCACCATCTGGCCTAGCAACCCGTGGTCGCGTGCCTATCGCAATGACGCCCATATGTCCGTCGAGCGCGAGGCGGGCTGGCTTTCGGGTTCCTGCCTTTTGGTGCGGTGGGATGCGTTCCAGCAGATCGGCGGCTTTGACGAGCGCTACTTCATGTACATGGAAGACGTCGATCTGGGTGACCGTTTTAGCCGTGCGGGCTGGAGCAACGTCTTTTGCCCTGAGGCAATCATCACCCATGCCAAAGGGCACTCTACCCAGGCGCATGCGGGCGCGATGCTGCGAGCCCACCACGACTCGGCTTACCGCTTCCAAGCCGACCGCCATCCGCAGTGGTGGCAAGCGCCAGTCCGACTGGCGCTCAAGGCCGGACTGCGGTTGCGCGGGTTTGCTCTAAGCGCCCTAGCGTGCCGCAGCAGTGGCTAGGCGCCTTGGGCATATACACTGACCCCCGATAAAACACGTCGATTTATTCGCATAAGGAATTCTTCTATGAGTCAAGCAGCTGTCCAATGGGGCGCTTCTACCGATGCCGTCATCCTCGTCGGTGGCCGTGGAACCCGCCTGCGCCCGCTGACCATCGGCACCCCAAAGCCGATGCTGCCGACTGCTAACTATCCGTTCCTGCAGCACCTTCTTGCCCGCATCAAGGCTGCGGGCATTACCCACGTGGTGCTGTCGACGTCGTTTAAGGCAGAGGTCTTCGAAGAGTACTTCGGTGACGGTTCCGATATGGGCCTGGAAATCGAATACGTAGTAGAAGAGACCGCGCTGGGTACCGGCGGCGGCATCCGCAACGTCTACGACAAATTGCGCCACGATACCGTGATGGTCTTCAACGGCGATGTTCTCTCCGGTATGGACCTGGGCGGCATCTTGCGAACCCACCACGAAAAGGATGCGGACGTTACCATGCACCTGCTCAACGTGGCAGACCCGCGCGCCTTCGGCTGCGTTCCGACTGACAGCAATGGCCGCGTGACGGCGTTTTTGGAAAAGACCGAGGACCCGCCAACGAACCAAATCAACGCTGGCTGCTACACGTTCAAGCGGAAAGTCATTGAGACCATTCCGGCTGACCGCGTGGTCTCCGTTGAGCGTGAGACCTTCCCGAGCCTGTTGGAGTCCGGACGCATGGTGGTAGGCCACGTCGACAACTCCTACTGGCGCGATATGGGCCGCCCAGATGACTTCGTGCGCGGTTCTTCTGACTTGGTTCGCGGCATTGCTCATTCGCCGCTGCTGGAAGGCCGCACCGGTGAGTCCCTCGTCGATGAGTCTGCCGGAATCGCCGGCGGTGTGTTGTTGCTTTCTGGCACCGCGATTGGCCGCGGCTCTGAGGTCGGTGCAGGCTCGCGTCTGGACGGCACTGTTGTCTTTGACGGCGTGACCATCGAGCCGGGGGCAATCATCAGCAACTCGATTATCGCTTCGGGCGCGCAAATCGGCGCCAACGCACACATCGACAATTGCGTCATCGGTGAGGGCGCTGTCATCGGAGCACGCTGTGAGCTCAAGGGAGGCATGCGTGTCTTCCCGGGCGTACAGATTCCGGATGCCGGCGTCCGCTTCAGCTCTGACGCTTAAAAAGAGCAGACATTTAAGCTATCTCTCCCACGACCCGTTTCCTTTTAAGGGGGGCGCAGGTGGTGGGAGTTTTCGCTTTTTGGCTGGTCTTTTACGGTTTTGGTTGCTGGGCAGCTTGTGCGCGCAGAGATCCAGCAGATCGGCTTAGATGGTGGCGACACGCCGATCAAACCTTGGAATTGTTCACAGGAATATGGACCACCACTACATATGGTACCCCCGGCCCTTACCCCCGGAGGGGGATCTGTGTGACGGATGTGAAAGTTGGGGATCGTGTGCTGCGTTTTTGGAGAGAATCCCCGGAAGGCCTCGTTTTCGGGTTGACGATATTTAGTGATCCGGTGTGAAATAACATCAGTGTAATCAAGCGCATCGGCGACGCCTCCGCCAAACTTTGGCTTTGGTGTAAGGTCGGTGCAACTTAGAAGAAACCTACCCAACCTCGGAGAAAGGAATTAGCGTGGAGAAAAACTCGAATAATGGCGCTATTCTCCGTGGCGGTGCTGCCGCAGAGATGTCTCTCGATGAGCTTTTTGGCGCCGTCGAGCAGGAGTGGCAAGACCAGGCACTGTGCGCGCAGACCGATCCTGAAGCCTTCTTTCCGGAGAAGGGAGGCTCCACCCGCGAAGCCAAGCGTATCTGCCAGGCTTGTGCGGTGCGAGATGAGTGTCTCGAGTATGCACTAGAGCATGACGAGCGCTTCGGAATCTGGGGCGGACTGTCTGATCGTGAACGCCGCCGCCTCAAGCGCGAGATTGGTTAACCTCCGGCTAGGGAAACCTTTCTTCTTAAATCCTTCACCTCTATCTATGTTTAGTGTCATCTGGCGCTAGGGCGTGGATTGTGGTGGAGGATTTTTGCTTACCAGCTAAACCGAGGATCAACGTCCTGCGGATCAAGGTTGAGGTAATTGGCCACCAACGCAGTTAGAACCGTGCCTAGCAACTCTGCGCGTTCGCTAGATGTTTCGGCACGCTCCTCGATGGGCATCCGGAAAATTACCATGCGGGCGCGTGTTGGGTGGCCGGCAGCGTCAACGCCAGCAGGGACAACCCGGCCTAAAGGTACCGGGCCGTCGGCGATGATCTCTTCCGGCAGGACCGTCATATCAGCAGAAAGCCGCATGCGTGGAACCGTGTCCACCGCCAAGTCCAATCCGGCGAGCTGCTCTGCAAAAGCATTCTGGATGGGGGCATAGGCCTCGAGTACGGCCATGTCGAAGCGCTCGCTCTTGCTGCGGAAACGCGGCGTCGATTGTGGCAAAAGCGGTCCGTGCATACCCCTTCCGCGGCGGTCGCGGAACGGACGAGTGTGGGGGCGGCGCATGGTCATGCCCGTGATTTTAAGGTTTCGCATGACCATTTTCGTGCGGGGCGCGCCGAGTTTCGACTATTCAAATCTCAACTAAAGGTTTAGACTCATTGCCGTGAATCATTCTCGTCATTGCTCTCGTCCAGGCTGCGGCAAACCCGCCGTGGCAACTTTGACCTACGCGTATTCACAGCAGACGGCCGTCGTAGGCCCGCTCGCGGAGGAGACTGATCCGCATAGCTGGGACTTGTGCGAAAAGCACAGCTCCCGCATCACCGCTCCCATCGGCTGGGAGATGGTGCGTGTGGACCGCATTGAGCTTGACGAGGAAGACGACCTCATGGCCCTGGCCGAGGCAGTTCGCGAGGGCGGGCGCGTCACTACCGGCCTAGTGGAAGATGGTTCGGGCTCCGGTCAAGACCCCATTGACTACGCCGCCAACTTTGATGGCGCCGATCCTGATAGCTCCAACCACCCGGTCTTCCGCACGCGCCGCGTAAGCGAGGCAAAGCAGCGTCGCCGAGCACACTTGAGCGTCGTGCCTGACGACGCCTCGACTCAGGACGCCACCGAATCCGCCGCGGGCGGCCGTCATCGCTTGAAAGAGGACTAGTTTTAGGCCACGGCTCCAGTATTTGGGGCTGGGGAAAGAGTACTATTGCAGGTTATGCGTACTCGTGAACAGCTAAACGCCGTTATTAAGGCCTATGACGTCCGTGGCGTCGTGGGTGAAGACATTGATGAGAATTTCGTCCGCGACACTGGTGCTGCTTTCGCCGCTATTTTGCGCGAAGAAGGCGAGAAGACGGTGGCTGTGGGCCACGATATGCGTCCTTCTTCGTCGGCGTTGTCCGCTGCCTTTGCTGAAGGCGTAGCTTCGCAGGGCCTGGACGTGGTGAAGCTGAACTTGACCTCCACTGATGAGCTCTACTTTGCAGCAGGGTCCATGGAATGCGCTGGCGCGATGTTTACCGCCTCGCATAACCCAGCTAAGTACAACGGCATCAAGCTTTGTCGCGCCGGTGCTGTCCCGGTGGGGCAGGAGACTGGCCTGGAAGCAATCAAGGACATGCTCGTAGATGGTGTTCCAGCCTACGACGGCGCCGCAGGCTCCGTCTCCGAGCGTGAGGTCCTGTCTGACTACGCAAACTTCTTGCGCTCTTTGGTTCCGCTGGAGTCTTCCCGCCCGCTCGTTGTGGCCGTGGATGCAGCAAACGGTATGGGCGGACACACGGTTCCGGCGGTCTTCGAGGGCCTTCCTTTTGACGTGCGCGAGCTGTTCTTCGAGCTAGATGGCACCTTCCCGAATCACGAGGCTAATCCTTTGGACCCGAAGAACCTCGTGGACCTGCAAGCCTTTGTGAAGGAGCAGAAGGCAGACATCGGACTCGCCTTCGATGGCGACGCCGATCGCTGCTTCGTGGTCGATGAAAACGGCGATGCAGTTTCGCCTTCTGCTATCTGTGCACTTGTTGCGGAGCGCTACCTCAAGAAGTTCCCCGGCTCGACCATCATTCACAACCTGATCACCTCCAAGACGGTCCCAGAGCTTATTGCTGAAAACGGCGGCAAGGCTGTGCGTACCCGCGTGGGTCACTCCTTCATCAAGGCCCAGATGGCCAAGGAGAAGGCTGCCTTCGGTGGTGAGCACTCTGCGCACTACTACTTCCAGGAGTTCTGGAACGCGGACTCGGGCATGCTCGCTGCGATGCACGTGCTAGCTGCGTTGGGCGAATCCGATAAGCCGCTTTCTGAACTCATGGCGCAGTACTCGCGTTACGAAGCCTCTGGTGAGATTAACTCCACCGTGGAGGATCAGAAGGCTGCTACGCAGGCAGTGCTCGACGGTTTGGCTGAGGAGATTGAGTCCGTCGACGAGCTCGACGGCGTGACCGTGGAGCTGAAGGGCACCGATGCGTGGTTCAACGTGCGTGCTTCCAACACTGAGCCGCTGTTGCGACTAAACGTTGAGGCAAAGACTGCTGATGAGGTCGATGCCATAGTGGAGAAGGTTCTCGGCATTATCCGCGCTTAGGCGCCTTCCCCATGCGGGCGCCTTTCTGCGTGTACCGTTTCCTGCAAATAGCGCCCTAGAATTGCGTGTTTTGGCCCGCTATTTGCAGGAAAAAGGATCCTGGATGCCGCCACGATTGCCGCGCGTCTCGGTCCCCCCGGTGCGTATACCGTTTCCTGTAAATAGTGAACCCAAACAGGCTAGCTTTGCTGGCCTATTTGCAAGAAACGGTACATTCGCGGCGGCTGAGCCGCGGGTGAGCGCCGCACAACACAAAAAGCGCCAGCACAATGCTGGCGCTTTTTATGCGGGAAAATTAGCCGCGGGAGTGGGTAACCATGTCCTCCCACTCGACGTACTTCTTGCGCTCGCGGCCTTCTGCCTCACCAAGCGCACGCTCGGCGGCGTCGAGGTTCTTCCAACCATCCCAGGTCAGGAACTCGATGCCTGCTTCGGACAAGGTTGCGGTGATGTCCTCGTCGGAGGAGTGGGAAAGCTTGCCAGCCTCGGCGTCCTCGAGCAACATACCGATGGTCTCCGTCGCATCAGACTTGGTGTTGCCAATAAGTCCGACCGGGCCACGCTTGATCCAGCCCGTGGCGTAGAGGCCCGGAACGATGCTGTCGTCCTGCTCGATGACGTGGCCGCCATCGTTGTTGATGACGTTTTTGTCGGTATTGAAAGGAACGGTATCGATGGCATCGGAACGGTAACCCACGGCGAGGTAAACAGCCTGGACAGGCCACTCGGTGAACTTGCCGGTGCCGCGAACGTTGCCGTCGCCAGTTAGCTCCGTGCGTTCGGTCTTGATGCCGGTGACCTTGCCGTTCTCGCCGAGGATTTCGACCGGCTGCTCGAAGAGGTGAATCTGCAGGGTGTGCGGCGCATCCTTCGGCTCGCGGATGGCGTAGCCCTCGAGGGTCTGGCAGACCAGATCCTGGGACTTAGAGTTTGCACGTGCTTCGAGAGAAGCTTCGTCGTAGTCGATGTCTTCTGGGTCGACAACAACGTTGATGGTCGGGGAGTGGTCCAGCTCCTTAAGCTCGAGCGGAGTGAACTTAGCCTGTGCGGGGCCGCGGCGGCCGAAAACGCGGACCGTTTCAGCCTGGTTCTTGGCCAGGGAGTCATAAACGTTGTCTGGGATTTCGGTGACCTTGAGCTCGTCGCCGGTCTTCGCCAAGATGCGGGCGACGTCGAGTCCAACGTTGCCCACGCCCACGACGGCTACTTCCTTTGCGCTGAGATCCCACTCGCGGTTGAAGCGGGGGTTGCCATCGTAGAAACCAACGAACTCGCCTGCGCCGTGGACGCCTTCGAGGTCTGCGCCTGGGACGTCGAGGTTGCGGTCGCCGACAGCGCCGGTTGCGAAGACGACTGCGTCGTAATGTTCCTGCAGCTGTGCCACCGTGAGGTCGCGGCCGACGTGCACGTTGGAGATGAGGCGAATTTGCTCGGTTTCCAAAACGCGGTGCAGAGAGTTGACGATGCCCTTGATGCGTGGGTGATCCGGCGCCACGCCGTAGCGGATCAGGCCGAAGGGAGCTGGCATTTGCTCGATGAGATCGATCTCAACATTGCCACCGGTCTTTTTAACCAGGATGTCAGAGGCGTAGATGCCTGCTGGGCCAGCGCCGATGACGGCTACCTTCAGTGGGGCTTGCGACATATCAGTAGTGGGCCTTTCCTCAAGATTTTTTACGGGATATTGGAACGACTAGTGCTAAACGCTAAAAGTTATCGTTCAGGTACTGGTCGTAATACTAGTCGTTCTAATTCTTTTTATGAATATTAGACTGATTAGTCTGCTGAAACTGTGTGAGCGTGGGTTTTATTGAACCGCGCTATCGCAAATCCGGCAACCGGGTTATTTAGATTCTTCCAGCTTGGCGGTGTTGTCGCAGGTCACACTGTAAGGAGTGGTGAAATTAATCCGAACCGCTTTGTCTATTGAGGTTAGACAGGTAGGTTTTGGGCAACCACTACGAAAGGCAATTGTTCACCGCCATGACTACCGCAACGAAACCTACCGCCAAGTCTCGTACGCGCAAGCCAGAGGGACAATGGAAAATCGACGGTACAAAACCGCTTAACGCGGACGAGGAGATCAAGCGTGAGGACGGCGGTCTCTCCGCCCGCCAGCGTGTCATCGATATTTACTCCAAGCAGGGCTTTAAGTCCATCCCGCCGGAAGACCTTGCGCCGCGTTTTAAGTGGCTTGGCCTTTATACCCAGCGCAACCAGAATCTGGGAGGCGAGCTAACCTCCAAGCTCAGCAATGCGGAGTTGCAGGATGAGTACTTCATGATGCGCGTGCGCTTCGACGGCGGTCGCGTCAGCCCGCAGCAGCTGCGCACGGTGGGGGAGATCTCGCGGGATCATGCGCGTTCCACCGCGGATTTCACGGACCGTCAAAACATCCAGCTGCACTGGATTCAGATTGAGGACGTCCCGGGCATCTGGGAAAAGCTGCGCGCGGTGGGCCTCGATACTCTGTTGGGCTGTGGCGACGTTCCCCGCGTCATCTTGGGCTCGCCGGTGGCGGGCGTCGCGGAAGACGAAATCATCGACGCCACCCCGGCCATCGATGAAATCGTGGATAATTACCTCCCGCGCGAGGAGTTCCACAACTTCCCGCGCAAGTTCAAGACGGCCATTTCGGGCAATCGCCGGCAGGACGTTACTCACGAGATTCAGGACATCGCGTTCGTCGGCGTCGATCACCCCGAGTACGGCCCTGGTTTCGACTGCTTCGTCGGCGGCGGCTTGTCCACAAATCCCATGCTTTCCCAGTCCTTGGGCGCTTGGGTGCCGCTTGAGCGTGTGCCGGAGGTGTGGGCCGGCGTGGCTCGCATCTTCCGCGATTATGGCTACCGCCGCAATCGCAATCGAGCGCGCCTGAAGTTCCTCGTCGCTGAGTGGGGCATCAAGAAGTTCCGCGAGGTGCTAGAAAACGAGTACTTGGACGCCCCGCTTGCCGACGGCGAGCCCCTTACCGTCGAGCCTGGCTCCCGCGACCACTTGGGCGTGCATAGGCAAAAGGATGGCAACTTTTATCTCGGCGTCAAGCCCACCGTAGGCCATGCCACGGGCGAGCAACTCATCGCTATTGCCGACGTCGCGGAGCGTTTCGGCATTACCCGCATCCGCACCACGCCGATGAAGGAACTTCTCTTCCTCGACGTCAAGGAAGACGATATTCCGGCTCTTTCGCGGGCGCTCGATGAGACCGGTTTGTACTCGCAGCCATCTGAGTTCCGGCGCGGCGTTATTTCCTGCACCGGCTTAGAGTTCTGCAAGCTTGCGCACGTAACCACGAAGGCCCGGGCGATTGAGCTGGTGGACATCTTGGAAGACACCTTGGGTGACCTCGACATGCCGATTTCCATCGCACTCAACGGCTGCCCGAATGCTTGCGCTCGTTCCCAGGTTTCGGATATTGGACTGAAGGGCCAGATCGTTACTGATTCCGAAGGAAACCGTGTTGAGGGCTTCCAGGTGCATCTGGGCGGCGCGCTCGGGCTCTCCCCGGACTGGGGGCGCAAGCTGCGCGGGCACAAGGTCATCGCGGATGAGGTCCCAGACTATGTAATCCGGTTGGTGCAGAAATATAAGGAGCAGCGCGAGGAAGGCGAGCAGTTCCGCCACTGGGTCCTGCGCGCAGATGAGGGAGATCTGCAGTGAATTTTCGCCGCGAGCCGAATCCGAACCGCAACCATCCGATGTACTGCCCCTACTGCGGCGGCATGAACCTCTTTCCCGATGAGGAAGGCGATTTCGCTTGGAAGTGCTGCGAGTGCCTGCGTATCTTTTCCGTGATGTTCCACGGTCAGGATGATGCGCCGGTAGCACCTGCCAAGACGGTTTCTTCCAACGAGGCGTTGCAACGATCGCTACAACGCCGCGGGCATCTGTCTGCTGCTAAGCAAGATGCAAGCGTGGGGAGCAGACGATGAGAGCACTGATTACGCTTTCACATGGTTCGCGCCATCCAGCGGCAGCTCTTGGCATTGAGGCTTTGACGCGAAAGGCGGCGGCACTTGCCGGTGCCACATCCTATGAAGCGGCTTACCTCGACTTTCACGAATCTGACTTGGAAGCTGCAGCGCAACGAGTAGCTGCCGCGGGGCAGAGGGAAGCGGTGGTCGTACCACTGCTGTTTACGCGGGGCTATCACCTGCGCGTGGATGTGCCGGAAGCGATCGATCGCGCTGCGCAATCCGCCGGGCTGCGGCTGCTGCAAGCAGAAGGCTTAGGCACCGGGGCCGACATCGCGGAGCTCCTAGCAGCGCGTGCGATGGCGCCGCAGACAGGTAAGAAGCCACAGCATCTCGTCATCTATGCCGTAGGCTCTTCAGACGAGAAGGCGAATAGCGCTGTGCGCGACCTCGCTGCGAATGTAGAAAGCCTCACTCATCTGTCCACTTCGGCGGTGTTTGCAACACGTGGTGGGAAAGAGGGCGTCGCCAAGCAGGTGCGCAGTCACGGTGCGGTGCGGGTGTTGCCACTGTTTAGCACGGCAGGGCTGTTGCTGGACCTGCTCGCGGATTCCCCTGCGCAGGTAGACTCCCCGCTAGGCACTGACCTTGCTGGGGTCGTTGCTGACCGTTTTGCCCATGCAGTGGGCCTGTCCACCCAGACTCACATGCTTGCACAGATCGGATAATAGAAATGCGGTCGTTCATTCTGATTGCTCTAGCCGGCGCTGCGGCTCAGCTTGTCGACGGCGGCATTGGCATGGGCTTCGGCGTAACCTCCACGACCATGCTGCTTTTGGCTGGTCTTGGGCCGGCACAAGCCTCTGCGGTGGTGCACACGGCGGAACTCGGAACGACGCTGGTATCAGGCATTAGCCATTGGCGCTTTGGAAACGTGCATTGGCCAACGGTATTCAAGCTCGGACTGCCCGGGGCGCTCGCGGCCTTTCTGGGGGCGAGCGTGTTGTCTAATATCTCGACTGCGGCTGCGGCGCCGATAACCGCGTTAATTCTTGTAGGCATTGGAACCAACCTCGTGTGGCGTTTCGCGCGCCTGCAAAAGAAGCCTTCGGCCTATCGCAGCAAGCATTCCGCAGGATTTCTAGCAGGTCTAGGGATAGTCGGCGGATTCGTCGATGCCACGGGCGGTGGTGGATGGGGTCCGATATCCACCTCGACGATGATGGCGATTGGTAAAGAGCAGCCGCGGCGCATCGTGGGAACCGTTAATACGGCGGAATTCCTGGTGACTTTCGGTGCGACTGCCGGGTTCCTGGTGGGGTTGTGGAATGACATTGTGGCTAATTTGGCAGCGGTGATTGCGCTGCTGGTTGGCGGGGCGGTTACGGCACCGATTGCCGCTTGGTTGATTTCGCGTGTTAACCCGGTGGTGCTGGGCGGTGTTGTCGGAACTGCAATTGTGGCGCTGAACATCGGCAAGGTGATAAGCGGTGCTGAAACCTACGTCGGTTGGGCCATCGCGCCTTGGCGCGTGGTGGCTGTGCAGATCCTCGTGGCCGTAGCGGGAGTGGCCGCCACGGCGATTGGTGCTTTGCGCGCACGTGCGGCGCGCGCTGCTGAACAAGCTGCCGAGGAGGCAGAGCACGAAGCGCATGCGGCATTTCACGTTGTGGTGCCACACCGCCCGCGCGGGGGTCGCGGCTTCAAGGTGGTGGCGCAAACTGCCCCGGAGCCCAGCCGTGCCGCGGAGTACTCGCCGCTGCAGGCGAACTAAGCCAGGTGGCGGTTACTGCGCATCCTGGCTGTTTAGCCCGGCGACCTCGCCGATGACGAAGACCGCGGGCGGAGCAACCTGCTCTTTCCTGACAGTCTCCGCGAGGTCCCCGAGGACGCACTTGTAGACCCTTTCGCTGGCCATTGTGCCCTCCTGGATGATGGCCACAGGCGTCGATGTGCAACGACCGCCATTGATAAGGGCCTGGGCGATGGCTGCAGAATTCTTCACGCCCATGATGATGCTGAGCGTAGCCCCCGATTGCGCTAGCGCTTGCCAATCCACCAAAGACTTGGCGTGGCCTGGCGGCAGGTGGCCGGAAACTACTGTGAATGCATGCACGATGCCGCGTTGGGTGACGGGCACGCCTGCCAAAGCAGGAACCGAGATGGCGGAGGTAACGCCAGGGACTACTTCCACCGGAATGGACGCGGCGGTAAGTGCCTGCAGCTCCTCAAAACCGCGGCCGAAGACATACGGGTCGCCACCTTTCAAGCGGGCTACTTTCCGGCCGGCAAGCGCATGCTCGATGAGGAGCTCGTTGATCTTTTCTTGGGAGGTTTGGCGCTTATACGGCAGCTTGGAGACATCGATGAGCTCTTTGCTTGCAACGTCGCACAGCTTGTCCAGCTGCTGCACTGGACCCAGGTGATCCGCCAAGATAATCTCCGCTTCCTGCAAGGCGTGCATTCCACGTACCGTGATGAGGTCCCACGCGCCGGGGCCGCCACCAATCAAAACGACGGGGTGAATCTGCGGACTTTCTGCTGCAACCATGCTGGTTGATTCTAGTTGAGGTATTTCACCTCACGTGCAAAAAGGGATTATATACCTGGGGTTTTATTCATAATTGGCTGGGGAAGTTCTAATTAGTACTACTGCGTGTCCGAGGGCCAGACTATGCTCGGCGGCATGGATAGTGCTTACTATGATGGCGCAGCTTATGACCCAGAAACCGTGCGTTATTTCGACGTCGCTCATGAAGGAGCCCAAATCAGGGTCTTAGGCGGTGCTATCTCGCAGCTGGCCGGCCTTTTGGGCGGGGCTAAACCGCGCTGCCTGGTCATTTTGCCTACTGATCAGATAGCCCGCGCGGCTGCCTATACAGCGGTAGGGCTGGCCGAGCCAGCGCGCATTCCGTTGGTGGTGGCGGAATCACTCCCGCACTTTGTTGGTGCCTTGGATGTCGTCGTGGTGGTAGGTGAGCGTGCGGAGTGTGACTGGGCCTCCCGTGCACTTATTGCTGCGGATAAAAGGGGAGCCGCTACTGTACTGGTCGGGCCCTCGCGCGGTCCGCTCGTGGAGGACGCTCCCGAGTCCACCTTTGTGGCACCCACTTTGCCCACGGCGGAGGGAGCCTCGCCGGCTCGGTTCATCGCCGCGCTGTATGCGGTGGCTGCGGTCCTCGAAGAAGAAGGAGAGCTCGTAGCCCGCAGGTTGGAGGAAGCCGCCGACGCAGTGGACCGCGAGCTGGAGGCGCTTAGCCCAGAGCATGATTCCGCAACTAACCCCGGCCGCGAGCTGCGGGAATTTGTGGAGGGCGCGAGGGTTATTCATTCCTGCGGCGTCGACCCATATTCCTGGTCAGAGGAGCGTTCCGGAGTATTTATCAATGCCCTGGTTGCCCGCATGGCCGCCGCGGTTTGGGCTGCGCATGGTCTGGGCGGTACTTTTGTTGACCCTGAGGCGTTGCCACATATTTTGGAGCGCGCACAGCAAAGAGGTGGAACAGCGGTGCGTGACATATTCTTTGACCCGCAGATAGACGCGCCAGAAGAAGAAAATGCTTTGGTACCATTGAAAATTGTTTTGTGGGGAGAGGAAGAGGCGAACCTTCCCCATTCAATCGCTGAATCGAGCAATGATCCTGAACCCACCTTAGGGGAATTGGCGCGCGCTCTTCAGCTCATTACGCGCAGCTATGCCGCGACCGCCTACGAGATTTCTTAAAAGAAGGAAGCAATACAAATGCAGCTGCTCAATAGCGCAACCCGCAACTACTCCTGGGGCTCAAGGACCATGATTCCTGTGCTTAAAGGTGAGCCCGCGAGCGATACCCCGGTAGCCGAGCTCTGGTTCGGCGCGCATCCGGGGGACCCTTCGACCGTTGATGGCCAGCGTCTCGACGAGGTTATTGCAGCCGCTCCGGCGGAGCAGTTGGGCAAGCGCGTGCAGCAAGATTATGGCAAGCGCCTGCCTTTCTTGTTGAAGATATTGGCCGCCGCAGAGCCGCTGTCTTTGCAGGCGCACCCCTCTAAGGCGCAGGCGGAAGAGGGCTTTGCCCGCGAAAATGAGCAGGGTATCGAGGTAAGCGCCACGAACCGCAACTACAAGGATGACAACCACAAGCCGGAGCTCATAGTGGCACTCACTGAGTTCTACGCCATGGCTGGCTTTCGGCCCCTCGAGCGCACGCTGGAGCTGCTGAAGGCTTTGGAATGCCCTGAGCTCGAGCACTACCTGAACATGCTCCTGCCGGAGGCCGCTGCGGAGTCGGAAAACTTGCGCGCGCTGTTTACCACTTGGATCACTATCCCGGCTACAAAGCGTAAGGAGCTCATCGCGGCAATCGTCGAGGCTGGTGAAAAGCTGATCTCGCGCCTTGAAGCAGAACCAGCGGATTCCACGGATTCGGCTGCGGCGTGGATGGCACGCGATATGCGCACAGTCATCAGCCTGAATGAGCAATACCCAGGTGACATCGGTGTCTTGGGAGCGCTGTTGCTCAACCACGTGGTCTTGCAGCCCGGCGAGGCTGTGTACCTCAACGCCGGCGCGCTGCACGCTTATGTCTCGGGCCTTGGCGTGGAGATCATGGCGAACTCCGACAACGTCCTGCGCGGCGGCCTGACCCCGAAGTTCGTGGATGTTCCGGAATTGGTCAAGGTCCTCACTTATGAAAGCGTGGATGATCCGCGCGTGCAGCAAAAAGAGAAGAGCGTAGAAGAAACCCTGCACGGCGCAAAGGCTTGGTCCTATCCGGTGCCGATCGATGAATTCATCTTGGACCGCGTAGAGCTCTGCGCAGACGATACCGTTGAGCTGAACTTCGATGGTCCGGCTATTGCGCTGTGCACTGGTGGGGAAGTGGAGCTGCGTGACAACGAAGGCCAAGAGCTCAAGCTGCAGCCGGGGCGGGCGGCATGGCTGCCAGCAGCAGAGGAGACCGTGGTGGCGCGGGTTGCAGCGGGCGAGGCGAGCCAGCTCTTTATCGCTCGCGTATAAGGCCTGTTAGGAGACCTGTAGCGTCACCGCTAAACGGCCCCGACTTCGGGTGGCCGGCTTAACTGCCCTGTGCGGCGCTGGCTATTGCGCGGGCGATAGCCAGATCCTCCCAGGCCATTCCGGTGAACTTGAACACGATGGGGCGTTCGCGAGTTATTTCAACGTCGCCGCGAATTACCTCCGCCATAGAAACTACATCCTTGCGCTCAATAAACCCTTCGGCCTCTGCCTGAATGACATCGCCGCCTTCGATGAACGTGGCATCTAAATCTTCGACGATAACCGTGGAAGCGCCCACCAGTTCGCCGCTAAGCTCGCGTGCGTCCGGAGTGTGCGAACCCAGTGCGACGATGATGGCGTCAGCGCGGACGTCGCCAAGCGTAACGAGCGGCTCCGGGGAGCTCGTGGCCGTGATGATTAATTCGGCCGCGGCGATGGCTTTTTGCGCCTTAACGCTTTCGGCTTTCGCCCAATGCTCAGCAACGTGGTTTTCCTCCGGCTGGCTGCGGCTAACGAAGGTCACCTCAAGCTCGCGCCCATGCAGACAATCGCGCAGGGTTGCCTCATGATGCTGGCCTTGCGGGCCCGTGCCGAAGATGACAACGCGCAGCGGCTCGTTCGCCGTGGCTGAAGCGTTGCCGGGGCCTTCCAGAAAATCGACAATTGTGGCAACCGAAACCGCGGGAGTGCGCAAATTGGTCACCGCTTGACCATCGAGCAGTTGCGCTGGGGCTAGTGTTTCGGGGTCAAAGAGGACATAAATTCCCTTAATGCGTGGCAAATCAGGGCGGTAGCCCGCTTCCGTAAGCGAAAGCAACTTGATGCCGAAGCCCAACTCGGAAGACGCCGCGGGCATCATCAAGAAGCTACCGTGATCGACCGCGAGGGAGCTGCGGACAGGATCCCCACCGGGGCGGAACCCTGCCTGCACGATGGAGCGCAGGGCTTCAACTGCTTGGGTTGGGCGAAAGGAGCCGTAGATCTCTTCAGCGCTTAGGAAATCGATTTGCATGGGGTGTATTCCTTATCCGCCCAGCGGAGCAATTAGAAAGCAGCTTTATGGGGCAGTAGTTGGGGCCTCGGCGAGGTTAGTTGCCTGACCTGCGGCCGTAGTCGCGCCGGTGGTCGGCGCTTCCGTTGGGGTAGGAGATTAGCCGGTTGGATCGGAGGTATCGACGGCTTCGGTCATGTTGGTGTCCTCGACATCAACAGCAGTCGGCTCCTTAAAAGTATCTGCATAGGTCGGCTCGGAGCTTGGCTGCGGGGCATCGACGGTATCGCCACTGCCTCCAGAAACTGGCGCTGTATCGGTGGCAGGAGCTTCCGTGCCGTTCATCTTGCCTGGGGTGGCTTCGCCCGAAGGGGAAGGTTCGACGGGCTGAGCTACCGTGGGCTGGCCGGAGTCGGAATCCCCGTGCTTTGGACGGACGGTTTCAGTCAGGCTTGGCTGCGTGTTGTTTGGTGCAGAAGCTTGGCTGGTTGGCTGTTGCGCAGTTGCCTGCGTAGAAGTGGTTGGTGCAGCAGTGCCGGGGGCGCTGTTAGAAGGCTCCTGTGGGTAGCCCGTTGCGTAGGTGCCGTTGGCATTCTGTTGCGCGGTGGCGTGGGACTGGGAGGAGAGGTTCTCCGGGCGGTAAACCGACGTGGGGCCAGTGTTAGAGGTGCTGCCGGTAAAGGCGTTTGGGGCCAAGAATGGGTCATTCTTGAGTGCCGCCGCGCGTTTGTGGGAAGAGTTGCCCTTGTGGCTCTTGCTGCTGTGCTTCGAGTGGGGGCGGCTGCTCGTGGTGGTGGTTTGCGAGGTGCGCTTGCTTTGCGATTCGGTCTCGCCAACTTGGGTTACAGACTCGCTGGTGCTGTGCGACGCCTCGGTGTCAGGCGTGGAAACGCGCCAGACACCGTAGCCTACGAACAACGCGAAAAGGAGACCGAGGGCGATAAAGACATACACGCGACGTGCATCGGGCTTCATCGTGAGCTCCTTTCCTGCTCAAGCCATCTATGAGGGGTTCTACGGGGAATGGCTTAGTTTTAACCGTTACAATTATGGACTTTAAAGAAATAGCTTCCGACCAGCGGGGATGCGGGCTAGAAACCGATATGTGTAACAACTCGGTAACGACCATATCATGGAGGAGCATTTAGTGGAATAGGCATCTTACGTGTAGCCAATGTAGAAGGAAGTTTCCTTGAAAGAGTATTTCGGAAATTGGTTTAGCTAGTTCGGTTTCTGCTTCGCGGTGCGCAGCCGGAGAAACTTTGCGTCCTACACGGCAAAAGTGCCTGTCCGTCGGGACTGAATTGGCGCTTGACCTTTGTTTCCGCGCTCAGGCTAAAGCGTGATGATTCTCTCTGTGGTTTTTAACGTATAAATTGACTGTGGCAACGCACTGACAAAAGCGGCGGCAGCGGCTAGATATAGAAGTAAACATCGCGGGAAGATTTCTCCCCTTCATCAACTGTCTGCCCGCGGTGGAGGCCACCAGTAGTAGAACTTTCGCGTTATATCAAAGGAGAAGGCAATGAGCGCTTGGGACGAAGACATCTTTGCAGATGACGTCAACGTTGATTTCCTGGATGAACTCGCCAACCTTGATGACGAGGACATCGTTGAGTCTGTATCTGATGCTTGTGCCTTGGCTACGAATGGCAATTCCGTATCTGAAGAGGAACAGCGCAATGCGCTAGCGGCCGCGACCATCGCCGCAATCTGGGCCGGTGCGCCGTTTAGCGCCGGTGAAATTGTTTCTTCCTATCCGTTTATCCGTGAACTTGCCGGCTCCGGCAGCGAAGAGCTCAACGAGCAGGCTCTAGAATTGTTGGAGGGCGTGGAAGAAGATTATGACCTCGAAGCATTCATTGAGGCTTTGTCCTAATAATGCTGGTTAGCATCGAAGGAATTGACGGTGCGGGCAAGAACACGCTCGTAAACAGGATTAAAGGCGAGCTTTCTGTGGAAGTCGATGTCTTGGGCTTTCCGCGCTATGAAGAATCCGTGCACGCGCAGCTGGCCCAAGAGGCTCTCTACGGCCGGATGGGGGACTTAACGGATTCCGCCTATGCCATGGCTACCCTCTTTGCTCTTGACAGGT
The DNA here is from genome assembly GCF_001586215.1 of Corynebacterium simulans. NCBI lineage: Bacteria > Bacillati > Actinomycetota > Actinomycetes > Mycobacteriales > Corynebacteriaceae > Corynebacterium > Corynebacterium simulans. The sequence continues at coordinate 714,685 of NZ_CP014634.1, read as the reverse complement.
TTGGCGCAAAAGACCGCCTGTTGGAAGCGCAAGAGGGCAAAGAACTGCTGATTTTGGACCGTTACGTGGCCTCAAACGCCGCCTACTCGGCCGCGCGCTTGGGTACCGATGAGGTCATAGACTGGGTCTACGATCTTGAGTTTTCGCGTTTGGGGCTGCCTAAGCCCAGCCTGCAGATCTTTCTCGACACCGACGTCGAGCTCGCCGCAGCTCGTGCCGAGGCACGGGCAGCCGAGGACGCCAGCCGTGCCCGTGACCGTTATGAAAAAGACAGTGATCTACAGTCGAACACTGCGGCGGCGTATCGTCGATTAGCGGAACGTGCGTGGGGCGGACGCTGGATCGCCACCGCTGATACCGATATGATTGTGCAATCTGTCAAGGAACTCGTAGAGGAGTAGGAAAATGGCGCCGAAGATTCTGGTCGTTGACGATGATCCAGCCATCTCGGAAATGTTGACCATCGTTCTTGAGGCAGAAGGCTTCGAGCCCATCGCTGTTACTGACGGCAATGAAGCAGTTTCTGCTTTCCACGAACACGAGCCAGAGCTCATCCTGCTTGACCTCATGCTGCCGGGCATGAATGGTGTTGATATTTGCCGAGCCATCCGCTCGGAGTCTGCAGTTCCTATCGTTATGCTCACCGCGAAGACGGACACTGTCGACGTGGTGCTTGGCTTGGAGTCTGGCGCTGATGATTACATCACCAAGCCCTTCAAGCCGAAGGAGCTGGTTGCGCGTATTCGTGCGCGCCTGCGCCGCACCGACTCTTCCTCCAGCGAGCTCATCGAGGTCGGCGACCTAGTCATCGACGTCCCGGAACATACCGTCAAGCGCGTCGACGGCGAGGAGCTTTCCCTTACCCCGCTTGAATTCGACTTGCTGCTTGAGATGGCTCGCAAGCCTGGCCAGGTGCACACCCGTGAAGCGCTGCTGGAGTCCGTCTGGGGCTACCGCCATGCTTCTGATACCCGTCTTGTCAATGTGCACGTGCAGCGTCTGCGCGCCAAGATCGAGCACGATCCGGAAGACCCGCAGATCGTCCTGACCGTCCGTGGCGTTGGCTATAAGACCGGCAAGACTGGCACCGGCGAATAAAGAGGACCCGCAGTTATTTTTGATTGGTTTAAGCGTCTGCAGGATGGCGTTGTAGACAAGTGGCGCACATCGCTGCAGACAAGGGTCATCGGCATGATCCTCGTGGCATCCACGGTGGTCATGCTCTTGTTGGCATACGCGCTTGTCTCGGTGCTGACGCAGCGTTTGGTCAGTCAAAAAGAAGATGCAGCCCGCCAGGAGCTCGATCGCGCGCGCACCACCGTGGAGCAGCAAATCGATGCTACTGGCAGCGCCAACTCGAACCAGGTGCGCATCAATTCCGCACGTTCTTCTCTCGGCCAGCTATCGGCTGATCACAACGAGCACCAAGAAACCTATGAAGCTGTTATCGCCGTAGAAAACGACGATAACTCTCTTACTACCTCTCCTGAGGGCTTCCGCTTGCCCAATGAATTACGGGACTTGGTGTCTAACGGCCAGGTGGCGCAGCAATACACCAGCGTGGATCACCCCGGCGGCGATCCTTATAATGCCTTGATTATTGGCACCCCTATCGATTCCGATATTCCAAACGCCCAGGTTTATCTGGTGCTGTCGATGGAGTCTGAGGAAGCCACAATGGCTCTCATGCGCGGTTTGCTTTCGGCAGCCGGCGTGGTGGTTGTCGTGTTGCTGGTCGGCATCGCTTGGCTGGCAACGCAGCAGGTCATCGTTCCCATTCGTTCCGCATCCCGCATTGCGCAACGCCTCGCGGCAGGCCACTTGCGCGAGCGAATGGTGGTCAACTCTGATGATGAGATGGGCCGTCTGGCGGGCTCTTTCAACGACATGGCCGACAAGCTTTCAAAGCAGATCAACCAGCTTGAGGAATATGGCGATCTCCAGCGCCAATTTACTTCAGACGTCTCCCATGAGCTGCGCACTCCGTTGACCACGGTACGCATGGCGGCGGACCTCATCGCTGCTGATCCGGATTCCCTTGAACCGCATACTCGCCGCGCATCTGCGCTGATGATTCGCGAGCTTGATCGCTTCGAGGAATTGCTCGCCGACCTGCTGGAAATCTCGCGCCATGATGCGGGCGTGGCTGACCTTTCCACGGCCTCATTCGACGCCCGCTCCTGTGTTGACTCTGCGCTGGCACAGGTTCAGCATCTGGCAGAGGAATTAAACGTCGACGTGCAGGTTAATATGCCGGATGAGCCCGTCACTATCGAGGCGGATTCGCGCCGCATTGAGCGTATTCTGCGTAATCTTTTGGCCAACGCTATCGACCACTCTGAGGGAAATCCCGTGGTCGTCGATATGCAGGCAAATGATCAAGCGGTGGGCATCGCGGTGACCGACTCTGGCGTGGGCCTGAAGGACGGTCAAGAAGAGCTCGTATTCAACCGTTTCTGGCGTGCAGATGCTTCGCGTAAGCGCCATTCAGGTGGTACCGGTTTGGGCTTGGCCATCGCCCGCGAGGATGCGGTCTTGCACGGCGGTACGCTCGATGCCATCGGTTATATCGGCGTCGGTTCGCGCTTCCGCCTCATCGTGCCGCGCGTGCCGAACACGGCCATCGAAGAGCAGCCGATTGCCCTTGAGGTCCCCAATGCCCCGCAGCCGGAACCGGAAACGGCAGAGGTAATGGAGCAAGAAGATGTCGGCATCATCTGGCCTTCGGAGCGCCGTGCGCGTGAGTTCGTGGAGCTGGAGTCCGCGGTGCTTGACGACGCCCCGGAACCTGGCCCTGAATCCAGCGGTGATCGCTCTGGTAGCGTCGCCGAAAGCGAGGTAGCGCACCTGGATAAGGATGTGCAAGACGACGAGAAGGAGCAGCGATGAATAGTCCCAACTCGTCTAGGACTACGCAGTGGAAAAACCAGGCGCGGCAGTGTCTAGCGCTGTTTAGTGGCTTTTTCTTGTTCTCGGCTGCCGGCTGCTCGACGCTGCCGAATAACACTGCGCCCGAAGTCATCGCCACCTTTGCACCGCAAGCCGATCCGCAAGTGGAAATCATGTCCCCGAAGCAGGGCGCGGATGCAGACTTGGTACTGCGTGAATTCTACAAAGCCTCTGGAAAGCCGGCCAATGATTATCAATCCACCCGCAACTTCCTAACACCGGACGCTCAAGAGCAATGGACGCCGAAAGAAGCCGTGGATGTGGTGGACTCTATCGACATCTTGACCACGGATAATGGCCTGGACCATAAAACCTTCGAAGTCAGTGGAAAACATATCGGTACTTTGAGCCCTAACGGTGCTTATACCCCGAGTGGACGCGATTATTCAGCCACCGTGCAAATGCAGAAGGTGGACGGGCAGTGGCGTATCCAAGATTTTCCGCCCAAGTTGGTCATTGAACGCAATGACTTGCGTAATAATTACCGGCCAATTTCGCTTTATTTCTTGGGGCAGTCGGGCGAATCGCTCGTTTCGGATAGGCGCTGGATCTACACCGGCCAGCAATCCATCGACAGCGAAATTGTCACCTTGTTGTTGGAAGGCCCCAATACTGATCTGCGTCCGGCGACTACAGATCTAACGCCAACTTCGGCGACGTTCTTGGGATATGAAAACGGCACTTACAACTTCGGCGGGTTGAGCTCGATGAGCAAGGACGAGCGTTTCCGCTTTGCCGCGGCGCTGACATGGACGTTAAACAACGCCGGTGTCTCTACCACCGTTAAAGCTACGGCGGATGGCAGCCCTCTCGTTGATGGCTTGGACGTGATGACCGTCGACGATTTTGCCGAATTCAACCCGGGAAATCTGGTCAGCTCTGACACCCAGCTTTTCGCCGTCAACAACGGAGCCTTGTTTGAAGTTGCAGGTGACCAGGTGGAGCCAGCCAATAGCGTTTTGGGCAGGGGCTCAGATGTCCAGTCTGCGGATATTTCCAAGGAAGGAATCGTAGCCGCAATACGTAAGAAGTCCTCCGATGAATATCAATTGAGCATGGGAGAGCTAGGCGTAAAGCTGGAGGATGACCTGAAGGCTAAGACGCTGGCGCGTCCGACCTTTGAGGCAAATGGCCAGAGCGTTTGGACTGTTGTGGATGGCAAGAAAGTTGTTCGCGTATCCCGCTCGGCGAAGGGCGAACTACATCAATCTGAAATTGATGCCTCTAGCCTGGATAGCATTCAGGGCGAGATTTCTGTTATCCGCCTCTCAGCTACCGGAGCACGCGTTGCGATGATTATTGAGGGCAACGTCTACGTCGGCGTCGTCGTGCGCGGAAAAAACCGTAAGTACTCAATCGTTAATGCGCATCGCGTGAGCCAAGAGATTCAAAATACCGCACTTTCGCTGGATTGGATGAGCGACGGCGGATTGATGGTGGGCACAGATAGCGTGAACTCCCCGGTATGGCGCATCGAACAGGATGGCTCTTCTGCAACGACTTTGGCAACGGGTAACGTGACCGCACCGGTGGTAGCAGTTGCAGCTTCTCCAACGAAGCTTTACATCACCGACTCTCACGCATTGCTGGAACTGCCAGCCGAAAGCACCGACAACACTTTCTGGCGCGAGGTTGCCGGCCTGCAGGGGCAGCGTTCTTCACCTATCGTTGCCAAGTAAAAGCGCCTTATACAAGTTAGGTGGCACCAGTGGGTAAGCAATGGGATTCGCGCGTTTTGGCACAGCGTGCGGCGGCCTTGTTCGAAATAGTTGTTCCGCATCAGTGTGCCGGATGCGGGGGAGAGCTAGAGGCTGCAGCACAGCTATGTGCGCGTTGCCAGCTGCATTTGCGGGCGCTGCCGCAACAGATTGCTAGGCCAGTCCCATTGGGGATGCCGGTATGGGCGCTCGGGCCCTATTCGGACGTGCGGCGAAACCTCATCGTGGCCATGAAGGAGCGGGGCAACCGCAAAGTGCGCAGCCATGTGGCAGCAGTATATGCCGCAGGCATTGAGCATTTGCGGGCGCGCGGCGAGATTCCGGAGGAATTAGTGCTGGTGCCAGCCCCTACGCGGCGTTCTTCGGCGCGGGCACGCGGTGGCGACCCGGTAGCGCAGATTTGCGTGCAGGTGGCCAAGACCTTGCCGCGGGTAAGCGTATGCGAGGCATTGGAAGTCCGGGAGTCAGCGGCTGATCAATCCGAGCTTTCTGCAACTCAACGCTGGGACAATATGCGCGCAGCGGTGCAGGTCAGGCCTGCTGCAAGCCGGATCGTAGGACGACGATTGCTGCTTGTCGACGACGTGGTAACCACCGGCGCAACTTTGGTGGCCAGCGCCAGCCGTCTGCGGGGCAGCGGGGGAGTCCCTGATGGGGCAATCGTACTGGCAGAAGCTTAGATTCGGTTGGTTGCAGGGGTAATTCCGGCCCTATTGGTCCCCTTGGTTATGACCAGTGCTACCATGAAGAGTGTCACAGGGAAGCAGATAAAGTGTCCCAAACCATCCGGTTTCTATTTTGGAAAGTCGCATCGGAAAGGGCCTTTCACCTGCGGAATGTGCAGTCATTCAGTCCCCACGAGATAAGGGAGGCAATTCAATGTCCCAGCCCACCAACGCTCAGGTCACCATCACCGGTCGTAACGTCGAGGTGCCAGACCACTTCCAAGAGCGCGTCACCGAAAAGCTGGCCAAGATTGAACGCCTTGACCCGACTCTGACTTTCTTCCACGTGGAGCTCCAGCACGAGCCGAACCCGCGTCGTGAAGCAGAGTCTGATCGCATCCAGATCACCGCAACGGGTAAGGGCCACATCGCTCGCGCTGAAGCAAAGGAAGATTCCTTCTACGCAGCGCTGGAAACCGCTTTGGCAAAGATGGAGCGTTCCCTGCGTAAGGTCAAGGTCCGCCGTGAGAACGTGAAGTCCGGTCACCGCGCGCAGAAGGGTACCGGCGAGCTGGCTGCTGAGATCGTTGCTGCTGCAGAGCACGAGCGCGCGAAGGAAGAGCGCTACATCGATCCCTATGCAGAAACCGTCGAGGACGTTCGCCCCGGCCAGATCGTCCGCTCCAAGGAGCACCCGGCTACCCCGATGAGCGTCGATGATGCTTTGAGCGAGATGGAGCTCGTGGGCCACGACTTCTACCTCTTCATCAACGAAGAAAACAACAAGCCATCTGTGGTCTACCGTCGTCATGCTTTCGACTACGGCATCATCTCCCTGTCGGAGGACGCAACTGAGGAGTAAACCCAACTCTTTTTAAGATTTAGCCCTTCCGCCGCGTTCGCTTAAGTCCCTGATTGTCGGGGCCTATGCGCCGCGGAGGAGGGGCTAAAGTTTTGCTGACGCACCGCAAACGTTCAGGGTTTCATAAGGTGGTCGGAATCAAGCGTTAACTACCCAGTGGGTACAATGACGAGAAGTTAACTATTTTGTCGCGACAAGAAGGACTATCTAGAAGTGTTTGGACTCTCCAAGCTGCTGCGCGCAGGCGAAGGACGCACCGTCAAGCGCCTAGCAAAGATGGCTGATGACGTTATTGCTCTCGATGCGGAGTACGCTGCGCTATCTGATGCAGAACTAAAGGCAAAGACCCAGGAATTCAAGGACCGCCTGGGGGCCGGCGAAGAGATGAATGACATTCTTCTCGAGGCTTTTGCCACCGTCCGTGAAGCCGCTTGGCGCGTGCTCGATCAGAAGCACTACAAGGTGCAGATCATGGGTGGCGCGGCGCTGCACTTCGGCAACGTTGCCGAGATGCGCACCGGTGAGGGCAAGACTCTGACCTCGCTGCTGCCGGCTTACCTCAATGCGCTTGAGGGCAAGGGCGTGCACATCGTTACCGTCAACGATTACTTGGCAAAGCGTGACGCCGAGATGATGGGTCGTGTGCACCGCTGGCTGGGCCTTAGCGTTGGCGTCATTCTTTCCGAGATGCGCCCTGCACAGCGCAAGGAAGCCTACGGCTGCGATATCACCTACGGCACCAACAACGAGCTGGGCTTTGACTATCTGCGCGATAACATGGTCCGCACGCTTGACGACGTCGTCCAGCGCGGCCATAACTTCTGCATCGTCGATGAGGTTGACTCCATTCTTATCGACGAAGCCCGTACCCCGCTTATCATCTCCGGCCCGGTGGACGGAACCTCCCAGTTCTACAACGTCTTCTCCCAGATTGCGCCGAAGATGCGCGAGGGCATCCACTACGAAGTGGACCACAAGAAGCGCACCATCGGTGTGCTCGAGGATGGCGTGGAATTCGTGGAGGACCAGCTGGGCATCGACAACCTCTATGCCCCAGAGCACTCGCAGCTCGTGTCTTACCTGAACAACGCGCTGAAGGCGAAGGAACTGTTTGCGCGCGATAAGGACTACATCGTGCGTAACGGTGAGGTCATGATCGTTGACTCTTTCACCGGCCGCGTGCTGGCAGGCCGTCGCTACAACGAGGGCATGCACCAGGCCATTGAGGCCAAGGAAAACGTGGAGATCAAGAACGAGAACCAGACTCTGGCGACCGTTACTCTGCAGAACTACTTCCGCCTGTACGAGAAGATTTCCGGCATGACCGGTACCGCAGAGACCGAGGCTGCCGAGCTGCACTCCATTTATGGTCTCGATGTTGTACCGATTCCGACGAACAAGCCGAACCAGCGTGTTGACCAGGCTGACCGCATCTACAAGACGCAGGAAGCAAAGTTCGCCGCAGTCGTCGATGACATTGCTGAGCACGTCGAGGCCGGTCAGCCGGTCCTGGTTGGTACCACCTCCGTTGAGCGCTCCGAGTACCTGTCCCAGCTTTTGACCAAGCGTGGCGTCAAGCACTCAGTCCTTAACGCGAAGCACCACGAGGAAGAGGGCCAGATTGTCGCCCGCGCCGGTCGCCCTGGCACCGTAACCGTTGCTACCAACATGGCAGGCCGTGGTACCGATATCGTGCTGGGTGGCAACCCCGAGGTCATTCTGGACGAGAAGCTGCGTGAGCGCGGCCTCGATCCTTTCGAGGATGAAGAGCGTTACCAGGAGGCATGGGACGCTGAGATTGACGAGGAGCGTGAGCGTTCCAAGCGCCTGGGTGACGAGGTCCGTGAGGCAGGCGGCCTTTATGTTCTAGGCACCGAGCGCCACGAATCCCGCCGTATCGACAACCAGCTGCGTGGCCGTTCCGGCCGTCAGGGCGATCCAGGTGAGACCCGCTTCTACCTTTCGATGCGTGATGAGCTGATGGTTCGCTTCGTGGGCCAGTCCATGGAGAACATGATGAACCGCCTGAACGTGCCTGACGATGTCCCGATCGAGGCGAAGATGGTGTCCAACTCCATCAAGGGCGCCCAGGCACAGGTGGAGAACCAGAACTTCGAAATGCGTAAGAACGTTCTGAAGTATGACGAAGTGCTCAACGAGCAGCGCAAGGTTGTCTACGCGACCCGCCACGACATCTTGGATTCTGGCGACATCAAGGACAACATCCGCGACATGATCGATGACACCGTGTCGGCTTATGTTGCCGGCGCTACTGCCACCGGCTACGTCGAGGACTGGGACTTGGACGAGCTGTGGAATGCTCTGGAGTCTCTCTATGGCCCGACTATGAGCCACGAGTCCTTGGTGGAGGGCACCGAGTACGGTTCTGCCGGCGAGCTAAGCGCAGAGCAGCTGCGCGATGCATTGTTAAGCGATGCTAACCACGAGTACGACGAACTCGAAGAGTCCGTTAGCGCTATCGGCGGCGAGTCCCAGATGCGCAACACCGAACGCATGGTCATCCTGCCTATTATCGACCAGAAGTGGCGTGAACACCTCTACGAGATGGACTACCTGAAGGAAGGCATCGGCTTGCGCGCGATGGCACAGCGCGATCCGCTGGTGGAGTACCAGAAGGAAGGCGGCGAGATGTTCAACGCCATGAATGAGGGCGTCAAGGAAGAGACCGTCCGCCAGCTGTTCATGCTCCGCAAGCAGTTCAAGGCGCAGCAGGAAGCGCAGGCAGCTTCCCCTGAAACCACCGAGGCTTAACGGATTTAAGCTCATTTGAAGCGTCTGGCCAAGAAATTGGTCAGGCGCTTTAAGTTTTATGCCAGTTTCCTATACTCTAGAAGGAAGCTAACAATAGATTTTCTTTTTCTAAGAAGGGTAACTCCGTGCGCAGTCGTTCACTCAGCCTGGGATTTTCGGCATTTTTGTCTGCCACGCTCCTGAGCGGAACCGCACAAGCCTACGGCGAGGTTGAGCAGGAACCGCGTTCCTGCCATGAGGCTGTTGTCGCTGCAGGCATGGAAGACTACTTTTCTGCTGCCGAAACCGAGAATCTCACGGTTGCAGAATGCGCAGAACGCATTGCAGAAGGAAAACCCAGTAAGACCCCCGAAGAACGCCCTGCCTTCGGCCAGATCGGCATGCTCTTCGGCGGCATCGCCTCTGTGATTGGTCTCGGCGTCGACGCATGGACCTCGGTGGATTGGACCGACATCCTTCTGCGCCTCGGTTCGCTTTAATATTTGGCCCTAAGTAGTTGGTGCGAGTCCTGCCCCCTTAATCCTAGATATTCAGGTTGTGGCCAAGGGAGAGCAAGCGGAACTCTTCTAGCCGATTGTGCTTGAAGGAGCCGGTAAAACCATGGTGTTTGCCGCCAATATCGGCTGAGCCAAAGAACTCACCGTTAGCACGGGCGTGCAGGCTTCGCAGCTGTGCGCGCAGCGGCCTATCGTGGGGTCGGTGATTGAGCGCCCAAGCGCGTAAATGCACTTTGATATCGCGGTTGTATTTATTGCCCGCTAGATGATGTAGTGGGCGCAGCCCGCCCGTAACCTCCAGTGCGAAGATGACAAGGTCGAGGATTTCCTTGCGGGCGGAAAGGTCTTCTTCCGTGGGCTTTCTCTCATAGCGCACTCGATCGGGCGCGGTATAGAGCTTGAGGTGGCTAAAACCGGGGATAGGTGAATACAACTTAAGTGAGCCTTCCTGCAGGTCATACAGGAGGCGAACGCACCCACCATTGTGCCACGTGGCGTCGGAAAGCGCTGGCTCCTGTGAGAATACTGAAAGGGGTGGGCGCGATATTTTTTATTTTTAGATATACTTTCGTCCGTCAAAAAGCACACCCGCTCTTTTAGTATTAAGGAAGTTTAAATGCGCGGTCTTATCGTAGATTTCGTTGGTGTCTTGGACGGCACCGAGGAAGACGTCAAGCGCTGGCGTTCCCTGTTCGCTGCAGCCAAGGCTAACGGCGTAGCGACCGCCATCCTGTCTAATGATCCAGGTGGCCCAGGCGCAGAGCATATCCGCGAGTGGGAATACCGCGGCATCGTTGATGCGGTCATTCTTTCCGGCGAAATTGGGGCAGAAAAGCCTGAGTTGGCTGCCTTCCAGGCTGCGGCGGATGCCATCGAGCTGCCAATCAATGACTGCGTCATGGTCGATGACTCCATTCTCAACGTACGTGCTGCCGTTGATTTCGGAATGCTCGGCATGCTGTATACCGTCTTCGACCGCACCAGCGTCGAGGTCCAGGCTGTATTCGACATCGAGGGTGAGTTCTAAGTGGCTAAGGTGCGCGTTTATCTGCCAGCGACCTTCGCTATGCTCAGCGAGCTTAAGGAGACCGGCCAGTTGGCCGCACGCTCCGGTTGGGGCTTTACCGTGACCCCAGCGCTGCGCGAGTTCTACACCGAGGGCGATGAAGAAGAGATTGCCTACTCCGCCTTCCTGGAAGCCTCCATGGCATCCCTTCGCCTGCTCGCCATTGGCGACGAGGAGAATTTCCCGCATCGTCGCGTAGTTATTTCGGTAGACGTTGACGAGTCCGTGTTAACTCCCCAGCCTGACATGGGTGATCCGGTAGTCAAGCTGAATCCTGCAGTCATTACGGAGGAAAACCTGCAGGCTATCCACGTGGACGTGGAAGAGTCTGAGGAAGCTACCGCGAAGGCCATCGAGGTCATCGATAACGCCGATCTTGGTGACGAAGACGCGGAGCTGGCCGTAGGAGACGCCCTGGATAACTTTATGGCGTTCTACGACCCATCTGAGCTGCCCTTCTTGGTGGAGCTGCTCTAATTTTCCCAATCGACGTTGGTGCGCAGCGCTTCGAGCAGCTTGCGCACCGCGTCACGACGGCGGGCGGAGGCTGAGCCTTCGGGGATTTTCAGATCCAGCCCGCATTCTGGATCGGCTGGGGGACCGACGTGCGTGCAGCCGCGTGGGCAATATTCTGTTGCCGCGGCTAGATCTTCAAAGACACCGAGGACTGTATCGGCGTCGACATGCGCTAGGCCAAAGGAACGGATGCCTGGGGTATCGATAATCCAGCCGCCGTCTGCACAAAGCTCTTCTGGCAGCGGAAGAGCGACGGATTGCGTGGAGGTATGGCGTCCCTTGCCCACGGCGGAGACCTCACCGGTCTCGCGCTTAGCGTCGGGAACCAAGCGATTAACGAGCGTGGATTTACCTACGCCGGAGTGCCCGATAAGGGCCGTGACGTGGCCATTTATCACATCACGCACTTGGTCCAAGGAGTCATCGACGCCCGCCTCGACGACGGTGACGTCAAGATCTGCGAATTCGGCAGCAAAAGGTGTCGGGTCAGTGAGATCGGTCTTGGTCAGACAGAGCACTGGGTGCACGTTGCCGACGAAGGCGGCGATGAGTGCGCGCTCTACAAAGCCAGAGCGTGGGGGAGGATCCGCTACTGCGGTGACGATGAGCATGCGGTCGGCGTTGGCGACGACGATGCGCTCATAAGGATCCGTATCGTCGGCAGTGCGGCGCAAAACAGAAGTGCGCTCCGCAAGCTTGACGATGCGTGCGAGGGTGTCCTTGCGCCCGCTGGTATCACCGACGACGCCGACTCGGTCACCGACCTCGACCGGGGTGCGGCCCATCTCGCGTGCACGCATGGCGACGACCTGCGGTCCCTCGTCGAGCGCTACGCCCCAGCGGCCGCGGTCTTTGGTCACCACCATGCCGAATTTGGCGTCCTTGTGCTTGGGGCGGTCCTTTGTACGCGGACGCGAGCCCTTACCGGGGCGGATACGTACGTCGGATTCGTCGTATGAGCGTGCACTTCTAGCCACGGGCGGCCTCCAGCATTTCTTCCCACATTCCCGCAAAGCCAGGAAGTGTTTTCGCAGTGGTGTTGATGTCTTCTACTTCCACGCCTTTAACGCGCAGCCCGATGATGGCGCCGGCGGTTGCCATGCGGTGGTCCGCGTAGGAATTCCACTTCCCGCCGTGGAGCTGCGCCGGTTCGATATAGAGGCCGTCGGAAAGCTCCGTGACCTTGCCACCTAGGGCGTTGATTTCGGTTGCGAGCGCTGTCAGACGGTCTGTTTCGTGGCCGCGCAGGTGAGCGATGCCGTTAAGACGCGAGGGCGAGGAAGCAAGCGCACACAGGGCAGCGACGGTAGGCGTGAGCTCGCCGATATCGCCCATGTGCTTTTCGATGCCATGCAGGTCGCCGTCCGCGGCACCGATGACGGTGACGGAATCTTCTGTTTGTTCCACGTGGGCGCCCATGGCTTGCAGGATCTCGCACATCTCAGCGCCCGGCTGGGTCGTGTGCTGTGGCCACTGCGGGATGGTTACGCGACCGCCAGCAACCGCTGCTGCGGCCATGAACGGAGTGGCGTTGGAGAGATCGGGCTCGATGTTCCATTCCCCGCCGGCGATGGGGCCGGGGCTAACGCGCCAGGTATTGTTACTTTCTTCGACTTCGACGCCGGCTTGGCGCAGCATCGCACAGGTCATCTCGATATGCGGCAGGGAAGGAAGCGGGCCGCCTTCGTGGGTGACGGTGATGCCTTCCCTAAAGCGCGCGCCCGAAAGCAAGAGCCCGGAGACGAACTGGGAGGAACCGGAGGCGTCGATAGTCACTGCGCCGCCTACTGGAACTGACGTGGACGAGATGGCAAAGGGCAGGCCCTCGCCCTCGACCTCAACGCCGAGGCTGCGCAGTGCGGAAAGCATCGTGCCCATTGGGCGCTTGCGTGCTTGCGGGTCACCGTCGATGCGGACAGGGCCATTGGCTAGTGCTGCGACGGGTGGGACAAAGCGCATGACCGTTCCTGCGAGACCGCACTCGACGGTGGCGCCGTGCAGCGGGCCCGGATTGACGTGGACGTCGTTGCCTTCGTGGCGGAAGGCAACGCCCATGGACTCAAGCGCTGCCTCCATAAGACGCGTATCGCGTGACTGCAACGGATTGCGCAGGATAGATGGAGAGTCAGCCAACGCTGCCAGAATATAGGCGCGGTTAGTGATCGACTTCGACCCTGGAATGGGTTGTTCCCAATCCAGTGGGCCGGTGGCACGCGGGGCTGACCAATACAAAGACATGTAGTCCATAATATAAGTTCATGTGCGGAAGATTTGTTTTGTTCAGCGAGTCTTTACTCGCCGCGGTTGGCGACTGGCCAGGTATTGAGGAGGTCCACGCCCCACAAGGGCTGCCGCCGGCGCGTTATAACATCGCCCCGACACAGCCGATTGCCGTGGTGCGTGTACAGGAATCCGTAGCACGTGTGGAGCCAGCACGCTGGGGTCTTATCCCACATTGGAAGAAGGACCTAAACGGTCCGCCGCTTTTTAACGCGCGTGCCGAAACCGTGGCGACTAAGCCTTCGTTCCGCGAGGCTTTCGCACGCAATCGCTGCATCATTCCGTTGGATGGCTACTACGAATGGAAAGCTGACGTTTCAAGCCCAGGCGGTGGAACCAAGGCCAAGGGCAAGGGCAAGAAGACGCCCTATTACGTCACCGGCCCAGAGGGCATGCTCTTTGCTGCCGGGCTGTGGTCCTCGGGCCAAGACAGGCTTTCAGCCACGATGATTACCACCGAAGCCACCGAAGAAATGGCGTGGCTGCACGGCCGCCTGCCTAAGTTCCTGCGGCAGGAGGAAATCGGGCCATGGCTGGCAGGCGAGCCTTTGCTCGAGCCAAGCACCGTCACCGGTTTTCAGGCGCGGCCCGCGGATCCAGCCGTGGGCAACGTGCGTAACGACTATGCCGAGCTTATTGCAGAACAACCCTCGGAAGGGCTGTTCTAGAACGATGGTTGCGCCAACTACTGCGCGACCAGGTCGGTGAAAGTGATATCGAGAACCTTGGCTAAGTCCTCCGCATTCATTTCGATGTCGAGGCCACGGCGCCCGCCGGAGAAAAAGATGGTGTCGAAGAGGACAGCCGTTTCATCAATTGCGGTGGGAAGAACGTGCTTTTGGCCTAGCGGAGAGATTCCGCCTGGAATATAGCCGGAGGATTTCGAGGCATCCTGAGGATCGGCCATCGTCGCCTTCGCCGCACCGAATGCCGCGGCCGCCTTCTTTAGGCTGAGCTTGTGTGAGACTGGCAACACGCAAACCGCTAATTCCCGCTTGGCGCCTTTGCCCGCGGTGAGATCGACCACCAGAGTCTTGAATACGCGATCAGCATCGATGCCTAGTTCCGCTGCGGCAGTGTCGCCGAAATGATCCGTACCGCCCTCGAAGATTGCCACCTTATGTGGGATTCCCGCCTCTTCCAAGAGCTTTAAAGCTGGGGTAGCGGCATGCGGAGTTTTCTTGGACTTGGACATAAGCCGCATTTTAGTAGCCGCGTCATGCCAACCCATTAGGATGGGATACGTGGCTACAAAAACTACTAGCGCTAAGGACAGTCAGCGCCTCTTTGAGGAGCAAGCACTGCCTTTACTCGACCAACTCTACGGTGGAGCCATGCGTCTTACGCGCAACCCGCAGGACGCCGAAGACTTGATTCAAGAGACCTATCTGAAGGCTTATAAGAATTTTGGCTCCTTCAAGCAAGGCACCAACCTCAAAGCTTGGCTCTACCGAATCATGACCAATACCTACATCAACTCCTATCGCAAGGCGAAGCGCCGCCCGGCGGAATCTTCAGCAGATGATTTGAGCGATTTTCAGCTCTATACAACTGCCGGCCATGATTCGACCGGCCTGGAATCGGCCGAAGTTGAAGCATTGAAGTTGATGCCGGATTCCGCGATCTCCGAGGCTATGAATGATTTGCCGGAGGATTATCGCATGGTTGTCTATTACGCCGACGTCGTAGGCCTGGCGTACAAGGAAATCGCAGAAATTATGGACACTCCACTTGGCACGGTCATGAGCCGGCTACATCGTGGAAGAAAACTCCTTCGTGGCGCGTTGAAAGACGTGGCTAGAGAAGAAGGCATCGGTCTCAACCACCCAGACATGGAGGAGAAGCAATGAGCAACGCTACAGGAAACAATTGCGGCGCATGTAATTCTCCTGAGGTCCAGGCACTGTTTTGCGAGCTATTGGATGAGCGCACAAGCTATGCGCGTGCGCTAGAAATCCGTGAACATATTGCCCAGTGCGACGAATGCCAAGCACGGCTTGAAAGCGAAGAAGTGGTTCGTGCGCTCGTTCGCAAGTGTTGTTCTGGCACCAAAGCGCCACAGTCGCTGCGTCAGCGCATCACCATCGAAATAACTCGTACCGAGGTTCGCTGGAATTAAAATCCAAAGGTAGATTCAGCAGCTTATTTTAGATACAGCAAAAGGCTCGCCTTCCTTCAATGAAGGGAGAGCGAGCCTTTGTCGTGCTGCTTATTTATGCGCTAGGACGCTTGCCGTGATTTGCACTCTTCTTACGGCGATCCTTGCGCTTACGACCACGCTTAGACATGGGCGGCCTCCTTGCTAATAGGTGAGCGGATAAATTACTTACCCACTGACTTTAGTGGCTGGATCAGCCGGTGGGAAATCGGGTTAGGTCAGCGGAGAATTAGGGGAGTGAAATTTAAACGGTAACGCGTGCGCGGCCGCGGCCGCGGTTGCGGCGGCGCTTGAGAGCGCGGCGCTCTTCCTCAGACATACCGCCCCAGACGCCGGCATCCTGGCCGGACTCCAGTGCCCACTTCAGGCAAGCGGAGGAAACTGGGCAGCGGTTGCAAACCAGCTTGGCCTTTGCGATCTGGGTAAGTGCAGGGCCGGAGTTGCCTACTGGGAAGAACAGCTCTGGGTCTTCGTCGCGGCAAACAGCTTCGTGGCGCCAATCCATGATTGAAATCTCCTAACAAAATTTAGACAGCATGACAGGTCTCTGCGGTCCACAAATGCGGACTACAGCAATTAACAGGGGTGGGAGTGAACCGGTCTGCACTCAGTGGGGCCCTGTCTCGAGTTAGGGCCAGCGTCGGCACCGCCATGATTCACTTTGTGTTCACTTGGATGTTTTTCCAAGTTTTGGACTGCTTAAACAGCCCGTTGTTTTTGCTACTTGAGAATCATGACATGTTTACCTCCATCCCGCTAGGGTTAAGAGATAAATTGTGGCAAAGATCACTGACTTTCATGCAAGTGAACGGCGAAAAATGGCGCCCTTCTTCCTGCAAGAAAGCTGGCAATAATTAGTTTACCTGCCACTTTGGGTGATTTTAGGTGAGTGTGGTGACTTGGATCCCGTCAAATCTACTTCTGGACAGATGCCCCCGATGCGCATCCGCGTCGAAAGTTAAGGGCGCGTATTGGCAGTACTTGTTTCCACGCGTTATCAAATCCGCGCGCCGTAACGGCATGACAATGCGTCTCATGCTTTAAACAGGTGAGTAGACTGTGGCGCGTGACTGAGAAGAATTCGAAGAAGAACACTGCCAAAAAGTTTGAAAAAAGCGCCGCGGCGAATTCGGGCGCGCCGCGCTCGGTGCTGATTGCTGCGGGCATTGCCATCGTGCAGTCCGTGGCTGTTATTGCCTTCGGCCTCTTCCTCATTATCCGTGAATTGAAGGGTGCTGAGAACGCTTCGATGGTCTCTGAGGCAGGCGCTTCCAACTTCGTTGGTTTCGGCACCGCTGTCTTCATCTTCATCGTGTTCGGCTTTGTGATTATCGGTGCCCTAGCCTTTGTAAAGGGTAAGCGCTGGGGCAGGGGAGCAGTGGTCCTCGTCGAGATCATCCTTGCCGCGAGCTCTTTCCAGATGTTTAGCGGCGGCGCTGCGGTGCTGGGTGTTATCACTCTTGCCAGCGCTCTTGCCGCGCTGTATTTCGTGATGGTCGTGCCGGACTCCGCGAAGTGGGCCGAGGCCAACTTTCGTGGCTAGCTAGGGCCGCTGGCAGCGGCGATTGTGCGGGCAGCGCTTTAAAGCGCGCTAAGGCCCACTGCGGTGTCGCCGCGTTGTTCCACGATGGCGGTTCCAGACTGCGTGAGGAAGACGGGGCCCTCGTAGTCGCCGCGGTCGACGGGGATGTTGCGTTCGGTTTCACCGGTGCTCCAGTTGACCACTGCGATTCCCTCATCGGTTGGCATAAGCAGGCGATCTCCTACTGCCATGCCGGTTCCGATTGCGTCCTCAAAGACGTGGTCCACCTTGAGCGTAGTCGGAGTAAACAAATAGAGGCGCTGGCCATCAAACCAAGACATGTGGTGTGGAAGATCCGCTGTAGCCGGTGCGAAAGGCGTCGAAGAGTTATTAACCTCCGGGGAAGGCGCAACCGGTTGTGAGGCGGTCTTTTCGCCGGTCTCAGAGTAAGAATCGATGCGCGGGGTCTCGCCGGGCTGATAGACCGCCGCGGCCTTTTGGCCCACTGCAATTAGCCTCGAGCCTTGATTATCCATGGTGGCATCGGCGGAAATCTCCGGCTTACGCGAATCCTCCGGGGTGGCGCCCATCAGGCGCAGCGACGTAACGTTTGGATTCTCTGGGCAGGACTCAGTAACGGCGAGGTTTTCAGTGCGCGTTAGAGCCGAGGTGATGGAACACTCCTCGTGTTCCTGCATATCCGGCTCTTGCTTGGCCTTAACATCGCCGTACTCGATGGTGCGCACCATGTCCGAGCGCCAAATGTCTACGCGTTCAGTAGAGACGGTGCCTACTCGGTCATTGGAGGCAATGGCCACGACATCTTCGGAATTGATAGCGCTGCGCGTATCCGAGTACTGACCCGTCGCCGCATCAATAGCCACGGTATCGCCACAGCCCACGCCGGTGCGGTAGGTGGCAACTACCTTGCCCCAAGCAGTGCCCAGGGAACACAAGTCTAAACCCGCACGCGTGTAGTGCCATACCGGATTGCCATTCGGGTCAGAGGCAGTAATTGTTTCACCCTCGTGCGTGATGGTCAGCCCCTTCGCAGAAAGCGCGCGGTATTGGCCCGGCACGGGCGTATTGGGCAAGCGGAAGGATTCGGCAAGCTTGACCGGGGGTTCCGCGAGCACCTCGACGTCGTCAGGCATGGCATGGCTTGCCGGAACCAGCTCAGAGTCGCGGATATCGGCGCTAAAGTAGGCTCCTCCTACAGCGATCGCACACACCGCAGCGATGGCGCCAGTCAACTTCCAGTCAGTCGCGCTCGCGCGAAGGATTGGGGTCTTGCTCATCGACGGCGGCTCCTGGAACGGCGGGTTCGGGTGGAATTGCGTGGCGAAGGCTTTTCGCGCAGGCGGGTTGTGCCGATTACCTTAGTCGCGGGGCCGACGGACTCGGCAATGCCCTCTTCAAAACCTAGGGCCTCGGCAAGCTCGGGGGAGGTGCTAAACCACTGCGGCGGTTCTGCTTCGTTGAGGTCGAGTTCGTCGTTGATAAAGCGCCATTTACCCAGCTCGTCGTAGCCCACCAAGGTGATTGCGGTGCCGGTATGGCCTGCGCGGCCAGTGCGGCCAATGCGGTGGACAAAGGTCATAGGGTCATCTGGAACCTGATAGTTGATGACGTGGGTGACATCGTCGACGTCGATACCGCGTGCGGCAACGTCGGTGGCGACGAGAATTTCCACCTTGCCCCCGCGGAATGCGTTGAGGGACTTTTCACGCGCTGCTTGGCCCAAATCACCGTGCACTGCGCCGACTCTAAACCCGCGCTGAGCTAGTTCGTCTGCAACTTCCGCTGCCGAGCGCTTGGTACGGGCGAAGATGATGGTCTTGCCGCGGCCTTCCGCCTGCAGCGCGCGGGAGACAATTGCCAACTTGTCCATGCGGTGAGCCTGGAAGGTCACCTTGCGGGTAGAAGCATGAGTTTGGTTCTCGTCGCCTGATTCGGCGCGGATATGGATAGGCCGCGACATGAAAGTACGTGCCAAGGTCAAAATAGGGCCAGGCATGGTGGCAGAAAACAGCATGGTTTGGTGCGCATTGCCGTGGAGAGCTTCCAGAATCTTTTCAATATCTGGCAAGAATCCCAGATCAAGCATCTCGTCGGCCTCGTCGAGCACGAGGATTGCCACGTGCTCGAGGTTCAAGTGGCCTTGCTGAACCAGATCCAAAAGGCGGCCCGGGGTACCTACGACAACATCGACGCCTTTGTTGAGCATCTTGATCTGCTCTTCATAAGGGCGCCCGCCGTACAAAGTGGCAAGGCGGACCGGGAGATTGCGAGCAGCAGCTGAAAGATCTTCGCCGACTTGGACCGCAAGCTCGCGAGTAGGAACCACGATGAGGGCGCGAGGGGTGCCGTCTAGTTCCTTAATATCGGCGTCGTCAAACACACGATCTAGAACTGGGATGCCGAAGCCGAGCGTCTTTCCCATGCCAGTGCGGGCTTGGCCGATGAGGTCTTGTCCGCCGAGCGCGATCGGAAGAGTCAGTTCCTGAATGGCGAACGTGCGCTCAATTCCGCGGCTGGCCAGGGCATCTACGATCTCTGCTGCGACGCCGAGGGACGCAAAGGTAGGTGATTGCGAGGGCTCAGACTGTTGAAATGACACAACTTGATAGTAGCCGGTACGGCTATAGTGGGGCCATTGAGACTTTAAATTAAACTTTTAAGGAGGAGACCTTTCCATGGATATCAAGATTGGTTTCGCAGACACCGCCCGTGAGCTCGTCATTCACGCAGAGGGCACTCAGGAAGAGCTGGTAGCCAAGGTCAATTCCGCATTGGCAGATAACGCTACCTTGGAGTTGGAAGACACCAAGGGCCGCAAGTACATCGTCCGCACTGACCGTGTGGTCTATGCAGAAATCGGCGTCGCTAAGACCCATGCCGTCGGTTTTGCAGGCGCTTAAACCCATGAGGTTTGCGCCCAAGCGAGGAATTGCCCTCAAAAAGGGCGCAACGGGTAATCTATTTCCTCATGAAAAGCCCTGTGGATAGTTCGCAACGCGCCCCACGTCACCCGCACCGCAAGCCTGGCCAAGATCCGTGGATCGTCAGGTTTGCACAGGCTTATGGTTGGTGGCGCGTTGTTGCGATCCCAGTGATGGTGGTGCTGACCGTGTGGGTGCTTGTCGACGTCGCACGTCCCGCGCAAGAAGAAGAGGCCACCGTAGCTTCCGGCAGAGACGCGGCGGCTACCTCCGAAGAAGACCGAGTAGGCCCCGATCCCGCCAAGGCCAGCCACATTGCTGTGGCGAAGGAGGGGCTACCTGCCGGCGGTGATTTCTCGGAAAAGGGCGACGATACTTACCGCGATGCGGGTACCGCCGGCGCGCATGCGGGTAAGGGCGGCAAGAAGAAGGTTCGTTACTCGGTAGAGATTGAAAACGGCGTCGACACGACCCCGTACGGAGGCGACTCCGCCTTTGCTGCCATGGTCGATGCAACGCTGGGGGATCCACGCGGTTGGACGGCTACCGGTGACTTCGAATTCGCCCACGTAAAGGCCGATGAAAATCCGGATACGCGTATTCGCTTGACCTCCCTGGAAACCACCGCTGAGCTCTGCGGCGCGCAGCTGGAAACGGAAACTTCCTGCCACACCGGAATCACTGGTGAGTCCACGGTCAATCTCAACGAGTCCCGCTGGGTGCGCGGGGCGCTGCCATTCGAAGGTGACTTGGGCAATTACCGCCAGTACCTCATCAACCACGAGTTTGGCCATGCCATTGGCTATGCCTCCCACCAGGCGTGTGGCGGCAACGGGAAGCTTGCGCCGGTCATGATGCAGCAGACGCTTAGCTTGAACAACGCTGAGCTCTATGAAAAAGATTCCAAAGAAGTCTATCCCAACGAGGATGTAACCTGCGAGCCGAATCCATGGCCGTATCCAAACCCGCGGGTTAAAGATCCGCATAAGCCGGAATAGGAGAACTAAATGTTGCTTCCTCCAGAGCACGTGCTGAATGCATTTCACGCTGGCGCCAATCTCCGCCAGGTCCAAAGTGAGGTTCTGGGACCGGAGTGGGATCACGGCATCAAGGTAGGTGACGTTGTCTTCGCCCGCGCCAACGAGCTTTCCGGATGGTCCGCCAAGGTCCGTGAGAAGCTCGTCGTAGAAGGCGCGCGCGTGGTGAGGCCGGTCCTTAGCACGGATGCCCGTTTTACAGCTGCGGGCTGGAAGGCCAATCAGTATGTTCCAGGGCAGCTGCGTGGGCGCATCGATGAAACCGCACAGATGGCCTTGCGCTTGGACGCGGCGCTTTCTACATTTCCTATGCCGAATGTTGGCCAGCGTGACGACGTTTTCGCTCGCGCCGAGCGTGCCGCTTGGGCGGAGACAGGGGAGGCCTATTCGGCGGAGCTAACTGATAGCCTCCCCGTGGGCATCGCGCACGTGGACGTGCTGGGCACGACCGTTTACTCTGGGGCGAATCCGCCGGCGCTTGTCGACGTCGTGCCTTCCGCAGCCCCACGTCCACTGGGCTGGAGCGCGGCACTCGTTATTGTCGACGGCCTAGTAGCCGAGTCTGTGGATGATGGAATTTGTTCGCGCTTTGGACACGTGCCAGGTATGCCGCAGTTGTTGTTGCGTGCCTCAGCTTATCGCCGCTACGTCAATAACTTGCATCCCGCTTCGAAGTCAACCACGCGTTCGAATATTGAAAGGGTCGAAGCTCTGCTGGTGTCCAGGGCATCTGAAATACTAAACGGGTGAGTTACGATCCCCGTTCTACTGCCCGTGTAGGCGTCGTTTTGCCGCCTTCCCCTCAAGTGCGCCTCGTGCCGCGCCATGCCAATTACAGCACGCGCACTTGGGATTTTCCGCTGCCGCAAAAAGGTGCCTGGCGCGTTTTAGGCTCGGCTGGTGCCGGCGTTTCCAGCCTGCTGATTGACGTGGTTTTGGAAAAGCTGCGCAGCGGCGCCGATCCTTCGGGCATTCTGGTTGTTTCCACCTCCAAGGAATCTGGCGCCATCCTGCGCCGTGAATTGGCAGAACACCTTGAGGATTACGCGGCGCAGGCCTCCATGGTGCGCTCCGTGCACTCGCTGGCCTTTGCGCTGTTGCGTAATGCAGCGGACGAGGAGATCCGCCTTATCACCGGCGCGGAGCAGGACGCCGTCATCCGTGAACTACTCGAGGGCCAAGCCGAAGAACATCGCGGCAGCTGGCCGGCGGAGGTACGGCCGGCACTGACCTTCGAGGGTTTCGCGCGCCAATTGCGCGACCTTCTGTTGCGCGCTATCGAGCGCGGCCAAGGTCCTGATGAGCTCATGGAGTTGGGTAAGAAGTATGACCGACCGATGTGGACTGCGGCGGGTGAATTCCTGCTGGAATATGAGCGCACCCAGCAGCTAGCCGGCCTACACTCTTATTCGGCGGCGGAGTTAGTCAACGAGGTACTGCTGCGCTCTAGCGCTACCGAAAACCACCCGTGGCACACCATCATCGTTGACGATGCCCAGCTGCTTGATCCAACCTCCGGATTGCTTGTGCAAAAGCTCTCGCGTGGGGCGGAACTGACCGTAGTAGCAGGTGACCCTGACCAAGCGGTCTTTGCTTTCCGCGGTGCCAATTCGGAGTTCTTGACTTCTTTTCCCGCAGAGCATGAGCTGGTGCTGGATGAACCGCGGCGTCGTCCAGCGCCTGCCTGCATCAGCATCGTGGACTCGCGCTCGACCTTGCGTGATGTGGTGGCCGACGCGGTGCGCCGCCGGCACTTGGAAGACGGCGTCGACTGGCGCGATATCGCCGTCATCGTCCGCTCTAGCGGAGATATCGGCCAGATTCGCCGCACGCTGCTAGCCGCTGGCGTGCCGGTTCATATCAATCCCACGGACGTAATCTTGGCCGAGCAAAGGCTGGTCAAGTCGGTACTTTTGGCATTACGGGCGCTCGAGCATGAGCTCAGCAATGCGGAACTCGAAGACCTAGTCACCGGGCCTGTGGGCGGAGCGGATCCCGTAACCTTGCGCCGCCTGATTCGTGGCCTGCGGCGGTGGGCGCCACAAGCGCGCGGCATTGATTCGCTGCGTGGACTTTTGGAAGGGCAGTTGCCGGATTTCGCGGGGCTTTTGACCGAGCGCGAAGAAACCATCTTGGAGCGCATCCGCGCGATTGTGCAGGCAGGCCGCGCTGCCATTGGTGCGCAAGCCTCTATCGAGGAAATCCTGTGGGAGGTATGGAATGCCACTGGGCTCGATGCTCGTTTGCAGGCGGCTGCGTTGCGCGGTGGTGCAACCGGCTCGCAGGCAGACCGCGACCTGGATGCCATGATGGCGCTTTTTGATGCTGCAGGTGACTACTCTGAGCGCCGTCCCGGAGCTTCGCTCGATTCCTTCCTGCGGCACATCGAAGAACAAGAATTGCCCACCGGCGTGCGTGACCGCCGCAGCGCTATCCCGCAGGCGGTAGAGGTGATTACTGCGCACGGTGCGGTGGGCCGGGAATGGGACACTGTTGTCATCGCTGGCGCTCAGGAAGGTGCTTGGCCTTCCCTCGGTGAGACGGGATCGATCTTTGAGCAGGAAGCGTTAATTGATCTGCTGGATCGGTCGATTACCCCGGGCACGCCGGTAAGCCATGTGGCAAGCCGCTTGAGGGAGGAACGCCGCTTGTTCCATGTGGCCACGACCCGCCATCGTGCGCGTTTGTTGCTTGCCGCGGTCGATGCACCCGATGCTGACGTGCCCGAAGAGCCGTCGCGCTTTATTAGTGAGTTTGCGCGGCAGGGCAGCGTGGACGTGCCCGGTGCAGTCGAACGCCGGGAAGCAAATAAGCGCCTGCGCGCGGTGCGTTTGCCGCAAGAGTTGGGCTTGCAAGTGGCCGAACCCGAACCGGTATCAGTGCGCGGTGAGCGGGAAATTGACCCGCTCGAGGTAGCGGTGCTTTCGGTGCCTTCTTTCGTGGCCCAATTGCGCCGTGTTGTCATGGATCCTGAAAGCGGGGAGGCTGAGCGCAGTCAGGCGGCACGTCAGCTCGCACGGCTTGCCAAGGCCGGAGTGCCCGGAGCCCATCCTGAGCAATGGTGGGCTGCACGCTCGGTGGCGGTAGCGGAAGAAACGGAAGACTCTGGCACGCCCACTGGCCGTGTCTCGCCATCCCGCGTGGAGGCGCTCTTGCGTTGTCCGCTCAATGCAGTACTTGGAAACTTGAGCGAGGAAGAAGAGACGCCGCTGGCGTTGCTGCGCGGCACCATGGCGCATGCATATCTTGAGGCGCTGGGCCGCGGCGTGGATCCAGAACTTGGCAAAAAGATGGTCAAGGATGCTTTTGGCCTCATCCTTAATGCGCCCAGCTGGAAGCGAGACTCCGAGCTCGCGGACTTTGAGCGCCTGCTTGAGCGCACGCATCAGTGGGCCCTGGACACTGCTTCTACCTTTGAGCTGGTTGGCGTGGAGGTTCCGGTCTCCGTGGAGGTCATGCCGGGAATTAAGGTGGCAGGTTATATGGACCGCCTGGTTAAAGCAGGCGAAGACTACATGGTGGTTGACCTCAAGACGGGCAGCAGCGCGCCGTCTCGTGAGGAAGCCAAAGACAATGCGCAGCTAAAGACCTATCAGCTGGCTTTGGCGCATGGTCAGCTGTGCGACGCTAACGAAGACAAGGCACACGGTCCTGTAATCCGCACGGGTGAGGGTATGGCTCGAGGTGGTGGCGTGCTGGTTTATCCAGGCACTGATCAAAAGTCCATCACCAGCCGCGACCAAGCTGCTGTGCTGCCGGAAGAACTAGAAGAATTCGCTGGGAAGCTGCCCGCGCTGGTAGCTGAACTTTCCAGTCAGCACTTGACCGCCCGGGAAAATGAGTCCTGTGGGCGCTGCGCAATCCGGTCCATTTGTCCCATCCAAGCAGAAGGAAAGCAGGTTTCTGATGAGCTCGCAGACTAAACTTTTAAGCCCCCAGCAACTTGCTGCTGCTCTGGATAAGCCTTTCCCGCCGACGGATGAACAGAGCAAGGTCATCGAGGGCCCGCTCGGTCCGAAGCTGGTCGTCGCCGGCGCGGGAGCTGGCAAGACGGAAACCATGGCCTCGCGTGTGGTCTACCTCGTGGCCAATGGCATGGTGCGCCCAGAAAACGTCTTGGGTCTAACTTTTACCCGCAAGGCAGCTCAGCAGCTTGAGCAGCGCATCCGCAAGCAATTGATGAAGCTGCGAGATTCCCGCATCGTCGCGCCGGATTCTGCAGCGGCGGAAGCGCTGGAAAACATTGCGCCGAAGGTCGCCACGTATGACTCTTACGCGGGTGATTTGGTACGGGAATATGGTCTGCTCATGCCGGTTGAGCCAAGCGCGCGGATTATTACAGACGCAGAACGCTTCGCCATCGCGCACGATGTCGTGCTCAATTACGGCGGCAAGTTATCTGCGTCCCAGTCGGTGGCCACGGTTACTGAGACCCTGCTCAAGCTTGCACAATCCATCGATAACGCGTTGATGGATCCGGCCGATATCCGGGAGCATGCCCGGATCTTCACTGCCACCGCTTATGACCTAGAGAAGACCCGTAAAAACGGCCCGGAATTCAACAAGGATGTGCAACGGTACCTAGACCGCCAGCAGCTGCGTGTGGAGTATCTTCCACTCGTTGAGGCCCTGAAGGAAGAACAAGCGGCCCGTGGCGTCATCACCTTTGGCGAGCAAATGGCAATCGCCGCCAAGCTGGCCCAGAGCCATCCCGCAGTAGGCGAGCAGCAAAGCCAGCGTTTCAACGTGGTGATGCTCGATGAGTACCAGGACACCTCCCATGCACAGCGCGTGCTTCTTCGTTCCCTGTTCGGCGGCGTGCGCCCAGGCGTATCCGTAACGGCCGTGGGCGATCCAATGCAATCTATCTACGGTTGGCGTGGCGCCACGGCAGAAAATCTTGCGGCCTTCGTAGAGGATTTCCCCCAGGAAGATGGCTCACCTGCACCGAAGGACCAGCTGACCACATCCTGGCGCAACCCACAGCGGGCTTTGGAACTGGCAAACGACGTCGCGGCCAAGCTCTTTTCCGAGTCCGCTGGCCCACGGCCTGTTGATGAGCTGCAGCCGCGCGATGGCGCGCCGGAAGGCGATATCGAGCTGGGGTATTTTGCCTCTGAGCGCGAGGAGCATGAACACATCGCCCAGCATCTCAAGAGCCTTTATGAGCGATACGAGGACCCAAACGATTTCAGCGCGGCGGTGCTTGTACGAACGAATAAGCAATCACCCCTTATCGCACAAGCCTTAGATGACGCAGGCGTGCCGAATGAAATCGTCGGCCTAGGCGGCTTGCTCTGGCAGCCGGAGATTCAAGATCTCATTGCCGTTGCCACCATCCTCGTCCGCCCGCAGGACACCAACGCCGCACTGCGCGTGCTCACCGGGCCCATGTGCGGGCTGGGCGTAAAGGATCTGCAGCAGCTGTTGGCACGTCAACGCAACCTTGCTGGCGGCGATGCAGCGGCATCAGGACGGTTGCGTTGGGAGGGCGGCGACCCAGTCGAGCATCTCGCCGCCCAACTAGCGGAGCTGACTGAAGAAGGCACTGGACAAATCTTGGGCCTGGCCGATGCTTTGGCAGACCTTGGCGAGCGCGAACGCTATAGCGCGCCGGGGCTGGTGCGCATGGAGGAGCTTTCTTCGAAACTGCGCCACCTGCGTACCTACTCGCTGTCTAAGTCTTTATCGGATCTCTTCGCCGACATCGAAGCACTCTTTAATATCCGCACCGAGGTCCTAGCCAGCGGCACGTTGGGCGGCACCACGCACCTGGACGCTTTTGCCGACGTCGTCGCCGATTTCCACGGCGATTCCCTTTCCGCATTGCTGGACTATCTCTCGATGGCACGCGAACGCGAAGACGGCCTTACTCCCGGCGAAGTTCCCGCTGTAGCCGGGCGCGTGCAAATCATGACCGTGCACAAATCCAAAGGCCTGGAGTGGAAGCACGTCTGTGTGCTCCACGCTGACTCCACGAGCTACAAGGGCCAAGCCGAAACCTTCCTCACCTTCGTGGAGAAGGTCCCCGGTGACGAAGACGTCATCGAGCTGGACCCTGATGCTACAAAGCGTTCGGAATTCGGCAAGGCATGTGAGGCCTATAAGGAAAGCGTGCGCCAGAACCAGCGCGAGGAAAGCGCGCGCCTTTTCTACGTTGCGATGACCCGCACCGAGTCCACGCTGACGATTACGGGTTCTGGAACCAACAAGGTCCAAAATAAGTCGAAGAAGGGGCCCTACGAATACCTAGAACTGCTGCGCGTAAAGCATCCTGACTTGGTCCAGCATTGGGACGTGCCCGCTAGCCCCGAGGAGGCTGCCGCGCACGAGGTAACGCTCGAGGGCACTTTCCCAGCGCTGGAAGCTAGCCCGCATGCTGTGCAGGCAGCGGAGACTGTGCTGGAGGCCATGGACAAACTTCCGGAGTTGCGCGCAGGAGAAACCTTTGAGCTTTGGGAACAAGAAGCCGGTGCTTTGATCGAGGAATACGCGGCATTGCAAGCACCCGTCGTGGACGTAGAGCTTCCCACCGAGCTGACGGCTTCCGACATGGTCTCGCTCAGTTCAGACCCCATTCAGTTTGCGCGGCGCCAACGACGTCCCATTCCTTTTAAGCCGAATGCATACGCCAAACGCGGTACCGCTTTCCACGCTTGGCTGGAAGATAGGTTTGGTTCGCCGGCTCTGTTGTCGGAGGATGAACTGCCCGGCTCCGATGAACAGCCTGAGCAGGACTTGGAAGCATTGAAGGAGGCGTTCCTTTCCAGCGAATGGGCGCAGCGCACCCCGGAATATGTTGAGGCGCCTTTTGAAATCACCATCGGTGATTCGGTAGTACGCGGACGCATGGACGCAGTCTTCCGCGAAGCAGACGGCACCTGGTTTATCGTGGACTGGAAAACTGGCCGCCCGCCTAAAGGCGCGGATATGCGCGCGGCAGAGATCCAGCTTGCGGTCTATGCTGAGGCATGGCGGCGCGTGCATAGCACCGAAGACGTACGCGCGGCATTCTTCTATGTCCATGACGGCTATCTCTTTGAACCGCGGGATTTGCCCACCGGAAAGCGGCTGGTGGAGCTTCTTGAATCGTCAGTTTCTGCCTCTGCGGGTTAAGGTATTTAGCCGGTTCGTAAAACGCGGGTCCCATTTTGGCTATGCTCGCGTTAACGCGTGCCGCTAAAGCCACAAAAATCAAAGTTAGAGGAAGACCAAAGTCCAGTGCCGAAACAACGTGCGCAACGCATAAGCCGTCGCTTTAAGGCGCGCTTCATGCCGCAGATTGAGCTGACGTCGCAGCCTGATCACGCGCTCATTGATGTGATCACGGTCCCGCGTGCTGACAATGACAGCCCGTGGAAGCAGCTGGGCAGCCGCGTCCTGTGGGCATTCGCGCTGCTTGTCTTCGTCACCGTCGTGGTCTACTTCGATGGTGATGGCTACAGCGAGAACCTGTCGTTTCTCGATGCTTCCTACTACGCCGCAGTCTCTCTCACCACAGTGGGCTATGGCGATATCGTCCCGGTGACCCCGCAAGCCCGCTTCGTCAACCTGCTCATAGTTACGCCAGCCCGCCTGATCTTCCTTGTTTTGTTGGTCGGCGCGACGCTGTCAGTGCTTACAGATAAAGCACGTCGTACATTCGAAATCCAGAATTGGAGAAAGCAATTGCGCAACCACACTGTTGTTATTGGTTACGGCACCAAGGGCGCGGGCGCCGTCGCTGCTTTGCTGGCTGACGACGTCCCGGCCTCCCAGATCGTGGTCATCGACACCAACCGTGCCTCGCTCGCGAACGCTGAACACCACGGCCTGGTCACCATCTTCGGTTCCGGCACTAAGCAAGATGTCCTGCGCATCGCGGGCGTCGAGAATGCGGCGTCTGTTGTCGTGACTCCGTCCACGGACGATACCGCCGTTCTGTGTACTCTCTCGGTGCGCGAGCTGAACCCGAAGGCAAAGATTGTCGCTTCGGTGCGTGAGTCTGAGAACCGCCACCTGCTGCGCCAATCGGGTGCCGATTCCGTGGTTACCTCCGCGGAGACTGCCGGACGCCTGCTGGGCCTTGCCACCGTAACGCCGACGGTAGTGGAAATGATGGAGGATCTCCTCTCCCCAAACGAGGGCTTTTCCGTCTCCGAACGTGCGGTCCGCGAGTTCGAGGTGGGCTCCAACCCACGTCACCTCGCAGACATCGTGCTGGCAGTGCTGCGTAACAACGAACTGCACCGCGTGGATACCGCGGATGCTTACTCCCTCAAGCCCGGTGATCGCCTCCTTTACATCAAGCACGAGATGGAGCAGGCAACTGAAGAAGAGGACGAAGAAGACTAGTGTTTCTTCCTGTCACCGAGAGCAACCGAGTGCCGGTCGATGACACGGGTGCGCCGGTCTTGGTCGCGGAGCCCAGCGGCCCCATCCTCGTTGAGGTAGGGGCCGTTCAGGCGTTTTCTATCCCCGATCAATCCGCTACGAAGCTGGGAACGCTCCGTGACGCTGCCTTCTTCGCAGAAAACCCTGACATCCTCAAGGCCATCCATTTAGTTCGCAATCGCCGGGAGACGCGTTTTGATGCGCGTACGGGTGATGAACTGTACTTCCCAGAACCGGGCGTCGTCGGGCGCTCGCTCCAAGACCCACGCCGCATGGTCTTTCCGCGGATCAACCCCGCAGTCATCGGCATTATCTACTTGGCAGGCACGGATAAGATCCTTCTGGCTCGCAACCGCGTGCGCAATAGCTTTTTCTCGCTCATCGCGGGCTACGTCGAACCGGGGGAGAGCCTGGAAGAAGCTTTCGCGCGGGAAGCGTTGGAGGAGACCGGCAGGCGCGTGCACGAAGTGCGCTATTGGGGCTCGCAGCCTTGGCCGCCTAGTGGCTCGTTGATGATGGGCTTTAGTGCGGTCACGGATGATGTCCAGGCTGTTTGCGATACTGATGGCGAGCTCGAAGAAATCCGCTGGGTTTCACGCGCTGAGCTGCCGGATTTAAACATTGCCCGCAAGGGCTCGATTGCACACACGATGATTATGGAGTGGTACCACGGTGAATAGGCCGGATTTGTCCCTATTGGACGAGGACCAGCTTGCAGCAGCCACCGCCCCGCGTGGGCCGGTGTGCATCCTGGCGAGCGCGGGCACCGGTAAGACCCGTACGGTTACTTATCGCATCGCCAACATGGTGGACCAAGGTTTCGCTAGCCCGCAGCGCATCCTGGCGGTTACCTTTACTACCCGTGCTGCGGGCGAGATGCGTGACCGCCTCAACCACATGGGAGTCGGCGGTGTCCAGGCGCTGACTTTCCACGCGGCGGCGCGGCGTCAGCTGCGCTATTTTTGGCCGCAGGTGGCAGGTGATTTGCCGTGGGAGCTCGTCGATAACAAGTTCTCCCTCGTTGCCCGTGCGGTGCGCTCGCTGAATCTCGATAATTCGAAGGACTCCATCAGGGATTATCTCAGCGAGATCGAGTGGGCTAAGTCCTCGCTGGTTGGGCCAGATTCCTATCCGGAGGTAATCGCCACGACAGACCGCGAAGCGCCTGCTGAACCTGCCAAGGTCGCGGAGGTATTCCGCCGCTATGAGCAGCTCAAGTCCACTCCGGACCGCATGTTCTTGGACTTTGATGACCTGCTCATGCACATCGCTGGCGCCATTGAGAATGTCCCTTCCGTGGCAGAGGTCTTCCGTGAGCAGTACCGCACCTTCGTGGTGGATGAGTACCAGGACGTTACCCCGCTGCAGCAGCGGGTTCTAGATGCGTGGCTGGGGGAGCGCGATGACCTCACTGTGGTCGGCGATGCTAACCAGACGATTTACTCCTTCAACGGTGCCTCGCCGGACTATCTGCTGAACTTTTCGCGCACCTACCCCAACGCCACAATCGTGAAGCTGCAGCGTGACTACCGTTCCACCCCGCAGGTAACGGACTTGGCCAACCGCGTCATCGCGAAGGCATCTGGCCGCGCTGCCGGTACACGCTTGGAGCTGCAGGGTATGCGCGAGCCCGGCCCAGAGCCGACGTTCAAGGCTTTTGAATCCGAAGAGATCGAGGCAAAGGAAGTCGCGGGCCAAATCCTGACTCTGCTCAACAAGGGCGTTAAAGCCTCTGAGATCGCGGTGCTCTACCGCATCAACGCCCAGTCCGAGCAGTTTGAGCAGGCGCTTGCCGACGCCGGCATTGTCTACCAAGTCCGCGGTGGCGAGGGCTTCTTTCGCCGCCCGGAAATCCTGGAAGCAGTCCGCGTGCTCATTGCGGCTACCCGCCGTGAAGACTTGCCAGCGGATCCCGTCGCCATCGCTCGTGCTGCTTTCGTTGAATTGGGGCTTACGCCTAGCGAGCCGCAGGGTGCCAAGGCACGTGAGCGTTGGCAGTCGCTGAATGCCCTCGTAGATCTCATCGAGCAAATTGTCCAAGACCATGAAGGCATTGATTTGAGCGGAGTGCTGGGAGAGCTGCATCGCCGTTCTGAAAATAAGCAGAACCCCACGATGGAAGGCGTCACGCTGGCGACCATCCACGCGGCCAAGGGCTTGGAGTGGGACGCCGTGTTCTTGGTGGGCCTGACGGAGAAGCTGCTACCTATCAACTACGCCATCAAGGCAGGTGACGAGCAGGTGGAAGAAGAACGCCGCCTGTTCTACGTCGGAATCACCCGCGCCCGCGAGCACCTCGCTTTGTCTTGGGCTTTGGCAAAAACCACTGGTTCTCGGGCCTCCCGTGAACGCACCCGCTTCCTTGACGGCTTGGTGCCGGGAATCGAAGAAAGCGCTGGTAGCGGTAGGCGCTATCGCGAGCGCAAGTGCCGGGTATGTGCAGCGCCGTTGAGCAGCCCGGCTGAAAAGGTCTTGGGACGCCACGAGTACTGCGATTACGAGGGCGACGAAGAAGTGTTCTCCGCTTTGCGCGCTTGGCGTGCGAACACCGCCCGCGATGCCAAAGTTCCGGCCTACGTCATCTTCTCCGATGCCACTCTGCAAGCAATCTCTGAGGCTCTCCCGGCTGACGAAGGCGAGCTGCTCGAAATCTCCGGCGTCGGCCCCTCCAAGCTTGAGCGCTATGGTGCGGAAGTTCTGCAGATCATCTCCACGCTGCGCAGCTGAGCAAGTATTCAGGGCAGCAAACTCAGACCTGCATTTTTAGTCAGATGCCGCAGGGAAGCGCCACGATGCTAGCGCTTAGCGCCGCTGGGACTTTTCAAAACAGTAGGGGCACTTCGGATGCTCGAGGACTAGGCGGTATTGGTTGTGGCCGTAAGGGTCTACTTCCAGTAACTCGCCTTGCATGACGCGGCTACTTTTTGCACCAGGTGGGCTGGGGCGGCCTGCAAGCCGTCTTAAAAAGATCATGGTTTGCATGGCAACTGCTTTGATAATGACCTCGTCGGCCTTAGCATCTGCCGTATCCAGCTGGGTGACGACGTTGTGCCACTGCTCATCGCCGTCGATTCGGTGCAGATGCGAGCACATGGGACACGGCCCGCGGCCGGCGGTTCGCAGAGGGCCAATTACACCACGGGCATCAAACATCGACACAGGTAAAAAGTCGCCCTTGCACTTGCGCAGTGTTTCAGCCAGTTCCACCGGCTTATCAAGGAAATCCACCGCTACCACCGGAAAATGCGGGCTGACAGCCTTGATATACGAGTAGGTATTTTCTTGTTCTAGCTGGTTACGCAGCACGAATCCATCCTGGCTGGCGGCTGCCCGTATGGCCTCGGCAAGCGGGCTTTTGCCCAGCACAACCACGCAGCTTCGCGCAGGCTCCGGCCACAAAATGTTGTAACAAATGAGATCCTCAATCAGCGAGCTCGCAGCGGTTTCCTCCATGCCGGCGCGGGTGAGGAGCCGCTGAATACTATCGCGCGTAATGGGCTGGTGGAGGCGAGACAGGGAAGCGATAATTTCGCTTTCCACCTCGACCACCCCCACGCGAGTGGCGTCCATGCCGAACTGAATGACGCCGGGCTCGCGCTCCAGAATGCTTACCCCCGGCGCCAACATGTAGGCAGTCGTTGATTGCTCTTGCGATGCAACTGGCATGCTTTTCCCCCTAAAGCCACGCTCGTTGCTCCCATTCCAGCACAAGTACAATGACCTGTCATGTCGAGTAATGAGAACTCAGGTGTCGCCGTGCGCGTTATCCGTTCTGCAAAGCGCAAGCGGACGGTGCAAGCACGGCTTGTCGACGGCGTCTTAGAAGTCCGGATTCCTTCCTGGATGTCGGCGAAAGAGGAGGCCAAAGCCGTGGCCGACATGCAGGCGAAGGTAGCGCGCAAGCACACCTCGACGCGGCGCTCTGATGCTGATCTGCACGAGCGTGCCGTCCAGCTCAACAAAAACTTCCTCGACGGGCGAGCGAAGATCGGCTCAATTCGTTGGGTGGGCAATCAAAACACACGGTGGGGCAGCTGCACTACCTCTACCGGCGACATTCGCATCACCGATCGCCTCAAGGACGTACCAGAGTATGTCCTTGATTCTGTCGTCATCCATGAGCTGACTCATACCTTCATCCCCGGGCACGGGCCGGAATTTTGGCAGTGGGCTGACCGCGCGCCGAAAGCGGAGCGGGCCAAGGGATACTTAGAGGCCTACCAGCGCTTTGGCTGATAGGCCTCTAATGGCAACGGGGTAGATAGGCAGTGGCCCTAGGCGCTATTCCTTGTCTTCACCGGAGTTATTGGAATCGCCGTTTTCATCCTGCTCGCGCAGCATTTCTTCAAGCTTTGCGAATTCTTCCTCGAAACCGGAATCGGTGGCATCGTCGAGCAAGCTGTCGATGAAGGCGGCCGGGTTATCGAGGTGCTCTGCCGTAGGAAGGAAGTCTGGGTGGTCCCAAGCCTTGTCGCGCTTGTCAACGCCCACGGCGACCGTCGCACGACGCCACAGCTCGGCAGCAGCGTCGACCTTCGGCGCAGATAACTCGATGCCGACGACCTTGGAAATGGCCTTTTCTGCGGATCCGCCGGTGGCACGGCGATGCGCCCACGCCTCGTTCATGGTGGAGGTGGACGGGATGCGATCTCCCAGTGCATCGTTTACTACCTGATCAACCCAGCCCTCAACGAGCGCGAGCAAGGTTTCCAGGCGGGAGACAGCACCGGCATTGCGGGAGGTGATGCGCGGGGTCAGATCCATGCCCTGCAGCTTGCTCATCGCATCCTGGATGGCTTGTGGGTCACCGGATTCGAGGTTGAGCTCGCGGGTTGCTTCCTCGATGTGGGAAGTGTCGATGACAAGGCCAATTGCGTACTCCTCGACGGAGGAAACCAAGCGCTCAACCAGCCACGGAACGTGCTTGAACAGGCGCTGGCGGGCGGCCTCGCGGGCGCCAATATAGACCAGAATTTCCTGGCCCGGCACATTGAGATCGCGCGCGATCTTTTGGATGTTGTGTGGCAAAAGCGCGGTGCTACCGGCAGGGGAGACCGGAATACCAAAGTCGGAGCCGGTAAGTGCCTGGGTGGCAAGGTCACCAAGTGCGCGGCCCAACTGCATGCCAAAGTTCATACCGGACATCTGATTCATCATGTTTGCCATCGGACCCATCATCTCGCGGGCTTCTTCCGGCATTGACTCCAGCTGCGCATTGTTCATGTGCTCGGCAACTGGGGTAACCAAGCGCTTCCACATTGGCATCGTTGCTTCGAGCCACTCGCTGGAGTTCCACGCTTTGACGCTGCCGGAAGCGGTGGGCAATTCGGTGGCGTCGTCAAGCCAAAGCTCCGCTAGGCGTACGGCTTCTGCTACCGCATTGCTATCGGCACTGCTGATTTCCTTGTCGTTGGAAATCTGCTGGTGCGCGATGCGCTGGGCCATCTCATAGTTGACCGGGCCGGAGCCCTCAGGAGAGTTCATTGAGGAGCCCATGCCAGAAAGCATCTGGCCGAACTGATTAAGAAGGTCTCCTAGACCACCGCCCGCGGCGCTGCCGCCGAAGCCGAAGGCGCCAAACGGGTTCTGGTCGCGGCGCGAGTTATCGTCGTCACCGTCATCATTGTTGGGAAAAGAAAAACCGAATCCGTTGCTCATGCGCTCCAATGTACCGGCTGGCGGTGGGCTGTTTCCATCGCTCGCGCAACGCTGTCAGCGAACAAGGATGAAAACGTTGTAGGCTAATTCCTCGTGAATTCACCAGAAAATCGACGCCTCCGCACGCTCGTTTGGGGCGCTATCCCGGTCATCGTGCTGGGTGGTGCCTTGAGCATCGATCGCATCCCTGGCACGGATATTGCTTTAACCGTGCCTTATGCGGCCGAGGGGCCTGGCCCAACCGTGGATACGCTCAGCGAGGTTGATGGCACTGAGGTCGTGGACGTGAAAGCGCCAAAGACCTATGAGACTTCCGGTCAGCTCAATATGACCACCGTGTCTGTGCGCACCAACATGACGCTGACGCAAGCCTTGGGGCGCTGGATCATGACTGATGACACTCTGGTACCAATCGATACCGTCATCCCGCAGGGGCAGACGGATGAAGAGGTAAACGAGTCGAACGAGCAGGCCTTCACACAGTCGGAGTCGGCTGCGACGGTCGCTGCGATGAATTATCTCGACGTGCCAGTGAAGATCGTGGTGGCGCAGGTTCTAGAGGATGCACCTGCCGCGGGGGTCGTGCGTGCAGATGACGTTATTACCTCCGTTGATGGTGAGAAGGTAACGCAGCCGGGGCAGGTGCAGGACATGGTCCGCGCGAAGAAGCCCGGCGATGAGGTTGAACTCGGCATTGAACGCGGTGGCAAGAAGCTGCAAGAAAAGGTCACGCTGGCGGCGCATCCACACGATGATTCGGTGGCGCTGATGGGCATTTCGATGACCTCGAAGCCTAAGGAAGATATCCAGGTTGATTACAACCTGCAGGACATCGGCGGGCCGTCCGCGGGCATGATGTTTACCCTCGCGGTAATCGACAAGCTTTCTGATGGCGAGCTCAACGGCGGCAAGTTCGTTGCCGGTACCGGCACCATCAGCGAAGACGGCACGGTGGGTCCCATCGGCGGAATCGTGCACAAGGTCGCCGCTTCGAAAGAAGCCGGCGCCGAGCTCTTCCTAGCACCCGCAGACAACTGCGCGGAGGCCACGAGCCGCGACACCGGCGACATGGTTGTTGCCAAGGTGGAGACCCTGGACGATGCCATTAAGGCGATGGATGACTTCGCCCACGGCAAGCAGGTTCAGACCTGCAATTAGATAAGACCGAGCTCTTTAAGACGCTCTTCGGGATCGTCTTGGTCGGTTGAGATCATCTGCTGCATCACGAGACCGTCCTTGTTATCCACCACCGTCAAGATGGCGGTGTTGCCCAGCATGGACCAGCCGACGACGCGGTCGCCTTCATCCTTGACCACGCGGGAGCTGCGCAGCTCGGTGAGCACCTGCGTGGTTTGGGCGGCCTTGGACTTGTTCTTGAAGAACTGGAACTGGCCGATTTCCGAGCCGGAGCAGTTATAAGAATCTGCGACACCGTTGGGATCACAGCGGTCGAACTGCTGGAAGATCTCCACCGGAACAAGGGTTTCGAAGGTCTCGTAGGCTTCTTCTACCTGCTTGGAGAGCTTTCCGTTGCCCTTCTTTTCGCCATTGGCAGCAGTCGCAGAAGCGGAGGCGGACTCGCTTGCCGGCTCGCTCGCGCCAGATTCTGTTTCCTCGGAGGTGGTGGCCTCGGCCGAGGATTGCTCAGAAGAAGTGGTAGTAGCGGTGCTTGCCGACGTCTTCGGGGCCGGGGTTTCAGCCTTCTGGCTGGTAGCTACAGGAGCAGCCGGTGCGGGCTGGCTAGCCTCCTGGCCGTCCCCACATGCCGCGAGGGAGCAACTTGCAGCAAACAGTCCAGCTGCTACGCAGGCGGTGCGGGCGGACAAGGAATTTCGCACGAGGTACTCCTTCAAAGCTGTGAGTTCAAAAGAAAGCATTGAGACTTCAGGTGTAGAGAAATTTGGGTCTAAGACACTTAGTGCCTCAGTTTAGTCGAGTTCATCGGGATCTTGTTCGAGCCCGTAGCGCAATGCGGCGATGACACCCGGTGCCACGTCTGGGCCGCCGCGCAGCTGGATATCGTCTTGTGCAAACGGGCCGGCTGCTTCCAGTTCTTCCTCGGTTGGGCGCACCTGCAGCAGGGTCAGTTCGACGCCTTCCTCACGCAGCACACCGGAGAAAAGGCGTGCAGGACGCGGGCTAGAGTCTGCGCTCTGGCCAGCCTCAGCAGAGGTGTCGCGGAATTTAATCTCTTGGGCCAAGATGACGCCGGCGATCTCGTGTGGCCAGACCACGCGGGAGACATAATCGGCTAGCTGCTCGGAGCCGGGTTCGATGTTTTCCGGGATATTGTCCTGCACGATAAGGGTCAGCGGGGAAGCGTCTTCCTCATTGAGCTCTGCCAGCTGGTCCGCGACCAAAGAAGTCGGCACCAGAGCGAAAAGGGTAGGGGGTGCCTCCCAGCCCTCAGCGTGGACAAATTCCACTGCTTCACGCATGGCTTTGTTTAATGCTGGCTGAGAAAGCTCGGGGGAACTCATGAGACTCCTTATTCGTTAACTGTGTATTGCTTCCCTAAGCTGGAAGACTATACCGCTTATATTCGCACGATTTTGATTGGAGCTGGCGTTGGCCTCTGGTATCTCCCGACCCGCTGCCCCAATGAAGCGACCTCCCAGGGGCTTGTCCTGGACGGTCGCTATCATTGCCGCCTTACTGTTCATCGGCCCATTGTTAGTGGGCTTTTATACAGATTGGAAGTGGTTCGGCGCAATTGAATACCGTGGTGTCTTTACCACCACCTTGGTAGCGCGAATCGTGCTTTTTGTCATCTTCGCAGTGGTATCGGCAGGCGTGGTTTATGCCGCGGGCCGCGTTGCATGGCGTGGCCGCCCCGAGAGCTTAGATTTTAACGATCTGAATTCGCCGGTTTACCAGTACCGTCGTTCCATCGAAAAGACCATGGGCGTGTTCCTAAAGGTTATCCCGCTGCTAGTCGGTGTGGTGGCAGGCCTGATGGGGCAGGCTTCGTGGCGCCAGTTCATGCTCTTTTTAAACGGCCAGGATTTCGGCGTTGATGATCCGCAGTTCCACAAGGACTTGGGATTCTATGCCTTCCAGCTGCCGGTGTGGAACATCATCGTTTCGGCGTTTTCGATGCTGCTTCTGGTGTGTTTCTTGCTGGCGCTGTTTAGCCATTACATTTTGGGCGGCATTCGCATCGGCAACCGTGCCTCCGGTGTGCGCGGTTCCATTTCTCGCCCGGCTCGCGTGCAGCTAGCGGTAACCGGTGGCCTATGGATGCTGCTGCAGGTAGCAGGCTACTGGTTGGATCGTTATCAGCTTCTGTACAACCAGCACTCGCTGTTTACCGGTGGCTCCTACACCGACATCAATGCTTACCTGCCGGCCAAGATCATTCTGATGGTCGTCGGCGTCGTCGTAGCAGTGGCGATTTTCGCTGCGGTGGTAATCAAGGATCTGCGCATCCCTGCACTGGCAGTGGTGCTGATGCTGCTTTCCTCCGTCATCATCGGTCAGGCTTGGCCGCTTTTGATGGAGCGCTTTTCCGTCAACCCGAACCGCCAAGCAAAGGAAGCGGAATACATCGCTCGCAATATTGAATCCACCCGCTATTCCTACGGGCTCACGGATGAGCAGGTTACCTATGAGGAGAACTGGGGAGCAGAGGAAGTAGCCGATTCTAAGGTGGCTTCGGATTCCTCCACGATTTCGAACCTGCGCTTGTTGGATCCGGATATCTTGGCGCCAACCTTTACCCAGATGCAGCAGCTGAAGAACTTCTACGGTTTCCCAGAGACCTTGGCGATGGACCGTTACACCGTGGACGGTGAACTGCGCGACTTCGTGGTTGCCGCACGTGAGCTGGATCCGAATGAGCTGCAGGAAAACCAGCAGAACTGGATCAACCGCCACACGGTTTATACCCACGGAAACGGCTTTGTTGCGGCCCAGGCAAACACCGTCGACGAGGTTGCGCGCGACGCCGGCTCTGCCCGCGGCGGATTCCCAATCTTTACCGTCTCCGATCTGCAAACCCAGCAGGGCAAGCAGCACGAGGGTGAAGGCGAGACCAAGGACGCCGAGAAGTCCCTGGGAATCAAGGTGGACCAGCCGCGCACCTACTATGGTCCGGTCATTGCCGGCGCACGCGATGGGCGTGACTACGCCGTAGTGGGTGAGACCGGTGATAAGCCAGTTGAGTACGATACCGATTCCACCACTTACACCTATGACGGTAAGGGCGGCGTTGAGATCGGCAATATTGTGGACCGCACCGCGTATGCGCTGAAGTACCAGGAGATGAACCTGCTGCTGTCTGACCGCGTGGGCTCCGAATCTAAGATTCTCTACGACCGCGACCCGCGCAAGCGCGTGGAAAAGGTAGCGCCGTGGCTGACCACCGATTCTGCCACCTACCCAGCCGTCATTGACGGCCGCATCAAGTGGATTGTGGATGGTTATACAACGCTTGAGTCTCTGCCTTATTCACAGCGCACCTCGCTGACAGATTCCACGCAGGATACGCAGAACCCGAACGGCACCAGCCAGCGGCTTATCAACGAGCAGGTGGGTTATATCCGCAACTCTGTGAAGGCTACTGTCGACGCTTATGACGGCTCCGTGGATCTCTTTGAGTTTGATGACCAGGACCCAGTTCTGAAGGCCTGGGAGGGCGTATTCCCGGGCGTCGTCAAGCCGAAAGCGGAAATCTCTGACGAGCTGCGCGGCCACTTCCGTTACCCGGAAGACATGTTCAAGGTGCAGCGCGATCTGTTGGCGAAGTACCACGTTTCCGACCCAGGCGTGTTCTTTAATAACGATGCCTTCTGGTCTGTGCCAGAAGACCCAACCGCCGGCGAGGCACGTGGTTTGAACCAACCTCCTTACTACGTCATGGCGGCGGATCCGAAGTCCGGGAAGCCAAGCTTCCAGCTGATTACTTCTTATCGCGGTTTGAATCGTCAGTTCCTCTCCGCGCATATGGCGGTGTCCTCGGACCCAGAGAACTACGGTCAGATCACCGTTCGCGTGCTGCCGACGAATACTCAGACCCAGGGCCCGAAGCAGGCGCAGGACGCCATGATGTCTTCCGACCAGGTCGCTCGTGACCGCACGCTGTGGGAAGGCTCGAATGACCTGAACTACGGCAACCTGTTGGCACTGCCGGTAGGCGGCGGCGAGATTCTTTACATGGAGCCTATTTACTCGCAGCGTAAGGACCAGGAATCCGCGTTCCCGAAGCTGCTACGCGTTCTCGTTTCCTACAAGGGTCGCGTGGGTTATGCCCCGACTATCGGTGAGGCCCTCGACCAGGTGGGCATCGATCCTAAGTCCGCGCAGGACATCACTGAGATCGACGGCGACGGCAGTGCAGCTGACGCGAAGAAGGACTCCGGTGAGGACTCCAAGTCCAAGGATGAGGGCAAGGCTTCGGCTCCTGCCTCGGCACCGGCGGCCTCTAGTGAGGCCGATGCCATTGACGGCATCAACAAAGCACTCGACAACGTAGAGAAAGCCCGCAACGGTTCCTTCGAGGAATACGGCAAGGCTCTCGACGAGCTCGACCAGGCTGTTGAGGCCTACAAGAAGGTCGAGTCGAAGTAGGCAAGTAGAAAATACTGCCTAGATAAACGCGAATGGCCACCTGCCCAGGGGATTTGGGTGGGTGGCTATCTGTCTGTATAGTTACAGAGGTCGCCGACGAGAGCGGTTATGAAAAATAATCAGTCTCGTTAAAGCGTAGATGTTTAGAAGTACATCTCGACGCGGGGTGGAGCAGCTCGGTAGCTCGCTGGGCTCATAACCCAGAGGTCGTAGGTTCGAATCCTGCCCCCGCTACCAACTTCCAAGCCCCTACCAGGAGAAACACTGGTAGGGGCTTTAGTTATTTCTCTTAAGGCGCACGTCCTGGGACTCAAATCGGGACTTTAGCGATGGCTTTTTGTGGGTTAAGTAGCAGAATGTGTGTCCGTTCGGCGTGTTGCGGGGCGGGTACACGGTTAGTTACTTCATGGGGTCTTTTCTGATTCCTATCGAGTGTTCGTACTCGGTTGGGATAGCGTTGTCGTAGAAGGCTGGTCGGCCTGTTTCTTGGTCGGCTTTGTTGTGGTCTTCTTCGGCAAGATAGTTGACTTTGGCGAGTTGATCTTGGCCATAATTGCACTGCCTGGCGATATTTAGCGGATCGTCAGGCGGGCCCGACCCCCGGAAAGTGGACACATCGGGGGCTGGCTATGCTGCTGTGGTCAGTATAGCCGAAGTCTCGGCTTCAAAGACATCAGGAGCTACGAGATTGCACCAGGAGTGCCGCCGGCGCGTGTTGTAGCGCATGCACCACCGGAAGACCTCTTGACGACAGCTAATTGGGTTGTTAAAGACTTTCCGATCACGCAGTACTTCCCGCTTTAAGGTGGCGTTAAAGGATTCTGCCAGGGCATTATCGGCACTCGTTCCAACCGCGCCCATGGACTGGCGCACACCTAACGACGAGCAGTAGTTCCTAAAGGCTTGTGAGGTGTACACGCTGCCGTGATCGGAATGGAAAATAGTCCCATCAAGACTGCCGCGCACGCCGTGTGCGTGGGCTAGAGCATCGATAACTAGTGAGACCCGCATGTGGTCTGCGAGTGCATAACCTGCAAGTTTACGTGAATACGTGTCAATGACTGTGGCAAGGTACATGTTTTTGCCTCCCCTACACGGCAGGTAAGTAATGTCACCGACATACACACGATTTGGCTCGCCAGCTGTGAACTTGCGGCCTACTAGATCTGGCATGACACGGTGACCAGGCTTACGCCTGGTAGTAATGCATCGACGCCGTTTGCTAAAGCCTTTTAACCCCATGGATTTCATGATGCGTGCAACTTTCTTGTGATTGATCGGGGTATACGTCGTGTCCTCCTTGAGGCTTGCGGCGATGCGTTTAGCACCATAAAGCCCGTGCTCATCATCGAAGATGGTCTTGATTCTTGCACCAATAACGGCATCAGAATACATCTTTAACCTGCGTTTTTTACGGGTGCTCACCCACTTGTAAAACGAGGAACGATTCAGCTTTAACACATCGCACATCCGCTTAACCGAGTACTCGGTTCGGTGGTCATCGACAAACTGGAAGCGGATCACCAGTGAGTCTCTTCGGCAAAATATTTCGCGGCCTTACGCAGGATGTCGCGTTCTTCGCGCAGCTTAGAGACTTCTTTTTCCAGCTGACGGATTCGCGCAGAATCATTCGCCGCTTGGGCTTGATCGTGCACGGCCTTCGTGCGGGCACGTTTGCCAGTGCCGTACTTTTTGACCCAAGAATGTAGCGAGGCACGGTTGATACCGAGCTCAGCTGATGCTGAGTTCAGCGAGAGATCCTCGTTGTTCTCATAGAGGGCTACGGCATCGCGTTTGAACTGTTCGGAGTACCTGGACATGGTGGTAGATTACCTTTCTTCCCAGCTCGACTGGGCTGGATATCAGGTGTCCACCACATGGGGGTCAGGTCCGGCAGTTGCTTTTTGGTGTGGAGGTACCACTCGAGCATTTTTCGTTGGCGTTCCCCTGACCTGCCTCGGTGCGCATCGGCGATGCGTTTGAGCTGGGCGTTTATGCCGCCTTCAAGACTGTTTGTCGTTGAAGCCCAGCGTTTAGGATCAAGCGCATTCGGTGGTGGCTTAAGGTAAGTAAACAACCAATTGTTGCGCGATAGGTGCAGCAGTGAGTTGTAGGCTTTGCGTATTCGCAGATGAGTCCATTCCCACTGGTTATTGAGTGTTCGGCGTTCTTTTGGCACGGGTGTTTTCTCGTTGAGGAATGTTTTGAATACCTGACCGAAGTCGTGTGGGGTTGCCCGCAAATCGTGGACACGTAGTGGAGCTACCTAGTGGTTAGGCAGCTATTTCTTTTCTACTGGTGGTTAGACCAATGTGGTTTTCGAAGTCGACGGGGCTGACCATCCCGAGTGCAGAGTGCCGGCGTCGGCGGTTGTAGACGACTTCAATCCAGTAGGCAACGGCCTTGCGTGCAGCATCACGGGTCGCCCAGCGCTGCCGGTCATAGAATTCAGTCTTTAGCGTCGACCAGAACGACTCAGCCATCGCGTTATCGAAGCACACACCAGTACGCCCCACAGACTGGGCAATGCCCAGGTTGCGGCAGACCTCCCAGAGCTTCTCACTGGTAAATTGCGTTCCGCGGTCAGCGTGAAACACCAGCCCATCAGGAACATCACCGCGTAGCGTATGCGCCATCCGCAGGGCCCGTTCAACCAGGTGTGTGTCTTGAACGCTATCCATAGCCCAGCCCAGTACCCTGCGGGAATGACCATCGCGGACCGCGCACAAGTACAACCAGCCCTCACCGGTGCGCAGGTAGGTAATATCTGACATCCACACTCGGTTGAGCTGACCAGTATCAAACATGCGCTTGACCAGGTCAGGAAGAGTTGACTTACGCTTGGCTTGAATCGTTGTCACCGGGACAAAGGCACGCGGTGAAATCCCTTCAATGCCCATCATGCGCATCCGTTTAGCCACAGTCTTGCGATTCAAGGTGATCTGGTAGCGCTCGGCAAGCTCTGCGGTGATCCGCGGAGCACCATAAACCTCATCGGAGTCTTTCCAAATCTGATGAATCTTTCGGTCAACATCATCGTAAAATGCTGCCCGATCATCTTCGCCGGATAGTCGTTTCTGCTGCGCATGGGCCCATTTGTAGTATCCAGACCGAGATACTTTTAATAGTCGTGCCATGCGCTTGATGCTGTAGTTCGCCTTCTCCTGCTGCATTAGTTCGAACTTTTCTGCTCGCGTTGCTTCGCGGCGAAGAAGGCTGTCGCTTTTGACAAAAACTCGTTATCCATCTTGGCTTCTGCCAGCTCCCGGCGCAGACGAGCATTCTCAGCTCGGAGGTCAGCCTCGCTCATCCCATCGGAGGATCCTCGGCGTTCACGTTCGAGTTTGACCCACCGGCCCAAAAGCCCGGCGGAAACACCGATTTCCTTAGCCACATGAGCGATCGGTCGCTCTGACTCGATTACCAGGTTCGCGGCTTCACGCCGGTACTCCGGCGTGTACTTCTTGCGCTGTTGACTCACAATGAACATCCTCTCTTACGGACACAAGATCCGTACAAATAGGGTGTCCACTAAACGAGGGTAACCTCACGTGCAGACGTAGCGTCCACTCCCGTGCCTGTTCGAGTGTGGTGACACGGGTTAGTTTCAGCGCCAGTGCGTAGATGGTTTTGCCGGCGTCGGTGCGCGGCCGTGAGT
This sequence comes from Corynebacterium simulans, assembly GCF_001586215.1. Classification (NCBI taxonomy): domain Bacteria; kingdom Bacillati; phylum Actinomycetota; class Actinomycetes; order Mycobacteriales; family Corynebacteriaceae; genus Corynebacterium; species Corynebacterium simulans. The sequence continues at coordinate 670,444 of NZ_CP014634.1, read as the reverse complement.
GGTGTAGCGGCGGATGACGCGTTGTGCATGGACGAGACAACGCTGAATCATCGCGTTTGGCCAGCAGGCTTTAATCGCGGTGAGTGCGCCTTGTCCGCCGTCGAGGACGACGCAGAGTGGTTCGGCGATTTTGCGAAGTAGCTGCGTGTATGCGTGGGCTGTTTCGTGTTTGGTCCAGTGCCATGCAATGACGTGGTCGCGGCTGGCTGCCACAAGTAGGCAGCCAGCCGCGGTGTAGGTGCCGTCGATGAAGATCTGATCGTAGACGCGCTGCGGGGCACCGTCGTTGGGGACGTCGATGAGCCAAAACGGTTCGAATCGGCGATCAAGTGTCCAACGACTCACCCTTTGTTGCCCGGCGAGTTCAGACAACGTCGCTGTGGAGGTGACATAGGAGAGGGCCTGACCCCCGGAAAGTAGACACGTCGGGGGTTAGCTATGCTGCTTGGGTCAGTGTAGCTGATGTGAGTGCTTCGAAGTCATTGGGGGCTAGAAGGTTGCACCAGGAGTGCCGTCTGCGGGTGTTGTAGCGCATGCACCATCGAAAGACTTCCTGCCGGCAGATAATGGGATTATCAAAGACTTTCCGATCACGTAGCACTTCACGTTTTAAGGTGGCGTTAAATGATTCTGCCAGGGCATTATCGGCACTAGTTCCCACCGCGCCCATGGATTGGCGTACACCAAGTTGGGCGCAGTGGTCCCTAAACGCCTGTGAGGTGTACACACTTCCATGATCAGAATGGAAAATAGCCCCGTCAAGGCTTCCGCGGACTGTGCTGGCATGGGACAAAGCCTCGATGACCAGTGAGACACGCATGTGGTCTGCGAGTGCATAACCTGCAAGTTTTCGTGAATAGGTGTCAATGACCGTGGCCAGGTACATGTTCTTACCGCCCTTACACGGCAGGTAGGTGATGTCGCCTACATAAACACGGTTCGGCTCGTCAGCGGTGAATGTACGGCCTACTAAATCTGGCATGACACGGTGACCAGGCTTGCGCCGGGTGGTGATGCATCGACGCCGTTTGCTAAAGCCTTTTAGCCCCATGGATTTCATGATGCGCGCAACCTTCTTATGGTTGATCGGGCCGAAGTCCGTATCGTCGTTGAGGCTTGCAGCGATGCGTTTAGCACCATAAAGCCCGTTCTCATCATCAAAGATGGCCTTGATTCTTGCACCAATAAGGGCATCGGAACATATCTTTAACCTGCGATTTTCGTGGGTGTTGACCCATTTATAAAACGAGGAGCGATTGAGCTTTAACACATGGCACATCCGCTTGACCGAGTACTCGGTTCGGTAGTCATAGACAAACTGGAAGCGGATCACCAGTGAGTCTCTTCGGCAAAATACTTCGCGGCCTTGCGCAGAATATCGCGTTCTTCGCGCAGCTTCGCGTTCTCTTTTTCTAGCTGGCGGATTCGCTCGGAATCAGTCGTCTCCTTGGCGTTGTCGCGCATGGCCTTCGTGCGGGCACGTTTGCCGGTGCCGTATTGCTGAAGCCAGGAGAAAAGCGAGGAACGATTGACTCCAAGCTCTGCTGAAGCCGCGTGAAGTGAAAGGTCCTCATTGTTTTCATAGAGGGCCACAGCATCACGTTTGAACTGTTCGGAATACCTAGGCATGGTGGTAGATTACCTTTCTTCCCAACCCAACCGGGCTGGATATCAGGTGTCTACCAAACAGGGGTCAGGTCCAGATGAAGGCTTTGAAGTCGCAGGCCTGCGTGAGATCGGTGCGAGTTCGTGTCGTGGAGCTGCCGCAGTTCGGGTCTTTGCACCGCCACCTGGTTGTGCCTTTGGATGTGGTTCCGTTTTTCTTCATTTGCCCAGCACATACCGGGCATCGTGGCCTGTTTTTACTCACCCGGAAAGCACACCAGAGAGTGTCTGATGGTTTGTGTGTGGGTACCTAACCCGCATAAGGAGATGGACCAGAATGACTACTGTGGCGAGACGAGATCCGGCTAATAAGGCCAAGATTGATGCGATTGAAAAGAAGCTGCTTGCTAACCCTGACATCGCGAAACTGATTGATGACCTAGGCACGTCCACAACGGATGCCAACGACCTAGTTCGCGGCATGTTACAAGCCTCGATTACCAGGGGACTCAACGCTGAAATGGATGCCCACCTGGGCTACGAGTCTGGCGACAGGAGCGCTAAAGCTGCAGCTAGAACAGACAATTACCGCAACGGGTCGTATCCAAAGACCGTGGATTCTAACTACGGGCCAGTCACCGTTGATGTCCCTCGGGATCGGGCTGGAACATTCTTGCCGACTATGGTCCCTAAAGGTTCTAGGCGCTTGACTGATGTCGATGACATGATCGTCAGCTTGTACGCCGGTGGGATGACAATTAGGGACATCCAGCACCATATGGCAACGTCGATGCGTGTCGATATTTCCCATGAGACGATTTCTGCGGTTACTGACGCCGTGCTCGATGAGGTCATGGTCTGGCAAAACCGCCAGCTAGACGAGTTCTACCCCGTGGTTTTCCTGGACGCGTTGCGCATTAAAGTCCGCGACGACGGCCGAGTAGTCAACAAATCTGCGTACATGGCAATCGGCGTGGATCTCAACGGTATTAAGCACATTTTAGGATTGTGGATTGCCAAGGAAGAAGGCGCTTCATTCTGGGCGCAGGTATGCGCCAACCTTTCTAACCGTGGGGTCAAGGACGTCTTTATCGTCTGCTGTGACGGGCTGAAAGGCCTGCCAGAGGCAGTTGAGGCAACCTGGCCGAACTCTATGGTGCAAACCTGTATCGTGCACCTGATTCGCGCCGCTAACCGGTGGGTAGCCTACGGGGATCGCCGGGGCGTATCAGCCGCGTTGAAAAAGATTTACACTGCCACGGACGAGCCCACAGCACAGGTTGCTTTAGACGAATTTGAAGCCTCCGAGCTGGGTGAGAAATATCCCCGCTCAGTCAAGGTCTGGCGTGATGCGTGGGCGCGTTTCGTACCGTTTCTCCAGTTCCCACCAGCAGCCAGAAAGGTAATCTATACGACGAACTCCATTGAGTCGTTTAACAATGAACTGCGTAAAGCTACCCGCAACAGGGTGCAGTTCACCAACGATGAATCAGCGATAAAGACGCTGTGGTTGATGACCTGCAACATCGAAGACAAACGAGCCGCAAAGAGGGCAAAGCAAGGCAAACGAGTCTCAGCGACAGCCGGCAGACTCATGGAAGGAGCCCGAGTTTCCGGCTGGAAACAAGCCATCAACCAAATGGCCGTTGCCTACCCCGACCGCTTCGACAAATACCTATAAACCTAGCCCCACACACAAACAACTTGACACCCTCCGAACAAGCAAGCATTGATAGATGCAGGTCTGCACTACATTTTGTCGGTGAAACCCCACCGTGCCTGAGGTGATTGAAACCTGGCGGCGGGAAATCCCTGGTGAAGCCTACGCCCACGGCCAGATCTGGACACAAGCCTCGGCAAGCGATGCGCGCAAACACACAACCCCGAATACGGTGACCCACTTCCAGTACTCCTATGATCGGGCCAGACGCGGCCTGCGCGGAATCAAAGAGCAAGTCGCAAAAGCCAAACGCGCTGTTGACGGCGAAATCGCCATTAAGCGCAACCGCTATTTCGATCTTTCCACCCCGAACAAGAAGGTCAACTACGCTCTCGCTGCAAACACCGAGCCCTAGCCGGAATTAAAGGCTATGAAACCGACCTGACCGCTCTTCCCGCCCAGGAGGTTATCAGGCATTACCGCAGGCTATTCCACATTGAAAATGTCGTATCGGATGTCGAAATCAGACCTGAAAGCACGCCCAATCTATGCGAGGAAACAAAACTCGATCACAGCACATCTCAATATTGTGATGGCAGCACTAGCCGTGACCCACCTGATGGAGACCCGCAGTGGTCACTTCATCAAACGCCTCGTGAGAACACTCAAGAAATACCGCAGCTTTCAACTCGTCGTTGGCGGCGAAACCATTCACGCCGCCGTACCATTCCCGCCCGACCTCACTGCCACCATCCAAGTAATCACCGGCCGCGAACTTCCGCACAAAATTGGCCTAAGTCAGGTTAGAAGGGAATCAGCACACCGTCTCGTGGGATTCGTGCTCTGGGTGCTCAATCTGGATGGTGGAGTGCTCGATACCGTGTTCGCGCAGGGCCTGCTGGGCGGCATCCAACAGCGGGCCGGTGCCGACGGTGCCGTCGCGCACGATATGCACGGTCGTGAGCACGTTCACGCCGTCCAGGCTCCACAGGTGCAGGTCGTGGATGTCAGCAACGCCCTCGACCTGCCGCAGCGCGGGCTCGATCGCACTGGCGTCGAAGTCCGCCGGGACTTGCTCGAGCAGCACGCTCGCCGAAAGCCGCATGAGCTGCCAGGCGCGCGGCAGCACCATCGCCGCGATCGCTAGGGAGGCGATCACGTCCGCCGCCACAAACCCCGTGGTCAGTACCACGATGCCGGCCACGATTACTGCGACCGAGCCGAGCATATCCACTAACACGTGCAAGAACGCGCCCTCCACGTTGATCGAGGATTTGCGGTGCCGGTGCAGAACCCACGCCGATAGCGCATTCGCCACCAGGCCGATCACCGCGATGATCAGCATCGTTTTTCCCTGCACTTCGGCCGGGCTCTGCAGGCGGCGCACCGCCTCGACGACAATCCACACCGAGATCGCCAGCACCATCACTGCGTTCGCCAGTGCAGCAAGCACCTCCACTCGTCGGTAGCCGTACGTGGCCTGAGCCGATGCTTGTCGGCGCCCAACCAACACCGCTAACACCGCGATGATCAACCCCGCAGCGTCGGAAAGCATGTGCATCGCATCCGCCATCAGCGCCATCGAACCCGCCAACCAGCCGCCGATCAGCTCCGCGAAGAAGACGGTGCCGGTAATGCCTAGCGCAATCAAGAGTGCGCGCAGCGGCGTGCTGGAGTGATCGTGGTCGTGGTGCTCGTGTGCCATGCACTCAGCCTATCCCCGTCGACGCTTATTGACAATTAAATGAAAATGGATGGCGGTAAGCGCAGCCACTGAGGCCAAGTCGGCCTGATTTAGGTCATTGTGCAGTTGTCCTTTGAATGTGTAGAGAAGCTGAAACATGAACAACCAAAAAGTAGGGTTAAGTAGCAGAATGTGTGTCCGTTCGGCGTGTTGCGGGGCGGGTACACGGTTAGTTACTTCATGGGGTCTTTTCTGATTCCTATCGAGTGTTCGTACTCGGTTGGGATGGACCTGACCCCTGTTTGGTAGACACCTGATATCCAGCCCGGTTGGGTTGGGAAGAAAGGTAATCTACCACCATGCCTAGGTATTCCGAACAGTTCAAACGTGATGCTGTGGCCCTCTATGAAAACAATGAGGACCTTTCACTTCACGCGGCTTCAGCAGAGCTTGGAGTCAATCGTTCCTCGCTTTTCTCCTGGCTTCAGCAATACGGCACCGGCAAACGTGCCCGCACGAAAAACATGCGTGATAAAGCTCAGGTGACGACTGATTCTGAGCGGATCCGCCAGCTAGAAAAAGAGAACGCGAAGCTGCGCGAAGAACGCGATATTCTGCGCAAGGCCGCGAAGTATTTTGCCGAAGAGACACGCTGGTGATCCGCTTCCAGTTTGTCTATGACTACCGAACCGAGTACTCGGTCAAGCGGATGTGCCATGTGTTAAAGCTCAATCGCTCCTCGTTTTATAAATGGGTCAACACCCACGAAAATCGCAGGTTAAAGATATGTTCCGATGCCCTTATTGGTGCAAGAATCAAGGCCATCTTTGATGATGAGAACGGGCTTTATGGTGCTAAACGCATCGCTGCAAGCCTCAACGACGATACGGACTTCGGCCCGATCAACCATAAGAAGGTTGCGCGCATCATGAAATCCATGGGGCTAAAAGGCTTTAGCAAACGGCGTCGATGCATCACCACCCGGCGCAAGCCTGGTCACCGTGTCATGCCAGATTTAGTAGGCCGTACATTCACCGCTGACGAGCCGAACCGTGTTTATGTAGGCGACATCACCTACCTGCCGTGTAAGGGCGGTAAGAACATGTACCTGGCCACGGTCATTGACACCTATTCACGAAAACTTGCAGGTTATGCACTCGCAGACCACATGCGTGTCTCACTGGTCATCGAGGCTTTGTCCCATGCCAGCACAGTCCGCGGAAGCCTTGACGGGGCTATTTTCCATTCTGATCATGGAAGTGTGTACACCTCACAGGCGTTTAGGGACCACTGCGCCCAACTTGGTGTACGCCAATCCATGGGCGCGGTGGGAACTAGTGCCGATAATGCCCTGGCAGAATCATTTAACGCCACCTTAAAACGTGAAGTGCTACGTGATCGGAAAGTCTTTGATAATCCCATTATCTGCCGGCAGGAAGTCTTTCGATGGTGCATGCGCTACAACACCCGCAGACGGCACTCCTGGTGCAACCTTCTAGCCCCCAATGACTTCGAAGCACTCACATCAGCTACACTGACCCAAGCAGCATAGCTAACCCCCGACGTGTCTACTTTCCGGGGGTCAGGCCCGATAGCGTTGTCGTAGAAGGCTGGTCGGCCTGTTTCTTGGTCGGCTTTGTTGTGGTCTTCTTCGGCAAGATAGTTGACTTTGGCGAGTTGATCTTGGCCATAATTGCACTGCCTGGCGATATTTAGCGGATCGTCAGGCAGTTGCTTTTTGGTGTGGAGGTACCACTCGAGCATTTTTCGTTGGCGTTCCCCTGACCTGCCTCGGTGCGCATCGGCGATGCGTTTGAGCTGGGCGTTTATGCCGCCTTCAAGACTGTTTGTCGTTGAAGCCCAGCGTTTAGGATCAAGCGCATTCGGTGGTGGCTTAAGGTAAGTAAACAACCAATTGTTGCGCGATAGGTGCAGCAGTGAGTTGTAGGCTTTGCGTATTCGCAGATGAGTCCATTCCCACTGGTTATTGAGTGTTCGGCGTTCTTTTGGCACGGGTGTTTTCTCGTTGAGGAATGTTTTGAATACCTGACCGAAGTCGTGCAGACGTAGCGTCCACTCCCGTGCCTGTTCGAGTGTGGTGACACGGGTTAGTTTCAGCGCCAGTGCGTAGATGGTTTTGCCGGCGTCGGTGCGCGGCCGTGAGTGGTGTAGCGGCGGATGACGCGTTGTGCATGGACGAGACAACGCTGAATCATCGCGTTTGGCCAGCAGGCTTTAATCGCGGTGAGTGCGCCTTGTCCGCCGTCGAGGACGACGCAGAGTGGTTCGGCGATTTTGCGAAGTAGCTGCGTGTATGCGTGGGCTGTTTCGTGTTTGGTCCAGTGCCATGCAATGACGTGGTCGCGGCTGGCTGCCACAAGTAGGCAGCCAGCCGCGGTGTAGGTGCCGTCGATGAAGATCTGATCGTAGACGCGCTGCGGGGCACCGTCGTTGGGGACGTCGATGAGCCAAAACGGTTCGAATCGGCGATCAAGTGTCCAACGACTCACCCTTTGTTGCCCGGCGAGTTCAGACAACGTCGCTGTGGAGGTGACATAGGAGATGAAGGCTTTGAAGTCGCAGGCCTGCGTGAGATCGGTGCGAGTTCGTGTCGTGGAGCTGCCGCAGTTCGGGTCTTTGCACCGCCACCTGGTTGTGCCTTTGGATGTGGTTCCGTTTTTCTTCATTTGCCCAGCACATACCGGGCATCGTGGCCTGTTTTTACTCACCCGGAAAGCACACCAACCCCCGGTTAGCACATGCGGGTGCCATTCCGATGGATTGAACACGAAACGGGCGGATATAAGCATAAAGACCTTATATCCGCCCGATTTACCCAGCCTGAGCAGCAAGAGCGCTGTAACTCAGACACACTTTTTGCTACTTAACCCTTTTTTGTCACTTAAGCCGGTTTGGAAGTGATGGGGTTAAGTGACAATTTTCGATTTTGTGACCTTGGATGACTGTGTCGTTTTGAGGAGTCGTCTGCACGGATTTCAGAAGTCCTCTGCACTATCGCCATCCACTCCGGAGAGGCCGCGGGCGTTCGTCCACTTCATCTGGAACGCGACTCGACAGAGCGCATTCAATCGGATGGTCTTTTTCTCCCTGCGAAGGATGGGGGCACTTTAGTGTGCCAGGGTGTTGACCAGATCGAGGAATTCCTCAGCGTAGGCAATTTGCTTGCGTAGCTTTTCGTAGCGGGTGCGCGTCTCCTCACGAATGTCGGCAAGGGTGGCCTTGGCATTACTCCGTGCCTGCTGTGCGGGATCACTGTCCTGCCCGCCATCTGAACTATGAAGAATCTCCGCAGCTTCCAGGAATTCCCGCATCTGATCCAGAGTAAACCCCAGCGGTTTCATCCGTCGCACCAGCAAAACACGACGTACATCAGCCTCACTATAAAGCCTGAACCCACCAGGGCTACGCCCCGATGGGGTAATCAGGCCGACGTTGTCATAATAACGCAAGGTGGGAATCGACAACCCCGTCTGGTCAACGACCTCGCCGATCTTGAAATTACTGTTTTGCATTGCCTGTTCTCCTTCACGGTGATGTTGTCCACGGGTTCCTGTGCCTGGGTTGGCGGTTGAGTAAAACTCCCGCTACCATGACCACCATCACCAAACCTAAAGTTACTAGAGGGTTGGATTCCTTTCGGGCGTTCGCCCAGTTACCTATCCCCTCAAAGATTGGACATCTATGACTGAAACTAGCACGGCGGCCCCCCGCCCCCTCCTGAGTCCAGACGGCGCTGATGCCCCTACCGGGATCATCGCATCCTTCCGTTACGCATTTTCTTCCCCCGCCCGTATCCGTATAGAGATTCTGGCCGGACTGGCGGTATCCCTGGCGCTGATCCCTGAGGCCATTGCCTTTTCCATCCTTGCCGGTGTTGACCCAGCCATGGGTCTGTTTTCCTCGGTAGTCATGGCCATTGCGATCGCCTTTACCGGTGGCCGCCCGGCAATGATAACCGGCGCCACCGGGGCTATTGCCCTAGTCATTGCTCCTGTGGCGCGTGGTTACGGGATGGATTATTTCATCGCCACCGTCTTGTTGGGCGGTGTCCTACAAATCGTGCTCGGCGCCCTCGGTGTGGCGAAACTTCAGCGTTTTATCCCCCGATCGGTGATGCTGGGTTTCGTCAATGCACTGGGCATTATGATTTTCACCGCCCAACTCGAACACCTCATTGATGTGCCCTGGATGGTCTACCCACTCGTCGGCTTGGGTGTGGTGATCATGATTTTCTTCCCCAAGCTCACCAGTGTGATCCCTGCCCCGCTGGTCACGATTATCGTGCTCACCGGTTTGGTCATTGCCGCCGGTTTGACTGTCCCGACGGTCTCGGACATGGGCAAGATGCCGGAGACCTTACCGTCCCTGTTTATTCCGAACGTGCCGTGGACGTTGGAGACCCTGCAGATCATCGCGCCTTATGCCCTGGCCATGGCCGTGGTCGGTCTCATGGAATCGTTAATGACCGCCAAGCTCGTCGATGACATCACCGACACTCATTCCGATAAAACTCGTGAATCCTGGGGACAGGGGGTGGCTAATATTGCCTCCGGTTTCTTCGGCGGCATGGGTGGCTGCGCGATGATCGGTCAAACCATGATCAACGTCCGCGAATCCGGGGCACGTACCCGCCTATCCACCCTGTTAGCCGGTGTGTTCCTGCTGGTCCTGGTCCTGGCACTGGGCGACATCGTTGGCATGATCCCGATGGCTGCGTTGGTGGCAATCATGATCATGGTCTCGGTCGGCACCATCGACTGGCACTCGGTGCATCCACGCACCCTTAAACTCATGCCGGTCTCTGAGACCATTGTTATGGCCGTGACGATTATTGCCACCCTAGCCACCAGCAACCTGGCCATTGGTGTCGTGCTGGGTGTGGTCACCGCGATGATCATGTTCGCCCGTCGGGTGGCACATATCGTTTCCATTGAAAAGGCCTCCGAGATCGACGGCGACGGCGATGGCGATGGCGAGATTGATACTCGTACCTACCGGGTGCATGGCCAGTTGTTTTGGGCATCAAGCAATGACCTGGTTTATCGCTTTGATTACACCGATTCTGCCCGTCATATCACTATTGATCTCACTGAGGCGGAGATCTGGGATGCCTCCACGGTCGCGACCTTTGACGCGATTACGCAGAAGTTCCAGGACAGAGGCAAAACCGTGTCCATTATCGGGCTCGACGGTCCCAGTCAGGACCGGCTGAACCGACTGTCTGGCCGGCTTGACACCGGCCACTAACATCCCCCGACTCGAGCACATCGACTTGGCGCCCCAACTTATAACCGGGGCGCCAGTTTATTGGTGCTGTTGCACAGTTGGGGCATAGGAAGAGCATAAAAGAAGCGTAGCGGTTAACCGCTACGCTGTGTTGTGGGGCTTTTTACTTTTTACGGTGCACGTGTTCTAGTTAGTGGTTCGTTTCTTTCCTCGGGTGATTGCGACGGTATTCCTCGACCAAGTGAGCAATACCCGGCGCAGCCTGGGACTGAAGCGTCCTGGGTTTAGTTCCGCTTCTTTTACGACCCTGTGTTGATGGGCTGGGTGAGATAGTACTCGGTTTCTACTTCCTGTGGGGTGGCGTAGTCCAAAGCTTCATGAAGCCGCTTGGTGTTCCACCAATACACCCACCGCAAGGTGGCCAATTCGACTTCTCCGACCGACGTCCACGGACCTTGAGCATGAATCAGTTCCGCCTTGTAGAGACCATTGACGGTCTCAGCTAGAGCATTGTCATAAGAATCGCCGACTGTTCCCACACTCGGCCGGATTCCGGATTCCGCGAGAGCGGTGGAATACTTCAGTGACACGTACTGGCTGCCCCGATCACTATGATGAATCAGCTGGTTTCCATGAATTCGCCCTGCAGTCGTTAACGCATGCTCCAAAGCCTCCATGGGCAGCGCATCGGTACGCATCGTCGAGCGTGTAGCAACACCAACAATCTTTCGACTGTAGACATCCACGACAAACGCGGTGTAGGCGAATCCTGACAGGGTACGAACGTAAGTAATGTCGGCAACCCACAGCCGGCCTGGTGCTTGTGCACGAAAGTCTCGCTGCACTAGGTCCGGGCGATGATCCGGTGCCTTCGGGCTGATCGTTGTCACGGGGGTTCGTCCACGTCTGCGGCCGCAAACACCTGCTAGCTTCATCAGACGTGCAGTCTTATCGCGACCAATATGAAAACCTTCACGGTTCATCGCGTGCCACATTTTGCGGATACCGTAAACCGAGAAATTCTCCGCATGCACACGCTGTATCTCTGGGATGAGAAGGCTATCGCTTAAGGCCCTTGCACTGGGAACACGTGTAGTGGCTTTGCGGTAGCCGCGTGAAGTGATGAATCCACGATCTGCTTGTTTGAGGACTCGGCAGATGGCCCCGGGCCCCAAACTGATCCTTATACGCGTCGATGTAAGAGATCATTTGGTCGTGGGTCGGCCTGGTTCCGCTGCGAAAAAAGCCGAAGCAGTCTTAAGAATCCCGTTTGCTCGCTTCAGCTCACGGTTTTCGCGGCGCAAACGCTTGAGCTCTTCTTCCATTGTTTCGCCGCCTGAAGCGTCAGAATTATCGCGTACTGAAGCGCTGTCACGGTACCAAGCCCGCAACGTGTGGTGAGATACTCCAAGCAGCTCACCGACCTCCGTGTAGGCGCGTTGCAGTGAGCAAGATTCCAGGCGGACCATTTCGATGATCTGATGGACCGCCTTGTCCTTGAACTCGACGGAATACTTTCTAGGCATAGTTCAATCCTTCCTTAGCTGAGGTAGGAACTAAACCCAGGACGCTTCACGATAAAAGCCGCCTACCCAGTACTTGCTGGGGAGGCGGCTTGTGGTTGTGGTTAGACGGTTCTACTGTCGGCCATTCCTAATGCGCGACCAGGCTGCTGCGATAACCAGGCCAACGCACGCGATGGCGAGGTAACCCCACATGTGATCGGCGCTGGTCTGAATGGTCTTTGGCGGAGCAGGAGTGTTCTCTGCGGTTAGGACGCTTTCTTTGTCGCGACCAGAGGTGACACCGTCAATCCAGTCGGCAGTGCCTGCGAGGGTGGTGATTGCCGCGCTGGGGGAGGGCAGATCAGGATCTCCATTGGAAGTTCCGGCGGTAGCAAGCCCGGCGAGCTTTCCATCGACGAAGAATGGTCCGCCGGAGTCGCCGCCCTGCATACCTGCGCCAGATACGGAATGTACGTCCAGGATGGCGCTTTCAATCATCGGCATCATGGCAGCGTCGGCTGGGATGCTTTCGGTTCCAGCAGGGATCGACTCGGTTTTGGAAGCATCTGGCTTAGCTGCATCTGGCATTGCTGTACCTGGCATGACGGATCCTGGCTGCATTTCCATTGATTCCATGGCACCGCCTGGAGTAGCCTCACCTGGAGTAGCTTCACCAGGCGCAGCCTCACTTGGAGTTCCTTCATCGGGGCCTCCGCCCAGCAGCTCATTGACGACCATCTTGGACATCGGAAGCTGTCCGGATCGGGCCATCGACGAGCTGCTGCTCCAGCCGTAGAGAGTTCCCACCTGTCCAGGTGTTGGAATATCGCGGGAGACCTTCGCCGGGGTTGCGTCAGTGACTTTTTGAGTCAGGTGAAGCAATCCTGCATCAGACATTGGAGACAGCGCCCAAGAATCGGCATCGTAGACTTTCCCGCCGATGCGGGCCTGGGTTCCTTCGTTGTTCACAGACTCTAGGCAGTGGCGTGCTGTGAGCACCCACTGCTCGGCAACTAGCGTTCCGGTGCAGTCACCGAAATTGCCGACTTTGCCGATCTTTAGCGCGGCCACAGAACTGCTTTCAGCATTTGCAGGTGCGGGTTCGCCGTTTTCCAATGCAAGAGCTGGAGTCGCAGTTAGAAGCAGGGTGCTGCTAACAATTGCTGCGATGGAAAAAGATGTTTTCTTCACGGTTATTTCCCTTTCCCAGAAGGAACAATGGCCTTGATTGCGGTGGCAACGAGTTTTTCGGCAGGGCCCTGACCCACAAACTTCTTCCAGAGACTTGCGATGACGAGGAAGAATACGATGAAACCTGCTGCAGACAGCGTGGAATGCAATGCAACATTCTGCTGCCAATAAGCCGCGGTGAGAACGTGCAGGACGTAAATGGTCAGCGACATTGTTCCCATGGCCGCGAATGGATAAACCGCGGTCGGGAAGCGGTCGCCTACGAAAAGACACAAATGCAGCACAACAGCGGCAATGGCGACGGAGAGAATGATTTCGCCGAAGACACCGGTATGTCCGGTAAATCGGAGCCAGCCAGCAATCTCGGGATCAAATCGGAAGTACATGCCGACGGCTGTGATGACAACGCTGACAGCGGTAATAATCCAACTCAACCGGGCATTAGCGCTAGTCTTGGAGGCAGAAGTGTCTTGCAGACGACCGCGTAGGTAGACGTCGTAAAGCAGCATGCCGCCGATGAAGTATGCAATCCACGCCAGTAGCGGATAAATCTGTGGCAGCGTCATGGGCGCGTACTTTATTGTTGCGCCGATAGTTGCGGCGATGAAGAAGCCGACTCGCCACCAGGTTCCGAGTGCTGGCATCCAGGAAACCAACATCATTACCAGACCCATGACGATGAGGACTACTTGAATTTCTCCACCGACCGGCAACAAGGCCAGGCCGATGAGAATAATCAGAGCGCCGCGAGTGATGAGGCGCAAGAAGGTGGTGCTGCTGTAATTTCGGCCGATAATCATCATGGTGGCGCCGGCAATAATGGCGAACAATGATGAAGGCAGGCCGGAGAGCACAACCTTTGTGCTCCAAAGCAGTGAGGCCATATGGACAATGATCATGCCGATGATGGCGAGTGAGCGCGCTATATCAAGCCCCACAATTCGTGAAGGTTTATTCACCTCAGTTTTCTCCTTGTACTACAACTTATCGGGAGGTGCTCTTCGGTAAAAAGCTCTCCCTATAAGCGTCTTAATCAAAACGACTTTCTAGTTGTAGCAACCGAATCTGGCAATACATTAGGTGATTTTGAGTAAAAACAGAGTGTTTCGTCTGTACATTCCCTGTGAAGCTAACGTGTTCAAAGAGCCCAGGGCGCGCGTAACCTAGTGGCCTGAGATCAATGCTGACGAGTTTCACTTAGTCCGAGGTGCCAGGCGTCTTCCTCGCGTATCTGTTAAATCATTGCCATTCCCATTGCTCTCGTGTCGGTAGGTAACGCGTGGCTGGCCCAACCCTGAACCTGCTTCCCACCTGGTGGGCAGCGGTCGCCGGCTATGCCCTGTGCTGGAGCATCATCGCCGATGAAGACAACACGATCTGCAGTCTGGAGAATCGTGGGGTCAATGGGCTTTGGTGATGCATCGTCTATAGAGGCGCCGATTTCTGCAACTGATTTGGCTGCAAGCGCATTGGTAGTAGTTTTGGGATTTTCTTCACTTCAGACTCCTTTTCTATAGTTTGTCCGGTACGGAAAGATCATTGGAGAAAAGGCGCGGCCCGAGCCAGCGGGTGACGTAGACAAGTGCAACGAGTACGGGAACTTCAATCAGTGGTCCAATCGTTCCCGCAAGTGCTTGCTGGGACAATGGGCCGAAGGTGCCAATCGCAACTGCAATTGCCAACTCGAAGTTATTTCCGGCAGCCGTAAAGGCAATCGATGCGGAGGTTGCGTAGTTCATGCTCGCGGTCTTGGCCGAAGTGAGAGCGATCGCGAACATGGCGAGGAAGTAGATCACTAGTGGCAGCGCCACTTTCGCAACGGTCCAGGGATTCTCAACAATCTGCTGTGACTGAAGTGCAAAGAGCAACACGATTGTGTATAGAAGGCCGGCAAGCGCCAATGGTGAGATTTTGGGCAAGTACTCATTTTCATACCAGTCGCGACCACGGGTGCGTTCACCAATTATGCGTGATGCCGCGCCAGTCAGAAGCGGAATGCCGAGGAATACCACTACGGATAGTGCGATGGCCCAAAAAGAAAAGGTGACGGAAGTGGTTTCCAGTCCCAACCAGGAGGGCAGAATCTGCAGGTAGAACCACCCTAGAACGCCGAACATTAGAATTTGAAATAGCGAGTTTACGGCCACCAATACGGCGGCGACTTCAGTATCGCCGCAAGATAGGTCGTTCCAGACCAAAACCATTGCAATGCAGCGGGCGAGACCGACGATAATCACGCCAGTGCGCAGTTCTGGACTATCGCTGAGGAATATCCAGGCAAGGATGAACATTAGTGCGGGGCCGAGAATCCAATTGAGGAAGACTGTAATGCCCATCAGCTTCCTTGATGTCAAAATTTTGCCCGTTTTGTCGTATCGGACTTTTGCGAGCGGTGGGTACATCATGACCAGCAAGCCGATGGCGATTGGTACGGAAATTGTCAAAATTTTTGCCTCTGCCAGCCAGTTCACAAGTGACGGTGCAATTTTGCCCAGGATGAGGCCAATTGCCATTGCAGCTGCAATCCAAAGCGGCAAGAAGCGATCTAGGAAGCTGAGTGACTTTGTAGTCTGTGCCATGGTTTCCGGTGTAATCGATATATCGATGAATGTCAATATGTCCAGAGTGGAGACCGTGTAGTCTCAACAGGTATGGACGAAATCTCAGCATGCTGCGCACTTGGCGGTCGGCCTCTCGACGCGGCGGAAGCGCAGGCTGCGGCAACGCTCTTCAAAGCGCTGGCGCAACCGGCGCGCCTGCAAATTTTGTCTCAGCTCGCTGCCGCTGGCTGTAGTCCGATGACCGTGGGGGAGCTGGCCTGTGTTTCTGGGCTTAGTCAGCCGACGGTATCGCATCATTTAAAGACCATGGCGGATGCCGGGCTGCTTACTAGGTCTAAGAGTGGACGGGTAGTAACCCATGAGGTACGCCCTGAGGTATTTGCTGAGCTGCGACGTATCCTGGATATCGGTCACGCGGACAGGAGATGGTGAGCCGCTGGTCGCAAATTGCGATAGGTCGGAAAACTCTGTTTACCCGTTCAAACGCTTGACGACGGCGTCGTGAAGCAACCCATTCGTCGCAACCGCATCCCCGCCGTGCGGCCCGGCGATACCCGCTAGAGAAATGAAGCGGCCGCCAGCTTCCTCTACCAGGGCTGCAAGCGGAGCCAGGTCCCACAGAGAAACTTCCGGCTCAGCGGCGACATCGACCGCGTCCTCGGCTACTAGGCAGTAGGAGAGAAAGTCACCGTAGCCGCGTAGACGCCATGCTCAAGCGGGAAGTCTTACGTGATAGGAAAGTCTTTGGCAATCCGATCGCCTGCCGGCAGGAAGTCTTTCGATGGTGCATGCGCTACAACACACACCGGCGACACTCGTGGTGCAATCTTGTAGCCCCTGATGTCTTTGAAACCGAGACTTCAGCGACACTGACCAAAGCAACATAGCTAACCCCCGACATGTCCACTATCCGGGGGCCAGGCCCATGGGGCCTGGCCCCTGTTAGGTAGACACCTTATATCCAGCCCGGTTGGGTTGGGGCCAGGCCCCTTTGACGTTTTACAAAGAAAACCTAGTACAGCGGCCATTTTTAGGTAAACCAAAGGTTTTGGGTACACCCGGAAACTGTGTAAACGATAACGGGTTGGAAACAGATGCAAACTAGGGCTTCGTAATACCTATCCGCGTGAAATGATGAGCCTTGCTAGACCAATAGCAAGATAGATAGAGGGATTTGTTCATGCTTCACATTCCGCACCTAAAGAAAGTCATCGTGGGCTCGGCTTTCGCAGGTGCGTTTTTCTTTGCGAGCCCCACAGCAGGCGCCCAAGAGCTGCCTGCTGCCGAGCCATTCGACCCAGCTGCCGCCGCGCATGCCGTGGTTAATCATGTCAACGATGAGTTTGCTCGCTTCGGCGCGCAATCTGGTTTAAGTGACATGCTGCAGACGCAGCAGCCTGCTGCGCAGACCCAGGCACAAGTGCAGGGCCAGGTTCAGAACCAAATTCAGGCACAGAATAAAGCGCTGAATTCGGCCGTCAACGATGCAGTGTCCCAGGCCCAGAACGCAGTGCAGCCGGTCATCGAACAAGCGAATGCGGATAGCCAGCAGTACGCGCAACCGCTGACCAACCCGAACCCGGTCGGCATGATTGAGCAGGCAACGCAGCCAGCTTTTAAGCCACAGGGCACGGATCCGAACTACGTCTGGAAGAACGATGCTTTCTCCAAGGCGGCAGCCGCTAAGCCCTTCGATGACTACGTGTTGCATCGCGTACCTGGTTCCTACTTCGACGCACCGCGCGTACCTGAAGAATCCAATGCGGCGTTGACGCGTGGAAAGTCCTTGTACGGCCCAGGTACGCCGCTGTATGTTCGTCAGGACACCATGTGCACCTTGACCGCAGCAGGCACCGACGCAGCCGGCCGCAAGGTAGGCATCACCGCGGGACACTGCGGCAACGTCGGTGACCCAGTTTCTTCCGCCGATTCCTGGCAGGTTGGCCCAACCGGCACCATTGCCTCCAGGAACGATTACCTGGACTACTCGGTCATCGAGTTCGGCTCCAAGGCTGAGGTAACCCGCAACTACAATGGCGTGCATGCCACGGAGGTTGGCGGCAATGTCAAGCCGGGCGCTGTCACCTGCAAGACTGGCGTCGCAACCGGCACTACCTGTGGCATGACCTACCAGCAGGCCAAGGAAGTCCAGATCAACCAGGTCTGCGCCATGGAAGGTGATTCCGGCGCACCGGTTATGTACAAGGGTCGCATCATCGGTGCAATCTCCCGCGGTCTTATCCCGGGTCTGCCTGATTGTCGCACCCCGCTGCAGGGCGCTCTGCACGATCCGACCGTAGCGATGAACATGGACGCAATCCTTGCGGACATGAACCGCCGCGGTGGGGTAGGAGCAGGCTTTACGCTCCCGCAGAACTAGTCTCTCCCACAAAACGGCTACATGCCCCGCGTTTGAAGCGCGGGGCATGTAGCCGTTTTAGTGATTGTTTTGTCTAGTGCAGTTTCAGCGCTTCCAGCGCTGCCGTGTGCAGCAGGCCGTTGCTAGCCACCGAAGAGCCGTGGTGCGGGCCGGCCTCACCGTTGAGGCCGGTGAACTTACCACCCGCCTCGGTTACCAGCAGAGACGGCGCTGCAAGATCCCAGAGGGAGACCTCAGGCTCTGCCGCAATGTCGACTGCGCCTTCTGCCACCAAGCAGTAGTTCCAGAAGTCGCCATAGCCGCGCAGACGCCAGGTCTTTTCGGAGAGTTCCACGAAGCAATCACGCAAACCGCGCTTAGCCCAGCCTGCCAACGAGCCCATGGCCAGAGAGGCGTTTTCGAGCTGGTCAATCTGCGAGACGTGTAGACGCTTTGGCTCGCCGCCGAATACGCGGTAGGCGCCGCCGCCCTTGGCGGCGTACCAGCGACGTCGCAAAGCAGGCGCGGAAATCACCGAAACCACAGGCTCACCGTCTTCCAAAAGAGCAATCAGCGTGGCCCATACCGGCACGCCGCGCACGAAGTTCTTGGTGCCATCGATTGGATCGATGACCCACTGGCGGCCCTTGAAGGTGGGGGTGCCACCGAATTCCTCACCTAAGACTTCGTCGCGCGGACGGGAGCGCTTGAGAGCCTCACGAATCTGCTTCTCGCAGGCCAAGTCAGCGTCAGAAACCGGGGACATATCCGGCTTGTCCTTGACCGAAAGATCGGAAGCCTCAAAGCGGTGCATCGTGATGACATCCGCGTGACCTGCCAGCTCGAGCGCGAGGCCTAAGTCTTCTTTGAACTTACCCACGGAGCCATGCCTCCATTTGATCGACAACCTGTTTATTACCAGCGATGCACCATTCCACACCGCCTGCTTCTACCTTGCGGGCGGCGCCACCTGCGGCCTCCACCAGCGCTTTGCCCGGGAACCAATCCCAGTCCGCGACGCTGTGCTGCATCCAAGCACCCCAGGTGCCGTCAGCAACGCTGGAGAGGTCCACGGAACCGGCGCCGAGCATGCGAACTGTAGCAAAGTGCTCGGACACACGCTGCCAAGCCGCGCGGATTTCCGGGTCCTGAATCGATGTAGGGTGCAGGTAGGTTGCCATGCTGGTTTTATTTGCCGGCTTATCCTGCAGCTTGGCGACGTCCTTTCCATCACGGGAAGCGGGAAAGTCACGGCCGCCGAACCAGGTGTAGCCCATGGCGGGGCGGTGTACTGCGCCCATGATGACGCCCTCGGCGTCGGTAAGCGCGAGCGCCGAGCACCAGTAATCCGAGCCAGATGCGAAGTTATAGGTACCGTCTACCGGGTCGATGACCCAGTTGCGTCCCGAGGTGGAAGGGCGGGTAGCGCCCTCCTCGCCGAGGATGCCGTCCTCAGGGCGCACCACCTCGAGCACGCCGGCAACGAAGCGCTCGGTGGCGCGGTCTGCATCGGTGACGACATCAGAAATGGAGGTCTTCTGATCGACGTCAATGCCCTGCTCACGCATGCGCCATGCCAGGCGGCCTGCGTTGTAAACGAGTGCCTGCGCAAGGTGTGCGTCGGTATCGTCTACGTGAGCTACCAGAAAGGTCTTGGTGATCGCGTCGATCATCTCATTCAAGCTCGGCTGTTGAGTCATGGAGCTATTGTCCCGCTAAATGCGGCCGATGGCTAATTGTGTGTGCCGCGCAGGTAGACTTGAGGGCTATGCGTCCCGAACAATCAGCCCGTCTTGCCGAATTGGATTCCACCCTTACGACCATTGAAAAGGTCATGGATCCTGCAGCTTTAGCTGAGCAGGTTCGTGAGCTCGAAGCTCAGGCTGGTGACCCCTCTTTGTGGGATGATCCGGCCCACGCGCAGCAGGTGACTTCCGCGCTTTCGGCCGCGCAGGCCAAGATTCGCAAGCTGGAATCGCTGCGTTCGCGCGTGGACGATATGCCGGTTATGTACGAGTTGGCGGAGGAAGAGGGGGACACCTCGCTTGCCGACGACGAGCTAGACGAACTGGGCAGCCTCATCGAGGCGCTGGAAGTGACCACGATGCTCTCTGGAGAGTATGACCCGCGCGAGGCCGTTATTAATATCCGTTCCGGTGCGGGTGGCGTGGATGCGGCGGACTGGGCCGAGATGCTCATGCGTATGTACGTGCGCTGGGCGGAAAAGAATGGCCATAAGGTGGATGTCTACGACATTTCTTATGCAGAGGAGGCGGGCATCAAGTCGGCCACCTTCGTGGTGCACGGCGAGTACATGTACGGCCAGCTTTCTGTAGAACAGGGCGCCCACCGTTTGGTCCGCATCTCGCCGTTCGATAATCAGGGCCGGCGCCAGACCTCCTTCGCTGAGGTGGAGGTGCTGCCGGTGGTGGAGCAGACCGACCATATCGATATTCCGGATGCGGACGTGCGCGTCGATGTCTATCGCTCTTCGGGCCCTGGCGGCCAATCAGTTAATACTACGGATTCCGCGGTGCGTCTGACGCACATTCCGACCGGCATCGTGGTGACCTGCCAGAACGAAAAATCCCAGATCCAGAACAAAGCCTCGGCGATGCGCGTGCTGCAGGCCAAGCTTTTGGAGCGCAAGCGTCAGGAAGAACAGGCGGAGATGGATGCGCTCGGCGCAGGCGGCAATGCCTCGTGGGGAAACCAAATGCGCTCGTATGTCCTGCATCCGTATCAGATGGTCAAGGACTTGCGCACCAACTATGAGGTGGGCGATCCATCGAAAGTGCTCGACGGTGACCTGGATGGATTCTTGGAGGCCGGAATCCGCTGGCGTATGGCTGAGGCGCAGAAGGCAGAGCAGGAAAGTTAGTTTTACACTTTCCGTTGTTAACTCATGTTGCTAATGTGGCTTGAGTGATCACCTTTGAAAATGTGTCCAAGGTTTATAAGACGTCGACAAGGCCCGCGCTTGACGACGTCTCGTTTCAGATCGATGACGGCGAATTCGTCTTCCTGATCGGGCCCTCCGGCTCTGGTAAGTCGACATTCCTACAGCTGATGGTGCGTGAGACGAATGTTTCCTCCGGCGACATTCACTTCGGCGATTTCCACGTCAATGCGCTGAAAGGCCGCCAGATCAATAAGCTGCGCCAGTCCATCGGCTACGTCTTCCAAGACTTCCGCCTGCTGCCGAAGCTGAACGTCTACCAAAACGTGGCCTTCGCGCTCGAGGTCATTGGAAAGAAGAAGTCCAAGATCGACAAAGCGGTACCGGAAGTTCTGGAGATGGTGGGGTTGGGTTCCAAACAGCACCGCATGCCGCATGAGCTTTCCGGTGGTGAGCAGCAGCGCGTTGCCGTGGCACGTGCCTTTGTTAACCGCCCCAAGTTGGTCCTTGCAGATGAGCCGACGGGCAACCTGGACCCGGGTACTGCCTCGGAGATTTTGGGATTGCTATCCCAGATCAACCGCCGCGGCACTACAGTCATCATGTCTACGCACAATGCGCGTGCCGTCAATGATGCCCGCCAGCGCGTTCTCGAGCTGCACAACGGCAAGCTCGTTCGCGACGAAGACCACGCACTGTACGGAGAGGCTCTGTAAATGCAACTAGGACTAGTTTTACGCGAGGCTTTTAAGGGGCTCGGCCGCAACCTGACCATGACGGTGGCGATGGTTATCACGACCGCCATTTCCGTAGCGCTGGTTGTCGCCGGCGTGCTGGTGACCAACATGACCAACGACACCAAGGAGATCTACTTGGAGCGCGTGGAAGTCATGGTTCAGCTCAATGAGGACATCTCAGCAAACGATCCGGAATGTAGTTCCTCGGAATGCGCTGACTTGAAGAAGCAGCTGGAAAGCGACGATGACGTGGAATCGGTGAATTATCGTGACCGTCAGGCGTCCTACGACCGCTTCGTCGAGCTTTTCCAGGAGACCGATCCTGTGATGGTGGAGGAGACCTCTCCCGACGCGCTGCCAGCGGCCTTCCACGTCCGCTTGGTCGATCCCACGGATACCGCGCCAATCGACGCCATCAAAGACAACCCGGCAGTCAGCGAAATCATTGACCAGCAAGAAGAAGTCCGCGGTGCCGCCCATAACTTGGACGCCATCCGCAATGCCACCTTTGTGCTCGCGGCCGTGATGGCAATCGCAGCTATTTTCCTGATCGCGAACATGGTTCAGATTGCTGCTTTCAACCGTTCCCGTGAGACCTCGATTATGCGCATGGTGGGCGCATCCCGCTGGATGACCCAGGCTCCGTTCGTGTTGGAAGCACTCCTTGGAACGCTGATCGGCGTCGTGCTCGCTGGCGTGGGCATCTCCGCAGGCAAGTCCGCGGTGGTTGACCCCTCGCTGAAGAATCTCTACGAATCGCAGCTTCTGGCACCGATTAAGAGCTCGGACATTTGGGTTGCTCTGCCTATCGTGGGTGTATTCGCTCTGATTTTTGCTGCACTGACGGCGCAGATTACCCTGCGCGCTTATGTGCGCAAGTAAGCACCGCGTATAGTTGTAGAAATTATGGCGAAGAAGGCAAAGAAGAAAGCAGCGGTCGATAACAACACGACCCTAGCCACCAATCGCCGTGCCCGTCACGATTACAAGATTCTCGATACCCTCGAATGCGGCATGGTCCTGGTGGGAACCGAAATCAAGTCAATGCGCGAGGGCAAAATCTCGCTCGTCGATGCGTTCGCAACCATCGACGACGGCGAGGTTTATATCCGCAACCTCCACATCCCTGAGTACTCGCAGGGAACCTGGACAAACCACTCGCCAAAGCGCACCCGCAAGCTGCTGCTGCACCGCCGTGAGATTGACAAGCTCATGGGGCAGGTGCGCGATGGCAACAAGACTCTGGTGCCGCTCAAGGTCTATCTGAAAGATGGCCGCGCCAAGTGCGAGTTGGGCCTTGCCCAGGGTAAGCAGGACTACGACAAGCGGGAGGCCATCAAGCGCCGCGATCAAGACCGCGAAATCACCCGCGAACTGGGGCGCCGCATCAAGGGAATCAACGCTTAAAGCGCCGCCACGACGTAGCCTGGGTGCCATGATTCATACTGCAAAGGCACACGACGTCGTCAAGGGCGATGCAAAAGTAACCGGCAAGTCGGTGCTCGTGGACAGGCTCTGGCCGCGCGGGATAAGCAAGGATGACTTGGCGCCGGACTATTGGCTCAAAGACGTAGCTCCCAGCCCTGAGCTGCGCAAGTGGTGGAACCACGACGCGGATTCATTCGGTGAGTTCTCCAAGCGCTATAAGTCTGAGCTTGACGCGAACGACGCCGAAGATATGGAAAACCTGCGCCGCCTCGCGGAAAAGGGCGCAGTAACGCTTATCTTCGCCGCCAAGGACCGCGAGGTAAACCACGCTACGGTTCTCAAAGAATGGCTGGATGCGCAATAGGGCAGCGATGAACCACATAAGGTTTATGCCGGGGGACTTGAGCCTTAAGCCGGTGTTGGAGTAGCGTTGATCAAACCGCAGAGAATTGCACATACCCGCTCTGTAGGTTAATGGGGTCGACTTGGTTTCGACTTCGTACATTGAGCCAGGGGAAGCGTGCCGGTGCAGGCTGGAGACCACCGTAAGCGTCGCAGCAACCAATAAACGCAGAGAAGAACTCTCAGCGTGACTACGCCCTCGCTGCCTAATTTCAGCGACGCGTGTCTGTCAGCCCAGGTTTAGTTCCTGACCTGGTTCCTGGCATCGACTAAGGAACTTGCCTTTCTGGTTTGTTGTTCGGCCAGAAGGGGACTTCTAGAGCAACTGGGCCCATCATCCGGAACGTGTTTGCCCGTGCCGGAGGGCCGAGTAGAGATCCTGTGCAAACTGCGCACGGAGAAGCCCTGGCGAGGTGACGAAGGACCCGGGTTCAATTCCCGGCGGCTCCACCGCAAAGCCCTAGCTAAACGATGTTTAGCTGGGGCTTTCTTCGTTCTGTATTTGCTACTTAACCCGGATCATAGGTACGTCTAGCCCGGCTGGGACTCGCATCCTACGTCATCACCGTTGCTATCGCGGTCGGGACTGTATTCCGGATCGCCGGGGTAAACCTTGTGGCCAATCTCAGCGCAGGTTCGACTGTCGCCGCCCGAAAATTCAGGCGCTGGCGCACTGTTTCTTAACCACAAAAGCGCTGAACCAGTGCATCGTATGCCTTCACCGTAAGATCTAGGTCTTCCAGGTGGAGGCATTCGTCATGTGAATGTAGCTCGTTGTTGGCGCTAGCTAAGTCCCGTGCGCGAGCATGCAGGGCGAAACCATAGCCCACACCACCCATGCGGCGGGCGAATCGCAGATCTGAGCCGCCCGAGGCATAGACGGGCACAACTGATGCCTCTGGGAAGAACTCGCCAAATGTCGCAGCCATCGCATCCCAGAGCGGACCTTCTGCAGGCGATGCCGAGGGGGTCTCATTGTTGAGATGCTCGATCCTTATCTCATCCGCCATGTCCCCCAGCGCCGCAATGAGGGCGGCGTCGACAGAATCCGCGGTATCCGTCGGATGCGCCCGGACGTCGAGGTTGAGATAAGTCTTCGAGGGAATGACGTTGATGGCGCTACCGCCATGAATCCCCGTGAAAGCGATGTTGGTGTGACTAAATGAGTGTGCGAACGCCGCTAGCTCACCGAAAGTCTCGTAAGTAGCGTCCCCTGCGGATCCGTCGACAAGCGCGGCGGTGGTATCCGGATCGAAGTGGAACGCCTCCACGAACCAGGACCACACGTGGTCATAGGCGGGCGGCATTGCCAACGCGCCCACGCGCCGGGCGGCCTCCGCCAGTGTGAGGATGGATGAAGACTTTCCATAGGGAAGGGAGCCGTGCCCCGTATCCCCCGTGGCATGGAGGCGACGCTGGAAAATGCCTTTCTCACCGACGTTGATAACCAGAGCATCGCTGCCATCACGCACCGGCAGATGCGAGCCGCCAGTCTCGGAGAGGCAGTTCTTCCAAGAGAATGCGTCGGGTCGGTTCTCAGAAATCCAGCGCGCGCCCAACCTCCCGCCGGATTCTTCGTCGGCGAGTCCCACGAAGGTCACTGTTCCCTTTGGCGGGTTGCCTGCCTGCGCGCGCCGGGCTGTTTCGCGCGTGGCTGCGGCTTGCGACGCCGTGATGAAGAGCATGTCGAATACCCCGCGGCCGTACAAAACGCCGTCTACCACCTCGGCACCGAAGGGATCGTGAGTCCATTTGTCCTCGTCAACGGGGACTACGTCAATGTGGCCGAGCATCGTCAGCGGTTCCGCTGTGGGGTTGCTGCCGGGTACTGTAAACGCGATCGACACGCGGCCGGGTTCTGGCTCGAAGCGCTCCACCTGCGCTCCCGAGCCCTCGAAGAACTCTTCCAACAGGTTCGCGTTGCGGTACTCGTGGCCACTTCCGGGGGTGCCGTCGTTGATGCAACGATTGCGAATTAATCCCTGCAAGAGTTCAAGAGTGTCGTTGAATAAACCCATTCTGAGGAAGCCGCCTTTCTGGTTTTGTCGTTGAGTGTCCCACGTTCCAAGATTTCAATATACTAACCGATAAATAAAAACTTGAGATGTGCATCACTGTTATGTGTAATGTAAGCTACATTGTCCAGAAAGTGTTGTGGGGATAACCCCTTGGAAAATGGGCAAGATGACCACAAATAAAAGACCAATCCCCTTAAAACACGAGGAGAACCACCATGGCCATCACAAAAGAGACCACGAGTGAGCCGCAGGGGAGCGCAAGTCCTGCAAAGGATGCGAAGACTCAACCAGCCAGTAACGGTTGGCTCGACAAGTTTCTTAACGGCGTCGAGTACGTAGGCAACAAGCTGCCAGAGCCGTTCACTATCTTCCTGATCCTGTTCCTCATTACCGGCGTTGCTTCTTCCATCATGGCGTGGATGGACATCAAGGTGCAGGTGCCTGGATCTGATGAAATCCAGCCCGTCAAGGGCTTGTTCACCGGCGAGGGCATGTCGTGGTTTACCACCACGATGGGCGAGAATTACATCAACTTCCCGCCGTTGGTTACGGTGCTGCCCATCATGCTGGCAGTCGGCGTGGCCGAGCGCTCCGGAATGCTCTCCGCCCTCATTCGCAAGCTCTTCGGCTCTGCGAAGCCATGGGTTTTGCCTTACGCAGTCGGCGTCATTGGCGTGACCGCATCGGTCATGGCTGACGCTGCCTTCGTTATCGTTCCGCCACTGGCGGCGATGGTGTTCAAGGCAGCCGGTCGCCACCCTGTCGCAGGCCTCATCGGTGGCTTCGCTGCCGTTGGCGCTGGCTACTCCACCGCACTGGTCCCAACCTCCTTGGATGCGCTGTTCGCAGGTATTACCACCGCGGTTATGGAGACCCTGCCGGGCATGGAGTTCTCTGACGTGAACGCAATGTCCAACTACTTCTTCAACGTGGCATCTTCCATCGTTCTCGGTGTCTTGGCCGGTTACATCACTGACCGCGTCATCGAGCCGCGCATGTGGAAACAGGAAGTGCCTACCGAAGAGGACATCGATCCGGAAGAGGCCGCACACCGCGGCGACCGCGACGAAAACGGCGAGGAGCTCTCCGCAGAGCTTTCCCCGACTGAAAGCAAAGGCCTGGTGTGGTCTGTAGTTGCCACCGTCATCGTTACCGCGGCACTGTTGTTCGCCATTCTTCTGCCAGAATCCCCGTGGCGTAACGAGACCGGCGGCTTCCTGCCGAAGTCTCCGCTGATGAGCTCCATCGTTTTCATCGTCTTCCTGTACTTCCTCGTGCTCGGTGTGGTCTACGGCAAGGCCGTGGGCACCGTCAACGGCATCAAGGACGTCGTCGACATGATGATTGGCTCGCTGAAAGACATGTTGAGCTTCCTCATCCTGGCCTTCATCTTGGGCCAGTTCGTGGCGCTGTTTGCGTGGACCGGCATCGGTACTTTTACCGCGGTCAAGGGCGCGGCATTCCTGGAATCCATCGGTCTCACCGGCTTCGGCGCGGTCTTCGCGTTCATCGTCCTGGCCTCGTGCCTGAACCTGCTCATCATCTCCGGTTCTTCGATGTGGACCCTGATGGCGGCAGTGTTCGTTCCGATGTTCGCACTGCTGGGCTACGAGCCGGCCTTCATTCAGAGCGCTTTCCGTGTGGGTGACTCTGCAACTCAAATCATCACTCCGCTGAACCCGTACATGATCGTGATGCTAGGATTCCTGCAGCGCTACGAGCCGAAGGCAGGCCTGGGCACCCTGATGTCGCGCCTGATGCCATACGTGGTTCCGTTCTTCACCGCGTGGGCAATCCTGCTGGCCATCTGGTTCTACGCAGACCTACCGCTGGGTCCGGGCAACAACATTTTCATCGAGGGATAACGTGTGCGATAGCGACAATCACGCAAGAAACAATCCATCAACGGCATATTTGGAGGCCACGGAGCAGCTCATTGCGCAGCGCGTGGCGGCCGCCCAAGCAGCCAACGCGGGAGCACAAGCATCCCTGGCTGAGGCTTATGCGGGGCAGGACGTGCTGTGGAAGGCGGCGTCGGAAAGCGCTGACGCCAACCGCGAGCTTGCCGCCCACATCGTGCA
This sequence comes from Corynebacterium simulans, assembly GCF_001586215.1. NCBI lineage: Bacteria > Bacillati > Actinomycetota > Actinomycetes > Mycobacteriales > Corynebacteriaceae > Corynebacterium > Corynebacterium simulans. Next base: position 643,067 of record NZ_CP014634.1, on the reverse strand, counting down.
GGATTTGCATGCTCACCCAGAGACGGCCTTCGAGGAGCACCGCTCGATGGGCATGCTTGCCGACGTCGTGGAGCAACGCGGTTTCCCCGTCCGACGCGGTGTTTACGGGGTGGAAACCGCTTTCGAGGCGGAGTGGAGGAGCCCGAACTTCGATGCGTCATCTCATCCCACCGTGGCAATCATGGCCGAGTATGACGCGCTGCCCGGTATCGGGCACGGCTGTGGTCACAACGTCATCGCTGCCGCGGGCGTGGGCGGATTCCTGTCCGCGGTCGAGGCGCTGTGTAAGAACGGCGGCGTCGAGGGGCGCTTGCTGCTGCAGGGCACCCCGGCCGAGGAGGGGCATTCGGGCAAGGAGTACATGATCCGTGGCGGCAGCCTTGACTCCGTGGATGCAGCGATGATGATCCACGGCTTTGGCTATGACATTGGCTCGCACGCGTGGGTCGGGCGCCGCAGCGTCAACGTGTACTTTCGCGGCGTGGCGGCGCACGCGAGTTCGCAACCTTTCATGGGGCGCAACGCCCTCGACGCAGCATCCTTGGCCTACCAGGGCATTGGCCTGATGCGTCAGCAGATGCCTCCGAGCGATCGTGTCCACGCCATCATGGGCGGGGGAGCGCGACCTTCGGTGATTCCGCGTGAAGCCTCGATGCACATCTATGTGCGTTCCTTGGGTAACCAGACCCTCATGGATTTGTCCCAACGCGTTAACGAAATCGTTGAGGGGGCTGCGCTAATGGCCGGCGTCCAGGTCGATGTCGAATGGGACGAGCACCCGATGACGCTGCCGGTGCGCAACAACGAGGCGCTGGTGGAGCGGTGGACACGCACGCAAACGCTGCGCGGAAGGACGGCGCTTCCCACGGGAACCGTGCCGGAGACCCTTGCCGCGTCCACGGACTTCGGTAACGTCTCGCACCTTGTGCCGGGCATTCACCCGATGGTCAAGGTCTCTCCGTCCGACGTTGCCCTGCATACCGAGGACTTCGCTCGCTGGGCCGCAACGGATGCGGCTGTCGACGCCGCAGTGGACTCCGCAGCAGGCTTGGCCCAAGTAGCGATTGACTACTTGGCGGACACGAAAATGCGCGCGGCAGCGAATGCGGAGTTTGCCGAACAGGGCGCTGTTTCGGTGGCGGATCTCTTGGCAGAATCGGCCGCGGACTAAGCGCCGAGTAGGAGCCGAGTAGGTTTTCTTGCACTGTGCAAGGGGTGGGGGTAACCGCCTCTTTGCGCAGTTCAACCTATATTTTATTGCATTTGTAGGCTTACCTAACAAAAGCTGCTTGAAAGGTAAGGCTTACATCAGTTAGGTTAGGCGAGTATTTGAAAACCTTTCGAAAAGGACATCATGACCGCCAAGATTCGTCGTTCTCTCGTCGCGTCCGTCGCAGCCCTGTCGATGGCTCTGACCGCTTGCTCTTCTGCAGAAGAGTCCACCTCCGGTTCTTCTGACACCTCCGCAGCGTCCTCCTCCGAGACCACGGAGATCACTCTCGAGGACAACTTCGGTGAGAAGAAGATTGCTGCCCCGGTTTCTGCCCCGGCCGTTACGGACAACCGCGCTTTCGAGATTCTTGCTGACTGGGATGTCAAGATTGCCGCCGCACCGCTGAAGCTGGTTCCTTCCACCGTGCGCGATGTCTACAACAAGGACACCGTCGCAGCTGACCTCGGTTCCCACCGCGAGCCGGATCTGGAATCTCTCGTCGCTGCGGAACCGGATGTGGTCTGGAATGGACAGCGCTTCGAGCAACACCAGGAAGACATCGAAAAGCTGGTGGAAGATGTCCCAGTGCTCGACTTTGAGCCGCGCGATGACAAGGACTTCTTCGAAGAACTCAAGCGCCACACCGAGGCACTGGGCCAGACCTTCGGACACGAAGAGGACGCAGCCAAGCTCATCGAGGACTTCGACGCAGCCGCAAAGCGCGCCAAGGAAGCTTATGATCCTTCCAAGAAGGTCATGGCAGTAAACACTTCCGGTGGCGAGATCGGCTACATCGCGCCGAAGATCGGCCGCACCTATGGCCCGGTTTTCGACCTCATCGGTATGACCCCGGCTCTTGAGGTTCCGGAAGGAACCGATGACCACGAGGGCGACGACATCTCCGTCGAGGCAATCGCTGAGTCCAACCCGGACTGGATCCTCGTCATGGACCGCGACGCAGCCGTCAGCAAGGAAGGCGAAGAACACGTTCCAGGCGACAAACTCGTTAACGAGAATGCTGCGCTGAAGAACGTGACCGCAGTCAAGGAAGGCAACGTCTACGTTGCCCCGGCTGATACCTACGTCAACGAGAGCATCATTACCTACACTGAGATCCTCAACGCTCTGGCTGACGCCTTTGAGAAGCAGTCCTAACCTGCACAAATAGAACCGAAACCGGAACGCCGAAAGGCTTTCCGGTTTTTGGTGTGAAAGAGATAAATTTTGACTTCAGCAGAGAAAACCGCGGTTCAAGAAGCACCACCCGCGCGCCGTTCCCGCGGCAAGCTTTTTACTTGGAAGCTGTTGCTCGGCGTCGTGGCTGTAGCGGCGTTGCTCTTCCTTTCGCTCATGGTGGGGGAGTATTCGATCCTTGATCACGACGACGGCCGCGACATGTTTATGACCACGCGCATTCCGCGCACCATCGCCCTGGTGCTCGCGGGCGCGGCGATGGCGATGAGTGGTTTGGTGATGCAGCTGCTCACCCAGAATCGCTTCGTTGAACCCACGACAACGGGTACCACGGAATGGGCAGGCCTCGGCCTTCTCTTTTCGATGATCGTGCTCCCGCACTCGTCGGTGCTTGGCCGCATGGTCATTTCTGTTGTGTTCTCTTTCATCGGCACGATGGTCTTTTTCGCTTTCTTGCGCCGAGTCACGTTGCGCTCCTCGCTCATCGTGCCGATCATCGGCATCATGCTGGGTGCCGTCGTCAGCGCGGTGTCCTCTTTCGTGGCTCTGACCACCGACAAACTGCAGCAGCTGGGGATCTGGTTCATGGGCTCGTTCACCTCCGTGTACGAGGGCCAGTACGAGGTGCTGTGGATCGTGTTGTTGGTGCTGCTCGCGGTGTTCTTCTACGCGGACAAACTCACGGTCGCAGGCTTGGGCGAAGAAATCGCCACCAACGTGGGCCTGAATTACAACCGAATGATCCTCATCGGCACCGGGCTCATCGCTGTGGCCACTGGCGTGGTCACCGTGGTCGTGGGCTCCCTGCCTTTCTTGGGGCTTATCGTTCCCAATGTGGTGAGCATGTTCCGCGGCGATGACCTGCGTTCAAACCTTCCTTGGGTATGCCTGCTCGGTATTGCCACGGTGACATTGTGTGACCTCCTCGGCCGAACCGTCATTTCGCCGTTTGAGCTGCCCGTATCCGTCATCCTGGGCGTGGTCGGCGCGGCGGTCTTCGTATTCCTGATTGTGAGGTCCACCCGTGAGCGTTAAGACAGAGCAGCGCACAGGCGACGTCGCCAAGCAGCGCTATGTGGGCTCCTTCCAGTCGGCCAAAGCAGCGCGCAAGTACTGGCTCATCTTGGTGGCGCTCATCGTGGCGGGCGCACTCTTCGCGTTTGGCCTGCTGGCGTATGACAACCCCATGGACTTCGGAACGCGTAAGTGGTGGCTCATCGCGCAACGCCGTGCCGACGCCGTGACCGCCATGGCTATCGTGGCTGTGTGTCAAGCCGTTGCGACCGTGGCCTTTCATACGGTCACCAATAACCGCATCCTGACCCCGTCCATCATGGGCTTTGAATCGCTCTACGCGGCGATTAATGCTGCGACCATCTTTTTCCTAGGTGCCACGGGCCTCACGGAAGCCCGCAACATGGGCACCTTCCTGTTCCAGATGGCAGTGATGATTGTGCTCTCGCTCATCCTGTACTCGTGGCTGCTGACAAACCGCAGCAACAACATGCATGCGATGCTATTGGTCGGCGTGGTCATTGGTGGCGGACTTGGATCGCTGTCCACTCTGATGCAGCGCATGCTGACACCCAGCGAGTTTGACGTGCTGACGGCGCGACTGTTTGGCTCGGTCAACAATGCTGAGACTGAGTATTATCCCATCGCAATTCCACTGGTGATTGCGGCGACGGCGTTGCTTTTCTTTAATTCCCGCCGCCTCAACGTGCTCTCGCTTGGTCACGAGGCAGCCACCAACCTCGGCGTGAATCACAAGTTCAACGCAATCTTTACTCTGATCCTGGTATCAGTTCTCATGGCCACCACCACCTCGCTCGTAGGTCCCATGACCTTCCTCGGATTCTTGGTGGCAACCTTGGCCTACCAGTTCGCGGAAACCTACGACCACCGATACTTGTTCCCCATGGCCATCGCCACCGCCTTTGCTGTGCTCACGGGTGCGTACTTCCTGATGCAGCACGTCTTCTACGCGCAGGGCGTTGTATCCATCATCATTGAGCTCGTCGGCGGCTCGGTATTCCTCATCGTCATTTTGCGAAAGGGCAGACTGTGATCACACTCAATAACGTTGCGAAGACCTATTCCCACGAGACGAACATTGGCCCAGTGTCCCTCGACATTCCGGCCGGCGGTATCACCGCGCTTGTGGGGCCCAACGGTGCCGGCAAGTCCACGCTGCTGACGATGGTGGGGCGTTTGCTCGATATCGACGAAGGCACCATTGAGGTCGCTGGATTGGACATCACCTCTACCAAGTCCCAGGACTTGGCCAAGATTTTGTCCATCCTACGGCAGGAGAACCACTTCATCACGAAGCTGACGGTGCGTCAGCTCGTGGGGTTTGGCCGCTTCCCGTACTCGCATGGCCGCCTGACGGCTGAGGACGAGGAGATCATCTCCAAGTACATTGACTTCCTTCACCTCAGCGATTTGGAGGACCGCTACCTGGATCAGCTCTCGGGCGGCCAGCGTCAGCGCGCGTATGTGGCGATGGTCCTGTGTCAGGAGACTGATTACGTTTTGCTGGACGAGCCTCTCAACAACCTTGATATCGCGCACTCCGTGGAAATGATGAAGCACCTCAAGGAGGCCGCGCAGAACTTTGGGCGCACGATCATCATCGTCTTGCATGACATCAACTTCGCTGCTCGCTACGCCGATCACATCTGTGCGGTGAAGAATGGGGAAGTGGTGGCCTTCGGTAATCCGGAGGAGGTCATGCGCGACGAGGTGCTGACCCCAATCTTCAATACGCCCATCACGGTTATCGACGGCCCCGACGGTCTGTTGGCGTGCTATCACTAACTGCTTGACGACGTCGCCCCCTCTGGACGTTGCCTAATACGCCAGGTTTGTCTCCGAAATGGTGGATTTACCTGGCGATTTGTGTACTAACACTAGTGCGCGCTAAATTATTTCAAGTCGCAACGAGGTGGCCGCAAGGTTAACAAGTTGTGGTTCGGATGAATTCTTCTTCACGGATTTGACACTAATCAAAGAAGTGAGTAAGTTATTCCGAGTCGCTTCGAGAGCGAGGAGCTGGATGGAAGGCTTCTGGTTGTCGTTGTCGTGATGATGTCTGAGAACTCAATAGTGTGCCAATGTACTTTTTTCTGCATTGTGTGGTTGATTGTGATTGTGCTGGTCATTCTGGATGTTTGGCTGGTGTGGTGTGTGCCGGATCGGGCCTTGTGGGCGCGATTGTAAATAATTAAGTTTGTTTGGTATGCATTTTTAAGTCATGTTGGCTGCATTTTTGTGGTTTGACTGCCCCCTTTATTTTTGCCCCGTCGGGTTGGGGGTGGTTGTGATTTTTCTTTGTATAGTAATTTTTTGGATTTGCCAGCCTTATTGAGAATTGACGTTGTTGGTTCTTGGTTGGTTTGTCTGTTTGTTAGGTTTGGGCTTTTCACGGCCTGATTTTTTGGCTTTGTGCTGAAATTTTTTTGTGGAGAGTTTGATCCTGGCTCAGGACGAACGCTGGCGGCGTGCTTAACACATGCAAGTCGAACGGAAAGGCCTCAGCTTGCTGGGGTACTCGAGTGGCGAACGGGTGAGTAACACGTGGGTGATCTGCCTTGCACTTCGGGATAAGCTTGGGAAACTGGGTCTAATACCGGATAGGACAGCTGTTTAGTGTCAGTTGTGGAAAGTTTTTTCGGTGCAAGATGAGCTCGCGGCCTATCAGCTTGTTGGTGGGGTAATGGCCTACCAAGGCGTCGACGGGTAGCCGGCCTGAGAGGGTGGACGGCCACATTGGGACTGAGATACGGCCCAGACTCCTACGGGAGGCAGCAGTGGGGAATATTGCACAATGGGCGGAAGCCTGATGCAGCGACGCCGCGTGGGGGATGAAGGCCTTCGGGTTGTAAACTCCTTTCGACAGGGACGAAGCTTTTGTGACGGTACCTGTATAAGAAGCACCGGCTAACTACGTGCCAGCAGCCGCGGTAATACGTAGGGTGCGAGCGTTGTCCGGAATTACTGGGCGTAAAGAGCTCGTAGGTGGTTTGTCGCGTCGTCTGTGAAATTCCGGGGCTTAACTCCGGGCGTGCAGGCGATACGGGCTGACTTGAGTGCTGTAGGGGAGACTGGAATTCCTGGTGTAGCGGTGAAATGCGCAGATATCAGGAGGAACACCGATGGCGAAGGCAGGTCTCTGGGCAGTAACTGACGCTGAGGAGCGAAAGCATGGGTAGCGAACAGGATTAGATACCCTGGTAGTCCATGCCGTAAACGGTGGGCGCTAGGTGTAGGGGGCTTCCACGTCTTCTGTGCCGTAGCTAACGCATTAAGCGCCCCGCCTGGGGAGTACGGCCGCAAGGCTAAAACTCAAAGGAATTGACGGGGGCCCGCACAAGCGGCGGAGCATGTGGATTAATTCGATGCAACGCGAAGAACCTTACCTGGGCTTGACATATAGCGGATCGCTGCAGAGATGTAGTTTCCCTTTGTGGTCGTTATACAGGTGGTGCATGGTTGTCGTCAGCTCGTGTCGTGAGATGTTGGGTTAAGTCCCGCAACGAGCGCAACCCTTGTCTTATGTTGCCAGCATTTGGTTGGGGACTCATGAGAGACTGCCGGGGTCAACTCGGAGGAAGGTGGGGACGACGTCAAATCATCATGCCCCTTATGTCCAGGGCTTCACACATGCTACAATGGTCGGTACAACGCGCAGCGACACTGTGAGGTGGAGCGAATCGCTGAAAGCCGGCCTTAGTTCGGATTGGGGTCTGCAACTCGACCCCATGAAGTCGGAGTCGCTAGTAATCGCAGATCAGCAACGCTGCGGTGAATACGTTCCCGGGCCTTGTACACACCGCCCGTCACGTCATGAAAGTTGGTAACACCCGAAGCCAGTGGCTCAAACTCGTTAGGGAGCTGTCGAAGGTGGGATCGGCGATTGGGACGAAGTCGTAACAAGGTAGCCGTACCGGAAGGTGCGGCTGGATCACCTCCTTTCTAAGGAGCATTATTTTGCCCACAGTTGTGGGTGTGTTGGTTGAGTGCACATGTGTTGTGCTGCCAACGGTATTTTTTAATCGGGTGGAGACACACCTTAAACAAGAGCAGTTAATCGTTTATTACACAGTGTGGGAATAGTTTTTAGGTACGTGGTGCATTGTTGGGTGTCTGGGGCATTATTGTCCTGGTGTTGCCTAGTTGCTGACGCAATCATGGTTTGTTGTTGGTGGTTGGGGTGTTGTGTGAGAACTGTATAGTGGACGCGAGCATCCCCAAATGATGGTGCTTTTTAAGGCAGTGTTGTTTGGGTGTGTAATTTCTTTATTCTTTTGTGTTTTGTGTAGTTCACGCCAGCACGATAGTTAAGGAATGGGCTGTTTGCTTTGTTTCTTGTTGTTGTGTTGGTTGTGTGTTCGTTATTTAGGGCGCATGGTGGATGCCTTGGCATGCTGAGCCGATGAAGGACGTGAAAGGCTGCGTTAAGCCTCGGGGAGTTGTCAATTAAGCGTTGATCCGAGGATGTCCGAATGGGGAAACCTGGCACTTGTTATGGAGTGTTACCCTTCAGTGAATTCATAGCTGTTGTGGGGGCAACGCGGGGAAGTGAAACATCTCAGTACCCGTAGGAGAAGAAAATAATAATGATTCTGCTAGTAGTGGCGAACGAACGTGGATGAGGCTAAACCGTGTGCATGTGATACTTGGTAGGGGTTGTGTGTGCGGTGTTGTGGGCCTTGATGTGCAGCGACTACCATCGTTGCGTCTTGTTGTTGATGTTAGGTGAAGTGGTGTGGAAACGCCTGCCGTAGAGGGTGATAGTCCTGTAGCTGAAGACATTGATGATGGGGTTGTCAAGTTGCCCGAGTAGCAGCGGGCTCGTGGAATCTGCTGTGAATCTGCCGGGACCACCCGGTAAGCCTAAATACTCAGTGTGACCGATAGTGGATAGTACCGTGAGGGAATGGTGAAAAGTACCCCGGGAGGGGAGTGAAATAGTTCCTGAAACCATGTGCTTACAATCCGTCAGAGCACCTTTTGTGTGTGATGGCGTGCCTTTTGAAGAATGAGCCTGCGAGTCAGCGGCATGTCGCGAGGTTAACCCGTGTGGGGTAGCCGTAGGGAAACCGAATCCCAATGGGGTGGCAAGTGGCATGTCCTGGACCCGAAGCGGGGTGATCTACCCATGGCCAGTGTGAAGCAGCAGTAAGATGCTGTGGAGGCGCGAACCCACGTAGGTTGAAAACTGCGGGGATGAGCTGTGGGTAGGGGTGAAAGGCCAATCAAACTCCGTGATAGCTGGTTCTCCCCGAAATGCATTTAGGTGCAGCGTCGCATTAGCTTGGTGGAGGTAGAGCTACTGGTTGGTTGAGCGGGACTACAATCTTAGCAATGTCAGCCAAACTCCGAATGCCATTAATGTGTTGTGCGGCAGTGAGACTGTGGGGGATAAGCTTCATAGTCGAGAGGGAAACAGCCCAGATCGCCGGTTAAGGCCCCTAAGGGTGTGCTAAGTGGAAAAGGATGTGGGATCGCGAAGACAGCCAGGAGGTTGGCTTAGAAGCAGCCATCCTTGAAAGAGTGCGTAATAGCTCACTGGTCGAGTGGTTCTGCGCCGACAATGTAGTGGGGCTCAAGCACACCGCCGAAGCCGCGGCAATAATATTTTATTGGGTAGGGGAGCGTCGTGCACGTGTTGAAGCGTTACCGTAAGGAGGCGTGGAGTGTGTGCGAGTGAGAATGCAGGCATGAGTAACGAATTGGAAGGTGAGAATCCTTCCCGCCGGATGACTAAGGGTTCCTGGGTCAAGTTCGTCTTCCCAGGGTGAGTCGGGACCTAAGGCGAGGCCGACAGGCGTAGTCGATGGATAACCAGTTGATATTCTGGTACCCGAGTATATGCGCCCCTGATAAAGCACTGATACTAACCACCACAAGCACCTTTTGATGACACTTTGTGTTGTTGGTTGGTGTGCGTCGTGGGGCCTGATGTGTGGTTCAAGCGATGGGGTGACACAGTGGGGTAGCCATGCCACTTACTGGATTGTTGGTGTAAGCGTGTAGCTTAGGGTGTAGGTAAATCCGCATTCTTTTAGGTGAGACGTGATGCGTAGCCTTAATTGGTGAAGTTGGTGATCCCGTGCTGTCGAGAAAAGCCTCTAGCGATGTATATACTCGGCCCGTACCCCAAACCGACACAGGTAGTCAGGTTGAAAATACTAAGGCGTTCGGGTGAACTGTGGTTAAGGAACTCGGCAAAATGCCCCCGTAACTTCGGGAGAAGGGGGACCACATGGCGTTAACACTCTTGCGGTGATAAGCGTTGTGGGGTCGCAGAGAATAGAGGGGAGCGACTGTTTATCAAAAACACAGGTCCATGCGAAGACGTTAAGTTGATGTATATGGACTGACGCCTGCCCGGTGCTGGAAGGTTAAGAGGACCGGTTAGCCCATCTTTGATGGGCGAAGCTGAGAATTTAAGCCCCAGTAAACGGCGGTGGTAACTATAACCATCCTAAGGTAGCGAAATTCCTTGTCGGGTAAGTTCCGACCTGCACGAATGGCGTAACGACTCCCCTGCTGTCTCAACCACAGGCCCGGTGAAATTGCACTACGAGTAAAGATGCTCGTTACGCGCGGCAGGACGAAAAGACCCCGGGACCTTCACTATAGCTTGGTATTGGTGTTCGGTTCGGTTTGTGTAGGATAGGTGGGAGACTGTGAAGCTATCACGCCAGTGGTGGTGGAGTCGTTGTTGAAATACCACTCTGATCGGATTGGATACCTTAACCTTGGCCCATGATCTGGGTTGGGGACAGTGCCTGGTGGGTAGTTTAACTGGGGCGGTTGCCTCCCAAAATGTAACGGAGGCGCCCAAAGGTTCCCTCAGCCTGGTTGGCAATCAGGTGGTGAGTGTAAGTGCACAAGGGAGCTTGACTGTGAGAGTGACAGCTCGAACAGGGACGAAAGTCGGGACTAGTGATCCGGCACCTACTTGTGGATGTGGTGTCGCTCAACGGATAAAAGGTACCCCGGGGATAACAGGCTGATCTTCCCCAAGAGTCCATATCGACGGGATGGTTTGGCACCTCGATGTCGGCTCGTCGCATCCTGGGGCTGGAGTAGGTCCCAAGGGTTGGGCTGTTCGCCCATTAAAGCGGCACGCGAGCTGGGTTCAGAACGTCGTGAGACAGTTCGGTCTCTATCCGCCGCGCGCGTTGAAACTTGAAGAAGGCTGTCCCTAGTACGAGAGGACCGGGACGGACGTACCTCTAGTGTGCCAGTTGTTCCGCCAGGGGCATCGCTGGTTGGCTACGTACGGAAGGGATAACCGCTGAAAGCATCTAAGCGGGAAGCCTGTTTTAAGATGAGGTTTCATTCGAGGTCCCCTAAAGACTATGGGGTTGATAGGCCAGACATGGAAGCATCGCAAGATGTGAAGTCTACTGGTACTAATAGACCAAAACAAACACACACAACGTGCAACACACAAACAAACAAAAAAGATGATTACGTCATGCACGCGTCCACTATGCAGTATCTGACACAACACTTAAAAGGGCAACACAGCCCCGAAAGTTTGTCGGTGGTTAATAGCGGCAGGGAAACGCCCGGACCCATTCCGAACCCGGAAGCTAAGCCTGCCCGCGCTGATGGTACTGCAACCGGGAGGTTGTGGGAGAGTAAGTTACCGCCGACATAAAACAATAAACACATAACTCAATACACAAAGAAGGAAGGCAAGCAACCACTACGGTTGCTTCCCTTCCTTCTTTTTCGTTTTCTACTATTGAACCAACACCAGCCAGCCAACGGCTATCGGCACGACGTTCCCCTTCGCCTTATCGTTGGCCAACCTGCATTCGAACCACCCAACCAGCCCACAACGCCCGGTTTCGGCAGCTTCGATGGTCCGAATGCAGCTTTGTTCACCATATGAACTATCCCAGGCAACTGCGATGTTCATTATCGCGTGGTTTATGGACTATACGGGTCAGCCTTCTGAATTGTCACTGTGGCTAAAAACAATGTGAATTAGAGATTGGTTCGCACGCGGATGAGGAGTTGGGATCTGCATTCGAACCATCGAGCAGCGTTGGGGCCGCTAGATTTTATGGCTTCGATGGTCCGAATGCAGCTTGTTTCAGCACGGAAACTATTAACCGGCATCTCCGATCCGTGTGTAGCGGGGGAGCGGAGTAGTTCAACGTGGCGTTGATGAACGGACCTGACCCCTGTTTGGTAGACACCTGATATCCAGCCCGGTTGGGTTGGGAAGAAAGGTAATCTACCACCATGCCTAGGTATTCCGAACAGTTCAAACGTGATGCTGTGGCCCTCTATGAAAACAATGAGGACCTTTCACTTCACGCGGCTTCAGCAGAGCTTGGAGTCAATCGTTCCTCGCTTTTCTCCTGGCTTCAGCAATACGGCACCGGCAAACGTGCCCGCACGAAGGCCATGCGCGACAACGCCAAGGAGACGACTGATTCCGAGCGAATCCGCCAGCTAGAAAAAGAGAACGCGAAGCTGCGCGAAGAACGCGATATTCTGCGCAAGGCCGCGAAATATTTTGCCGAAGAGACACGCTGGTGATCCGCTTCCAGTTTGTCTATGACCACCGAACCGAGTACTCGGTCAAGCGGATGTGCCATGTGTTAAAGCTCAATCGCTCCTCGTTTTATAAATGGGTCAACACCCACGAAAATCGCAGGTTAAAGATATGTTCCGATGCCCTTATTGGTGCAAGAATCAAGGCCATCTTTGATGATGAGAACGGGCTTTATGGTGCTAAACGCATCGCTGCAAGCCTCAACGACGATACGGACTTCGGCCCGATCAACCATAAGAAGGTTGCGCGCATCATGAAATCCATGGGGCTAAAAGGCTTTAGCAAACGGCGTCGATGCATCACCACCCGGCGCAAGCCTGGTCACCGTGTCATGCCAGATTTAGTAGGCCGTACATTCACCGCTGACGAGCCGAACCGTGTTTATGTAGGCGACATCACCTACCTGCCGTGTAAGGGCGGTAAGAACATGTACCTGGCCACGGTCATTGACACCTATTCACGAAAACTTGCAGGTTATGCACTCGCAGACCACATGCGTGTCTCACTGGTCATCGAGGCTTTGTCCCATGCCAGCACAGTCCGCGGAAGCCTTGACGGGGCTATTTTCCATTCTGATCATGGAAGTGTGTACACCTCACAGGCGTTTAGGGACCACTGCGCCCAACTTGGTGTACGCCAATCCATGGGCGCGGTGGGAACTAGTGCCGATAATGCCCTGGCAGAATCATTTAACGCCACCTTAAAACGTGAAGTGCTACGTGATCGGAAAGTCTTTGATAATCCCATTATCTGCCGGCAGGAAGTCTTTCGATGGTGCATGCGCTACAACACCCGCAGACGGCACTCCTGGTGCAACCTTCTAGCCCCCAATGACTTCGAAGCACTCACATCAGCTACACTGACCCAAGCAGCATAGCTAACCCCCGACGTGTCTACTTTCCGGGGGTCAGGCCCAACCTTGGAGAAGGATGTTTGCGGCCCAGCAGTAGGATAGAAGCCATGTCATATACTTCTAAGCCTCGAATTTTTAGCATGCGGTGGGAGCAGATCCATTCCGCCTATATCGCCAAGGCGGAACGTAAGGACCGTACTCGCGCTGAGGTAGATGAGGTTATTTCCTGGTTCACGGGATACGATGTCCCAGGCATCGCTGCGGCTGGGGAACTTACTGTTGAGCAGTTCTTCGAGCAAGCACCAGAGATGAATCCGCATCGCTTTCTTATCACCGGCAGTATCTGCGGCGTGAAAGTTCAGGAGGTGCAGGACCCAATGATGCAAAATATTCGCCAGCTCGACAAGCTAATTGACGAACTGGCGAAGGGTAAGGCTTTGGAGAAGGTCAAGCGCTCAGACGCTTAACTGCCTCTTTGATTACCTCAGGGCGCTTACAGAACGCGAAACGAACTTTGTAGCGCCATGGTTCGGGGTTATCGGCAAAGGCGGCAAGTGGGATAGCAGCAACCCCGTGTGTCTCGGGGAGCTTTGTACAGAATTCAACTCCGTCCATACCAGAGGAGCTCACGTCGGCGACTAGATAGTAAGTGCCTTGAGTCTCGTGCACTTGGTAGCCGGCCTCACGCAGGCCATCAACTAGGATATCGTGGCATTCGGCCAGCTCTTCCACCATAGCCTTCTGCCAGTCCCGCTCATATACCAGTGCGTGGGCCACTGCGGCTTGGAAAGGCGTGGCAGATACAAATGTCATGAACTGCTTTGCCTTTATCACTCCGTCTAGAAGGTCTGGGTGTGCGAATGCCCAGCCCGTCTTCCAGCCCGTGGCGTTAAAGGACTTAGCCGCCGAGCCGACCTTGACCGTACGGGTTTCCATGCCCGGGATACGCTGGATGTCCACGTGCGTGGCAGACCCGAAGGTAAGGTCCTCGTAGACTTCGTCAGAGAGCACCAGTAGATCGTGTTCCACACAAACGTCGCGCAGGCCCTGCAGCGCGGCGTGGCTAAATACTGAACCGGTGGGGTTATGCGGGGAATTCACGATCACCATCGCGGTCTTATCCGTCACAGCGGCGCGCACAGCATCGACGTCGAGGTCCCAGCTTTCTCCGGAAGGCTTGAGCGGCACGGCGACGCGGGTGGCGTCGGCAAGCGCGATTGCGGCGGCGTAGGCGTCGTAATAGGGCTCAAGGACGATGACTTCCTGGCCCGGCTCTACCAAGCCGAGAACAGTCGCTGTGATTGCCTCCGTGGCGCCTGCGGTGACCACGATTGCTTTGCGAGAAACTGAGTAGTAATGCGCCAGTGCGTCGACAAGCTCAGGGCGCCCGCGCAGGGGAGCGTATTGATTATTTCCCGTCGCAATCTGCTCCTGCGCGATCTCCAACATGCGCTCTGGCCCATCAGAGTCCGGGAAGCCTTGTCCCAGATTGATGGCGTCATTATCGATTGCCAGCTGGGTCATGGTGGCGAAGATGGTCTCGCCAAATTGCTGCAGACGTTTAACCGTCATTAGAGCACCAAAAGATCGTAACGGGTGGCCTTCACATCATTGAGGCGCTTGCGGGCACGGTCGAGCTTTTGCCACTGGTCTTCCGGGATTGCCTTACGCGCCATGGTGACGACCTCAGCGTCCGGCGTGCCCCATGCAATGGGCATCGGGGTGACCTGCTGCCAGTGTTCTTTATCGCTGTTGTTGCGGTGACCGGAAACTGCGGCAACCGGCAGCTTTGTGCCCACAGTGCGCTTGACACCTGGCACGGAAGTAACGGTGCGCAGGCAAGCTGCCCAACGCGGCGGAAGCCCGGGATCAACGTTGGTGTTCACTAGCGCCATCAGCACCATGTCACGTTCGTTGACCTCAGCTACCACTGCTGGTGCCAGCGGGTAGGAATCATAGAGGTGCTGTGCGGTGCCAACCTGGCGCGCGGCTGCAACGCCCACGATGGCCACGAGGATGCCGAAGAGCAACATACCGAGGCCAATGGTAAATCCCCAGTCCGCATCCACAGTCATGTAGACCGCAGCGGCACCGATGATGAGCAGCAAGCCCATGATGAGGCCGGAGTTGCGCAGGCGCGCGGAATCGCGCAGGAGTTCATTGTTCTTCTTGGCGTAGGTCTCGTCGACCTGAAACTTGAAAATCTTCATCAGGTCATAAGTCTACTTCGTCGACGAGACGGTACGCGTATCCCTGTTCCGCCAAGAAGCGCTGGCGGTGGAGCGCATAGTCCGCATCCACGGAATCACGGGTGACGAGCGTGTAAAATTTTGCTTCCTTACCGTCTTCCTTCGGGCGCAAGAGGCGTCCTAGGCGCTGGGCTTCTTCCTGCCGCGAGCCGAAGGTGCCGGAGACCTGAATAGCTAGGGCAGCTTCGGGAAGATCAATGGAGAAGTTTGCCACCTTGGAGACCACGAGTGTTTGCACCTCGCCGTCGCGGAAAGCTTGGAAGAGCTTTTCACGCTTGGAGTTCGAGGTCTTGCCGTCGATTACTGGCGCGCCCAAGTGCGAGCCGAGTTCTTCCAGTTGCTCCACGTAACCACCAATGATGAGTGCTTGCTGGCCAGCATGCTTGGCCAAAATCTTATCCACGGCACGGTGCTTTGCGCTTGACGACGCCGCGATTCGGTAGCGATCCCGCGCCTGCGCCGTGGCATAGAGCATCCGCTCCTCGGCGTCCATGTCAACGCGTACCTCGATGCACTCCGCCGTGGCGATGTAGCCGGCGGCTTCGAGCTCCTTCCACGGGGCGTCGTAGCGCTTGGGGCCGATGAGGGAGAAGACGTCTCCCTCCATCCCGTCCTCGCGGATGAGCGTGGCGGTAAGGCCCAAGCGGCGGCGCGATTGGAGATCCGAAGTCATGCGGAACACGGGAGCAGGAAGCAGGTGGACCTCGTCGTAGATGATTAGACCCCAGTCGCGGGAGTCGAAGAGCTCAAGGGCGCGGTATTCGCCCTTCGTCTTGCGGGTTACCACCTGATAGGTGGCGATTGTGATCGGTTTGATCTCCTTCTTTTCACCGGAGTATTCGCCAACCTCGTTCTCGGTCAATGAGGTACGCCGCAGCAGCTCGTTGCGCCACTGGCGTCCGGCCACTGTATTGGTAACCAGGATCAACGTGGTGGCTTGGGCCTTGGCCATCGCCGCCGTGCCCACGATGGTCTTGCCGGCGCCACAGGGCAGCACGACCACGCCGGAGCCGCCGGACCAGAAGGATTCTGCGGCATAGGATTGGTAATCGCGCAGCGCCCAGCCTTCCTCCACCAAAGAGATGGGGTGGGACTCGCCGTCGACGTAACCGGCAAGATCCTCGGCGGGCCAGTTGGCCTTGAGCAGCTCCTGCTTGAGGCGGCCGCGCTGCGAAGGCGGCACGGCGAATGTGCTGTCATCGATGCGAGCGCCCAGCAGTTGGCTGACCTTCTTGTGCCGCGCGAGTTCTTCGAGGATCGGAACCTCGGCAGATTCCAAGATGAGGCCGTGCGCCGGATGCGAGTGGAGGCGCACGCGGCCGTAGCGCGACATGGTCTCCGCGACGTCGATAAGCAGCGCCTGCGGAACCGGGAAACGCGAATAACGCTCGAGCACGTCGACCACCTGCTCGGCGTCGTGGCCCGCGGCGCGGGCATTCCACAGCGCCAGCGGTGTGATGCGATAAGTGTGAACGTGCTCTGGCGCGCGCTCCAGTTCTGCAAAGGGCGAAAGCGCGATGCGGGCTGCGGCAGCGTCTTCGTGGTCGACCTCCAAGAGCACCGTCTTGTCAGATTGCACGATGAGCGGTCCGGGCATCTACTTGCTCCTTTGTACAGGCTCGCCAATGGTAGAAAGCCAAAAGTATAGCCCCGATCGCCCTGCTGGCGCTAAGCGAGTTCCACGGCAGTGATGCGGTGCAAAGGGAAGCGGATGGTGGAACCATCGCTGCCGGTGGCATCGACCTGACCTCCGGCGACGGACAGCGGCTTTACAGTCCTGGACTTAGAATTGCCGTTCTTATCCGCATAGGTGATCTTGACGGGGCGCCCGCCGCGGGCAGCAGCGTGAAGGACGTCGAGGCTGGATTCATCCGCGGCGGTGGGCGCGGGTGATTCGGTATCAAGCAGAGCCTTGGCGACGCTCGTCGGATCCGGGCGAGTGGGGCCAGCCTTGCGAGGTGCCGGAGTAGGCAGTGCGTAGGGCTTGAGCGCCATATTCAGGGAAGCACCTGTTTCATCTTCGCCGGCGGGAGCAAGTCCGTGGGCGCGCAGTTTCTCCAGCAGCTCACCGACGCGCACTTGCGATATTGCGACGGTAGGAGCGATGCGGCGCAGTTCTGGCACCGCCCGCACCGCCATTTCGAGAAGGACGGGATCTTCACTGCGGAGGTACGCCAGCGCAGGGCCGGAGCGCAGCGTGCCGTGGCGCCTATCGACGTCGCGGATGAGAAACTCGAGGGTCTGAGGCACCTCGCTGTGGGCGGCGAAGAAGTCGGTGATCTCTTGCGCCGTCATGCCTACGTCCAAGCCGCGGCGCAGCGTGGACGCGCTAATACGGTAGACGCTGGCTAGGCCTGGCGATTCCAAGTCCGCGAGATCTCCCAACCGGCGATGCGCGCTGGCCTCCAGCGGTCCGGGAACCAAGACCGTGAGATCGCCCTGGATGATGAAGTAGTCCACTTCTTCCGGGGTAAGGGTATGCGTGGCCGCAGGATCCAGCAGCACCTGGGTGGCTTGGCCTAGCGCAATGGCTCCGATCCATTCAGCTTCGGCAACGAGGGCATCGATGGTGGAGGACTTCGTGTGCGTTGTAAAAAGCGGGGCGCGGAAGCGCAGCTCTTCGGAAAATTCCTCTTTGCTAAGTGGGACTGAGGCGTGGGCATAGACGTCCATCACCGTGCGGCGGTGGCGGGCCAAATGCTCAGAGACGCTCTCGGCGGAAAGCAGGCGGCCTTCGGCCCAAGGCTGCCAGGTAGAGGACTGCCAGGCATCGAGGAGCAGGCTCCACTTCTCAGACAGGCCGGCATCCAGCCATTCCTGTGCGCCTTGGGTAGGCGCTAAGAAGTTGCCCTTCAAGCCCTTCGGTTCGCCGCGGCTTAGGAGACGAGCGGAAAAGCCGAGGCAAACCAGGCGGCGCAGCTCCAGCTCTGTGATTCCGAGTTCCTTAGCGAGTTGGGCCTGCGGGCGAACGCCTACGGTCTTGTCTTTCAAAAGCTCGATGGGGCGAGCACCGACAAGATCGATGAGTCTTTCCAGCTCGCGAACTACTTGCAGCCCAGCGGCGGCGCCTGCTTCCCCCGCCTTCTTCTCTAGTGGCGGGGTGCCGGCACGGCCGCTTGGGCGCAGCGGAATGAGCTCGGGGCTGTGTCCCTCCAGCGCGCGGCGGGCGGCGCGCGGTAGCCGCACGGTGTGGGAATCGACGCGGGTGAGAATGCTCTTGGCCAAAAGGCGGGGGATTGGGCGCGTGGGATCAGCATCGGGAGCTGCGTCGCGAGTAGCGCCCATTCCGCCAGAGGCGGCCAGGGTTTGCAGAATCCGTGCCTCATCCTCGGGCAGTGCCGTGATCTCCTCGGGGTTGGTGGTGCTCTGATGGAGCAGCGACCACCCGGTGGGAAGCGCCTGCATGAGCCCTGGGGCAAGGCATACGCCCTGTGCTTCCACTTCGAATGCGAGGCCCCGCTCGAGCAACCTTGCGGTTGGCTCTGGGGCCAAAACTTCTACGGGTTCCAGTTCGCCGCCCCGCAAAGCGATGTCCTCGGCAGTAGCAAGCAACTCGGCATCGCACTGCGCGAGTGCGCGCGCTAGGGAAGTGGTCAGGCTAAGGCGCGTTGCCAACGGGGCGATTCCCGGGGGTAGCGGTGAGAGCACATCGCTGCGATAGCCAAGCAGCGTCGAAAGCTGCTCTTGGTCAAGATCTGCAAGCCACGTGCGGAATTGAACCGTCGCGGAGGAAGTGCTGTGAGGTGGGGTCATGGTGGCGAATAAGTTTAGTGGGTTATTGAGTTACTTTTTGGGCCGGGGTTTGGAATAATAAGGCCTATGTCGAATAAGAAGAATGGCTTCGTATCCCCGGCTTGGCCGAAGAATGAAAATCGCGAGCACGCAATTACCGAAATCTACGCGCCGTTCGCTGGTGCATCCAGCCCGTTCGGTGACGATCTGATCCTGCCAATGCCGGCGGAGAAGCTCAACTACGTGCACCCATACACCCGCGTTAACCGCTAAAGCTCTTACTTAGAAGAAAATCCTTTAGCCTAACGCAGGCCTAGCCCCACCGCGCGCCCTTTAGCGGCCGTTTTGTGGTGGGGCCATTTTTCGTACGCTAAGAAAACCAAAAGCTCCCAGCCAGAAGGAACTGGAAAGTTCCACCTAGGGCTGGGAGCTTTAAACGCGAATCTGCGCAGCTTTAGTTTGAAAAAGCCTTAGAGGTTTTCGATGAGCTGAGCGATCGGATCGATGAACTGGCGGTTCGCGGAGTAGAACGCGTCGAAGTTGTGGCGGTTTGCCTTGTACTGGTTTGCAAACTCAGCCGGGATAGCCAGCCCGTACTTAGCTGCGGTGTCCTCGACCATCTTGTAGAGAGCGTCAACAGCCAGCTCGTCGGAAGGCTGTGCAGCTGCCTGCTGAACTGGAGCCGGTGCTGGAGCCGGTGCCGGAGCGGCGTCACGCGGGGTTGGTGCGGAGTTCAGGCCCAAGGAAGCGGAGCAAGCAGGCCATGCGCCCCAGCCCTGGGAAGCCAGGATCTTTTCAGCGACAGCGATCTGCTGCTCACGAGTTGCCTGGTTTGCGGTCGGTGCATACTGACCGCCACCGAATGCGGACCAGGTCTGGCCGGAGAACTGCAGACCGCCGTAGTAGCCGTTGCCGGTGTTGATTGCCCAGTTTCCGCCGGACTCACACTGCGCGAGGCGGTCCCAGTCGGAATCCGGAGCAGCGGATGCGGTCGGTGCCATGATGGCTGCAGCGGCGCCGACGGCGACGGTGGAAGCTGCGAACTTGGTAGCGAACGAGTTGTTCTTAGCGGAGTGGCGTCCCATTAAAAGTATTCCTCTTCTCTAGATTTCTCGCGCCCACGTTGTGCTCAGTCCGGCAAAAGTAATTGCTTTAAAGTTGTCTTGCACAAATATCGGCCGCCACGGGGAAGCCCGGACTGCGTGTGGGGGCGAGACTTCCTCGCTGGCGGCCAAGTGCCTGTCCCAAACAGTAACGGTTTATAACGAAATAGTCACGTAACTGACTCGGCATGGCGTCTTTCCTCTGGGAACTCATTGCATTTTCGCAGGTCGTTCCGAAAATGTGAATTAGATCACCCCTGTAACGTGTGTTGTTTATGTGACAGCAACTTCAATTGCTGTGTTATAGGAGTTAGAATAATTCTCTTTATTCCCGAGTAAGAAAGCGAGTAGGGGCGTGCCAATCGGCAAAGTTAAGTGGTTTGATGCTGACAAGGGTTTCGGCTTTGTGAGCAACCCCGGCGATGAGGATGTCTACGTCGGCCGCAACGTGCTGCCCGAGGGCGTCGACGAGCTGGTCCAAGGCCAGCGGATCGACTTTGATTTCGCGGCAGGCCGCCGCGGTCCACAGGCACTGCGTGTCAAGGTTTTGGACAAGCCGCGCCGCCGCACTCCTTCCCGTAAGCCGGACGAGCTGTCGAGCATGCTCTCCGATGTAATGACGCTGCTGGAAACCCAGGTGCAGCCGGTGCTGGCGCAGGGGCGCTACCCAGAGCGCAAGACTGGCCGTCAGGTCGCTGAAATCCTGCGTGCCATCGCCAAGGATTTGGATAGCTAAAAATCAAGCAAAAGCGCGAGCCCAACTTCGTCTCCCCTTGTGGGAATCTAGAAGTTGGGCTCGCGCTTTTTCGCAGGCTGCGTTTATTTGGAAGCAGCCTTGCTCGGCTCGGTGGGCTTATCAGGTGCAGCGGTCTTTGTGGCCTCGGCAAGCTCCTTGTCAGACATCGTGGAAAGGGACCACACGGTGCTAAACGGCGCCTCCTCGCCCTTGCCATCGGTGCCAATCATCAGCGAGGAAATCTCGACCACCATCAGGCGCGGTCGCTTTCCTGTAGAGGCCTTGATGGGGTCAACAGAACCCGGAACGTCCACGGTGGAAGAATCGCCGGCGCCGTGAATCTGCTCGTCGTTAGCCGCCGGGTCATCGTAGATGGAAAGGATGCGCCACTCGTGGTTGGAGATCTCTTCTGGGATCTCTAGATGCAAAGTGTCATCCTTGCCGACGGTGAGGTTTGGAGCCTCGCCCTCAGGGCATTCGGTGCCCAGCTCGCAGACCATATAAGGCGCAACGTCGAGACTCTTCTCACCCACGCTGGCCTTGACGGTGATGTCCTGCGGCTCAGGACCTGGGCGGCTATTCCACCAATTCTGGAATAAGACCACGGAGACCACAATGACTGCCACGGCGATAATCAGCGCCAAAAGCTGCAGCAGCGACTTCTTCCTTGCTTCCTTACGGGTTGCCATGGCAAAGAATCCTACTCGAAGGTCACGCGATACAAATCAACCCACCGCTTACCAGTAATCCAGAATTCTTCCGTTCCTGGAATATGGGCGATGCCATTGAGTACATCGTTTTGGGTTTGCGGCCCAGATTTATTCAGTCCCGCAGCATCAATAACCGCGGTGACCTCGCCGCTTGTGGGATCAATGCGCAAAATATCCTCGCTCATCCACACATTCGCAAAGACCTGGCCGTCCACGCATTCCAACTCATTAATCTCTTCTACCGCCTGGCCCTCCAAGGTAACGGGGGTCCGTGGTGCAGTCTCTTCGAAAGTTTGGGCATCAAGATGTCGCAGCTCGTTGCTTCCATCAGACATGATGAGCTCAGATTTATCCTCGCCCGCGGCACACAATCCCCAGCCCTCGCCCTCATAGCGAGCGCGGCCGGTCTCTTCGAGGGTTACGGGATCCCGCTTGATGGCCTCGCCCGCCTTCCACGTCAACTGCCAAATCGCATCCTGGGTTTGTGTGATGCCCTCACCGAACAAAGAAGGAGGCAGTGACACTTCCTGCTCGGGTTCCTTCGCGCCGGGTTGCAGGCGCAGTAACCGGGATTGCCCGTATAGGCCAGTTCCCACCAACAGCTTGCCCGCGGGATCAACTTCGAGGCCCTGGGTAAAAGAATTGGGGAGCATGGCAGTGTGTTCCTTGATGGAAACGGATAGATGCTCAACTTCGCGTGGCACGTTTGTTCCTTCTTGAGCCGGCGAATCGCCCTCTGAACTGCTGCAACCGGCAAGCAGGCCGATTGCGCTAAGCGCGCTTAAAACGGCGGTGGAAGTCAAAGCGAGAGAAGATTTAGAAGAACCCATGGAAGTCATTGTGCACGATGTCATGGATAATGTAGTGCGTGACTAAGCAGAATGAGCCAACGAACCCACTTCTTAACAAGACCGCCGTGCGCATTGCTCGCGCTGCAGTGGAAGAAGTAGGAGAGGGCGGCGTCGGCAAGCACCGCGGAGTCGCAGGGCTAGGCCGTAACGTCGCAACCCATCGCTTTGAAGCAGATATGCCAGGCTACCCAGGCTGGGAATGGCAAGCGGTTGTGGCCTGCGCGGAGGGCTCGCGTTTTATCACCGTTAACGAGGTAGCGCTGGTGCCGGGGCAACAGGCACTGCAAGCCCCGGAGTGGGTGCCGTATAACGAGCGCGTGCGTCCGGGGGATTTGGGCCCGGGCGATTTGATGCCGCCTGCGCCTTACGACGAACGCTTGGAAGACGGCAAGCTTTCCGCAAAGGGTTTAGATGAGGCGAAAAAGAGGTGGCGCACTGGCTCCTTTGGCCCTAATACCGAGATGGCCGCGCAAGCGCCGCTGCAGTGTAAGACCTGTGCTTTCTATTTGGAGCTGATGGATAACTTTGGTGTGTGCGCTAACGAATTTTCGGCAGATGGCCGTGTAGTGCACGCAAGATACGGATGCGGCGCGCATTCGGAGACAAAAATCCGGGAAGAAGGATCCGTGACCGAAACCGCTTTTGACGACGAAAAACCTATCTACTAGCGCTTTCGTGGTTTGCTTTCTGGAGCCGCAAATACTTTACTAAGGCCAGTAAAACTCAATCCTCCTGGCACTAGGTAAAGGGGCTGTCTCAAAAGCGATGAACGCTGCTCTCGATCGTTATTTCAAAATCTCTGAACGCGGTTCCACAATCGGAACCGAGGTTCGCGCCGGCGTGGTCTCGTTCTTCGCGATGGCCTACATCATTCTTCTCAACCCGCTCATCCTCGGCACCTCGCCCGATGCTGCAGGCCGTACCTTGGGAATTCCGCAGGTCGCCGCAGCTACCGCGTTAATAGCCGGCATCATGACCATTGCCTTCGGCGCGATTGCGCGCTATCCATTCGCCATGGCGGCGGGCCTGGGTATGAATACCTTTGTTGCCGTCACCATGGTCTCCACCAAAGGCTTGGAGTGGAAAGACGCCATGGGCCTGGTGGTACTCGAAGGCATCATCATTGTTTTGCTCGCCATCTCGGGCTTCCGTCAAGCGGTCTTCGATGCCATTCCGGCCTCGATGAAGGCTGCGATGGGTGTGGGCATCGGCATGTTCATCGCCATCATCGGCTTTGTCGATGGCGGTTTTGTAACGCGTGTCCCCGATGCAGCGCACACCACGGTTCCGGTGGGCCTTGGCATCAATGGCTCTATTTCCACCTGGCCGGCTTTCGTCTTCGTCCTAGGCCTTTTGCTTTGTTCCTTCATGGTTATCCGCAAGGTCCGCGGCGGCCTGTTCCTGGGCATCGTCATCACCACTGTCATCGCAATGATCCTGCAGGCCATCTTCGGCTCTGAGGACTGGGGTATGGCAACACCAGAGATTCCTGGTTCCTTGGGCGGCCTGCCGGATCTATCCATCGTGGGCGAGGTCAGCCTCGTGGGTGCTTTTACCAAGCTCGGCGTCGTGGCTACCGTGCTGCTTATCTTCACCCTGCTGCTGACGAACTTCTTCGACGCCATGGGCACTATGAATGGACTGGGCAAGCAGGCAGGGCTGGTCGATGAGAATGACAACCTGCCAGACATGCGCACCGCACTGGTGGTAGAAGGCGCCGGCGCCATCGCCGGCGGTCTGGGCTCGGTTTCCTCCAACACCGTCTTTGCGGATTCCGCAGCCGGCATTGGTGACGGCGCGAAGACCGGCCTGGCCAACATCACCACAGGTGTCATCTTCCTGCTCGCGATGTTTTTGACTCCGCTCTATGAGATCGTTCCTATCGAAGCGGCCGCTCCGGTTCTGGTCATCGTCGGCGTAATGATGGCAAGCCAGCTCAAGGACATCGAATGGACCAAGATGGAAGTTGCCATCCCGGCCTTCCTCACCATCGTGGTCATGCCGTTTACCTACTCCATTGCAAACGGCATCGGCGTGGGTTTCATCGCCTTCGCCCTGATGTCTGCGTTTGCCGGTAAGGCAAAGCAGGTGCACTGGCTCATGTGGCTCATCGCCGCGCTCTTCGTGGTCTACTTCGGCATGGCTCCGCTGACCAACGCGCTAAGCTAGCGTGCATGCGTGAAGTAATTACTGACCCTTTAGACCCTCGCCTTGATGACGTCCGTGACTTGAATAAGTCGGACAAGAAAGGCGAGGGTCTTGTCATTGCCGAAGGTCATCTGGTGGTCTCCCGCTTGGCTGACTCGCGTTTCCCGCTGCGCTGCGTCGTAGGTTTTGGTGCAAAGCTGGATGCCTACGTGGAAGAGTATGGGGATCCAGGTTGTCCGATGTACGAGGTCTCGCGAGAAACGCTCGCGGCCGTCGCCGGCTTTGACATGCACCGAGGGTTGGTGGCTGCCGCAGACCGCGCGCCTGAGCCGAGCTTGGACGAGATCTTGGAGACGGCAAGCACCGTGGTGGTGCTTGAGGGCGTGGGTGACCACGAAAATATCGGCGCCATCTTCCGCAATGCGGCGGGCATGGACGTTGACGCCGTGCTGTTGGGTTCGGGCGCAGCAGACCCGCTCTATCGTCGCTCGGTGCGCGTATCCATGGGCCATGTGTTGCGTTTGCCTTTTGCCCATCTGGACGGCGGATACACCACGTGGCAGCGTTCTCTGCAGGCGCTTCGCGACGCCGACTTCCGCCTCGTTTCCTTGACCCCGCACCCAGAGGCTGTACACTTGGCAGACGCGCTTAAGGGAGCTTCAAAGGCTGCTCTGCTCGTGGGCGCAGAAGGCCCCGGCCTTACCGAACATGCGATGAAGGCCACCGATGTGCGCGCACGCATACCGATGGCCCCAGGTACAGATTCGCTCAACGTGGCTACCTCAGCGGCCATCGCTTTTTATGAGCGCCAGCGCTCCCGAATTGACTTCGAGGTTTGACGCACGTAGCTGCCGATTAGCCCGCCGAGGCGTTTGGCGGTTTCGAGAATTTCCTCGCCAGTGGACTCTGGTTCTTGGTCGTGGGCCTCGTAATCGTCGTAGTCGTTGAAGCCGAGCTTGGACACGGAAGCAGAGGCGATGGCGCCGAGGCTGCGCTCCGGCTTCTTTGGCGCGACCTTGGGCTCGGGCCGTCCGTCGGTGGCATAACCCACGACGTCGAGGTCGGGGCCTTGGTCATTTACTTCCACGCCGAGCCAATAAGACTGCGCTGCTTCGGTGATGCCCTGTGGTTCGAAAGGCAGAGAGATACCGCCGACCGGTTCGTATTTTTCACCGGCCCAGAACGGCGCCTCAAAGGGCTCTGGTAGGCCGGAGTCTTCCTGCAGGTTAAAGCGCGTACCGCACAGGCAGCGCTTGAGCTCACCGGCCGTCCAGTGCGCAAAACCGGCATAGCCGGTGCTTTCCTGCGAGACGAAGGCATAGATTTCGAGCGCGGGAACCGCCTTCAAGAGTTGCTCTGGAAGGCGCGAGAGCACCATGGATTCTTCCTCGATGACCGTCTGAACCACGGTAACGCCAGGGTATCCGCCGATGTAGTACTCGCTATCGCCAGCCTGGGCAGAGCGATTGAGAGGAAATTGCCCGATGGGGGTTACGGGCAGGTTGGGATTGAGTTGTGCCAAGAATTTCCGGCCAAAGCCGCGATCGGCCTTTGGCTCCTCCCGCAGCACAGCAGCGGGATCTTCGACAGTGACGTACCAGAGAGTGAGAACAGGTTTAGGGTCCACGGTAAAAACTCGCTTAATTACTTTTCTTGGCTGTCAATCCACTCGCGTTCACTCGCGCGGACGCTTGGTGTTAGAGCGCACTCCGAGCAGGACGTCTTCCCAGTGTGGGGTCGTAGCGCGGCGACGGCGGCTCTTTGGCTTTGGCTCCGGCGATGGGTTCTGCAGGAACTCTTCATCGGTGCTTTCTGCCTTCGACTTATCCGACGCAGATTCGGTAGCTGTGGAGGCCTTTGAACCAGAAGCCTGAGTTTCAGCGGCGCCAGCAGGGCGGGCCGCGCCGGTAGCGCCGGAGTCTGCATTGGCGGAGTCCGCTTCGACATCAGCAGGTTGCGGATCCGGTACGACCGTCGGTGCAGTGAAGTCGGTGATGTTGGTGACTGCGCTCGGCGTCTCGCCGTCTATGGCCTTGTCATAGCGCTCGCCGCGGCCGACGGAGGTCAGGGAACGCACTGGTTGTACGAAGTCAGGGTCGGTGAGATCGGCGGCAACGGAGTTGCGAGCCTCCACGGTAGCCGGTGAGGACATGGACTGCTTGAAGGTCCACTCCGCCTCGTTCTCAGACAAGCCAGCCTTCCACGTGATGCGAAGGATCCACGGTTCGCCCTGATGGCGGTAGGCATCCCAGGTCGACTCGGAGAGGGAGTGGCCGCGTGCGGCAAAGGCCGTGGCGAGAATCTCCCAGAGAGTCAGCTTGGCCGGGCCGTCTTCGCGGATGGGGTGGGCCTGCTTGGCGACGTCGGCAATGCGGGCGCGCTCCAGCAGTACCGGGTGTGCGAAAGGCTCGATGCGGGATTCGGGGGCGCCAATTTCCTCGGCGATCTCTGCAGCAGATGCGCCAGCGCGGATGCGGGCCTGAATTTCCGCCGGGCGCAGGCTGATTGCGTGCGGGCGGGAGTCGCCGTGGTCACGCATGCCAGAGCGCGGCTGCGAAATAGGCGCCGGAGTGGTTGTGGTCAGCTGTGGCTCAGCAGGCGCAGTGGAGTCAGTGGACTCAGCCGCGGTGGATGACTCGTCGTCATCTTTCTTTGCTTCCGCGTCGCGCTGTTCGTGTTCGCCAGCGGAGGCGGTGCTTGCAGCCGAGTCTGCGTCGCTGGATGCTGCAGAATTCACAGAATCTGCAGCATCCGTAGAGTCATCTGCGTCCGCCGCGAACGGGAGCCTGGAGACATTGCCCCATGCGTCATCCTCTGGCTTAGGTGCGCCTAGAATCTCGCGGAGATCGTCGGTGACGGCCAGGAAAAACTCTTCGCCTTCTTCGGTTTCCATGACCAAAGAAGTAGTGGTTGAGTCGCTTTTTGCGAGGAAGAGCTCGCGCATTGAGGGGCGCTCCTTTTGCTTGTCGACGGATTCGGACAACGGATTTGGATACTGACAGTTTATTTAAAACCGCATCTAGGCATTGCGACTAGTGCAATCGATCCACACCCCAACGAGGTGCGTGTGATGAAATCCACTTTAACCCAGAAAGCCCCGCGCCTTATGAAGAACGCGGGGCATGTTGGCTGGAAAAGCCCTGTCAGTTGCGCTTAGTGCCTATCCAGGAGGTAGTCGATTGCTTGCGTGAGCTTTGCGACGTCGTCTGGCTCAATCGCGGGGAACATACCAATTCGCAGTTGGTTGCGCCCTAGCTTGCGATAAGGTTCGACATCCACGATGCCGTTCGCCCGCAAGGCCTTGGCTAAGGCCGTAGCATCCACGGTCTCGTCAAAGTCGATGGTTGCCACGACTAACGAGCGGCCAGCGGGCTCGGCGACGAAAGGCTTGGCCTCTTTTCGCGATGCGGCCCAGTCATAAACAATGGTGGAGGAAGCTGTGGTGCGCGTAACCATACCGTCGAGCCCGCCGTTGTCGTTCATCCAGCGGACCTGATTTTCCAGCATCAGAAGAGTAGACACGGCTGGAGTGTTATAGGTCTGGTTCTTGCGCGAGTTATCCACGGCGGTCTGCAGGTTCAGGAAAGCCGGGATATAACGTTGTGCAGCATTAAGCTTTGCGATGCGTTCAATCGCAGCAGGGGAGACCGCCGCGAGCCAGAGCCCACCTTCGGATGCGAAGCACTTCTGCGGCGAGAAATAGTAGACGTCAGCCTCGGCCATCGTGATGGGCAATCCGCCAGCGCCCGAGGTCGCATCGATGACAACGAGTTGCTCCGGATTATTTGGCTGTGGGCGCAGCACGTCAACCATCGCGCCCGTCGAGGTCTCATTGTGTGCCCACGCCACAACGTCAGCATCGCCGAAATCCACCGTGCGTGGGTCGGGAGCGGTGCCGGCGGGGAAGTCGTAAACGATGGGCGCTGTGAGCCACGGTGCACCAATACTTGCCTTGGCAAACTTCGAAGAGAACTCTCCGTAGGTCAAATGCGCGGACTTATTTTCGATGAGGCCGAACGTCGCGGCGTCCCAAAAAGCGGTGGCGCCGCCGGCCGAAAGAATAATCTCATAGCCG
The DNA here is from genome assembly GCF_001586215.1 of Corynebacterium simulans. Lineage (NCBI taxonomy): Bacteria > Bacillati > Actinomycetota > Actinomycetes > Mycobacteriales > Corynebacteriaceae > Corynebacterium > Corynebacterium simulans. The sequence continues at coordinate 614,614 of NZ_CP014634.1, read as the reverse complement.
TCTGGAAGCTTGAATAGATCTCGCAATCCCTCGCGAATCGAACCCACCACGTTTTTCACGGCGGGCTGGCGATGAGAAGTGCCGATGATGGATTTAGCCCCCGCAGTAATTGCCTCAATTTGGGCGGGTCGTACCTTGGAAGGGCCGCATCCGAAGCGACCGTCGATGGGGAGAAGATCTGCAGGTAAAGTCGGTTCTGTGTGGAGCATGAGGCACAGTCTAACCTAATTTCGGTCACCCTATTGGTAAACGTTAAAAGTTTAGGATGTTGGCAGCGTCACAAATTTTGATAAAGTGTGAAGAGATTTAAAACGTAATGCCGGTTTGGAGTCGGTGTTTTAAGTGTTGAGAAAGGATCAACAAGTGGCTTCTGAAGACAACAAGGTTGTTCTCCACTACCCAGGTGGCGAGTACGAGATGGATATCAAGCAGTCCACCGAAGGTGACTCTGGCTTTGATATTGGCAAGCTTCGCAATGAGACTGGCCTCGTAACCTTTGACCCCGGCTACGCCGCTACCGGCTCCACCGAGTCCAAGATCACCTTCATTAACGGTGAGGAAGGCATCCTGCGCCACCGCGGCTACGACATAGCGGATCTGGCAAACAACGCCACCTTCAATGAGGTTTCCTACCTCCTCATCAAGGGCGAGCTGCCAAACCAGGAGCAGCTGAGCGCTTTTAACGATGAAATTCGCCACCACACCCTGCTGGATGAGGACTTCAAGGCGCAGTTCAACATCTTCCCGCGCAATGCGCACCCGATGGCGGTTCTGGCATCCTCCGTTAACATTCTCTCCACCTACTATCAGGACCAGCTCAACCCGTTGGATGAGGAGCAGCTGGACAAGGCAACCGTCCGCCTGCTGGCTAAGGTTCCGATGCTGGCTGCATACGCTTACCGCGCGTCCCAGGGCAAGCCTTACATGTACCCGGACAACAACCTGAACGCACGCGAGAACTTCCTGCGCATGATGTTCGGTTACCCAACCGAGGAGTACAACGTCGATCCAGTCGTCGCGAAGGCTCTGGACAAGCTGCTCATCCTGCACGCAGACCACGAGCAGAACTGCTCCACCTCCACCGTCCGCATGATCGGTTCCGCACAGGCAAACCTCTTCGTTGCTATCGCTGGCGGCATCAACGCTCTGTCCGGCCCGCTGCACGGTGGCGCAAACCAAGCCGTTCTCGAGATGCTCGATGAAATCCAGAAGAACAACGGCGGCGACGCAACCGACTTCATGAACCGCGTGAAGAACAAGGAAAAGGGCGTCCGTCTGATGGGCTTCGGCCACCGCGTGTACAAGAACTACGACCCACGCGCAGCCATCGTCAAGGAGACCGCACACGAGATCCTCGAGCACCTGGGCGGCGACCCAATGCTGGATCTGGCAATGGAGCTCGAGAAGATCGCTCTCGAGGACGAGTACTTCGTTTCTCGCAAGCTGTACCCGAACGTCGACTTCTACACCGGCCTCATCTACCGCGCCATGGGCTTCCCGACGGACTTCTTCACCGTCCTGTTCGCCATCGGCCGCCTACCGGGTTGGATCGCTCAGTACCGCGAGCAGCTGGATCTGAACACCAAGATTAACCGTCCGCGCCAGATTTACACCGGCGAGACCTTGCGCACCGTTTCCCCGCGCGCTGAGCGTGCGTAATAGGCCTTTTGGACTGCATGGCTTTAGTCACGAAATGATGACAAAACAAGTCATTGCGTAGGCCAAATAAAGCCGAATCGCAGATGAACCCTTATACTGGGCACACTGCGATTCGGCTTTCGCCGTTCGTGCAGGCCTAGTTCTCGGCCTAAAAGCGAGACAACTAGGCGCCGAATCGATATCACAAACGTTTCCCAAGGAGGATTTTCCCCAATGGATAAGCCCGTAATTGAGGCTCATACTGAGCCGGCCCCGACTGAGCTAGTTATCGAGGACATCATCGTCGGCGACGGCGCAGAGGCACAGCCGGGTGGCTTTGTTGAGGTTCACTACGTGGGCGTCTCGTATGAGGACAACCAGGAATTCGACTCTTCCTGGGGTCGCGGACAGTCCATCGAGTTTCCGCTGACTGGCCTCATTGCAGGTTGGCAGGAAGGTATCCCGGGCATGAAGGTGGGCGGCCGTCGCAAGCTCATCATCCCTCCGGAGAAGGCATACGGCCCAGCTGGCGGAGCGCATCCACTTGCTGGACGCACCTTGGTCTTCGTTATCGACCTGCTGCGTGCGTAAATAACGTTTCTTTTTTGGCTCCACCTTTTGCCCCGAATTGCTAGGGCAGAAGGTGGAGTTTCTTTTTTGCGGGCGCAAGAACTTGAATTTTTCGGCGTCACGCGTGGCGAAACTCGTGCACAATGGAACCATGAGTGTCCCATTTATCTCTTTTAATGATGATCGCGAGATGCCACAGCTTGGTCTGGGCACCTACAAGATGACGGGTCAGGAATGTATCACGGCGGTACGTGAAGCCATCGAGCTCGGCTACCGCCATTTCGATACTGCAACCTTGTATGAGAACGAGGCAGAGCTAGGCCAGGCCCTAAATGATGCGATGCGCGCCGGTGACGTCACCCGTGATGAGCTCTTCATCACCTCCAAGGTCTGGCATGACAGCCACGGGGCGAAGGGGGTAGACGCAGCATTTACTGAATCGCTGAAAAAGCTGCAGCTGGACTACCTAGACCTCTACCTGATCCACTGGCCGTGGCCACAGGCTGGACTCTATGTGGAGACCTTTGAGGAGATGGCTCGTCTGCAGGGCATGGGGCAGATCGCTTCCATCGGCGTGGCTAACTTCTACGAGGAAACGCTGCAGGAGATCATCGCGCGAACGGGTATCGTTCCAGTGTTGAACCAGGTGGAGCTGCATCCGGGGTTTACCCAGCCGGAGTTGCGAGAATTCCATGATGAACATGGCATTGTTACAGAGGCATGGTCGCCGCTGGCGAGGGGAGAGGTCCTTAACAATGCGGAGATCAAGAATGTGGCGCAGCGCCTTGAGGCAACCCCGGGACAGGTAGCAATCGCCTATCTTCTAGCCAAGGGGATTTCCGTAATCCCGAAATCCACCAAGCGTGAGCGCCTCGAGGAGAACTTGGCGGCCGCGCAGCTGGAGCTTAGCCACGATGACATTGCGGCAATCGACGCCCTCGATAACGGCGCGGCTGGGCGCTTGTACAAGGACCCGCGTGAGTTTCCGGGTTAAACGTTAAAGCGGGCCTTTCGGCCCTCAGAAAACGGCCTAGAGGCGGCAGGGAACGGCATAGTTCTCTGCCGCCTTTTCTTGCCATGTGGACTTTCGCAATGTTTGCAAACTCGAGCGTTGAAAGATATGGGGGTACTTTTCACGCTTTAAAAAGTGCAGTAAGCAATGGGGTTAGGGGGTAGCTAAGGCTTGCTAATCAAAAATCGATTGGCAAGCTTTACAACCTCGCAATGTGAATTGGGTAACTTACTCGTAAGGCGAAACGTGATTCATCACACTATCTCTATCTCGTGTGGTTCATTAATCACTTTCGTGTGGAATCTTGAGAACCCAAGGAGAGCGACATGACTAGCGCACCTACCTCGATGCTCGAGCGCCGCGAACCGACAGCGCAGGACTTCATCGAGATGCGCGATAGCCCGCAGTTTAAGCAGTTACGCGGTGCATATCGTAACTTCACTTTCCCGATGACCATTGCCTTCTTCCTGTGGTACGTCATCTACGTGTTGGCTGCCGTCTTTGCGCCTGGATTCATGGGCACCGAAATTGGCGGTGGGTGGAACGTGGGGCTCGTATTCGGGCTCGCCCAATTTGTCACCACGTTCGCGATTACGTGGATCTACGTCAAGTACGCCAACAAGAAAATTGAGCCGCGTTCAGCAGCTATTCGTGAGGCATTGGAGGGATAGATTATGCTGACCTTCAACCTAGCTGCTGAGGCAGCGCAAGAAGGCTCCGGAAACCCGGTGCTCAACATCGCCGTTTTTGGTGCGTTTCTTGTCATCACCATGTGGGTGGTTTTAAGGGCAGGAAAGACCACGAAGAAGGCCTCGGACTTCTACACCGGTGGTGGCACCTTCTCTGGCCGCCAGAACGGTTTGGCCATTTCGGGTGACTATCTTTCTGCCGCTTCCTTCCTCGGTATCGTCGGCGCGGTCGCTCTCAACGGATATGACGGATTCTTGTATTCTGTCGGCTTCTTCGTGGCCTGGCTGGTGGCGTTGATGCTGGTTGCCGAGCCGATGCGTAACGTTGGTCGCTTCACCATGGCAGACGTGTTGTCCTTCCGTTTGAAGCAGCGCCCGGTACGCGTGGCGGCGTCCATCTCTACGCTTTTTGTCTCGCTGTTCTACCTGATTGCGCAGATGGCCGGCGCAGGCTCCCTGGTGTCGGTGCTTTTGGATATCCATGACTTCACCTGGCAGGCGGTCGTGGTTGGCATCGTGGGTGTTTTGATGATCGTCTACGTTCTGGTGGGCGGTATGAAGGGCACTACTTATGTGCAGATGATCAAGGCGGTCCTCTTGGTCACCGGCGTCGTGGCGATGTGCATCATGACCTTCATTGCGGTGAAGGGCGGCTTTAGCACCTTGTTCTCCGACGCCGTCGATATGCATGCGGGCTCGGATTACCTCCAAGAGAAGGGCTACGAAGCTTCTCAAATCATGGAACCAGGCTTAAAGTATGGAAAGACTTTGACCACCAAGCTGGACTTCGTTTCCCTCGGTATCGCTCTGGTGCTCGGCGTTGGCGGCCTGCCGCACGTGCTCATGCGCTTCTACACGGTTCCGACTGCAACTGAGGCACGCCGTTCCGTGACCTGGGCAATCGTCATTATCGGTGCTTTCTACCTGATGACCCTCATCCTGGGCTACGGTGCCGCGGCACTCGTGGGCCCGGACCGCATCCTGGCCGCGCCGGGCGGGGCCAATGCCGCAGCTCCGCTTCTGGCGCTAGAACTCGGCGGCTCGGTATTCATGGCTGTAATCTCGGCGGTTGCATTCGCCACGGTGCTGGCAGTAGTTGCAGGTCTGGCGATTACCGCGTCTGCATCCATCGCGCACGATATCTACCACGCGGTTATCCGTAAGGGAGAGTCCACCGAGTCGGAGCAGGTCCGTGTCTCGCAGGTTACGGTCGTAGTCCTCGGCATCGCTGCCATCATCCTGGGCATTCTGGCTATGACTCAAAACGTCGCGTTCTTGGTCTCTCTCGCCTTCGCCGTCGCGGCTTCTGCAAACCTTCCGACTATCCTGTACTCGCTTTACTGGCGTCGCTTCAATACGGCCGGTGCGGTGGCGTCCATGTACACCGGCGTCATCTCCTGCCTGCTGCTCATCTTCTTCTCCCCGGCAGTATCCGGTTCTGAGACCTCGATGTTCCCGAACGCGGATTGGGCGCTGTTCCCACTGTCGAATCCGGGCCTGGTTTCCATTCCGCTGGCATTCATCGCAGGCTGGTTGGTTTCCATCCTGACCCCGCCGGATGACTTTGAGGATCTGTCCGCAGAGATGGAGGTACGGTCTCTGACCGGCGTTGGCGTGGAGGCCCCAGTCAACCACTAAACCTGGCAGAGTACTGAGTATTATCTAATGCGTGCTCGATTCTTTGTCTAAAACGAAGGCGGTGCCGATGAAGGTCGGTGCCGCCCTCGCCGCGTTTTCACTCGCCGGCGGCCTGTTGTGCGCATGTACACCGTCGCAGCAGCACGATAGTAAGGCCGCCTCGGCGTCGGCAAGCAATGCGTCTGCGTCCGACCTTCGGCATGAGCTGGGGGAGCCTGCGCTTTCCGACGTCCCCGATGACGTCAGTCAGTTCCTCGAGGGTAATAAAGACCAGCAGCTGAGCTACTACCGCATCGGCGATGGAATGCGTATGGCAACGGCAAATGAGCATGAGTCACGCCCAGCATTGAGCCTTATCAAGCTGTATATCGCAACCTACGTGCTCGAAAAGGGAAGCTTCGAGGATAAATACGAAGCCTTAGACATGATCGCCAGCTCCTCAGATACAAGCGCAGAAGAACTCTTTGAGAAGTACCCGAATTCCATTGACTCCGTGGCAAAGGAATATGGATTGCAGGCCACGAAGGCCGGTGATCAATGGGGCACTTCGGTGACCTCCATGTATGACGTGGTGCGCTTCGTGGTGCAGCTGAAGGAAGATAACCCCACCCACCCGGTCCTGGTGGCGATGGCCCACGCCGATCCCATCTCGGAAGACGGATACGAGCAGGACTACGGCACGGCGAAACTGCAAAATGTAGTGGGCACCAAGTGGGGCTGGTCAAATGACAAGACCTTGCACTCTTCGGTTTCCTTTGGCAAGAACTTCGTTGTTGCAGCTACCACCTATGGCAGCGCCGATGATCTCACGGACTTTGTAAAAGACGAGGTAACGGGCAGCAACCTGCGTAAGGGCACTGACCGCTACCAAAAGGCGCTCAACGGTGAGAGCGTTGCTCCAGTAAGTCCTTCGAAGCCTTCTACGCCTGCCTCCAAGACGACCATCACCGTGACCTCGACTCTGCCGAAATCTGAGAAGAAGGGCTCTGATGAGGACCAGAGCAAAGACGGTGGCAAGGCCAAGCGCGGGGATAAGAGCAAGGAGCCTACCGACGCCGGCAAGAAGAGCGCCGAGAAAAAGAAGGACATAAAGAAAGAGCCGACCTCGTCGGCTCAATCTGAAAGCGCTACTTCAAAGCGTTCTGAATAGTAGAGGCTAGGTCGATGGCTCCCTTGATTTGGTCCTGGGAGACGGAAGAGCCGCCGTAGGAGATGCCGTTCTGGTTTACTTGCGGCAGGCGCATGCCTGGCACCGCGTGCTCTACCTGGGAGCTAAGCGCACCCATCGCATCAGAAGACTGCGGGGAGATACCCGGGATGTTGCCCGGCTGTGCCGGTGCGGCTGGTTTCGGTGCGGAAGGCTTGGCTGGCGCAGCAGGGGCCTTCTGGCCCGGCATCCACTGACCCCAGTCGCGGGCGTAGACCTCGTTGATGTCCACGGTGACGCCGTCGATGGTGCGCTGCATGTTGCCCGGCAATTGGTGAATCGTGGTGCGTGGGTGGATCTTGCCGTTCGAGCCCCAATCGTGCATCCAGTAGAAGGAGCCGATTCCATCGCGCACGCACCACTCGATGGTGTTGTAGTTGCCGTATACGCCGGTCTGGTAGCCCGCGGCAGAAAGCACGCGGGAGAATGCCTGCAGATAAGGCTTGATCTGCTGGTCATACTGGGCGCGGGTCGGGTTATCGTCAATCGCGATGTAGATGGGGCGATTGGTCGGTCCGCCTGCTGCCCTGTGCAGGGCAATAGCCTGCGGGGCGTGGATGGCTGCACCTGCGGCACCTTGCTTCCAATCGGCGGTTTCGGCACGGCCAAACTGGTAGATGGAGGCCGTCGCCAAGCCCTGCGCGGCGTTAGCCTTGGTCTCCTGCAAGGTGACTGGCTTGCCGGTCATCCAGGATTCGGCGCCGGGGCGACGCTTGGAAACGTAACGGATGGCGCCGAGGTGGCCTGCGCGCTTGATGCCCGCGGCGGAAGGAACACCGACGGCGAAGTCGATGATGGTGCCGCGCACCGGTCCAAGCGCCGCTGCATTCGGAACGGCAGAACCGATGGCGCCTGCGGTCAGGGCGAGAGCGCTGACCTTTAAGAGGCCGCGACGGGAGAAAGATGGTGACATGTTGAGCTCCTGCAGTAATCACATTTGTCACAGTAGTTAACAATTGCACCATAGCAGGAGGTCTTGGGGCATTCCCGGAGTGCAACCGCATGTCGCGCTTTTACTTCGGGAAACTATTTTGAGTCGTTCCTAAACGTCACTTGCGTGGAGTTCTCAACCGTGCGCGATACCGTGCAGTCCTTCTCATGGGAGATGCGAATCAGGTTGTCCACGAGCCTGCGCGCTTGGTTGCCTTCGGGGGTTTCCGGGAACGATAGATCGAAGCCCACGCGAACCTCCGACAGGCGCGATGCCCCGTCCTTATTTACGCGGTCGCCTTCCATGTGCACATCAAAAGATTCCGGCTCCGCACGCCGGGATGTCACCACGTCCACGTCCACCGCGGAACACCCCGCCACCGCAGCCAGTAAAAGCTCAACAGGGGAAAAGAGCTCCTCGTCACGGCCAAACTCAATGCTGGCTCCGGCGGAATTGGTTGCGCGGTATACGGCGGTGTCGAGGCGGGTGAGGTCTACGGTGTAGTGCTTCGTTACTTCAGACATGAGGCCAGTCTAGAACGGGGAGTCATGTTGTTAGGTGGCCCAAGTGTCCAAGCCCCTAGGCAGTTTTGTATAGTCTGCCCACGTAGGGTGGTGGCTGCTTAGGCCAGCACCCTCAAGGCTCTAACCCTCTTCTAGCTGGCCTGTTTCGTTCGCCGACGCCATGATATTTGCCAAGGCATCGACCAGGCTCTCGAGGACGTTGCGGTCGCTAGAGACCAGTGCGTCGCGCTGCTTGCGCTGTTCGATGCCGCTAAAGATCGCACGCGTGGCTTCGGTCTTGAACTTTTTGGAGCGCTTTAGCTGCTCCTTGGTGTTTTCCTTGCCGAGCTTTACTGCAACCGGCTGCTTGGAGAGGGTTCCCCACGCGGCGACAATCATCTGGCCAGTTTCGCTACTGTCAACATCGACGCCAGCGAGTGAGAACAGATCGTTGACCTTTTCAACAGCTTCATCGAATGCGCTGCGCAGCGGAGTCTGGGGCTCGCCGAGGCGGACCGTGAACTCCGGGACTTTGAGCGGCTCTGGTTCGGTGTCGGAAACGCGATGATCCTCTTCCACCTCGCCTTGGGCAATGGCAACCCCAGCCAGCGTGAGGCCAGTCAGGAAATCTTCGTCTTCGATGTCCTCTGTAACGTGCAGATTCGGCTCCAGAACGCTACACAATATGGCGCGGCGCGATACGTCGGCATCTGCGTAAGCAATGATCTGGGAGAGGAACTCATAGGCGTGGCGGTACTTTAATACGTGAGCCTTGAAGTCCTTGGCATGCTCGACGGTGTCTTTGTCAGTTGACTTGCGGTCGCTGCGCCAGCGGCTAAGGATTGCATTAGCGGCACCGCGTAGTTTCTCCGAATCTTCGCCGGCCATATAGGCTTCGGCGACCTTATTCATCTCGTCGGGATCATAATAGCCTGCGGTATCGAGTTCGTCGGCAAGTGTGTGCAGCGAGTTTGGGTCAATGTCGGTATCAATCGAGGCGCCTTGGTAGTAGCGCTTGAAATCAGCCTCAATGAGTTCGGGATCGTTGACGAAATCAACCACCATCGGAGCGGGCTTTTTCGGATAGATGCGGTTCAGGCGAGATAGGGTTTGCACCGTTGCCACTCCAGAGAGGTGCTTGTCCACGTACATTGCGCATAGACGCGGCTCGTTGAACCCAGTTTGGAATTTATTCGCCACAATGAGCACGCGGTAAGGCCGGTCATCGTCCTTAAACGCGCGTTCCACGTCGGATTCGCCGTTGAGGCTTACCTCGGTGACTGGTTCTGGCTCGTCCTCCATGCTTACGGCATCGGAGAATGCTACCAGCGAATGGAACCCGTAGCCCTTTGCAGTGATGTAGCGGTTCATCTCGCGGGACCAGTGCACTGCTGCCTTGCGCGAGGAGGTCACCACCATGGCACGGGCCTGACCATCAAGGTGGTGCGCAACATTGCGGCGGAAGTGCTCGACAACGACTTCGACCTTTTGGGCAATGGAGGTCGGATGCAGGCGGACAAAACGCACCATGTCCGTGACTGCGGCGGATTGGTCTACCTCCTCGGTTCGGCCTAGTTCATCGCGGACCTCCGCCCACATGGTGTAGGTGGAGTAGTTGGTGAGCACGTCCATGATGAAGTTCTCGGCAATAGCCTGGCCCATGGGATACGTGTCGAAGGCGACGTAGTGGCCATCCGGGGTCTGTGAACCGAATAGGCGCAGGGTCTTTCCCTTAGGGGTGGCAGTAAACGCCACGAACGTCATATTGGAAGCATTAGCTACTGCCTCCTGGCGCAGCTCAAGCAGGTCATCGGCGGTGTATTCCTCGGTCTCATCCACGTCGACTTCGGCCAGCAGTTCGCGCAGCGCCGAGGCAGAAGAACCGGTTTGTGACGAGTGCGCCTCATCAGCAATCACGCACCAGTTCCGGCCCTGAATATCCGGATCATTATCCAGCAGCGAAAGCACGTACGGGAATGTCTGCAACGTACAGGTGATGATGTGCCCGCCCTCAACCAACGCCTGCTGTAACTGCGGCGACTTCGCACCAGAGTTTTCACCAACTGAAACCACCAAGCCGCGCGATGCAGCTAGTGCCTGCATGTCCTGGCGGATATTGGTATCCAGAGTGGTACGGTCGGTGACCACAATGACGGAATCAAAAGTCTTGGTGCCATCCTGGGCTACCTGCCTGATAAGACGGTGCGCAAGCCACGCAATCGTCTTGGTCTTGCCGGAACCAGCGGAGTGCTCGATGAGGTAGCGCCCGCCAGCGCCGCGCTTGGCGACGTCGGTTGTCACTCGCTCCACCGCACGCAGCTGGTGGAAGCGCGGGAAAATAAGTTTGCCTTGCGTTCCACGTTTGGACTTTGAATCCGGTTCCCACACTGCGAAGTCGCTCAAGATACGTAGAAGGAGCCGAGGCTGCAACACCTGCTCCCACAGATACGAGGTAGCAGACTTGCCTGCTACTGACGGGTTGCCTCCAGCACCGTTATGTCCCTGATTAAATGGCAGGAACCTCGTGTCGTTGCCTTTGAGCGCAGTGGCCATGTACACCTCGTCATTCGACACCGCGAAGTGAACTAGTGCGCGCCCCGGCAGGAGTACGCGGCGATTCTTCGACGGTAAACGATCCTTGCGGTACTGCTTTATCGCATGAGCCACTGACTGTGTGTTGTCCGTCTTCAACTCAAACGTGGCCACCGGAATGCCGTTGACCGTAGCCACTAGATCCAGCGTCTCGCCGCTGGTGGTATCAAAGTGCACCTGGCGGATAATGCGCAGGCGATTCTCCTCCGCACGCTTGGCTGCAGTCACACTCAATGGATTGGCCGGTGGGAATGCCGCCATGGGGCCAAAGGTGGCTGAGCGTGCGTTAGTCTGCGCGTACTTAAAGCCCTCGCGCAGAGTACCCAGCAGGCCACCACGGATGCGTCCGGTTTGTGCGTCTTTGCGCGTTGCGGATTCGAGCCGCTTGGCGACGTACTCCAGCAGCAAACGCTGCGCATTCTCCTGTGTCGCCTCAGGAGCATCCTGCGGCACCGCCTTGGCGTAGTCCTCCGGGTACTGGGTGGAAAGCCAATGCAACACGTCCGCCGGGAACAAACCAAGGCGCGCATCCCAGCCAGTGTCCTTCATTCCTGGCTCATAGATCCAGCCGCTAGCTTGAAGCGAGGTACAGACGGTTTCTTCCAGGCGCTCTTCGCGCATAATGTCACGTTTAGGCATGAGGTTCGTCCTTGTGAGTAGGGGAGACAGGGATATCAATCTGGCCAGTTACCGCCGCCGAAATCACCGCCGCACGACGCTCCGCCAGCAAATCCCGCAGCTTCGTAATGTCCTCCAACATCGAATCAATCTCAGCGGTTTCACGTTCGATCTCATCGGCAATGCGGCGTTGTTCGCCGAGGGGTGGGAGGGGGATACGAAGTTGGCTCAAAACGGTTGAGGTCATGCTCGGCAGGGCAGTATCGGTCGAGTTCATCTCGAAAGGAAGGGTAGTTGCCCATTTGTGAAGGAATGAGGGACACACCTCCGCGCTTAAAACCGTGTAGTACATGGTGTCTACTGTCCAGAACTTGCCATCGACCAACAGCGGCTTGTCAAGTGTTCCCTTGCGGCCAAAGAGTACCGATGGGCCGTCAAATAGATACGAATTTGCCCGTTTGAATACTCCGCCCGAGCCGTAAACCGGGTATGCGCCATCTACGCTTTCTATGCCTTTGGCATCTTTCCCATTACGGAATTGCGCCACGTAACCCAGCTTTCGATAGCTGCAACCTGAATGCCGCAATACTGAAAATGCATTCTTGACAATGGTGGCCCGTCGCTCCGTCAGCAGCCGCTCCATCTTGTCCAAATCGGCGCGCATACCGTTGATCTCTGCGGTCTCGCGGTCGAGGTAGTCAGCGATGGCACGCTGGGTGGGGAGTGGAGGAACAGCCAGGTACAGCTGCGCCAGATCGGTCGAAGTCATGCTAGGCACTGCCGTGTTTGTAGAAAGCACTGATAATGGTGCAACCAATGCCCAGTAATGAACAAACCGCGGGTCAACGTCTGGTCCAGGAACTGTATAGAACATTGTGTCGACAGTCCAAAAGCGACCATTTACGAGTAAAGGCTTGTCAATGGTTCCTTTTCTTCCGAAAAGAATGGAGGGACCATCAAACAAGTACTGATTTGTCCGTTTAAATTCGCCGCCTGAGCCGTAAACAGGGTAGCTTTCAAGCTCAATGTCTGTGCCTGAAATGTCTCGACCGTTTCGAAACTGTAAAAGTGAACCGAGTCGTCTTTTATTCCATCCTTGTGGGAGGTCAAAGCTAGAGTAGGAAAAGGGGCTACTCATTACTTCCTCACCTGCCCGAATTTATCCATGAGTCGGCCCATGACCTCGGCTACGTCGGCATCAATCTCCGCTAGGGGACGAACCGGATCTGGGGTGTAGAACACGCGCTTAAACGGGATCTCGTAGCCGGTGACGGCCTTGGTTGCGTCCCAGATGACATCGGGTGCGAAGGGGAGTACTTCGCGCTGCATGTGCTCGTCGATGTCTTCGGTAAGCGGCACGCGTTCGGTCATAGTGAATGACGGGTCAAGAACCGGGTCGCCCTTGCGGTCAACTGCGGGCTCTGCGTCCGAGTCGGGGACGGCAATGGCCTTGGAGATGGCGTCGATAAGCGCGGCGGGCATCTTCACGCCGTGTTCCTTAGCCGCAGCCTTGAGCGCGTCCGGCAGGTCGTTGTAGGAAGAGTCTGCCACCGCGCGTACCACGTCGGCGTGTGCATCCACGGCCTGCTTGTGTGCTAGTACCTCGGCAATTGAGTCGTCGGTGACGTGAACTCCTAGCCGTGCTTGCTTGGTCACCTTCACGTCGCGGAAGCCCAGGTCGTCTGGTGTGAGTACCTTGGACATGTCGCTATCGGCAAAAGCACTGTAGGTCTCCAGCACCTTGGTGCGGTCGGCCTCGCGCATCTCGCGGCGCTTATCTCCTAGGCCCTTATCGGGCACAGACCAGCACTTGGAGGCATCAATAAGCTGCACGAAGCCCTTGCGGTGGTCTTCTTTGTTGGTGTCCAGAATCCAGATGTAAGTAGAAATGCCCGTGCCGTAGAACATGTTGGTGGGCAGCTGGATAATCGCGTCCACCAGGTCGTTTTCTAGAAGCCACGCGCGGATCTGGTCAGGGCCTGAACCGGGGCCACCCGTAAACAGCGGCGATCCGTTAGACACCACCGCACCACGTCCCCCAGAACCGTTCTTGCCTGAGGGCATGAGCTTGGAAGCCACGTGGGAGAGAAACAGCATCTGGCCATCGTCCTTTTTAGGCAGGCCGTGGCTAAAACGTGAATCCGGTACCTTGGCTTGCTTCTTGACCGAGGATTGCTGCACCGACCAGTCAGAACCAAACGGTGGGTTGGACAGGATGTACTCGAACTGCTCACCCTCGTACAGGTCTGTCAGCAGTGTGTCACCGTGGCGGATCGCATCCGGTTCACCACCTTGAATAAGCAGGTCAGCCTTACCGATGGCATAGCCGGTCGGCATGAGCTCCTGACCAGCGAGGTTGACCTCAATGTTGGGGTTGAGTTCTTTCAACGCGCGTTCTGCTACGAGCAGCATGCCGCCCGTGCCCGCGGTGGGGTCGTAGACAGTACGCGACGCGCCGGGGGAGGTCAGGCCAAGGTCATCGGAGGCAAACAGGATGTCCACCATGAGACGGATCGCATCACGCGGGGTGTAGAAGGCGCCCGCAGCCTTGCCCTTGGTGTTGAACGCGCGGTACATGACGTGCTCAAACAGGTCGCCCATCTGCGCGTCCGGCAGTGCTTCAACCGACATGTCAATGGTGGAAAAGTGCTTTACCACCGGCCACAGACGTCCAGCTTGGTCAAGCGTGCGCATCTTGACCGCGAAGTCGAATGCGTCCCAAATATCGCGGACGCTTTGTGAGAATGCGCCCACATAATCCATGAGGGAGTCGAATACGTGGTCGTCGGTTTCCGCGATGCGGGTCAAGTCCAGCCGCGAGGTGTTGTAGAAGGACAACCCGAACTGTGACTGCACCTCCCAGTCCAAGTAGGCCTCACTCATGCCTTCGGCATTGAGCTTGGTGGCAAGGTCTACAACCTGGCTCTTGGTGGGAGCCAAGATGCACTCCAGTCGGCGCAGGACTGTCAGCGGTAGGATGTAGTCGCCGTAGTCCTCCGGCTCGACGATCGAGCGCAGGTACTTGTCGGCGGTGTTCCACACGACGGACTGATTTAACTCAGCGGTGCTCACTTTGCAGGGTCCTTCTATCTTAGGGCTAGGAAACGTCCTATGTAATCTTAGAGTTCTGACCCCTTGAGCTTCTTTCGACAGGCCTGAGTGATTCGCCTTCAATTTCTGGCTATTCAACTTCAACCTTTGACGTCTTCTTAGTGGATTCCGTCAAATTCTCCTTTGCTTTTGGAACTGGGTTTCTGAAGCATTCCAGGACTCAACTCAATCCCAATTTGCTTCTAAGGTTTATGAGGCGAGCTTAAATGGAAAGGCCGTGAAAGGTTAGGAAAGTAGAGAGCGATGGACGCAGAGTGGATTGGAATAGTAGGAACTTGGCTCGGTTCCATTGGTACAACTGGCGCAATGGTTGCAGCCCTTCGGCAGCTCAAACTCGAAAGGAAGATCAGGAAAGAGGAAGAATCACTTCGAGCCAAAGAGCAAAACCGTCGAGACGAAGAAGTCAAACGCGAGCAAGCCAACAAAATTAATTCCTGGATAGACCCAGAAAATGAATCAAAGGCACTCATTGTTAACGACTCAAACCAGCCAATCTACTGGGTAGTTATCCATCTAGTTATTTCCGGAGGCGGAGGGCCCCAGACGAGTGAGGCGGTATCAGCCATGAGTGAAGAATGTTGCCCAAACGCTAATCGGTACCTTCGTTGGATGGTGCCCCCTGGAACGTATTTGATGTGGTTGGAACATACCTGGGGAGGAATGATGCGGAAGCCGGGAGTTGAGATTTCGTTTACGGATGCTCGTGGCGAGCATTGGATTCGGCGTATCGACGGGACTGTCGAGCTGCTTCCGCATCGGCCTTTTGAGTATTTCAAGGTGGAAAATCCATGGGGTGATTTTCTAATTCAGCCTGTGAAATGATTTTTCACTCCGATGGCCACTAGTCGGGTGATTTTATAATTTGTGCATGTTTGTAAACCTTATTACTGGAGTAGTGTCCGGAATAATTTCTGGCTTCCTTGTCGCGGTTGCTCTTTGGAGATTTGATAATTTGCGAAAGCCGGACCTTGAGTTGCACTACCTCGGTTCCCAGCGAGCGGTCATCAAAAACAATCGATTCAAAGCCGTAGTTATAGGTGGGGCATGGGAGTTTGATAATGGAGAGGTGTTTTATCGACCGGATGGTTTCAGAGGAGGCACCCGAGGATTCTATATCCCCAGATATGGAGACTTTATAGTCGGAACATCGCACTTTGGGCCTGGGCAGACAGCGGATGTGGCTTATACGCGTGTTAGGAATACAAACGACTTTCAAGAGCGGGTGAGACTTGAGGAAAAATTCCAGGTGGAGGTGTTCGATGTGGTTACGGAACCGGAAAAGTTTCCGGATTGGAAACTTGCTCGCCTAGCTTTCAAAGCGGGGTGAATCGGCCTGGGTTTGTGGAGGGCGGTGTTTAAGCCGCTTGGGCTTCGGTCGTATTCGTTTCCGGATGATTGTGATAGTAGCCGGCCTCGTATTCGATCGGCGGGACGTAGTCGATGGAGCCGTGGGGGCGTTTGGGTGTTGTACCAGTTGACCCGCTCAGCGGTGGCCCGTTCGACCTCTTTTCAGGTGGCGAACGTTCGCATCCTGGGATGGTCGATCTCCTCGCTTGTAAGGACCTGACCCCTGTTTGGTAGACACCTGATATCCAGCCCGGTTGGGTTGGGAAGAAAGGTAATCTACCACCATGCCTAGGTATTCCGAACAGTTCAAACGTGATGCTGTGGCCCTCTATGAAAACAATGAGGACCTTTCACTTCACGCGGCTTCAGCAGAGCTTGGAGTCAATCGTTCCTCGCTTTTCTCCTGGCTTCAGCAATACGGCACCGGCAAACGTGCCCGCACGAAGGCCATGCGCGACAACGCCAAGGAGACGACTGATTCCGAGCGAATCCGCCAGCTAGAAAAAGAGAACGCGAAGCTGCGCGAAGAACGCGATATTCTGCGCAAGGCCGCGAAGTATTTTGCCGAAGAGACTCACTGGTGATCCGCTTCCAGTTTGTCTATGACTACCGAACCGAGTACTCGGTCAAGCGGATGTGCCATGTGTTAAAGCTCAATCGCTCCTCGTTTTATAAATGGGTCAACACCCACGAAAATCGCAGGTTAAAGATATGTTCCGATGCCCTTATTGGTGCAAGAATCAAGGCCATCTTTGATGATGAGAACGGGCTTTATGGTGCTAAACGCATCGCTGCAAGCCTCAACGACGATACGGACTTCGGCCCGATCAACCATAAGAAGGTTGCGCGCATCATGAAATCCATGGGGCTAAAAGGCTTTAGCAAACGGCGTCGATGCATCACCACCCGGCGCAAGCCTGGTCACCGTGTCATGCCAGATTTAGTAGGCCGTACATTCACCGCTGACGAGCCGAACCGTGTTTATGTAGGCGACATCACCTACCTGCCGTGTAAGGGCGGTAAGAACATGTACCTGGCCACGGTCATTGACACCTATTCACGAAAACTTGCAGGTTATGCACTCGCAGACCACATGCGTGTCTCACTGGTCATCGAGGCTTTGTCCCATGCCAGCACAGTCCGCGGAAGCCTTGACGGGGCTATTTTCCATTCTGATCATGGAAGTGTGTACACCTCACAGGCGTTTAGGGACCACTGCGCCCAACTTGGTGTACGCCAATCCATGGGCGCGGTGGGAACTAGTGCCGATAATGCCCTGGCAGAATCATTTAACGCCACCTTAAAACGTGAAGTGCTACGTGATCGGAAAGTCTTTGATAATCCCATTATCTGCCGGCAGGAAGTCTTTCGATGGTGCATGCGCTACAACACCCGCAGACGGCACTCCTGGTGCAACCTTCTAGCCCCCAATGACTTCGAAGCACTCACATCAGCTACACTGACCCAAGCAGCATAGCTAACCCCCGACGTGTCTACTTTCCGGGGGTCAGACACCCTCTCGGCCGCTAATAGCAACTACGTAGCAGGCGAATCCTTGCCCTCGCCTAGCGCTCCATCTGCGAGCATCGCTGCACCATACACGGCGATGAAATGGATAATCGCAACCGTGAAGAAACGCGCGGCGGTGACATCTTCCTCAAGTAGCGTCTCTAGAACTTGATGCATATAGGCAATAACTACCCCTCCGAAAGTGACCAGACTGCCGGATTGTGTACGGGTAAGCTCGTTGAGATTGAAACCGAACAGGACTTGTGAAATCGACGGCTTAAGAGCCCCGTTTTCGGTGATTTGATTCTCAACGTATTCAACGGCCTGTGCATCCTCAACCAAGTCATCAATATCATCAGCGGTTTCCACCGGGATATCGAGGTTGAGTTCTTTTTCGAGCCGTTCGAAGCGACGTAGAACGCTGTCAATGTTCGGCGGGCGGTAGTGTTCGCCAACGATTTTTGATACTGAGGAGTACTTCTCAAAATCAGGGAAAGCTGCCGGATAGCCTTTCAGGGCAACCTGCGCGCCTGGCGAGAATCCCAGTCCCTGCATTTGTTTCAGCAACTGTTCAGGGGCAGTCAGGTTCTTGGTTGCTTGATTGATGGCTTCGGAGAGTCCTCGTGGAATGATTGCTTCTGTATTTAATGCCTGTGCAGCACTGGCGGCTTGGGCCACGGCTGAGAAGTTCAGCCCTGCGAGCATGCTCTTTGGTAGGGTGGCTTGACCAATTCCAGCGAGAGTAGAAATGTCCGGTAGCGGATTGCCGAGCTTCGCTAAGGCGGCCATTGAAGTTTGCACCCCAGTCATCTGCTCCAATGCTGAAGAGCCGATTCCCATGTCCATGCCGCGTCGTATTGCTTCGACAGCTTTGAAAGTTTGGTCATCGTACATTTTCAGAAAAACAGATGCGGCGTTTGCGGTTGCTTGTGTCTGGTTGAGGGCTTGCATGACTGCGCTGCTTTTGAAGTCAATGTAGGGACTCGTACCCAGTTTCATGGATGTGTTCAGGTTTGCTACTTGTTGCGCGAGGGCTTTGGACCCTGCAAGGCCTGCAGCACTGTTTGCGATATCGCTTTGTATTTTTCCGAACCAATCCAGGTTGGGATTCGGCTTCGGGCTGCTGCCGTCGTGGGGCATCGTGTCACCTTTCTGAGGCGGGGCGGGCCGTGTCGGGTTGATTATCTCACATGGGTGTCATTTCCCAGTTTGCGTTGTCGAACACATGCTCTATGGGCTGCTGGCTTGTGAGGGTTGGGCGGTCGTCCTGGTCTGTGAAACGACCTAGCATTGACAATGTCTTACGCCGTGGTTATGGGAGTGTTGTATGTCTGGTTCACCTGTGCGGGGTCGTCCCCCGAAGAAGGAAGACGCCGCATTGTATGAGGGTTGGCCTGATGTGAAGCTAGCGGCGGTGAGCGATGTGAATGATAAGAAGCTTTTGAGGCTTGTCCGTAATTTCCAAACGGCATTTAATGAGGCTTTGGAAGAGGGGGAAATCACTTCGCTTCGTGACCTCGCCAGGAAGGTCGGGACTTCGCATGCGGTGCTGCATCAGTTGTTAAATGGGGCTGGGTGGCCTTCGGCGGAGATGGTGGCTCGCCTTGAGACTGTGTTGGGGTGTCAATTGTGGCCTGGGCGGGCTGGTAAGTAGATGGGGGCGGCGCGCTAGTTCTGCACCCTGTGTGGGTTGCCAGAGGGTGTCTGATGGTTTGTGTGTGGGATTCCATCCCGCATAAGGAGATAAGCCAGAATGACTACTGTGGCAAGACGAGATCCGGCTGATAAGGCCAAGATTGACGCGACCTTAGGAGAAGCTTCTTGCTAACCCTGAAATCGCGAAGCTAATTGATGATTTAGGTACTTCTACTACGGATGCCAATGACCTGGTGCGCGGCATGTTGCAAGCCTCGATTACCCGAGGGCTTAATGCTGAGATGGATGCCCACCTGGGCTATCCATCGGGAGATAGAGATGCTAAAGCGGCAGCTGGGACTGATAATCACCGCAATGGCACCTACCCGAAGACGGTTGATTCCAATTACGGGCCGGTTACCGTAGACGTTCCCAGAGACAGGGCCGGGATGTTTCTTCCCACCATGGTTCCCAAAGGCTCTAGGCGTTTGACTGACGTCGATGACATGATCGTGAGCTTGTATGCCGGCGGGATGACCGTGCGCGATATTCAGCACCATATGGCCACTGCCATGCGGGTTGAAATCTCCCATGAGACGATTTCTGCGGTTACAGACGCCGTCCTTGATGAGGTACTGGTGTGGCAAAACCGCCAGTTAGACGAGTTCTACCCCGTCATCTTCCTCGACGCATTGCGTATTAAAGTCCGTGACGGTGGACGCGTAGTCAATAAGTCTGCCTATATGGCCATCGGTGTGGACATCGAGGGAATCAAGCACATCCTGGGACTATGGATCGCCAAAGAGGAAGGAGCATCCTTTTGGGCGCAGGTGTGCTCTAACCTGTCGAATCGTGGTGTTAAAGACGTCTTCATTGTCTGCTGTGATGGGCTCAAAGGCCTTCCTGAGGCAGTGGAGGCAACCTGGCCAGGATCGATGGTGCAAACCTGTGTGGTGCACCTAATTCGTGCGGCCAACCGATGGGTGGCCTACGGCGACCGCAAGCCCGTGTCGGCAGCACTGAAGAAGGTCTACTCAGCCCCTGATGAGGCCGCTGCTGCAGCAGCGCTGGAGGAATTCACAGATTCTGAGCTGGGTGAGAAATACCCCAGATCCGTCAAGGTCTGGCAAGACGCGTGGGAGCGGTTCGTACCGTTTTGCAGTTTCCGCCAGCTGCTAGGAAAGTTATCTACACCACGAATTCGATTGAGTCGTTTAACAATGAGCTGCGTAAAGCCACTCGTAACCGGGTGCAGTTCACCAATGATGAGTCCGCATTAAAGACACTGTGGTTGATGATCTGCAATATCGAAGACAAACGCGCTGCCAAGAGGGCGAAGCAGGGCAAACGAGTCTCAGCGACAGCCGGCAGACTCATGGAAGGAGCCAGAGTTTCCGGCTGGAAACAAGCCATCAACCAAATGGCGGTGGCCTACCCGGACCGCTTCGACCAATACCTCTAGAAATCAAGCCCCACACACAAACAACTTGACACGCTCTAAGCGTTACCTACATAGGCTGGTTATCAACTTTGATACGAAACCGAAACCACCCACACCGCCTGAGACGAGACGTATGTCTGATGAGTTTCTCTCTGAAATTCATTACGCGAACGCACCACCACAAGTTGCGTAAAATACTCGGTTTCAACTTTCAACCGCCACCACAAGAAGGGTGGCGGGCAGAAGCTATCAATGAACAGCGATTTTCGGCCACTTTTTGGGTGGCAACACCCCGGAATCGGTTCCGGTACAACAAAAACGCCTCTCCTATTTGCGCAGGTAGAGGCGTTTTGCTGTTTTGAGGGAGTTGTTCGAACAATCACACCAGATTCTTCGAACCCCCCATGGTGCCCCAGATGTGTCTGGTTCGGAGACATCGTTCCGCATGTCTCATGAGATCGTTCCGGTCCAACCAGCGCAGATGTCTCACCACATCGATCCGGTAGAAAGCCCTGACATTAGAACTGCCCAGTCACGACAAAAAGCGATGTCTCGAGACATCGATCCTCCATGCTTTAAAGATGGAGCAGAAATCAAAACCAAGCCCAAAAATCATCATCCAAACCATGCTTGCTACCGGCATGACTCAAGCCGAAGCAGCTGACCATTTCGGCATCAGCACACGATGGATCCGAACACTTCAAGCCCGCTACCGAGAAGGCGGAATTAACTCCTTAAAACCACGCCCTAAACGCCCCCGCACTAATCCCCGAGCACTCAACCCCAGCACTGTCGACCGCATACTTGAATTGCGCCAGGACCTCACATAACGCGGCACTAACGCCGGAGCTCACACAATTCGGTGGCACCTGCAGCAAGAGGGAATCGACCCACCACCAGCACCATCGACAATCCACCGAGTGCTAGCAAACAACGGTCACGTCATCGCTCAACCACAAAAGCGTCCTCGCAGCTCATGGATACGATTTCAAGCAGATCAACCCAATGAAACATGGCAAATGGACTACAGTGACTGGACCATCGCAGGTCACAAGCGAGTAGCTATCCTCACCATCTTGGACGACCATTCCCGGTTCATCATCTCCTGCCGCGCCTTCAACAATGCCACCGTAGGAAACGTCATAGAAAGCTTCATTAATGCAGGCCAGACACATGGCTACCCCCAGTCCACCCTCACCAACAACGGCCGCGCATTCACAACCAGAACAGACCGGACAAACCCCGCGCGAAACGGATTCGAGCAACTGCTCATAGACCTAGGAATTGAAGCGTCCTGGGTTTAGTTCCTACCTCAGCTAAGGAAGGATTGAACTATGCCTAGAAAGTATTCCGTTGAGTTCAAGGAGAAGGCGGTCCATCAGATCATCGAAATGGTCCGCCTGGAGTCCTGCTCACTGCAACGTGCCTACACGGAGGTCGGTGAGCTGCTTGGAGTGTCTCACCATACGTTGCGGGCTTGGTACCGTGACAGCGCTTCAGTACGTGATGACTCTGGCGCTTCAGGCGGCGAAACGATGGAAGAAGAGCTCAAGCGTTTGCGCCGCGAAAACCGTGAGCTGAAGCGAGCAAACGGGATTCTTAAGACTGCTTCGGCTTTTTTCGCAGCGGAACCAGGCCGACCCACGACCAAATGATCTCTTACATCGACGCGTATAAGGATCAGTTTGGGGCCCGGGGCCATCTGCCGAGTCCTCAAACAAGCAGATCGTGGATTCATCACTTCACGCGGCTACCGCAAAGCCACTACACGTGTTCCCAGTGCAAGGGCCTTAAGCGATAGCCTTCTCATCCCAGAGATACAGCGTGTGCATGCGGAGAATTTCTCGGTTTACGGTATCCGCAAAATGTGGCACGCGATGAACCGTGAAGGTTTTCATATTGGTCGCGATAAGACTGCACGTCTGATGAAGCTAGCAGGTGTTTGCGGCCGCAGACGTGGACGAACCCCCGTGACAACGATCAGCCCGAAGGCACCGGATCATCGCCCGGACCTAGTGCAGCGAGACTTTCGTGCACAAGCACCAGGCCGGCTGTGGGTTGCCGACATTACTTACGTTCGCACCCTGTCAGGATTCGCCTACACCGCGTTTGTCGTGGATGTCTACAGTCGAAAGATTGTTGGTGTTGCTACACGCTCAACGATGCGCACCGATGCGCTACCCATGGAGGCCTTGGAGCATGCGTTAACGACTGCAGGGCGAATCCATGGAAACCAGCTGATTCACCACAGCGATCGGGGCAGCCAGTACGTGTCACTGAAGTATTCCACCGCTCTCGCGGAATCCGGAATCCGGCCGAGTGTGGGAACAGTCGGCGATTCTTATGACAATGCTCTAGCTGAGACCGTCAATGGTCTCTACAAGGCGGAACTGATTCATGCCCAAGGTCCGTGGACGTCGGTCGGAGAAGTCGAATTGGCCACCTTGCGGTGGGTGCATTGGTGGAACACTAAGCGGCTTCACGAAGCATTGGACTACGCCACCCCACAGGAAGTAGAAACCGAGTACTATCTCACCCAGCCCATCAACACAGGGTCGTAAAAGAAGCGGAACTAAACCCAGGACGCTTCAGAATCAAGCAGAAAAACGGTAAACCCTACCACCCCCAGACACAAGGAAAAGTTGAACGCTTCCACTACACCCTTAAACTTGCCCTAGCAAACAAAACACCAGCTCAAAGTCTCGATGAACTCAACGCTCAGCTAAAAGAAATCATCGAATACTACAACCACAAACGTCCCCATAGAGCCCTAAACAGAACCACCCCCGCAGAAGCCTATACAGCACTGCCCAAAGCTCTCCCAGCAGACATCAAACCAGACCACGACTACCGCCTACGCACCGACAAAGTAGGCACCAACGGCAAGACAACCCTGCGATGGGGTGGCAAACTACGCCGCCTCTACATCGGGCGCCGATGGGGCGGCGAACCAATCACCATGGTCTGCATCGACAACCGCGTAGACATCAAAATAACCGCCACCGGGGCACAAATCGCCGCCTACACACTCACCGAAGAAAAAATCTATTACAACAAGAAAGACAACGAACTCAACCCCAGTCGGGGCAACTGAAAACGAAAAATCTCGAGACACCGACCGGAACGATGTCTCGAGACTTCACACGGTGCCCCAGAGTGGATTCGAACCACCGACACCGGCTTTAGGAGAGCCGTGCTCTATCCCCTGAGCTACTGGGGCGGGGGTTGCTTTAAAGCAACGCAATTAGGTTACCAGCACGGTATGTGGCTGCGTTAAATCGGATGTTTAACTTCGGCGTTTGTGTGCTGGAGGCGGCAGCTACTTGAGCTATTCGCACTATTCGGCGGAGCCGTCGAGCTCAGCGAGCTTCTTGCGCACGGCGGAGGCAGCCGGGTTGGTAACGGAGGTGCCGTCGGAGTAAAGCACGGTTGGCACGATGCGGTTGCCGTCATTGACGGACTTGATCCACTCGTTGATGTCCTCAGTGCCTTCGGCCTCGACGTCGACAAGCGCGTATGGCGTCTCCGTGCGGTTAAGCGCCTTGAGCAGCTTCGCGCAAAACGGGCACCAGTCGGCGTAGAAGATGGTGACGTGCTCGGTGGTTTCGGGAGTTGCGACGGTCATTTAAGCGGCGTCCTTTCGTTCATAAGTTAAAAAGCGGTATTTAATCGGCAGCTCACTCGGGGGCTGCCCCGGAATGGTCAGGTGGCCCTTTTCAGAAGTGAGCCAATCAGTGCTAGCCGCTAGGCCGAAAGTCTCCGGAACTGCGGGGGCATAGACTGCGTCATCACCGTAGACATCCCCGATGTTAACGCCCATCAACGTAATTTCGATGACGTCGACCTCATCCAAGGTTGAGGCGTATAGCTGGCCGCCGCCGATGATCCAGGCGTCGGAAAGCGTGGAAGTTACGTCGTTGAGGTTGCTGGTTGTGCTCGCCCCAGCGGACCATTGGCCCGGCTCCTTGCGGGAGAGAACATAGTTATCGCGGCCTGGCAGCGGGCGAAACTTCGGGTTTAGCGATTCCCACGTGCGTCGGCCCATCACTACGGGCGAGCCCAGCGTGACCTCCTTAAAGTGCTTGAGGTCCTCTGGTACGTGCCACGGCATGACGGAGCCATCGCCGATGATGCCGTCCAGGGACTGCGCCCAAATAGCACCCAGCATTAGACGGAAACCTGCGCTTTGATGGTGGGGTGTGGGTCGTAGCCTACGACCTCGAAATCGTCGAAGGTGTAGTCGAACAACGAGTCAGCCTTGTGGAGCTTGAGCTGCGGATAGGGGCGTGGCTCGCGGGAGAGCTGCTCCTTGACCTGCTCTAGGTGGTCGTTGTAGATGTGGCAGTCGCCGCCGGTCCAGATGAGCTCGCCGACCTCCAGGCCAGCCTGTTGCGCAAACATGTGGGCCAGCGCAGCATAGGAAGCCAAGTTGAAAGGCACGCCCAGGAACATATCCGCCGAACGCTGATAGACCTGCAGGGAGAGCTTGCCGTCTGCGACGTAGAGTTGAAATAGCAGGTGGCAGGGCATAAGCGCCATTTTGTCTAGTTCTGCCACATTCCAGGCGGAGACCAGGTTGCGACGAGAATCCGGATTATTCTGCAGTGCGTCCAGAGCCTGCTGGATCTGGTCAACATGCGTGCCATCCGGGGTAGGCCACGAGCGCCACTGGACGCCGTAGACAGGGCCCAGCTCGCCATCGGCGTCAGCCCACTCATTCCAGATGCGGACGTTGTTGTCCTGCAGCCACTTCACGTTGGAATCGCCCTTGAGGAACCACAGCAGCTCGCCGATAACACCGTGGAAGTAGACCTTCTTGGTGGTCAGCAGCGGGAAAGACTCCGCCAAGTTATAGCGCAACTGCGCTCCGAAAATTGAGCGCGTGCCGGTGCCGGTGCGGTCACCTTTGTCCGCGCCTTCTTCCAAAACTTTGCGGAGGAGGTCCTCATATGGGGTCTGGATCATGGTTTTCAAGTTTAGAAGCCTTTTTGCTGAAACGCCTAAAAGGTTATGGAACGCCTAAAAGCCGCCGTTTTCTTCGGCATAGGCAGCAGCGTGCTCCAGGATTTCATCGGCGAGTTCCGGCCGGCAGATGAGCAGGTCTGGGATGAAGGTGTCCTCGTTGTTGAAACGAATTGGAGAGCCATCCAAGCGGGAACAGTGCAGGCCCGCTGCCATGGCAACGCCCACCGGCGCAGCCTGGTCCCATTCGTACTGGCCGCCAGAGTGGATGTAGCCGTCAAAGTCACCGAGCAGAACGTGCATTGCCTTGGCGCCGGCAGAACCGATGCCGACGGTTTCAAATCCCATCTTCTCCCCAATATGGGAAGCCACCTGGGGCGGACGGTTGCGGGAGACTACAAACTTCTTAGAAAGCGGGCCGGTAACGGCCCGGGCATCGGAGGAGCGGAAGGTCACGCCCAAATCTGGCATGGCCACGGCCGCATGCTGTGGCATGCCGTTGACCACGAGTGCGATGTGGACAGCCCAGTCTTGGCGGCCGGTGGCAAACTCCTTGGTGCCATCGAGGGGATCGACGATCCACACGCGTTCCTTCTTCAAACGGCTGAGATCGTCTGCTGCTTCCTCGGAAAGCAGGCCGTCTTCGGGGCGGTGTTGCGAAATTACCCGGGTGATCCATTCTTGTGCGGCTTCATCGCCGGCGTCGCCAAGCGCGAGGCCGCGCAGCAAGCCACCGTTGCGCACACCTTTGAGGATCTCACCGCAGCCGTTGGCTAGTGAATTGGTCAGGCGGGAATCAAAAATCTCGACGGTCATGCATGCTAGATTACCGCGCGCGATAAAGTAAGGCATGAACAAAAACGTCCTAACCCGCTTCCGGCCCCAAGTCCGGCAATGGTTCGAGGACGTTTTCGCAGCGCCCACGCCCGTACAGCGCGAGGCATGGGAGCAGATCTCATCCGGCAACCATGCGCTCGTGGTCGCCCCCACCGGCTCCGGTAAAACCCTGGCGGCGTTTTTATGGGCCTTAAATTCCCTCGTGGAAAAGGAAGGCCAAACTGCACTGCCCGTGGGACAGCCGGTAAAGGGCGGCACCTCAGGCGTCAAGGTTTTGTATATCTCCCCGCTGAAGGCGCTTGGCGTGGACGTGGAAAATAACCTGCGTGCTCCGCTGAACGGCATCGCTCGTGCGGCAGAACGATTAGGACTTGATGCCCCCGACATCACCGTCGGCGTACGCTCCGGGGATACACCTTCTGCAGAACGCTCCCGGCAGGTACGCCGCCCGCCGGATATCCTCATCACCACTCCGGAGTCGGCTTATTTGATGCTGACTTCGAAGGCCGCGGGCATCCTATCTACCGTCGATACCGTCATCATTGATGAAATCCACGCCCTGGCTGGCACCAAGCGTGGCGTACACCTGGCGCTCACGCTCGAGCGGCTGGCGGCCGTGGCGGGGGAGTTCCAGCGCATCGGGCTATCGGCAACGGTGCGCCCGCTTTCTGCAGTGTCGAATTTTTTGGGCGGCGACAGGCCCGTGGAAATCGTGGCACCGCCGGTTGAAAAACGCTGGCAGCTTGATGTCCACGTGCCTGTGGAAGACATGTCGGATCTGCCCACCCCAGAGCAAGGCTCCACTATCGGTGAGATGACAGTGGATGATCCACTGGGCATTACTGGCCCCGCGGCGGTGGCTGATTCGGCATTGCCCACCGCGAAATCCATTTGGCCGTTTATTGAAGAAGACCTCTACGGCGAAATCATGGAGCATCGCTCCACGCTCGTGTTCGTGAACTCGCGGCGTACCGCGGAGCGCCTGACCTCCCGGCTCAATGAGCTTTATGCCATGGAGCATGATCCGGAAAGCTTGTCGCCTGCTACGCGCCGGGACCCAGCGCAGCTGATGAAGCAAGTCGACGTCGCCGGCAAGGCACCTGCCGTCATCGCTCGCGCACACCACGGCTCGGTGTCGAAGGATGAGCGCACATTGACTGAAACGATGCTCAAGGAAGGAACACTGCGAGCAGTGGTGGCCACCAGCTCGCTAGAGCTGGGCATCGACATGGGCGCGGTCGATCTAGTGGTGCAGGTGGAATCACCGCCTTCGGTAGCCTCTGGTCTGCAGCGTGTGGGCCGTGCCGGGCACTCCGTGGGCGCTGTATCGCAGGGTTCTTTCTATCCGAAGCACCGTGCTGACCTTGTGCAATCCACTCTTACCGTGGCGCGTATGCGCGAGGGCCTCATCGAGGAGATGCACTCCCCGCAGAACCCATTAGACGTGTTGGCACAGCAGACCGTGGCAGCCGTCGCCGCCGCCGAGGTTGCTCCGGTTACCTCCCCAGATAACGCGGGTGGCCTAGACGTGGATGCCTGGTACGCCATGGTGCGCCGCGCGTGGCCCTATCGCGATTTGGCCAGGGAGGTATTCGATTCCGTCATCGACCTGGTCTCCGGCGTCTATCCCTCCACGGACTTCGCGGAGCTCAAACCCCGCGTGGTCTTCGACCGCATCACTGGCCGGCTGAGCCCGCGCCCCGGTGCGCAGCGCGTGGCTGTTACCAACGGCGGCACGATTCCGGACCGCGGAATGTTTGGCGTCTTTCTGCCTGCGGGGGCAGAAAATGCCGCGCCCCGGCGCGTGGGTGAGCTCGACGAGGAGATGGTCTATGAATCCCGCGTGGGCGATATCTTTACCTTGGGTGCTACTAGCTGGCGCATTGAGGAAATCACGCGCGATCAGGTGATTGTCACCCCTGCGCCGGGGCACACTGGCCGGTTGCCTTTCTGGAATGGTGACCAGGCAGGACGTCCCTATGAGCTAGGCAAGGCCTTGGGTGCTTATCGCCGGCATGTGCACCTTTCTCCAGAGATCATCCAGGACGCAGATGGGCATGCGGTGGATAACATCGTGGCCTATCTGCAGGAACAGCATGAGGCTACGGGTGTTATTCCGGATGAGAAGACCTTGGTTCTCGAGCGTTTTAAGGACGAACTCGGGGATTGGCGCGTGGTGTTGCACACGCCGTTCGGCCGAGGCGTGAATGCTGCCTGGGCGCTTGCGGTGGGGCAGCGGGTGGCGGAGCTGACCGGCATGGACGCGCAGGCAGTGGCTGGCGACGACGGCATCGTCCTACGCTTGCCCGAGGGTGAAAAGGAGCCGGATGCTGCGCTTTTTCTTTTCGACGCCGATGAGATTTCGGACATCGTGGCCGAGCAGGTGGGCGGTTCCGCGCTCTTTGCCTCGCGTTTTCGTGAGTGTGCCGCGCGTGCGCTGTTGCTGCCGCGCCGCAGTCCCGGCAAGCGCGCGCCGCTGTGGCAGCAACGTCAGCGGGCGGAACAGCTTCTCGACGTCGCGCGGAAGTACCCTTCCTTTCCCATCATCCTGGAGACGGTCCGCGAAGTCCTGCAGGATGTCTATGATCTGCCGGCGTTGACGGAAACCATGCGCGAGCTGGCTTTGCGTTGCATTCGCATCGCGGAGGTGACCACAGAGCAGCCTTCGCCTTTTGCTTCGACGCTGCTGTTTAACTACACCGGCGCTTTCATATACGAGGGCGATTCTCCGCTGGCGGAAAAGCGGGCGGCGGCCCTAGCGCTTGATCCGGCGCTTCTGGCCAAGCTTTTGGGCACGGTGGAGCTGCGGGAGCTTTTAGATCCGGAGGTCATCGAGCAGGTGCATGCCCAGCTACAGCGCACCTCCGCGGAGCGTCGGGCGCGTACAACGGAGGAAGTCGCAGACCTGCTGCGCGTGCTGGGGCCGATTCCGGTGGAAGAGATGGCGGAGCATGCCTCGGTGCCGCTGAGCGCAATTGATTCTCTGGGCGCCCGCGTGATGCGGGTGCGCATTGCCGGGCGCGAGCACTTCGCACAGCCCCTTGACGCCCCGCTGCTTCGCGACGGACTCGGCGTGCCCGTCCCGCCTGGTGTTGCCGCGCAGCAGTCCACCATCACCGATGCCTTGCAACAGCTGGTCTCGCGTTGGGCACGCACCCGCGGGCCTTTCGTGTTGGGGGACTTGCAGGCGGCCTTTGGCCTTTCGGCCTCGGCAGCACACACCGCGCTGGCGAGTCTCGATAGCGTGGTGGAAGGCCGCTACCGCCAAGGAATCGAGGAGACCGAGTACTGCGCTGCGGAGGTCTTGCGCACCATTCGCTCGCGCTCGCTGGCTGCGGCACGCGCTGCGACGGAGCCTGTTAGCGCTGCCGCTTTCGGACGCTTCTTGCCCGATTGGCAGCAGGTAGCGCCCGTGGGCCAGCGGCCTGCGCTACGCGGGGCGGATGGCGTCTACAGCGTGATTGAACAGCTCGCCGGAGTTAGGCTGCCGGCTTCTGCGTGGGAGTCGCTGATTCTGCCGGCGCGCGTGGGGGATTACTCGCCGACCATGCTCGATGAACTGACCTCTAATGGCGAGGTGCTCATCGTAGGCGCTGGCAAGGCTGGCACGAATGACCCGTGGATCATGCTGTTGCCGGTGGACTACGCGGCGCAGTTGGCGCCGCAGGTTGACCCTGATGAGCAGGGGCTGAGCATGCTGCAATTAGCGGCGCTGGAGGTCCTGCGCGGTGGCGGCAGTTACCTGTTCAACGATATCGCGGCGCAGGTGCCTGGCACTGCCGAGGAGCTGCGGGAAGCGCTGTGGCAGCTGGTAGAAATGGGCCTGGTTAGTCCCGATTCCTTTGCGCCAATCCGCACACACATTGCCGCGGCCGGTTCGCGCTCGGGAGCAACTGCGCACCGCGCTAAGCGACGCCCCACCCGTTCCCGGCTGCGCATGGGACGCACGTCCTTTGCCCAAACGCAGGGCCTCGGCGGGGCCGCAACCGCCCCCGACGTGGCCGGCCGTTGGGCTGCTTCCGTGTCAGGCCAAGGCGTCGACGCGACGAGCCGCTCCGTAGCACACGGTGAGGCTTGGCTTGACCGCTATGGCGTGCTCACTCGGGGTTCCGTGGTGGCCGAGGACGTGCTCGGCGGCTTCGCGCTGGCCTATAAAGTGCTCTCTGGCTTTGAGGAATCTGGCAAGGCGATGCGCGGCTATGTGATTGAAGGGCTTGGCGCGGCGCAGTTTTCTACTCCCGCGGTCATCGATCGCTTGCGTGGCATGAACGATTCGCCCGACGTGACGGGGTGGCCATCTGGCACTGCGAGCACTGCGGAAATTAATACCTACGTGCTCGCCGCGACGGATCCCGCCAACCCGTATGGTGCGGCCCTTGCTTGGCCGCAACGCGATGGCGCGGACGGCGGCCACGGCCCCACCCGTAGCGCCGGTGCCCTAGTGGTGCTGATGGACGGCCTCTGCGTGGCGCATCTAACCCGCGGTGGAAAGACGCTGACAACTTTCTTGGACGCCCTGCCTGAGGGCATCGATGCTGATGAAGTGCTTGGCAAAGTGCTTGAAGGTCTCACGGAGCTCATCGCCGCAGGGCGCTTGAGCCCGCTGGTGATTGAGAAAATCAACGGAGCGCCCGCATTCGAATCGGCAATCGCCACTCGTTTGCGAGGCCTTGGCGCAGGTATCAGTCCCCGTGGCGTGCGGATCTCGGCCAAGGCTGCGCCGCCGCGCACGTCCCGCCGCATCGAAGACAACCGCAGCGACCCCTGGCAAAAGCCCATGGAGCCACGCCGCGGCCGAAGCGTTTCGGAAGCTCTGGCGGAGCTACCGGATTTAAGCTTTGACGATCCTCCCGAACCAGGCCGTGGCGCGCCGGGTGGATTTCGTCCGCGGGGCAGCCGCCGCTAGAAACCGAACTCAAACGCTAAAACCAGGATGGTAAATCCGAGACGGTAAATCCATGTGCCACGGGCCTCAGCGGCTACCGGGTTCCTCATCTTTAACGAGCTGGTTTTGCCATCTAGTTAGACTGGTTGCATGCCAGAAGGTGATTCCGTCCTGCAGTTGTCCAATAAGCTGCAGTTTATGACCGGCCGTGAGGTCACCGGGGCGTCGCTTAGGGTGCCCCGGTATGCCACCGTGCATTTGGAGGGCAGCACAGTTTCTCGTGTGTGGCCTTATGGAAAGCATCTTTTCATGCAGTTCGCGCGGCCCGATGCCGAAAGCTTGGTGCTACATACTCACTTGAAGATGGAAGGCCAGTGGGCCATTCACTACAAGGGCGATAGGTGGCGCAAGCCGGGCCATAGCGCGCGGGTGGTGCTACAGCTAGCTAATAATCCGCGCGATATTGAGCTGGTGGGCCACTGGCTGGGCATGGTCGAGGCCTATCCTGCCTCCTTGTACAACGAGCGGATTTCGCATTTGGGCCCAGATATCTTGAGCGAGCAGTGGGAGTCTGAGGGCGCGGACGAAGCCGCGCGGCGAATCTTAAGCCAGCCCACCCGTACCATTGGGGCGGCGCTGCTGGATCAGAAAAACGTGGCCGGAATCGGCAACGAATACAGGGCGGAGGCCTGCTTCATCGCGGGCGTGCACCCGGCCCTTCGCGTGGCCCAAGTGGATGTGCCGCGGATTCTGGAGATATCGCGGCGCATCATGTGGGCCAACCGCAACTCCCCAGTGCGCGTGACCACGGGCGTGCGGCGCGCCGGGGAGACCACCTACGTCTTCGGCAGAAATAACGCCAAGTGCAGGCGGTGTGGCACGCCAATTGCCAAGTCGACGCTCGGCGGCGTTGACGCCGGCGGGGAAGAAGGCGAGCTGGAGCGCATCATCTGGTGGTGCCCGCATTGCCAGCCCTATTTCCGGGCCAGGGCTTAATAGGCTTCGAGCCACCCGTTAAGCGCTAGGAGCTTAACGGGTGGAGCGGTACCAGCCGATGAGCTCATCGGTGGATTGGTCGCCAGAGTTTGCTTCCTCCTTGCCGGAGACTGCTGGCGCGAGGTCGTTCGCCTGCTGCTTGCCCAGCTCCACGCCCCATTGGTCAAAGGAGTTGATATCCCAGATAACGCCCTGAGTGAACACGATGTGCTCGTAGAGTGCGATGAGCGCGCCCAACACAGCCGGGGTCAGCTGCTCCGCCATGATGGTAGTGGTCGGACGGTTGCCCGGCATGACCTTGTGAGGAACCAGCTCAGGGGCAACGCCTTCCGCCGTGATTTCCTCGGCAGTCTTGCCGAATGCCAGAACCTTGGTCTGAGCAAAGAAGTTACCCATCAGCAGATCGTGCATGGAGCCGGTGCCGTCGGCAGTAGGGAAGTCCTGCTGCGGGCGAGCAAAACCGATGAAGTCCGCCGGGATAAGGCGAGTGCCCTGGTGGATGAGCTGGAAGAAAGCGTGTTGGCCGTTGGTGCCCGGCTCGCCCCAGTAGATTTCCCCAGTGCCCGTGGAGACCGCGGTGCCGTCGCGGC
The DNA here is from genome assembly GCF_001586215.1 of Corynebacterium simulans. NCBI lineage: Bacteria > Bacillati > Actinomycetota > Actinomycetes > Mycobacteriales > Corynebacteriaceae > Corynebacterium > Corynebacterium simulans. The sequence goes on along the minus strand of NZ_CP014634.1, from coordinate 581,903 downwards.
GAACGGACTTGCCGTTGGACTCCATGGTCAGCTGCTGCAGATAAGCAGGGAAGCGGCCTAGGTCCTCAGAATAAGGCAGGACCGCATGGGTCTGTGCGCCGTGGAAGTCGGAGTACCACACGCCGAGCATGCCCATCAGGACCGGCAGGTTCTGCGCCAGCTCCGCGGTGCGGAAGTGCTCGTCCATCGCATGGAAACCGGCAAGCATGTCCATGAAGTTATCCGCGCCGATGGTGCACATCAGGGACAGGCCGATGGCGGAATCCATGGAGTAGCGGCCGCCCACCCAGTTCCAGAAGCCGAACATGTTCGCAGTGTCGATGCCGAACTCGGAGACCTTCTCGGCGTTGGTCGATACAGCAACGAAGTGCTTGGCCACTGCCGCCTCATCACCCAACTTATTGATGAGCCACGCGCGCGCCGCGTGCGCATTGGTCAGGGTCTCTTGGGTGGTAAAGGTCTTAGAAGCAATGATGAACAGAGTCTCCTCAGCTTCTACCTGGTCCAGCGCCGCAGCCATGTCAGCCGGGTCAACGTTGGAGACAAAAAGTGCCTTGATGCCGGCGTCTTCGTAGCTGCGCAGCGCCTTCGAGGCCATGGCCGGGCCCAAGTCGGAGCCGCCGATACCGATGTTGACCACGGTGCGAATCTTCTTACCCGTATGCCCCAGCCAGCTGCCATCGCGCAGGGAATCTGAAAAGTCGCGCATGCGGCCCAAAACTTCGTGAACATCAGCCACTGCGTCTTGTCCATCCACACTAAGCTGCGCATCTGCCGGCTGGCGCAGGGCGGTGTGCAGGACTGCGCGGTCCTCAGTGTTGTTGATGTGTTCGCCGGCGAACATGGCATCGCGGCGACCTTCTACATCTGCAGCGCGGGCAAGTTCTACCAAAGCCGCTAGGACATCGTCATCAACCAGGTTCTTGGAAAGATCGACATGCAGCCCCGCAGCGTCGAAAGTTAAGCGAGCCGCACGTTGCGGGTCAGCGGCGAAGAGCTCACGTAGATTGAGGTCTTTCTTCTCCGCAAAGAGCTGCACAAGTGCGTTCCACTGGGGCTGGGTGGTGATGTCCATTACAAGGGCCTTTCTGGCTTTAGTCAGACACTAAAAATTACGGATACCACCGTAGTCCACGCGGGAGCATTTTGCCGTTAGCTACAGGACCATTGCTCCAATCCAGCCGGCGATGAGAAGCGGGATATTAAAGTGCAGGAAGGTCGGGATGACCGAATCGCGGATGTGATCGTGCTGGCCGTCGGCGCTCAGACCCGCTGTGGGGCCGAGGGTGGAATCGGAGGCGGGGGAGCCGGCGTCGCCAAGCGCGCCTGCAGTGCCGACGATGGCCACCGTCGCGGCGGGGCTAAAGCCCAGTGACATGCACAGCGGAACATAGATGACGGAGATGATGGGGAGCGTGGAGAAGGAAGAACCGATGCCCATCGTCACGACAAGTCCCACGATGAGCATGACCGCGGCGGCCATCATCTTGTTGCTGCCGAAGATATCGCTGGTTGCATTCACCAGTTCCTCGACCTGACCTGTCGCCGTCATGACAGAGGCAAAGCCCTGGGCAGTAATCATGATGAAACCGATGAGCGCCATCATGCGCATGCCATCGGAGAAGACATCGTCTGCCTTGCGCCAATCGATGGCGCCGGTGACCAACATGATGCCAAGTCCTGTCAGGGCACCAACCATGAGGCCATCGGATTCGAAATCCATCGCCTGCATCGCAATCTGCACGCCAAAGGTGGCAATGATAGCCACAACGCAGACCCAAATCTTGTAACGCGACGGGGCTTCTTCGGTTGGCTCTTCATTGCTGAGCGGGGCATCGGTGTAATCACGTGGCTTGCGGTAGCTGAAGAAGATGGCAATCAGCAGGCCAGAGAGCATACCAAGGGCAGGAATGCCCATCACCTTCATGATCGAGATGCCGTCAGTGTTAAGTCCCGCTTCGGAGATATTGAACAGCAAGATGTCGTTCAAGAAGATGGAGCCGAAGCCCACCGGTAGGAACATGTAGGTGGTGACCAGGCCGAAGGTCAGGCAGCAGGTAACCAGACGTCGGTCGAGGCGCAGGGCATTCATGACCTTGAGTAGTGGCGGCACGATAAGCGGGATGAACGCGATGTGCACGGGGATGACGTTCTGGCTCATCACAGCCATGGCGATGAGGCCGGCGACCAAGATCCACTTGGTGGCTTGTGCTGCGCTTGGCGACGCCCCGTCTCCCCCGATCTTGCGGATCAGGGCGTTGGCGAGCAGCTGCGGCACGCCTGCCGCGGCGACCGCCATGGCAAAGGCGCCCAGTAATGCATAGCTCAGGGCAATTTTGGCACCGCCACCGAGGCCATCCTGGAAAGCGACCATGGTGCCATCGAGCCCCATGCCGGAAAGCAGGCCGCCCGTCAGCGCGCCGAGGAATAGCGCGACGACGACATGCACGCGCAAAAGTGCGAGGACGAGCATGACGATGACCGCGACAAGAACTGCATTCATGGCGAAGAGGATACTGTATTATTTCCAGAAAGATGAAATTTATTGAAAGATTTAGCCGAGTTTTCCGCGGCCCATGCGCAGCAGCGCAGAGGCGATGGCTGGGCCTTCCTCACCGAGCTCGTCGCGAAATTGGTTGAGAATGGCAATCTCGCGGGTGTGCACCAGCTTGGTGCCGCCGGCGTTCATGCGCGTGCGCCCAATGGTTTGGGAGATTTCCGTGCGGCGCTTCGCAGCGTCGAGGATAACGCGATCCAAGCGGTTGATTTCCTTGCGATAGTTCTGAATCTCCGCATCGCTCAAGGGATCATCGGTGCCGGAGGGCATGCGGATCTCCATGCCGTTGTCCACAACGTTGGTATCGAGGCTATTGGCGTGCGCGGAGTTTTCAGTCGGGTTGTTCGCAGAGGACATAGCCCAAGATTCTGCCACTTAAAAACCAAAAAGGAAACTGCAGCAGATAAATTCGAATTCCCCTGCATAAGGCGTGTTATGAGGGGATGTCCGGTGGTGCTAGTAGGTTGGTAGGCACTATGAGTAATGCGTCTGAATTTACCCCAGCCCCACACCCAGATGGAAAAAATTCTGCCAACAGCCAGCCGGATCTTTTTGGCGGCTTTGGCGGTTTCGGTGGCCCAGCCCGGCCTGCCGCGCCGCAGTCACAGTCGGGTGGCTTTGGGGCTCCTACTTCGAGGGGGCCTGCTGCTGGTGCTGCATCGAACCCAGCTGGCGCGCCTGGTGCTGTGGACCCCGATCCGCTTACTGAGGGCCTTAACCCGCAGCAGCTTGAGGCGGTTACGCACGCTGGTTCGCCGCTGCTGATTGTGGCGGGTGCGGGCTCTGGTAAGACTGCTGTGCTTACCCGCCGCATTGCTTATCTTATGCGCAATCGTGGGGTGGCTCCGTGGGAGATTTTGGCTATTACCTTTACCAACAAGGCCGCCACGGAGATGAAAGAGCGCGTGGGCCAGCTGGTGGGGCCAGTGGCCGAGCGGATGTGGGTTTCTACCTTCCACTCCATCTGCGTGCGGATCTTGCGTCAAAATGCGCAGCTGGTGCAGGGACTGAACACCAACTTCACTATTTATGACGGTGACGATGCACGCCGCCTTTTGACCATGATCGCCAAAGACATGCAGTTGGATCTAAAGAAGTACACCGCCCGTGTGCTGGCCAATCAGATTTCGAATCACAAAAATGAGCTGGTCTCGCCGGCTGACGCTTTGGCAGAAGCAGAAAAGACCAAGAATCCTTTCGAGATTACGGTTGCACGCGTCTTCGATGAATATCAGCGCCGCTTACGTGCAGCCAATTCCGTGGACTTCGATGACCTCATCGGTGAGGTAGTGCGTATCTTCCATCAGCACCCACAGGTGGTGGATTTCTATCGTCGCCGCTTCAAGCACGTTCTTATCGATGAGTATCAAGACACCAACCATGCGCAGTATGCGCTGGTTTCTGCATTGGTGGGTAGGGGAGAGCTAGGCCCCGATGCACCAGAATTGTGCGTGGTGGGTGACTCAGATCAGTCCATTTATGCCTTCCGTGGCGCTACGATCCGCAACATTCAGGAATTCGAGCGTGACTATCCGCAGGCGCACACCATTTTGTTGGAGCAGAACTATCGCTCCACTCAGACCATTCTGAACGCGGCGAACGCTCTCATCGCGAAGAACGAGGGCCGCCGTGAGAAGAACCTGTGGACTGCGCACGGCGAAGGCGCGAAGATCGTCGGCTATGTCGCCGATAACGAGCATGATGAGGCCCGTTTTATTGCTTCTGAGATCGACTCTCTGGCAGATAAGGGCCGCGCCTATTCCGATATGGCGATCATGTACCGCACGAACAATGCCTCGCGTGCGTTGGAAGATATCTTTGTTCGCTCCGGAATCCCGTACAAGGTTGTGGGCGGCACTCGCTTCTATGAACGCCGCGAAATCCGTGACATGGTGGCTTATCTGCGCATCATTGATAATCCGGATGACACAGTGAGCCTGCGCCGCATTATCAACGTTCCCAAGCGCGCCATCGGTGATAAGGCGCAATCCCAGATCGCGCTGCATGCAGAGAACCTGGGAGTGAGCTTTGGAAAGGCCCTGTACGATGCCGCCGCGGGCAACATTGCGGGCATGGGCACACGAGCCGTTAATGCAGTGTCGAAGTTCAACGAGATGATGGAAGGCATCCGCGCTCAGATTCCGAGCATGATTAACGAGGTTACTCATCAGCCGGATCTTGGTGATCTGCTCAGTGCCGTGCTCGATGCAACTGGATACCGTGCGGAGTTGGAGAACTCGAATGATCCGCAGGATGGCGCGCGGCTGGATAACCTCAACGAGTTGGTTTCCGTTGCCCGAGAATTTAGCTCCGAGGCGGCTAATCAGATGGCGTTTACCGGAGCCGACGCTGTAGAAGATTTAAGCCCAGAGCTCGCCGAGGGGGAGGCCCTACCCGGCTCGCTCCAGGCTTTCCTAGAGAAGGTGTCTTTGGTAGCTGACGCAGACCAAATCCCTGACAACGAAACTGGCGTGGTCACGCTGATGACCTTGCACACTGCCAAGGGCTTGGAATTCCCAGTCGTCTTCCTCACAGGCTGGGAAGATGGCCAATTCCCGCACATGCGCTCTTTAGGGGATCCAAAAGAGCTCAGTGAGGAACGCCGCTTGGCTTATGTGGGCATCACACGCGCTCGCGAGCAGCTCTATCTCACCCGCGCAATACTTCGCTCGTCCTGGGGTAACCCGATGACGAATCCGGCCAGCCGCTTCCTCGCCGAGGTCCCCGAAGACCTCATCGACTGGCGCCGTGAAGAACCAGACAGCTCGCTGTCTAGTGCATGGGGCGGAGATGATTCCTACCAATATGGCCGCTCCTATGGCTCCGATTGGTCCGGCTGGGGCAGAACCTCACCGCGCGCTACGTCTTCCCCTTCGCAACGCACGCGTAAGCCTGCTCCTACCAGCTCGATGCCTAAGAACAACCAGCTGAATTTAGTTGTGGGAGACCGCGTCAACCACGCCAAGTACGGCCTAGGAACGGTCATCGATGCCTCCGGTTCCGGTCCACGCGCCACGGTGACGGTGGACTTCGGAAGCGCCGGCAAAGTGCGCTTGATGCTCATCGGCGGCGTGCCGATGGAAAAGCTTTAAGCGCAAAGGGCGGTTCGCTTAGATGTTGATGCCACGCTGAGCGAACCAGTTGACCGGGTCCACGGCTGCGCCGCCGCCCGGGTGCACCTCGAAGTGGAGGTGCGGGCCGGTGGACTGACCCTCGTTGCCGATGACGGAGATCTGCTGACCTGCGCTCACGCGGTCTCCGACGTTGACAAGCAGTTGGTCGCCCGGCATATGGCCATAGACGGAGATGGTTCCATCATCGTGCTGGATGCGGATCCAGTGGCCAAAGCCTTGAGCCGGACCAGAGGAGATAACTTCACCGTCCATGATGGAGTAAATCGGCGTGCCAATCGGATTAGCAATGTCGATTCCGCTGTGGAAGGCGCCCCAGCGCGGGCCGAAGCCGGAAGTAAGAGTGCCGGAAGTAGGAAACACCACGGTGTTGCCCGCGGAGTCCTGGCTCTTCGTTGGCTTCAGTCCGGAGTGATTGCCGGAAGGCGCGAAAGCCTGGGCAAGCCCCGGAACACTCGAAGGGTCGAGAACGATGTTCAGCGCCCCGCCCTCATTCGATACCTCTGGGGTAGCAGCGCCCGCGAGTACGCCGGCCGTGGACTTGGTCAGCCCGACGAAGGCGTCGATAAGCGTTGCGTTATCTGCATTAGTAGATACTTCTGGCTGTGACGAGCCATCAGAGACGTCTACGCTAGCTGCCGGCTGCGCGGCAGAGGCGGTAGCGCCCATGGTGGTGGCAAGCGTGGTGCAAACTGCCAAGGCAGTAAGTGCCACAGTCTTGCGTGCGCGGAGATTGCGCTTCATAACTTCGGGTCCTTTTCATGGCGGTGCATGGTCGGGGTGGCTCGGTTAAGCCTTTAGTGCCAAACGGACGCGTTTCGACACGCCGAAAAAGTCCAATCCGGAATATCGAGGCCGTTTATGGCAACGAGATAAAGTTATCGAGCTTTTCGTACTGTTGCAATTGTGAAAATTGCAGGTAAAGACAGGAAATGTTCGAAAATTATTCGAACATGCCAGCATGTTACGCATGTTACTAATGTGAAAATAGTTACGACTGTGAAGTATGGGTTTAGGTTGTGGGGGTGGATATTGGGGGTGACGTTATGGGGCTGCCAGGATTCATTCAGTAAAAGCCCCTCCTGAGCTGCGACAAGGCCTGTGCCTAGACTTGGTACAGGCCTTGCGTTCGGGTCAATTTGCTGTTGTGGCTCTTGGGCTAATCGTTTTGTTCAGCCTCGACTGCACTTAAGCGCCGGTGCACCAACCAGGAACCGCCCGCGCCAAGCAAAGGCACTATGAACACGCCCGCAAGTTGCCACCAGTCCATGCTGTAGAGATCTCCCTGATAGAACAGCTCGTTTGCTTCGGGCCTGCCTGGCCGCGGCACACGAATCATGATGATTCCAATAATCTCGCCAACGATGAAACCGAGCGTCATGCCGATCGTGCCAACCAACCACGTGCGCCAAGCGGCGACCTTCGGCATGAGGGAAGGTTCTGCACCCAAAGACTCAAAGAGCTTTCCGCTGCGGCGTAGCGCTGCCGCGGAGTTGGCGATGATGAGCACTAACAAGATGAAGCCGATGCCCCATAGGGCAATGGCAGGGGCGTATTCCTTTGCCTTGCTCGTGGTCTTTGTGAAGGAAATCTCGTATTCGCCGCCGGTAGCGTTTTCTACGGCTTCTTCAATTTCCTTCTGTTGGCTGCGCTCCAAAGTCTTATCGAAGACAATCGCCGTGCCGATTCGGGAGGAGGAGATCTTTAGCTTCTTTGCCGCCGCAGGGCTAACCAACCTGAGATCGCGGCCCAACGCGGGAAGCGCCTCGACCGCAGGCAGCGTAGCGCTAACCTCTTCGCGCGGTTCGGTTTGGCCCTGTGGGGTCCGAACAGCGGTGAACTCGGCATGGTCGCGTCCATCGAGGTGGCTGTTATGGGTTAAGACAACTCCGCCCTTACGGAGTGTATCTGCCGCCGCTTGGCGGTCAGCATCGCTGTCGAAGTTCCAGAGGTCGAGCGTTTCGGGCGTTGCTTCTAGCGTGCGGCCATAGCGAGTGAAGGCGCTAGACGGGAACCACGTCATCATGTCATGCAGACAATTCTGCCGTGCTTCTCCAGACTCATCGGTCCTGCGGCCATCTTTGTCAATGAAGGTAGCCTGCTCGACAGAGTCGTTGTAGGAAGTCTGCTCGCAGGTGTAGTCATATTCCATCTCGAGAGCAATATTTGGAATGGAAGAACCAGGAATAGAGGTGGAATTCCAATCGGTATATCCAAAAGTCTCAAGGGGCTTGCCAGGCTGCAGTGCAAGCGCACTATCGATGGCTCGCTGTTCCACCTTGTTGGCCGGTGCGCCCAAGTTCTTTTGATGATCCGTGTTTCTGACTATTGCTGAGGTGGAGGGATTTACTACCGTGTCCACCTTGTCCCACCATGCTTCGTCACTGCGAACGCCTACGGAACCCGCGGCCGCAGCTAAGGTTACGGCGATGAGCGCGATAGCGGTTGGGACCGTATGGAATCCACGTCGCATGAGATCGCGGCTGGCAATCCGCAAAGCGAGGCCGTGGTGACTGCATACGCGTGCGGTGGCATATACCAGCGCGGGAACGCTTGCGGCTGTGGCGAGGAAAGCCAGCAGGATGAGCAGTGAATAGATTGACTTACCGAATGGGGTAAGCAGCGCGATGAGGATAACGGGCAATGCGACAGGGCCGTATGCCATTTCCTTGCGCCAGTTGAGGATGCGATCCGGCATGCCGCCGTGGAGGGAGGGTGCAAGCGCCTGGCGGGCGGCGAGCCACGCGGGCACCAGAGCGGCGGCCGTGGAAGCAACAATTGCGATAGCCCAGAGTGCAAGTGGATAAAGCAGTGGAACATCGAGCTTTACTCCAGGAAAACGCAGTGCCCCGATGGCATAGCTGCCTGCGAGTCCGAGCACTGCGCCGCTCGTGGCGCCGAGCAGGCCTGTGAAGAAGCCATAGGCTAATACGGCTGTAGCGATGTGCTTTGGTTGTGCGCCCTGTGCTGCCATGAGTGCGTACATGCGTGTATTCCGGCGCAAAGCGAAGCTAAACACTGGCGCGATAAGTGCAAGGAGCAGCGTAACCGCAAAAGCAAAAGAACTGGCGATGGCGATGAAGCTTAAGAAGGCTTCAAAATTTAGGTGGACGCCGCTATCGATTATCGTTGCTTCAGATAAAGATTTGTCGTAAATGCTAAAGCCTGCCGACTGCACCCGTGCGATGTCATTTTGGTTGAGCACGGTATCGCCCACGATGGCCCACGTAGCTTGCTCCGGGTGCTGGGCCAAGAACTCCGTGTTCGTAAGGACTGGTGCCGTGGCATAGCTCCTACCGCCGGGGATGATGCCCGCGACCTTTGCCTCCGATAAGCCGCCAGGGGTAGGGGAACTTATGCTGACAACATCACCTTTGTGTACTCCTAATGAACGCGCATCTGCATAGGACAAGATGAGCGTTCCCTCGTCGGGGTGCGCGGAATCGATGAGGGGTTGAGCTTTAGTGGGCGGTAAAGCACTGTCGAATTGGGTGATCTGGATATTGGAGTGCTTTGAATCGTGCTGAACTCCCACGGTGACGGGCCCAAAAATCGGGGAGGGGCGCAGGTCACCAGGCAAGATTTCTTCTGCGCGGGAAGCAAAACCCGCTGCAGGTTCCAGGTGCACCGCTTTTGTATCTTCTGAAGCCGCCACGCCAATCGTGCGCGGATTGCTTGAAAATACGTTGTGGAACCTATCGCCATTGACGCCCAGTATGCCCAGGCACACCAAAACGGCGACGGGAAGTGCAACCAATGCCACCCCGGCTAGGCTGCGCCAGCGATGGGCCAACATGTCGCGATAGGTGGGGCGGGCGGCGGCTAAAAGAGCAGACATTGACTAATGCTCCTTTCCGCTGAGGACGCCATCGCGCATCATTACAACGGAGTCGGCCCATGCGGCGAAACGTGGCTCATGGGTAACGAGAAGCCCGGCGGCGCCAGCGTCGATGCGAGAGCGCAGCACCTTCATGACTTCTTCGCTGGTGGCGGTATCGAGCGCGCCGGTCGGCTCATCCGCGAGCAATACCTGGCGCGGGCCAATGAGTGCACGGGCGATTGCGGCCCTTTGCGCCTGACCGCCTGAGATTTCCTCAGGGAAGCGGTCAGCGACATTTTCCAGGCCTACTTCCGCAAGCGCAATTTCAGCGGCCTCGCGGCACTTCTTAGGGCTAACGCCATCTAATTCAAGGGGTAGGGTGACGTTCTCACCGATGCTGAGGGTGGGCACCAAGCTGAAGTCCTGGAAGACGAAACCTAGGTTCCGGCGGCGCAACTGAGCGGCAGCAGATTTGGACAGCCCCGCAGCATCCTCGCCGTTGACAAGCACGCGTCCAGAGGTCGGTGGCAGCAGGAGCCCAGCGACGTTGAGCAACGTGGACTTGCCGGAACCAGAAGGGCCCATGATGGCGATGAGCTTGCCGGGATGAAGCTGCAGGTTTGCCTCCTTAAGTGCGATAACTTGGCGCGCGCCAGAGCCGAACTCGCGGGAGACATTATGAAGCTCAAGTGGTAATGGGTGGGTGGTTTCTTCGCTGTTATGCATGGTCTATTCCTTTGGTTGATTGGAAGTAGAAGCGGAGGTGTGGGGATTTAGAGCCTCAGCCCGGTCGAGCCACCGCAGCAGTGCTTCAAGGTCAAAGATTTCGCGTTCGAGGGCCAGCCGCGTGGCGCTGCGGGTTTCAGGTAATTCGGTGGCCTGCTGGTTTAGAAGCCGAAGCTGCTTCAGGGTGGCAAAGCGCTGGGCATCCAGAATTTCAATGGCATCGACGTCGCTGCGTTGGGCAGCGAGCGCTACCTTGAGGACGAGTTCATCTCTTTCGAGCGCATGCTTGGCGACGCCCCGCGTCCACCAGTCCGCAAGCTCCGCACGGCCTTGTGTAGTGATGTGATAGGTCGTGGCATGCCTGCCCGTGGGGCCTACGGCTGTGCCGTGCTCCTCGATGAAGTTGTCTCTTTCGAGTCGTTTTAGCGTTTGTGCAACTTGGCCGATGTTGAGTGGCCATAGTCCATCCAGCGCTTCCGCGAAGTGGCTTTGCAGCATGCTGGCGGTAGCTGGCTCAGCGCTAAGGAGCGACAAGAGAGAATGTTTAATGGACATATTTCCTGCCAGGGGGATGGATATAGATTTTGGAAAGTTGCCGGTCAAGCCGATAGTAATCATTGATTACCGGGTAACCTATAGCGTAGCTTACTGGGTAAGTAATGCGGCGGCAAGGGTGGGTGGCCAAAACCACGAAAGCGGCAACAGGAAGCGAAGTCCTGTTACCGCTTAAACCAGGTGAGAAGGAGGGTGGGAAGAAGGAATTTTAAAGGCTAGTGCTTTAGGAGATGTTGATTCCGCGGGCTGCGAACCAAGAGATTGGGTCAACTGCGCCCTGGCCTGCTGGGTGAATCTCGAAGTGCAGGTGGGAACCGGTGGAAAAGCCCATTGAACCCATGCCGGCAATCTTCTGGCCGGCATGCACGCGCTCGCCAACTGCAACGTCCAGGGTCTGCATGTGGCCGTAGACGGTCATGGAGCCGTCATCGTGCTTGATGCGGATCCACTGGCCGAAACCGGAAGCTGGGCCGGAATCGATGACGGTGCCGTCCATAGCGGCGAGGATTGGGGTACCGACAGCGTTAGCGATGTCGATGCCAGAGTGGAAGGAACCCCATCGTGGTCCGAATCCGGAGGTGAAAGTGCCCTCGGCTGGGCGGACGACGGATGGTGCGCGGGATGCTTCATCGGCAGCAGCACGTGCCTCAGATGCCTGAACTGCCTTATCCAGCTGAGCAGAAAGATCTGCTACCGGCTTTGCCTCGGCAACGTTCAGGATCTGTGGGGCAGCGGCGGCAGCTTCCTTGGCGGCAGCCTGGGCGCCATTCTGAACGTCCTGCAGGGCGTCAGACTCGGTAGCAAGGTTGTAGTCGACGGTCTGCGCCTTCATGCCGGCATTGTCTGCCTGAAGGTTGGCAGCTGCTGCGCCACCGACACCTGCGGTGGACACAGCTCCTGCAGCGACGGTCACCAGTGCTAGACGACCTTTCGCAGTCTGCGAGGTGGCGATCTGGCGGTGACGGCCGGCGTTCCGCTGAGTCTTGCTTCGCATGATTTCTTCTTCCATTGTCTTCACAATCCGCCAACCGCACCTGCACTAGAAACCAAAAAATTAAGCGTTACGTCTTTGGGCGGTTGGTTACTGGATTGTGACCTTCCTGTTACCAACGAGATGTAACAGTAGCGTCTCGAAATAATAACAGCAAGCCGTTATGGAAATTTTTCGACCTTTTCGGTGAAATTAGCTGGACAGGGGCCTGAAAGGGTTTGTGTCACACTTTAGGTAGAGCTAGCGATAATCGTAATTGGCCAGTATAGACGGTGTATGTTTGCTCAGAGTGCACGGTCATCACGGTAGCGTTAATGGTTGCTTTCCGTTCCATACAGTATATATTGCGCTGTTGTGCGCCTGAGCTAGCACCTTAAGGTTAGTGCGAAGTGCCGCCAATTCAGCTTGTTATCGTCGCGCCAACCCAAAATGGACGATGGGCCATGGCAAAGTGGACGCGATGAACAAAAACACCAGCCCTCAAACGCGGTCGGCTTCCCGTTCGCGCGCGCAAGTGCGCGGGCGCGGTGGCGCCGGCTCATCCAAACCAGCTGCACGCGTGGCCAACAAGGTTGGCTCCCAGGCGCGCGCCCGTCGAGCTACCGCGCCTACCACTTTGGCCGGGCGCATCCGCCGAATGCTGTGGACGGTGGCAATCCCTAACGCCGTCGTGGTGTTGGTAGTGCTTGCAGTGGCATTGGCGGCGCTGCTTTTAACAAGCTCGCCTTTGGCATGGCTGCCCACGATCGTTGCCGAAGCGTGGATGGTGTTTAACCTCGCGCCGATTTCGGCAGGCGGAATTGAGCTTTCCGTTTTACCGCTGCTGCCCGCAGGAATCTTATCCTTAATTGTCGGGCGCCGGATCCGTCAGGCGATCAAGCATAAGGTCAGCATCAAAGATCTTTTGGTCCTCTTAGGCTGTGTTGTCGGTGTGCCGTTGCTTCTCACGATCATCGCGTGGCTGATGTTGTGGGACGCCGGCAAGGTATTTGACGTCTCGCCGCCTAATTTCTTCGTGGTCTTGCCGCGCATGCTTCTGCTACATCTGTCGGCGCTGGCCGGTGGCATGGGTTCGCGCTTGTGGAAGGCATTGGCCAAACGTTTCGGTATGCCGCGCATGCTTGTCGACGCCGCGCAAGTAGCGCTGCGTTACCTCGGTGTGCTTTTTGCTGCCTCGGCAGTAGTGTGCCTCATCGTCGCCATTGTGGGCTGGTCCCGTCAGAGCGAGATGATGAATGCGTACCCGAGCATCGATGGCTTGGGTGGATTCCTGCTCTACCTGATTAGCGCTCTGTATATCCCAAACGCAGTTATCGGCACAGGCGGCATTCTGTCTGGTTCTGAATTCCAGTTCGGCCCGGAAAGCAGCATCAGCCTGTTTAGCATCCACATGGTTTCCTTGCCGCCGCTGCCAATCGTGGGCGTAGTTCCTTCTTCCATTGCGCCTTGGGCGGTGGGCCTTCTCGTTGTTCCGATCGCCTCGGCCATCTATGTGGTCTGGCGCGCACGCCGCCACGTGAACTTTTTCTTTGCGGTCGCTGCGAGTGCCTTTGTTGCTTTCTTTACCCTGCTTTTGAGCTACTTCGTTTCCGGCGTGCTTGGCATCTATGGCACAACGGGCCTAAACGTGTGGACCGCAACGGGTCTCGTGGCGTTATGGTTTGCGGCAATCGCATTGGGCTTTGCCTGTGCCTTTGCAATCGGCGCCTGGCATGCATCCCGCAACGCCTCGGCAGCAGCCGCCGCGGAATCCGACAAGGCTGAGGAAGCTGCGGCGGACGCTGCATTTGCAGACGCCGAAGCAGAAGAAGCCGAAGTGGAAGACGCTGAAGTGGAAGAAACTGCGCCAAACTCTTCCAACGACGCCGTGGCGGAATCGGTTAAACCGGATGCTGCAAGTGAAAATGCCACGGGTGAGGAATCGGCCGAAGAGGAGTCTGTGCCGGAAGAACCAATGGGTGCCCCTGAAGAGGAGTCGGTTGCAGACGCTCCAGAAGATGATGAGGCTGATGAAACAGCTGTAGAAAAGGCAAACGAATCGGCCGAAGAAGCAGCCGAAGAAGCAGCGGAAGAAACGGCAAAGCCCGCCGATTCTGGGGTAGAAGCGGAAGTCATCGACGGCGAAATTGTCGAAGAATTCCCGCAGGAGCCTCACAAGGACTAGGCTTATGTCCCGTGACTTCACAGCATCAGCCACAAGGCGAAACCGTCCGCACCTCCCGTCCGATTGAAATCGTCGTTCTGGTCTCCGGAACCGGCTCACTCCTGCAAGCCATCATCGATGCGCAGGATGAGAACTATCGTGTGGTCAAGGTCGTTGCTGACGTTCCTTGTCAGGGGGTAGAGCGCGCGAAAGCCGCTGGTATTGAAGCAGAAGTAGTAACGATGGGCGCAGACCGCGCCGAATGGAATAAACGTCTGGTTGCCGCAGTAGAAGCTGCGCAACCAGACGTTGTTGTTTCAGCTGGTTTCATGAAGATTCTGGGCGCAGATTTCCTCGCCTGCTTCGAAGGCCGCACCATCAATACTCACCCGGCTTTGCTTCCGTCCTTCAAGGGCGCACACGGTGTACGTGACGCTCTCGAGTACGGAGTGAAGGTCACAGGTTCAACCGTCCACTTTGTGGATGCCGGTGTAGATACCGGTCGCATCATTGCCCAGGAGCCAGTCTTGGTTCGGCAGGATGATGATGAGGCTTCGCTGCACGAGCGCATCAAGGTGGTCGAGCGCCAACTCATCGTTAAAGTCTTGCGCGCCGTTCAGGTAGCGCAGGATGCCAACGCAACCATTTCGATTCAGCTCTAAGACTTTTAGGAAGGCTTTCTCCGCACCATGAGCGATGACCGTAAGCAGATCAAGCGCGCGCTGATTAGCGTCTATGACAAGACTGGGCTCGAGGATCTCGCCCGCTCCCTCGACGCTGCCGGCGTTGAGATTGTGTCCACCGGTTCCACCGCCGCCAAGATTGCAGACCTTGGCATCAACGTCACCCCAGTGGAAAAGCTCACTGGCTTCCCGGAGTGCCTCGAAGGCCGCGTGAAGACCCTGCACCCGAAGGTTCACGCTGGCATCTTGGCGGATACCCGCAAGTCGGATCACCTCTCTCAGCTAGAAGAGCTCGGTGTGGAGGCATTCCAGCTGGTCGTGGTGAACCTGTACCCATTCCGTGAGACCGTTGCTTCCGGCGCTGACTTCGATGGCTGTGTTGAGCAGATCGATATCGGAGGTCCATCCATGGTCCGCGCTGCGGCTAAGAACCACCCATCCGTTGCCATCGTCGTTGATCCGGCGCGTTACGGCGACGTCGCAGAGGCTGCAAAGAAGGGCGGCTTCACCTTGGAGGAGCGTCGCGGCCTGGCACGCGATGCATTCCTGCACACTGCTGACTACGACGCGGCTGTCTCCGCATGGTTCGTGGACCAGCTCACCGAGGGCGGCGCCACCACGACGCTGCGCTACGGCGAGAACTCACACCAAAAGGCCACCGTTACCCGCGATGGCTCCGGCAAGGGCCTGGCTAACGCGCAGCAGCTGAACGGCAAGGAGATGTCCTACAACAACTACCAGGACGCTGACGCCGCGTGGCGTGCTGCATGGGATCACGAGCGTCCGTGCGTTGCCATCATCAAGCACGCCAACCCGTGCGGTATCGCCGTGTCTGATGAGTCCATCGCTGCGGCACACCGCGCCGCGCATGCGTGCGACCCGCTCTCCGCATTCGGCGGCGTCATCGCCGTCAACCGCGAGGTCAGCGTCGAGATGGCCAAGCAGGTCAAGGACATCTTCACCGAGGTCATCGTCGCTCCGTCTTACGAGGATGGCGCGGTGGATATCCTCAAGGAGAAGAAGAACCTCCGCATCCTCGTTGCCGAGCACGAGGCTCCGGCAGAGGAAATCAAGCACATCTCCGGTGGCGTCCTGCGCCAGGAGCCGGATACTTACCAGGCCGAGGGCGATAAGCCGGAGAACTGGCAGCTGGTGTCGGGCGAGTCGCTGTCCGATGCTGACCTAGCTGAGCTCGAGTTCGCATGGCGCGCAGTGCGCTCAGTTAAGTCCAACGCCATCCTGCTGACCAAGGACAATGCCGCTGTGGGCGTGGGCATGGGCCAGGTTAACCGCGTTGACTCCGCGAAGCTGGCGGTCGAGCGCGCTAACACGCTTGCCGACGGCGCGAACCGCACCGCGGGTGCTTTCGCTGCTTCGGATGCCTTCTTCCCATTCGCTGATGGCCTGGAGGTTCTGCTCGACGCTGGCGTCAAGGCCGTCGTCCAGCCGGGCGGCTCCATTCGTGACGAAGAGGTCATCGAGGCCGCCAAGCAGGCCGGCGTGACCATGTACTTCACCGGCACTCGCCACTTCTTCCACTAATTCGCTATCGCGAATTATTACGTTGCGCCGCTAATTAGGCGCAGCGCTAGTTGGCTGAGGGGCCTGGCAACTTATGGTTGCTGGGCCCCTTTAGACGTTTTCGGATGGAACGTCGCTCATGGTCGTTGGCGCAGTTGAGGCTGGCGTCGAGGTTGGCGTTGACACCGTGTCTGCTGGGGCGTTTGGAATGTCTTTTGGCAGCAGGAAATATGCCGCGGCGCCTAAGACAATAGCGAGGAAGAGGAAGGCGGCAATCAGACCGATGATTGCGCCGCTAATCAATCCTTTGCCGTTGCGCGCTGGCATTTGCGCGCCGAAGTTATTAGGTTGCGTAGCCGATGCTGGGTGCGCGGGGTTCGTACCGGGGGCAAAAGATCCGGAACCAAATTGTGGCGATGATTGTGACGCAGAAAACTGCGGGGAGCCAAACTGGGGCGATGAATTAGGACGCGAGTTATTAGGCTGCGAGCCAAAACCTGGATAGTTCGTCATAGGGATTTCTAAAACGGCCTTTCCTCAACAAAGACAGTGGCGAATCACATAAGCAGTGATAGCAATAGTGACAATGTAACCGAAGTTTTGGCTACTTCGCCCACTACCAAGGAAATGTCCCCAGATCCGCCTACTTCGGGTGAGTTCTGCACAAAAATTAGCTGGTCGAAGGGCATACGTGTGCCATAATCAGAAATCTAAGTAACTACCATATCCCTGCATATAGGAGACGTTTTGTCTGGCGAAAACAACGGCTTTGGCCCTTACCAAGGCGCAAACGAAGCACCCAATACCAACCCTTGGGCAAAACAGTCAGGCGGGCAGAACGCGGCGGATCAACCACAACAGCAATTCCCGCAAGGCTACTCACAGCAGGGGTACCCGCCGCAGGACTATGGGCAATACGAGCTGTCCAACATGGGGTCACCATTTGCTGGTGACTCCGCGCCGTACTATGCGCAAGGCGGATACAGTCAGCAGTATGGTCCTGCGGATTACAGCCAGGCGGCGCCGGTGTACCAAGAAGAGCGCTCGAGCGGTACGAAGTGGGCAATCATTGCTCTTATTGTGCTTGCCGTCATCGCGCTCTGCGCTGCTTTGGCATTTTTCCTTCTTAAGGGCGGCAGCGATGAGAAGAACGCCAGCCCGATGCTGACAACCTCTGCAGAAGCAACCACCGAGGCGCCAACAACCGAAGAAACGACCAAGGCTCCGGAACGCCCAGCGTA
Organism: Corynebacterium simulans; assembly: GCF_001586215.1. Taxonomy (NCBI): domain Bacteria; kingdom Bacillati; phylum Actinomycetota; class Actinomycetes; order Mycobacteriales; family Corynebacteriaceae; genus Corynebacterium; species Corynebacterium simulans. Next base: position 564,535 of record NZ_CP014634.1, on the reverse strand, counting down.
TCCCTCGCTTCCGGCCGGTGCGGTGGCCGCAAACGACGCAGCTATGTCTGGTGCTGCGGGCGGAGACCTGAACAACGTCTACCGTGATTCCACGATGACCTCTCCTGAGTTCGCCCGCGCCGTCCGCGATGCATATGTAGAGCATTTCCTAGATACCAAGGAATATAACGCGGTCATCACCGCATATAGCCCGGTTACTGGCATCAACTACACGATGGATTGCCGTGACAACGGCGAATATGTCACCTGCACTGGCGGCAACAACGCCATTGTTTACATCGTTTAATCGGCTCCGGCAGCGAGAGAGGACCCAACTAGATGAAGAAAAAGAACCTGTGCGGTCTGGGCCTACTATGCGTGGCTTTGGCCGCAAGTGCCTGCACGATCGGTGATGTGGAGGAAAGAGCGGAAGTTAGCATGACCACCAGCACGGATGTGGACCCGCGCCCCACTTTGAGCGGGCAGACGATGGTGCCCGATGCGGATGCTAAAGGCGATGGTGGAAAGTCTGACAAGGACCCGGCTCCTGCTGCAGCGAGGGGGAACGTCCAGGAAGCACTGCAGAAGATCGTCGAAGACGTTCAGAGCAAGTACGGCGGGAAAGCCGGAATCGCCGTTGCAGGTCAGGATGAGGTATATAGTGCCGGTATTTCTGAGCCGCGAGCCGCATGGTCTACCGCGAAGGTGCCGGTGGCAATTGCCGCGGAACGCGCTGGTTCTGCAGATCCGGCGATGGTCTCGCAGGCCATTACTTTTTCAGATAATGCGGCCGCAGAAAATCTCTGGCAATCCCTAGGCGGCGGGCAGTCTGCAGCTAGCGCCGCCAGCGCAGTTCTAGCGGAAGCAGGCTTAGACGTGCAAGTGCAGCCCACGGTTACCCGTCCGGGCTTTTCTGCCTTCGGGCAGACCCAATGGACAGTCGCTGATCAAGCGCGTTTTATAGGGCAGTTGGGTTGTATCGCACAGGGCAGCGGAGTGCTCACTGCTATGGCTGCCTCTGATCCTGCCCAAAGCTATGGCTTAGGCAGCCTCGATAATTCATCTTTTAAGGGCGGTTGGGGCCCAGATACAAACGGCGCCTATGAAGCACGGCAGATGGGCACGGTAGAGCTCAACGGTAAGAAGGTTGCGGTGGCTATTTACGCGACGTCGCCAAGCGGTGCCTATGGCTCGGCACAACAAATGCTCAGCGCCTTGGCCACCGAACTCGCAGGTGCGAAGGTCCAGTGGCCCAAGGCCGCTTGCTAGTTGGCGCTCCAGACGGTGCTGAACTGGCCGGTGTCTAGCTTGCTCGAGTCATAAGAGGTGCTATCCGGGATGATTGTGAACTCGTCGCCATTAATCAGCAGCTGGCTGACATCGTTGAAGGTAGCGGTGTACGAAGTGCCGCTGCCTGAGGCAGTGCCAACGGCCGGGCCGCTGGACCAATTGCCGCGGTAGACCAAGCCGGAGCTTTCGTCACAGATGACGATGTGCGCCTGTGGCGCGGACTTCTTGGCCGCGTACACGGCTTCGCCGCCGTTGCACTGCGCGCCGGAGATTCCGTCCCAGCCATTGGCGCTAAGCCCTGCTGGATAATCCGTGCGCTGCGTAGTGGTGTGGGTTTGCTGGCGCGGCTGCTGCCTTTGCTGATAGCGCGGCGAATTATTCTGCGCCGGGGAAGAAGAATCCTGGGTAGGCGTTGGATCAGACTCGGTTTCTTCCGTGGTCGTGGCGGGTTCTTCCGTAACCTCCGTCGATGGCGGTGCCGGAGCGACAGGTGGCTGCTGAGCCTCGTCGCTCTTCTTATCCGCCCAGACCACGCCGCCGCCAATCAGCATGGCCAGGATGACTGCCAAGATGCACAGGATCGGAACCCAGTTTCGCGAGGGCCGCGCGGTGGGCGCTGTAAATCCCATCGGCTGCGTCGACTGGTAGCGGCCATTTGGGTCGGTATAGGGATTCTGCTCGCCAAATGGGGATTGCGACTGCGCGCCCGAGTACATATTCGTGGACAGCGAAGGGTAGTGATTTGGGCCTTGGTTAGGGTTGGTCATTGCATCCTTCGGCAAAGAAATCGGCGATAGGAAATAAATACAGGCAGCAACTTAAAAGTTTCCGAGTAGTTACAAATAGTAGCTGCCTTCTACGAGCGGTTATGCTACCCCACAAGCGGGGTAGATAGGGCGATTCTTAGAACATGCATCTACATCGGGTGTGGTGAAATATACGCGTGAATGATTCCCGTGTAGTTATGTGGCTGGAGCGCCAAGGATATGCAAACGTCCGGCGCATCGGTGGCGGCGGCATGGGAACCGTCTTCGCGGCCACCGATGTCGATCTAGGGCGCAACGTTGCAATCAAGACGGTGTTGCCGGAGCTACACAACGAAGAAGGGCTCAAGCGCTTCCATAATGAAATGAAGGCGCTGGCGGCCATCCATAGCTCCTATGTCACGCACATAAATAAGAAGCTGGCCGACACCGAGGGCAATCTCGGCTTTGAGATGGAGCTTTTCGAAGGCGGCACGTTGGAAGAGCTCATCCGTGAACGTCGCCATAGTAACGAGCCGGGTTTTAGCATCAGCGACGTCGTCAAGTACTTGCGCCCCGTGGCCAAAGCACTGGACCAGATGCATTCGATGCGCCCGGATGGGTGGATTCACAGGGATGTAAAACCGGCCAATATCTTGCTACGCCGCCGGCCCACCGATAGCGGCTATAGCGTTCTGAGCGACTTCGGAATCGCTATCTCGGAGGGACAGTCGCGTTTGACCGCCGTAGGCAACGTAATCGGAACTGAAAACTACTCTTCACCAGAGAGCAATTCGCGTGATTACAGCGGCCAGGAAGCATCCTTTTCAGGTGATAACTATGCGCTAGCACTCATCGCGTTTGAGATGCTGACCATGTATCACCTCAAAGAGATGATGCCGGAGTCTGCCTGGCGCACCAAACGTATAGTCCCGGCGATGGGCACCCCGGCTATCGTGGCACGGCTTGATCCACAGGCGGCAATGGCCACTCAGCAGATTGACGCAGTGATGGAACGAGCATTGGATAACACTCCTTATAAGCGTTTTCCAGAAGCCAGCAAGTTCATCGATGCACTGGAGGCATGCGGAAACGGTGGAGCCGAACTTAATACGCGATCCGCAATCCCGGAGAACCAAGCCACGAACTATCCGGCAAGCGGTCAGCTTCCCGCCATGGGCTTTAGTATGGGCAGCGCCCAAAACCTCGCCGGAGGTGCGCAGAATTGGGGTAACCCCGCGATGGGCTCGGTGCCTTCTTATGGCGGGCCTATCAATGCGCCCTTCAACCCAGGAATCAATCCGGGGGCGTCCATGCCTTCAGCAAGGCCAATGCAGCAATCGCCGCAGCAGGTACGGTCTGCTCGGCCGGCGCAGCCTGCGCGGCCGCAGAAGGATAACAACAACGCGTTGATGATTGCGGCGACGATTCTTATCATCATCACGATTGCGATCACCACAATTGCGCTAGTAACCGGCTAACTTTCACGCTTTTGGGTATTAGTATGGACTTTCGGAATAAACCTGTCCATCTATCCTCGACTTCGAAAGCGCCTAATCTATGCAGTCTCACGCCAGCTCGCCGGCAAACTCTGGACCATGGCTTCAGATCAATGACTTGGTCGGGCAGGTACACCGGATGGGCCCGGGCGACGAGCTCATAGTAGGCCGTGCTGGTGACTTTGTAGTAGGCGCAGAGGACTTGGACCTGCACCGTCAGCTATTCCAGCTGTGGTACTCCGGCCAAGGCTGGATGCTCGCCAACGTGGGCCGCCATATTCCGCTTTATATCAGCCAGCGCAATGTGCGCTCCCATTCGCGCATCGAGGTAGGGCCGCGCGGCTTGGCACCCATCCCACCGGGGCCGACCGCCATCACTTTCACCACGCCTGATTGCGTGTACGAGATTCACATCGACGTTCAAAACAACGACATGATTCGCCGCACCCCGCGCCCGCTGGATGAGGAGGGGGACCGCACGCGCACTCGCCACGTCCCGAATGACGAGCAGGAGCTACTGCTGCGCCAACTGGCTAGCTACCTCCGCGCGCCGGGTGCCACGGATGCTAATATCCCGGCGATTCGAGAGCTGGCGCAGGCACTTGGCTGGACCGAGAAGAAGACCAACCAGAAGATCGATCGCCTGATTGAAAGCCTTAAAGAAGACGGCGAAGCGGTGTATAAGCCTCATAAAAACTGCTTGGCTCACTATGCCGTTCAGCGCTATCGTTAAGGTCTAGGAAGACCTAGCGCACCTAGCACATAGAGCATTTCTCGTATCGACACAGAAAAGAAGGCGCACATTATGACTTATCCGTATCCGCAGCAAAAAGATAAGTCTGGCGTGGTGCCTATCGTCGTCGGAATCGTAATTCTCGTCGCAATCGTGGCGGCTGCTGCAGCATTTTTCTTGCTCAGCCGTGGCGACGACAAAACCGAGCAGACTGCGCAGCAGGAATTCAAGCCGGTGGAATCAACTTCCGCTCCGGCAGAGACGACTTCCGTAGCGCCTAGCACTAAAGAAAGCCCAAGCCAGTCCGTAGTAACCGTGACGGAAACAGCGCCTAACCCGGAAGAGCATTACGACCACGGGCGCGATAAGTCCACCGTCAGCGGTGGTATTTTGAGCGACCGCGGTTGGTCCGGCAGCTATGCATCGTGCACCGCGGGCGAGGACCTCATCCTCGCTGGCACCAGCGATGATGGCAAGGTTGTCGTCTGCGGCAACGCCGGCGGTGCTACCTACCGTTCCGATATGTTCGGTGGCACCTTGGAGCTGCCCGCCGAAGGTCACGAAGGCACCTACCAGGTTGATGCCGATCCTTCGTACATCGTGGTCAACGCCGACGGTCTGCGCGTCTACCAAGACAACACGGCCGTAGAAAGCGTCACCTGGAACGACTACTGGCAGCGATAGGTGTTTGCTTGGCAGCACCACGCTGCACACACTAATTAATTGCCGGACTTCTTCTTACGATCCGCGGCAGCAGCGGCGGCAGAGGAGATGGAGTCGTGGCGGTTCTTGAGCAGCTCAAGAGTGGTCTCTTCCGCGTTGTCCGGAACCTTTGCGCCGAGAACGGCTAGCGCGGCGTCGGCAAGCATGGCGGCAGTTTCCGGAACGCGCTGGGAAGCGTCGAAAGGCGGGGTGCCATCGTTCGGGCGCATCTCAATGACCGAAAGTGCGATGTGGAACGGAAGCTCGATGCGAGGGTCATCCTCGCCGACGATTGAGGCGGCAATTTCGCGGAAACGAGACTGCAAAGCAGTACGCTGTTCGTGGTACTCGGAGAACTCAGGAGAGTTAGCCACAGGCAACTGGTACAGGCGGCCGACGTTCCAGCCGCTGGTGAGCAACAGGCGGGACTCCGCCGCAACGAGAGACCACAGACGTTGCTCGGCGGCGGCAGCGGAGGCCGCCAGCTCCTCAGCAAGCTCGAGGGAAGGCTCGATGGTGGAATTAAGGAGGGTTAGAAAGATTTCTGTCTTGGAGGGGAAATGATAATACAGAGACGCCTGGCGAATGCCCACGGCATCCGCAATCTGGTGCGTCGAAGTGGTGGCAAAACCCTGCGTGGTGAAAAGCTCTGATGAAGCGTCGAGAATCTCTTCACGGGCGGTAGTTCCACGGCGGCGCGGGCTGTTCTTGCGCGGCCTACCAACAGTTCCAGCCATGGGCAGGACGCCTCCTTTCGTGTGAATGAATTTTAATTCATTAAGCCAGTTAAGTGTACTCGTTTATATTCGCAGCAACTAATTAATTGTCCTGCGTGGAGCAGTCTTGCTGACGTTTATCAATGGACTCAAAGTTTGCGGATACCGTGCGGCAGGCGGAGCCATAAGCGGTGCGGTCGAGCGGTGGGAGAGTAGCAAGGACACCATCGCGTCCGTTCACGCCGGCGTGCCACAGGCGCAACTCCAACGCTATGCCAGTGCCCCAGGCAATGGATAAAGCCTCGGCTTCGGCGGCGTCGAGAAGCTCACGCTCAACGCCGATAGCGAGGCGATCCGGGGTGGGACGCGGCGCCGGGGCGGCCCAGCGCGCGATGGCGGCGATGGGGGCGAGCAGGTCACTCTGGACGTCGACAGTCGTATTGCGATCCGGTAGGCCATCGACCACCTTGAGTGCTGGCGGGCGCAAATCCAGTGCTTCCTTCAGCAGTGCGTCTTCGCTGCCTACACCCAGCGGCAGGCCAGCGTCGGCACGGCTGGCCATGCTCTCTTCTGCAGAACGGCCAACAAGGCCCACGTCCCTAAAAATAGATTCCAGCTGCGGGTCCTCGCCCAGCCAAGTGATGGTCATGGAAGGAAGTGCGTCACCGCGGGCGACGGGGCCGGAAAGGCGCACGGGGCTGGCGACGCCGGGCGAGCGCACGATGTCAGTGATAATGCGAGAAAACCACGTGGCAAGTTCTAGCTCGTTCGCGCGGTGGTCCAGGGAATTGTGCAGGAGATCCTGCGCTTCCGCGAGTAAGCCGCGGGCAGTAGCGGGGGACTGGCAATGTGCTGCGAGCTCACTGAGTTCCGCTAAGGATTGATGCAATGGCATGCGCCTTAAAAGCCCTTTCGAGGAGAGAGGAAGTGAATATCACTAATCTATCACCAGCTCGAATCCCGCATAGGGAAGTTGTGGGTTAAGTAGCAGATAGTTATTTCGTGGCCAAGAACAAAACGCACAAAAGCCGCTTTGCATCCAATCGAAGTGATTGAAAGAAAGCGACTTTCGAAGGTTCTTTTACCGTGTCACACTTGCCAGCGGCAAAAGTGCGCTGTTGAGAAACCCAGCTACTGATTTAGCGGGCGGTGAACGGCAGGAGAGCCATTTCGCGTGCGTTCTTCACAGCGGTAGCGACCTGGCGCTGCTGCTGTGGGGTAAGACCGGTCACGCGACGGGAACGGATCTTGCCACGGTCGGAGATGAACAGACGCAGGGTCTTTACATCCTTGTAGTCAACCGTCTCGATACCCTCAGCCTTCAGCGGGTTCTTCTTCGGGCGACGGGTTTGTTCCATGCGGAACTTCTTTTGGTTATTGCGCTTGATAGCCATTGTGCAATTACCCCTTTACCAGCTGGACTTGCGAACGCCCGGCAGCTCACCACGGTGAGCCATGCCGCGCATACGGACACGGGACAGACCGAACTTACGGAGGTAACCGCGCGGACGGCCGTCGGCTGCGTCGCGGTTACGGATGCGGGAACGGGATGCATCACGTGGCTGACGGTTCAGCTCGAACTGTGCGTCCAGACGATCCTCGTCCGAGGTGTTCGGGTTCTTGATGATGGCCTTGAGCTCAGCGCGACGCTCCGCGTAGCGGGCGACGATTTCCTTGCGCTGCTCGTTCTTGGCGATCTTGGACTTCTTAGCCATAGATTATCGCTCCTCGCGGAATTCGACGTGCTTGCGGACGACCGGATCGAACTTCTTCAGGGTGATGCGATCCGGGTTGTTGCGCTTGTTCTTACGGGTCACGTAGGTGTAACCGGTGCCCGCAGTGGACTTCAGCTTGATGATTGGACGGATGTCATTACGTGCCATCTTTAGATCTTCTCCCCACGTGCGCGAATCTTGGCGACGACGGACTCGATGCCGTCGCGGTCAATAATCTTCATGCCCTTGGTAGAGACATTCAGGGTGATGGTACGGCCCTCGGAGGGCAGGTAGTAGCGACGACGCTGCACGTTGGGGTTCCAACGGCGCGAAGTGCGGCGGTGCGAGTGCGAGACCTGCTTGCCGAATTCCGGCTTGCGGCCCGTTACCTGGCAAATAGCCGACATGGGTCTTCTTTCTCCTAGCCGCCCACATCATGGCTACTGACGGTTATGCCTTCTGCGGTGAGGCGCAGCGCTCGAAAAGTGAGGTTGAGCATGGATGGCAAGACCGTCAAACACCAGTAGACGGGGCGTAAAACGTATACTTTGACAACAGCAAGGGAAAATCTTACAGCCCGCGGCCCAAATTACCTAATCGCCTTCCTTGTCCCAGTGCTGCAAGCTGATGCAGTGGGCTCGTGCGAACTACCTGCGCCATTTGGTCTTGTTAACGCCTGTGGCTGCTGTTAATCATGCGGGCCGGTTCCTCTATATACGGAGCGTAATAGCGTGTATGTGGGTTTGGGGAACTGGTGGCAAAGGTGTAACATGCTTTAAGTTGTTGACATCTCCGCCCACGGGAAGCGCAAGCAATATCCCGGAGCGATGAGGTTAACGCCATTTTTAATCTGTACGTCCCAACTCGGGCACGATCTTCGACACCGATAGAGGGCTGCTTTGTAAAAAGTTCGCCGTTCTTTAAGGCTTAAGCCAGGTAGAAGAGTGAAGAACCGACCCGTAGTTTCAACCCTGAGGGAATAATTATGAAGAAGGATATCCACCCGGATTACCACCCGGTGGTCTTCAAGGACGCTGGCACTGGCCACTCGTTCTTGACCAAGTCCACTGCTACTTCCGATCGCACCGTTGAGTGGGAAGATGGCAACGAGTACCCACTGATCGTCGTTGACGTGACCGCTGAGTCCCACCCGTTCTGGACCGGTGCACAGCGCGTTATGGATACCGCAGGCCGCGTCGAGCGCTTCAACCAGCGCTTCGGTGCAATGGCTCGCCGCAAGAAGAAGAACGCGTAAGGAGGATAGAAGAAAATGGCAACTCCTAAGTTCAAGAAGTCCCGCGCGAACACTCGCGCACGTCGCTCCCAGTGGAAGGCAGACAACGTCGCCCTTCAGGAAGTCACCATCGACGGTCAGACCGTGCGCATCCCGCGCCGTCTGGTCAAGGCTGCAAAGCTCGGCCTGGTAGACGTGGAGCAGTTCTAATCTAGAACGCCCTACTTTTTAAAAGAGCCTACGAAGAAACGCCTTAAACAAGGCATCTTCTTCGCAGGCTCTTTCTTTTGGACAGATATTCTAAACAGATACATTGTCTAAAAGGCGCCGCGAGAATCGTTAGCTTGTGGCTTTGGGGGGATGGAAAGGGGATTGGATTGCATGGTGGCCTCGAAAATCCACCATGAATAGGTCATAATTATGTTTATGAAGATTCTTGTCGTCGACGACGAGCAAGCGGTACGCGAATCGCTGCGTCGTTCTCTCCGGTTCAATGGTTATGAAGTCATGATTGCCAGTGACGGCCTTGAGGCGGTGGAGGCTGTCCGCAATGAAAATCCGGAGCTGTTGATCCTCGACGTCATGATGCCCAACATGGACGGCCTCGAAGTCTGCCGTACTCTTCGCAGCGAGGGCTGGGAGCGCCCGATCCTGGTGCTAACTGCCCGCGATAGTGTCTCCGACCGCGTGGCTGGTCTCGATGCCGGAGCAGATGACTATCTACCGAAGCCATTTGCGCTGGAGGAGCTTTTGGCACGCGTGCGTTCTTTGCTGCGCCGCGCCGCTGCAGACTCCATTGGAGCACCGCACAGCGCGGAGACCGAGCTTTCCTTTGAGGATTTGCAGCTCAATGCGGAAACCCGTGAGGTAAAGCGCGGCGACCGGCAGATCTCTTTGACTCGTACTGAGTTTGCTTTGCTGCAGCTGCTGATGGAAAACCCGCTCAAGGTCATGCCGCGCAACGTGATTCTGGAAGAGGTATGGGGCTACGATTTCCCAACTTCCGGCAACGCACTAGAGGTCTACATCGGCTACCTGCGGAAGAAGACGGAAGGTGAGGGCGAATCGCGTCTCATCCACACCGTGCGCGGCGTCGGTTATGTTCTGCGGAAGTCGACACCGTGATTTTGAGGAAGCCAGCGCCCAACGCCGAGGCTTCCGAACAGGTACAACCCACCCCTGTTAACGAGATTGCCGGCGGAAGGGGGAGTTGGGCTTCTCGGGCGCCACTGCGGTGGCGTCTTTCGCTTGTTACGGGTCTGGTCGTGGCCATCGCCGTGGCGCTTATGACCCTGGCAACCTATTGGATCGTGTCTGAGTCTTTGACCGCGGCCGTCGACAAGCAGCTTGAGCAAAAAGCCGACGTGTTGATTCAGGAAAGCCTGGACCCGCGTTTTGTTGAATCTATCGATTCCGAAATCGCGAAGTTTAAGCTCTATAATCCATCGACTCGTATCGCGATTTCCCCGCCTTCCTGGAGCTTTACCTTTGGTGATGCCATCCCGGTGGGGGATAAGTTTCAGAAGGATGATGATTACACCGAGATCTCGGTGCGCACCGTCGGTGGCGAGCGCATCCTCGCAAAACGCCATGACTTAGGCACCACTGTGGTCTTGGCCCGGGACTTGAGCGAGACGAATGAGCTCATCGCGGCCATTGGCGCAATGCTGGTCGTTATCGTTGCGCTGGGCGTTCTGCTGGCGATCTTTGCCGGCATGCTCGTTTCCAAGACTGGTATGCAGCCGATTTCGCGCCTGAAGCGTGCGGCCGATTACGTCACGCAGACCAACGATCTGCGACCTATCGAGGTTGTCAACAATGACGAGATGGCGCAGCTTACGGTTTCCTTTAATCAGATGTTGGAAGCGCTGCAGCAATCGCGTGTGCAGCAGGCTCAGTTTGTGGCGGACGCAGGTCACGAGTTGAAGACTCCGTTGACCTCGATGCGTACCAACATTGAGTTGCTGATGATGATGAACAAGTCCGGCGGTGGGTTTGGTATCAGCGAAGAAGATCGCCGCGACTTGGAAGATGACGTCATGTCACAGATGACGGAGCTTTCTACGCTCATCGGTGACTTGGTCGACTTGGCTCGTGAGGACGCCACGGAGAAGGCTCCGGAGCCGGTTGACCTTATGGAGGTGCTCGAGTCTTCGCTAGCGCGCGCTAGGCGACGCCGCCCCGACGTCGAGTTCCGTGTGCGCTTTATTCCGTGGGTCCTAGAAGGCGATCCATTCGCCCTGGGCCGTGCAACGCTTAATCTGATGGACAATGCGGCGAAATGGTCGCCTGCGACCGGCACCGTGCGTGTGTTCATGCAGCAGATCAGCGAGCACGAGGTCCGTCTCCGGGTCGACGACTCTGGCCCGGGCATTCCGCCGGATGAGCGGGAGAAGGTATTCGAACGTTTCTATCGTTCCGCAGAAGCCCGCTCGATGCCGGGCTCTGGTTTGGGTCTGGCCATCGTCAAATCCGTGATTGAGCGCCACGAGGGCTCTATTGAAATTAAGGATTCGAACGACGGCGGCACGCGCATGGAGGTTATCTTGCCGGGGTACCGTGGGGAAGGCGAGACCTTCGTTGATGGCCTTTTCGATCCTTCCGCAAACGAAGAAGATGAGGCGGCAGTTGATCGCGGCACCATTTTCGCCGAGCGCTGGTTTAATCAGGGTTAATCTGCGCCGACCTTATTGCGGCATAAAAAGGAGTTGCGCTGCAGGTCAAGACATACAGAATTCTAACAGTTATTCTTATATGGCTAGCAGAATCGTTACAGATGCACCCCAGCCCACTGCGGCACAATTGCCTACATGAATACGAGGAACTCAAACATGAACGAGCCTGCGGATCCACGCGGCGAGAGGCCAGCGTCCGAGAATCAACCCAATCTTAGCAATTCTGCCGGTTGGAATGAACCGCGCCAGAACTCCGGGGCGCAGCCTAGCTCCAGTGGCCAGGCTGGTTCCTTTGGGATGCAGGGCGCAAATTTCAACCAAGGCGCGGGCAATCCCCAATTCGTCGGCGGCCAAGCAAATCCGCATACCCAAAGCTTCGGCGCGGGCCAGCCCGGCCAGGCAGGGCAGTTTGGCCAACCGGGCCAGCCTAATCAGGCCATAACTTACGTAGGGGCGCAACCGAACCCGCCAGAAAAGAAGAAGGTGGGCCTGGGCACGGCTTTGGCCATGATGCTCGCCGGCGCTGTCGCTGTGGGCAGCATTACTGGTCTAGCTCTAGGAGCGAAGGATAAGAACGATACGAGCACCGTAAACCAGGTTCTGCAGAATGAGCCGGTGGCTAATAGCACCGGTGAGGAACCAGCTGAGGGCTCGGTTGAGGCGACCGCGGCTAAGGTGCTGCCCGCTGTTGTTTCCATTGAGGCTTTGGGCCTTACCAGCGCTGCTGAGGGCTCTGGTTCCATCATCTCGCCGGATGGCTATGTGCTGACTAATCACCACGTGGTTGCCGGCGCTGAGCGTGGCGGCCAGTTGCGCGTCAGCATGAACGACGGCAGCAAGCACGAAGCTGAATTTATTTCTTCCGACGCAAACACCGACGTCGCGATCATCAAGATCAAGGACGTCAATGACCTGCCGTTCCTGCAATTCGGTGATTCTGACGCCGTGGCCGTTGGCCAAGAGGTCGTTGCTGTGGGCTCCCCGCTGGGGCTAAATGCCACGGTTACCTCGGGTATTGTCTCCGCGAAGAATCGCCCGGTTCGGGCTTCCCAGGAGGGCGGCGAGAGCTCGCTTATCGACGCCATCCAGACCGATGCCGCGGTCAACCCCGGCAACTCCGGTGGCCCATTGGTCGATATCAACGGCAACCTGATCGGTATGAACTCCATGATCGCTTCCTTGTCGAGCTCCGGCTCGAGCGAGGCAGGCTCCATCGGCTTGGGTTTTGCAATCCCGTCCAACTTTGCCAAGCGCATGGCTGACCAGCTCATCAACAAGGGCGAGGTTAAGCACCCAACCTTGGGCGTCAAGGTAGACGCGCGCGACAGTGGCGACGGCGCACGCATCGTCGAGGTTGAGCCAGGCAGCCCAGCAGAAGAAGCAGGGCTGAATGCAGGCGACCTCGTCACCCGCGTCAATGACCGCCGCATCGAGAACTCCGATTCCTTGATTGCCGCAGCTCGCTCGCAAGACTTCGGAGCCAAGGTCACGCTCGAAGTCAGCAATGGGGAAGGAAAAGATCCTCGCCAGGTAGAGGTAACTCTTTCGGACGAGTAAATTATCCATTAACAAAAATCGCCCGAATCTTTGAAGAAGAATTTTTGGTCCTATAAAGGAGCTACATTGGCAGACCATGCTGACAACGAGACCAACAACGGCATTTTCGAGGTCTCTGAGGAATCCACAGGGTCTTTGTTGGACGTCGCTGAGCCTGATGACGCCTTCCTGATCGCCAGCGAGCAGGAACAAAACTTCAACGCGCCGCGCCGCGCACTGGTGGTTGTCATCACTGACCACCCAGACGAGAACTCGGATGATACGTCCCGTTTGGTCGGCGAGCTCCTTTCTGAGGCTGAATTCCAGGTCGATGGCTCCGTGACTGTTCGTTCCAAGAAGTCGAAGATTCGTCAGGCCATTGAAACCGCAGTTGTCGGTGGCGTTGACTTGGTCCTTACCGTCGGCGGTACTGGTGTTGGCCCGCGCGACAAGGCGCCTGAAGCCACACGCGCGGTCCTGGATCAGATGGTTCCCGGCATCGCGCAAGCACTGCGCTCTTCCGGCCAAGCCTGTGGCGCAGTCGATGCCTGCACCTCGCGGGGTATCTCCGGTGTTTCGGGCTCGACCGTCATCGTTAACTTGGCTTCCTCCCGCGCCGCAGTGCGCGACGGCATGGCCACGCTGGCCCCGTTAGTTCATTATCTCATCGACCAGCTGCAGAAGTACAGCGTCTAGTAGTAGCAGGTAAGTTCCCTTCTAGTATTCATGTCTGAACCTCGTAAACGCCGCCGGACCGTTCGTCGCTCCGCCGTGGACTATGACCGCACTGCCGACCAACCGGACTTTGTATCTGCTTTTGATAACTCAGGTCGGGAAAGCGGTGGGGACGCTCATCGCGTAGTCCAGCTCGATGAGGATGCCCCGGCTGAACGCCAGCACGATGAAGCGTTCTACAGGGAGCAAATGCCGCCGCATTATGGCCAATAGGCGCGAGCGTTTCCCACCTCTAATTATTGCCCATTAATAACGACGAACTCCGGTTGTCTTTTATCTAAAAGACAACCGGAGTTCGGTCTTTATGCAGGATGTAAAACCTTATGCCTGGTGGCGGCCGGTGCTCTCCTGGTTGTAGGAGGTCCCCGCAATGTTGTGGCCTGCACCGGAAGCGTTCTGTGCTTCCATTAGGTCGCGGATCTCGGTCAGGAGCTGCTCGGTGGTCGGAGCTGGCTCTTCTGGGTCAACGCCGTGGCGGCGCTTAGCAGCTTCGGAGAGCTTGTTGATCGGCATCACGATGAGGAAGTAAACAACCGCAGCGATGATGAGGAAGTTGAGGGCAGCGGTAATAACAGCACCGAAGTCCATGAAGGTGGACTCATTGTCGGTGATCTGGAAGCCCAGGCCCTTGACTTCTGCGGAGCCGAAGGAGTTGATCAGAGGCTGGATGAGATTGTTGGTGACGGCGGTGACGATAGCGGTGAATGCGCTACCAATGATGACTGCGACTGCCAACTCGATGACATTGCCGCGGAGGATGAAGTCCTTAAAGCCCTTCAGCATTGGGAGGGTTTCCTTTCCTAAAACACATTGTGACCCTCGCCCCCGAGTGACTTTTCCAAGTTAGTCATGAGTCAAATGTTATTAAAATTAAAAGCAGGGGCTCGTGAAGACTCACCCTAGCGAGTTTTAGGGGATGTGACAACGTTTCTGGCTCAATCGGAAGGCTTCTGGAAGCGGCTCTACGCTAATTCATGCCGGTGGCTCGTTGTCCCACAATGACAACGGTGAGCGGTTGGCTCAGCGAGGCGGCTGCCACGGCATCAGCTTGGGAAGCCGGAAGAGCTAAAAGCACGGTGGTGGCGCGGCTTTCTTCTTCGCCGCTGGTCGTCGTAATTACGCGCCCACCTGCTGCGATGACTGAGCCATCAGTTGTTTGGCCTTCTTCTATCTCTTCTTCGCTAGCGCCAGCGATGACATTGACCGTATCCCCATGGTGGAGGTGGGGAAGGACGTCAGGTTCTGCTGGCTTGAGTGGAATCATGTGGGATTCCTCGCCCGAGTTTTTTCCTGTGGAGTTATTCACTAAATCGTCCACGAGCTGCGGGCCAAGCAGTCTCGTCTCGGTAAGAATTTCTCCAGCCGAACCCGCCGATACGACCACGCGGCCTTCAAGCTCCTCGAGGTTGGTATCGACTTTCGTCTCCGGCAGTGCGCTGGCCGGGATGGGTGCTAGGGTGACGTCGTCAAGTGAAAGAGCATGGCCCGCAGGAACATCGCGGGCAAAGACCACCGCCAGAGGGTGTTCTTTGCGAGCGGAAAGCATGCTGAAACCTGCTGCAGCAACCAGTACCAATGCAACAAAGCGTCTTAACATCAACGCTCGCCGATGTCCTGGGGTGCGCAGCATTTTCAGCAATTTATCCGCAGTCATGCTCTTTTAGACTGCGGTTGCAGGACTATGGTTCCGCTTTTGCTGTTTCTTATGGCTAAACCGTCTAGCTAAACGTCTGGCTCAATGTCGACGAGCCCACGCTCAGTCAGAATGACATCAACTGGGCGGTCGTGTTCTTCTTTTGGCACATCCCGGACCTCGCTGGAGTGGACCATGGCAATGACCTTGGGCTTGCCGGGAACAAGGGGAGTAAGCGCGCGGTCGTAGTAGCCAGCGCCTTTTCCGAGGCGGTAGCCGCTCTTGTCCACTGCCATCGCTGGCGCAAAGATGAAGTCGAGCTCAGCCAAGATGGAGCTGGGGAAGCGCTCGCCGGTTGGTTCTGCGATGCCGAGCGCACCGGGTTGGAGGCTCTCGGGGCCTTCGTAAAGCGCCCAGTAAAGTTGTCCATCGTCGCCAGAGATAGGCAGATATACCGCTTTACATGCCTGTGCCAGGGTGTGGACAAACTCGCTGCCGCCAGGCTCTGAACCCAGAGGGTTATAGGCTGCGACCTGCATATCGGGGCTTAGAAGTTGGGCGGCCGCGTTGCACCAGGCGGCGTCGGCAGTGGCCTTCTCCTCGGGGCTGCGGGTGCGGCGGGCGTCGAGAAGCTCAATGCGCAACGCCTGCTTTTGCTTGGCTATCTCAGTCATAGAACTAATAGTAATTGCTGGTGTATCGCTGCACGAAAGAAAAAGTTCGGCCTGTAAGCTCAAACTTATGGCTAATAACAACGAGGGATCCCTGCACGGGATTAAGACAGTTGTCGTGCCGGCAGCGGGCCTGGGTACCCGCTTTTTGCCGGCCACTAAAACTGTTCCGAAAGAACTGCTCCCTGTGGTTGATACCCCAGGTATCGAACTCATCGCAGAGGAAGCCGCTTCGGTTGGTGCGCAGCGTTTAGCAGTTATTACTGCCCCCAACAAGCAAGAGGTGATGCGCCACTTCGATGCCTTCCCGGAGCTTGTTGAGACCTTGGACGCACGTGGCAAGGACGAGCAGGTGGCTAAGGTGCGCCGCGCTGGCGACCTTATTCACCCAATCTCTGTGCCGCAGGAAAAGCCGCTCGGCTTGGGGCATGCGGTTGGTCTTGCGGAATCCGCATTGGACGATGACGAGGACTGCTTCGCCGTCATGCTCCCGGATGACATTGTCTTGCCGGCGACTGTCATGGAGGAGATGGCACGCGTTCGCGCCGCCGTCGGTGGCTCCGTTCTGTGCGCATTCGAAGTCGAGCGTGAAGAGACCTTCAACTACGGTGTCTTCGACGTGGAAGATACTAACGCTCCTGGCGTGAAGAAGGTCGTCGGCATGGTAGAAAAGCCAGAGCCTGAAGATGCGCCTTCGAACCTAGTGGCCACCGGTCGCTACCTGCTAGACCGCAAGATCTTCGATGCGCTGCGCCGCATTTCCCCAGGTAAGGGTGGTGAGCTGCAGCTAACCGACGCCATCGAGCTGCTCATCCAGGAAGGCCACCCGGTCCACGTGGTGGTTCACCGCGGAAAGCGTCATGACCTGGGCAATCCCGGCGGATATATTCCGGCAAATGTGGACTTCGGCCTGCACCATGAGAAGTATGGCCCGGCTTTGTACAAGGCAATCAAGCAGATCATTGCCGAGTATGAGGCTGAAAAGGGCATCAACTAATCTAGGTCAGAAGACAAACAGGGAAGGCGGCAATCTATGCGTTCAGTAGATGATCAGCTTGCGATGATTACTGATGCGGCGGTGACACCGGAACCAGTGCGTATCGCGATTGCGAACTCGCTGGGACTGATGTGCGCTGAGGAAGTGCAAGCCAATCAGCCGCTGCCCGGATTTCCGCAGGCGGCAATCGATGGCTACGCGGTGCGCGCCGTTGACGTGGGAGGCGAGCGTGCTTTGAAGGCGCGGCGCGCTACTGAAGAGGACGCAGAAGGGGAGCAAAAGGGCCCTGAGGTTGAGCGTTCCATCCCCGTGGTGGGTGAGGTTCCGGCGGGTTCGCGCCAGCCACTGCGCTTGCAGCCGAAACAGGCGGTGCGCGTTTACACCGGTGCGCCTTTGCCCACGCTTGCCGACGCCGTCCTTCCCCTCGAGTGGACAGACCGCGGCCGCAAGCGCGTGACGGCGCATCGCCCTGTGCGCTCGGGTGACTTTGTGCGCCGAGTTGGCGACGATATCCAGCCGGGCGATGTCGCAGTTTCTTCGGGAACTATCCTGGGACCTGCGCAGATTGGCCTTTTGGCCGCTGTCGGTCGCTCAAAGGTTTTGGTCTATCCGCGCCCGCGCGTGACCATCTTGTCCTTTGGTAAGGAACTCGTGGACATCGATCGCGAACCGGGCCTGGGGCAAGTATTTGACGTTAACTCCTATTCCTTGGCCGCTGCGGCGCGGGAAGCAGGCGCTGACGTACAACGCGTCGGCATCGCGGAAGGCGAGCCGCGACGAATCCGCGAGGCGCTGGAAACACACATCGCCCGCAGCGAGGTCCTGGTGGTTTCCGGTGCGGTCGGCGGCGCCGGTTCTGAGGCAGTGCGTGAGGTACTGCGCGAGCTCGGCGATATCGATACCTCCCGCGTGGCCATCCATCCGGGGTCTGTGCAAGGCTTTGGCTTGCTGGGGGAGGAGCGTGTTCCAACGTTCCTGTTGCCTTCGAACCCGGTCTCGGCATTGGTCATTTTTGAAGTATTCGTACGCCCGCTGATTCGCCTTTCTCTGGGCAAGCGCAATGCAAATCGCCGCGTAGTTCGTGCACGTGCACTCAATCACATGGATTCGCGGCCAGGACGCCGCGGATTTATCCGTGCTCGCTTGATGCGCGATGCTGAGACTGCCGATTATTTGGTTGAAGGCTTGGGCGGTGCGAGCGGTGCGCCGGCCCACTTATTGGCGGGACTATCGGAAGCGAATGCGATGATTAGGATTCCTGAAAGCGCCACCGAGATCCGCCCGGGTGACGTCGTGGATGTGCTCTTTTTGACGCAGCGCAGCTAGGCATGCTGGATCCTTTCGGGACTGCGGCGGGGCGCCTACGTGTACCTGCGAGTGGGCCACCGCGAGAAGAACATCCAGGGTGGCCGGAATCCACCCCGAGTATTAGTTTGGCGCCTTCCAGAGTTCTACCGGAGGGCGGAGTCCTCCGCCTGCGTCCGCTGATGCGCGGCGATGGCCGTGACTGGCGCCGTCAGCGCGTCATCGATGAGCAATACTTACGCCCGGTGGAACCCACCATCCCAACGACGTGGGAAAACGCGCATTCGGGAAATTCTTGGTGGAACCATCTGATGTTCCTGCGTGACAACGCGCGGATGGGCAGTATCATCCCCCTGGTGATCGAGCTGGATGGTCAGTTTATGGGCCAGGTGACGCTGGGCAATATTCAGCACGGCAGCATCGGGGAATGCTGGATTGGTTACTGGGTTCATTCCGCAGTCCACCGCGCCGGCGTTGCTACGGCCGCGTGCGCACTGGGCGTTGACCACGCCTTCCGCCGCGTAGGTATGCACCGCGTGACAGCGACCTATTTGCCGGAGAACCCTGCCTCAGGCAAGATCCTGAAGTCCTGTGGTTTCCGCGAAGAGGGATATCTGCGTCGCAACCTGCATATCAATGGCGCCTGGCGCGATCACTACTTTGTGGCGCTCAACCGCGACGACTATCCGAACACCGCTGTCGCGCGGTTACGGGCGGAGGGGCGACTTCTTTAGCTGGGTGCCCCAGTTGGCGGGTAGATTTCGCCACTGTTTTCACACAAGTCACAACATTGTAATTTCCCCGATTTTGAGTCCTTATAGGGGCGGATAAGGCGCTAACGTTGAGTCAAACTCTGCACCCTACGGAAGGCCACCCATACCGTGTCCACTGCTGTGCCCATTATCGCCATCATCGTGGTCTGGGCTTTTATCTTGGCACCTTGGCTGCTGCGTTCGCAGCGTCCGATGAGCCACACAGGCGAAGCCTTTGATGACACTCGCGTGTTGTTCGAAGGCGACTCCGGAAACGTCGCCGCGCGTCGCCGCCCGCGAGTTAACAAGCGTGACGTGCGCCGTTTTGAAGACGATACCGAAGATTACGAAGTCGTCGACGCTAGCGATATCTCCGTGGTTGACGAGGAAGAAACCCCTGCCGTGACCATCGCCGGTGCCGCAGCAAAGGCTAAGGCGAATCCGCGCCAGCCGGGCGCGCAGCTGTCTGATGAGCCTGATGGCGATGACGCAGTAAAGGCGGACGCACCGGAGACCGTTGAGGGTGAAATTGTCGAAGAGTCCGGTAAGGCCAAGGCCGAGACTCCGGCGAAGGAAACAACCCCAGCCGGCTCCGCTGTCCCAGTTTCGGCGCAGCAGGATAAAAACGAAGAGTCGGAGGACACAGCGAGCGAATCCGAAGAAGATGAGCTCCTCATTGAGGATGAAACCGAAAAGGATAAGCCTGCGGATCTGAAATCCAAGCTGGCGGATGACGCGGAGGCGGCAGAGGTCTTCAGCGCGCCAGCAGTGGCCGAGGTCGCAGACGATGCTTACGACCTTGATTCGGCATATACCTCGCCTGTGGACTTGATGTATCCCGGCGCGGTCGACACCGAGGAACAGGTGAGCCAGATTCCACAGGCCATCGAGTCTGTCGAGGAATCCGAAACTGAGATGGATGAGGATACTGATCTATCTGAGGATGAGGTTGCTTTTGCGCAGCGTCGCCTTGGGCGCGGCGGCTGGGATCCGGTAGCAGAAAAGGCTGCTTCCGCAACCCGCTACCAGCGCCGTCAGCGTACGCTGTTGGGTCTTTCCTTGGCGGTTGTTCTCACCGTGTGCTTGGGCATCGTAGTAGGTAGCTGGACCTGGTGGTTTGCGGGAATCGCCGGCATCGTCACCATGATCTATTTGATTGCTCTGCGTACCCAGGTCCGTCAGGAGCAGGCATTGCTGCGTCGCCGCGTGTACCACCTGCGCCGCGCCCGTCTCGGCGTCCGCAGTGCAGAAGATGATGAACTGGCCATCCCGCGTAGCCTGCGCCGCCCAGGCGCTGTAGTACTGGAAGTTGACGATGACAGCCCGGACTTCGACCATCTGCCGGTCCATTATGATGACGATGAATTCGACGGCTTCGACGGACCGCACGTGAGCAATCGCCAGCGCCGCGACGACCTCGCATCACGCCGCGTGAGCTAGATGCCTTCGTGAACTAGATATTCTGAACTGGATGCTTGAAAGCATCCAGTTCACTTTCCCAGACCCCGGACGTTCCGCGGCGATGAGAGCCAATGAGATGGGCATCTACCATGCCGATGGCTTCCATTAGCGCGAAACAGGTAACGGGGCCTACGAAAGTAAAGCCCTCCTTCTTCAAGGCCTTGGATAATTCCTTGGCCTTGTCGGTCGTTTTAGGGATGTCTTCCATATAACGCGGGTAGAGATTTTCCTCCGGCCTGAAGGACCAGATGAATTCGCTCAAGCCGCCCTTTTCACGCAATTTCACCGTGGCATCTGCATTGTTAATGGCAGCCTCAATCTTGCGGCGATTCCGAATAATCTCCGGGTTATTGAGTAGACGCTCTACTTCAGCTGCACCAAAAGCCGAAACGATATCCGGGTCGAAGCCAGCGAACGCAGCGCGGAAGGCTTCGCGCTTGCGCAGGACAGTGGCCCAAGACAGCCCTGACTGGAAGCCTTCCAAAGTTAAGCGTTCAAAAAGTCCCGCTTCATCGCGGACCGGCATTCCCCACTCGGTGTCGTAGTACTCGCGCAACAGGGGAGAGGCCATCGCCCAAGGCGGACGGCCAACTCCCTCGGCGTCGTAGACCAGCCCGGTTCGCTCCGAGTTAGCCGTGTACTCGGGGGCGGAGGCGTTTGGGGTGCCTATGGTGGGTGCGATACCTGTGGTGGCCTTATCGCTTTCCGCCTGCTGCGGCTCGGCGAAAGGATTCGTCATGGTCATGTCTTTTCCTTCGTTGAATGTGTAAGCGCATTTGGCTCTTGCACTATTTGACTGCCTTTTGCCCGTATCGGTTCCCAGCGGCTGTCGATGAGCTGTGCGTTAGGGGCATATACAGTTGATTCGCCAGCACCTAGGGGTTCCAGGGTAGTGTATTTCTCATGAATAGACCCGCCGTTCGCGATACCGCGCTGCTGCTTTTGCGAGCAGTACTAGGCCTCGTTTTCGTCGCGCACGGTGTTGACAAAATGTTCTTCGCCGGAATCGATGAGACCACAGGGCAGTTCTCTGCGATGGGCATCCCTCAGCCCCATGTTTCTGCGTATATCGCAGCATTGGGGGAGATGATCGGCGGCTCCCTGCTCGTTGTCGGGCTTCTGACCACCTTTGTCGCTGGTGCCCTGGCGCTGTTTATGGCGTGTGCATTGTATTTTGTGCACCTAGGCCATGGGCTTTTCGCTGCGGACGGCGGCTTTGAATACCCAGCGGTGCTGATTGCCTCGCTGGTGATGATTGTCGTCTTCGGTTCCGGCCGCGTCAGCTTGGATGGAGTGTTGAGCCGTGTTGACGCATGAGGAAATCCAAGCTGCAATCTCCGCGCAGCTCGACGGTGAACCCACCGACGTTTCTAGCGATGTCATTGAAACTCACGTGGAAAGCTGCGAGCAGTGCCGTGCTTACCGCGACAAGGCCGCGGCGCTTTCCCGCTCATTGAGCTTCGTCGAATCGGCCGAAGGAATGGCACCCCCACAAGATCTTTCTGAGGTCATCATCGCCGGCGTTGAGCCAGAGTGGCGCCGTGCCTCCAGCGCACGTCAGACCACGCTGACGGTAGCGCGCGTTGCACTCGTGGTACTCGGATTGCTCTTTTCTATCTGGGCTATCTTCGTGGTGGTTAGTGCTTCCGGGCTCGCCGTCACCGGCGCCGAGGGAGCACTCGACCCTACCGCTGATCCTGAACGTGCACGCCTTCTCATCGAGGGCGCGGCCTTGCGCTTCGGCCTGGCCATCGGTTTGTTCTTTGCTGCCTGGCGGCCAGCTTCCGTTCCCGGCATGCTGCCGGTTGCAGCAACCATGTTTGCCTTCCTTTTTGGCTTTACCATGCGCGATATTGCGCTGGGCACAATCATGATGAGCCAGATATACATTCTCCTGGCCACCGGTATAAGCGCGATTGTCCTGGCTTGGGCTTGGGTAGCCCATAAAGGTTATTCAGCCGCCGATTTCTGGCGTTCTTTGAGCGCGAATCCGCATTAAGAGATCGCGCTGAGAAACCGGATTACAGGAATCTAGGTCCAAGAGTTCAGCCACATCATCGACTCGTACCATTTGTCCGGAATCATGAAACCATAAAGAATTGGCGAGAAGTAGATGAACATCGTCACTACCAAGCACAAGTAGCAAATTGCCACGAATGTTCCAGTCCGGATTTCCCCGCCAGCAAGCGAAGTCAGCCAGTCCCAAGAAATCTTCTTGCCATGTCCAATCATCTGGCCCAGCGCGAGGGAGATCAGCACGATGACAAACGGGATGAAAGCCGTGGCGTAGAAGAAATACATTTGGCGGTCGAACGCAGCCAACCAAGGCAGGAAACCTGCAGCGAATCCAACCAACGGGATGAGGAATGCGCGGTTGCGGCGCACCAGCAGTGACCATAGACCCCACAACACGGCTGGAATGACCAGCCACCAAATGGCAGGCGTGCCAAAGAGATAGAGCATCTTGCGGCAGGTGCCGGCGCCGCTGCACTGCAGATCAGTAGAGGAGTAGTAGAGGATGGGGCGGGCCGCCACGAGCCAAGCCCAAGGCTTTGAATCCCATGGGTGCGAGTGCCCGCTGGAGGTGGTCAGGGAAGCGTGAAATTCCAAGACCGAAGAGTGGTAGTAGAACCAACCAGCGAGTGCATCGGGCAGGGCTTGCAGCGGGGAGTCTTCAGCGATAGTTCCATCCACCTTGGCATGGCGGAACACGGAGGTTTCGGAGGCAAACCATGCGCGCCAAGTCCATACGTAAATAGCTAGCGGAACCAGCACTAGGGAAGCCAGAGCTGCCGGGGTATCGCGGATGAGCGTACCCAGTACGTAGCGGCGTACGTGATAGCGGCGTCGCAAAGCAAGATCGCTAAAGACCGAAAGCAGACCAAAGAACATGATGTAGTACAGGCCAGACCACTTCACGCCAAGGGCTAAGCCGAGGAAGACGCCTGCGGTGAAACGCCACCAGCGGAAGCCTAAACGTGGCCCGAAATCGGACGAGCCCATATTGCCCGTGATAAATGCCGTGTGCAGACGTAAACGCATCTGGTTATGGTCGTGTGCCAGTGCCCATGCGGCCGCGACGATGAAAAAGACCTGGAAGATATCCAGCATTCCGAACTTTGAAGAAACCAAAAGCACGCCATCGCATACCGCAATCAAGCCGGCCATCGTGGCAACCTGCCAGGAACCAGCGACGCGGCGGGCGAGCGCCATTGTCAGCAGCACGGTACCTACACCAAAAAGCGCTGCCATCAGGCGCCAGCCAAGCGGGCTATAGCCAAAAACAGACTCGGAAACAGCAATGATTTGCTTAGCCAGCGGCGGGTGAACCACCAGGCCATAGCCTGGATTGGACTCGATGCCGCCGATAAAGAGGTTGTCCCAGCTACGCACCATGTCGAAGGCCTGCGGAACGTAATGCTTCTCGTCGAAGACTGGCGTGCCCTGCGAGACGGGGGCGGAGAGCCTGATGAAACGGGTGATGAAAGCTAAAACTGCAATGACGCCGGTGCTGACCCAATCTGCTTTGCCCCAAGCATAGGAGGTAGGAGCAGCAGGGGCGGCGAAGGCATGCTTGCCACGCGGCTTTCCTGCTAGCTTGGCCTGTGGGGTGCCTGCGGGCTGCGAAGAGTCAGTAGCAATAGTCACTTAGATGAGTTTAGGCTACGCGGCGGACCCCTGGGGATTCTGCTTGTGCAAAGTTGTGGAAAGCTAGGGGACATGAATACTTCGTTTCGTCTAGATCCCCTTCCACGCGGAGTAATTGTGGCAGCCACCCCTCTGGGTAATATCGCAGATGCTTCGGCACGACTCATGCAGGCGCTGCAGCATGCCGACATCGTGGCGGCGGAAGATACGCGCCGCGTCCGTAACCTGGCGCAGGCTCTGGGGATCGAAATCCGCGGCAAGGTGGTCTCCAACTTTGATCACAACGAAGAAGGACGCGCAGCCCAACTTGTCGAGGCCGCTCGTTCCGGCACCGTTTTGGTTGTCTCCGACGCGGGTATGCCTCTGGTTTCTGATCCAGGGCACTCCATCGTTGCTGCAGCAGCCGAAGCTGGGGTGCCGGTGACGTGTTTCCCCGGGCCATCTGCAGTGCCCACCGCTTTGGCTCTGTCCGGTCTCGGCGTCGGTCACTTCCTCTTCGACGCCTTTGCTCCACGCAAGGCCGGACCGCGCAAAGCGTGGCTGGAATCGCTGCGCGGTGAAAAACGCGCCATTGTCTTCTTTGAATCTCCCCACCGTTTGGCGCAGACGCTTGCCGACGCCGCGGCGGTTCTGGGTGAAGACCGCCCTGCTGCCGTGTGTCGCGAACTGACAAAGACCTATGAAGAAGTAAAGCGCGGAAGCTTGGGTGAGTTGGCAAAGTGGGCTGAGGACAATGCTCGCGGTGAAATCACGGTTGTTATTGAGGGTGGGGAAGAGGTCCCCTCATCGCTTGAGGAACTGGTGGATAAGGTCCAGCGCCGTGTGGCAGATGGAGTGCGCGCGAAGGATGCTTGCAAGGAAGTCGCTGCCGGTACTCAGGTGTCCAATCGCGAACTTTATGACGCCTTTTTGAGTGCCCGTGACAGCGAAAAATAGTGTTAAATGCCCAATTGTTGCAGGATTGTTATAGCCAAAAGCTCACGGGAGGATAAAAGACCTGCATATGCTGGTTAATTTTCATTTGTGTGCCTGATTGCAAAGTAAGATTATCCTGCGAAAATGCTGGATTTAGGTCGCTGTACTGCGCATATAAGTTTGACGCCTGGCATTAGCCGCGCTCATTCTGGAGTGCATGACTAATCCAGAAACAGATTCGAATACGGCAAAGGGTACGGATCCGGCGTCCAGTGCGGCGCCGGTTTCGTCTGAGGAGTACCAGACCGTTGATGAGAAGCTGGAATCAGCATCTGCGACGAGTCAGCTACAAAACATGCTCGGCGACGAGGACTTCGCTCCTCATGAGATGACCGAGCCGGAAATTGAAATCGCAGCCGATGACAACGCTCCGATCGACTGGACCATCGTCGGCATCACTGGCGTGCTTATCGCCGCCATCGTTGCATGGGGCTTAGCCGCGCCGACCAACTTCGCGGACTTCGCAAGCGATGCACTGAGCTTCGTTGTTAACGACTTTGGTTGGGTCTACGTCCTCTTCGGCACGATTTTCGTTGTATTTGTTATCTTTATCGCCGCCTCCAAGTTCGGCACCATCCGCTTGGGCCATATTGATGAAGAGCCTGAATTTTCTACGCCTTCCTGGATCGCGATGATGTTCGCAGCCGGTATGGGCATCGGCCTGATGTTCTACGGTGCTTCTGAGCCGCTGAACTACTACCTCAACGGAGTTCCTGGCCATGATGCTAAGGAAGTGGGCACGTCGATGGCTACGGCGATGTTCCACTGGACCCTGCACCCATGGGCTGTTTATGCCATCGTTGGTCTCGCAATTGCGTACTCGACCTTCCGTATTGGCCGCAAGCAGCTGCTGAGCCAAGCATTCGTGCCGCTCATCGGCCAGCGCGCTGCCGATGGTTGGGTTGGCAAAATCATTGACATCCTGTCCATTTTTGCAACCGTCTTCGGTACCGCATGTTCCCTGGGTATCGGTGCAACCCAGATCCAGGCTGGTATCCAGGCTTCTGGCCTCATCGACAACCCATCCCAGAAGGTCGTCGTTGGCATCGTCCTCGTGCTGACCCTGGCCTTCCTGCTTTCCGCAATGTCCGGCGTGGGCAAGGGCATTCAGTATGTCTCCAACGCGAACATGGTTATGGCCGCACTGCTTGCCATCTTCGTATTCATCCTTGGCCCAACCGTTTCCATCCTGAACCAGATTCCGGGCTCCATCGGTAGCTACCTGGATGCGTTCACCGAGATGATCTCCCGTACTGCTGAGTCCAACAACGGCGAAGCAGGCGAGTGGCTGTCCACCTGGACCATCTTCTACTGGGCATGGTGGGTCTCTTGGTCCCCATTCGTCGGTATGTTCCTGGCACGCATTTCCCGTGGCCGTTCCGTCCGCGAATTCTGCATCGGCGTCATGCTGATCCCGGCTGGTCTTTCCACCGTGTGGTTCGCCATCTTCGGTGGCACCGCAATCCACATGGAGCAGAAGGGTAACTCCATCTCCGGCGAGTCCTCTGAGGTTGAGCTGTTCAACCTGCTGCACAACCTGCCTGGTGGTTTCATCGCCGGCATCATCGCAGTTATCTTGCTGGCAACCTTCTTCATCACCTCCGCTGACTCGGCTTCTACCGTTATGGGCTCGATGTCTCAGAACGGTGCATCCAACGCTAAGCCATGGCTGTCCGCAGCATGGGGCGTTGCCACCGCGGCTGTTGGTCTGACCCTGCTGCTGGCTGATGAGGATTCCCTGACCAACCTGCAGAACGTCACCATTGTGGCTGCGCTGCCATTCCTGTTCATCGTTGTGGGCCTGATGTGCGCCATCTACAAGGCGCTCAGCAATGACATCATCTACTTGGAGTACCGCGAGTCCCAGGCATTCCAGCGCAAGCTTGCCCGCGAGCGCCGTCTGCACCGCGAGTACCAGCGCGCTGAGGAGCTCAAGAAGCGTCGTCAGCGCAAGCGCGCTCAGCACAAGTAAAGCTAAAGCAAGCGATTTAGTCGCTTCCTAAAGCTTCTTTACGCACCCTCCTGCACAATCGTGCAAGAGGGTGCGTTTCTTTATGCGTCTTTATGCGCGCAAATATCCTTGTGCGTGGATCTTTCACCATTGTCGATGTGACCCCCTCAACGCGCGCTGTTGACCAAGGCTTCGATAAAGTGGTGGGCATGACTGAGTCGGTAGTAGTAAATGTTGCCTGGCCGTATGCCAACGGCCCCCGCCACATCGGACACGTGGCAGGCTTTGGTGTTCCTTCTGACGTATTCGCACGTTTCCAGCGAATGCGTGGCCGCAACGTTCTCATGGTCTCTGGCACCGATGAGCACGGCACTCCGTTGCTGGTGCAAGCCGACAAAGAAGGCGTGACCGTTCGCGAACTCGCGGACCGTTATAACCGCCAAATTGTCACCGACCTCGCCGGCTTGGGCCTGTCCTATGACCTTTTCACCCGCACCACCACGCGCAACCACTACGCGGTAGTACAGGAGCTGTTCAAGGGCCTTTATGAAAACGGCTACATGCTCAAGGAAACCACCAAGGGCGCCATCTCGCCGTCGACTGGCCGTACCTTGCCTGACCGCTACATCGAGGGAACTTGCCCAATTTGTGGTGCTGAGGGGGCGCGCGGCGATCAGTGCGATAACTGCGGTAACCAGCTGGACCCAGTAGATCTGATCGACCCAGTTTCCAAGATCAACGGTGAGACCCCGGAGTTCATCGAGACCGAGCACTTCCTCCTCGACCTGCCTTCCGTGAAGGACGCACTGGAGGAATGGCTGAAGACGCGCGAAGATTGGCGTCCGAACGTCCTGAAGTTCTCCCTGAATTTGCTCGAAGACATGCGTCCGCGCACCATGACCCGCGACATCGACTGGGGCATCCCAATTCCGGTAGAGGGCTGGGAGGAAAACTCCGCAAAGAAGCTCTACGTCTGGTTTGACGCTGTCATCGGTTACTTGTCTTCTTCCATCGAGTGGGCGCATCGCACCGGAAACCCGGATGCATGGAAGGATTTCTGGCAGAACGATGAGGCTCGCCATTACTACTTCCAGGGCAAGGACAACATCACCTTCCACTCGCAGATTTGGCCTGCGCAGCTCCTGGGTTACGCCGGTAAGGGCGCGAAGGGCGGCGAGCTGCACAAGTTTGGTGAGCTGAATCTACCTACCGAGATTGTTTCCTCCGAATACCTGACGATGTCCGGCTCGAAGTTCTCTTCTTCGAAGGGCGTTGTCATCTACGTCAAGGACTTCTTGGCGGAGTTCGGCCCGGATGCGCTGCGTTACTTCATCTCCGTGGCCGGTCCAGAAAACAATGACACGGACTTTACATGGGACGAGTTCGTGCGCCGTATCAACAACGAACTGGCCAATGGCTGGGGCAACCTGGTCAACCGCACCGTCTCGATGGCCTACAAGAACTTCGGCGAAGTCCCAGCTCCCGCCGCACTGGAAGAAGCCGACAAGGCCATCCTGCAGCTGGCGGAGGAGACCTTCGAGACTGCGGCAGGTTACCTCGAGCAGTCGAAGTTCAAGCAGGCTATTACCGCCGTCATGCACGTCGTTGGTGAGGCGAATGCTTATATCGCTGCGATGGAGCCATGGAAGCTGGCCAAAGATGAGACCCAGCGCGAGCGTCTAGCCACCGTCCTCTGGACTGCACTCCAGGTAGTCTCTGACTGCAACGTCATGCTCACCCCGTTCCTGCCGTTTACCGCGCAGAAGGTCCACGAGACCTTGGGCCGCGACGGCGTCTGGGCGGCACAGCCTGAGGTACGCGACGTCGTGGATGATATCCCGGTTGAACTCGTAGGCGTTGGCCTGCCGCCGGAGAATCACCCGTACCCAATCATCACCGGTGATTACACCGCCCAGCTGGCAGCGTGGAAGCGCGTAGACGTCGAGCCTGGCACTGCGCTTTCCAAGCCGAAGCCGCTCGTGGCAAAGCTTGACCCAGAGCTTGGTGAGACCGGCCCTGAGTGGGCACCCGTCCAGAAGTAAGATGGTGGCTCGCCGAAGCATCGCGGCCGCTCTCGCTTTTGCGGTCGTTACCTTAACTGCGCTGAACCTGCGCGCCGGAATCGCCTCCGTGGCGCCGGTGCTGGGGGACATCAGCGCAGCTTTTGGCGTTGGCCCTGCCATCGCCGGGACCCTGACAGCCCTTCCTGGTCTGTGTTTCGCACTGATGGGCTGGGCTGCCGTTCCTATCGCGCGGCGTTGTGGCCTGACCACGACTCTTCTCGGCGGCGCAGTGGCACTCGTGGTGGGGCTTGCCGCGCGCCCATGGGTAAGTAGTTTCGTACCCTTCGTTGCGCTCACGCTGCTCGTAGTCGGCGGCATCGCTGTCACCAACATCTTGTTGCCTGCATGGATCAAGACCTACGGAACTGCGCGCACCGTGGTGGCGTTGATGACGACTTACACCACTGTGCTTGGCGTATCGAGTGCCCTTGGTCCAATGTCTACCCACCTGGGTGGCTGGCGGATGTCGTTGTTTGCGTGGGCAATCCCTGTCGCCCTGCAGGTAGTGGGGTGGCTGATTGCCTGTAAGCACACCGGCGTCGATCCAGTGCAAAGCCCGGATACCGCGGCGATTCCGATGCGCCGTTCGCGCACCGCTGTTGCACTTCTTTTCTTCTTTGGCCTGCAATCCACCATGGCTTATGCGCAGATGGGGTGGCTGCCCACGATGCTTGAAAGCCGTGGGGTCTCCGCCTCCCGGGCCAGCCTGGCGCTCGCGCTCATCGGCGCCATCAACGTTGTCGGCGGGCTCATCATGCCGGTTCTCATTGAGCGGCTGCGAGATCTCCGTCCCGTTCCACTGGTTTTGTCGGCTGCTACCTTGGCCGGCTGGCTGGGTGTGCTCGTCAATGCGAGCGCAGCGCCGCTTACCTGGGCCACTCTGATGGGCGTCGGCGGAATGTGCTTCCCGCTGGCCCTCGCCCTGATTGCCGCGCGCACCCGGCAGCCGGAGGTAACAGCACGCCTTTCCGGCTTCGTGCAGCCGGGTGGCTATATTCTGGCTGGCGTATTCCCGTTCCTCTTCGGCGTTCTCGCGCAAGCAACCGGCGGCTGGGAGGTTCCGTTGGGTGTGCTCATCGCACTTACCCTAGCGATGTCGGTGGCAGGCGTTGCCGCCGCCCGCTCGGTCTACATCGACGACGAGCTCCTGTCGAAGTGACGTTGCAGGTGCACTAGGCCCAGACGCACTCCGTCCTTGGTGTGGATATTGGGCATGCGGCCGGTCTCTTCGAAGTGGAACTTCTTGTGGAGGCGGATGGAAGCCTCATTGGTATCGACGATGTAGGTGATCATCGTCTGCACGTAGTTGTTGTCTTTGGCATCGTCGACCACGGCACACATGAGCTCGTTGCCCACGCCCTTGCCGCGCGCCGAAGGAGCGACGTAGACGGAGTTTTCTACAGTGCCGTAGTAGATGGCTGGCGTTACGAACTGGAAATAGGCAGCCCAACCGATGATCTCGTCATCTTCTACGGCAACGAAGACGGGGTAGCCGTCCTTTTCCATTTGCTCGAGCCACTCGGCGCGATCCTCGACAGATTCTTGCCAGGTGACCAAGTTGGCCGCCGGGGTAGCGGCGGAGGCGGCGTTGTAGATGGAGGCGATTGCGGCGGCGTCGGCAGGCGCGGCGGGACGTACGTGCATAGGTGTCAGGGATCCTTAAACAATAAGAAGCTGCGGGGCTAAACGAGCAGCTGCAAATGGGCGAGATTTAGCCAGTGTCCCCTCTTGTAGGACACCTCTTTGAACGTTCCTACATTGGCAAAACCGAACTTCTCATGCAACTTGATGGATGCGACGTTGGTGCCCATGCCTTGGCCTTGGGCTGCCGGATCCAAAAAAATGGTGGTTTCGTATGCGTTCCAGATTACAATTGCGTCCATGTCTAAAAAGAAGCCACGCCCAGTCCCTGTTCCAGCAGAAGGCTTGTCACAGCTTGTCGACGCCCATACACACCTAGCCTCCTGCAAGGACCCAGCCGCCGACATCGTGTCCCGCGCCGGTGCTGCAGGGGTGTCGCGCATGGTTACGGTAGGCGATGGCTTGGAAGAGGCCGAGCGGGCGTTGCAGGCCGCGCACGAATTTTCCAATGTGTGGGCAGCGTGCGCCATCCATCCCACCAAGGCGCAGGAATTGGACGAGCAGGCACGTACGCGGCTGGCGCAGATGGCTGCGGACCCACGCTGCGTGGCAATCGGGGAGACCGGCCTTGATACCTATTGGATTAAACATGAGCCGGAATCCACCGCACCACTTGAGGTGCAAGAAGAGGCGCTGCGCTGGCACATGGATCTGGCCAAGGAAACCGGTAAGGTCTTGATGATCCACAACCGCGAGGCGGATGCGGACCTGTTGCGGGTGCTTGGCGACGCCGAGAATGTCATGTTGCACTGTTTCTCCTCGCCGTTTGATGTGGCGAAGGAAGCACTCGAGCGCGGCTGGGTGTTGTCTTTTGCCGGCAACGTGACCTTTAAACGCAACGAAGAGATGCGCGCGGCGGCAGCCGCCGCGCCGGCAGGCCAGCTGCTGGTGGAAACTGACGCTCCGTATATGACTCCGGAGCCATTCCGCGGCGCACGCAACGAGCCGACCTTCATCGGGCATACGTATAACTGCATTGCTGAGGTGCGAGGCATGCGCGTCGAGGCACTGATCGAAGAGGTTAACCAGACGTTCACTTCGGTATTCGGCCTCTCCTAGGTTAGATTTAAGCATTCATGCTTAAATCTGTGACGATCTTCATATTCGGAGTTTTTCCTGCTCAGCGGTGATGGACGTGCCAAATGTGAAAGCAGTGTTGGAAGTGGTGTAGGTAGAAAAATCGTTTTCGACTGCATCCTGCTGTTATCGTATCGTTATTCAAAGATTTACTCTGCTTCCCCCCCGTTTTCGATGAGAGAGTTTCATGAACCAGATTAAGCGCATCAATTCTTCCCGTTCCCTGCCTCTGCGCCTTGCCACCGGTGGTGTGCTCGGTACTTTGGCAGTGGGCGGAGTCGTCGCTGTTTCTGCGCAGAAGGACATCACCCTTGACGTCAACGGCGACAAGGTCGAGCTGGCCACCTTCGCGGGTAACGTCGATGAGGCGCTGCAAGCTGCGGGCGTCAACGTCGGCGGCGAGGATCTCGTTTACCCGGCTCCTTCTGAAAAGGTTGCCGACGGTGACAACATCACCGTGCGCACCTCTAAGCCAGTTGCCGTTACTATCGACGGCGTCGAAAAGCAGCTTTCTTCCACCAACCTCACCGTTTCTGATCTCTTGGGTGAGCTAGGCGGCGTGAAGCCCGGTGCTTCTGTTACCTCCGGTGACAAGAAGGTGGAAAAGGATGACGCTCTGGAAGATGGTATGGAGTTGGAGGTTACGTCGCCGAAGATCGTCAAGATCAACGACGGCGGCAAGATTACCTACACCAACATTGCTGCCAAGACCGTCAAGGACGTCATCGAGGAGCGCGGCATTGGTGTGGATGAAGATGACCGCGTCTTCCCCGCCATGGACACCCCGGTGACCAACGGCATGTCCATCAAGGTTGACCAAGTTTCTACCACCTTCTACGACGCCACCGAAGAGTTCGAGGCAGAGCCAAACTACGTCGATGACCCAGAGCTCGAAGAGGGCACCGAGGAAATCCGCGAGGAAGCCGTCAAGGGTGAGCGCAAGGTCACCCGCAAGCTGGTGATGAAGGATGGTGCCAAGGAATCCGAGGACGTCGTCAAGGAAAAGGTCGTTACCGAGCCGGTTGCTGCGACCATCGCTCGTGGCACGAAGAAGCCTGAGGCTGGTGGCGCGGCTGCACCCGCCGTAGCCGATGGCTCCGTCTGGGACTCCATCGCACAGTGCGAGGCAACTGGTAACTGGGCGATTAACACTGGCAACGGCTTCTCCGGCGGCCTGCAGTTCACCCCATCCACTTGGGCTGGCTTCGGCGGCACCGCATATGCGCCGGAAGCATGGCAGGCAACCCGTGAGCAGCAGATCGCTGTAGCTGAAAAGGTTCAAGCCGCGCAGGGCTGGGGCGCATGGCCTGCTTGTACCGCGAAGCTGGGACTGCGCTAAGCATGTAGCCCTTTAGGTGCCAATTCGCGCCACGTTTAAAGCCCGCGAAAGCGGGCTTTCTTTGTATCCGGAAAACCTCGACTACTCTAAAATGCATGACTGAACCCAAACTGCTCGGGCCCATGGAAATCCGCCAATTGGCCGAGAAGCTGGACGTGACCCCGACGAAGAAGCTGGGACAGAACTTCCTGCACGATCCCAACACCATCCGCCGCATCGTTAGTGCGGCGCAGTTGCAGCGGGAAGACCGCGTCGTTGAGGTAGGTCCCGGCCTAGGATCTCTGACTTTGGGCCTGCTCGAGGCAGTCGATGACCTTACGGCGATAGAAATTGATCCACGCCTTGCAGCGCAGCTGCCGGATACCATCGCGCAGCGCGCACCGAAGCAAGCAGGCAACCTGCGGCTCGTGGAAAAAGATGCTCTGCGTATTATGGCAGGCGAGTTGGGCGAGCCGACTGCGCTGGTGGCAAATTTGCCGTACAACGTTGCGGTGCCGGTTCTTTTGCGCATCCTGGAACTTTATCCCTCCATCCGCCGCGTACTCGTCATGGTTCAGCTTGAGGTGGCAGAGCGTCTCGCCGCCAAGCCTGGCAGCAAGGTCTATGGCGTTCCTTCGGTGAAGGCTTCCTTCTACGGCAACGTCCGGCAGGCCGGAACCATCGGCAAGAACGTCTTCTGGCCGGCGCCGAACATCGAGTCTGGTCTAGTGCGCATCGACTGCTTCGAGAACGCGCCGTGGCCTATCAACGATGAGACGCGCAAGGCGGTTTTCCCACTTGTCGACGCCGCCTTTGCACAGCGCCGCAAGACCCTGCGCGCGGCACTCTCTGGTCACTTCGGCGGCGGCCCTGCCGCGGAAGAGGCTCTAGTGGCAGCCGGCATCGACCCGCGCCAGCGTGGTGAGAAGCTGGCCACCGAAGACTTTGTCCGATTGGCAGGTGTGAATTGTTAATTCGTGCTCGCGCCCATGCGAAGGTCAACCTGCACTTAGGAGTCGAGGCGGCGCGTCCCGATGGCTTCCATGAACTCGCCACCGTCTTTCAATCGCTGAATATTTCTGATGTGGTTAGCCTCGAAACGCTTGAGGATAGCACTCCTGCAGCGATGACCACGGGCCCAGTCGTGCAGGAACTGCGCGCGAGCGGTACCTATGCCGCAGGCGTGCCGGAAAATGACAAGAATTTGGCATGGCGAGCCGTTGAAGCGGTAGCGGATGCAGTACGCGGCGAGCGCGAGCTTGCCTTGCCCAAGGTCAAGTTGCAGCTAGAAAAGGGGATTCCCGCCGCCGGCGGCATGGCGGGCGGTTCTGCGGATGCGGCCGCGGCATTGCGCCTGGCCGCTCACGCATTTGCTGACTTCGGCGCTGTAAGTGAAGAAGAACTTCTAACACTGGCAGCGCGCCTAGGCTCTGATGTGCCCTTCACGCTAATCGGCGGCACGGCGCTGGGCACGGGTCGCGGCGAGAAGTTGGCGCCGATGCTTAGCCGCGGAACGTATACGTGGGCCATCATCACCAATGCGGAAGGGCTGTCCACTCCGGCCGTCTTTGCCAAGATTGATGAGCTTCGCGCAGCGGGGAAGGGCAGCAACCCCACCATGGACACTTCCGCGGTGGCGCAGGCGCTGATGAGCGGGCGTCCCGAGGCTCTCGCAAAGGTGCTGCGCAATGACCTGCAAGCGGCAGCTCTTTCTTTGCGCCCAGACCTGCGCAAGATTCTGGACACTGGAATGGCCGCCGGTGCGCTGACTGGAATCGTATCTGGCTCTGGTCCTACCTGTGCCTTCCTCTGCGAGGACGAGGAGACCGCTGGTGAAGTCGTGGCCCAAGTGATGTTCGATAACAAGGGCACCCGTGGCATTGTGACCACCTCGCCGGCACCAGGAATCGAAGAAATTTAGGGTGTTATTAAAAAGTAAAAGCTGCAGGAGGGCAAAGTCCCCTCACTGCAGCTTTTGTTTATCTAGAGCACAGCCATCTCGGTTGGCTTGATGTCCAGCTTGAAGCGGTTTACTTCCTTGCCCTCGAAGAGGTCGATGACAACGAGTTCCTTCTTGTTGGCATCGGTGACGAATGCGTAGCCGTCTTCGGCCTTGAGGATCGGTCCAGGCAGCTGCCATTCTTCGTTCTCGCGCCACTCGGAGATGGCGTCGATCTTCTTGGTAATCTCGCTGGTCTCTGGGTCGATGACGTTGAGCTTGCCGTCATAAGTCAGCACGAGGGCCTCTCCCAGCGGGCCGCGGGCCAGGGAACGGAACCAGTAGGAGGAACCGAGGTCAACCTTTTTGGCGGAGTAATCCTTGGTGTTGATGAGGGAGACAGAGGTTGGGCGCTCGAACTCGGCGTCCTTTTCGGTCTTGTTGTCAGCCAAGATGACGTCGGATTCCTCAGAGCCGGCGGAGTTGCCGGAGCGCTGGTAGCCGTCTTTGCCCGCGTAGGCGGAAACGTCGATCTTGTGGAACTCCTTGCCGTCGAAGACAACTGGGCCGTCCTCGCAGCCGAAGAAAAGTTTGCCGTTTCCGGCGGTAGCCTCACCGTGAACTCCTGGGCACTTGGTGGTCTCGGTCAGGACCTTGCCGTCTTTGGATAGATGCTGGATGGTGTGGCGCTCATCCTCGGTGCCCTTGGTCATGACGACGGAGCCGTCCTTGAGCGGAACGGCAACACCGTGATGTGCTGCGCCGGATTCGAAGGTCTTGATGTCTTTCGGATCGCCAGCCTGGTCGGTTGGGAAGACCTGTGCGGTGCCTTCGCCGTCAGAGAAGAGGGCGGTAAAACCGTCGTGGTGGACCACATGGCCGGCGTGCGGCGCCTCGATCTCGGCGTCGGAAAGCTTAGGCTCGGCGGTGTAGTAGTGCTTGTGATCGCCGTGCGGCTTGGTGATGAGGCCGGAGTCGAAGCTTAGGAACTTATCACCTTTGGTGACCATGACGTGGCGGTTATCGCCAGCATTGGACAGGCGCAGGAATGCAGGCATTTCCTCTTCCTCGATGACCTCGCCGGTTTTGGCGTCGTAGGTCTTCAGGCCGCCCTCGTGGGAGATGACCACGCGATTGGGCAACTGAGCGACTTCGGTCTCGCCCTCGCCGGCCTCCATTCCATCGTGTTCATGATGGTGGCCTTCATGATCGTGCTCGTGATCGTGGCCCTCGTGATCGTGCGACTCAGTCGCGGCATCGTTGGCCGGGGCCTGCTCATCAGCGGACTTGGAGCAGGAAGTGACAAGGAGCGTTGTTGCGGAGACAGCGGCAAGAATAGATAGCGCAGATTTCTTCATAGCCATTTAGCCTATTTAGAGTAATTTTCATTTGCAATAGTCTGAAGTGGTGAGGGGGAACCGCGCGCTAGGCACTAAGATGGTTAAACGTTATGGCGAACCTTATTAACCTGGAAAAAGTTTCCAAATCTTTCGGTCTGCAGACGCTGCTCAACGGGGTGTCGTTGGGTGTTCAAAGCGGGGACCGCATTGGAATCGTTGGCGTAAATGGCGGCGGCAAGACCACGCTGCTGGAGGTGCTCACCGGTATCGAGCCGCCGGATGAGGGGCGTGTGTCCCACAATTCTGACCTGCGCATGGCCGTGGTGACCCAGCGCTTTGAGCTTGATGACGCCCTGACCATCGCCCAGGTCATCATCGAACCGCTCAGCCTCGAGACCTTCGAATGGGCCTCGAATGCCAAGGTGCGCGACGTTTTGGGCGGCCTCGGAATCGTGGAACTGGGCCTAGATACGCCGGTGGGTTCTCTGTCTGGTGGCGAGCGCCGCCGCGTTAACCTGGCCGCTGCATTGGTCCAGGAGCTTGACTTGATCGTGCTCGACGAACCGACCAACCACCTGGACGTGGAAGGCGTGCAGTGGCTGGCCCAGCATCTCCTGGCGCGCAAGATCGCAGCTGTCGTAGTCACCCACGACCGCTGGTTCCTCGATACCGTGGCAACCACCACGTGGGAGGTGCACGACGGCGTGGTCGATCCGTATGAGGGCGGATACAACGACTGGATCTATGCCCGCGCCGAGCGTGCCCGTCAGGCCGATGCGATGGAACAGCGCCGCCAGAACCTGGCGCGTAAGGAGCTAGCATGGCTGCGCCGCGGTGCGCCGGCGCGTACCTCGAAGCCGCGCTACCGCGTGGAAGCGGCAGAGGCACTCATCGCTGATGTCCCAGCACCGCGCAACAAGGTTGAGCTCATGGCCTTTTCCAAACAGCGCCAAGGTCGCGTGGTCATTGAACTTGAGGATGCCACGATTGCGACGCCGGATGGCCGCGAACTCGTTGACCACCTCACGTGGCGCTTGGCCCCGGGTGAGCGCATCGGTCTGGTCGGCGTGAACGGTTCAGGCAAGACCACGCTGCTGCGTGCTCTGGCTGGCGAACATCCACTCGCCGCGGGCAAGCGCATTGAGGGGCAGACGGTACGTCTGGGCTGGTTGCGCCAGGAACTCGATGACCTTGATCCGCAGCGCCGGCTAATCGACGCCGTGGAGGACGTGGCCACCTACGTCCAACTGGGCAAGAAAGAATTGTCTGCCTCGCAGCTTGCAGAACGCCTGGGCTTTTCCGCTAAGCGCCAGCGCACCCCGGTGGGGGACTTGTCCGGTGGTGAGCGTCGCCGCCTCCAGCTAACGCGCGTGTTGATGGCAGAACCAAACGTGCTGCTGCTCGACGAGCCAACTAACGACCTCGACATCGACACTCTCCAGGAACTGGAGTCCTTGCTCGATTCTTGGCCGGGCACGATGGTGGTCATCTCACACGACCGCTACCTCATTGAGCGCATTGCGGATAATACGTATGCGCTTTTTGGCGACGGAAAACTCACCAACTTGCCAGGCGGCATTGACGAATACCTGCGCCGCCGCGCCGCCCTCGACGCGGCTCAGCCCGCAGGCGTGGTCAACCTCGGCGAAAGCGCGAAACAGGATTCTGCTCCCGACGGCAGCGGCAATGGCGCAGGAAACGCCAAGAAGGAATCTACCAAGCGCCTGTCCTCCCAAGAGGAACGCGAGCTGACCAAGAAGATGAATGCCTTGGAGCGCAAAATGGGCAAGCTCGACGAGCAAGCCACCAAGCTCAACGCCGAGATGGCCGAGGTGGCAGGCGCGGGCGACATCGACACCGCGAAGCTAACCGAGTTAGACAGCAAGCTGAAGGAAGTAACCTCTCAGCGCGAGGAGCTCGAGATGGAGTGGCTAGAGCTTGGCGAGAAGCTCGAAGGCTAAGAAGGCGTAGATAACAATGCTATTGCGATCTCGCTTTCAGCACTGCCTAATACTATTCAGCTCGCCCCAAGGTGTGGCACGGTGGAGGATATGAAACTGACGCGCCGTATTCTCCCCGTTTCCATCGCCCTTACTCTCGCAGCCGGCAGCTTGGCTCCTGCACAAGCTCAGCTCCCGGATTTCTCTTCCCAGATTCCTGCGGGCATCCCGGCAGATGTCACCGCTGGCAGCTCCCAGTTCATTCCAGCTGGCGTACCACAGGTCGAACTGCCACCGCAGGCTTATGACCTTGCAAAGCAGTACAACATTCAGCTTCCGCCGTTTATCAAGCAGCCAGCTCCGGAGGTAGCTCACCACCTCGTTGGCGCCACCACTGAGCACCTTCGCAAGCAGGGGAATGTCGATGACCCGAACGCTCGCAACATCGCTCAGGAATGGGCTGACCAGGGCGCGGCTGGTGCTCTTAGCTACCGCAGTAACGTCGGTGACGGCCGTACTCACTTGAACGAAGGCAGCGGCAACGTCTACCGCCTGACCATTCAGGAAGCTCACGACCGCCTCAACTGGCTCAACCGTGACGTTCCAGTTACCCCGGCACCAGGCAAGCACTTCGGCGTAGCCACCAGCTTCGATGGCAATTTTGTCTACCTCGCCGAGTACTTTTTTAACTAGCTAATGCGGCCGGCTCTACGCCTGCTAGCGTGGCGCTCGAATCAACGAAATTGAGCGGGTTAGCGACAATGCAGTCACTACGATCGCTCCCACCACAAGAAGAGCGACGCCGAGTTTTTGACGGCGTCGCCTAGCGCTTAGTTCATTCGCCAGCGAACTCATGGAGCCTCCACTAGGGCAGCAGGGGCAATGCCAGAGACTTCGGCGCGGCTCGTGACAAAGCTATGGGTACGGAAACTCACCAAGCAATCATAGGTGCCTTCATCCTCAACGCCCTCATCGTTGATGAAGATGACATCACCGTGGGCGGTGTAAACGCGCATGGGTGCGCTGATCTTTGAATCGGTCTCAGGGATGGTCTCAGTAAGGAACGCGGCGCGCTCCGGAATCTTTGCCTGCTTTAGCACCTCGCGCTCGCACAATGGGCGGGCGGCGTGGTAATCGGCCCAGTTGCGGGCTGCTTCTTTGAGCAGAATCGTACTGATACCCAAAACGACCCCACAGACAACGATAAAAACCGCGAGTGCAATCCATCGGCGAAGCCTCCGACGCCACAGCGCGCGGCCTTCGTCCAAAGAGATTTGCGTAGTCACAGGAGGATAGGGGCCTTTCTAAAGAGGCTTCCTACACAATATATTAATCGGCTCATCTGGCTGAAAGCGTTCCGGGTGGTGCCGGCTTTCGCTGTCAAAATCTGCCCGAACCATGCTTTTGTGCTGCATCGTGGCGGACGAAAATACACATACGTACGATGGGGCTCATGATTTTGATTAACGTAAAATTCCACGTAAAGCCTGAATACGCAGAAACCTTCCTCGACGAGATCGACTGGTACACCCAGGCTTGTAATGCGGAGCCGGGTTGCCTGAACTTTGATTGGTACCGTGATCCGGAGGACCGTCAGCGCTTCCTCCTCGTTGAGGCTTATGCCGATGGCAAGGACGTCGAGCACGTCGAGGGCGAGCACTTCAAGCGCTCCTGCGAGGAGTTCCCGAAGTACCTGCTTGAGACCCCAGAAATCATCAACGTCCACATCGACGGTAAGACAGAGTGGGACCGCATGGCCGAGTACAAGGTCGATTCCTAAGGCACTCGCTTAAAAGTGATCCGCCTCCCTGCACCGTGTATACAACCACGCAGCGCAGGGAGGCGGACTTTTTTTATTTGGGCAATCTAGGCCGCGACGCTAAGAAGGATAATCAATAGGGCCGCAGGTACTAAGAGCCCAGCGAGGATAAACCAGGAATTTTTCTGCCCAAAGTTGAATTGGGAAGAACCGCTGGGAAGGGGCACCATCGCGCGGGGATCTGTGGGGTCGTAGTAGAACAATCCGTAACGAAGCTTGCCCGTTGTAGAGGAGTCAGGAAATTGTTCATCCAGTTTTTTATTTATGCTATTCAACCTGAACACGAGCCAGACGCAAGCCACAAGGATGGCAACGACTAAGCAGGGGAAAGTTAGTGGTCTAGGGCCGCTGAGAAAGATTCCAGTGAGCGCGAACGCCGTGCAGATCGCCGTTAGGGCGAAGAACCAAAAGCTTAACGTGGGAAGGATAGCAGCGGAGTGAGCACGGCTACGCTCGACATCAACTTCTGTGGATTGTGAGTAGCTCGTTGCAGCCGTCTTAGTGCCTTGCTGCGTTGTGCCGATAGTCATGGCTGAAACAATCGTCAGAATAATAGGAACAAGCACAGCAAAACCAATTGCATTGCGATAGGTCTTTGGCATCCATGCATCAGGTTCGCCTCGACCATTGAAATGCTTGGGTAGCGGGTCTGGGAGGCTGTCCCAGCCGAGAATTATAACTATTGCGGCGACTAGCGCAAGCGTTGCCGTGGCGGCCAACCAAATCCATTCCTTGCGTGGAGCTGTCAACAGGAAGTTCCTCGTGTGTGCAGTTTCCTACATAAATCCAAAAACATGATAACGAAAATTTCGGCTCAAGCGTTAGGCAAACGAAAAGGCGGACAGTCCGTTGTAAGAGACCGTCCGCCTTTTGCGTTCTAGGAGCTTTGGCTCAAGAACTTCTAGATCTGGCACTTGGAATCCAAGTTCTTGTCGTAGTTGGAGTACTGCAACAAGGCGTAGTGGAACGCCAGGGCGTATTCCGAGGCGCCTTCCGGAAGCGGGTGAATGCCGTCGGAATAGAGCAAGTTTGGGTTGTTCTGTGCGTGGGTGCACCAGTCAGCGAGGTAGACGTTGTCGTACTTTTTCGCAGCGTCGATGACGTCGCTTTGAGACTGTGCCATCCATTCGCGGTCGCCATAGGGAACTGCCATCACGATGGTGTGGTCTGGGCCGATGAGGTCCACGACTTCCTGAATCTGGTCAGGGAATGCCGGGCCATTGGTGCCGAAGCCAAGGAAGACCGTGGAGCGCAGGTCGCCAGCTGCTTTCAGCTGCTCGATGATTGGTGGGGCAGCGCTGTAGTGGCGGGAGACCTCAGCGTCGATGTAGATGCCTGGGTAGCGTTGTTGCAGCGCCTCGGAGGCTGCGAGCATCACCGAGTCACCGATGGCGGTAATTTCATTGCCGGTTGGCATCGGGCGACGCGTCTTTTCCGTCTGCGTGCTTGGTGCGGCAGCAGGCGCTGGGCTGCCGTTTTGCGTGGACTTGTTCTGCTTCTGCAGTTGCTCGAGCTGCTGCTCCAGCTCAGACTTATCGCTGGAGGTCGCCAGCGCGTAGCCCACGCCCACTAGGGAAGCGACGACGATCAACGGCACGAGCGGCCAAAAGGCCTTGGCAAATCCGTCCTTCATCTCGGACATCGATGGGCGGGCCGCCCAGTAGCCAGTCCACGTCTTCTTGTAACCGCCGCGGCGGAAAGGATTCTCCACGAACTGGTAGGAAAGCTCTGCCAGCAAGAAAGAGATCGGTACCGCGACAAGGCCCAGAATCCACGGCTTGTCGGAGGAGTGGTTTCCGTCGAAAATCGCGCGCAAAATCATCACGACCGGCCAGTGCCACAGGTACAGCGAGAAGGAGCGTTGGCCGAGCCAACGCATGACGGCGGTGCTGAAGATCCACTTGAGCGGACCGAACTCACGGATAACGCCCCAGATCATCAGTGCGCCGAGAACGCTGGTGAGGATGAGGCCGCCGCGGTAGGTGAAATCAGCATCGTCCGGCATGAGGAACAGCTGCGCGATGTAGCCTGCCAAGGCGAAGGTGCCGATGACACCGGCCATTACCTGCTCAGACTTACCAGGGCTTGGCCAAGAATCTGCCTTCGGGTGGGACTTGGTGCTAGTAACAATCAGAGACAGAATAGCACCGATGAGCAGGCCGAAGGCGTGGGTATCGGTGCCGTAGTACACGCGGGTTGGGTCTTGGCCCGGGGCGTAAATCAGCCACATTGCTACGCCGGAGGCGATAGCCAGCAGCAGCGAGACTGCGATTGGCAGACGGCGCGGCTGACGGCGGGAGATGGCAAAGACACCAAAGATAAGCAGCGGCCAGATGACGTAGAACTGCTCTTCTACGGCCAAGGACCAGTAGTGGGCAAAGACCTGGATCTCATTGTCCGCGAAGTAGGACTGGGAGGTGGCAATCTGCGTCCAGTTGTTGACGAAGAAGAACGTGCCCAGGAACTGCTCACGGATACCGACTGCGATATCGCCGCCGATGAGGGCCACGATGGCAGTACAGATAATCAAAACGGTCAGCGCTGCGGGCAGGATGCGGCGGAATCGACGTACCCAGAAGTCCTTCAGGCTGATTCGACCGCTCACACGGAACTCACGCACCAGCAGGGAGGTGATGAGGAAGCCGGAGAGCACGAAGAACATGTCCACGCCAAGGTAACCACCAGGCAGCACGTCGCCGAAGAAGTGGTAGATAACCACAGCAAGAACGGCTAAGCCGCGCAGGCCGTCAAGGCCCTTAACCTGGCGCAGGCGTGCGCGCTTAGTGCGCTTTACTTCCTTGCTATCGTGCGGGGTCTTCAACGCTTCCGGTTCGTGCGGGAAGCGGTCCACCATCACCGGCTTTGCCGGTTTGGAGTCTTGCTTTGGCTGCGATGCTTTCTGCGGCGGCTGCACGTAGGAGGTCTTCTTTGGAGCCTCGCTTGCCGACGCCGTGGAAGCACTAGCCGCGCCTGCTGCCGCACCAGCCACAGCACCAGCGGCGGCTGTCTTAGCAGTTGCCGAACCCTTGCCAGCATCGTCGTGCTGATCAGAGTTTCTGCGCGCCTCGCGTGATGGCTTCGGCGCCTTCATCTGCTGCGGGGTAGGAGTGCCAACCGGCTGGGAACGGCGTGCGAGCGCACGTTTGATTTCTTGATCGGCCGCTGGTGCCTTCGCCGACGGAGACTTTGCTGCGGAAGCACCTGCTGCGCCTGCGGCACCAGCTGCGCCTGCCGCTGCAGCAGCGCCAGCAGCGCGACCAGCACCGCCAGCGCCGTCAGTGTTCTTTTTCGGTTGAGACGGCTGCGGCTTCTTGCCTGACTTTTGCTCGGTCTGTGGTGCAGACTTCGCAGCAGGCTTAGGCTTCTCGGCTGGCTTCTCAGCAGACTTAGCCTGCGGTGCCGACGGCTTCGACTGAATTGGTTTCTGAACAGAAGCCTTCGGAGCTGGC
Organism: Corynebacterium simulans; assembly: GCF_001586215.1. Classification (NCBI taxonomy): domain Bacteria; kingdom Bacillati; phylum Actinomycetota; class Actinomycetes; order Mycobacteriales; family Corynebacteriaceae; genus Corynebacterium; species Corynebacterium simulans. The sequence goes on along the minus strand of NZ_CP014634.1, from coordinate 520,999 downwards.
TGAGCCTGCTGCTGTGGCTTTTGTGCAGCATTCTTTGGTAGCGGAGCTGACTTTAGCTGTTGCTTTTGAGCAGAACCAGACTGGTTCTGGTTCTGCGGCTGTGGCTGGGGCTTTTGCTGTGCAGACTTCTGTGCAGGCTGCTGAGGCTTATTGCTTGGCTGAGCCTTGGCGCCTGGCTGCACATTCTTGGCAGGCAGAGACTTCGGGCTTATCGGCTTTTGAGCAGGAGTCTTTTGGGGTTGGCTGGCCTGCTTTTGCGCCAGCTTCTGTTGCTGCGCAGTTTGTGGCTTCTGCTGTTGAGCGGGCTGAGGCTTCGCAGCGGCAGTTTTCTGCTGAGGAGCTTGAGAAGTCTTTGGCTTAAGTTGCTGGGCAGGCTGAGACTTCTGAGGTGCTTGCTTTGGGGGCTGCGTCGGCTGTGCCTTTTGTGCAGACTGCTTTGGTTTTTCTGCAGCAGGCTTGTTGGCCTTCGCATCCTTGGATGAGGAGGCTGCGGAATCTGCAGAATTCTTAGGTGTAGAGTTCTTCGGCGCTACGCCCTTGGGAGCGGCAGGAGATTGCTTTGCCTCGGTCTTCTGTTGGGAAGCTGATGCTGGCTTGTTTGCAGCGCCCTTTTCCTGAGGTGGGTAGACCAGACGAGCATTCTTGGTGTTCTTCGGAGCTGGCTTTGCTGGAGCCTTGGAATCAGTCTGCTTCTTCTGAGGATCTGGCTGCGGCTTAGATTCAGCAGAACCTTGTGTAGGGGCTGGCGCACTTGGCTTCGGTACCGTATTGCCTGGCTTGGCGTTGGAAGTGTCAAGCTTGCCCGATGCTGCGGAAGGCTTGTTTTGTGCGGCCGGCTTGTTAGGGGCAGCGGCAGGCTTAGAGTTCTCCGGCTTCTTAGGGGCAGAAGTCGACTTCTTTTGCTCAGGCTGCTTCTGTTCGGACTGCTTCTGCTGTGCTGGCTTAGAGGAGTTTGCCTTGGCAGACTTAGCCTGGGAAGGCATGTTCGCAGACTTGTCCTGCGAACCCTTGACTTGTGGCTCTGTCTTCTTTGGATCGTTGTTGTGATCCTTGTTATCCGCCACTGGTTGATATACCGGTTTCTGCGGGGCCTCCTGAGCCTGTTGCGCTGGTCGGCCGAGGAGGGACCTCAAAAACTGTTTCAAAACATTCTCCAGGGAAATAGTGGCTAGCAACTGGGTTATTCTAGCCCGCGTTGGTAAATGAATCCTAAAAAATGGGGAAGAGTACTCACCCTTATTTGGGCAACCTAACTTGTGCCTAAATTGCTGGTAGCAGACTCCGCGAACAGCTTGCGCAGAACCGTGGACACACCGTTGTCTGCATTGGACGGGGCGATAATATCTGCGATCTCCTTCAACTGTGGATGCGCGTTTTCCATTGCTACCGCTAGGCCCGCGGCACGCAAAAGCTCATAGTCGTTTAAGAAATCACCGAAGGCGGCGGTCTCGGAAAGCGCGACGTCGCTAAGCTTGGCCATAGCAGTCAACGCCTTGCCCTTGTCGACGCCGTCCGCCATGACGTCGAGCCAGACCTTGCCGGAGATAGCCACGGTCTGCTCGGGAACAGCCTCCCGAACCTTGGGCGCGAGGTTGGTCTCCGAGCCGTCCTTACAGTAGGCCGCAATTTTAATGACGTTATCGAGCGGCACCTCATCGAGGGACTCCACCCACTTAACCGCACTGTAATACTTGGTGATTTCCTGAACCGCGTGCTCTGGGATATCGCGTTTAATAAACGCGCGCTCCGGGGTGCACAGAACCAACGTGTGCTCCGCAGGGAACTCAGACGATGCCGCTAGAACGCGACGCACAGCTGCAGCGGGTAGGGGAAAGGACGCAATGATCTCATTGTCGCGCATGACCACCGCACCGTTTTCGGCGATGAAGGCGTCAAAGTCGGGGAACATCTTCTGCAAGGTGGCAAGCTGGCGGCCCGACGCCGGGATTAGAACGGACTCATTTTCGGCAGCGAGTGCCTTAAGTTCCGCAAAGTCATGTGGAAGTTGACCCTCTGGGTTTAAGAGAGTGCCGTCCATGTCTAGTGCAATGAGCTGCGGGGCCAAATCGTCCACCAATCTGTGATTTATCGGGGTAGCCGTATCTAATGTGATATGCCACACTGGAGGGCATGTCTGAGAATAATAGTGCTGTAGAAACAAGTTCTCACGCCGAGCCAGTGAAAGTATCAGTTCGCAACCATACCGGAGTTATCGAGCTGGATCGGCCGCGCGCGCTCAATAGTTTAAATCCTGAGATGCTTGACATTATTCGCCAAGCTCTTTCCCAGTGGCGCGAGGACGAAAATGTCCAACAAGTGCTGGTTCACTCGCGAAGCCCCAAGGCCTTTTGTGCTGGAGGTGACGTGCGTGCCGCCCGCGACGGAGTCTTGGAGGAACGTTGGGGACAAGTGGATGAATTCTTTGAAAAAGAGTACAAACTGAATGGTGATATCGCCGAGTATCCCAAGCCCTATATCTCCGTTATCGACGGCGTCGTCATGGGAGGCGGACTAGGAATTTCCGCCCACGGTTCGCACCGAATCGTCACCGACAAAGCATTTGCTTCGATGCCAGAGATGGCAATTGGCTACATCACTGACGTCGGTGTCGCCTACATGGCCCAACGCATGATTGGCACCCGTGGAAAATCCGATCCCGCACTGGCAAAGTTTTGGGGCCTTAGCGGCTACCGTATGTATGCCGCAGATATGCTCTGGGCTGGCTTGGCGACGCACGTCATCGAAAGCCCCCAGGCATTCATCGATGATGTTATTGCCGTAGGCGTCGATGCCGCTGCAGAAAAGCACGCGATTAAACCGGAAGGTAAACCAGAGCTAGCAGAGCTCATTGATGACATCGATGAAGTCTTTGCCTTTGATACATGGGCCGATATCAAGCAAGCGCTTCCTGCCCATCCGCAGCTGGCAGAGGTCTTTGCAAAACTTACCGAAAAGGCTAGCCCTTCATCTTTGGTTGCGGCTACAGAACTTTTCGCTGGGGAAGCCAAAGCGAAAGACGTCCGTGAGGCCCTGCGCATGGAGCTGGCTTTGGGCAAGCACATGTTGCGCCGGCCAGATTTTGTCGAAGGCGTGCGTGCGGTCCTGGTAGATAAAACGCATGATGCCGCGTTCCCCGCAGCGGGAGAGGCCGCCGAATTCCGCGAGGTTATCGCCAACGCCTAGATGCTGGCACTAATGCTTTACCAACTGGCGACGCCGCGGTTAGCGGCGTAAGCGGCACGGGCGCGTTCGGCGTCGCAGCCTGCAGGAAGGTCGACGGCCAGCACTGCCTCGGCAACTTCCGGAGTAGGGGCAGGCAACGTCAGCGTAGGCGAGCTCGCTAGGAGGATACCGGTCTTTTCCCCCAGCTGTACGGTCAGCAAAGTCCATGCGCCGAGGATGGGCATCGCAATCTGCGGAAGAAAGGCGTCCTTCGCCCACTCCATTGGTAGGCAAGGCCGGACAAGATCTGGGACGCAGTTATCGCGCCCGAAGCGCTGCAAGTTGAAGGAAGCGCGTGCGGAATGCGTGCCCGCATAGTCCGGATCAGCCCACGCCCACGTGAACTCATCGGAGTCGACCGTTGCGATGAGATGAGCATCGACGGGCGTCGAACCGGTCGAGGTAGAAAGCATCGCGGTGGCCGTCGCGGCATCAAACTGCACGGCGGCATCAGGAAAGCGCGACTCCAGGTAGAACTGGTGCTCAACGGCGGTGAAATGGGCGTCGGCAAGCACGTGCTCTGGCAGCACACCCGAATGGGCCTTGCGGATGCCAACGATGCGCTGGCCACCCGGTGCATCCTTGGCGCTCAAATGCACGCTGGTGCCATCGCTGAGCGTGATTGTCTCCGCTGTGGCGCCGCCCTTGGCGTTACCCGGCGCGGAATCAGCTTCGAGCCGGCGCGCTTGCGCGAGGTTCAGCAAGGCCAAGCGCTCGTCGATGCCGCCGCTGAAACGCTCAAGTCCTAAGGAGATAGTGCTGGCCGTATCGTGCGGAAGACTGTTGAACGCAATGGCCACCACGGCGTCGTGATCGCCCTGCGGTACCCGGGCGACCGGGGCGTTGCCCACGAGAAAGCGCGCGATATTAAGCAGTGAGAACTCGAAAGGTTGCGGTTCGTGGAACTCCGCGATGGGCGCTTGACGCGCACCTTCCGCGCACCAGGTGAGAATGCCATCCTTGATGGTGGCAAGGCGCATGCCTGGAAAATCGCGTATTCCCTGCGCAGTGTTGAAGCGAACCTGGACCTTTTGGTCCAATTCGGTAGTCCCATCAGCGCTCGGGGAAGGCTGGAAGTTGAACTCCGTCGCTTCAACCTCGCCTAGCTGCTTTGTAAATTCCGCATCGATACCTGCTTGCACGAAGGCGCCGGCGGAGTAAATTTCTTCCTGGTTTTCAGGCAGTGGCAACGGTGGCAATGGCATGGGGCGTGAAACTTCCTCAGCGTCGGTAGGGATTATCTATCGCTTCTTCATAAGCGGCAACGAGTGCCTTTGTGGATTCTAACCATGAATAGCGCTCTGCTTCGGTACGCGCGGCCTGACCCATGCGGGCGCGTCGCGCGGGATCTGTCAATAGGCTAATCGCAGCTGCGGCCCATTCGGCGTCGGAAGCATCGCGATCGATGAGGTGACCGGTTTCGCCTTCGTCGATGACGAAAGGGATGCCGCCGGCGTTTGTACCGATGACAGGCACTCCGGCAGCAAAGGATTCAAGGGCAACCAAGCCTAAAGTCTCCGTCGCTGAGGGGAAGAGGAAAACGTCACCGGAAGCGAATGCTTGCGCGAGCTTTTCGCCGGACAAATAGCCGGTAAAGACAGTGACTTCGGGGTCGAAGGACTTCTTGAGCTGCTCCAGATAGGGGCCAGCGCCCACGATGGCCAAGCGTGCCGCGGGTACTTCCTGGCGCACGAGTTTTGTTACGTTGGCGAGCCGCTCCAGGTCCTTTTCTTTGGAAATGCGGCCGATATAGGTAAGAAGCGGTGCGTCGGGATTACCTGCGCTGAGGCGCTCACGCATGACTAGTGTGGATTTTTTCGGGTGGTAGGTCTGAGTGTCTACGGCCTTTGGCCACAACTTCACGTTGTGCATCCCAATCATGCGGGCCTTATCCACCATGGGAGCAGACGTGCACAGGTTCACCGCGGCCTGGTTGTGTAGGTAGGTGATCGCATGCTCTGTCAGCGGGCGTGTCCACCCGATGCCGAGAGCGTCAACATATTCCGGGACGTTGGTGTGAAAGCTTGCCACCAGCGGGACCGCATCGCGCCGGGCAGCGAAGACGCCTAGTGCGGCAGTCCAAATGGGGTTGACGGCATGAATTACGTCTGGGTCCCATTCGCGGATTTCCCTGAAGAATCCCCAAGTTGGAAGACCGAATTTGATCTCCGGGTAGACCGGTAAGGAAAGGCTGGGGATCGGGGAAACCTCAAAGCCTGCAAAACTTTTCGGAGGATTGCCCGGGGCGAAAATTTTTACCTCGTGGCCTAGAAGAGCAAGCTGCTCTAGGGTCTTGGTCAGGCGGGTGACTACTCCGTCGATCTTCGGGAGAAAGACCTCGGTAACGATTGCGATGCGCACGGTTTAAAAGTGGGGTTAGTGAGCGGCCTTGTCGAGGAATTCCTCCGGAATTCCAACCTGTTGCTGCTTCGTCCACAGCGACTGCGCTGGAATCTTGGAGCGATCCACGCGGTCCGCGTAGCGCCTTGCTACCTCCTCGATCTCGTGGAGGAGCCCCTCGCTCAAGGTAGTTGGCTCAAGGCCAAGTTCCAAGAAGGTGTTGTTGGAAACGTGCAGCTCGTTTTCTGCCGATTCCTTGCGCGGGTTCGGCACCATGGCGAGCTTCGCACCGGAAAGCTCGGCGACGAGTTCTGCAAGGTCGCGCACGCGATGGGTTTCTGTCATCTGGTTGATGATCTTTACGCGTTCGCCCTTGGCCGGTGGATTCTCCAGAGCCAATTCGATGCAGCGGACCATGTCGCGGATGTGGATGAAAGCGCGGGTCTGGCCACCGGTGCCGTGGACAGTCAGCGGGTAACCGATACCTGCCTGGATGAGGAAGCGGTTGAGCACCGTGCCATAGTCGCCGTCGTAGTCGAAGCGGTTGATGAGGCGCTCGTCTTTAAGTGTTTGCTCGGTGTGAGTACCCCAGATGATGCCCTGGTGTAGGTCGGTGACGCGCAGCTCATCGTTTTTGACGTAGTAGGCAAAAAGGTGCTGATCCAGCACCTTGGTCATGTGGTAGACCGAGCCTGGGTTGGAAGGGTAGAGGATGGACTGCTCGATTGGCTCCTGGCCCTCCACCTTGACCTGTACGTCGAGGTAGCCTTCCGGGATTTCCATGCCCGCGGTGCCGTAGCCGTAGACGCCCATGGTGCCGAGGTGAGCCACGTGGATGTCGAGGCCGGATTCCACGATGGCGGCCAGCAGGTTATGGGTGGCGTTGATGTTGTTATCCACCGTGTAACGCTTGGTACGCGAATTCTTCATGGAATAAGGAGCAGCGCGCTGCTCAGCAAAGTGCACTACTGCATCCGGTTGTTCAGTTACCAGGAAGTCGAGCAAAGCGTCGTAGTCCTGAGCAACGTCCAAGTTGTGGAAAGCGATGGTCTTGCCGGAGACCTCATGCCATGCCGCGATGCGTTCCTCAATCGAGACGATGGGGGTTAACGAACTCGCGCCGAGTTCCTCGTCGATAGCGCGGCGTGAGAGATTATCCACGATGATGACGTCATGGCTCTGGTCGGACAGATAGAGGGATGCTGGCCATCCACAGAAACCGTCGCCGCCCAGAATCGCAATCTTCACTGTGAACACTCCAAACTTACTCGAGGGATGCATGCGAACATGCGCTGACAGGAAGGTCTATCTTTGCCCGGAGGAGCGAGGCCTGTGGGCGGAAAATACGACTTATACGACAGTACCCCGGTACCGGCAGGTGTCGCCGCCGGTCCGGGGTGAATTTTCAGTGAACTGCAGGAAAGCGCAGTGCTTGAGAAATCGATTAGGAAATCTTTTTCAGCGCTGCAAGGCATTCGCTGACGATTTGCTTCTTTTCTTCAATGCTCAAAGCATGGCCTTCCTTTTCTGCGGCATTGATTTCCATCAGGGCAAGGCGTGCGGCCGCGCCATGGGCAGTCAAAATGACGCGCATTTCTCTTTCGGAAAAGTCGGCCATTCGCGTGCTGAAGGACTTCAGGATGTCTTCGGCACAAGACTCGTAGCGTTGACGCTCTTCGGCAGTGTGGCTAAGCCCTTCGAGACTCTCGCCGATGGCCACCAAGGTAGCAATCGAATGCAGGTTTTCGTCCTCGGATTCCAGAATATCCGAGACTAGGTGCTCAAAGAACTCGTTGATGTCAGCCTCGGGATAGAGCTCGTCGATATTTTCCGAGAAGGACTCAAGGACGCTTGCGGTGAAAAACAAAAGCGCATCGGAAGCAGAGGTGAAGTAGTTGTGGAAGGTACGTGGGGAGACCCCGGCGACCTCCGCAATGCGCGCCACGGTGAGTTTTTCCGCTCCTTCAGCGAGCACCAGGCGTGCGGCAGAATCTGCGATGGCGTGGCGCGTGGCCCGCTTTTTTGCTTCCCGCAAGCTCGCCATTTTTATGCTCCTTTTCCGGTGGACTTTGCTTCTACCTTATCGCGCTGGAATTGTTGGAGTTCTTCCCGCTGCGCGCTCAGGGCTTCTCCTTCTACATCGAGGTTGGGCAGAATCTTCGCCAGCCACTTTGGCATCCACCACGCCTTGTCATCGAGTAGGAACATGGTGGCCGGAATCAGCATCATGCGTACGACGAACGCGTCCATGAAGACGCCGACTGCGAGTGCGAAGCCCATGGTCTTGATGAAGGGGAGGTCGATGAGCATGAAGGCCGCGAACACGGAGATCATGATCAGCGCCGCCGCGGTCACGGTGCGGGCGCCATGCTTGAATCCGTTGGAGGTGGCGTTGCCTGCCGTCTTGCCGTGGACAAATCCTTCACGCATGCGGGTAACCAGGAAGACCTGGTAGTCCATCGCCAGGCCAAAGGTCAGGCCGATGAGCATGATCGGCAGGAAGGAAAGCAGTGGCTGTGGGTCATCGATGATGCCGAACATGCCTTCCTGGAAGATAGCGACGGTGATGCCGAACGTGGCGGCCATTGATAGGCCGAAGCCGGCCGCGGCAATCAGCGGTACCCAGATGGAGCGGAATACCAATAGCAGCACCAGGAAGGCGAGGCCCAGGACGATGGCGATGTAGGGGACCAGGACGTCGGAAAGCTTCTGCGAAATGTCATCGAAGATTGGGGTAATGCCGGTGATGCCGTAGCTACCGCCGGTATTTTCGCTGAACTCGCCCTGGTAATCACGCAGACGCTCCAAGGTCTGGGTGGTTTCCTCATCGGTCGCGCCGGTGGACGGGGTGATCATGATCTGCGCGGCATCTTGGGAGTCGGTGGTTGCCACGATCTGGGCATTGACGACGCCTTCGGTGTCATTGAATTCCTGCAGGATCTGCTGGAATGCAGGCAGGCGGTCTTGCTCGGCGACGTTCGCGACGTCGACGAAAGCGATCATCGGAGCATTGCGTCCCGGGCCGAATGCCTCCTCGGTCATCTCGTAGGCATCGCGCTGGGGGGTGCCTAGCTTGGAGGTGCCATCTGTCGGCATCGCAAGGCGCAAGTTGGCAGCCGGAAGTGCGAGGATGCCCAGCAACAGCACGCCGGCAACTAGGTGCAGGAATGGATGCGCACGCACGCGGCGTACCCACTTTAGGCCCATCGTTGGCTTTTCATCTTCTGGATCCGGAACCTTAGGACCGGGAACGCGACCTGCGAAGATCTTGGTGCCCAACAGGCCGAGGAGGGACGGTAGGAAGGAAAGTGCTACGCAGACCGCGATGACCACGGTGGCTGCGGCTGCGATGGCCATGGTGGAAAGGAACGGAATGCCAATGATGGTCAGCGCGGCGAGGGCGATGACCACGGTGATGCCGGCGAAAATGACGGAGGAACCGGCGGTGCCGAGCGCCATGCCCATTGCATGTGCGCGGGTAGCCTTGTCCATCTTCTTAAGCTCTGCGGCCAGCTCCTTGGGGTTCAAGTCATTGAGACCAGAGGAGGTAATCAGCTCGTTGCGGAAGCGAGCGACGATGAACAGGGCATAGTCGATGCCCACTGCGAGACCGATCATGGAGGCCAGCATCGGGGTCTGATCGGAGACAGAGTCCGTGAAGATGGTGGCGAGCTGGACGCCCAGCAGGCCGACGCCCACGCCAATGACGGCGGAGATAAGCGGCATGCCTGCGGCTACGAACGAGCCGAAGGTAATAAGCAGCACGACGGCCGCGACGATGAGGCCGATGACCTCGGAGACCATGTTCATCTCGGTGGCGCCGTTGAAGGCGTTGCCGCCGTATTTCACAGTGAGGTCGCCCTCGTCGTAGTCGCGCAGAATATCCGTGACCGCAGCCATCTCTTCTTGCGGGATGTCGGTGACGGTATCTGCATCGAATTCGATGGAGATGGTGCCTGTGCGCTTATCCTCGCTGAGCGGGGATAAGGCAGCCAGGTTTTCTTGGATCTGCTCTTCAGGCATGCCCTGCGCCGACATCTTTTCAGTCAGCTGCTTTTCCATGCCCATCGCGGCCATGACGGGATTGACAATCTTGTCGGAATCGCGCAGCGCGTCCGTGCCTTGCAACTCCTCGATCATGGAATCGACCTCGCCCATGACTTCTTTGTCACTGAGCTTTTCGCCTTCTGGAGCTTGAATGGTGATGGTGGCGCTAGGCGCGCTCATGGCATCGGTTTCATTACCGAAGCGCTCCATCATCTTTTCCTGAGTGACGGTGGAATCCATGTCAGGCATGGAAAAGGTTGGGGTAGGGGACTTGGCAAAAGCGCCCGCGAGGCCACCGAAGCCCACGAGGACTACGAGCCAGAACGCGAGAAATGGCCACACTTTTCGGTATGACCAACTACCGAGCCGGTAGAGGAATTTCGACATGTACAGACTTCCTTTGATTAAGTTTGCGTTACTTCTGCAATATTGCACATCTTACGCAAACTTGCAGTTGCTATGCAAGTTTTCGATTTGGGATCGGTTTGGGGAGGCGCTGCATAAGCGCTGTAGACTTGCGCGCATGCTCCATGCCGTCCTTTATGCTCTCCTTGACTCCGTGAATGCGCTGCTCATCGGCATCCTCGTCGCGATTGGCATCATGCTGCCGCGCGGGATGTATCGCAAGATCGCTACGCTCGTGGTTGTGGGAGACTGGCTGGGCGTGCTTGCCGCGACGGCGCTCGTGTTCTCTATCTTCCTTGGCATCAAGGACCAGATCATCTCGGTGCTCGACTCGCCCATCGCGGGCATCGTGCTCATCGTGGTCGGCGTCCTCCTCGCGCTCGGCGCGTGGCGCTCCAAAGGCGAGTCGAACCCGCTCGTGGAGAAACTCCTAGGCCCGCTGCGCACCCCGTCGTTGCTTACGGCGCTTGTCGGCTTCGCGATGGGCATTATCCAATCGCTCACCTCGGTGCCGTTCTACTACGGCCTCATGCACTTGGCCGCAGGCGATCTTTCGGTGAGCTCGCGGGTGAGCGCAGGCCTGCTCTACGCCTGCCTGGCGTTGAGCCTGCCCACGCTCTGTGGCCTGGGACTCGCGATGGTGCGCCACTACCCGGACAGCCCAGCCGGGCGCGTCTTCGCGGCTGCGCGCCGCAACTCGACCCAGGTCGCGCTGTACTCGGGCTACGCGGTTGCGGTTTTCCTCATCATCATGGGTGTGGTCTCGCTCTAGAACGAGACGTCCTCGAGACGCAGGGACTCGGACTCGGGCGCCTGGCCGCGGGCGGTCTCGACGTATCGCGCGGCGTGCGGGATAAACGCGGCGGATTCCTCGGGGCTCAGCTCGCGGCGGACCTTGGCGGGCACGCCAGCAGCGAGCGAGCGCGCCGGGATCTGCTGGCCTTCGAGGACCACGGCGCCGCCGGCGATGAGCGAGCCGGTACCGACATGCGAGCGCGAGAGCACAGTGGCCTGCATACCCACGAGCGTTCCGGATTCGACGTGTGCGCCGTGGACCATCGCCATGTGACCTACAGTCACGTCGTCTTCGAGGATGCAGTCTGCGTCGCAGTCGACGTGGAGTACGCAATTGTCCTGGATATTCGTGCGTGCGCCAATGCGGATGGCGCCGACGTCGGCACGCAGGACCGTGCCGTAAAAGACGGAAGCGTCGGGGCCGATTTCTACGTCGCCGATAATCGTGGCGTTCGGCGCGATAAACGCGCTGCGGTGGATGCGGGGACGGAGGCCGTTGAAGGGAAGAATGAGCATGATTACTCCACGGAGATGGCAAGGGTTTTGGACAGCTCGTAGTCGCCCGGCTCGGCGCGCAGGGTCTCTAGGAGTGTGGCGCGCGTGTCCGGGTCGAGCGGGATGGCCCAGCCTTTCTTGGGATCGCGGACCGGAACCTCGGGGCGCGGGGAGGGGGAGAAGAAGACGCGGGTGGGGGCATCGGCAAGCCAGGCGGGCTCGGCGGCGCGGGCGACCTCGCGGAGGGCTGCGGCGCCGGAAGAGTCGGTGACGACGATGAGCAAGGTTCCGGCGGTGTGGACCGCGAGATGGTCGACCTCGACGACGGGCGCGCCAGCCTCGGGCGTGGCGAGGCGCGGGGCCTTGGGGCCGGTGAGCGAGCGGAGCGCGTCAAGTAATCCCATGTGAACATCGTAAGCAGCCGCGTACGGTAAAACAACGTGATTGATGCAAAAGATACCGCCCTGATTTTTGAAGGCGGCGGCCTGCGTGGTCAAGCTCATCGAGGAAGACGTGCAGTTTGGCTGGGTGGGCGGCGTGTCCGCGGGGTCCTCGCACACCGTGAATTACCTTTCGCGCGACGCGTGGCGGGCGAAGGATTCCTTCGTGGACTTCGCCCATAACCCGAGCTTCGGCGGGGTGGCCTCGGTGCTGCGCGGCACGGGGTATTTCAACGCGGAGTATATCTACGAGCGCTCCTCGGACAAGGAACTGCCTTCGACTTCGAAGCATTTCAGGCGAACCCGGCGGAGATGAACCTGGCGACGACGCGCGCAGATACGGGCAAGTCCGTCTACATCACGCGCGACGATATCCACGAGCAGGCCGACATGAACATGTACGTGCGCGCCCTCGACGTTGCCGTCGTGACGATCATCATCCCGCTCGCGACTTTGGCCATCATGCGGGGGCGAAGCCATTAAGGCGATAGCCCAAGCCCGGCTCAGTGAGGAAATAGCGCGGACGTGACGGATCCGGCTCGAGCTTGTGGCGCAGTTGCGACATGTACACGCGCAGATAATTGGTCTCTCGCTCATAGTTTTTGCCCCACACTGCCTGTAGCAAATCGGTGCTTTTGACGAGAGACTCGTAGTTGCGGGCCATGTATTCGACGATTTTCCATTGAATGGGTGTGAGGTGGATGCGTGAGTCATCCACGTAGACACTTGATTGGGCAAGGTCGAGGCGCAACCGGTTATCCGAGGAGACGAGTACGGGGTTCACTCGTTCGGTGGCGAAGGCGGTGGCGGCGCGGCGTAGGGCGGATCGGAGCCGGGCGAGCAGCTCACCAGTGGAAAACGGTTTGGTGACGTAGTCGTCGGCGCCCTCGTCGAGGGCGTTGATCTTGCCCTCTTGTTCATGGCGGGCGGAGACCACGATGACGGGCACAGTCGACCATGTGCGCAGCGAGCGCAGGACTTCTAGACCAGACGTGTCCGGAAGGCCGAGGTCCAACAGAACTGCCTGGGGTTGCCACTGCCCAGAGATTTTCAGGGCGGAGGCTGCTGTCTTTGCAACGCGAACTTGATAACCCCGCGCCTTGAGGTTGATTGAAACCGCAAGGGCTAGCGTATGGTCGTCTTCAACGATGAGGATGCGGGGCCCTTGGTCGGCTTCGGGTGCCGCAGAGGATGAATGGAGTTGGGACACTACTGCTTTCCACCTTCGGGTGTAGAGGTACAAGGCATTTCGATGACGATGGTCGCGCCGCCACCGGGGGTCTCGGCGGGGTAGATGTGTCCGCCCATGGCTTCAGTGAAACCACGGGCCACGGCCAGACCCAGGCCGAGCCCCAAGGCGTCATCTGATAGCCGTTGGAAAGGCAGAAACAAGCTATCCCACTGGTCTCGAGGAATGCCAGGGCCGTGATCAGCAATCCTAATCTGTACGATGTTATGGTCGTCGCGAAGGCCAGAAGGCCCGATTGAAGCGGCATCGTCGGCCACGCTGGCCAGGTGTGCCTCGCGCGCCGTGATATCGATGTGGGTGCCCGCGCCGTGGTTGACCGCGTTGGCGATGACGTTTGCTAGTACGCGCTGGACGAGGCCGTAATCCGCGAGGATCGGGGGCAGCGTGACAGGGATGTCCACACGCACGCCTCCTGCAGAGACGCTGTGCTCATCGAGCGCAGCGTCGACGATGTCCGCGACATCAATAGCCTGCGAGTTTGGTCGAAGCATCCCCGTATTGAGGCGAGACATGTCAAGCAGATGATTGATAACTATCTCGAGACGGTGCGCCGAGGACTCGATGGTGTTGATGAGGGCCTGACGGTCTGCCTCAGAGATTTCGACGTCGCCGAGCGTGAGTCCGGAGACTGCCGTGGTGATGCCGGCTAGCGGCGTTCGTAGGTCGTGCGAGACCGCGGTGAGCAGCGTGGAACCGACTCGGTTGGAGGATTCCAGGGCTGTGGTCGCCCGTCGCATCGCTTCCATTTCCTGCCGGTCGAGAATGGCGGTAATGCGAGCACCGTGGGCTTCGATCATATCGATCTCAGACGGGCTGAGTTCCCGGTTGCCGATGACTAGGCGCAGTGAGTCACCGATCCCCACGTGGTTGGCGGATTCACCGGCACGACTTTTTTGCTGTGCCACAACTACATCCGAGGACTCCGCGTTGGACTCGATGGTCCACCACTTCTTGTCTTCACTGGAATAGCGCTGAAGGAGGACCTTGTCCAACGAAAAAGTCTCGCCAAGTCGCCGCAATAGTGATTTGAGATCCGCCCCCTCGTAAATGACGCCGCGCGCAAGGTCTGCCATGATGACGGCCTGTGTTTGACGTCGTTTCGCTTCGTCTGCGCGCCGTTCAGCGTAGTCCACGATATACGCCACGGTCAGAGCGATGATGATGAAGAAGCCCACCGAGGTTATCGACTCCGGCTCGGTAATACTCAACGTGTGGGTGGGAGCGGTAAAGAACCAGTTGGCCAACAGCGAACCACTGATGACCGCGAGCAGCGCCGGCCACACGCCGGCCGCGATGGCGCTAAAGACCACGATGGTGAGAAATCCCAGCAGGATGGGGCTCAAGAACTTTTCCTCCGGATTAAAGAGCAACATGAGCACCGTAAACCCCGGGGGGAAGAGCAACGCCGCAAACCAACCGGTCAGTAGGCGGACTCGGCCGAAAACCGTGCCTCGCCGCGGCCGTTTTGGCTGGGAGTCATCTGACGAGGACAGGGAGACGATGTGGACATCAATCGTGCCCGAGCCATCGATCACACGCTCGGCAACTCCATTGGCAAGAGTGTGCCCCCAGCGTGGCCGGCGGCCGATAACCAATTGCGACGCGTTGATAGAGCGTGCGTATTCCAACAGCGTGCCGGCGACGTCGTCGCCGATGAGCACGCGCCACTGGCCATTGAGATCTTCCACCAGCTCTTGCAGACGGCGCAGCGCGGAAGGGGTTTGGTTGGAGGTCAAACCCTCGTTGCTGGCGACGTAGACCGCCACCATTTCTCTGCCCGAAACTCTTCCTGCGATACGGGCGGCGCGCCGAATGAGTGCTTCGGACCCGTCGCTGCCCGACACCGCTACGATGAGGCGCTCGCGGGTCGGCCATGTCGAGTCGATCTCGTGGTTCTCGCGGTAGGCCGCGAGACCTTCTTCGACCTTGTCAGCCAACCACAGCAGCGCCAATTCGCGCAGGGCAGTCAGGTTTCCCAAGCGGAAGTAGTTCTCCAGGGCCTTGGTCGCCATGGCTCCGTGGTAGATCTCACCCCGCGCGAGCCTGATACGCAGCGAGTCGGGGGATAAGTCGACCAGCTCGATGTGGTCGGTATCGCGGAGCACCTGATCGGGGATTGTTTCACGCTGCCGGGTGTTTGTGACCGCCGCTACGACGTCGTTGAGCGATTCGAGGTGCTGGATGTTGAGCGTTGAGATGACGTCGATCCCGGCGTCAAGCAGCGTGTAGACGTCCTGCCAACGCTTTTGCGAGACTTCTGTGGCTGCGAACTCGGCATCACCGGTGACGACGGTGTGCGCGAGCTCGTCGACGAGAAGCACGTCTGGAGCAAGTGCCAAGCAGGCGTCGACATCTAGCTCTTCGAAGACCCGCCCGCGATAGGTGGTTTTCTTTCGCGGGATGACGGTTAAACCCTCGACCAGTTCCGCGGTGCGTTTCCGGCCGTGCGTTTCTACGACGCCGACCATGACGTTAAGCCCCTGCCGCTGCAATTCATGTGCTTCGTTGAGCATGGCGCAGGTCTTGCCCACGCCGGGGGCAAAGCCAAGGTAGACTTTGAGTTTTCCACGGTGGCTGTGGGATGGCTCGAAGGGCGCAGAGTCGGTAGTCGCTCGAGGAGACTCAGAGGCAGACATAGTTACCAATTATATCCTTGGGAGTGTTTATTCTGGGCGGCGTGTGTCGAGGGGAGAAAGACGAAGACAGACCCCGCGCGGGCGGGCACGGGGCGAAAAGAGGATTACTCGGCGACAAGCTTAGCGAGGTCGTAGTTGAGTGTGACTACGTTGACGGCCACACCATTCGGGCTTCCAGTAAAGGAGTTCATGAACCCTACCTGGTTGTCCTTGATAAGCTGACGGAGATCGTCCTCGCCTAGGCCGGTGGCCTTGGCTATGCGTGGCACCTGGATCTCGGCGTACGCGGTGGAGATGTGCGGGTCAAGACCGGAGCCGGAAGCCGTGACGGCATCGACAGGCACGTGGTCTTCGCTCACGCCCTCGCGGGCAGCGACCTCTGCGCGGCGCTTTGCAATCTCGTCCTGATATTCCTGCGATACCACGGCGGCGTTGGACGCGGACGAAGACATAGCGTCCCAGCCATTGTCGCCTGCGGCGGACGGCCGCGGATGGAACCACTGGTCTCCCTCGACGGGGTTGGCGATGAGGCGGGAGCCGACGATCTCGTTGTTGGTGTCACGTAGGAGGCCACCGTTGGACTTATCCGGGGATAGCTTGCCCACGCCGACGAGGACCATGGGATAGATGAAGCCCAGTATGAGCATCATCACCAACAGTGTTCGCAATGCAGTCCATTGCGCGCGGACGTTGAATCCCGTGCTAAAAGGACTTGCGCCGGCAGCGTGGTACAGATCCGGGTTGTTCCCGAATTCATCCGAGCGCGTCAGGTCGTGGCTGATGGGCTCATCCGTTGCCGTTGAGTGTGCCCTCGCGGATTGTGGAGTCTGAGGAGTGTGCATGGTTTAAATTCCTAACCCATTACCAATGATGAGGTCGATGATCTTGATGCCAATGAACGGGGCTACGAAGCCACCGAGGCCGAAAATGAGTAGGTTGCGGCGCAGCAGTGCGGAAGCACTGGCCGGGCGGTAGGACACGCCCTTGAGCGCCAACGGAATGAGCGCCACGATAATGAGCGCGTTGAAGATGACAGCGGACAAGATGGCCGAGGTCGGAGAATGCAGGTGCATGATGTTGAGGGCTTGCAGCCCCGGGAATGCGGTGATGAACATCGCCGGTAAGATGGCGAAGTATTTTGCTACGTCGTTCGCGATGGAAAAGGTCGTCAGGGAGCCGCGCGTGATGAGCAGCTGCTTGCCGATTCCCACGATGTCGATGAGCTTCGTCGGATCTGAGTCCAAGTCGACCATGTTGCCGGCTTCCTTGGCGGCGGTCGTACCGGTGTTCATCGCCACGCCCACGTCAGCCTGCGCCAACGCCGGAGCATCGTTGGTGCCGTCACCGGTCATGGCCACCATGTGACCACCGGCCTGCTCCTTTTTTATGAGCGCGAGTTTTTGGTCCGGAGTAGCCTCGGCGAGAACGTCGTCGACGCCGGCTTCCTTGGCGATGGCTTGAGCAGTCAGCTCGTTGTCACCGGTGATCATGACGGTACGAATGCCCATCTCGCGCAGCGTCTTGAAGCGCTCGACCATGCCGTCTTTCACAATGTCCTTAAGATGAATAACACCGAGGACGCGTGACAAGGAGGAATTGGCGGTCGCTTCACGAGGATCGGATCCGGGCTCCGGGGCATTAATGAGCTCGGCGACCACGAGTGCGGTGCCGCCGTCTTGACTGATTGAGTTGACCACGTCCTCGGTCTCTGCCGGAACAGTGCCGCCGAGCTCGCGGACAGTTGTCATGATCTGCTTGGCCGCGCCTTTGACGATCATTTCGGAATCGCTGAGTTTCACCCCCGACATGCGGGTCTGCGCAGTAAATGCGATGAATTCGAGGTTGCGAAAGTGTTCCTCTGGCATTTCACCTCGGGCGGCTTCCGCCAGCTTGACAATGGAACGTCCCTCCGGGGTCTCGTCGGCCATGGAGGAAAGCTGCACCTTGTATAGAAGCTCGTCTTGGTCGTACCCGCCCACAGGAATTACGTTCACGGCCTGGCGGTCGCCGACCGTAATCGTGCCCGTCTTGTCAAGCAACAGAGTGGAGACGTCACCGGCAGCCTCGACGGCACGCCCGGACATGGCCAGCACATTGTGCTGCACCAGGCGGTCCATGCCGGCGATGCCGATGGCGGATAACAGCGCGCCGATGGTGGTTGGGATCAGGCAGACCAACAAGGCGACAAGAACCAGGGGATCCTGCGCCGCACCATTAAATGCCGCGGTCGGGGCTAGCGCCATGACAACGAGCAGGAATATCAGGGTCAATACGTTGAGGAGCGTGGACAAGGCAAGCTCGTTCGGGGTCCTCTGGCGATTGGCGCCTTCGACTAAACCGATCATGCGGTCCATGAAGGACTGACCGGGCTCGTTGGTGACCTTGACCACGACCCAGTCAGACAACACGCGGGTACCACCGGTGACGGCGCACCGGTCGCCTCCAGATTCTCGGATGACCGGGGCGGATTCGCCGGTGACGGCTGACTCGTCCACGGAGGCCGCCCCAACGATGACGTCGCCGTCGGCTGGAATGGTCTGACCGGCTTCTACGAGGACGACATCCTCTTTGGCCAGCTCGGTTGAGGGGACTTCTTCGGTCTCGTAGTTGGCCGGGCTGAGCTCATCGTTGGTGCGGCCGGAGCCGGACCCGGCGGTGACGAGGGCCGTGGAGGTGATGCGACGGGCAGTGGTGGTCGTCCGCGATCGACGTAGAGCGTCCGCCTGAGCCTTGCCGCGACCTTCTGCGAAGGCTTCAGCAAAGGTTGCGAAGAACACCGTGGCCCAGAGCCAGAGAGAAATGGAGAAACTAAACAAAGTCGGTTGGGTACAGGCGATGATGAAGGTGAACACAGCGCCCACCTCTACTAAGAACATCACCGGCGTTTTAACGAGCTCTTTCGGGCTCATCTTGCGCAGAGCCAAAGGCACCGTGGCCTTGATCTGCTCTGCGGAAAAAGTAGATGTGGTCGAGCTCATAGAGTCGCCTCCAAAATCGGTCCTAGGACGAGAGTGGGAAGGAATGTTAGTGCACCGACGATGAGAACGACGCCTATCAGCAGGCCGACGAATAGCCCGCTGTGCGTCGGCAGAGTGCCCGAAGTCGTCGGGATGATGCGTTGCTTGGCCATGGCGCCGGCAATTGCCAGGACCATAACGATGGGCAGAAAACGCCCCAACAGCATGCACATACCGAGGGAGATGTTGAACCACCAGGTGTCTGCTCCGAATCCGGCGAATGCCGAACCGTTGTTGTTGGATGCGGAGGTGAATGCGTAGACCAGGTCGCTAAAACCGTGCGGTCCCGCCGCGGATAGAGAGTCTGGGGTGCTTGGCAGAAGGACGGATAGTGCCACTCCGCCCAGCACGAGGGTTGGCATCACGAGGACGTACAGGCAGACCTTGATCATTTCGCCGACGCCAATGCGCTTTCCCAGGTATTCCGGTGTGCGCCCGACAATAAGGCCGGCGATGAACACCGACAGAATGGCCATGACCAGCATGCCGTACAACCCAGTGCCGACACCGCCTGGAGAGACTTCGCCGAGCAGCATATTTAAGATGAGAAGGCCGCCGCCGAGAGGAGTGTAACTCGAGTGGAATGAATCAACTGCGCCGGTCGACGTCATTGTCGTTGTCACCGCGAACAGCGCAGACGGGATGGTACCAAGCCGCATTTCGCGACCTTCCATGCCGCCGCCGATAGCGCCGGAAGCAGTGGCCTCGAGGGCGGTGACGGAAGCGAGTGACAGGAAGTACAACACCGCCATGGCGGAAAGAATGGCGTAGCCCTGGCGGGTATCGCGGACCATGAGACCGAATGTGCGAGTGAGAGACACCGGAATGACAAGGATGAGGAAGATTTCCAGGGCGTTGGACCACACGGTCGGGTTCTCGAACGGGTGGGCCGAGTTCGCATTGAAGTATCCGCCACCGTTGGTACCCAGTTCCTTGATGACTTCTTGGGAGGCCACAGCGCCGCCGGGGATGGTCTGGGTAGCGCCGGTAACTGTGGTAAAAGTCTCCGGGGGTTGCAGGTTTTGGATGACTCCCTGGGTCATGAGAAACAGCGCGCCCAAGGTTGCCATGGGCAGGAGGATGCGCAGACAGACGCGGGTAAGATCCACCCAAAAGTTACCGATGCGCCCGTCGCCGTTACGGGCCGCGAACCCTCGGATAAGCGCAGCAGCGACGGAAATGCCTACGGCACCGGAGACGAAGTTTTGGACCGTCATGCCGAGCATCTGCGTCAGCTGCGACATCGCAGTTTCACCGGAGTAGGACTGCCAGTTGGTATTGGTTGTAAACGAGACCGCAGTATTCCACGCTTGGTCCGGATCTACTGGGCCCATGCCGTGCGCCCACGGCAAGTACTGCTGGAGGCGTTGCAGTAGGTACAAGACAATGATCGAAAACATGGAGAAGGCCAAGAGGCTACCGGCGTAGCGGCGCCAAGTTTGCCGGGCGGAAGAATCTACCCCCAACACCTTGTAGATGGCCTTCTCTATCTTGAGATCGTTGGCTCCTGTGAAAACCTTTGCCATGTACCCGCCCAGTGGGACGTACAGCACGGCGAGGAGCGTGAATACCGCGACGAACGGGATATACCCGCCGATAACCCCGGTCATGAGAAGTCCTCAGGGTGCAACAGAGCGATGAGCAAATAGATGACGGCCGCGATCCCTAGAATCGCGCCTACAGTAAGTTCCCAGGTCATAGCTTATCCACCACCTGAGCTATCCATTGAATGATAACGAACAGCACAATGGTGGCAAGCGTCAAAATAATGTCGAATGCCATGGATGTATAAAAGCACCCATCGGCACCGCTACATCTGGGTCTTAACGAGATTTTGACATCTACTCTGAGGGAAGAGCTAGTCTGCGACGAGTGGCTCCATGGTCAGCTCCGGGTGCTCCTTCTCAATGAAGGCTAGCTTCCACTTATCGCCGAAGAGGGCGATTAGTTCGCCGTCAGTGCGGGTGAAGATTTCCACGCCGCGCTGGCGGCCGAGCTCAGAGGCGGACTCGGCGTCGGTGCGACGGGCAACGGAATACGGGATGGGCTCCGTGACGGTTTCCACGTTGTATTCCACTTCCATGCGCGCCTGCATGACCTCGAACTGCATGGGACCCACCGCAGCCATCACCGGAGCTGCGTCGCCGCGGGCCTCATTGCGCAGGATCTGGACGACGCCCTCAGCAGCCAACTGATCCAAGCCCTTACGGAAGGCCTTGTAATCGCCCAAAGACTTCGCACGTAGAATGCGGAATGCCTCCGGTGCGAACTGCGGCATCGGCTTGAACTGCACCTTCTTGCCAGAGTAGATGGTATCGCCAGGTGCCAGGGAACCGGCGTTGACGAGGCCCACGATGTCGCCCGGGTAGGCGGTGTCGATGGTGTCGCGCGTGCGGCCGAAGACAGTCAGCGCGTACTTCGTGGAGAAGCTGCGGCCGGATTGGGCGTGGGTGACCTGCATGCCGCGGTCGAACTCGCCGGAGACCACGCGCATGAATGCCAAGTTATCGCGGTGCTTGCGGTCCATGCCCGCCTGCACTTTGAAGATGACGCCGGAGAAGTCATCGGTGACCTCGCGGACCTCGTCGATGGCTGCGTTGGCGCCGCCGGACGCCTCGATTGCCTTCGGATCGGAATCGCGCGAGCGCGGGGCCGGGGCGATGGCGCAGAGAGTATCGAGAATCTGGTGCACGCCGAAGTTCAACATTGCGGAGGCAAAGATCAGCGGGGAAGTAACGCACTGCTCGAATAGCTCCTGGTCATGCAGCGCGCCGTCGGCAGCCAGTAGCTCTGCCTCCTCGACGGCGGTCTCCCAGGCATCACCTTCCTTGGCCTCAGCGCCGCTCGGATCGTAATGCTCCTCCGGTGCGATGGTCGAGCCACCCGCAGTACGGATGAAGTGGATGTAGTTATCCGCCTCGCCGTCTTCATTGATGTGCGCCAAGCCACGGAAGTCACCAGCGATGCCGACCGGCCAGTACAGCGGGGTGGGCTGTAGCTGAATCTCGTTGACGATCTCGTCCACGAGCTCCAGCGGCTCGCGGCCGACGCGGTCCCACTTGTTGATAACCGTAACAATCGGCAAACCGCGGGCCTTGCACACGCGGAAGAGCTTGAGGGTCTGTGGCTCCAGGCCCTTCGCGGCGTCGATAAGCATGACCGCGGCATCAACCGCAGTAAGAACGCGATAGGTATCCTCCGAGAAGTCCGCGTGGCCCGGGGTATCGACCAGGTTGATCATGTAAGGCTCACCCGTATGGCCCTCCGGGGCGTACTCGAACTGGAGGGCAGAAGAAGCCACGGAGATACCGCGGTCCTTTTCCATCTCCATCCAGTCAGAGACCGTGGCTTTACGGTTGCCCTTGCCGTGCACGGCGCCTGCTTCATTAATGATGTGCGCATGCAACGCCAGCGCCTCCGTGAGGGTGGACTTACCGGCGTCCGGGTGGGCGATGACGGCAAATGTACGACGGCGGGTGGCTTCGGAGGCAATACTCATGCGCGTAAGTTTAGCGGCCTTGACCTAAAGTGCTGGAATCGCGCCGCAGCGACTAATTCCAGTCCACGCCAAGTTGCTCGCCCAAGTCATCGAAGATGCGGCGAGCAACGGTTGCCTTCTTGGCCATCGGTCGACGCATGCCCGGCTTGCGCTTGCTGTTGAAATACTGGCCAGACTCGAAGTGCATGCCCGGCGTGCCAGTGAGGTAATAAGCAAGGCTCTCGCCGCCGGCCTGGGCTTTTCCAAAGTACTTGGAGATGGCACCGGTGTAGAACTTGCTCGTGCGGGTTTGCGATGACCGCGCAAAGTTGGTTGCCAAGACGCCGGGGTGGAAGGCCACGGAAGTCATCCCATGATCGTGGAGATACTGCGTAAGCAAAATATCGCCCAGCTTGGCGTTGCCGTAGGCACGCTCTGCGGTGAACTTCTGGAAGGTATTTGGATCGCCCGGATCGAATGCAGACATCAAGAAATTAGCCACCGAAGCGGTTTGCACGATGGTGGCATCCGTTTTGCGCAGCTTCTCCCGTAGCAAGGAAGTCAGCAGGAAAGGCGCCACCACGTTAACCTGCCACGTGCGTTCAAATCCATCGGCCGTGGTGAAGGGGCCATCGAAGATCCCGCCCGCATTGTTTCCCAACGCGTGAATCTCCTCGAGCTCACCTAATTCTTCTGCCAAGCGGCGCACCTGGCCCAAGGACTCAAAGTCCGCTAGGTGGAAGGAAGCCCCCACGCTTTCTGCCACAGCCTTGGTCTTTTCGGGATTACGGCCAACCAGCACCAGGTGATCCTGCGGGCGTTGAGCGCGGAGCACGCGGGCTGCTGCAGCGCCGATGCCGTCAGAGGCACCAGTGATGACGATGGTTTGTGGGTCGTGGCTCATGAATTAAAGCTTAGGGGTTATGAGCTTTCTCTGGTGGGTTACTTGCGGGAATGAATCTCATTCTGCGCGAATTGAATGCCGCGGGAAACGATGAGCCCCACGGCGTCGGCAGCCGTGGCGATTGCGGCGTCGAAACCAGTACCGGAATCCACCGGCCCCAGGACATAATCCGGAATGGATGTGCCCTTCGGCGGGCGGGCGATGCCGATGCGTATGCGAGGGTACTCGCGGGTTCCCAAGCGTTCGCTCAAGGACTTCAACCCGTTGTGACCGTTTTCATTGCCGCCTACCTTGATGCGAATCTTATGCGCTGGCAAATCGAGCTCATCATGAATCACGATGATGCGCTCCGCTGGAATCTGTAATTCCTCTGCGAAGGGAGCGATCGGGTCACCAGACAAGTTCATAAAAGTTGCGCAACGGGCAACGACTACGGCAATATCGCCCACCATTACCTGCGCCGCGGACAATTTATGGCCCTTAACCGGCTGCAGGATATCTCCGGAATCGGCTAAAAGGTCATCGACTGCCATGTAGCCCACGTTGTGGCGCGTCGCGGCGTACTGCGCGCCGGGGTTGCCAAGGCCCACCACGAGCCATTGGCCAGAAAGGTCGGAAACTTCCAGCAGGGGAGCCTGCTTCTGGCGTGCTGTGTTCCGGTGAAGCCCCTCTTTCACCGTACTTGCTTTAGAACCCGCCGAAGAGCGAAGCTGCTGCAAACATTCCTTGATGGTTGCGCCGAGGGAAGACATAAAACACACCTTAATGTGGGGAGTAAAAAATAGCTTACGCGCATCCTTTGCCTAGTGTGGGCGAGATGAGCACACTACTTGAAAGCTTAGAAGCCAGAATACTTCCCGCCCCCATGGCCGGGGGACCCACGACCCCGCGCAGCGTTCTGGCGGCATCGGCAGCCGGCTCCTTTGGTGCTTTGGCATTGGGCACTGCTTCCCTCGAAGCGGCGCGGGAACAGATTGTGGCCTGCGAGGGCGAGCATTTCGGGGTCAATCTTTTCTGCCCGCAGAAGCCGCTGGGTGAAGACTCGATGGCGGCGGTGCGCGCTATGGCGGAATCAGAAGGCGTGGAGGTTCCTAGCGTCGACTATTCCAACGGATGGGAGGACAAGCTCCAGCTAGCGCTAGATGGCGGCGCGGCGGTGCTGTGGTCCATGTTCGGTACCTTTAGTCTTGGCGAGATTAGCCGTATCCACGCTGCGGGAGCGGAGGCTTGGACCACGGTTACCTCGCCGGAAGAAGCTATCGCTGCTGCAAAAGCTGGGGTAGACGCGTTGTGTGTGCAGGGGCCTGAGGCCGGCGGGCACCGCGGGGTCTGGGATGCCGAAGCGGATCCGGATTGGCGCCCGCTGCCGGAGCTGGTGGCGGCAGTTTACGCCGCGCTTGGCGACGCCCCTTTACCGCTGATTGTCGCAGGTGGGCTGCGTACATCCGAAGACGTTGCACAAGCCCTTTCATGGCCAGGCGTTGAAGCAGCCAGCTGTGGTTCGGCCTTCTTGCTGGCCGAGGAGGCTGGAACCAGCACCTTTAATCGCGAGCTTCTCGCAGGCGGCGGCAAGAGCGTATCCACTCGCGCGTTTTCCGGCCGCTTTGCCCGTGGGCTGGAAACTGAGTTCACTCGGGCCCACCCAAAAATGCCCCCGATGTACCCCTTCTTGAATCCGATCTTGAAACCACGCCGCCAAGAAAAGGATGCTGCAGTGGCCTATTGCCTGGTGGGGGAGCAGGTGGAGAAAATAAACGGGGGTAGTGTGGCGGAAATCCTGCGGTGTCTATGCCAAAACGGGCAACACTAGGCGTTAATATTTACGGTTGAATGTTGGTTTACCCCCATGACGAGTAAAGGAAAAGAACACGTGACTGCGAACGCACAGGTTGGACACGCTGACTGGAACGAGCGCCTTGAGCTTGCTCAGGAAATGATCCCGCTGATCCACCAACTGCACCGCACCAACAACGTTGTTGCCACCATCTACGGCCGCAACTTGAATGGCGTAACGGACATCGACATCATGAAGGCGCACCGCTACGCACGTCGTATTGCAAAGCGCGAACTTTCCACCGCAGAGACCCTTCCTATCCTGAAGGAACTGTGCGACATGAACCTGGGCTCTGCCTCCATCGACCTGGGCCGCCTGGCTTCTGGCTACTCTGAGTCTGACGCCAACAACCTGCGCGACTACCTGGAGCAGGAACTCTGCGACCTGGTTGGCGCTGCTGTTGATAAGGAATGCACCGACGTTGTGCTCTACGGCTTTGGCCGCATCGGCCGTCTGCTGGCCCGTATCCTGATCGCTCGTGAGGCTGCATACGGCGGCGTCCGTCTGCGTGCCATCGTTGCCCGCAAGAAGGGCGACGGCGATATCTTCAAGCGTGCCTCCTTGCTGCGCCGCGACTCCGTTCATGGTGCTTTCAACGGCACCATCGCTGTGGATGAAGAAAACGACGTTATCTGGGCAAACGGCACCAAGATTCAGATGATCTACGCCAACGACCCGGCTGATATCGACTACACCGCTTACGGCATCAACAATGCCATCCTGGTTGATAACACCGGCGTATGGCGTGACCGCGCTGGCCTGGAGCAGCACCTGCAGTCCAAGGGCATCGACCGCGTGCTGCTGACCGCACCGGGCAAGGGCGATCTGAAGAACATCGTCTACGGCATCAACGATGACACCATCGAGGATTCTGACAAGATCCTGTCTGCCGCATCCTGCACCACCAACGGCATCACCCCTGTTCTTAAGGTCATCAATGATCGTTACGGCGTTGTCCACGGCCACGTGGAGACCGCTCACTCCTTTACCAATGACCAGAACCTGATTGATAACTTCCACAAGGGTGACCGTCGTGGCCGCGCAGCTGGTCTCAACATGGTTCTCACCGAGACCGGTGCTGCGAAGGCAGTCTCCAAGGCTGTTCCGGAGTTTGAGGGCAAGCTGACCGGTAACGCTATCCGCGTTCCTACCCCGGACGTTTCCATGGCAGTGCTGAACCTGGAGCTGGAGAAGGAAGTCGAGCGCGACGAGGTCAACAACTTCCTGCGCAACGTTTCCCTGCACTCTGACCTGCGCCAGCAGATTTCTTACATTGCTTCTCCGGAGGTTGTCTCCTCTGACTTCGTCGGCTCCACTCACGCCGGCATTGTCGACGGCCTGGCAACCATCGCTTCCGGCAAGCACCTGGTTCTCTATGTCTGGTACGACAACGAGTTCGGCTACTCCAACCAGGTAATTCGCATCGTCGAGGACATCGCAGGCGCACGTCCTCGCGTATTCCCGGCTCGCGTTGAGGCACACGAGCTCTAAGCCTTTTCGCGCAGATTAAGCGCTACCCACCCCTGGGGCCACATTTTCGGTGTGGCTCCAGGGGTCTTTGTTTAGGCAGGCATGGGATCGGGTTGTAGTGCTAGGGCGCACGTACCCCTGAGTGGGTTGTTCGACTACGTGTATCCACGGCTGAGTTTTAGGATGTTTCGATGTGAAATCTAAACCCAGGCATTCGCAACCACACCGTGCCCAAAGCGCTGAAATAGCTGAAAATGCTGGTAGCAATCAATCTCCTGCGTCTCGGTGGATAAACGCCGGGCAATGGCTGATCGGTACGCCTTGGGGAAGGCTTGTCATTATTACTGCGTTGTGCGCGGCGCTGGCACCATCAGTATTACGAGGTTTTCACCTCCGGTATTACATCGATCTTGATGTCTACGCTGCAGGCGGTCGCGCGGTGCTGACAGGCCAGTCGCTCTACGACGACGGCTTCGATGTGCGTGGGGCGCATTTGCCTTTTACATATCCGCCGTTGGCCGCAATGCTTTTTGCCCCGTTGTCGCTTCTGCCGCACTCGGTCGCAGCGGTTATCATGCTCGCAGTATCAACCGCGGCGCTCTGGTGGTGCATTCACCGTATCGTGGACATGCTGGGGCTTGCTGAGTATCTCGGTGGCAGCAAAGGGTGGCTGAGCACCGGGCTGCTTGCGTTGGCCTTGGTGACAGAACCCGTGCGGCAGACCCTCATGTTTGGCCAGATCAACATCGTGCTGATGTTTCTCGTGCTCGCCGATGTCTTTGGTCGCCGCAGTCTCCGTGGGTGGGGCGTGGGACTTGCGGCGGCCATCAAGCTTACTCCTGCGGTCTTTGGCCTGTATTTCCTTATCACCCGGCAATTTAAGGCTGCGGCGATGTCCGTAGCGACCGGAATTGCAGCGACGCTGTTGGCAGCACTCGTCTTGCCGGCCGACTCCCGCGAATACTGGACGCATACCTTGGGCGATCCGACCCGGATCGGTGGAATCGATTACGTGGGCAATCAATCTCTCCGCGGCGTCGTTGAGCGTGCCCTCGGGCCAGGGGAGGGCCACGGCCTGTGGGTTGGCGCGTCGCTGGTGGCCTTCTGCGTCATCGCGGTGACCATGTGGCGACACCGCGGTGACATGGTGGTGCTGCTAGGACTCAACTCGCTTGTAGCACTTCTTATCTCCCCGGTGAGCTGGTCGCATCACTGGGTTTGGTTGCCGGTGCTGCTTCTCCCGCAGCTCGTGCGTTGGACCCGTGGTGGGGTGCCGGGCGCTACGCCCGTGGCGATCGCGACGATGCTGCTTACCTTCATTGGACCACACTGGTTCGTTGACGGTTTGGATACCACGCAGTGGTGGGCGGCGATATGCGCAGCAGACTTCGTCCTCATCGCAGTGGCATACCTTGTGCTTGCCGTGCGCGCCCCGCGGCCGCAGGTTAATCCTTAGCGGGCGGGGCGGCAAGGCTCAGCAGTTGGTGGGATGACTACTTGTCTGACTTGTGCTTCCCGGTCTTCTTTTTCTTCTTGCCCTTGTGCTTTTTGCCTTCGGACTTGTGTGCAGCAACCTTGTCGCGCTCAAGTTCGGCGGCCACATCGGGGACGTAGGCGAACTCATCGCGCGGCGGGCGCTGGTATTCCTCGCCGCTTTCAGCCGGGCGCTCCGGAATCTCCGGAACCACCTGCTCGACGTGCTGATACGGAACCGTCTTTAGGATGTGGTTGATGACGTTGATACGAGAGCGTTTTTTGTCTTCAGATTCAACGGTGTACCACGGAGCGTTCGGGGTATCGGTGTGGACGAACATCTCGTCCTTTGCACGGGAGTAGTCCTCCCAACGGGTGATGGACTGCAGATCCATGGGAGAGAGCTTCCAGCGACGCAGCGGATCGTTGCGGCGGGACTTAAAGCGCGCGATCTGCTCTTCGTCAGAGACGGAGAACCAGTACTTCAGCAGAATAATGCCGTCTTCAACGAGCATGTTTTCGAGCTGGGGCGCCTGGTGCAAGAAGCGGACGTATTCCTGTTGGGAGCAAAAGCCCATGACTCGCTCGACGCCGGCGCGGTTATACCAGGAGCGGTCAAAAATGACTATTTCGCCCGCGGTCGGAAGCTTTTCGATGTAGCGCTGGAAGTACCACTGGCCGGCCTCACGGTCGTTGGGCTTAGGCAGAGCTTCGATGCGGCAGGTGCGGGGGTTGAGGTACTGGGTGATGCGCTTGATAGCAGAGCCCTTACCTGCAGCGTCGCGACCTTCCATGATAATGACGATGCGGGCACCGGTTTCTACAACCCACTGCTGCATCTCGACGAGTTCGGCCTGCAGGCGCTTGAGTTCTTCCTCGTAAGCTTCCTTATCGAGCTTGGCAGGGGCGGTTTTGGATTTCTTGCTCATGGATTTAATTTTAGCCCGCTATCTGCGAAGATAGGTAATAAATCCAGGACAATTATGCACAAGCATAGTAATTAACCACACGTGCACTCCGGCCCGCATCCAGAAGGCGCTTCGCCGTAGTGCGTGGTGTTTTCGATAGCGCCCAAGCCTTCGACCTCAATGCGGACGGTTTGGCCGTCCTGAATAAAGGCCTGTGGCTGACGCGCAAATCCCACGCCCTCGGGCGTGCCGGTCACGATGACATCGCCGGGGTTAAGCGGGTACAGCTTTGAGCAGAACGCGATGAGCTCCGCGACGGAGAAAATCAGGTCATCGGTGTTATCCGCTTGGCGCACCTCGCCATCAACGGTGGTGGTAATGCGCGCGTTGCCGCCAGGCGCCCACTCATCAGAAGTGGTTAGCCATGGACCGAATCCAGCAGTGCGGTAGAAAGATTTGCCGGCATGGAATTGAGTGGTACGCCGCTGGAAATCCCGCAGCGTGTAGTCATTCATCACGGCGTAGCCTGCGGCGTGTTCGAGCGCGTCTGCCATCGCAACATTGTGCGCACGAGAGCCGATAACCACGGCGAGTTCGCCCTCATAGTCGAGCTTGCTCGTGGCCCAGTCGGGGACATAGATATCGTCGTAGGGGCCGGTGAGCGCCTCCGGAAACTTAACGAACAAGGTAGGCTGCTCAGGCAGTTCACGCCCCATCTCACGCGCATGTTTGGCGTAATTGACGCCCACGCAGATAATCTTCGACGGCGTCGGGATGACGGGCGCTAAGTCCTGCTCGCGAAAAGCAATCGGCTCGCCAGAAAGTTGCGCGGACTTGCACCAATCCTCGGCCTGCAGGAGCTGGCCGACGTCGTCAAAGTCGAGCTCCACGCCCACGCCGGGGCCGTCGATGCGGATCGCAGTGGTGCCAAACTGAGTTCGCAAGGTGGCAAGTTTCATGTCGGAAATTTTACGCGGAGTTGCAGGCAGCTTGGCGCACAAGCCAGGGAGAAGTTTTAAGGCATGCGAATCTGGCCCGTGGGCGGGCTAGACAACTTGCTTCGCGAGCTAAGTAGCGTGTTCTGAGAAATTGCTCAGCTCTTCGTCGAGGTAGTTGCGTTCTTCTTCCAACCAATCTGGCAGCGGCGAGTTAAGCGGCGGCGGAGATTTATCCGTCCAAGGTGGGATGTACCAGCCGCTGGGCGGAACCCAATAGACTGTGCCATGCCGCTCTAGCCATCCGCGTCCACCGGCGGTCTCGTCGTCATTGACGGCATTGTGATACTGGCAGGCCATGGTGAGGTTTTCCGCGGATGTTTCGCCGCCATGGCGCCAGGCCTTTAGATGGTGGACTTGGCAATCGTTCGCGCCCTTTTTGCAGCCGAGCCAGGCACAGCGCGGGTTTTCCGCAGTAGCCATAAGCCGCTGCTTGGTGGAGGCAAAACGCGAGACGCGGTGCAGGTTCACAGGCCCATGCACAGGATGCATGAGTACGTGGAAGCCGTGATCAAGGATGTTCCGGGTAGCCAGTTCAGTCGAGGAGATGAGCGCGCCATTGCTCAATTGGAACCAGACTTCGTGGCCTTCCAAGGCCCGCGCGTAGTTTTCCATTTTTGTCACCAACATGACAGAAATTGCTGGCTGACTAGGGTTTCCTTCGCCGAACCAGCGTTGTTTTAGCCCCGCGAGTGCAGATTCAGCGCTGCTGCAGTCAAGGCTGTCGCGCATATCGGTGAGGTCGGCGGAGGGGCCGCAAATAGTCAGGGTAGCTTGACCATCGGGATGCTGGGCCAGGCGTATTCCAGGCTTGCGTTCGCGGCGAGGCGAGTGCGCAGCAACCAATTCGCGGGCCTTCTTCTCGACGTCTCTCGTATCACCGGCCGTGGCCAAAGCCGTATGGCGCACGCGCCACCGTTCGGCCTCCGTGCGCAACTTGCGGGCCTGCTTTTCCACGGCAAGGAGCGTAGTAAGGGAGTGAGCACGCCCGCGTTCCATGGTTTCGCGACGCAAGCGCTGAAAAGAGTTACTGGGCGCGAAGGGCTCAGCGAGGGCTGCAAGGTCTATTGCCAGAGCATCGGGCACCCCGAGACTAGCGATTTCACTCGCTGTCTTGCCCACGGCTTCTTCGACAATATCCATGCCCCGACTTAACGTGCTGGCCAGTTCCCCCAAAACTGTCATAGCCCAGACCCTAAAGCAGCTTATGCCACGCCGCAACTGGAGCGGCGTCGGCAAGCGCAGCTAACTCGCGGACGCGATGCGGGTGATTTCTTGTGCTGCGTCTGCGCAGATGATGGGGATGTCCGCTTGCTCTTTCTTTGCCCACGGTTTAAGCACGAAGCTTGCGGGATCCATTCGACCCGGTGGGCGTCCGATGCCTATGGAAAGCCGCTGATAATCCTTGGTACCCAGAGACTTGGTGGTGGAGCGCAGGCCATTGTGCCCGTGGTCGCCACCATCGACGCGGTGCTTGACGACGCCGAATTCCAGCTCCAGCTCATCATGGACCACGATGAGGTTTGTAGGGGATAGCGAAAAGTACTGGAGGAGTGCCTTGATAGGGCCACCAGAGAGGTTCATGAAAGAACGCGGCTTGGCAAGGAATAACTTGGTCGAGCCAAGGCGAACTTCGGCAACTTCGGTGTTGGTCTTCTTATGCACTGAAAAGCTGGTGAAGTTGTCGTTAGCTAATTCATCGACAACATCGAAACCGATGTTGTGGCGGGTTCCGGCATATTTGGGGCCCGGGTTGCCCAGGCCGACGACGAGATAATCAGTCACTAAGCCATTGTCTCATGCCGGTGCGAAAGAGCGGCTCTTGGCGTGAAAACGGGCAAACGCCCGCGCCAGCCACGATGGCCAGTGCGGGCGAATGCGCGTAAAAGAGCGAGAAACTCTGAATTACTCTGCGGATTCTTCCTCTGCGGATTCAGCGCCAGCCTCAGCGCCGCCTTCCTCAGCAGCCTCAGCGGCTGCCTCGAGCTCTTCGTCAACCTCAGGCAGGGAGATGGAAGCGATGACGGTCTCTGCATCTGCAACCAGGGTGGTGTTTTCTGGCAGGGTGATGTCGCCAGCGGTGACGACAGCGCCGTCCTCGAGGCCCTCGATGGAAACGGAGATCTCCTCTGGGATGTTCAGAACGTCTGCCTCAACGAGGAGGACGTCAGCATCCTGAACGGACATGGTGCCCGGTGCGCTCTCGCCCTCGAGAACAACCGGAACCTCAACCTCAACCTTCTCGCCGCGCTTGATGGAAAGCAGGTCGATGTGGTCGATGTCCAGGGTCAGAACGTTCTGGTCAACGTGCTTGACCATGACGAGGTGCTGCTCACCCTCGAGCTCGAGCTCGAAAACAGCGTTGACGCCGTGTGCGCGAACCAGTGCGGTCAGCTCGAGACGGTCAACAGCGAAGTGCAGAACGTCAACGCCGTGGCCGTAGACAACGCCTGGGACCTTGCCAGCAACGCGCAGGCGGCGAGCGAAGCCCTTGCCGAACTCGTTACGTACTTCTGCCTTCAATACTGGGCGGGTGTTTGCCATAGTAAAACTCCTAGTGTCAAAGATTGGTGCGGCGAGACTTTAGCGAGTTCGAAAAACGGCGAAAGCCTGCCGATGGTCGTCTTGGTCGAGTCATCGCAGGCTTAAAACGTGTGAAATAACTTCTAATCGCGTCGATAACGGCTTTCCAATTCTGGGCAGCCCTCGCCGAGACAGCGAGAATACTAACACGCAGCGCCGAGAGCAGGCAAGTTACTTCTGCTCTTCTTCGCCGACAACTCCCTAGCCTTCGTCAGCTTCGTAGTCCTCGGCCGAAAAGTCATTGGAATCATCGGCCTCGCTAAGCGCGCTGCCTACCACCTTAGCGAGGCTATCGACGCTATCCCACCAGCTCTTCATGGAGATAAGCTCATGCAGGCTGTCCAATTGTGCAGGCGGAATTACCTTAAGATGTAACAAGCAGAACAACAACACAAGGAACCTCCACCTGGATCAATTCAGGTGGAGGTTCCTTGTGTTCTGTTTAGGAGAGTAGCTTGTATCCGCTCTTGTCTTTGAATTCCCCTGTGGCGATCATAATGAGATCCACGATGGTTCCCACTAAGAAGAGTCCTCCTGTGAAGAGCCAGAGCAGACCAGTTCCGATCTTTCCCACATATATGCGGTGTAGACCAGCCACAAGGAAGAGACCAAGGACGCACAGCACAGCTGCGACACCTTTGCTGTATTTGCTTTCCCCAGAGAAATAGTTCGCATTGTAGGTCATATCATTATGTCCTTTCATTGTGGTGCGGTATCCGTTGCCGACATGCAAGTCGTAGCACAGGTTCATTCATTTCTGTTTGTGGAAATGGAAAAGACCGCCCAGCCGTGTGCTGGACGGTCTTTTATGTGCTGCTTATTAAGTGCTTAGTTCGACTCGAAGAGCGTGGTTACGGAGCCGTTTTCGAAGATCTCGTGGATGGTACGAGCCAGCAGTGGAGCAATCGAAAGAACGGTCAGGTTGGACCAGCCCTCGGTGGACTGCGGAAGGGTATCAGTGGTGATGACTTCCTCAGCGCCGCACTCGGACAGACGCTCACGTGCCGGATCGGAGAAGACGCCGTGGGTACAAGCGATGACGACGGACTTCGCGCCTGCTTCCTTCAGGACACGAACTGCGCCAGCGATGGTTCCGCCGGTATCGATCATGTCATCCAGAAGGATGCAGTCCTTGCCCTCGACCTCACCGACAACGCGGTTAGATACGGTCTCGTTAGCAACCTCGGTGGAACGGGTCTTGTGAACGAAGGACAGTGGGGCGTCGCCAAGCTCATGCGCCCACTTCTCAGCCACCTTGACGCGGCCAGCATCCGGGGAAACCACAGCGAGGTTATCCAGGGAGTACTTGGACTTGATGTAGTCCACGAGGATCGGCATTGCGTGCATGTGATCGACCGGGCCGTCGAAGAATCCCTGGATCTGGTCAGTGTGCAGGTCAACAGAAACGATGCGGTCTGCGCCCGCTGCCTGCAGCAGGTCAGCAACGAGGCGAGCGGAGATCGGCTCGCGGCCGCGGTGCTTCTTATCCTGACGTGCGTATGGGTAGAACGGCAGGATAGCGGTGATGCGCTTTGCGGAACCACGCTTGAGCGCATCGATCATGATGAGCTGCTCCACCAGCCACTTGTTCAGCGGCTGGGTGTGGGACTGCATTACGAAGCAGTCTGCACCACGGACAGACTCTTCGAAGCGGATGAAGATCTCACCGTTTGCAAAGTCACGAGCGGTGGTTGGAACGAGGTCCGTCTTCAGTTCCTTGGCCACAGCCTCAGCCAATTCTGGGTGTGCACGCCCAGAAAAGAGCTTCATATTCTTGCTGCTGCCGGTTACCTTGCCAGTCATGGGCGGTAATTCCCCTTACTTGTTGTTGTCCTGTGCGCGGGCGGCAGCTTCTGCTGCCGGAGTGCCCGGACGCTTCTTTTGAACCCAGCCTTCGATGTTGCGCTGCTTGCCACCGGAGACCACGAGTGCTCCCGCAGGAACATCTTCCTTGATAACTGTACCCGCCCCGGAATAAGCGCCGTCACCGACATTGACTGGTGCGATAAACATCGTGTCAGATCCGGTGCGCACGTGGCTGCCGATTACGGTGTGATGCTTGTTAACACCGTCGTAGTTGACGAATACGGAGGAAGCGCCGATATTGGATTCCTCGCCCACGGTGGCATCGCCGATGTAGGTCAGGTGCGGAACCTTGGAACCGCGTCCAATCTGGGCATTCTTTGCCTCGACGAAGCCGCCGAGCTTACCGCCTTCGCCGAGCTCGGTCTTCGGGCGGATGAAGGTAAACGGGCCGACGTTGGCGTTAGCGCCAATCACAGACTCGGAACCGTGGGTGCGGATGACCTTGGCGCCCTCGCCGACCTGCATATCGGTCAAGGTGGTGTCTGGTCCGATTTCTGCGCCATCAGCGATGTGGGTCTTGCCCCACAGCTGGGTGCCCGGGTGGATGAGAACGTCGCAGCCAATGGTGACGTCAACGCCAATCCAGGTGGTGGCAGGGTCGACGATGGTGGCACCGCCGCGCATGGCGGCTTCCACGGTGCGGCGGTTGAGCTCGCGGCCAGCTGCGGCGAGCTGGACGCGGTCATTGACGCCTGCCAGCTCGCCGGCGTCGGCAGCAATGTGCGCGCCGACGTTGTGGCCTGCGGTGCGGGCGATTTCCAAAACGTCAGTGATGTAGAGCTCGCCCTGGGCGTTGTTGGAATCGAGCTTGGTTAGGGCGTCGCGCAGAATTGCGCCGTCGAAAGCGAATACGCCGGAGTTGACCTCGTCGATGGAAAGCTGCTCGCTTGCTGCATCCTTCTGCTCAACGATGGCTTCGACATTGCCATCTGCGCCGCGGACGATGCGGCCATAACCGGTTGGGTCAGCAAGCTGCATCGACAGAACCGTCACGGCGTTGCCGGCGGTAACGTGGGCGTCGAAAAGCTCGCGGATGGTCTCAGTGCGAAGAAGGGGGACGTCACCGTTGGTGACGATGACGGTGCCATCGAAGTCGGGGAGTGGCTCGAGACCGCACTGCACTGCGTGGCCGGTGCCGTTTTGTTCTTCCTGCACTGCCTGGGAGACTTCGGTTCCCAGTTCTGCGGCGATGGCCTCAATGGCGGGAGAGACCTGCTCGCGCTGGTGGCCGACGACGGCGACGAGGTGCTCCGGGTGCATACCAGCCGCAGCATGCAGCGCGTGCCCGATGAGCGGGCGCCCGCCGATTTCGTGCAAAGTCTTTTGCTTTGCGGATTTCATTCGGGTGCCAGCGCCCGCTGCTAGAACAACAATCGCGCACTTAGTTGTATCTGCCACGAGTTTCTTCGTTCTCCTGTCGTCGAGTCTTATTTAGGGAGTAATGTCCCACATCTTAACGCCCCACGTAGTTATTGGGGGATAAAGCACACCCCAGTTCGGCGCTGGCTTTGCTATGAACTAGGCAGAGACCTCACGCAGCATCCTGGCGCGCCAAGCTCCGATGAAGCCGAGTGCAGCCAAGAAAAGCAGGGCAGCGGTAGGCCCGGCAAGGGAAATGACTGCGGAGATTGCGCCTACAACAAGCAAGATTGCGCCCATCATCGTGTTGGCCGCACCGACATAAAAGGTGCGCTTATCGCCACCTGCCATGTCCACGATGTAAGTCTTACGCGCGACGCGGATGCCTGTGTGCGCGAGGTTGACCAAAAAGAACCCCAGCGGCAAAGCCCAAGCACAAACCCAGGTTGGTGCCCAATGAGCACAAGCGACCACGAGGATTAGGGTCAGCGACGCCGCAACCGACGCCCACGACATCACCAATCGGGAAGAGCGATCCGACCAGATGCCGGAAATTTTTCCTCCCACTAAGTTGGCAAGGCCAGAAGCAAGCACGAAGCCTGCGAGTCCGCTGAGCACCGTGGTGCCGCTTTGATGGGAAAGCGTGACGATGAAAGTGGTTGATAGCGCAGTCACCAGCAAAAGGGCGCGCACGTTAACAAAGCGGCGGAAATCTTCGTCGGAGGTATATAGCTTCCAAGTATCGCTCCACCAACGGGGACCCTCGGATGCATCCTTTTTGGCGGCCGCGGTTTCTGCTTCATCCGGAACGGGCTCATCGATGGAGGAGAATATCGCTGCCGCAACGAACCAACTCAGCGCACCGCCACCGAGAACTGCGGCAAGCCCCAGTGGCGGAAGCTGGCCCAAGAACGCGAGCACAAGGCCAACGAGTAGGGTTACCGCGCCCGATGCTTGAGCAGCAAGCCCCGTCACCTCACCGCGGCTGCCTTTAGAAATGGTCCGGCCTTGGACGTCTTTTCCCGTCAGCGAGCACAAAGCGCGGAAAACAGAAAGCACGGCAAGCGCGGCGATGGTTATCGTGCCGAGAACCCAACCTTCAAATACCGCTGCGGCACCTGCAATCACGAGGGCACTGATGCCTTGAACGACCGAGCCCCACACCCATAGCTTCTTGCGGGTCGGACGGGAAGTTACCCACGGGGTCAGTGCGGCCTGTGGGAGCATGGAGCCAGACTCTCGGATAGGCACCAGGAGTGCGGTAAAAGAGTGCGGGACGCCCAGCTGCGCAAAGAGCCAGGGCAGGACGGTCTTTCCGGAGACTAATTGGTCACCGATGCCTTGTAAGGCGTTTGAAGATGCGAAAAGGCGGGCTGGACGAGCCTCTTGGTCTGGGATCGGCATAAATCAAGCGTATGTGATTAATACCTGAATTGGCCGAAATAGGTTTGGCTTAGTAGCCAACTAAAATACTCTGGAATTTATGGGTTTTACGCGTCGTGTCTTTTTTAAAGGTGTCTTGTTTACTGCTTCTGCCGCTGCGGCGGGTGCGGCCATCACGGCTTGTGCCAATACGAAAAATAAGGATCAGCCGGCCCCGGTGGGCTATGACGCGGCGCCGCGGCCGCTTCCTATCCCGCCACTTTTAGAAGGTGAGATGGATGGCGGTACAAGGGTCTTTAAGCTCACGGCCCAAGACGGCCATTCGGAGGTTATCTCTGGCAATAACAACACCCGCACTTGGGGCTTTAACGGCCCGTTCCTTGGCCCGACGCTGCGCGCACACAAGGGCGACAAGGTTCGCGCGGAAATCACCAACAACCTGGTGGAAATGACCACAGTGCACTGGCACGGAATGAAGCTTCCGGCCTATTCCGATGGTGGACCACACTCGCCGATTGAGGTGGGCAAGACATGGAAGCCACAGTGGGAAGTTTCCCAGCCCGCCGCCACCGTCTGGTATCACCCGCACCCGCATATGGCCACGGCAACCCATGCCTACCGCGGACTTGCTGGCATGTTTATCTTGGACGACGACGTATCGGATAAGCTCGACATTCCTTCTGAGTACGGCGTGGATGACATTCCGGTGGTCATTATGGATGCGAAGTTCACTGAGGACGGCCAGTTCGATCACCAGGTTGACGGCACTCTCGGTCTCATGGGCACTACTCCTGTGGTTAACGGCATCACGAATGCTTCTTTCGCCGCGACCACGCGCCGGGTTCGCCTGCGCTTGCTCAACGGCGCTTCGATGCGTTTCTACACACTGGCCTTGGATAATGGGACGCCGTTTAACGTCATCGCTACTGACTCCGGGCTTCTCGACGCCCCCGTTGAGGTTGACGAGCTTCTCATCGGACCAGGCGAGCGCATCGAGGTCCTCGTGGACTTGGAGCCCGGCAAGGACGTGGTGTTGCAGTCGGTGCCGCGCAAGGACAACTTCAGCATCCCCGAAGATGAGTACTCTGCGGACTTTGGCTTCAAGGACAGCTTTGACATCCTGCATATCACCGCGCCGGGGGAGGATGCGCCTGCAGTGCCAGCTCTGCCGCAAACCTTGGATCCCGCGGCTGCCGACGTCCCGTCTGCCGAGGGGCTGACCGAGCGCGAGTTCGTGCTCAATACCTTCATGATTAACGGTGAGTCCATGGACATGGCCCGCGTGGACACCGTAATCGAGGAAGACAAGCCTGAGGTATGGACTGTGACCAACGAAAATAGCGATTGGCCGCACAACTTCCACATCCACAATTCGCGTTTCAAGGTCTTGTCTTATGACTATGGCGATGGCAAGGACATCGCGGTTCCGACGATGGGCTGGAAGGACATCGTCAATCTTCCGCCCAAGGCAACCGCCAAGCTGCTCGTGGAGTTGGGCTACTTCCCGGATAAGACCATTCCGTACATGTACCACTGCCACATGCTCCTGCACGAGGACAAGGGCATGATGGGCCAGATGGTTGTGGTGAACAAGGGCGAAAAACCCGACGTTCGCGTCAAGCCGGCGGCGCTTGTATTCGAGAAGTCTGCTGGGGCGTCGCATAGCGCACATGCTGGGCAAGTAGTGGACTCATCCCGTAGCCCGTACGCGACTCCGTCTGCGACTTCCTAGGCTTTTCGAGGTCTCAAAATAAAAGAACTCCTGCTCCTTCGAAATGCGAAGTGAGCAGGAGTTTCCTTGGCTTCCCCACCAGGACTCGAACCTAGAATGACGGTACCAAAAACCGTAGTGTTGCCGATTACACCATGGGGAATAACCGCGCGCTCAAGGCGTGCGTTGCTAATAGTACCTGACGCGTATGCCTTAATTACAAATGCCACCCACTAAGCTTGATCGCATGGTTCGACAGAGGATGACTGGACGCGAACGTCGCGAGCAATTGATCGTGATTGGCCGAGCGGCTTTTGCCGAGCTGGGGTTCGACGGAGCCAGCGTGGAGGAGATTGCGGCGCGAGCTGGCGTTTCCAAGCCCGTGGTCTATGAGCACTTCGGGGGAAAAGAAGGCCTCTATGCGGTCATCGTGGACCGCGAGATGCTCGCCCTGGAGAAGGTGATCACGCATTCGCTTAGCGAAGGCACCTGGCGCGAGCGCATCGAGAAAGCCACTGTCGCACTTTTAAACTACGTGGAGCAAGAAACCGATGGATTCTTAATCCTCGTACGCGACTCCAAGCCCGGCGACGAACGCTCCTATTCCACTTTGCTTAATTCCTCCGTGGGGCAGGTCTCCTATATCTTGGGCGCCGCCTTCGAGCGCCGCGGCCTCGACGCGAAACTGGCAGGACTTTATGCCCAAGCGCTAGTCGGCATGGTCTCGATGACCGCCCAATGGTGGCTGGATACCCGCCAGCCGGCAAAGGAAGTGGTGGCTGCGCACATCGTAAACTTGTGCTGGAATGGGCTGTCTGGAATGGAAGCTAAGCCAAAACTGAGAGGAACTAACTAAGTGGCAACGCCGATGCTCGCCGGACTACTCAAGGTCGCGGCTTCCGACCCGAAACTCAAAGGGCTTGCCACCCAGGTAGGCGAGCCACACCTGCACATCACCGGCATCGACCAAGCGCGCCCGTGGGCTATCGGCACGCTGGCGAATCAGGCGCCCGTTCTCGTCGTTACCGCCACCGGCCGTGAGGCCGAGGACCTCACCGCGGAGTTAACCGCGATGATGGGGGACAAGGTTGCCCAGTTCCCGGCCTGGGAAACCCTTCCACACGAACGCCTTTCGCCCGGCGCGGATATCGTGGGCCGCCGCGCGCAGGTGCTGCACCGCATTGCAGAAGGCAAGCTGCGCGTCGTCGTCACAGCAGCGCGTGGATATAGCCAACCGATCTTGAAAAACGTGGAAGGCCGCAGTCCGATCAGCCTGGCCGAGGACATGGAAATCGAGCTCGAGGCCATCGTCTCACAGCTGGAGTTTCGTGCCTACAAGCACGTGGACATGGTGGCCAAGCGCGGCGAGTATGCCGTCCGCGGCGGCATCTTGGATGTCTTTCCCACGACGCTCGATTACCCGGTGCGTGTGGAGTTCTGGGGCGATGAAATTACCGATATCAGGCAATTTTCCGTCGCTGATCAGCGCGCGATTCCAGAGATTGAGGTCGGCGCGGTGGACATCTTCCCGGCGCGTGAGCTTCCGATTACTGACGACGTCGCCAAGCGTGCCCAAGACCTTGCCCTGCAGCACCCGGGCAATGCTGCCCTCGTGGAGCTTTTGACCAAGGTAGGTGAGCATATTCCGGCCGACGGCATGGAGGCGCTGCTGGCGGTGCTTAGCGACGCCCCGCTGGTCACCCTTCCCGAATTCATGCCGGAGGGTACCCACGTGCTGCTGGTCGCGCCGGAAAAGATTCGCACCCGTATTGCGGATCTAGAGTCCACGGACGCGGAATTCTTGGCTGCCGGTTGGGAAGCCGCTGCCATGGGGGCGGATGGTCCTTTGACCGCTGAAGGCCTGGACACCGAGGCCGCTAGCTACCGTTCCTACGAGTCTTTGGAAGCAACGTGCGCTAATGCGAGTTTGCCGCTGTGGACCTTTGCGCCCCCTGGAATGTTCATGGCCGACGAGGCGCAGACCTTGCCGCTCGAGTATGAACCGGGCCCGACGCCGCGTGGTGACATTAAGGAAATCGACGCCATGATGGCGCAGCTGCTCGCGCATACCCGCGACGGCGGCCGTGCGGCGTTTATCGCGCCGGCTCAGGGTGCCATCAAGCGCATGGTTGAGCGTTTTGCGGAAAAGGGCATCCGCACCAAGGTCGCGACTCCTGGCTGGGAGCCGACGCCTGGCGAGGTCACTTTGTATCAGGCGCTTTCACATGCGGGCTTGGTATTCCCGAAGGCCCGCAGCGCCGGCGGCTCGCAGAAGGAACAGCTCCCGTTGGTTGTCATTACGGAGACCGACCTGACGGGTAATCGCGTGGGCGACATCGCCGGCGCTAAGCGACGCCCAGCAAAGCGCCGCAACCGCGTCGATCCGCTCGCGCTCAAACAGGGCGACCACGTGGTGCACGAAACCCACGGCATTGGCCGCTTCCTCAAGATGGCCGAGCGCACGATTCAGTCGGGTGATGAAACCTCCCGACGTGAGTACATCGTGCTGGAGTACGCTTCCTCGAAGCGCGGTCAGCCGGCCGATCAGCTCTGGGTCCCGATGGACTCGCTGGATCTGCTCTCCAAGTACACCGGCGGCGAGAAGCCGACGCTGTCCAAGATGGGCGGCTCGGACTGGAAGAACACCAAGAAGAAAGCCCGCGCCGCAGTCCGCGAAATCGCGGGCGAGCTGGTGGAGCTTTATGCCAAGCGCCAAGCCGCGCCGGGACACCAGTTTGCGCCGGATAACCCGTGGCAGGCGGAGATGGAAGATAACTTCCCATATGTCGAGACTGAAGATCAGATGATGGCCATCGACTCTGTGAAGCAGGATATGGAATCCAGCGTGCCGATGGACCGCGTCGTCGTCGGCGATGTGGGCTATGGCAAGACCGAGGTAGCGGTGCGCGCAGCCTTCAAGGCGGTGCAGGACGGAATGCAGGTGGCGGTTTTGGTGCCGACCACCTTGCTGGCGCAACAGCATGCTGATACCTTCCGCGAGCGCATGACCGGTTTCCCGGTCAACATTCAGGTGCTGTCCCGCTTTACGTCGACGAAGGACGCCAAGGAGATTGTCTCCGGTCTGGCAGACGGTTCCGTCGATATCGTCATCGGAACGCATCGCCTGCTGCAAACAGGTGTGCATTGGAAGAACCTAGGGCTAATCGTTGTAGACGAGGAGCAGCGCTTCGGCGTGGAGCATAAGGAACATATCAAGGCGCTTAAAGCCTCCGTTGACGTGCTGACGATGTCTGCGACCCCAATTCCGCGCACCCTCGAGATGTCCATGGCGGGCATCCGCGAGATGTCTACCATCCTGACCCCGCCGGAAGACCGCCATCCGGTCCTGACTTACGTGGGTGCTTACGAGGACAAACAGATTGCTGCGGCGATCCGCCGCGAGCTGCTGCGAGACGGCCAGACCTTCTTCATCCACAACAAGGTCTCTGACATTGAAAAGAAGGCCCGCGAGCTCCGCGATCTCGTGCCGGAGGCGCGCATCGTCGTGGCGCACGGCCAGATGAACGAGGAAGCCCTCGAACGGACGGTGCAGGGCTTCTGGAACCGCGAGTACGACGTCCTGGTTTGTACCACGATCGTGGAAACCGGCCTGGACATCGCTAATGCGAATACGCTCATCGTGGAAAACGCGCACCACATGGGCCTGTCTCAGCTCCACCAGCTGCGCGGGCGCGTGGGTCGTTCCCGTGAGCGCGGCTATGCCTACTTCCTGTACCCGAAGGGCGCCACGCTGACCGAGACCTCCTATGACCGCCTGGCAACCATCGCCCAGAACAATGATCTGGGCGCCGGCATGGCCGTGGCGATGAAGGACTTGGAGATGCGCGGTGCCGGCAACGTCTTGGGCGCGCAGCAGTCCGGCCACATCGCGGGTGTCGGCTTCGACCTTTATGTCCGCTTGGTCGGGGAGGCAGTGGAGACCTTCAAGGCCCTTGCCCGTGGCGAGGTTCCGAAGGCCACCGACGAGGGACCGAAGGAGATCCGCATCGACCTGCCAGTCGACGCCCATATCCCAGAGGATTACATCAACTCCGAGCGCCTGCGCCTGGAGGTCTACCGCAAGCTCGCGGCCTCGAAGGACAATAACGATCTGCAGTTGGCTGTAGAAGAAATGGAAGACCGCTACGGCCCGCTGCCGGAGCCAGTTACCCGTTTGCTGGCTGTCGCTCGACTGCGTCACCAGGCGCGCCGGGCAGGCGTGGGCGATATTGCGGTGCAGGGAACCCGTATTAAGGTCCACCCGGTGGATTTGGCGGATTCGAAGCAGGTGCGCTTGAAGCGCCTTTACCCGGGCTCCAATTACCGCGCCGCGGCCAAGGCCATTCAGCTGGGGTTCCCGAAGGCCGGCCGCAACGTCACCTCCCCGAAGTTGCGGGATATCGAGCTGCTGCAGTGGATGGCGGATTTCCTTTCCGCCATGTTCGAACTGGACAAGATCGATGTCACCGGCGCGAAGGTCGGCGGGAAGAATGTGATCTCTGTAAGCCAGTAAGGCCCTTTTTCACCTGCAGAGCACTGTCCTAGCAGAAAAGTACTCCCTACAGGCCCAGCGTGAAGCCGAGCCGGTAGGGAGTACTTATCTATGCAGTTGTCTTGCTTAAAGCGAGAGCTTGCCGCTTGCCAATCCCCACAGAGCGGCGATTGCGCCGATGAAGACGATGGCCACGACGCACCACTCGAAGGAGTTGAAGACGCGCTCCTTCTTATACAGGCGCGTTCCCACGTAAGGGATAAGACCTGGAATAACAGCGAGCGCACCGAGCAAGACATAAACCAGGTCGGCGGCGTAGATAAGCCACAGCGAGTAAGCGAACGCGATGGCGCCGATGACGATATGACGGCGGTTTTCCCGCTTCGAGATTTCCGGGCCCGAAAGATCGAACTTCACACCTGCGTGCGGGTGCGAAAGGCCCTTGCCGCGGATACCCAGTAAAAGCAGGTAGAGCGAGGTGAAGATATAAGGCAGCAGGTACATGATGGTGGCCAGCTGCACCATGGCGTTATATGAAGTCTCATTCAAGAAGAAGACGATGATGAAGACCTGGATAACAAAGGTGGAGATAAGCTGCGCTACCCATGGGGCGCCGGCCACGTTGATGGTGCCGATCTTGCGTGGCAGCAGGCCGTCGATAGCCATCATTACGATGGGTTCAGCACACAGCATCTGCCAAGACACGTAAGCGCCCAACACCGAAAGGCAGAGGCCGATGGAGATAAAAGCCGCGCCCCATGGGCCGACGACAGCTTCTAATACGGAAGCCATGGAGTTATCCGGCAATGCTGCCAGTTCAGCTTGGGAGAGCACACCGAATGACAAGGTGGAGACCGAAACCAAAAGCGCCAGCACGGAGAAGAAACCGATGACGGTGGCACGGCCGACGTCCTTGCGGGAGCGGGCCTGCTTGGAGTAGACGGAGGCACCTT
This sequence comes from Corynebacterium simulans, assembly GCF_001586215.1. NCBI lineage: Bacteria > Bacillati > Actinomycetota > Actinomycetes > Mycobacteriales > Corynebacteriaceae > Corynebacterium > Corynebacterium simulans. Next base: position 476,944 of record NZ_CP014634.1, on the reverse strand, counting down.
CGACACCGATGAATACCCACACGGTGTAGAGCATGATGCCCTGAATCTGCTCAAAGACGGTTGAGCCGGAATCCTTGCCCCAGAAATCAAAAGTGAACTTGTCCCAGCTAAAGCCGAGGAACGCGATGAAGACTACGAAAGCCAAAATAGGGACGATCTTGGCAATCGAGGTCACCATGTTCATCACAGCGGCCTGCTTAATGCCGCCTGCCAAAACTGCAAAAATGGCCCAAGACATTACCGACACTGCGATGGCGGAGGCCCAGCGATGATCGGCGTCGAAAAGCGGCACATAGTGGCCCAAGGTGTTAAAAAAGAGCGTGGCATACCCCACCTGCGCGATTACGGAGCCAATCCAGTAGCCCCAGCCTGCGGTAAAACCGATGAAATCACCTAGGCCCGCGCGGGCGTAGGAGTACACGCCGGAGTCGAGGTGCGGCTTGCGGTGCGCCAAGTACTGGAACACGAACGCGACAGAGAGCATGCCCACGCCGGCGATGAGCCAACCGATGAGCATTGCGCCGGGACCTGCAACCGAGGCGATGTTTTGAGGAAGCGAGAATATTCCACTGCCCACGGTGGAGCCGATAATCAAGGCGACGAGAGTCCACAGAGTCACCGTGTGATTACCCGATGACTCGGCGTTCGCCGGGGAGGAAGTAGTGGAGGTCATGCGACTAAAATACCCCGCAAAAGCCACGGAGCGAAGTCAGCATTTAAAACCTGATTACTAAACTGCCCTATACTTTGTGGCCATGACTGTTCTGTTGCTCGATGAACGCTGGCCCACGCTGATTCCGATGGAGGCACATGGGGCGCTTTTGGGCCCTGTTAGCTTCACCGGTGAGGTTCCAGTGCGCGTGCGATGGAACTTTAGCGATCTCCTAAAAGGAGAGGACCCAATGGGCGTTGGCCTGCTGGTTTCCACTGATGCGCACGAACCGGAAGTCGTTGCAAGGCTGGATGCTGGCGAGCGTCTTATCGAAGCAGAGTCGCGCAAAGATCCGATGTTTCAGGCGCGTACTGCAATGGCCCAGGCAGTGCGGATTGGCGAGTGGGAACGTGCCCAAACTCACGAGAGTCTGTTGCCTTATCTCGCCGAAGAATCCGCGGAATTTGCCGAATCCGTACGTTCCCAGGCAGGCGATGAGCACATGCGCGGCGAGCTTGGCGACGTCCTGCTACAAGTTCTCTTTCATGCCGAGCTAGCCTCGCGGCGCGGAGCATTCACGCTTGACGACGTCGCGGATTCCTTCGTGGCGAAGCTGCGCTCCCGTGCGCCCTATCTCTTTGATGGAACGAATGAGCTTGTTGCGATTGAGCGGCAGGAGCAGTTGTGGGCAGAAGGAAAGGCCCGCGAAAAGTCGCAGGCCTTGGACTAGCCGGAAATTCTTCTGAAGTTCCTTAGAGCTTCGGCAGGTTCAGCATGGACGAGAGCGTCGGAGCATAGTCCGAGATCTTGGAGGACAATCCAGTACCGCCAGTGAGGATGTTGTCCTGCTTGACGATGCCGCAGGCCAGGGCGCGGTCTGCGGTTAGCCCGGAGTACTTCACAGCTGCGATGGTCAGCGGGGAGACCTGTGCGTTCGCGTTGCCGCCAAGGTTCTGCAGGTTGTGAGCGAGCTGGTTGCGGGTGGTGTTCTCGTTAAAGAGCACGCCTTCGGTGTTTTGATCGATGACAGTCAGCGTGGTGCGAACGGTGCCGCAGTCGGCGCCGCTAATGAGCTGCGTGGCGACATTGTTAAGGTCGCCCAAGAAGCTGAGGTCTTGAGCCTGTGCTGCAGCTGGGGCGGCGAGGGAAAGGCTAAGCGCTGCGGCGGTGGCAGCGGCGTAACGGCGAAGGGACATGGAAAGGCTCCTTTTTAAGGTGTGCGGTGCAGGGGCAGGCGTGAAACCTGACCTTGTTACTGTAGCGCAAAATGTTAAAGATGGTGCAGTAGTGAAAGGCCTGACATAACTTCTTGTTGCTTACTGTTAAATTTCTGGAAGGGGAGTGGGGGCCGTAGTGTCAGTTCGGGAAGTGGCTAGGGGAGTCATTATGATTGGCATTCATGACTAAGCGGCTGCGGAAACTCGGGGGCTGCGGCCTGGCCGCAGTCCTCGCTGTCGTCGTTGTGGTTTCTCTCGTGGGCTGGGTGCTTTCTGCCCTAGGCAAGCCTGCAACCTTGAAACCGCTGCGGCCCGTTCCGCAGGCGATGCCGCCGATTGCTGGCATGGAAGTTCCTAACATTGACGTTCATTCGGAAGGGCGCACCGCGGACAAGCTTTCTTATTGGTCCTCCCAGTTGGAATCGCAGACAGGAATCTCCGGCCAGGCGCTACGTGCTTATGGCAACGCCGAGCTCATCGCCCGCGATGCGTGGCCTGAATGCAACCTGCGATGGAATACTCTGGCCGGTCTGGGTTGGGTAGAAACCCGCCATGGCACCTACAACGGCAATTGGCTGCGCCCCTCCAAGCTGGATGAAAATGGGTACCCAGATCCGCCGATTATCGGCATTGCTCTCGACGGCTCGAACGGTACCGCTCATACCCCGGACACGGATGATGGCCAAATCGATGGCGACGCTGAGTTTGATCGCGCCGTCGGGCCGTTGCAGTTCATTCCTTCCTCGTGGTCCCACGTGGGCCGCGATGCCAACGGTGATGGAGTAGCAGATCCCAATCAGATCGATGATGCCGCCCTCGGCGCGGCGGCCTTGCTTTGCTTCGGCGGGCGCAACATGGACAAGTCTGAAGACTGGGAGGCTGGCATCCTCAATTACAACCAGTCCAGGGACTATCTGGAACGCGTTGCCGCTGCTGCCAACTCATATTCGATTCCGCAGCCTGCTTCTTCTTAGAAAAGCCAACTTTTTAGGCAAGTATGTGACATAGTGCCCGACACCGTCCGAAGTTTTCTGGAACAATTGTCTTCAGGTGATTTGGGGCAAGGAACCCGAATCTCATATCAAATCAATTTGGCTCAATAGGAGTGAAAGCAGCATGGCTGACATCATCCACGTATTTGCTCGAGAGATTCTTGATTCTCGCGGTAACCCGACCGTCGAGGCCGAGGTTTTCCTTGATGACGGAGCACGCGGCGTAGCCGGCGTCCCTTCCGGTGCTTCCACCGGTGTGCACGAGGCTCATGAGCTTCGCGATGGTGGTGACCGCTACCTGGGCAAGGGCGTTCTCAAGGCCGTTGAAAACATCAATGAGGAAATCGTCGATGAGATCGCCGGCTTCGAGGCAGACGATCAGCGCCTGCTCGACCAGGCGCTTATTGCGCTCGATGGAACCGAAAACAAGTCCCGCCTTGGTGCAAACGCAATCCTCGGTGTTTCCATCGCTACCGCGAAGGCGGCTGCAGAGTCCGCTGGCCTGCCGCTCTACCGCTACATCGGCGGCCCGAACGCACACGTCCTGCCGGTTCCGATGATGAACATTGTCAACGGCGGCGCACATGCTGACTCCGGTGTTGACGTACAGGAGTTCATGATTGCTCCTATTGGCGCCGAGTCCTTCGCTGAGGCACTGCGCATGGGTGCTGAGGTTTACCACTCCCTGAAGTCCGTTATTAAGTCCAAGGGCCTATCCACCGGCCTGGGCGACGAGGGCGGCTTCGCTCCAGAGGCTGAGTCCACCAAGGCTGCACTCGATCTTATCGTCGAGGCAATCAAGAAGGCTGGCTTCGAGCCAGGCAAGGATATCGCCCTGGCTCTTGACGTTGCTTCCTCTGAGTTCTTCAAGGATGGCAAGTACCACTTCGAAGGCGGCGAGCACACCGCCGAGGAGATGGCCAAGGTCTACGAGGAACTCATCTCGGAATACCCAATCGTCTCCATCGAGGATCCGCTGCAGGAAGATGACTGGGAGGGCTACACCAAGCTCACCGAGACCATCGGTGACAAGGTTCAGATTGTTGGCGACGACTTCTTCGTCACCAACCCGGCACGCCTGGCCGAGGGCATCGAGAAGAAGGCTGCTAACGCACTGCTCGTTAAGGTCAACCAGATCGGCACCTTGACCGAGACCTTCGACGCAGTCGAGCTCGCGCACCGCAACGGCTACCGCACCATGATGTCCCACCGCTCCGGCGAGACCGAGGACACCACCATCGCTGACCTCGCAGTTGCTCTGAACTGTGGCCAGATCAAGACCGGCGCCCCGGCTCGTTCCGAGCGCGTTGCTAAGTACAACCAGCTGCTGCGCATCGAGCAGGAGTTGGGCTCCGGTGCAGTCTACGCAGGCCGCTCCGCGTTCCCGCGTTTCCAGGGCTAAACCCCTCGCGCTGGTTTTAGTTAGGTCGCCTCTTCAAGGTCCCTCGCTACCTACCCTTGGTTTTCAAACGTAGGTGGCGGGAGCTTTGAGAAGGCGGCCTTTTAATTTGTGAGAATTTACTTCATTCACACGCGCGTCACCCGTTTCAATAAGCTCGCGCCGCTAGGATAGAAACCCTATGGCACGCGAGAACCACACTTCGAAGAAATCCCGGACCACCGTCCCCGTGGTCTCGCGCGCTGCTACCCAGCGAGAGGCTGCAGCCAAAGCCAAGAAGACACAGAAGGCACGCGGCGAACGCATGGGCCGTATGGACATTGTTGGTCTCAGCGTCATCCTCGTGGTGGTCCTCATCGTGTTGCTGACCATCGCCGTGCCGCTGCGTAATTACTACCACGTACGCTCTGAAACTGCGCGCCTGCAACATTCCATCGCTGCTAAGCAGGCCCAAAAAAAAGAGCTTCTCAACGAGATCGATAAATACAAGTCGGAGGATTACCTCGAGCAGGAAGCGCGCCGCCGCTTCGGCGTCATCGCGGAGGGCGAGACCGCTTATCGCATCATGGATCGCCGAATGAATCCGGACAGCACGGTCACCACGAACAAGCTTGACGACGTCGATGAGCGTCCGTGGTACGAAATCCTGTGGGGCTCCATCGCAGAAGATGAAGACGTCAGCGCCACGGGCTCGACCAACGCAAACCCGGGCAGCCTGCCGGTAACCCCGGCGTCGCCAAGCGCGGGCCCTGAAAACCCGCCAGCTGCCCAGTAACGCGTACCGTAATTAGCCCGGCTAAAAGCCTTTATGAAGGCGCGGTGAATCCTATGCACCGCAAATGCGCTGCGGCATGAGACAATAGCTGCCATGACCGTCAATGATGCAGACCTAGAAATCGTTAAAGAGCAACTCGGCCGCGCGCCCCGCGGAGTGCTCGACATCGCTTACCGCACTCCAGATGGCCAGCCGGCTGTGGTGAAGACGGCGCCGAAGCTACCGGATGGAACTCCATTTCCTACGTTGTACTATCTGACCGACCCACGTCTTACCGCTGAGGCTTCCCGCCTTGAGGTTGCGCACGTGATGAAGTGGATGGAGGCCCGCCTAGCTGAAGATAAAGAGCTGGCAGAAGATTACGAGCGTGCCCATGAGTACTTCTTGGAAAAGCGCAACGCTATTGAAGACCTAGGTACCACTTTCTCAGGTGGGGGTATGCCAGATCGCGTGAAGTGCCTGCACGTGCTGATTGCTTATGCGCTGGCTGAAGGACCACAGCATTTCCGTCTAGGCACCGAAGCGGTGGCGATGGCTGCGGACCATGGTCGCTTGCGCGGTACCGCAATTCCGGAGGACTGGCCGAGCGTCAACGACCTGGGCATTGATCTGAGCCAGTTCGATTTCTCTAACGCTGAATAGTATTTCCAGGTAAGGCTGAGACCAAGAAGGCAGGTATTACATGACTCGCGTCGCTGCGGTGGATTGCGGCACCAACTCGATTCGTCTGCTCATTAGTGAAGTACAAGCTGACGGCAAGATTCGCGATATCGTCCGCACCATGGAAATCGTGCGTCTGGGGCAGGGCGTAGATGCCACGGGCGAGTTTGCACCAGAGGCCCTTGAGCGCACCCGCGTGGCGCTGGAGGGCTACGTAAAGCAGATGAAGTTTGAGAAGGTTCAGCGCGTACGCATGGTGGCAACGTCTGCTACCCGCGATGCGAAGAACCAGGACGAGTTCTTCGAAATGACGGCGCAGCTGCTGGGCCAGATCGAATCCGGTGCCAAGGCTGAGGTCATCACCGGTGAAGAAGAAGCTCTGCTGTCCTTCAAGGGGGCAGTGGCGGACCTGCGTTCTGAGCGCGGGCCATACTGCGTTATCGACTTAGGCGGCGGCTCGACGGAATTCGTCGTCGGAACTATCGACGGTGACATTCTCGGCGCGCATTCCGCGCAGATGGGCTGCGTGCGCCTGACAGAGCGCATCATGCGCACAGATCCTCCAACGGATTCTGAGATCGAAATCGCGGAAGATTACGTGGAAGAGCGCATGCAGGAAGTTGAAAAGATTGTGCCGATTTCCTCGGCCAAGACTTTCGTTGGCTGCGCGGGTACCTTCACCACGCTGTCTGCTTTGGCACAAGGCCTGGAAAGCTATGACCCCGATGCAATCCATGGCTCGGAGCTGCGTTTTGATGCGCTGCGAGTGCTCACGCGCCAGCTGATGGGGAAGCCTTCGGCTACCCGTGCGCTCAACCCAGTCATCCACCCAGGCCGCGCTGACGTAATCGGCGGTGGCTCGGTGGCTGTCGAGGGCATCATCAAGATGATTGAGCGCAACAGCGACGCCTCTTCATTCTTTATCAGCGAGAAGGATATCCTCGACGGAATCGTCGCCGGCATCGCCGCTGACCTCTAGCGATTCGCACTGAAGCCACCCTATTGCGCAGCAGTGCTGACGGGGTGGCTTAAAATAGAACCGCACCAAGCCCCCATAGCCCAATCGGCAGAGGCAGTTGACTTAAAATCAATTCAGTCTGGGTTCGAGTCCCAGTGGGGGCACCGTGTGAGGTCTCGAGGCATCATTCCTTTTGGATGGTGTCTTGAGGCTTTTGTTTATGCCTTGGTCGTGGGCTTGCGGCAGCTGCAGGCACACGCTCAAGGGCCGCTGACGGCACATACCCAGACGGTAAAACTAGATGACAAACTCCATTCCTCAGCTGTCAGCGACTTTTACAGTTGTCGCGGCTCATAACAAGCGGATTTGCCATCTAGAAGCCCAGAAAGAACGCGAAAGGCCCGGCCTTGAAAGGCCGAGCCTAAAGCTAGGGTTCACTCAAACCCGTGACGGTATGGCCATCTGCGGACTCGCCATCCGCATTGTTGGAGACAGTGGTGTCGCCGCCGGTTGCCTCATTGATGCTGGAGCCAATCACTGCGATGAACATGATTACCGCGATGATGCCGAGTGTTGCGGCCTTTTGGAGTCTCGGCAGGCGTCGCCGCGCTTTGCGCTGGCCACGCCATCTGAGGGCTGTTCTGGAATCCAGTGTCTTCTGGACCAGTGGTTGGAGTAGTCATTGCAAGACTCCTTTGGAGAGCGGTGAGAAAGAAAGCCAAGGTCTCAAGTCCTTGAGTGAACCCGAATGAGACCGCGAGAAGCGGTCACGATTAGTAGCCAAGAACGATTGAAAACTTTGGCGGCACTGAAAGAGGAGTAGTGGCCAAAAATATATGGCGCATCATCTTCTTTTGAGAAGATTTCGCATATCGCCTGGTTCGAAATTTCGATGGTCAGTCGCGGCATTGCTGGACTCGTTTATAGGTTTTTGCTGTCTGATTGTCGTCGTCGGGACAAGTGTGCCGCTATGGAAACGAAATTGCGGTGGGTGAACTAGTTTTCTCGGAAAATGTCATGTAACCGCTATTAGAGTTAGACGAGGCGGTTACGTGACCTCTTATGGGGATAGCTCCGCCGATTCACAAATTATTGGTCCTTTCAAAAGCAAGGAAGAAAATGGAGACCGCTCCTATTACTGAGTGGACTTTCTTTGAAGAAGTCCCAATCCCAAACGATGTTACGGAATTGCTGATTGCGGGTGAACAGCCGCATGCTGCGTATAAGACTTTCCGTGACTCTGCGATCTTTACCTCAAAGCGCCTTATTATCCGCGATGCGCAGGGGTTGACCGGCAAGAAGGTAGAAATCTACTCAATTCCTTACTCCGCTATCAACATGTGGTCCACTGAAAATGCGGGAAGAATTGATTTCAATGCGGAAGTCGAGCTGTGGACGCGAGCGGGGTATCTCAAGATTAAGTTGGGCAAAAAGATTGATGTCCGCCGTATCGATAATCTAATTGCGCATTGCGTTCTAAATAGCTCGTATTAAGCGGAGGAGCCTAAATTCCACCGCATCTGGAGAGATAGCCGCTGGGGGCTTCGAAGGTAGCTGATTTTTAAATAGTTCAGCGAAAGGCTTTGCTTCGGGAACTTAATTCGAATCAAAAGCGTTTCACTTAGTGAAATCTTCAAATAATCCTCCAGCCCCTCAGTTAGTTGATGCTGTTAGGCTGGGCCCGTTGACCCCAGCGACTAATCCAGTGAAAGGAATCGGGAATTTAATGCGTTCTAGCAATCCGGTAATGAACACTCTGACCAAGAGTCAGGGTTCGACTTCGCAGTACGGTGGAAACAATCCGTATGCTGCCAACCAAAACGTAAACCCGTTTGATCAGCAGGGCAGTGGCCAGTCTGCCGAGCGTCCGATGACTGTTGACGACGTCGTTACGAAGACGGGCATCACGCTTGCTGTGCTGATCGTCATGGCCGTCGTCAACTTCTTCATCGGTGTTCAGGTGAGCTACGGTCTTTCGCTGATTCTGACCATCGTGGGCGGCATCGGTAGCTTTGTCGTTACCCTAATCGCAGCTTTCAGTAAGAAGTTTGGCTCTGCGCCTCTGACCATCTCCTATGCGCTTCTCGACGGACTGTTCGTCGGCGGTTTCTCGCTGCTTTTTGCTGGTGTCAATGTTGCTGGCTCCGATGGCATGGCTCTGATCGGCCAGGCAATTATGGGCACTGTTGGTGTGTTTATCGGCATGCTCGTTGTCTACAAGACTGGCGCCGTTAAGGTCACTCCGAAGTTCAACAAGATTATGTTTGGTCTGATTGCAGGTGTGGCTGTTCTGGCACTGGGCAACTTCCTGACCGCAATTTTCTTCGACTTCAACCCGCTGCGCGATGGTGGCATTATCTCCATCATCTTCTCCCTGGTCTGCATTGTCTTGGCTGCAATGTCTTTCTTGACGGACTTCGACCATGCTGATCGTCTGATCCGCATGGGTGCACCGAGCAAGACCGCTTGGGGTGTAGCCCTTGGCCTGACCGTGACCCTGGTCTGGCTCTACACCGAGATTCTGCGCCTGCTGTCCTACTTCCAGAACCGCTAACGACGTTCTGGATTAAACAGCTTTACTTAGCCCTCAGCCTCCAGGGTGAGTCCTTGGCGGCTGGGGGTTCTTTTCTGCGCAACTGGAGGCTTAAGTTTGATAACTCACACTTTTGTAATTCGGGTGTAGAAATGGGGGAATCGATAAATGGTTGAGAGTTTATGGTTCTTCCAACTCTTTTACAGCCTTTTCATATGATTTGAGCAGGAAATATTTTCCCATTTTGAGGTTTAGGCAAGGCATCTTTATACCGTAGAAGACGCCCCGAATTTGACCCAATTCATATCTTGGCGCGACAGGCTGCGCAGATTCGTGCATCCTATTTTCGGGAGGCAGCCAGCGGCTAGCAGCCACAACAGCGGCCTCCGGCTCGTCATTGAAGTCTGATGAAGGGTAGTCATGAAGCAGCAGGGGATTGTTGTAGCGCTGATTGTCAGCATGGGGGTGCTGACGGGCTGCGCTATAGACCTTGCTCCATGGAGCGCGAAGGAAAACCAACCAGATACCGTAAAAGAGGCTGGGGACACCTACGGCACAAGTATGGACAAGGCGGCAGAAAACGCCGACAATCCGGGGGATGCTGTGGAGGCTACCGGGGATGGGGGCTTCAAGGATTCCAATGACACGAGCGACAGCGGTGATGCTGGTGCGGATTCCAGCATCACCGCAGAGGGGGAAGGGAACGGCGTTCTGCCGCCATTCGGCAGTTTCGATCGCACCGACCCAGATTTCGATCTATTTGATCCTTGCACAGAAATTCCAGAGGAGAAGTTAAAGGAGGCTGGTCTTGGTGAACGTCTGGAAGGCGACTTTAGCTTTCCCGACTCCAAACATTGTTCCTTTTTGTTCAACGGAGGCGACGAACCCGCGGTTGTGTCTTTAGCCTCGAGCGAACTTTCTTTCAAAGAAGTAGAAGCGTCGGAAGGTAGAAAAGAAATCTATCGTGGCGCCAAACTACCTGTAGTTGGTTTTGAAAATGAGTTTGGTACCGAGCTCTATTGCGCAATCCACGTTGAAACAGTGCGTGGTGATTTGAGCGTTAGCTTTGGGGATCAAGCCTTAAAAGCTCCGATGCCTGAAAAGTGCAGTTCAGCAGAATCGATATTAATTAGTCTGTCTTAGATTGAAATTGGGGGGAAAATGAAAATTTCATTGAATAACTTCGTCAGAGTGAGTGAGCAGGTTGGCAATCTATCTCGACGATTACGATCAGCGGCTGGGACAGCGATTTCTCCGATTGACGGTAGTTTCTCGAGCGTGAACGGAGTTGGTGACGTTGGAACAATTCATCAACGGGTGATTGCCACGGACCCAGGCTCAGCGAGCAATTCACTGCGTAGCTTCGACGAACAGATCGAATGGTTGTCTAACACGTTGGTAGCTGAAGCTCGAGGGTTTGAATCTCAAGACTTGGCTAATAGTCGTGGTTTGGACATCGCCGATGCAGGTGGCTCGGTAACGGGTGAGGCGATGCCGGTGATGAATCAGCCTGACCCGGGCTATAGCCCTTTTGGCTTCGTGATGCCGGTGGTCAATGTTGGTTCTGACTTGTTCGGGCTGGCGATGGATTTGTTGAATACCAAGATCTGGAGTGTTTCGGAGACCAATTCGCGGTGGCGGTTTCTTTCTTCTGAAGTCGCGGCGATTGTCGATGGGTTGAACGAGGTGGCCTCTTCACTGGAATCTGAAAATGACAGTGAGGCAACTGCACGCGCGGCCCAGAAAATTCGGATGGTGGCGGAATCAGGTAATCACTTCATTGCTAATGCTGAGGTGATGAGCCAGAAACTTTTCGGCTTCCAAGCCAATCTGATGGCTTCCCAGCCGAAGGCGATGGGCTTGGCCATGTCCGCGATGGCGATTCCTGATCCAGCAGCACGCAAGGCCGCCGAGCAGGCAGGTTTGGCCTTCATGCAAAGCGCACTCCAAACCCAAGTGGTCGCCGCGATGCCGTTCCAGCATCCACTGATGACCACGATGCCGCCTTCAGGCGGCGGCGACGTGAGCACCAACTTTGGCGGAGTAAGCGGGAGCGGGCAGCGTTATAGCACTGCCAACGTAGCGTGGCCGAAGCATATCGCTGAAGCGATCTCACGGGGCGAATTGGGGCCGGGTTCTTTCGGGATCGTAAATGGCAAGGTCGAAGGCCTTGAGGGCTTAGGCATGAGCGATGCTGACATTCAGAAGTTCAATAATGACTTGGTCACCAATGGTCGGAATACACTTGCGGAACTAGGCGCGGGAGGCTTCAACCCGATCGCTGCCGGTGATGTCGGCACTAGGGGAGCAAGTGTCAATCTTGCTCCTGTTGCGCCAGGAGGTGCGGGCGCCGGTATGGGCATGGGCCCTGGTGTAGGAGCGGGTGCTCTTGGCGGGGCGCCATCGCTGGCTTCCGGTAGCGGTGCGACCTTAAGTCCAGCGACTATGACCGCAGGTGTGGGAGCTACCGGTGGTCTGGGTTCTGGTGCAGGCACTGGTCCGATGATGGGAGCCCTTGGCGGCGCACCGGCTCTTGCAGGTAATGCTTCAGCGAAGGGGCAAAGCCTTGGTCGTGGACAAGGGCTGGGCCTTGGAGTATCTAACGCAGGTGGCCATGGAGCGGGACGTCTTGGCGCTGTAGGACCGGGCGGAGCTTTTAGCGCCGGTGGAGTTGGCGGCACGGGAGGCATTGGCGGCGCTGGGCTGGCAGGCTCGGCAGGGTCAACCGCGGCGCCGAGTGCACGCACAGGCGCATTGGGTGCTGGTGGAGTAGGCGGTCCGGGTAATACTGCAGGTACCGCTGCAGCGGGCGTTAATTCGGCCCGGGGTGCGGGTAATACACGCGGTGCGATGGGTGGCCGAATGATGCCGTTGATGGCAGGAACCGGCCAGGGCGGCGGGCAAGATCGGCGTATCAAATCGGTGACCAGCAAGGTCGAACGCGATCCCAACCGTCGTGATCTCCTAGGCGAGCCGCCGGCAGCATTGCCGGGTGTCATTGGGGCGTGGGCCCGTGAAGAGAGTTAAGTCGATTGTCGAAGAATGAGTAAAGCGCCCAGGTGGAATGCCTAGGCGCTTTACTGCTAGTGATTGCTAGCTGCTGCTTGGTGCGCAGCATCAGCCGCGACGTTTACTGAGCCGGAACTACCTGGGTCTCAACAACTACGTTCGGATCGCCAGCGGCAGGAGCCTCGGAGCCGGCGGCCTCAGCACCAGTGGCCTCAGCCTCAGGAGCCTGGGTAGCGGAAGCCTCGGACTGGGAGCTGGACTCAGCTGGCTTTGGAGCCTTGCCAGTGTAGGTGGAGGCGTTATCGATCTTCTCGCTGGTGGAATCCTGCTGGTTCGGTGGGTGGCAAGCTGCCAGGGACAGGCCTGCAGCGAAAACCAAACCAGCAGTTGCGAAGCGGGAGAACTTCTTCATGGGTGCTCTTTCTCCAGAATGAATTGAAATAAAAGAAAAGAAAATTAGGACTCGCGCGGAGTTGCGGCCTTAGCTGAATCATACGGCGCTGCGGATTCCACCGTGACCGAAATGGTCTTGCCATTTGGTGCGGTGTACTCGCGGGTCTCACCCTCCTGGGCGCCAATCAGTGCAGCGCCCAGCGGGGACTGCTCAGAGTAGGTCTCCAGGTCCTTGTTATCGGAAGCGGCAGCGCGGGTACCGATAAGGAAGGTTTCCTTATCTTCCTTGTCGCCGTTGTAGTAAACGTGGACAACGGAGCCGACGGTTGCAACGCCCTCCTGAACGGCAGTGCGCTCAGTGGTGGAGTTAGCCAGGACCTCAGAGATTTGCTTGATGCGGGCCTCTTCCTGGTCCTGCATCTCGCGGGCTGCGTCGTAGCCTGCGTTCTCCTTCAGGTCGCCCTCTTCGCGGCGCTCGTTAATCTCGGCAGCAACGACCGGGCGGTGGTCGATGAGAGCCTGCAGCTCAGCTTCAAGCTTGGCCTTGGTCTCCGGGGTGATGTATTGCTTCTGCTGCTCAGCCATAGTGCAACCTTCCGTAAAGCGGGGGTGAAGAAATGAAAATTATATGGATAAGGTCAGCTCCAAAACTGCGATTTGCAGCCGCGACCTGTCCTAAGCGCTACAAATCCTAGCACATGCGCTGCGCCTGCCACGGCGTCGACTAGTGCGTAAGGCTCCGCACTTAAGGGGTGAATCCGCAGGCGAATTGCGGGGCGGGCGGCTATCGCCAAGATATCGAGCAAGAAGACGGTGCCCACCTTGATCAATATAGATTGATAAATCTATTTAGTTGCTGGATTGCTCAACGTAGTCAGGGTGTTCCATATCCAAGTAGGAAGGAATATTTCCCGAGCAACCATAAACGCCACCGGCTACTGCGCGGTGATTAGTGGGGACGTCGACAGCAATGCGCTGGGTTTTCGGGCCGCCGGCAGGGACCGCGAACTCACGGCGTCCGACCTCTGCCTTGGAGTAATCGAAGGCCTGCACGATGCAGTATGCGTCTTCATCGATGTGGTTGCGGGTGACATCCGCCCACACACGGGTGGAATCGTCGGAAAGAACTTCGTGGGTGACGTAGGAGATGTCCGCGTTGACCTTCTCCTGTTTCTGGAAGTACTGCACGCCATAGATAATCGCGGCAATAAACATGGCGGCGAAGACCAAAACGATGGCTTTGTTTGTAATGCTCGAGGTATTATTCGCAGAGCTGTCTGCCGTGGGGCGGGCACCGTAGCGAGCACCTGAACGAGGGGTACCGGCGGAAGTCATGAATCTTAGTCTAACCAACAGTCAAGATTTTCAAACTATCCACTAGGATGGACCTCTGTTCCGAAATTCAGCGCTAGAGGAGATGAACCCTACTATGAGCGACAAGCGCCTACTAGCCATTCACGCGCACCCAGATGACGAATCTTCCAAGGGCGCTGCAACCACTGCGAAATATGCGGCTGAAGGTGCCGAGGTTCTGGTGCTGACCTGTACCGGCGGCGAGCGCGGTGACGTCATCAACCCAGCGATGGATAAGCCGGGTGTGAAAGAAAACATGGGCGAGATTCGCCGCGAAGAGATGGCGAAGGCCGCCGCAGCCTTGGGCGTAGAGCACCGCTGGCTGGGGCATGTCGATTCCGGCCTGCCAGGCGGTGATCCATTCGATCCGGATCTAAAGAATCTGCTGCCGGAAGGTTGCTTCGCACTTATTCCAGATGATGAAGTAGCGCAAGAGTTCGTGAAAACCATTCGTGAGTTCCGCCCCCAGGTCATCGTCACTTATGACGAGATCGGCGGCTATCCGCATCCAGACCACCTGATGGTCCATCGAGCTTCCATCATCGCCTGGGAAAAGGCCGGAGATCCTTCCTACCACCCAGAACTGGGCGAACCTTATACGCCGCAAAAGCTCTATTACTCGCATGGCTTTGTCTACCAGCGCATGAAGCTCTTCCATGATCTTTTGGAAGAAGAGGGAAAGACCAGCCCCTATGGCCCGATGCTGGCGCGCTGGGATACGGCCTTTGGGGACATCATGGCGCGCGTTACCACGCAGGTAGAGTGCGCAGACTACTTCCAAAATCGCGAGGATGCCCTGCGCGCGCATGCCACCCAGATTGATCCGGCAGGAGCATTCTTGGCGACGAACGTCGATGTACAGCAGCGCCTATGGCCCACCGAGGAGTTCGAGCTCGCGCAGACCCGCGTTGCTACTGAGCTGCCGGAGTCGGATTTATTTGCAGGAATTGCCGAAGTAGGGGAGTCTTAGAAGCATGAGCGCATTTGATTCGCTGATTCTTGCAGCAGGTGACGTCCACGCACAAGTTAACTACCTAGCCCAGGGTGCCCAGGAAGGCCCGATGGGGCCTGAGTTTGGCAAGGCCTCGCCAATTGGCCTTCTCATCTTGGCGTTGATGGGTGCAGCCGTCTTGTTTGCGGGGTGGAATTTCCACCGTCGTTACTCGCGCTTTCGTCGTCGCATCATGTTCGCCCAAGACCACGGCATCGACCCTTTCGATGACCAGGCTGTCGACGCCGCGATGAAGGAAGCAGGCATCTTCGACCAGAGCAAGCGCTCCTTCTTGTAGGTCAATTGCGGCCTGTCCCTCGTCTTGGATTGTGTTTTAAGGACTAACCGTGAACTTCCTCAGCCAGTTGCTTTATCCCCTGTATGAGGCTCGCCTCACGCGCGCTATCAAGGGAACCCCGCAGCCCCGGCACGTCGCCATCATGGCGGACGGAAACCGCCGCTGGGCGCGGGAGGCTGGATTCACTGATATCAGCCACGGTCACCGCCAAGGTGCGAAGAAGATCAGCGAGATGATCTCATGGTGCAAAGACACCGATATTGAGGTCGTCACCATTTATCTTTTGTCCACGGAGAACTTGAAGCGCAGCACCCAAGAGGTGCAGCTTCTCTTCGACATCATCTCGGACGTTGTCACCCATCTTTCCAAGGGCGACTTGGACTGCCAGATTCGCTTGGTCGGCCATCTGGATCTCCTACCGGCTAAGGTCACCGAGCGCATGCGCCTTGCAGCGCAGGCAACTGAGGGTAATAAGGGCGTCATCGTTAACATCGCCGTCGGCTATGGCGGGCGTCAGGAAATCGTCGACGCCGTGCAAAACCTTATCCGTGATGAGGCCGGGAAAGGCCATAGCGCGGAGGAAATCGCGGGCAATGTTACCGCCGAGGCCATCACGAGCCACCTGTATACCAAGGGCCTTCCGGACCCAGATCTTGTCATCCGTACCTCCGGTGAGCAGCGCCTTTCCGGCTTCTTGCTGTGGCAGGCGGCGTATTCCGAAATCTGGTTCACCGATACCTATTGGCCGGCTTTCCGCCGCGTGGACTTCTTGCGCGCGCTGCGGGATTACTCACAGCGTTCGCGTCGCTTCGGCAAGTAGGGCCTCATCTACGCGCCTAGAAACCCCGTTTACTAGAGCTTGCGCATGCGTACCTTTTCCACCAAGTGGTGGGAACCCTTGCGCAAAACCAGGGAAGCGCGCGGCTTGGTGGGCAAAATGTTTTCCACCAAGTTGGGCAGGTTGATGGACTGCCAAATCTCGCGAGCCTGCGCGCGGGCTTCCGTATCGTTCATCTCTGCATAGGCAGCAAAGTGCGCGCCCGGCTCACGGAAGGCGGTATGCCGCAGGTGCAGGAAGCGCTCGATGTACCAATGCTCAATGTCATCAACGCGCGCATCGACGTAGACCGAGAAGTCGAAAAGGTCAGAGACCATTAGGGTAGGCCCAGTCTGGAGGACGTTTAGGCCCTCTAGGATAAGGATGTCGGGCCTTTGCACCACCTGATGTTCGTCAGGCAGGATGTCGTAGGAAATATGCGAATAGACCGGCGCTTTGACTTCCGCTTTGCCTGACTTCACGTCGGTGACAAAACGCATGAGCTTGCGCCGGTCGTAGGATTCCGGAAAACCTTTGCGCTGCATCAATCCGCGCTCATGGAGCACCTTTGCCGGATACAAGAATCCGTCAGTGGTCACTAGATCTACTTTTGGGTGGGTCTCCCAGCGCTGCAGAAGCAGCTGCAGAACGCGGGCAGTGGTGGACTTACCCACCGCAACGGAGCCTGCGACACCGATGACGAAGGGCACGTGGTTTGCGCTGTTTCCCAGGAATTCCTCCGTAGCAGCCGTGAGCTCCTGGCGGGCTGCTACCTGCAGATGGATAAGACGCGATAACGGCAAGTAAACGTCAGCGACCTCGTCTAGGTCGATGCGATCACCGATACCACGAAGCGCCTCGACTTCTGCAGCGGTGAGAACCTGGGGCATCGACAAGCGCCTTTGGCGCCAGGTTTCACGGTCGAAGTCAAGGTATGGACTGGAATCGGTTGCACGCGCCATGGCCACATTGTCGCACCTTATTTCTTTCTGGGGAAAACCTTGGGGGATGAAATGGTACTTTCGTCCCCCGCGTGGGGGCGTGGCAGTTAATATGTAGGGCAGGTTTGAAACGACCAGTTAAGCAACCGAGAAGGGAATCAACGCTTCCATGACTGCCAATAATTCCGCAGACGTGCGCTATCAGGAGATGCGCGAGCTGGATCCGGACGTTTTTAACGCCATCAACGGCGAAATCGCCCGCCAGCGCGAGACTCTCGAGATGATCGCCTCTGAGAACTTTGTTCCGCGTGCCGTTCTGCAGGCACAGGGCTCCGTTCTGACCAACAAGTACGCAGAGGGCTACCCGGGTCGCCGTTACTACGGTGGTTGCGAGCACGTTGATGTCATCGAAGATCTGGCACGTGAGCGTGCCAAGAGCCTCTTCGGTGCTGACTTCGCCAACGTGCAGCCACACTCCGGCGCTCAGGCTAACGCTGCGGTACTGTCCAGCCTCGCCGAGCCGGGCGATAAAATTCTGGGCCTGTCCCTGGCGCACGGCGGCCACCTCACCCACGGCATGAAGCTGAACTTCTCCGGCAAGCTTTACGACGTCGCAGCTTACGAGGTCGACCCAGAGACCATGCGTATCGACATGGATAAGCTGCGTGAGCAGGCTATCAAGGAGCAGCCGAAGGTCATCATCGCCGGTTGGTCCGCGTACCCACGTACTCTCGACTTCGCTGCTTTCCGCTCCATCGCGGATGAGGTCGGCGCAAAGCTGTGGGTCGATATGGCTCACTTTGCAGGTCTGGTTGCTGCTGGTCTGCATCCCTCTCCGGTACCGCACGCTGACGTCGTTTCCACCACGGTTCACAAGACCCTGGGCGGCCCACGCTCCGGCCTCATCCTGGCGAAGCAGGACTACGCTAAGAAGCTCAACTCCAGCGTCTTCCCAGGTCAGCAGGGCGGCCCTCTGATGCACGTCATCGCTGCAAAGGCAATCGCTTTGAAGATTGCAGCTTCGGAGGAGTTCAAGAACCGTCAGGAGCGCACCCTCGAGGGCGCACGCATCCTTGCTGAGCGCCTGACCGCATCCGATGCCAAGGCAGCCGGCGTTGACGTGCTGACCGGCGGCACCGATGTCCACCTGGTTCTGGCAGACCTGCGCAACTCTGAGCTCGATGGCCAGCAGGCTGAGGATCTGCTGCACGAGGTTGGCATCACCGTCAACCGCAACGCTGTGCCAAACGATCCACGCCCACCGATGGTCACCTCCGGCCTGCGTATCGGAACCCCTGCGCTGGCCACCCGTGGCCTCGATGCAGCAGCCTTCGAAGAGGTCGCTGACATCATCGGTACCGCACTCGCACAGGGCAAGAACGCTGATGTTGAGTCCCTGCGCGGTCGCGTTTCCAAGATCGCTGAGCAGTACCCGCTCTACGACGGTCTTGAGGATTGGAAGATGGTTTAAGACAGCCAAGCGCTACCCCGCGCATCTGCTGCCTATAAAATTCCGGTTATGAACCTGCTGATCGTAGATAACCACGATTCTTTTACCTTCAACCTCGTGGACTACGTTCGGCGGGTAACCGGGTGTGAGCCCACGGTTGTCCCGAATGACATCCCGTGGGCTCGCATTGATCTGGCGCTTTACGACGCCGCTATCATCTCGCCCGGGCCTGGTAGCCCGGCCAATCCGGCCGACTTGGGAATTAGTGCCAATGTGCTGCGTGAATTCACCGGCCCAATCCTCGGCGTGTGCCTTGGCATGCAAGCTATGGTGCACCTTGAAGGTGGGGAAGTGGGCCTGGCTTCCGCCCCGGCACACGGTATTGTTACTGAAGTAGACCACGATGGCTCTGGGCTCTTCGAAGGCCTTGCCAGCCCACATCGTGTGGTGCGTTACCACTCGCTGGTGGCCCACCGTGTTCCCGAATGCTTCGATGTGACCGCCACCTGCGCCGACACTTTTGGCACGACGCTCACAATGGCCATCGCGCACCGCACAAAACCCCAGTGGGGCGTGCAATTCCACCCGGAGTCACTGCTTACTGACTCTGGCCCGCAGCTCATCGAGAATTTCCTCGGCCTCGCCAGACGCTATTACGCACAGCAGTATTTCTGCGTACGCACTGTGGATATAGAAGTCTCACTCGAAGATGCAGCTCGTGCGCTGACCGGAAATGCCTTTTGGCTCGACTTTGGCCGCTTTAGCATTCTTGGCGATGACTCTGGTCACAGGTCCCGGCATCTCAGCTATAGCTGCCAGCCGGGCCAGGAATTCTTCGAAGTGGCTAAACGCGAGTATGAACGCCACGTTCTCCCCGCGCGCGTTGGCGCTCCGATTCCTGGTTGCGACTTCGCCTTAGGGTGGGTGGGCTACCTTGGCTATGAAGTCGGCGTCGAAAAGCAGCGCTTTGCTCAGTTCCAAAGGCATAGGTCACCGGGGCCAGACGCAGAGTTTATTTTCTGCGACCGGGCGATAGTGGTGGACCATGAACAGCGCAGAACTTATCTCTTAAGCTTCGCCGACGACAGTAAGTGGCAGCTTAAGCTTGCCATGGATTCGGCACCGCAAGCTCCGTGGCAAAGTCCTGGCCGGCTGGTTCACGGCGAGCAAGAATATCTAGAACGTATCGCTGCCGCTCAGGACTATATGGTGCGCGGCGAGTCTTATGAGGTGTGTCTGACCAATCGCATTGAGTTGGAGCCTGTGCCAAATCCCTTGGAGACCTTCCTCCAACTGCGCGCGGCTAATCCGAGCAAGCGCACCGGCTTCCTGGGGTTTGCCGGCAACGCGCTGCTATCGACGTCGCCGGAGCAATTCTTAAGCATTGACGCATGGCGAAACGTTTCCTCGACGCCAATTAAAGGAACGAGCCCGCGCGATACGGACCCAGAAATAGATGCGGCGAATGCGCGTAGTCTCCGGGGCGAAAAGACCACGTCGGAACTGCTCATGGTGGTGGACATGGTCCGCCACGACATAGCCCGCGCCTGCGACGATGTGCGGGTGCCCCATGGTTTTCAGGTGCACTCTTATTCCACGGTGCATCAACTCATGTGTGAGGTAACCGGGCGACTGAAGCAGCAGTCTAGCCCCATAGATGCGATTGAGGCCGCGTTTCCCGGCGGTTCCATGACCGGCGCGCCTAAAGAACGCACGATGCAGATAATTGATGAGATCGAGGACACCTGGCGCGGCGTCTACTCTGGCGCCTTTGGCTACCTTTCGCCGACCGGTACGGCGGATTTTTCCATGGTGATTCGCTCAGTGGTCAGCAACGAACGCGGCGCTTATTACGGTGTGGGCGGGGCAGTGCTGGCTGTAAGCGAGCCTTCCGCGGAGTGGGAAGAAACCATGGTCAAAGCGCGTCCGCTGTTTAATCAATTGGGCATGGCTCCAAGCGATCTTCACGCGCGGAAGGAACCACATGCTGAAAGCTCGGAGACCTTAGATGAATCACGTTGATTTCCGCCTGGTGGATTCTTTTCTGGTCCGTGAAGGGCGCGCTATCCGCCCGGACCTCCACCGCAAACGCTTCGGCGATGGCTATCCAGTACTCGGCGAAATCCCGCGGGAGGGGCAATGGTTTCCGCGAATTACAGAAAATGCTGTGGAATGGCGTCTAGCCCCGACGCTGCGCACCCACTCGACGTTGTGGGTTCCAGAGACTGTGGATCCGCGGGAGCATCCATTGCTTAAAGGCCCGGATTTGCCTAAGCTCGCGAAGCTAAGACAACAGGCCCGCGACCATGGTGCGGATGATGCGGTTTTGTTTTCGGCCAGTGGGGTTGTCCATGAGGCCGCAAATGCGGCAATCGTGTTCAAAGATGAGAAGGGTCTCGTGATAGGCCCACATGGTTCTGTTTTGCTCTCGACCACGGTGCGCGCCACCGTCGAGGCGGGGCTTATTGTTAAACCGCGCCGAGCGGAACTTACCGTGGAGGAAGCTCCTCAGCTGCCAGCCTGGTGTGCCAGCGCACTGCATGGTTGGACGCCGGTAACGAAGTGGCTCATCGGTGGTAAAACGCTTGCCGGAGCAGAGCACCCAGCATTGGGCAAACAATGTCAAAGCGCTGCGGAGCTCAACGAACAGTTGTGGCAGTCCGCCGTGCCACTGGCAGAAGACTATTCCTAGATTTTCTCAGCCCTTGGTTCTGCGTTGACGCTAGGGCCTTTAAGATTTAAGACTCGTTAGCAGGAGAGTCTTCAGAGGCAGGCTGCCCATTGCCGTCACGGTTTTCGGCATGTGCCTTGCGCGCAGCAGCCAGCCACTCCGGCATTTCTACCAAGAGTTCCTTGATCTCTGGAGTGGTCATCGGGCGGTCAAATTCGTTCTTCTTTAGAGAAGTAACGGAGATACCGAGCTTCTGTGCCACGACGGGGCGTGGGTGTGGGCCGTTCAGGCGCAGGTCGACCAACCACTGTGGTGGGTTGTCTTGCAGCTCGCGTAGCTCTGTATGGCTGACAGCGGAGTTCTGGAATTCCTCCGGGGTAGCGGGCAAGTAGATGCCGAGCTTCTTCGCTGCGGTTTGCGCACGCATCGCGGTGCCAGAAGGCTGTTTATTCATCTCATTCACTCTCCCTACGGTAGCAGCACGGCAGGGTAGGTGTCACTGCCTATAAAGTGCAGGAACTAGTACTGAGCAAGCAAGACAGTACTATTGGCTGCATGCTGCGACTAGTTTTTGCCACGGGCACCGAACCAGGAAAATGGTTTGAACGATACCGCTCCAACCCGGATTATGGGGAGCTAGTCACTTTAGACGCTGATGATGCTCTTGCAACTTTGCTAGAAGGCGAAGCCGACCTTGCCTTGGCCCGAATCCCCGCAGAGGGCGCGGATCCGCGCATCGACGATTCCTTCCATCTAGTGCGTCTATATGAAGAAGCCCCGGGAATTGCCGTTCCCAAGGATTCTGTTTATGCAGAAGTAGGCGAAGAGATTGAGCCCTCCGATGTTTCTGAGGAGCATCTGAACTACCGCATTGGCGACGACGCCCAGGTCGACGTCGAAGCAGTGCGTACAGGTCTTCAGGTGGTGGGCGCCAACGTGGGTATTGTCATTGCCCCGCGCCCATTGCTGAAGGTGCTCAGTAAAAAGCAAGTAGTGCCTTTGGCGTTCAACGATCCGACAGTGGCGCGCACTGCCATTGCTTTGGTCTGGCGTAAGGACCGCGATGGCGAGGACATCCAAGCATTTGTCGGGGTAGCTAAAGGACGAACCAAAAACTCCTCCCGCGGTACTGCCGTGAAGCTTAGCGCCCGCGAGAAATCTAAAGCGAAGCAAGCGCGCCGGGAAGCCGCGGCCAAGGGCCAAGGTGGCCAAGGAAAAGGTCAGCAAAGTGGCCAGAAAACGACAAGTTCTAGGTCACGGTCCGGTAACAAGCGGGCTGCTCAAGGCCGAAAAACCAATCCGTTACCAAAAAGTAAGAAATTCTCTCAGCGGGGAAAACGACGCAAATAACGACATTTTTCGCCTAAATTGTTGAAAACTGGGTGGCTGCTGTGGGTGATCTGTCTATAGCGTTAATTGAGTTGCCGCAAGGCAGAAGAAATTCACATATTTAGAAAAGGATTATTAATCATGAATAAGATTTCCCGTCGTTTCGCCGCTGGCCTGACCGCAGCTTCCCTGTCCCTGGCAGTTGTTGCTTGCTCTGACGCTGAGGATGCAGCAAACAACGCTGGCGATGCCGCAAAGGACGCAGCAAGCCAGGCAACCGACAAGGCCGGTGAAGCAGCTAATGACGCCAAGGATAAGGCTGGCGAGGCTACCGACAAGGCTGGCGACGCTGCCAACGATGCCAAGGACAAGGCCGGCGATACTGCCGCTGATGCTTCCGACAAGATGAGCTCCGATGATTCCAAGGACGGCGCAGCTTCCGGTGAGATGAAGAAGATCAACACCCCGGCTGGCGAGGTTGAGGTTCCGGCCGCTCTGGCTTCCGCAATCGACGAAAAGTCTGCTGAGTGGGGCGACGTTCAGGATGTAGAAAACTCCGAGAATGGTTCCCTGGCTACCTTCGCTGAGGACAAGCTGATTGCCTTCAACGAGGAGTCCGGCGCACA
This sequence comes from Corynebacterium simulans, assembly GCF_001586215.1. Taxonomy (NCBI): domain Bacteria; kingdom Bacillati; phylum Actinomycetota; class Actinomycetes; order Mycobacteriales; family Corynebacteriaceae; genus Corynebacterium; species Corynebacterium simulans. The sequence goes on along the minus strand of NZ_CP014634.1, from coordinate 453,880 downwards.
GCCAATCATCGGCAAGATCGCTGAGACTTGGAAGGGCGAGGGCGGCCTGGAAAACAAGGTTGGCCTGCCTACCGCTCCAGAGCAGGCTGAAGGTAACGGCTGGGTTCAGGAGTTCACCAACGGCACCATCAAGTGGATGAAGGGTGAGTCCGGCCAGTACGAGGCTACCGTTGAGTAAATCTCGCTAATTTAATAAAGTCGGCTAGGTTTCTACCTAGCCGGCTTTTGTGATCACTGTTGTGTGATCACTGTTGGTCCTCATGGTCGCAGTAACAATTCACGAGCTTTTGGCTGGTATGAACCTTGCGTTTTCGCAATGTTCATCTTTCACCCATGTAATTTCAACCTTTGGCGCTTAGCTTGGGAAGCGATCAAGCAACACGATCTAAAGGGAGAACCCCGCAATCATGACCAATCCTTCTGTTCTGACCGAGCCTATGAGCCCCAGTGCAGTGGCCACCAAGACCTACGTTATTGATACCTCCGTCCTCCTTTCTGACCCATGGGCCCTGCGCAAGTTCGCAGAGCACGAGGTCATCCTTCCCATCGTCGTCATCTCCGAATTGGAAGGAAAACGTCATCACCCTGAGCTTGGCTGGTTCGCCCGCCAAGCTCTTCGCTTTTTGGAGGACCTGCGTGGTGCATACGACGGTCTAGACCAGGCGGTTCCGGTCAACGTTGAAGGCGGAACCTTACGCGTTGAGCTCAATCATCAGGATCAGTCTTTGCTGCCATCTTCCTTCCGAGGGACCGAAGGGGACCACCGCATTCTCGCTTGCGCACTCAATCTGGCGCACGAGGGCAAAGACACCGTGCTTGTGACAAAGGATGTCCCACTGCGCGTCAAGGCTGGTGCAGTTGGCTTGCAAGCCGACGAGTACCACGCGCAGGACGTAGTTCTTACCGGTTATACCGGCATGGCTGTGGTTCATACTTCTGCTGAAGTCATCGATGCCCTCTACCGTGATGGGGAAGTCATGGTAGACGGCGCACTGACTGAAGATGGCACTGCTATCGAAGAGCTTCCAGTTCACTGCGGCATCAAGCTGGACGCGGCAGGACAGTCCGCGCTTGGCCGCATGACGGCGGAGGGCACCATCCAGCTCGTACGCGGTGACGTCAACGCGTTTGGACTGCAGGGCCGCTCCGCGGAGCAGCGCGTGGCACTTGACCTTTTGTCAGATCCCTCCGTGGGCATCATGTCCCTGGGCGGCCGTGCCGGCACTGGTAAGTCTGCGCTGGCGCTGTGCGCCGGCCTTGAAGCAGTCCTAGAGCGCGGTGAGCACCGCCGCATCGTGGTTTTCCGCCCCATGTATGCAGTGGGCGGGCAGACGCTGGGCTACCTTCCAGGTAGCGAGTCCGAGAAGATGAATCCGTGGGCCCAGGCCGTCTTCGATACCCTCGAAGGGCTTGTCTCTGACAACGTCATGGAGGAAGTCCATGACCGCGGCCTCCTTGAGGTTCTGCCGCTGACCCACATCCGTGGTCGGAGCTTGCATGATTCTTTCGTCATCGTCGATGAAGCGCAGTCACTTGAGCGCAACGTATTGCTCACCGTCCTGTCTCGCTTGGGCAAGGGCTCGCGCGTGGTGTTGACGCACGACGTCGCCCAGCGTGACAATCTGCGCGTGGGCCGCCATGACGGTGTGCAGGCTGTCATTGAAAAACTCAAAGGGCATGAGCTATTTGCACACGTGACCCTCCAGCGCTCAGAGCGTTCTGCAATCGCCGAGCTTGTCACGGACTTACTCGAAAGCGAGGCTTAAGGTTAAACCGTCTTCCTTGATCGCGGCTAGCTAACTTTTTCCGGTTTATATAGCCGTACAGGTAGTTGTCTTGTAATAATGAATCACATGGCAGAAAACAAACCCGCGAAGAACTTTAAGATTCGACCTTTTGTTACGGCCGACTATCCCCAGATGCGGGCAATTTATGAAGAGGGCCTAAACACCGGTCACGCTACGTATGAAACGCGTTCTTTGACACTGGAGCAGTTTACCCGTGCAAAGATCATGTCCTCGGTCTTCGTTGCGGTTGAGGAAGACGATGATTCCAAGGTATTGGGCTGGGTTTCTGCAGCGCAGATTTCCTCCCGCTCAGTCTTCCATGGTGTGGTGGAAGATTCCATCTACATCAGCGCGGAGGCTCAAGGCCGTGGCATCGCCGGTGCCCTGCTCGATAAGCTCATCGAAACCTGCAAGGACCTCCACAAGTGGGCAATCCACGCGTGGATCTTCCCAGAAAACCAGGGTTCCGCAGGCCTACATAAGTCTCGCGGCTTCGTCAAGGTCGGTACCTACTCCCACATGGCGAAGATGACCTACGGCGAGATGGCCGGTCAGTGGCGCGACACCGACGTCTACGAGCTGCTGCTTCCGAAGCCAGATGAGCGGGAGCGAGGCAACAATAATTAGGACTTTTAGCTAGGCAATAGAGCTAGAAAACTCGGCGGCGGGGAATGTACCGCGCATTATTGTCCTCATGACCTCGTCAATGTCGCGGCGTTGAGGTTGGCGCAATTGCTGAAGATATAAGAGAACTCCCGGTCTGAAATCGCTTCCTATTTCAGACCGGGAATTTTCTATGCAGGGTGTTGCCACCGGTATCATTGATGATGGAACCCCTGAGGGATAGAGTAAAAAGGGCAGATAAAAGCTGGAATTTCAATTCCTTCTTTCTCAGCGAGTGCGACCAGATAGTCGCGAGTGTGCCATACGTCGACCAGGCTAGCATTTAGAGCCAAGACTTCCTTGAGCAAGCCCGGGGGGATAGCCAAGGTTGTTTTCTAGGGTGGCGTCGTTTAGCGCAATGCGGGACTGGAGCTCACAGCGCTCCTCGCTAGTAGCCTTCGATTCTTTGTCTGGTGAGTGATATTTAAGAGATCTCTTCCTTAAGGTGCTCTTCCGTGATGGGAAGAACCAAAAGAAGGGCAACGATGGCCATAGGAACCATGAGCAAGATGACCGGAGTCAGGCCATCGTTGTAGGCGTTGAGGATGACGGACTGAATTGCATCCGGAAGGTGCGCAACCATGTTCGGGGTCAGGCGGGAAGAACCGCCCGTTGCGGAAGCGAACTGCTCAGCGTACTGCGCGCCCTCAGGGCCCATGGCCTTGATTGCAGCTGGCATGTTGGCTGCCATCTCATCCTTCATGTTGTGGATGAACAGGGATCCAACGAGGGAAGCACCAACTGCGGAACCAATCTGGCGGAAGAAGTTGTTGGCAGCCGTTGCGGTACCGACCAGCGCGATAGGGAAGGAGTTTTGCACGATGAGAACCAGAACCTGCTGCACAAAACCCAGGCCCACGCCGAAGACGAAGAACTCAGCACCGAGCTGAACCAGGGGCGTATCCACGGTCAGCTTGGACATCCAGAACAAAGCACCGGCGGTGATGATAAGGCCGATGATTGGGTAAATCTTGTAGTGGCCCGTGCGGGCGATGATGAAGCCAACGGCAGTCGAGGTGCCGATGAGGCCTACCATCATCGGAATCATCATGAGGCCCGCCTTGGTTGGGGTCAACGTATGAACCATCTGCAGGTAGGTTGGCATGTAGCCAAGCACACCGAACATTGCCAGACCGAGGACAGTACCGGCTGCGGTGGTCAGAACCATGTTGCGGTTCTTAAAAAGGTGAACCGGAATCAGCGGCTCCTTGGCCTTCGACTCGACGATCACGGTGATAATAGCGCCGACGACAACGGTGATGCCCAAGCCAATGATGATTGGGTCAGACCACTCGTACTGCGTGCCGCCCCAAGTAGTCATGAGGATGAGGGAAGCGGTGGTGATAGCGATGAAAGTAGCGCCAAGAGCGTCGAACTTACGCAGGTCAGTATCGCCAACGCGCAGGTGCAGCACGATGGTGCACACGGTAATGGCGAGCAGACCAAGTGGAATATTCATCCACAGACCCCAGCGCCAGCCCGGGCCGTCGGTGAACCAGCCGCCGAGGACTGGGCCCAGAACGGAAGAAAGGCCAAAGACGCCGCCCATGATGCCCATGAACTTGCCGCGCTCACGAGCAGTGGTGACCTCCGCGATGATGGACTGGGAGGAAATCATCATGAAGCCAGCGCCGAAGCCCTGGACAGCGCGGCCCAAAATGAGCCAGTTCATGTCATTTGCGAAGCCACCGATGGCAGAGCCGACGACGAAGACTGCGATGCCGCCGATATAGAGCCACTTGCGGCCCATCATGTCGCCCAGCTTGCCAGAGATTGGCATAGCGATGGTCATGGTGACCAAGAAAGCGGAGATAACCCAGCTCATGTGGTCGACGCCGCCGAGCTCGCCCACAATAGTGGGCAGGGCCGAAGAGAAAATCATTTGGCCCAAGGAGCTCATCAACATGGTGAGAACGAGGGCGGAGAAAACGAGAGCTACGTTGTTTTCTTTCTTTTCGTTTCCGCCAGCTTGTGCTGGCTGCGCCTCGCCGACGTTGTTAGTCGGCAACTTGGCGGTATCTACCATTTCAGTCCTTTCGTGAAAGTGATAAGGAGTGCGAGTGCATCATTGAACTTTTGCTCAAATGGTTGTTCGCAGCTGATTTCGGGGGAAGCGGTGGCAATCCAAAGCGCTTCTCTAACGGTGGCTCCGATGAGTAATGCTTCTGTCTCTGGCGCAACTTCTGGCATGAGCTGTAGCTGCGGTTCTTGCTTGAGGCGAAGCGTGATGAGTTCTGCAATCTCGGTTGACTTGGCGCGTTTGCGGCTAAACGACGCCGCGGCAGCATCTGGGTCGCTTGCTATGCGGCGCCGCCTTGCTGCAATTGCCTTGTCAGCGTGGTGCCCGTCCAAATGAGAAATGACAAGTTCCACGGTCAAACGCAGCAGGTTTTCCGTTGGAGTATCAAGGAAATATGCTCGTTGGTCTTGGGAAAATAGTGCGCTAGGGGCGCCCAAGACTGCGGAGTCTTTGGAATCGAAGTAGTTAAAGAATGTGCGCCTTGAAATCCCCGCTTTTTCGCAGATCTCCTCAATGGTGACTGCGGCGAAGCCTCGCTTGTCCACCAGGGAAGTGGCGGCGTCTTCGATACGCAGTCGCGTCTTGAGTCGCTTCTGCTCGCGTAGTGACATTTCTTCTTGCACGCTGTGTAACATTACACCCGGTGCAAGTTTGCACCAAGTGCAAACTTCGTGATTTTTGAGTCCCTGGCGCGCTTTCAGTGCGCTTGGTCACAAATGCTTTTGGGGTAGCAAAAAGCCTCCCGCTGTCATGCACTTGGGTGGGTACCCGAGCGGCAAGGCAGTGGGAGGCTAAAAAGTACTGCTTGAAAGTACCGTTAGGTGGAAAACTTAGAAGCTATCACGCTCGCGGTTGGTCATGGACAAGACGTCGAGGCGCTCGTCCAGCTCTTCCTCGGTGAGGTTCTCGCCGTCGACGAAGCCCAGGTCAATGACGGCCTCGCGGACGGTGATCTTCTCGTGCAGTGCGTGCTTAGCAGCCTTCGCTGCATTCTCGTAGCCGATCTTGGAGTTCAGCGGGGTAACGATGGAGGTAGAGGACTCAGCGAACTTCTTCATACGCTCCTCGTTAGCCTCGATGCCGTCGACGCACTTCTCAGCGAAGACGCGGGAGACGTTAGCCAGCAGGCGAGCGGACTCAAGGACATTGCGTGCCATGACCGGGATGAACACGTTCAGCTCGAAGTGGCCGTTGGCGCCGCCGAATGCAACGGCAGCGTCGTTGCCGATGACCTGGGCGGAAACCATGGTGGCTGCCTCGCACAGAACCGGGTTAACCTTGCCCGGCATGATGGAGGAACCTGGCTGCAGATCCTTCAGGTGGATTTCTGCCAGGCCGGTCAGTGGGCCGGAGCCCATCATGCGGATATCGTTGGCAATCTTGTTCAGAGATACCGCAACGGTGCGCATTGCGCCGGAGAACTCAACGAGTCCGTCGCGCGCCGCCTGAGCTTCGAAGTGGTTCTCTGCTTCCTTGAGCTGCTCAACGCCGGTGAGCTGCTTGAGCTCTTCGGTGACCTTTGCGCCGAAGTCAGCGGAGGTGTTCAGGCCGGTGCCGGTTGCGGTGCCGCCGATAGCCAGCTCGCCCAGGCGTGGCAGGGTGGCTTCGATGCGCTCGATACCGAGCTCGATCTGGCGTGCGTAGCCACCGAACTCCTGGCCCAGGGTGATCGGGGTTGCGTCCATCAGGTGGGTGCGGCCGGGCTTAACGACGTCCGCGAATTCCTTGGCCTTGGCGCTCAGGGACTCGTGTAGCACCTTCAGCCCTGGGATGAGGTCGTTGACAGCTGCCTCGGTAGCCGCAACGTGGGTTGCGGTAGGGAAGGTGTCGTTGGAGGACTGGCCCATGTTTACGTGGTCATTGGGGTGAATCTCTACGCCGTTGTTGTGGGCGATGGAGGCAATGACCTCGTTGGTGTTCATGTTGGAGGAGGTGCCGGAGCCGGTCTGGAAGACATCGATTGGGAAAGCAGCGTCGTGCTTGCCCTCAGCGATTTCCTTCGCTGCAGCGATGATTGCGTCAGCCTTGTCCGCATCGAGTGTGCCGGAATCCTTGTTGACCTGTGCGCAAGCTGCCTTCAGCAGGCCCAAAGCGCGAATCTGAGCGGCCTCAAGCCCGCGGCCGGAAATCGGGAAGTTTTCTACAGCACGCTGGGTCTGTGCGCGCCACAGAGCATCAACAGGAACCTTCACTTCACCCATGGTGTCGTGTTCAATGCGGTACTCAGTCATGAAATCCACCTCAAAATTATGTGTTGAATAAAGATGTTCATTTAGCGATTGTGCCGGGAGGGAGTCGGACTAACGTGTCCCTTCCGGCAGTAAACGCAATAATAAGATTTGTATCAACCGGCACCATAATGGTGCTGGAAGTCACGCCTCACTAAAACCAGTATGGACTAAAAAGCGTGCGAATGTGCAAGGTGCACGTCCGTGCTGAAAAGGGCGTGCACCAAATGCAAAAGCGGGGCTTAATACCCTTTAGGCATCCGCTGCGTTGGAGTAATCAATAACGGAGTACTCCTGCAGCTTGGCCAGCTTGTGTACGGAATCGATGTAGCGGATGGTGCCGGACTTGGAGCGCATAACCAGGGAACGGGTAGTGGCGCCGTTTGCACGGTAGGAAACACCGCGCAGCATGTCACCGTTGGTAACGCCGGTAGCAGCGAAGTAGCAGTTATCGGAGGAAACTAGATCGTCGGTGCTCAGAACGCGGTTCAAGTCGTGGCCAGCCTGGCGAGCCTTTTCGGCTTCTTCCTCATCCTTCGGCCATAGCTTGCCTTGGATTTCGCCGCCCATGCACTTCATAGCGCAAGCGGTGATGATGCCCTCAGGGGTGCCGCCGACGCCCATCATCATGTCGATGGAGTTGGAATCTTGGCAAGTAGCGATTGCGCCTGCGACGTCGCCGTCCATGATGAGACGAACCTTTGCGCCGGCAGCGCGGATCTGATCGATAAGGTCCTGGTGGCGCGGGCGGTCCAGTACAACGACGGTGAGGTCGGCAGCCTTGATGCCGAGCTTCTTAGCAACGGAGTTGATGTTCCACTCAACGGACTGGTTGATGTCGATTGCGCCGACGCCAGCTGGGCCGACAGCAATCTTGTTCATGTAGAAGACGGCGGACGGGTCATACATGGTGCCACGCTCTGCGGCAGCGATGACGGAAATAGCGTTCGGACGGCCCTCTGCCATCAGGCGGGTGCCGTCGACCGGGTCAACTGCGATGTCCATTGCAGCGCCCTCGCCGGTGCCCACTTCTTCGCCGTTGAACAGCATCGGGGCTTCGTCCTTTTCGCCCTCGCCGATGACCACAACGCCGTTCATTGCGACGGAGTTGATGAGCTTGCGCATTGCATCCACAGCTGCGCCATCGCCCTCATTCTTCTTGCCACGGCCTACCCAGCGGCCGGAGGCCAAAGCTGCGGCCTCAGTGACGCGAACCAGCTCCATAGCGAGGTTGCGATCTGGCATGTAAGAAGTGTTTTCGGACATGTGTTTAGGCTGCCTTCCATTCTCTTTCTGTCTCGCCGCTGGAACCTTCCAGGGCACTGTTTCCTATTCTTGCACTTTTGAATGGATTTTTAGGCAGGTTGGTGCCCCCGATTGAGGGCTTTGCCCGATCCCGGGGGCAGTGAAGTAGAAAATTCGCAGCACAAGAATTTGAGTTCGCCCCAGCTTTTCGTTGTGCGCTTGGGTACGTGGAATACTGGTCGCGTGGCAGCAGAAGAGAAACCCAAGATTTTTGAGGGCGCCCGGGACATTATTTTGTCTCTCGGCGTGACCGTCATCGCCATGCTCCTTGTTGTAGGAGCTACCGGCTTGTGTAGCGTGAACCCGGAGACAAAGAAGGGGCCTGTCCAGGATGTCGATGCCACGACGTTCCTAGAGATGGAAGCACGCGCTACGGAGGCAGTAATCCGTAACCCACAGATGCCCGAAGGCTGGGCGCCTACTGCCGCGCGTCGCTCCGCTGTGGCGGGGGAGAACGCCTCCGTGGTGAGCTGGCTGACTGCTGATGAAGGCTATGTGGAGTCTACGCAGACCCAAGTCTCTATTGAAGAGGCGGAGAAAGGCTATGACTCCAACTACCGTGCCAACGAATCCGAGCGTGAGGTTGCTGGCAAGAAGGTCAAGATCCTAGAAAGCGACGACGCTAATGTTCGTCCACTATGGATCACGGATTTAGGTGACTCCCGCCTGGTATTGTCCGGCTCCGCCTCTGAAGCGGATTACGAGACCACCATCGAGGCATTCGCCAAGGCACCGGTTCTGCACGTGAATGAGGACGGGGCAGCCGAAGCTGGTGCGCAGGAGGACGGTGCTTCAGCACCGACCTCGCAGCAGCCTTAGCTGAAGGTGGCTGAGTAAAGGCCGTCTGCAAACTCGACCTGGACACCCTCGCCCGCGGTTTCTACCGTTTGGGCGAGGGTTTCTTCGTCTAGGCCGCTCAGGCGCTGCTTAGCAACGTAGACGTCGACTCGTTCGCGCTTGGAGTTCTGCGGGTAGATTTTTACCTCGCGGAGACGGCCTTCTTTAAAGCACAGCACGATGGAGCCAGAGTAATAGGAGATTTCATCCGTGCTTGCCGTATGCGGCGTGCCGAAAAACTCCTCTGCAAGATGGCGTGGATCTCCAAAGAGCAGGGAACCGGCAGAACCGGACTTTGATACGAAGTCCACGCGCTCACCTGGGTAGCCGTAAATCTGCATTAGTACTCTCCTTCGTTGGATGATGCGCTTTCTGCGTCTGTGGCATCTTCAGAGTTATCGGCACTATCTAGTGCCTTTTCGACACGACGCGCAGCGCCGTCAAGGTGGGCCTCACAGGCCTTTGCCAGCGCTTCACCGCGCTCCCAGTACTTCAGAGACTCGTCGAGGCCCATCTGGCCGAGCTCAAGAATCTTGACGGTTTCAATGAGCTCATCGCGAGCCTGCTCGTAGGTAAGTTCCTCTACTGGCGGGAATGCGTCCTGGCCGGGAGTACCGGTACCGATTGTCTCGTTCATGTCTGCTCCTTTAGTTAAGTCTTTGGCTTCGGGTCTATATCTTCTTAAGCGCTTTAGCGCTGAATGATTACTGAAGTTTGTTAGTCAGCCGGTTTGGCAGCCATTGCCGCTGCGGTAATCGAGCCATCACCGACGCGGATACGCAATTGCGAGCCGGGTGGTGATTGCTTGTAGGAAGTCACAACCTCTGGGCCCGAACCATCACGCGGCACGACTTGGACGATGGCATAGCCGCGTTCCAAGGTGGCCGACGGGCCGAGAGCCGAGACCTGTGCGCGCAGGGCAGTGACCTTGTTCTTTTCTCGCTCGAGCAAGTAAGTGATCTCGCGCTTCATCAACGCGCGGGAGCGCTCAAGCTCATCACGGCGTGCGTTGATCGGCGTCATTGGATCCGCAAGCACGGGGCGTGAACGAATATTTTCCAGCCCGCGCCTTTCCCTTTCGACCCAACCACGCAGTGCTGCTGCCATGCGGGAACGCGCTTCATCCACCAATGCGTATTCCTCAGCAACCGATGGCACTACTCGTTTGGCGGCGTCAGTAGGAGTGGCGGCGCGGAGGTCTGCAATATTGTCGAGCACTGGATTGTCTGGCTCATGGCCAATAGCAGAGACCACCGGAGTGCGTGCGCTGGCAACTGCGCGCTGTAGAGCCTCTTCGGAGAAAGGAAGAAGGTCTTCGACAGAACCGCCGCCACGGGCGATGATGATGACGTCTACTTCTGGATCCTCATCGAGGGTTTCCAACGCGTTGATAACCTCTGGAACGGTGTTCGCTCCCTGCACCGCGGTATTAATGACGCGGAATTGCACTGCCGGCCAGCGGTCCTTTGCCACGGCTAACACGTCACGTTCAGCAGCAGAGCCGCGGCCGGTGATAAGCCCTACCTTGTTAGGTAGGTAGGGCAGCGCCAACTTGCGCGAAGGATCGAAGAGCCCTTCAGCAGCAAGCTGTTGGCGCAGCATCTCAATGCGTGCTAGCAAATCACCGACGCCGACGTGGCGAATCTCAGTGGTCCACAATGAAAAGGAACCGCGGCCGGCATAAAAGGCGGGCTTGCCGTAGACCACCACGCGATCGCCGTCTTTTAATGGCGTGGGCATTTTCAAGACCATGTCAGTTGGGCACGTTAGCTGCACGGACTTTTCCTGCTCGACGTCGCGCAAAGTGAGGTAGGAAAGTCTCCATGAGCGCTTGACGTTGATCTGGGTTAATTGGCCTTCGACCCACAAGAACCCGAGACGCTCGATCCAACCCTTGACCTGGTCATTGACCCGGCCTACGGGCCAGGGCGTCTCCGCAGAGTTTGCTGGTTGATTCACAAAGCAGCCTTTCTATGCAGCAGTGGATTGCCACTTAAGTCTATTGTCCAGCCCGGACATGTGGTCTTCGGGGGCAGCCAGCTTGGGCAAATTTAAAGGTCAGCGGGCCAGGGAAAGTTCGAGCGAAGTCACATTGCTGTCCACGTCAGAAATAGGCCACCTATTGCCTTTGCAAAGCGACCCAATCTACTGTTTCAAAGCAGTTTTAGATACGCTGGAACGCATGACTGAGACTGGCAAGAATGTTCTCCTGGCAGCACCGCGCGGTTATTGTGCCGGTGTCGATCGCGCAGTTGAGACCGTGGAGAAGGCACTTGAAAAGTACGGCGCACCGATTTATGTGCGCAAGCAGATTGTCCACAACCGCTACGTCGTGGAATCGCTAGCTGAGCGCGGCGTCATCTTCGTCGAGGAAGCATCCGAAGCGCCCGAGGGCGCGCACCTTGTCTTCTCCGCACACGGTATCGCCCCGGCGGTGCGTGAGGAGGCTGAAGGCCGCAAGCAGCTGACCCTTGATGCAACTTGCCCGCTGGTGACCAAGGTGCATAACGAGGCGCGCCGTTTCCAGCGAGATGGCTACCACATCTTGTTGGTGGGCCACGAAGGTCACGAAGAGGTCGAAGGCACCGCCGGCGAGGCTCCTGAGGTCACGCACTTGGTGGATGGCATCGAGGGCGTCGACAAGCTGCCTGAGTCCCTGCAAGATGAAAAGCTCATCTGGCTATCCCAGACCACCCTCTCGGTGGATGAGACCATCACTATTGTGAATAAGCTGCGCGAGCGCTTCCCGCACCTCGAGAATCCGCCTTCAGACGACATCTGCTACGCCACCCAGAACCGCCAGGAGTCGGTGAAGAATATTGCTCCGAAATGCGATTTGATGATTGTGGTGGGCTCGAAGAATTCCTCGAACTCCGTGCGCCTAGTTGAGGTGGCGCTAGAGGCAGGGGCCAAGGCTTCCCACCTCGTCGACTTCGCCCGTGAGATCGATGAGGCGTGGCTCGAAGGCGTCGAGACCGTCGGCGTTACCTGTGGCGCTTCTGTACCTGAGCTGCTCGTGCGCGAGGTGCTCGAATTCCTCGACGAGCGTGGTTACAGCAACGTTGAGCAAGTTACCACTTCCACCGAGACTATCCAGTTCTCCCTGCCACGAGAGCTGCGTCCGGCGCGCACGTCGCAGGCCCCAAAGGCTTAAGGGTGCCCTCCTAAGCCACAGCAAAAGAAAAGCACTCAGAGCAGTAAATGGCTGCCCTGGGTGTTTTATTGATAGCTAATATTCGAGCTGGTTTGCGCGGTGAACTAGTCTTCGTCGTAGAGATTGTCTTCCAAGAACGAGGACTTTGGCTTTGCCTTGGACGCCTTAGGCTTGGTGGTTTCGGTTTCGCGGGATTCACCTGCATCGCCAGCACGGCGTGCGGGGTCGGGGCGGCGCGGTGCGAAGTCGGAATCGTCGTACTCCGCGGAGCTAGCTGTGGTACCCCGCTCGCGGGCCTCACGTGCCTCGCGGTAGGAGCGTGCTTGAGCCACGCGCTCTTCGTGTGCGCGCTTGAGCTCCTCACTGCTTGAGCGGCTCTTTTCCACGCGCTCTCGGGCTTGCTGCTCGCGTTCTTCTGCCTGGCGGCGGCGACGAACCTCGCGGTCCAACTCGCGGGCACGGGTACGGCGGCGCTGCGAACTCTGGGGAAGTGCTTCACCCGAGCCTTCTGTATCACGGCGGTCACGAGCTATAAGCTCGGCAACGGAAAGACGCTCGTTGGTAGTGCGCTCATTGGTTTCTTGCTCCGCGCGACGGGCAACCTGTGCCTTGGCGTCGCGGGTTCGAGCCACGTTCTTGTGTCGCCATAGACGGACCACGGCAAGGGTAGCGCACAATAAAAATATGATGAGCAACCAGGGGAAACGCTCGATGAAAGGGAACGCTGCGGATAGCAGGGACGTGGTCGAAAACGGCGATGCACCTTTTGGCGCGGCTTGAATAGTCAGCGCCCAGGAGGTCAACACAATAGCGACCGTAAACACAACTGGAATGCTGACAACCAGGAGGTACAAGCTGCGCAGGCGGGCGAAGTAGGTGACTGCCAGCGCACCGGCCGCGGAGATGATGAAGAATGGCCAACCAATCGAACCCACGGCAATCGTGATCAGTGCGGCTACGACGAACGTGGCTACTAGGCCAAGGAGACCCTTGGCTAGCGGCAGCTCATGCGCAGCGGCGGAGGTTTCACGCGCGGCTCGGTGGTTTCGATTTTTGGCAAGTGACACGCCGGAAGATTCTACAGCGTTGGCTGGGGTTATCGTTTTATCTTCGCCCGAATGTGGCGAAATTTATTTCCGTGAAGGAGGTAAATGCAGCTATTCCCCAAAGCGTAGGTGCCGCGGTTCTGCCTCGATGGGGCGCGGGGAGACTGGCTTTTTATCGGTGCGTGCTGGGATCTCTAGCTCGTAGAGCCTGCGTGCAGTAACCCCCACGCGTAAATCCAAGGAGCCGAGACTGGAGTTGAATGCTTCGACAGCTTTTTCAAGGCTGCGGCCGACTTTCTCATAGTGCTCGTTGAGAGTGCCTAGCCGCGCATAGAGCTCGCGGCCAAGACGTTGCACCTCGCGTGCCTTCTCGGAAATGTCTTCGTGCCGCCATCCCAGTGCCACGGTGCGCAGGAGCGCGAAGAGTGTGCTTGGCGTGGCGATGACGATGTTGCGCCCGAAAGCGAACTCGAGCAGCTCAGGATCGATGCTCAATGCGGCGTCTAGGAACGGATCCGCCGGGACGAAGAGCACTACGAACTCAGGAGTGGGAGAGAAGGCCTCAATGTAATCGCGATGGGAGAGTGCTTGAACATGGTTGCGTAACAGGTGTGCATGCCGGCGGAGGTAACCTGCGTGCTCCTCTGGATCTTCGGTGTCCATTGCGTCCAAATAAGAAGAAAACGGCACCTTGGCATCGACAGCGATGTTGCGCCCACCTGCTAGATGCACTACGAGGTCGGGGCGTACGGATTTTCCGTTGAGTGTTGCTGTTACTTGGGAATCGAAATCCACGTGTTTGGTCATGCCGCCGATTTCCACGACGCGTTCTAGTTGCATCTCGCCCCAGCGGCCGCGGACGTTGGGGGAACGCAGAGCGCCCACGAGCTTGTCAGTGCGATCTGTCAGCCTGGATGAAGTCCGGGTAACAGCCTGGACTTGGCTCGATAATGCTGCTAGGGCAGTGGCGCGGTCTTCCTCTAATTCCTGCAGTTTGAATCCCAAGCGGTCCATAGCTTTCTCTAAAGGCGCAAGCTCCGCTTGCCGGCGTTGCGATTCCTGTAGCGCGCGATGCTCATCGCTGGGGCGCGCGGAATTGCTGCGGTATTCGCGCAGCAGCCAGCCCAAAATGGCGCCGATGAAAAGACCTAGAAATAACAAAAGCACGGGCAAGGTGGTAGACATAGCCACCACCTAAGCACGTGCTCCGGACATTGCTGTTTGTCTTGGCCTAATCTTCGCGTCGTGGATGCAACAGATGTTCGACGCGCGACATAGCTTTTTGTACGCCACCTCGAACAACGCGCATCTGCGTGCCGCGGGAAGCAGGCGCTTCTCCCTCGCCCGCACCAGTAGGGCTGGCATCCATATCGACCGCAGCGTCGAGGTGCGGACTATTGCCGTGATTAGCAACATCGGTAGGAGCGGCCTCCGGGGCGGCGTGGTCCGGCATCTCCAACCAGGCCTCCCGCTTATGATCGCCCTGCTCTTGGGTATAGCGGCCAATGAGGAAGCCTGCCACCGTGGCAAAATGCATATCCTCTGCGGTTTTCTCGCCAGACTGCAGCATCATCATGTCCTGGAAGTAGCGATACGCCACAGCGAACATTGCGGCCGCTGGCACAGCCAAGAACGCACCTACGAGGTTAAAGAGAGCAGAGCCCACAGTAACGGAAGTCAGTACAACGACGGGGTGCAGGTTCATCGCCTTGGATTGCAACCAGGGGGAGAGCACGTTGCCCTCAAGCTGCTGGACCAAGAGCACGAGCGCCAAGACCAACAGTGCTTTGGTGATTCCCAAGGAGACTAAGGCGATGGTCACCGAAAGCGCGCCGGCGACGATAGCGCCAACAAAGGGAATAAAGCCCGCAACGAAGGTGATGATGGCCAGCGTTAGTGCCAGCGGGACCCCGATGATGGCCAAGCCAATGCCGATGAAGATGGCGTCGACTAGCGATACGAGCGCCTGGGCACGCACGAAACCGCCCAGTGTGTTCCAGCCTCGGGTGAGCAGTTCCGTCAAATGCCAACCGGTGCGCCGGCCCGTGGCTTCACGCAGCCATGGCAGGAAGCGGTGACCGTCTTTCAGGAAGAAGAAGGTCAAGACCAAAACCACCATCAAGGTCACGATGATGTTGGTTGCCTGCCCAATACCGTTGAACACGGACCCCGCAATGGTGCCGGCCTGCTTTTGTGCCCAGGCGGCGATCTCATCGATGTAGGTGCCGATCTGATCCTCATTGAGATTCAGCGGCGGCTGCTGGACCCATAGGCGCAGTGCCTGAATGCCGTTGGCTGTTTGCAAATAAAGCGTTTGGGATTGCCGCACGAAATTCGGCGCGATGAAAAGAAACAGCGCGCCCAGTGCGCTGAAGGAAACCAAGATCGTCAACGCCGCTGCTAGCGAACTTGGCACATGGTGGCGGCGCAGCCATCGCGTGATCGGAGCCAAAACTGTGCAGATGATGAGAGCCAACAGGATAGGCAGGATGCCGCGCCAGAGGTTGCCTGCGATGCGGAAGAGTGCATAAAGGAAAAGGCACATGACGAACAGGCGCAGTGCCCATAGGGAAGCAGACTTAATTACCTCGCCGACTACAACGGAACGGTCGACTTGGTCTCCGGGTGGGTGAGGGGAGACGTCGTCAAGCGCTGCGGCATCAACAGACTCGTCAAAACGATCGCCGAGCCCAGCGTGGTCCGGATCCGAGTGGTGACCGGATGGCGGCGTGGATGATGAGGAAGGCGAATGAGAACTCACCCCACCATCTTGCCTTAAAAAACCTTGGGTGCGTTAGGATTGCCCCTGTGAGTCTTACACTTGGAATCGTTGGCCTGCCTAACGTTGGCAAGTCCACGCTGTTTAATGCCCTGACCCGTTCTGACATTCTGGCAGCGAACTACCCGTTCGCCACCATCGAGCCGAACGTCGGCCTCGTTGAGTTACCAGATCACCGTCTTAACCGCTTGGCGGAGATCTTTAGCTCCGAGCGTATCTTGCCGGCGACCGTGTCCTTCGTGGACATCGCCGGAATCGTCGAAGGCGCATCCAAAGGTGAGGGCATGGGTAACGCCTTCCTTGCCAACATCCGTGAGGCAGATGCTATCTGCCAGGTCGTGCGCGCCTTTGCCGATGACAACGTCATCCACGTCGATGGCAAGGTCGATCCTGCCCACGATATTTCCGTAATTAACACCGAGCTCATCCTGGCGGATCTGCAGACCATTGAAAAAGCCCTGCCGCGACTGGAGAAGGAAGCGCGCAAGAACAAGGAGCTGGCTGAGACCGTCGAGGCCACCAAGAAGGCACAGGAAATCCTGGAGGATGACCGCACGCTCTTCGCCGCTTCCAAGAATGGCGAGATCGACCTCGCACTGGTTCGTGAGCTTCACTTGATGACGGCGAAGCCGTTCCTGTACGTGTTCAACTCCGACGAAGCAGTGCTTACCGACGACGCGAAGAAGGCCGAGCTCGCCGAGCTCGTCGCCCCGGCAGAGTGCGTCTTCCTCGATGCACAGACTGAGACCGAGCTGCTTGAGCTCGACGAGGAAGAGGCAATGGAACTGCTCGAGTCCGTCGGCCAGACCGAGCCTGGCCTGGCAACTCTGGCTAAAGCAGGTTTTGCCACCCTCGGCCTGCAGACCTACCTGACCGCAGGCCCGAAGGAAGCGCGTGCCTGGACCATCAAGCAGGGCGCGGCAGCTCCTGCCGCAGCAGGCGTCATCCACACCGACTTCGAAAAGAAGTTCATTAAGGCTGAGATCGTCTCCTTCGATGACCTGGATGCCGCCGGCGATATGGCCACTGCCCGTGCTGAGGGCAAGGTCCGTCAAGAAGGCAAGGAATACATCATGCAGGACGGCGACGTCTGCGACTTCAAGATTGGCGGCTAGCGCTCGCCTGAGATTAAAGCTGTAGTCTCAGCATTGCTTGAGCCGCCGAGTTGTTGGCAACTTGGCGGCTTGCTAACCTAAAACCTCCTGAAGGGGAGTAGCTCCTCCGCGGCCCCCATGGCTGCGGATGGATGGTCGACATACTGGTGCCTTTGCGCCCGGCCACCCAGCTTGCGAAATTCGTGAGTGAGCGAGACCTTCGGTCCGTAGTTCCTACGTCGACCGATTGTCCCCGTTGTTGGATGCTCGGTTGGCGCCAAACTAACCGAAGGTATCTGTATGGCACTTCCTTCCGAGCAGCTCCTGCTTGAGCGTTTCATGAAGCTGTCCATCGCGACGGCTGTTCTCACCATTGTCTTAAAGGTCCTTGCGGCCATGCTTACTGGCTCCGTCGGCTTCCTGTCTGACGCTTTGGAATCCGGAGTCAACCTCGTTGCTGCAGTAGTGGGCTTCATCGCCCTTCGCATTGCTGCGAAGCCGGCTGACGCGAACCACCAATTCGGCCACGGCAAGGCCGAATATGTTTCCGCGTTGGTAGAGGGCGCGATGATCTTCGTCGCCGCAGCACTCATCATTTATACCTCTGCATTGCGCTTGCTCAACCCCCAGCCTTTGGAACAGCCAGGCATTGGTTTGGCGCTTTCGACGCTAGCTTCGGTCCTTAATCTGGCTGTCGGTCTGGTGTTGCTGAAAGCGGGCAAGAAATATCGTTCGGCAACGCTTCAAGCTGACGGCCATCACTTGCTGACTGACGTGTGGACTTCTGTTGGCGTCCTCGTGGGCATCGCGCTGGTTGCCCTGACGGACTGGCTGTGGCTCGATCCGATGGTCGCTTTTGCAGTGGGCATCAACATCCTGTGGACCGGTTACAAGCTGCTCAAAGAATCCTTGAGCAGCCTGCTTTCCGAGTCCTTGCCCAAGGAAGAGCACGCTGAGCTTGATGCGCGACTTGCTGAGCTTGAGGATGAATTCGACGTGTTGTTCACGTCCCGTCGTACCATCGCATCGGGCCGCCAGCGCTTGGTCTATCTCACCATGGACGTGCCTGGCGAGTGGACAGTTCTTGCGGCCCACGACATCGCGGATCGCATCGAGGACAACATCGACGAGCTTTTTCCAGGCGCCGAAGTGTTCATCCACGTCGAGCCCGCCGGCACGGTGCATCGCCGCATCTTGCGCATGCCTTAAGCGGGTTCACGCAGGCTAGCCACGGCCATACCGTTTTCCATCACCCACGGCCAGCTAAGCCCGTTCTTGGTGAGAATATCTGGGCGTAATTCATCGGGCAGAATCCACTCCTTGTTGGCGTAGCCCAACAAGTATTCGTCGAAGGCGGGAAGCTCGAGCCGCAGCGCCAATGCGACCGAGATTTCCTCTGCGGTCACGTCCTGCTGCCATGGGCTGAGCCAGAAGGTTTCGCCCTCGTGCTCAGCCCGCACCAATCCGGAGTTTTCGAGGGCCTTGGCTGCTTGGCCTTTGGCGAGCATGGTCCACCAAGCTAGGTCGGCGGCACTCACCGGACCATGTCCATTGACGTAGCGCAGTGCTAGCTCGCGGAGCGGCTCCTCCGGTTGACGTTGCTCGACGGGGAGGACATCGACGTGCATGAACGTTTCCTGCTTGCCGTGCTTCGGTCCTTGGACGAGGTCGCCCGCGCCACCGAATGCGCGCAGCAGGTGCGATCCACGGCCGCCATCCGGAGCGATGCCAACTGACCGGAAGATCTCGTAGGCCTCGGCGCGGGTTAGAGTCGGCGTCGTGCTTTTAAGGGCGGCGTCGTGAAGTGCGGCGTGTGCGCGGTTAAACAGGTCTTCGTCGAGGCCCAACCCTGGGCGCCGGGCTTGCTGGCTGCGTTCGACACGGGGATAGAGCAGGCGGGAGATCCAACGCACGTCGGCAGCAGGCATGAAGTGGACCGTGCCGCGCTGCGGCCAACAGCGCACGACCTGGAACTCATCGATGGCGTCGAGCACTGCGGCATCGTCTGGTGCTGCGGATCCTTGGGTGCTGCGCAGGGCTAGCGCTCGCACGCCCGCGGCATAGTTCTGCCCTTGGACTGCCAAGAGGTGTTCGGCCGCAGCCAGCGGTGAAGTGTTGGCTGGGCGCGCCGCCGAAGGGGCCAGGCCCTGGGCGATGAGGCGGCGGGCGCGAAGTTCAGGCAGCGTTAGATGGAGCATTGCTTAAACTTTATTCGGACTTTCTTTATGCTGCTACAAGCGCAGCGCCTTCATGGCCGCCATGCCCGTGGTGATGAGCTTCTGGAAGCGCTGCGGCGGCAGTAGCTCCGAGGGCGCCAGCGGGTGCAGCTTTTGCTCGGCTACGGTGCGCTCATTTGCCCACAAACGCATGCCGGTAATACCGTGGCGGTGATTGAGGCCGGACTCCTTTACGCCGCCACCCGGGGCGGCAATAGAACCATATGCTGCGGCAAAGCCCTCGTTGATATTGACCATGCCCGCTTCTAGCTGGGAAGCAACCTCCCAGCCGTGGCGGGAGCTGCCCGACCACACTGAGGCGCATAGGCCGTAGTTCGTGTCATTTGCTGCGTGGATGGCAGCAGCATCAGAATCGACCTCGTACACCGCCAACACTGGGCCGAAGGTCTCGTTAGCGAAGAGCTCCATTTTCTGCGTTACCCCAGTGAGCACCGTGGGCTCAAAGAAAAACGGACCGAGTTCCGGGCGATGCTTTCCGCCGTAGACAATGGTTGCGCCCTTGTCCACAGCGTCGCGCACATGGGCTTGGACGGCGTCGAGCTGCTTTTGCGAAGTCAGGGAGCCGATAGTTGCGGCATCGGAGAACGCTGCGCCCAGTCTCTGTTCGTCGAGGGCTTTCGTAAGCGCAACGAGGAAGTCTTCATAAATGTCCGTGTGCACGTAGGCACGTTCGGCGGACATGCACAGTTGGCCCGAGGACGAGAAGGCCGTGCGCACGGCGCCGCGAGCGGTGGGCTCAAGGGGGGCGTCGTCAAGCACCAGCATTGGATTCTTACCTCCGAGCTCCAACATTGTGGGGATGAGACGTCCGGCCGCCTGGGCAGCAATGGACTTGCCCACCTTGGTGGAACCGGTAAAGGAAAGACCGTCGACGAGGGGGATCAAGGCGTCGCCCACCTCCGCGCCGTTGCCTGGTACTAGCTGCCAGGCAGCCTCCGGAAGGCCGGCTTCAATCGCCAGCCGGCGGACCAAGATTGCCGTCAGCGTGGTCTGGGAATCAGGCTTGTGAACCACAGAGTTGCCAGCAGAAAGCGCCGCCAGAACGTCGCCCACGCCCAAGGAAAGCGGATAGTTCCACGGGGAGATGAGCTCCACGACGCCCAGTGGGTAGTGCTGGGTGCGCGTCTTGGTGAGCACCGGCAACGCGCCGGGATGTCGCTCCGGACCAAAGGCCTTGCGTATGTTCACGCCATAAAAGCGCGCGCAGTTATAGAGATCCATCACCTCGTCGTAGGCGTGCGAGCGGGACTTGCCGTTCTCAGCCTGAATGAGGTCGAGGATGAGCTCTTCATGTTTCCGGATTAGGTCGTGGAGCTTGAGCAGTATGCGCCCGCGATTGCCCTGGCCTACCCCGGCCCGTGCGGTGGTAACGGCAGCGGCGACGTCCTTGGGCGTGGCCGTGGGGAAGGAGAAAAGCTCTTCGCCTGTAAACGGCATGAGTGCTGTGTGTTGAGCGCCGGAACCGCGCACGTCGCCTACCGGGTTGGTGGCCAGGAAATCAGAGACGCGCGGCGGGAGATGAGCACTAGTGAAGGTTTTCATGGAGTCTATAGTGCCAGAAATTGATTGTGATATGTATCGCAATCATGGTGCCGGTGTGAGTAGCATGACTTTATGGCAACGCTTTCAAAAATTCCGAGCCCGCAGCTCCGAGAAACTATCGCGCCACTCGTCAGGGCCGGCGAGGCGGCTGCCCCTCTTGGTGTCATTGACATTGCCGCTTTCGACTTCAACGCGGAACAAATGGTGACGCGTGCGGGTGGGCTTCCCATCCGCGTGGCGTCAAAGTCGGACCGCGGCGCTCACTCATCCGCACTCCCGCGAAGTCGACCACTGGCGGACGGGCCTGAAGCGATGCGAGAAATCCGACGTTTAATTGATGCACAGGGCTGACAGATTGCTTTCCCGCTGGAGCTACGCACCACGGCACCTGACGACGTTGCGCTGTCTACCGCCAACGGCCGCGAGTCGATGTACATCGCGTTCCACGTCCCGCGTTTCAAAACCCATACGAGTACATGCCAAAGGTGGAACCCATTCTGAAGGCTGCCGGCGGCCGCCCACACTGGGGCAAGATGAACACCTTGACGCGGGCAGACTTCTCCGCGCTGTATCCGCGCTTCGACGAGTTCTGTGCCCTGCGTGAGGAACTGGACCCGCAGTGGCGCTTTGGTTCTGATTACACGCGGAGGGTCTTCGGTTAGGGCGTAGTTGTCTCCGTAATTGAAAACCATTATCATTTGCGGAATGACTACACCCGTGACTGTTCTTTCTGGATTCCTGGGCAGCGGCAAGACCACCGTGCTCAATCACCTGCTGGCTAACCGTGAAGGCCGCAAGCTCGCCGTCATCGTCAACGACTTCTCCGAGGTCAATATCGACGCGGCGCTCGTTGCAGGGGAGGGCCACCTCGAACGCGGCGAAGACCGTTTCGTGGAGCTGTCCAACGGCTGCATCTGTTGCACCCTGCGTGAGGACCTCATCGACTCGGTTGCGCGCCTTGCAAGGTCAGGCAAATATGACCAGATCATCATTGAGTCGACCGGCATCTCCGAGCCGATGCCGGTTGCCGCCACTTTTGAGTGGGAATTTGAAGACGGCTTCAAGCTGCAGGACTACGCGAACATTGATACCATGGTTTCTTTGGTCGATGCTTCCACGTTCATGGACCAGCTCCGGCGGGGCCGCAGCCTTGTCTCACAGGGAATCGAAGCGACTCCGGAAGATGACCGGACCATCGCGGACCTTTTAGTGGACCAGGTTGAGTTCGCCGACCTTATCTTGATTACCAAGACCGATCTCGTCGACGCGGAGGAGACCGAGCGGGTCATCGCTACCGTCAAGGCTATGAACCGCCGCGCCAAGGTGGTGCCGGTGACCAACGGCGTCATCGCCACCGAGCTCATCCTCGATGCCGCCCTTTATAACCCCGCTACCGCCGCGACCTATCACGGCTATGCCGAGGAACTGGCCAATCCGCACACACCGGAGACTGAGGAGTACGGGATTTCTTCCGTGGTCTTTCGCTCCGATAGGCCGTTCAATCGTGAGCGACTGCTCAAGGCGCTGCGCGCGAGTACCGGGCTGGTTCGCTCCAAGGGGTATTGCTGGATCGACACGGATCTGCGCGTTGCCCACGCTTGGCAGCAGGCAGGCCCCAACCTCCAGATCCAGCCGGCCTCACTGTGGGCCTCCAACGGAGTGACGCCGGGCTCTGAGGTCGTGCTCATCGGTGTGGAGTTCAATGCGGAGGAGACGCTGCGCAACTTCGAGGACGCAGTGCTTTCCGACGCCGAGGTAGCCGCTCTGCTGCCCAGCTAGTGCCATGTGCCGATTAAGGGTCTGATACCGTTTTAGGGTTGATTTTAACTCCATATGCTTCAAGAAGGTGTTTCCTACGTCCGCTGAGCAGAAACTCATCACCCCAACATTCGTCTTTGCATGGCTGGTTAATTTTGCCCAATTCATGGTCTTTTACCTGTTGGTGACGATCATGGCTTTGTATGCGGTGCAACAGTTTGGTGCATCAGACACGGCGGGCGGCTTTGCCTCCAGCTCCTTCGTGGTCGGTGCGACCATTGCGCGACTGTTCTCGGGATATCTGGTTGATGCGGCAGGACGTAAAAAGTCCCTCTTGGTCTCGTTGGTTCTCGTGACCGTGGCATGTGCCGCGTATTTTGTTGCGCACTCGTTGGCACTGCTTATCGTCGTGCGCATCATTCATGGCCTGGGGTATGCGGTGGCGTCGACTGCCGTCATGGCCGTGGCGCAGTCCGTCATTCCTGAACATCGCCGTGCTGAGGGTACGGGCTACTTTGCCTTGGGAACTACCCTTGCCACCGCTTTTGGCCCGGCGGCAGGACTGGCTATCGTCGGTGCGAGTGGCTACAACACCATCTTCGTTGTGGTGCTCAGCCTCACGGTATGTGCCGTGGCTTTGGCACTGGCACTCAAGATTCCTACGCAGGAGCGCCCCAGCGTGACCTTTAGCCTGGCCAACATCGTCCACCCGGCGGTCGCACCCTTTGGCTTCTTCATGCTTCTCATCGGCGTTGCTTATGCAGGCATCATCACGTACCTCAACGCTTATGCTGACGCGTCCGACCTGGCGACGGGCGCCAGCTTCTTCTTCATTGCTTATGCGATTGTCAGCCTCGCGATGCGCTTTGTCTTGGGCCGTGTCCAGGACCGCCACGGCGATAACGTCATCTTCTACGGTGCGCTCGCTTCGTTCATGATTGGTCTCGTGGTGCTTGCTATCGCAGTAGCTGACTGGGAGGTCGTCATCGCGGGTGCTTTGGTTGGCTTGGGCTATGGCTCCATCATGCCGGCGGCGCAAGCGGTGGCCGTGCGCCTCGTGGCTCCGCACGAGATGGGCGCGGGTATTTCGACGCTCTTCTTACTCCTCGACATCGGAATCGGCTTTGGCCCCGTGGTCTTGGGCATGCTGATTTCTGCGCTGGGCTACTCCGCTATGTATTGGGTGCTCGCCGCAACCGTGGCCTTGGCGACGGTGCTGTACTACTTCGTGCATGGTCGGCGCGCATACGGCGAAACAGTGCACGTTACGGCTGCCACTGCTTAGCTCCTCGGTCTGCGGCTGATGCAACACAGCCGTTTCTTAGCGCTTTGCGCAGCGTGAAACTTCAGTGCGGAAACTCCTGAGGCGGACGTCACAGTAGTTATTTACACTAGGCGGCACATGGTCAACGGCTTTGTAGTTATACGCGACAGGAGACTGCCATGAAAAAGCCCGATACTTTCAATTTTGCCCCGTTGGTCGGAGTGGCGCTAGCAAAGCCGCGTCCGCTCCAGCTCAAGATTCGCAGCCGCAAAAAGCTACCGCATCTGGAGGCGCATACCCTAGACATCGCGCCTTTCAGGGGAGCACAGTTGCAGATGACGATGAGAGAGCTCATCGACTTCGCTCCTGCCGAACATGGCATCATCGATGGCAAGAGCCTTTCCGCGCAAGAGGTGGATGAGCTGCGTCTCCAGGCCCGCACTCAACTCGAATCCGCGCGTCAGTGGGCCGAAGAAAAATACGGCGTTGCTCCTGCCACGCCTGTTAACAGCCAAGAGGAGCCTTACTACGGCACCATCGACGCCGACCTGCCAGAGTTCGTACTTCGTGCATGCGGCGAAATCTACGAGGTCAGTGGGGAACTGCCAGCAGGCAAGCGTGCCGAATTCTTGGATGCCCGCTATTGCAAAGACGATCCCCGTGGAGCGTGGCTCTCGCTGCACGGTAAGCCAGGACCTAACGGTTTTGTCCTCAGACCTAACTTTGCTTACCGCCCGGCATGGTCGGTACAACCTAGCCCGCAGCAGTGGGCGGCCGACATAGAGACTTTCCCGCGCACCGCGGAATGGATTCCCGATTGGCTCGTGATTCAACTCCAGGAGGCACAGTAATGACTTTCGTTGACACTATCGACTGGGCGAGCCATGACCCGGAAGCCGTATTTTTCGATGCATCGCGTGTCCGTGATACTGCCGAAAGAGTTGAGGCTCTCACGGCGATGCTTGAGTTCGGTTGGGCACCGCCAACCAAGCTGCTGCCGGAGCTGGCGGACAACCCAGAGCTCTGCGCGCAGGACGCCCTAGTCATCGAAAAGCTCATCGCTGCAGGCGCCGATCCCAACGCTGTCAATCGCTTTGGCGAAACCGTCTGGGTGCATTTGGTTCACTCTTTAGCGTCGGATGAGGAGCAGTGGCCGGTGTACCAAGCGTTGCTGACTGCTGAGCCGGACCTTCAGATCAGCGCACGAAGCCTGTTCAATCCACTGCTCAACAAGCGCCACTTTGGCCTCCTCGCCTTGTTGCGCCCTTATCTTCCTGCACAATCGATCAGCGTCCCAGTCGATCCCGCGACTTTGTGAGCTTCCGCGTCGCTGCTGTCTTCGCGCCAGTTGCAGCCCTTCTCGTTCTTGTCTGGATGCTTGCCCAGACAATCGGGGCACGTTCGTGGATGCCGGAGTTGGTGCTGCGTAAGCTTGCGCCTATAGAACACAACGCGTAAATGAATAAAACACAACCAACAAGGAAGTAAGCAGTGACTCGCCGGATCGTCCAAGCGCCCCAACTATCTTCGTTGCACCTGGAAGTGCGGGAAGGCCTGGGACTGGACGCGAGGGGAGTGTTTGAAAACGAGTGGTTCTCCGGCGAGTTTGAGCGCAACCTTCAAGGGATGTCACTGACTGGGTGCATGGTTGCTGATTCCTCACTCGACGGAATCGACCTTTCCTCGTCCACTTTCACCGAGTGCGAGCTGACCGGCCTCGATGCGCCGGGATGGAGGATGGCGCGCACCGTGCTTCGCGACGTCGAGGTGGCTGATTCCCGCTTTGGCGCTGCAGACTTCGCCGAAGCGGACCTCTTTTCGGTGAAGTTCTGCGGGTGCAAGTTCGCCTGGACTAACCATTCTGGTGGAACATTGCGGGATGTCCTCTTTGAAGACTGCGTATTCGACGAAGTCGATTTGTCCCAGGTGCAGGCCCAACGCGTGGCCTTCCGGGGCTGCCGCGCGCGGACCCTGCGGGTGGATGCGGCGCGGATGAAAGACGTGGACTTCCGCGGCCTCGACTTCGACGCTATCTCTGGTGTGGGTTCCCTCAAAGGCGCGGTACTCACTAACGAACAGGCTATCCACCTGGCACCTGCCATGGCGGCCTTTCTTGGGGCGATCGTCGACTAGCACACAGCCCACCGCCGACCGGCACCGACCAGTCCGACCGGCACCGAGAGTAACCGAAGCAAAACGAAGAAGGCACCCCACTCAGTGAGGTGCCTTCCTGCGTTAATACTTAAGTTTCTTAGGCGTTGCCGGATTCGCGCTCTTCGGACTCCATCAAGCCGGATACGCCGTGCTCGGCTGCGTCCCACACCTCTTGGTTCTGGATGCCGGCGCGCTTGGCGACGATGGTGGCGCACAGTGCCTGGCCGGTAACGTTCACGGCGGTGCGACCCATATCGATGATTGGCTCGATTGCCAGCAGCAGACCAACGCCGGCCAAAGGCAGGCCCAGGGTGGATAGGGTCAGGGTCAACATGACGGTTGCGCCCGTGGTGCCCGCGGTAGCAGCAGAGCCGATGACGGACACGAAGATGATGAGTAGGTACTGCGTCAACGTCAAGTCAATGTTGTAGAACTGAGCGATGAAGATGGCGGCGATAGCAGGGTAGACCGAAGCGCAGCCGTCCATCTTGGTGGTAGCGCCCAGCGGGATGGCGAAGGAAGCGTATTCGCGCGGAACGCCCATTGCCTGCTCAGTGTAGCGCTCGGTCACCGGCATCACGCCCATGGAGGAACGAGTGACAAAACCCAAGGAGAACACTGGCCAGACGCGCTTGTAAAAGCCCATGACCGGAATCTTGTTGAAGGCAAGAACTGCCGGGTAAACCACGCCGATGACGATTGCCAGGCCTACGTGCATCGCGAGCACGAACTTGCCCAGGGAACCCAGTGCGTCCCAGCCGTAGGTGGCCACTGCCTTACCGATGAGGGCTGCGGTGCCAACCGGCGCCAAGCGGATGATCCACCACAGGACAACCTGGATGACCTTGAGGAAGGACTCGGTAAAGCGCAGGAATGGGTCGGCTGCCTTGCCGGCCTTCACGGCGGCAATGCCCAGCGCCAGGGAGATAACCAGCAGCTGAAGGGCTCCGAAGCCCAGGGAAACCTCGCCCTCGTCGAAGGAAGCCTTCATACCAATGAAGTTCGAGGGGATGAGCTGCTGCAGGAAGGCCGTCCACGAACCGACGTGGGACGGCTCCGCTGCGCTCGCTGCATCGACAGTGGTGCCAACGCCAGGGCGCAGCACGAGGGCAACGACGATGCCGCTGATGACGGAGAAGAAGGCGGTAATTGCGAACCACACCAAGGTGGAAATCGCGAGCGATGCGGCGTTGGCCACCTTGCGCAGGTTAGCCACGGAGGTAACAACGGCCGCGAAGATCAGCGGCGGGACCATCACCTTGAGCAGCTGGACATAAGCGCTGCCCACGCCGGTGAGGGTCTGGGTGAGCCAGGAGCCCTTCTCATCGTCGGCCGGCAGGCTAGCGTCCATTTTGGAAGCGATAAATCCCAGGATCAGGCCGATGATAAGGCCCGCGATAACCTGCGCGCCGAAGCCGGTTACCCAGCTGGGCAGTTTCCGTGATTGCGTTTGTGGTTGAGACACGAAAATTCCTTTTACTTCGAACTCGTGAGAGTTCGGCGTTGTAGACAACTTTGTATGTATTTGAACTGTCTAGTCCATCGACTATGGACTGATCGGTTCACTAATGACATCAACACTGTACGACGTTTATAAATTCCCGTGCAACTATTGTGGGCCCGGACTCATAGTTGGGGCGCCCGGGGTACGCAAGGGCGTTCCGTCGGCCTTCGGGCCGCGTGGTGGTTTGGGCTATTTGAAAGGGAAATATCCTTCCGAAAACTTGCCGGGATGAAGAGGGTGTCGGGGGAAATGGATAAATCGGAAAAATGCTTCCTGTTTTGTGATTTCGAGGCTATTCTAGAGTTTGAAAAGCGTAAAAGGGAAGGATATTTCCGATATGAATCGCATCGATGGCTGGTTGACTGAGCTCGGGACCGCACTGCGGGAAAACCGAAAGTCGTATCAATTGACTCAGGAAGAATTGGGCGAGTTGGTGGGAGTGAGCGACAGAACGGTCCGAGATGTGGAGCTGGGGACCGGAAAAGCAAGCTTTTCCACCGTGTTAGAACTGCTCAGCGCGGTGGGGCTGCGTGTTGAGGTTGTGAACGCATGACGACTAATGCGGAGGACTTTAAGAATGTTGTTAGCGCTGACGTCTATAAGTCCGGAGTGCTTGTAGGACAGCTTTCACGTACCGGCGGAGGCGTCGAATTTCGCTACCGCGATGAATACGCTGGGCCTTCTGTCTCGCTAGGGCTGCCGGATCGCGGGGAAGTCAGGGGCGAAGGGAGCGGAGCGCTTCCGCCATTCTTTTCCGGTTTGTTACCTGAGGGGCATCGATTGATCGTGTTGCAAAGAGCAGCAAAGACCTCCCTCGATGACGAACTAACACTTTTACTGGCTGTAGGTATTGATACTCCGGGAGATGTGCAGATAGTAGCGCATGGAAAGAAACTAGAGCCGTCGACAAAAGCCGAAGTGCGGAACTTTGACGAGATGGACTTCGATGAGCTTATTGACCGCGTAGACCCGCATTCACTTCCGGGTGTTCAAATCAAAGCATCTGACGCAATGATTACTAATCCACTAAATAGCGCCACAGGTGGCGGGCTTTTGAAGCTGAATCCGGATGCTTACCCAGGGCTCGTAAAAAACGAATGGGCGCATTTAGATGCCATGAGGAATCTGAAAATTCCGGTTGCCCAAGCATCAATTGTTTACGATTGCAAAGGTACCCAGGGGTTATGGGTGACAAGGTTCGATCGTTACGTGGATAGTGCCGGGGAGGTTCGGCGCTTAGCGCTGGAAGATGCAGCGCAGATCGTTGGCATACCTCCAGCAGATAAATATCGAATCTCGGCAGAAGAGGTGGCTGAAGCGCTCATCGAAAAAGTGTCGTCGCCGCTTGCTGCAGCGCGCGCCATCTATATCCAGTTTCTGTATGCGTGGCTTACAGGAAACGGAGATCTGCACGCCAAAAATATTTCCCTATTGCAACGGCCTTCTGGTCAGTGGGTGGTAGCCCCCGCTTACGACGTGCCGTGCACGATACTCTATGGCGACAAGACAATGGCGCTGGCCGTGGACGGGAAGTCCAAGGGACTTAAGCGTACGCATTGGGATAATTTTGCCGCTTTTCTGGGGCTTAACTCTGTGGTGATAGATAGGCTCAATGGAAAAGTGCTGGAGGCTGCCCAGCGGGTCGATCTATCAGCTCTAGGGGTCGCAGGTTCCCCGCTCTATGCTGCTGAGCGGGAACTGCGATTTCGCCGGGCTGCTCTAGAGCTCTGAGTTGAGTAGCGAAAGAATTACGGAATTCGCTTCGTCCACTCCTCGGTGGAGTACTTTTCGGAAACGAGACGCTCGGCCTCGGCAAGGGTGGCGTCGGAAAGCGCGGCGTCCTTGGCGCCGTAGCGAGTGGCGAACTCGCGGGCCATGGTCTCGATGATCTCCTCGCGCGCCACGCCGGTCTGGCGGCGCAGCGGGTCCACGCGCTTTTTGGCGGAGGAAAGCCCCTTCGAGGAGACCTTCACCTTGCCGATGCGAAGGACTTTCATCATCTTGTCCGCGTCGATGTTGTAGCTCATCGTGGTGTGGTGGAGCACCGCGCCCGCGCGACGCTTCTGTGCGGCACCGCCGATCTTTCCTCCATCGGAGGTGATGTCGTTGATCGGCACGTACCAGGCGTTCACACCATGCTTGGCCAGTGCAGCAAGCACCCACTGGTCGAGGTAGGCATAAGAAGCCTCGTAGGAGTAACCGGCTACCAGGGACTCAGGCGCATAGATGGAATAGGTAATGCAGTTGCCGCCTTCCATGAACATCGCGCCACCACCGGACATGCGGCGGACCGGGGTGATGCCATGCTTGTCGACGCCCTCCTGGTCCAGCTCGTTGGCATAGGACTGGTAGGAGCCGAACACGACCGCTTTGTCGTCCCACTCCCAGAAACGCAGCGTCGGACCACGTTTGCCCTCAGCTACCTCGTTGAGGATGACCTCGTCGAGCGCCACGTTCACCGGGGTAGGCAGCACGCCGGGCTGGAGGATCTCCCATTGGTGGTCCGTAAAGTCGGTGCCGCCCGACGTTGCGCGTTTGACGGCCACGGCCAGATCGTGGGTGGAAAAGCCGTGGAGGGCTACAGGATGCTCCGCCTCAATCTTGGCGAGTGCTGCATCGAGCCGCGCGGTGATCTCTTGCGTGGAATCAGAAACCTTGGAGCCCTCCAGTGTGGGGCCGAGAGCCTCGAAGGCCTCTTCCGGCTCAAGGAAGAAATCACCCGAGACCTGCGCGGAGGAGATAGTGCCGTCGGTGACCTCGATGTCTACGACAAGGAGCTTGCCGCCTGGGACTTTGAGTTCGAAATGCGTTGGGTTAGCCATATCTTGGTCAACGTTGTAGGGCGGCTGATTGTTCCAGAACTGAAGGTCCTAAGTTAGGCACGCCTTTCTAGATTTAGGCAATGGGGCACACTACTTTTGACTGTATGTCTAAATTTAGTCCTCTCAACTGGCCAGTAGTGCGCCAGGTGCGTTCCAAGGACGCCTTCGGCAGGGATCTCAGCACCCAGTCGAAGAAGAGCAAAGAGCTCCACGGCAGGACCGTTGAAGCGGACCGCGTCGTGCAGTCTGTCTGTCCTTATTGTGCGGTGGGCTGTGCCCAGCGCGTTTATGTCA
Organism: Corynebacterium simulans; assembly: GCF_001586215.1. Classification (NCBI taxonomy): domain Bacteria; kingdom Bacillati; phylum Actinomycetota; class Actinomycetes; order Mycobacteriales; family Corynebacteriaceae; genus Corynebacterium; species Corynebacterium simulans. The sequence goes on along the minus strand of NZ_CP014634.1, from coordinate 423,392 downwards.
AGGACAACAAAGTCATTCAGGTTGAAGGCGATCCAGATTCTCCGATCTCGCGCGGCCGCCTTTGCCCGAAGGGCTCTGCCTCCGAGCAGCTTATTAATTCTGCTACGCGTCTGACTAAGATCAAGTACCGTGCGCCTTACTCCACCGAGTGGGAGTACCTCGATACCGAGACCGCCATGGACATGATTGCCGATCGCTTTGTGGCATCCCGCAAGGCGCACTGGCAGGACACCGACGAAGAGGGCCGAACCCTCAACCGCACCATGGGTATCGCCGGTCTGGGCGGTGCGACCTTGGACAACGAAGAGAACTACCTGATTAAGAAGCTGTTTACCGCCACCGGCGCGATACAGGTCGAAAATCAGGCTCGTATTTGACACTCTGCCACCGTTCCCAGTTTGGGAACTTCGTTTGGCCGTGGCGGCGCAACCCAACCGCTGCAGGATATGGCAAATGCGGACTGCATTGTCATTGAGGGGTCTAACATGGCTGAATGCCACCCAGTGGGCTTCCAGTGGGTAGTTGAGGCCAAGAAGCGCGGCGCGCGCATCATCCACGTGGATCCGCGCTATACCCGTACTTCGGCTTTCGCGAACCGCCACATCGGCATTCGCGGTGGTACTGACGTGGTGCTGCTTGGCGCCATCATCAAGTACATGCTCGACAACGAGCTTTATTTCCACGACTACGTGGTCTCGTACACCAACGCTTCCTCGATCATTTCGCCTGATTACCAGGACACCGAGGACTTGGATGGCCTGTTCTCTGGCTATGACCCAGAGACCGGCAAGTACGTTACCGACTCGTGGCAGTACGTCCGTAAGCCGGAAGGCTCCTCGTGGAACGTGGAGAAGGACGAGACTCTGCAGCACCCGAATTCGGTGTTCCAGATTCTCAAGCGGCACTACTCCCGTTACACCCCGGAGCTGGTGGAAGAGACCTGTGGTATTTCGCAGGAAGACTTCTACTACTTGGCTAATTCCATCGCGGATAACTCCAAGCCGGATCGCACCACCTGCTTTGCCTATGCCTTGGGCTTTACCCAGCACACGCTGGGCGCTCAGTTCATCCGTACCGCTGCTATCTTGCAACTGCTGATGGGCAACGTCGGCCGCCCGGGCTCCGGCATCATGGCGTTGCGTGGCCACGCTTCCATCCAAGGCTCCACGGATATCCCGACGCTGTTTAACTCGCTGCCGGGCTACCTGCCGATGCCGCACGTTAACCTGCAGAGCTGGAAGGATTACGTCAATACCTTCCGCAAGGAAGATCAGAAGGGCTTCTGGCAGATAGGCGAGAACTATGCCGTATCGCTCATGAAGTCTTATTGGGGCGATGCCGCTACGGCGGAAAACGAGTGGGGTTATAACCTCATGCCGCGCATTTCTGGTGCGCACTCGACGTATGAGACCTTGATGGCCATGCTCGAGCATGAGGTTGAGGGCTACATTGTCTTCGGTCAAAACCCAGCGGTGGCACAGTCCAACGGCGGTATGCAGCGCCGTGGTCTGGCTGCGCTGAAGTGGCTGGTCGTTCGTGACTTCCAAGAAATCGAGACCGCCAGCTTCTGGAAGGACTCGCCAGAGATTAAAAACGGCGAGTTGAAGACCGAGGAAATCGGTACCGAGGTCTTCCTCATGCCAGCAGCTACCCACGTGGAAAAGGCCGGCACCTTCACCCAGACCCAGCGCATGCTGCAGTGGCGTTTCCAGGCGGTCACCCCGCCGGGTGAGGCCACCAGTGACCTGTGGTTCTTCTACCAGCTGGGTAAGAAGATCAAGGAGCGCTTGGCCGACTCCACCGATCCGCGCGATCTTCCGGTTCAGAAGATCACCTGGGATTACACCGAAAACGAGGAAGGTGAGCCAGACTCCGAGGAGATCCTCAAGGAGATCAACGGCTACTACCTCGATGGTCCTAAGAAGGGCGAGCTACTGCCGACCTTCGTGGAGATGAAGAACGACGGCTCCACCTCCGGTGGCTGCTGGATTTACACCGGCGTGTTCAAGGATGGCATCAACCATGCCGCCAAGAAGGTACCGGGATCTGAACAAAACGAGGTCGCCCTCGAGTGGGGCTGGGTCTGGCCTGCTAACCGCCGCATCCTTTATAACCGTGCTTCTGCACGCCCAGACGGAAAACCATGGTCTGAGCGCAAGAAGTACATCTGGTGGGATGCTGCCAAGGAGGCATGGGTTGGCGACGACGTCCCAGACTTCCCAGTCAACAAGGCGCCGGATTACCGTGCGCCTATCGACGCCGTCGGCCCTGCCGCGCTCGACGGTGACGATCCATTCATCATGCAGGCGGACGGCGTCGGCTGGCTCTTCGCCCCGAAGGGGCTATCGGATGGCCCGCTGCCAACGCACTATGAGCCGCATGAGTCCCCAGCGCACAACCTGCTCTACAAGCAGCAGCAATCGCCGACGCGTCTTACCATTAAGCGTCCAGATAACCTGTCGCGCCCAGAACCGGGCGAGCCAGGCTCCGAGGTCTTCCCGTTCGTGTTCTCCACCTACCGTTTGACCGAGATGTATACCTCGGGTGCGATGTCGCGCCGCCTGCCTTACTTGGCGGAGCTGCAGCCGGGCCTGTTCTGTGAGGTCTCGAAGGAGCTTGCAGAACTGCGCGGGCTGGAAAATGGCGAATGGGCAACCATCGTTTCGCCGCGTGGTGTGATCGAGGCACAGGTCTTGGTCACCGGCCGCGTGCAGAAGCTGACGATTAACGGCGAGGATTTCCACCAGATCGGTTTGCCGTATCACTACGGCGAGTCCGAAACCACGGACGTGGCTGGTGACGGCGCGAATGACCTGCTTGGTCTCACGCTTGAGCCGAACGTGTGGATTCAGAACTCCAAGATTGGTGCCTGCGATATCCGCCCGGGCCGTCGCCCACGCGGACATGCCCGCATCGAGTTGCTCAAGGAATACCAGGACAAGGCTCACCTTGACCTGGAGTCCGGTAACCAGCTTGTCGACGTCGACGATGCTTTCACGCTGAATCCCGAAGACAAGGGTGCTAATTCCAAGGACGAAAACACCGGCGCTGATGACACCGCCGGTAACGTAGCCGACTATGAAGGCAAAGAAGGGTAGGTGAGGAGAGCTCATGGCTAATTTGCTTACTGAAAAAGCCGATCAACACGGCTACGAGTCCTATAACCGCATGGCCTTCTTTACGGACACCTCGATCTGTATTGGCTGCAAAGCCTGTGAGGTGGCCTGTAAGGAATGGAACCGCAACCCGGTTGAGGGATATGCGGTCACCGGTGACTCTTATGACAACACCGGTTCGCTGGGTGCGAATACATGGCGTCACGTGGCCTTTATCGAGCAGGACAATGACCGCATCGAAAAGGCGCGCGAGGAAGGCCGTCAGCTGGTTTCTCTCGGCATGCCGGGGGTTGGCACCCAGCCCGCCGCGGTGGATACCACTCCGCCGGATACCGGCGATTTCCGCTGGCTGATGTCCTCCGACGTGTGCAAGCACTGCACCAACGCCGGTTGTTTGGACGTGTGCCCAACGGGCGCGCTGTTCCGCTCTGAGTTCGGCACCGTGGTTGTCCAGGATGACGTCTGCAATGGCTGCGGCACCTGCGTTGCCGGCTGTCCTTTCGGCGTTATCGAGCGCCGCGACGACGGTGGCGTGACGCTGAAGACCGATAAGACCGCCACCGTGGACTACCAGCACGATGATCACGCGGGCATCAACGTCTTCAAGAAGCTCGCGCAGCTCAAGCCGCAAGGCGAGGACCACACGCCGGGTGAGAAGATGCCGATTAAGAACCTCGGCGTCGCTCAGAAGTGCACCATGTGTTACGACCGCCTTAAGATCGGCGAGCAGCCAGCCTGCGCCAAGACATGTCCGACTGACTCCATTCAGTTCGGCCCGTACGAGGAGATGCTGGCCGCAGCCGAGGCGCGCGTCAAAGTTCTGCACGAGCAGGGCCTGACCGAGGCACGCCTGTACGGCGCCAACCGCGAGGACGGCGTCGGTGGCACCGGCTCTATCTTCCTTATCCTGGACTCGCCGGAGGTCTACGGTTTGCCGCCAGACCCGCGGGTTCCTACTGCGGACCTGCCGCAGATGTACAAGACCGCAGCTAAAGCTATCGGCGGCATGGCCTTGGCTGTTGCCGGTGCGTTCGTGATGGGAGGCCGCAAGTGAGCGAATTCGACGAGTACCGCCCGCCGCAACCAGCGCGCGCTAACCGCTACCGCAAGTTCGACGGCACCAAGCCAAAGAAGAAGCGCAAGCGTCCTGGTGCCGGTGCGCAGGACGGTTCCAAGGAAGAGCGCATGGCGGAGGACTTCGAGTTCTCCTCCTACTACGGCAAGCCCGTGGTCAAGGCTCCGCCATGGGAGTGGCCGATTGGCGCTTACCTGTTCCTAGGCGGCCTTTCCGGCGGCTCCGCTTTGCTGGCCGCCGGCGCATCTGCCACGAAGAATGAGCCCTTGGCGCGCAGCACCCGCATTGCTGCATTTACTGCCGCCGCTGGTGGCTCAGTATTCTTGGTCCTTGACCTTGGCCGCCCTGAGCGTTTGCTCAACATGTTCCGCGTATTCAAGGTGACCTCGCCGATGAGCGTGGGTTCGTGGATTCTGGGCTCCTTCGCCACCGCTGCGTCGTTGCCTGCATTGTATGAAGCCGACAAACTCACTAAGCAGAAGCTGCCGTTGCCGCGCTTTGCCCGCAAAGCACTGGGCGCTGCGGCTGGTCCTGCTGGTGTGGTTGCCGGTGTATTGGGCGGTCCTTTGGCGGGCTACACCGCAGTGCTATTGGGCAACACCTCGAACCCTACGTGGAACGACGCCAAGAAGCACTTGGCCTATGTCTTTGTTTCTTCGGCGTCGGCAGCCGCGTCTGGCTGCGCCATGGTGTTCACCCCAGTCGAGCATGCCGGCCCAGCCCGTGCCTTGGGCATGGCCGCCGCTGCTAGTGACTTGGCCGCGACCAAGATCATGGAAGAAAACATGGAACCAGAGACCGTGGCTCCTTTGCACAACGGCACCCCAGGCAAGTTGATGAAGGCCAGCGAGTACCTCATCGCCGCTGGTGGCGTGGGCACCGCTGTGGCAGCGGCCACGAAGTCCCGTACCCTCTCCGTGCTTTCGGGCCTTTCGCTCATGGCGGGTTCTGCCTGCACCCGTTTCGGCGTGCTCAACGCGGGTATCGAGGCGGTCAAGGATCCTGCGACCACCATCGAACCACAAAAGCGTCGCGCCGCGCGCAAGCGTGCGCAAGAAGGCCTGGCCCACTCGGTGGTCACCTCCAAGCACTAAGCCGCACTTGCTTCTCGCGCATTTGCGCGGAAACCCTCAAGCCCGCGTCTTGCCAGAATACGAAGTTCTAGCAAGCGCGGGCTTTTCTCGTGGACCCTAATGCTTTTCAATCGGTGGCCTCCGCCTATTCTCTTTCTAGACGTAAAACACACGCCGCGCCTTGGATTGTGAAAGAAGAAAAAGGATGTCCACCCCTTCTCGTAGTCTGCGCTCGTATGACAAGAAGTCTTATGACGCTTTTTATCGCACCCGCGTGGGACTCGCCCCAGGACCAGTCTTTGCCGTGTTGGGCAGCCTGTCTGGTTTGTACTTCCTCATCACCGGGACTGTTTGGGCAGTCACCGGCGAGTTCACGCGCCTTGGCGGCCACGTCGTGGAGGCCTTCGGCGCTGATATTCAGGGTTGGAAATACTATGCAGAAGTAACCAAAATGCAGGGCAATCCACTCGAGCGCACTGATGGCTGGATCGTCATTGCGATGCTGCTTGGTTCGCTCATCGCGGCCCTGGCAGCAGGGGATTTCCGGTGGCGCATTCCGCCGCTCAAGCGCCGGTGGGCACAAGCCTTGGTGGGCGGCATCGTCGCCGGATTTGGCGCGCGCTTGGCCTACGGTTGCAATCTCGCGGCGATGTTCACGGGCATTCCGCAGTTCTCGCTGCACGCGTGGATTTTCACCGTGATGACTGCGGTAGGTACCTGGGTCGGGGTGCAGGTGATCAAGCAACACTGGTGGCGTGGTCCCACGCGCCCGCGCCCGGCCCAGGCTAAGGACGCCGGTGACGCTGATGCTTTAAGACGCCGCCGTATCCGCCACCTCGTTGTTGCCATCGGGATGTGCGCGGTGATGGTCGTGGTCACCATCGTCTACTCCATGACGGGCAAGAACATGTTGGCTGCAGCCGTGGTCTTTGGCTTGGTTTTTGGAATCCTCATCCAGCGCGGTCAGATCTGCTTTACTGCGGCCTTCCGCGACTTGTGGGTGACCAAGAAGACTAAGCTCGCAGACTCGCTGATTATTGGCTTGGCCGCCGCCGTCATCGTGACCTTCTTTGTTTTACTGGGAACCGGAATGGAACCGCTGACGAAGCCGGCAGGATGGGGAACCGTGATCGGCGGCTTCCTCTTCGGGCTGGGCATCATCATGGCTGGCGCTTGCGAGACCGGCATGTTGTACCGCGCAATGGAGGGCCAGCTGGTTGCGTGGGTTGCCTTTGCCGGAAACGTCATCGGCGCAACGGTACTGGCATATGGCTGGGATCATTGGGGCGTTTACGACACCTTGGTGGCAAACTCCTGGAAGCTCAACTTCTATGAGTCCTTTAGCCCATGGCCCGCACTTGCACTGACCTTGGCTCTGCTCGTGGGGTGGTGGCTACTTCAAGCACCGCGCCGTGGCGACCGTCGTGCGCGTCTAGAATCCCAGTACAGCCGTAGCGCGTAAAGAAAACACTGCAAAAACTGAGCTCTGTTAGCAAAGGTAAGGACCTAGTGTGACCACACCTGATTTTGAAATCGACTTGTGTGGCGAGTCGTGCCCGTACCCGGTCATTCACACATTGGAGGCATTGCATGGCCTCAAGCCGGGGCAGATCCTGGAAGTAACCACTGATTGCCCGCAGGCTTATCGCAACGTGCCGGATGACGCCACAGCAGCGGGCCACGAGCTCATCGGTGAGCCCACCCGCGAGGGCGCGCGCATGACGTTCGTGTTCCGACGGGGCGAGAAGATCCTCGGCACGCACCCCACCGCGGAAAAGTCCGGGTGGGTATCACGCCTGTTTAAGAAGAAGGCCTAGACGGTCCAGCAGGCCACGGCTGAAACCGCAGTCTTACTTGATGGTGATGAAGGTGCTGTCCTCAGAACCATCGTGAGCCACGGTGCGTCCGATGACCGGGTAGCCAGGTACCTCACCGATGAGCAGCAGACCGCCGGAAGTCTGTGCATCAGCGAGGAAGACCAGCTCTTCTTCGCTCAGGCCAGCCTCGTTGGTTAGATGTGGGCGGACCCAGTCCAGGTTGCGGCGGGAGCCACCGGGGATAAAGCCCTCGGCCAGCGCTTCCTTTGCACCCTCGACTGCAGGCACAGCGCTGAAGTCGAGCTCAGCAGCGACCCCGGAGGCGCGCATCATCTTGTAGAGGTGACCCAACAAGCCAAAGCCGGTGACGTCGGTAGCTGCAGAAATGCCAGCCTCAACTGCTGCACGGGAGGCCTCGCGGTTGAGCGTGGTCATTGAGTCCACGGCCGCTTGGGAAACCTCACCAGTGGCCTTGTGCTTGTTGTTCAAGATGCCCACGCCGATGGGTTTGGTCAGCGTGATGGGAAGGCCCGCTTCCGCAGTGTCGTTGCGCATCAGCTTCTCCGGCGCCACGATGCCCGTGGCCGCCATGCCGTAGATTGGCTCTGGCGAGGTAATTGAGTGGCCACCGGTCACGGAGATACCAGCTTGCGTCGCGACATCCATTCCGCCGCGCAAGACCTCGCGCAGAACGTCGAGGGGGAGTACCTCACGCGGCCAACCCACCAAGTTGATGGCGGTGACTGGGGTGCCGCCCATGGCGTAGACGTCAGAAAGCGCGTTCGCTGCCGCCACTCGGCCCCAGTCATAAGGGTCGTTGAGCATCGGGGTGAAAAAGTCCGCGGTGGAAATTACCGCCAGGCCATCTTGAATCTTGACAGCCGCGGCATCGTCGCCGTCATCGAGGCCCACCAAGACGTTCGGATCGGCCTTGCCCACGAGGCCTTCGACGGCCGATTCCAACTCGCCCGGCGGGATTTTGCAGGCGCATCCGCCGCCTGCTGCAAAAGATGTCAATAATATGTCGTTCATTATCCCGAGTGTACAACTGCTGGCAATACGCTGGGACAATGATGCCTTTGTGGATTCGCGCCGGCGCGGTGCTGGGCAGGGCGCTGGCTGAATTTGCCTAAGTGTAAACTCTTGCAATGGAGGCGTACGTGTCCTGGTGGGCGCCCCGGTCTTCAAAACCGGTGAGGCCGAGTAGCTCGGTCTGGCAGGTTCGATTCCTGTCCGTCTCCGCCAGCGTATCTGGCACCCGTGGCATCTCCCCGCAACCCAAGGAACGTTTGTGACAAGCAAGAGCGATTCGCAGCGGCAGGACGAGCGCCGCAACATCCCCCGTACCGATCAACTTTTGGCGCTGCCGGAGGCCCAAGCCGCGCGCGAGAAGCTCGCGGAACATGCAGTGCGGGCTGTTATCCGGGGCGTCGTCAAGCAGGCGCAAAGGGGAGTCATCGCGCCAGCGGATGTCACCGCCAAGGTCCGGGATGCTCTAAACAACGCAAGCCCGTATAGCCTGCGCCCGGTGCTCAACGCCACCGGGGTTATCGTGCACACGAACTTGGGCCGCGCGCCGCTTCCGGAGGTTGCCATCGCTGCGCTTGCCGATGCCGCTGCCTACACCGACGTCGAACTCGATCTTCCGGCCGGCGTGCGTTCTAAGGACCGCGGCCGCGGCGCCATCAATGCGTTGCTTGCAGCCTGCCCGGGCGCGGAAGATGCGCTCGTGGTCAACAACGGAGCTGCAGCGCTGTTGCTGGCCACCGCCGCTCTTGCCCCCGGAAAGGAAGTCATCATCTCCCGCGGCGAACTCATCGAGATCGGCGCCGGATTCCGGCTGCCGGAACTCATCGAATCCTCCGGCACAGTCCTCAAAGAGATTGGCGCCACCAACCGCACCCACCTCGCTGACTACGAGGCTGCGCTGGGTAATAACACCGGCGCGGTGCTTAAGGTACATCCTTCCAACTTTCGCATCGAGGGCTTTACCACCGCCGTGGATGTGCCGCAGCTGCGTGGGGCACTGAAGAAGCACAACAAGTCTCGCGGAGAGGGCGCGGGGCAGGTCAGCCTCATCGTCGATCTGGGATCCGGGCTGCTGGTGCCGGACCCGACCCTGCCCGAGGAGCCGAGCCTCAGCGAGCAGCTGGATGCCGGCGCGGACGTGGTCATTGCCTCTGGTGACAAGCTGCTCGGCGGGCCGCAGGCCGGCATCATCTTGGGCACCAAGAAGGCCATTGCTTTGTTGAAGAAGCACCCGCTCGCGCGTGCGGTGCGCATCGATAAGCTGCGGCTAAACGCCCTGGAAGCAGCGCTGAATGCGCCGGTGAATGCAGTCGAGGAGGCCCTGCATATTGATTCCGCCGAGTACCGCCGCCGCACCGAAGAGGTGGCGCAGGCGGTAGGCGGCGAGGTGGTTGCACACGCCGGACGTGTTGGCGGTGGTGGGGCACCTGAGTACCCGCTCGAAGGCTTTGCCGTGGCTTTGCCGGAAGAGCTCGCCGCTCTTCTGCGCGTTGGGCAGTCGGCCGTGCTGCCGCGCGTCCACCAGGGCCAGTGTCTTATCGATGTCCGCTGCATCCCTGCCTCCCAAGACGCCGCGCTCATCGCGGCCATCCGCAAAGCCCAAAAGCTACAGCCTGAGGAGTAAAAGATGTACGTCGTCGCCACCGCCGGCCACGTGGACCATGGAAAGTCCACGCTCGCGCGGACGCTTACAGGTATGGATCCGGATCGCTGGGAAGAGGAAAAGCGCCGCGGGCTCACCATCGACTTGGGTTTTGTGTGGACGCACCTGCCCTCGGGCGCCGATGTTGCCTTTGTTGATGTCCCAGGCCACGAGCGTTTCTTGGGAAATATGCTGGCCGGCCTGGGGCCTGCACCGGTGGTGCTTTTCGTCGTCGCCGCCGATGAAGGCTGGCAGGCTCAGTCCACCGATCACCGCGATGCCATCGCCGCGCTGGGAATTAGCCACGGCGTCGTGGCGCTGACCCGCTCCGACCGTGCGGATGATCAGCGTCGCCAGGAGGTGCGCGGGGAGGTAGGCAGGCAGCTCGCGGGCACCGCGCTTGCCGACGCCGCCATCATCGAGGTCTCCGCTAAGACCGGGGAGGGCATCGAGAAGCTGCGCGCTGAGCTCGACACCGTGCTGGCCGCCGCGCCTGCTCCAGATGCCGAGCAGCGCGTTCGCCTGTGGGTAGATCGCTCCTTCAGCGTGAAGGGCGCGGGCACCGTGGTCACCGGAACACTTGGGGCAGGCAGCATTGCCGTGGGCGATCGACTTGATCTGCTCAGCGGCGGGGAGCTGGTCCCAGTCGAGGTACGCGGCCTGCACAGTGAAAATACGGCGGTTGTCTCAGCCCAGCCAGTCACCCGCGTTGCGGTAAACCTGCGCGGGGTGGAGGCAGAGGCGATTAGCCGCGGCGATAGCCTGCTCAGCCCAAGCACGTGGCGGGTCACACAAGAATTCGACGTGCGTCGGGTCTCTGGCGAAAGCCTAAGTGACGTGGTCCAGGAGCTCATCGCCCATACCGGCACGGCGGGCGTGGAAGCACGCGTGCGACCTCTCAGCGGCGACTTCGCGCGCATTCGACTCAGTGCCCCATTGGCTCTTCAGCTGGGGGATCGCTTTGTGCTGCGCGGGCCCGGCGCTCGCCACGTGTTGGCCGGCGTGGAAATTGTTGACCTTGTCCCGCCCGCGCTGCGCCGGCGGGGAGCTGCAGCCCGCCGCGCGGAAGAACTCGCGCAGCTGGAAGACTACCGCAATCCGGCGCAAAGCCTGCGCCACCGCGGTTACGCGTTGCTCAGCGAGTTAGAACAGGATGGCTATGAGACCTCCGCGCCGCCTGCCGGAGTGATTGCCTTTAACAAGTGGTGGATCACCGCCGGCCAGGTGGGAAAGTGGAAGCAGGCGCTTAATGATGCGGTACAGGAACACATGGCGGCCAAGCCGCTGTCTGTCGGCCTGCCGCGCGGTGCCGCCCGTGATGTATTGGGTGTCGAAGAAGATAGCCTGCTCAACCTAGCTGTCGCCGCGGCGAAGCTGGAGTCCGCCGAAGGCGTTATTCGGCTGCCCGGCGCTGCGGTTAACTTGGGCGAGGCAGAAGCAAGCGTTGCCGAGCTGGAACGCCGGCTAAAGAGAGAGCCCTTCGCCGCGCCGGAGGCCGCGGACCTACGCGAGCTTGGTCTGGGAAACAAGGAGCTTGCCGCAGCTGAGCGCGCCGGGAGACTGCTGCGCCTAAAGGACGGCGTGGTGTTGCTGCCCGCGGCAGTCGCGGAGGCGAGAACCCGCCTGCAAGGAATCGAGCAGCCCTTTAGCACCTCGCAGGCGCGTCAGGCGCTTTGCACCACGCGCCGGGTTGCCATCCCGCTGCTAGAGCAACTGGATGCGAAGGGGATTACCCGACGCCTCGATGGCAGTCTGCGCGAGCTCGCTTAGTCGTAGTAGGCGTAAACGCCGGTGGCCGGGATGGTCTCGCCGGCCTCGCCGAAGTTGGCGAATAGGGTGGAGCCAGCAAAGAAGAGGTTCTGGGTATCGAAGAGTGGCACGGCCTTCGGGTTCGTTTCCTCGACCTCCAAGGTCTCCAGGTTGAGCTTGTAACGCTCGGTGGATTCCTCGGTCTTGCCGGTAGAAAGGTACAGTGCCTGGCCATCAGAAATAGCCGAGATGCCCTGCTCCTTGTAGTCCTCGGTCTCGAAAGGTTCAGTCATCTCCTCGTTGGAGACTTCCCCCACCTGCTCGCCGCTAGCCAGATTGATGACCTTGATGCCGGCATCTTTATCCAGCAGCGTCAGATGATTGCGCACGATGGTGCCCGTAGGGCTGGAGACGTGGGCGGGATCCTCAGGGTCGTCGAGCGGGAAGGCATCGCCAAGCATGCGCGGGCCCTGCTGCTTGTCGTAGACAAAGGTCGGGCGCGCTGCGTTGTCGGAGATTCCCACTAGGAAGTCGTTGTTGTGCAGCAAGGTATAGCCTTTGGCCTCGGGCGGCAGCTCGACATCGTCGAAGCCCGGGGAACCCGCATCCACCAAGACGGTGTCCTCGCCGCTTAGGGCATCGACAGCAACGAGCTGATATCCGGCCTCGCTGTTGCGTTCGGCGATATAAACATAGGAATCCTGAATGCGGAATTCCTCTAGGCGGCGCTGCGAGGTATTCGCCGGCGGCTCTGGCTGATTGACGGTTTTTGAGGTGGCATCAGCAAGCGAGAGGGTGAAGATTTGTGGGGCTTTGTCCTCCGGCACATCGTTTAGGGAAAAGACCAGCTTTTCGCCCACCTGGGTGATGGCGAAATCACTCATCTTCTTCCCGGCAAATTCGTGCGGCAGCTCGAAAGGCTGGGTGACCAGGGGAGCGCCGTTACCGCCGTTGAAGATGTAGAGCATCGGGCCCGTGACTTCGTTCTTGTCTTGCTTATACGGCACTGTCGCCACGGTGGCAAAGGCATTGGCGCCTTCGAATTTGATGGGTGCGCACATGCCATCCCAGGATGTCATGTCTGCATCGTCGAGGCCGTAGTCCACCTCGATCTCGTGGTCCTCCAAAGTCTTGGCATCGGCAACAGCTTGGAAGGTATCGCCTTTGAAGTCCTGGCATTGCTCCATCGCTCCCGATGCGATGGATGCGCCGTGGGCGGTGGGCAGTCCGTACTTTTCGCTGCCGAGTCCTGCTGCGACCTCTGCTGGAACCATCTCCGACATCGGGCGGGCAATCGGCTCTTTCGGCTTCTTCTGGTGCAAGCCTTGGATGATGCGCGGGTTGGCGGACTCGCCCTCGCCGCAGGCAGCCAAAAAGAGGCTGCCAGCCAGCACGGTCGCGCCGATGCGCAGCAAGCGCCGGTTGTGGGAAAGCATTGTTAAGTCCTTTCGGTGGGAAAGCTGCAAGTTTACTTGCGGTGGTGCCCGCCGCGCTGCCGGGAGGCTGCACGTTCAGAGCGTCGTGCGCGCACACGCGCTGACTCCGAGGAGAAGCGACCCGGCGCCGCAGCGACGGGAAGCTGCCGCCATGCTAATGCTTGTTGGCCCGGGACGTGGTTGACGAGGCTTGAGAGCTCGCTACACGGTGCAGGCTCTGACAGCGGTTCAGGTTCGTCCGCTGGTTCCGGTTTTCCTACTGCTTCCGGGGCAGGCTGTGCCGCTAGAGTCACCAGGCGCGCGATTTTCTTGGCTCCGCGCGGCAGGTCGGCATGGAAGTCTGCGGCCTCGAGGCCGGTCTCCCAATCCTGCGTGGCCACGGGCTCGACGGCAGGAGGGATGGCGGGCGCTTCGGGCGGCACGCGCAGGGCGGGGACGGCGGGGGAGAAGAACTCGGTGGCGCCCACCTCGGGCACGTCGACAGCGATGCGGCCGTCGGCGCAGTAAGCACGGGCAGCGATAGCGGCGTCTTGTGCAGCGCTACGTTCCAGGATCGCACCGAGGTGGGGCTGTTGTTGTGTGGTGCACACGCGGCCCAGGACGGAGCCTGGGGCAGCGGCGACAATATCGCCTTCAACCAGATGCAGCGAGACGAAGATCTGCTGGGTATTTAAGCGCGAAAGTTGAGATTCATTGAGCTGCCCGGTTGCGGTATCGAGAAGGAGGCCGAGGCCGCCCTGCAACAGTACGGAGCCTGCGGGTTGCTCATTGACAGGCACCATCCACGGGGCAAGACCGAGGTTAACCGCGACGTCGATAGTCGCGTCCTCAGGCACGAGCTCAACCGTAGCGTCAGTTGCGACTCTAAACCCTGATGCACGCACGCGCTGCAGGGCAGGAAACTCCGCGGTTTCCGCGGCGTCAAGATAGCCTAAGATGCCAAACTCACTGCGCACACGCCAGCCGCCGCTGAAAGCCTCGGGCTCGAGCGTGACCGCCAGCGCAAGGGGCCCTTTGTGCAAAAGCGGGAGGCTGAGCGCTACCGAGTGGACTACATGCTCGAGAACTGCGACGTGAGTGACGCCGAAGTAGCTTTTAGCTAGTGGGTACATGCTCACGTCCAACGAGGGCCTCCAAATCTTTAAAGGTTTATAGGCTTCTAGCCTACGCATTTAAAGCCTACGCACCACGGAGTGGGGGCTGGGACGCGCTAATGTTCTAGAGTCTTAAGTTATGTATACAGCGTCTTCCTTGGCGGTGGCTTTCGGTCTTACGCTCTTGGCCGGCTTATCGACGTCCATCGGCGCCGGCATCGCCGTCAGTAAACGCCATGCTGGTTCGGCTTTCATGGCTGCCGCGTTAGGCCTTTCGGCTGGCGTCATGCTTTATGTCTCTTTCATGGAGATCCTGCCTACGGGCCTCGAGCAATTGACGGAGGCCTTTGGCGGAAAGAGGGCAGGAACTTGGGCAGTGGTGCTCGCGTTCTTCGCCGGCATCGCGATAATTGCGGTTATTGACCGAATCGTTCCGGAAGAGATTAATCCGCACGAGCCTGCCACCACGGAAGAAGAAGCACGCCGCAAGCGGCTGATGAAGACGGGCGTGTTTACGGCCTGCGCCTTGGCCTTTCATAATTTTCCGGAAGGTTTTGCCACCTTCCTCGCCGGTTTGGAAGACCCACGTATCGCGATTCCGGTAGCCGTGGCGATTGCGATTCACAATATTCCGGAAGGCATCGCAGTCGCGGTGCCACTACGGGAAGCCACGGGCTCGAGAGCCAAAGCCTTCTGGTGGGCTACGGTTTCGGGGCTCGCTGAGCCAGTTGGGGCAGCGGTGGGCTTCGTTCTCCTGCTGCCGCTGATGGGGTCTGCCACGATGGGCTTTAGCTTTGCAGCCATCGCCGGCATTATGGTCTTCATCTCGCTTGATGAGCTTTTGCCCACCGCAGAGGAAACTGGTGAACACCACCACGCCATCTACGGGCTGATTGCCGGAATGGCAGTGATGGCGCTGTCGCTGCTTATGTTCCTGTAATCGAGTAGCTGAGAAAACCTGGAGGGGTTCTCGACTACTTACCGAGAGCCTTCTTGACACCTGTGACGATGCCCACGACGATGGTGCCCAGGACAAGGCCGAAGGCCATGGAACAGACGGTATCTACGGTCCAGGCCAGCGCGCCGTTGGAGATGGGTTCGGTTAGGTGATGGATAAAACCGTGCGGCTGGTTGATGCCGAACTCGTGCAGACCCTTGATAACGATGTGGCCACCTACCCACAGCATTGCCGCCGTGCCGATGACGGAGATGATGTCGAGAACTACCGGCATGCCCTTGACCAAGGCGTTGCCGACGGCCGACTTTCCTTCGTTGCGCTCCAGCAGTTTAATGCCAAGGTCGTCCATCTTGATCAGCACGCCGACAGCGCCATAGACCGCCAAAGTGATAGCGACGGCGACGATGAGCAGCGCGCCTAGGCGCATCCAGAAGCTTTGGTCAATGACTTCGTTGAGCGAGATCACCATGATCTCAGCGGACAAGATAAGGTCCGTGGTAACGGCAGACTTAACCAACTTGTCTTCGGCGTCTGGATCCTTTGCGTCCGCCTGTTCTTCTTTTTCTTCTTCTGCGCCATGCGCTGCGAAGTGGTGGAAGATCTTCTCTGCGCCTTCAAAGCACAGATAAGTACCGCCGCACATGAGAATGGGGGTCAGCGCCCACGGCGCAATCCAAGACAACAGCAGTGCGATCGGCAAGATGATGACGATCTTGTTGATGAGCGAGCCCTTGGTGATGCGCCAAATGATAGGCAGCTCGCGGGCTGGGGTAACGCCGGAGACATACTGTGGGGTAACGGCGGCATCGTCGACCACGACGCCCGCCGCCTTTACCGAGGTCTTGCCAGCTAAGGCAGCGACGTCGTCGGCGCTGGAGGCTGCCGCGCGAGCGATTACCGCGACGTCGTCAAGCAGTGCAAAAAGTCCACCGGCCATGGGGAATAAGCATCCTTAATATGAAGGGGTAAGTAACCCTAGATATCTTACGCAACTACTCCGCAGGCGTCAGATTGACAGAGTCAGCCCAAGAAAGCTCGATGCCGAGGGCGCGCAGCCAAGCCATGGAATCGTCGCCGTATCGGGTAATGCCTTCGACCGCGATGAGGGTACGGTCCATAGCGCGCTCTGCCTCTTCTGCCGAGATAAAACCCGCGGAGGTGGCTGCGGCCAGTTCGTCGATGTCGAGAACGTCGATTGGCTCGCCTGTGTTGGAGACCAGATCGACGTAAAGGTCACGGGTAGTCCAGACGCCATCCTTGTTATCGATGTCAGCGATATCGAAGTAGAAGTCCTGGTGTGCCTCAACCCCTTCCCGGAAGTGGAAGATATTCGCACGCAGGCCCAGTTCAGGCAGCAACCAAGATTCGAGGTAACCAAAGCGCGGATGATTAGTACCGCGGGCCATGTAAAGACCAAATTCGGTTTCTTTGTAGGTGTCGACCTCGCGCAAGAAACCCTTTGGATCGACGTTGATGTTTTCCGCTGTATTAAAGGTTTCTTGCTTGACAGGGTGTAGATCGACGTTCATTAATTAACCTCAAGGAAGGCGGCAGTTGGCGGGAATGCGCACGCGGAATCTTGGGTGTTGACGGAACCGGACAAGATGGCCACGACGGTGCCCTTGCCCGTGGTGGCGCGGCCTGAGACGGTGGTGGGGCCGTCGGCGTTGATGCCGTTGTTGAAAAGCGGGGTAACGCCGGACTGGAAAGTGTCCAGGTTGAACCACTGGACCTTCATGTTGCCCTGCTCCTTAGCTGCAGGGGAAGTGCCCAGTGCCGTGAAGAGGAAGACTGTCTCACCTGGACCTGCACCCGGTGCTGGTATCTTGGTAGGGCCCGGGACAGCGATGGCAGAACCCATGGAATCGCCCTGGCCCCCGATGCATTTTGCGGAGACGGTAGGCCAGTAGAACTGGCGGAATGCCGGGCTTTGGCCCTCTGGCAATTCCACGCCTGGATCGCCTCCCTGGCCCATGCTGAAAGCAAGTCCGGAGAGGATGGCGCTGCGAATGTCGTTAGGAATCCATGGCTGTGCGGCGAATTCGCGGATACGATTCTGGGTTGCCTCATTGGGACGTCCCAGCGAATCCAGCGGGGAGTGCGACATTGCCTGTGCCTCCAGCGCGGCCAGGTCCGGGGCGTCTGCCTGGGCCGGTGCGATAAGGGGAGTGGCTAGACCGATGAGCGCCGCGGTAGCGGCAGCAATCATGCCGGAGCTCGCGCGGAGGCGGCGTCCGTTGTTGTGCTCGGAGCTAGGTGCGGTGCTCGAGGTGCTCACGATTATCAGATTCCTTGAATTGGGTGTAGGAGACGGAAATGGGTGCGAGATGTTTGACGATAACACTCGGCACATTGGTCACAATAGTATCTCTGGTAACAATATTCACTTTTTTCTTGCGGTCAAGCCAGTTTCTAAAGCGAAAGTGTGTCTCAACCCGTCTTTCGTCCGGGGTTATAGATTTGTTACAAAACGCTGGCTCCTGCGGTTTCCCGCTTCAGTGGGGTGTTCCAATGCTGCAAATTGCAAACTTGCAGAGTATATTTAGACCCCGTTCAAAATCTTGCGCTTAAGCGTTCCAACTTTGCTTTTAAGGAGCACCCCACCAGTGACTAATACCGAGTTCCGTAACGTCGCCATCGTCGCCCACGTTGACCACGGTAAGACCACCCTCGTCAACGGCATGCTGGAGCAGTCCGGCGCCTTCGGTGACCACGGCGAGCACACGGACCGCGTCATGGACTCCAATGACCAGGAGCGCGAGCGCGGCATTACCATTCTGGCGAAGAACACCGCTATTCACCGCAAGGGTCTGGGCAAGGACGGCGGCGACCTCATCATCAACGTCATCGACACCCCAGGCCACGCCGACTTCGGTGGCGAGGTCGAGCGCGGTATCTCCATGGTTGACGGCGTCGTGCTGCTTGTCGACGCCTCCGAAGGCCCGCTGCCACAGACCCGCTTCGTTCTGACCAAGGCTCTGGAAGCCAAGCTGCCGGTCATCATCTGCGTTAACAAGACCGACCGCCCAGACGCTCGTATCGACGAGGTTGTCAACGAGTCCCACGACCTCCTGCTGGAAATCGCCTCCGGCCTAGAGGATGAGGAAGCAGCTGCTGCTGCAGAAACACTGTTGGATCTGCCGGTACTCTACGCTTCTGGCCGTGAGGGCAAGGCTTCCACCGAGAACCCAGGAGACGGCAACGTTCCTGCGGCTGAGGACCTGCAGGCGCTTTTCGACGTCATCTACGAGGTTCTGCCGGAGCCATCCGCTTCCGTCGACGGCCCGTTGCAGGCGCATGTGGCCAACCTTGACTCCTCTGACTTCCTGGGCCGTATCGCTTTGCTGCGTATCTACTCCGGCAAGATCAAGAAGGGGCAGCAGGTTGCCTGGATCTCCTGGGATGAGGACGGCAACGAGGTAGTTAAGAACGTTAAGGTTGCCGAGCTGCTGCGTACCGTCGGCTTTGAGCGCCAGCCAGAGACCGAGGCTATTGCCGGCGACATCGTCGCCATTTCTGGTATCCCAGAGATCATGATTGGCGATACCATCGCCGACGTTGAAAACCCGGTTGCTCTGCCACAGATTCACGTTGATGAGCCGGCAATCTCTATGACCATCGGCGTTAACACCTCCCCAATGGCTGGCCAGGGCGGTGGCGACAAGCTGACCGCACGTATGGTCAAGGCTCGTTTGGAACAGGAGCTTATCGGTAACGTGTCCCTGAAGGTTCTGCCGACCGAGCGTCCTGACGCTTGGGAGGTACAGGGCCGCGGCGAAATGGCGCTGTCCGTTCTGATTGAGAACATGCGCCGAGAGGGCTTCGAAATGACCGTGGGTAAGCCACAGGTTGTTACCCAGGTTGTCGATGGCAAGACCATGGAGCCATACGAGATGCTCACCATCGATACACCTTCCGAGTACCAGGGCGCCGTTACCCAGCTACTGGCTACCCGCAAGGGCCAGATGCAGTCCATGGACGTCCGCGAGGGTGACTGGGTACGCATGATCTTCCGCGTTCCGGCGCGTGGCCTCATCGGCTTCCGCACCCAGTTCCTGACCGAGACCCGCGGTGCAGGTATCGCTAACTCCATCGCCGATGGCCTGGATGTCTGGGCAGGCGAGATCAAGTCCCGTCCGACTGGCTCCCTGGTTGCTGACCGCTCCGGCCAGATCACCGCATACGCACTGCAGCAGCTGGCTGACCGTGGCGAGTTCTTCGTCGAGCCAGGCATGGAGGCTTACGAGGGCATGGTCGTTGGCGCTAACAACCGTGATGAGGATATGGACATCAACATCACCAAGGAAAAGAAGCTGACCAACATGCGTTCTGCCACCGCAGACGCAACCGTCACCCTGGCAAAGGCGCGTACCCTTTCCCTGGACGAGGCGCTTGAGTTCTGTGGCAACGACGAGTGCGTCGAGGTTGCTCCGAACGTCATGCGAGTGCGTAAGGTCGAGCTTTCCGCTACCGACCGTAAGCGTGCAGCTTCCCGTGCGAAGCAGCTCAACAAGTAACGCTTAGGAGATTAAAGTGCGGCCGTTTTGGGGTCGCGCTTTTCTTTTGCCAGAGAACCTGCATTCGAACCATCGAAGGGCGCCAAAGGCGCCCAAAAGAGCCACTCGATGGTTCGAATGCAGGTTGCTTTCTCTCGTGCTAGCTTGAGCATCGAAACTGGATGATGCCAATGCAAGGGGGAGGGGCAAGCATGCAACCAGTATCGGGGCTTAGTCGATCGAAAATAGCTGCCCGCGTGCGCTCGGGGGAAATAACAAAAATTGCTCGCGGGATTTATGTGTGGGGTAAACCGAACCCGCGGGATGTCCTCACGTTGCTAACAGCCAAGCACGGATGTTGCGCAACGGGGAATACAGCAGCTCAATTGCTGAGTGAACAAGACCTTAGTTTTCCAGTCATCGTGGCAGGCCCACACAAGATGCGAAGCGGTGCACTGTTTACCTATAAACGCAGCCAAGTCAGAGACCACTTTGAATATGAAGGTCTTAAAGTACACAATCCGCTCGCGGCCGCGGCTTTTGCAGAGCGCACTCAAGCAGTAGAAATGCTCGAAGCGGTCTACCGAGGACGACGTAGCAGAACGCGGCTTGAAGAAGATAGAAGAAAGCTTGCTCGCCTAGACTCGAGAACGCAGGAAGCGTTGTCAGAAGCAGTCCTATTCACCGATTCTTCGGCGGAAATTAAGGTGGCCCGCGGATTACAAGATGCGGGAATGGACGTTGAGTGCAATTACTTCATCGGTGTTTATGCATGGGACATCGTATTAAAGGACAAGCGAATTGCCATCGAAATTAATGGTCGGAAATTTCACTCAGCACTGGATACCTGGATAAAGGATCACTGGAAGAACAATGACGCCGTGCTTCGCGGGTGGCGCACCTTGCGCTACACGGGGCATTGCGTGGCGCATCATCTCCCAGCCATCATCGAGCAAGTTCGTACTGCGGACCAACCGGATTTTGGCAGTGCTCCTCATCAGCAAACTGGTACGTGGCACCTGGCGGTCTTGCGGCTTCTCAATCCACATTTCTTCATGTATTAAAACAACCTGCATTCGAACCATCGAAGGGCGCCAAAAGGCACCCAAGAGAGCCACTCGATGGTTCGAATGCAGCTGAAGAGCGCCGTAAACACAGCGTCAAATTCCAAGCAATGCCCGCCAGCCGACTAAAGTGGTTCCAGATCTAGGTAGAAGGGCGGTATCAAAGTGCGAAAGTTTGGCGCGGTAGTGGTTGCCTCATCACTTAGCGTGCTCACCTCGTGCATGGCCAATCCAGGCCCGCCGCCCGTCGAGGACAAGCCAGCTGCCGAGAGCACCCAGACCGAAACGCCGACGCCCGAGAAGAAGGAAAAAGAGGACGGCGTCGAGCGCGAGACCGTCGCCATCGGCGTCGATCCGCTCCGCGGCGGACTCAATCCGCATCTGGTAGCCAACAACAGCGAGCTGGTCAGCCAGATTGCAGAGCTCGTCCTTCCTTCTGCTTTCCACGGCGAACACATGGATTCCGATGTGCTGGCCAGCGCGGCGGAGGTAGAGCCGCCGAAAGGTGTTGCCCAGCGCGTGGTGTACAAGATTGCCTCACCGGCGCAATGGTCCGATGGCACTCCGATTAGCGGCAGTGACTTTCACTACCTGTGGACCCAAATGACCTCCACCCCCGGAGTGGTGGACCCAGCGGGCTACTTCGCCATCGAGGACATCAGCACGACCTCGGCAGGGCGCGTTGTGGTGGTGGATTTTAAGCAGCGCGTATCCGATTGGCACCGCCTTTTCGCTCACCTTCTTCCTTCGCACCTGCTGCAGGACGCCGAGTTCACGGCAGCTCTTGCCGACGGCATCCCTGCATCCGCTGGGCGCTATGCCGTCGAGGCCGTCGATCGCGGCAGGGGAGTTATTACCCTGAATCGCAACGACCGCTTCTGGGGTGCGGGGCCCGCGCTTGTCGACGTCGTCCAGCTGCGTGCTGTCCGTGATACCAGTCAGGCGGTCAACATGTTGCGCTCGGGCCAGGTGGGATTCGTGGACTTTACTCCGGAACAAACCTCGCTGGAGAGCCTCAGTTTGCTGAGCAACGTCAACGCCGGGACCGTGACCCGTAATCGCCAGCTGCGCCTGCACCTTTCCGCCCGGGAAGGCGCGTTGCCAGAGCAACGCCAGCGTCGTGCTTTGGCCTCGCTCATTGAGACCGACCAGGTCGCTCGCCTGGCGGCGGGCCGTGCCTCGGAGTTGCGTCCGGGCCAAAACCCGGTCAACGAAGAAGTAGACCTGACGCCACTTCGCGAGCGCGCGGGCCGCAAGCCGCTGCGCATTGCAGCTGATCCCACGCATCCGGAAGCTATGGCGGCTGCCAGCACCATCGTCGACGTCCTCGAAGCGCAAGCAATTAGTGCAGAGGTAGTCTCTGACCGCACTCAAACCATTGCCGGCGAGATGCTGCCGGAGGCAGAGGTGGATGCCGTGGTGGCCTGGGAGAATGCAAACGTGTCTCCGGAGAGTCTGGCGAGCCTCTATATGTGTGAAAACGACGAGGTACGCGCCGGCGATATCTCCGGCTTTTGCCCTGCCGAGGCAGAGGACATGCGCGGCGAAATCTTGTCTGGGCGTATCAATCCTGATGCCGCCTTGGAAAAGGTCCGCAAACTCAATTCTGACGAGGTGCTCTACGTACCTTTGATGGACGAGGTGCGTATCCATGCTTTGGGCAGGGGTATCCTTGGGCCCGGTCAACGCATCGAAGATTGGGATGCAGGGCTTATTACGGCACCGATGTGGAGGAAAGATGAAAAATAATGATTTGCGCGGTTACCGCGTGGTGGCCGTACATGCTCACCCAGATGACGAGGTGCTTTTTACCGGCGGAACGCTCGCTGACATGGCTGCAAGGGGCGCCGAGGTCACGGTCATCACGGCCACGCTCGGCGAGGAAGGCGAGGTCATTGGCACGCCTTATCAAGGCCTGTGCAATGCAGACCAGCTAGGCGGTTTCAGGGCACGTGAGCTTTCCGACGCCCTCGATATCTTGGGCGTCCACGGTATTCAACTCGGCGGCTTTGGCTTCTTCCGCGATTCCGGCATGGAGGGCTCACCGGCTCACGAGAATCCGCGTGCCTTGGTGCGCCGCATTGACGAGGCGGCAGACTTGTTGCGCGAGCACTTTGCGCAGCTTCGCCCGCATATCGTGCTGACATACGGACCGGACGGCGGCTATGGCCACCCGGACCACATCGCCGTGCACCAGGCAGTCCACGCGGCCGCAGCACCAGACCAGCGCATCTGGTGGGCAATCTTCGAACGTGGTGCGCACTACAGCGCGCTTGAAACCATCGGCGCACCGGAGGGCTGGCGAAAGCCGGACCGGGGTTACCTCGACAATTTCACCAACGAGGGCGCTGACGTGGAATACCGGCTTGACGATGCCGCGCTAGCCGCCAAGCGTCGCGCCATGGTCGCCCATGCCACGCAGATTTGGGTGGCTGACTCCACAGTGACCCAGACGAACCCGGTAGCGGCTGCGGCGGCCATTGGGGACCCGGCGGCGTCGCCAAGCGCATATGGCCTGTCCAACCTCCTTGTTATGCCGTTGTTGCGTGCTGAGCACTACCAGCTGGGGCAGGGCGAGCCTGCAGATGCGCTGCTGGAGGGCCTGTGATTTTGAATGAATACTCACGCGGCGAGCAGATAACCGGCCTGGCCTGGCTGTGCCTAGGCGCGCTGACCTCCCTGGTTCTAGAAGTTGTCTACCTCACCGCCAGGTTGCCGCTGCCGGGTGGGACGAGCGTGGCTTTTCCCATCACGATCGTTCTAGCCTGGTGGTTTAATACAGTGCTCACGCGCACAGCAAGGCTCTGGAGTGATAATGCCTACATCGGGCTTGTTCCTTTGGCGGCTTGGCTGCTGGGATACTTCGCATTCGTGCTGGGTGTGGTCGTGACCGGCGATATGTGGCTGGCCAATAATATTCTTTCGCTCCTGCTGTTAATCGCCGGAATCGGGGGCGGAATTTTCCCATTTTTTGTCCAAAAGTGACATACTGTTAGACATCCCAAAACCCGTGAAAACAGGAGTTTTAGCACCTCATGACTTACACTATCGCGCAGCCATGCGTCGATGTGATGGACCGCGCTTGCGTTGAAGAGTGCCCCGTCGATTGCATCTACGAAGGCAAGCGCTCCCTGTACATCCATCCTGACGAGTGCGTAGACTGCGGCGCTTGTGAGCCTGCTTGCCCAGTTGAGGCAATCTTCTACGAGGATGACGTTCCGGATGAGTGGATTGATTACAACGACGCTAACGCTGCGTTCTTTGATGATCTTGGCTCCCCGGGTGGTGCTGCAGCGCTTGGTCCACAGGACTTCGACGCTCCAATGATTGCGGCCCTGCCTCCGCAGAACCAGGATTAATTTCTGCTGCCCGGACCTCACGCATTTGGGTCCGGGCTTTAACTTTTCCCGCTGCCTACCTTGTAAATAAGGAGCTTGACCTAAGAATGGCTCGTCAACCGCTTGGAAATAGCCTGCCGGACTTTCCGTGGAACTCGCTTGCTGAGGCGAAGAAGAAGGCTCAGTCGCACCCAGATGGCATCGTGGATCTTTCCGTGGGCAACCCGGTCGATCCAGTAGCTCCGGGCGTGCAGCTGGCGATGGCTTCGCACGCGGAGGCTCCCGGCTATCCCACCACGGCGGGCACTGCGCAGCTGCAGGAAGCCATCCGCGGTAATGTTGCGCGCCGCACGGGCGCTCAACCTTCCTCCTTCGGCGTACTGCCGGTAATCGGCTTGAAGGAGTCTATCGCT
This sequence comes from Corynebacterium simulans, assembly GCF_001586215.1. NCBI lineage: Bacteria > Bacillati > Actinomycetota > Actinomycetes > Mycobacteriales > Corynebacteriaceae > Corynebacterium > Corynebacterium simulans. The sequence goes on along the minus strand of NZ_CP014634.1, from coordinate 399,092 downwards.
TGGCTGCCGACGCTGCTGGGCATGCGCGGCCAGCGCGTCATCATCCCTTCCGTGGCTTATCCGACTTACGAGGTGGGCGCGCTGATTGCTGGCGCATACCCAGAGCGCGCGGACGATCCTCGCGACTTTGGCGATGCAGAGCTGGCCTTTATCAACTCGCCGTCGAACCCGACCGGCCGAGTAAAGACCGTGGAAGAGATGCGTGCCGTGGTGGCATGGGCGCGTGAGAACAACGTCATTGTGGCCTCTGACGAGTGCTACTTGGCGTTGGCATGGGACGACGAGAAGAAGCCGGTTTCCATCTTGGATCCGCGCGTGACTGACGGCGATAACACGGGTCTTATCGCGATGCACTCGTTGTCGAAGTCCCATAACCTGGCCTCTTATCGCACGGGCTTTTTCGCGGGTGATGAGGCGCTTATCGCGGAGCTTCTCGAGCTGCGCAAGCACGCAGGCCTTATCGTTCCAGGGCCGATTCAGGCTGCGATGGTTGAAGCGCTAAACGACGACGATTCTGCGACGCTGCAGGTGCGCCACTATGCCGCCCGCCGCGCTAAGCTCCTGCGCGCACTAACTGGCGCCGGCTTTCGCATCGAGCACTCTGAGGCCAGCATGTACCTGTGGGCGACCCGCGATGAGCAGTGCCGCATTACCGTAGATTGGCTGGCCGAGCGCGGAATCTTGGTTGCCCCGGGTGACTTTTATGGCCCATCGGGTGATAAGTTCGTGCGCATCGGCTTGAACGGCACTGATGAGCGTATCGATGCCGCTGTGGCCCGCCTTGCTGCTGACAACTAGCCCGTGACCTATCGCCCGCCAGCCCGCGAGGGGATTTCTCCGCGCAAAGTAGTCCTGCAGGCAGTCGTGCCCGCGGACACCGAGTACTTCGCGGCCGCGGCGGGCGATTCGCCGTTTTCACCGGGGCAGCTTCTGCCTGCGGGAATGGCGCTTTCACGTCCGGTCCCTGCCTGGTATCACCCTGATGTGCCCGAAGAGAAGCCGATTCCCTTCGATTACACGGTGCTTTATGAAGACCGCGACCTCATCGTCGTGGACAAGCCACACTTTTTACCCACGACCAGCAATGGGCGATTGGTGCGCGAGACCCTACAGACACGCCTGCGCGTGGATTTCGGTGAAGATGACATTGTGCCGCTGCACCGCCTCGACCGCCTGACTGCCGGGGTAGTGGTGTGCTCACGCAACCCTCGCACACGCGGGAGGTATCAGAGGCTTTTTGCTGAGCGCAAAGTAACCAAGACCTACCATGCGCGCCTTTCTGCCTGCCTGGAATACTCCGGAACGGTTGAGCTTTCCATGCACAAGGTCAAAGGTAGCCGCCAAGTCTCGCTCGGCGGTACGCCCACGTTGACCCAAGTGGAGGCACACGGCTATACGGCCTCGCTCATTCCGCACACGGGGCATACCCACCAGCTGCGGGTGGTCTGTAACTACTTAGGCGCTCCCATCCAAGGCGACGACACCTACCCGGTAGACCGCGGACTCGACCTCTACGACTTTTCCTCGCCTCTCCAACTCGTGGCGCACCGCCTAGAGTTTGCAGATCCGTTATCCGGCACACGCCGCGAATTTTCCACTTTGCGGCAATTGGGCGGTAACCTGATTTAGTTATCGATTAACCGGAAAGAGGAACGCGTGAGCTCATCAGTTGCCGCTGGGCGTTTTGCGTCCAATATGGGCCAATTTATCAAGTTTGGCATGGTCGGCGGATCGGGCACGGTGGTCAACCTGGCGGTGTCATACATCGCAGTCAAAATTGCACTAGCCACCAGTGGCATTACGCCCGATGACCCCTTTGTGAATCTTTTCGGTTCCGCGTTCCATGTTCGTTGGTACCACGTGTTTCAGACCATCGCTTTCCTCGTAGCGAATACCTGGAACTACCAGCTCAATCGCATGTGGACTTTCAAATCGGTGGAAAAGGTCTCCTGGCTTCGGGGCTACGTTGCGTTTCTTGTTGCGGGACTGGGGGCGTATGTCGTCAGCCTTTTGCTTTTGACCTTGTTTATGAACCCGAATTCGCCGGTTGGTCTACCCACGGATATTTTCGATAATTCCACTGGATTACGCACCAAGTTTTACTGGGCTACTGCGGGATCCATCCTGCTTGCGATGCCGATTAACTTCATCATTAATAAGCTGTGGACCTTCCGCTCTAGCCCGAAGGCCCCAGTCTTGGTCGAGCACACCGAGCCGGCTTAAGCTGGCTGGCCCAGGTTGGGCTCTCTCGACGGCCGCTGAAAACGAGCTGTTTGGTCCTTTCCCCCGGCAAAGGGCGCCGAGCAAAAGGACCAAAAGAGGAGTGTCACACGAGGGGACTAGGAAGCCAGATGGTGAGGAACCTCTTGATTAGCCCTCTAGCTGGCTGTCCAAGCGCTGCTGGTCGCGGCCATTTTGCCACTTTAGGAAAATGGGACCGAGGATGAGTACCGCAGCTATACCTGTGAATGCGCCGATTACGAGACCGTTGTCGAAATCGCTGTCGATGCTGAGTTTCATAGCGAGTCCAGCGAAAAGCGCAATGGTGGGGACCAGCATCAAGATTATGCCTGTCCAAGAACGCATCTTGTTCGGACGCGGAACACGCTTTTTCATCCAATGCGCCGAGACAAATTCTGCAATCGCGAGCGCGACGATGGGCGAGAGGCTCCACAAGGAAAGTCGGCCCGGCAGGACCCACGCTAATAGCGCGGACACGCAGTAGACGGTAAACAAGGCAGTGGTGTAGCCAATGGCATAGGTCTTGAAGTAGGTTTCCTCTTCGAACTCATCGAGCGAGTAGCTTGCAATCTCTTTGAAGGTCAGGTTGGCAAAGAAGCCATCGTTGTTATTAGCCATTATCGTTCACGCTTTCTGGGTTGTTGTTGAAGACTTCTTCCACGGACTTGCCGAGCACCTTGCAGATGTCTAGTGCCAAGTACACGGAAGGCGAGTAGTTACCTTTTTCGATGTTCGCGATGGTCTGCCGGGAAACGCCTACCTCAGCGGCGAGGTCTGCCTGGGTCATTTCCAGCCATCGACGCCACTTGCGAACCATATTGGAGTGTTCGGGCATGATGTAAAGCTTTCAAGTTTCTATGTCGTGCTTACATCCCTAAATGTAAAGGATCATTGTCATCATGTCAAGAGTGGTGCCGCAAAACGTCAAATCCCCGGGTCAGCGTTTGGAAGGAAACAGCTGGCCCGGGGATTATTCGAGGCGAATCGCTAGGGCTTGGCGACGTCCGGCAGCGGCAGCGTCGAAGTAGGCGAAATGCCGCGCGCCTTGGCGTTGAGTACGCCCGCAAACGCAAGGACGACGAACATCGCACCGGCGGACAGTAGCTGGACGCGAGCGGAGGCGTCAGTCAGCATGAGTACCGCAATCGCTGCGAAGACGGCCAATGCAAACCACGTCAGGTACGGGAAAGCCCACATGCGGATGGGCAGCGGGTGAATGGCCTCAAGCTGGCGGCGCAGGCGCAGCTGGCTGACCGCGATGAAGACCCACACGATGAGCAGGGAGGCGCCCGCCGCATTGAGCATGAAGGACAACAACCAGCCGGTGTCGGCATAGTTGAGCACGACCATGATGACCGAGAGAATGACCGAAAGCGCAATCGCGTGCGTCGGAACACCCTGTGCATTGGTCTTCGTGAAGATCTTCGGTGCTTCGTGGCGAGAGGCCAGCGAGTGCATCATGCGGGAGGAAGCGTAGATCTGAGCATTGAATGCGGAAAACAGTGCCAACACGATGATGACTTCCATGAATCCCGCAGCGCCCTTAATTCCTGCATGGTCGAGAACCTGAGTGAATGGCGATTGCGCCGCGGTATCAGCGTTACCCAGCGAGGAGTAGGGAAGCAGAAAGGTAATTACCAAAACGGAGCCCAAGTAGAACACCGAGATGCGCAGGATGGTCGTGCGAACGGCGTTGACCAAGGACTTTTCCGGATCTTCAGACTCAGCCGCCGCGATGGCGACGACCTCAATGCCGCCGAAAGCGAATGCCACGGCGAGCAGGCCAGCGGCGACGCCGCCCAAGCCATTCGGCATGAAGCCGTCATCCAAAAAGACCTTGGTGCCAATTGCTTCATGCCCAGGCAGAAGACCAAAAATAAGCAGGAAGCCGACAATCAAAAAGGCCACGATGACGAGGATCTTGATGGCGGCGAACCAGTACTCAAACTCGCCGAAGAGTCGAACGCGCAGCAGGTTCACGATTCCAAAGAACGCCACGCAAATAGCCGCGGGAATCCATGGGGAAACACCGAACCAAGAACCGATGAAGCCGGCGGCGCCGGTGATCTCAGCGCCCAGCACGGCCACGGTGGCTAGCCAATAAATCCAGCCTTGTGTAAAGCCTGCCCAGCGGCCGATGCCGTGTTCGGCATATTCGGAAAAGGAGCCGGAGGCGGGGATGACGGTACCCATCTCGCCGAGCATTTGCATTACCAAGATGGCTAATAAGCCTGCGATGCAATAGGCGAGGAGGACGGCAGGGCCTGCAGCCGAGATGCCGACGCCGGTTCCGAGGAAGAGACCGGCGCCGATGGTGGAGCCCAGGCCCATCATGGTCAGATGGCGGACCTTGAGGCCTTTGCCAAGATTTTGCGTGGATTTATTGCTATCGGTCACCCGAATAGTTTAAGCCATGACTAAATCCACGAGTCGGCGGGCTTAGTTCTTGTGCAGATCCTCGTTGAGAGCGATTGCATCAGACTTCCATTCAGTGGCCTCAACGGCGCCGGAAACGGAGTTGCGGCGCAGCAGGAAGCCCGATGCGCCGGAGAGCTGGGAGCCCTTGACGGTGGAGCCTTCCTCCACGCCCAGTGCCTCGGCAACCTTTCCGAAGACGCTTACCTTCGTGCCGGCGGTGACGTAGAGGCCGGCTTCGACAACTGCGTCGTTGCCAAGCGAGATGCCGATACCGGAGTTAGCGCCGAGCAGGCAGCGCTCACCGATGGAGATGACTTCCTTGCCGCCACCGGAAAGCGTGCCCATGATGGAGGCGCCGCCGCCGATATCGGAGCCGTCACCGACAACAACTCCTGCAGAGATGCGGCCTTCGACCATGGAGGCGCCCAGGGTGCCAGCATTGAAGTTGACGAAGCCTTCGTGCATGACGGTGGTGCCCTCAGCCAGGTGAGCGCCCAAGCGGACGCGGTCAGCATCGCCGATGCGCACGCCGGTTGGCACAACGTAGTCCACCATGCGCGGGAACTTGTCTACGGAGTAGACGGTGACCGGGCCGCGGGAGGACAGGCGGCCGCGGATCATCTGGAAGTCAGCCACAGCGCATGGGCCGTAGTTGGTCCACACAACGTTGGCCAGAAGTCCGAAGATGCCGTCCATGTTCAGACCGTGCGGCTTGACGGCACGGTGCGAGAGCAGGTGTAGGCGCAGGTATGCGTCATATGCGTCCAGCGGCGCATCATCCAAGTCCTTAATGGCGGTCTCAACCGCCACGCGGGCGACGCCGCGCTCCTCATCCGGGCCCGCCAAGGCGGCGAACTGCTGAGGGGTCTCTTCCAAGCGAGTGGTGCCGGACTCGGTTACCGGGGCGTCATCGCCGATATGAACGGCGGGGAACCACACGTCGAGAACGGTCCCATCGTGGGTAAGGGTGGCAAGGCCGCGTGCGGATGCAGAAGTCATAGCTTTAGGAAAAACCTTCACAAATGCGGGGTAGAGCCTAGCGAAAACTAGGCCATTTCTTTCACCGCTAGAGCATACACAGCTACTTCGACACCGTGTTTACTTGGCGAGGTTTTGTGAGGCGGGACGCAACGATGAGCACGACGGTCAGCGCACTCACTGCAAGGACCTGGTTGCGTGCGGATGGGTCGAAGAGCATGAGAACAACCAATGCGGCAATCGCCAGCAGGGTGGCCCATGGCAGAACCGGGTAGGCGATGACCTCGACGGCGGAAAGCTCACCGTTCTTCTTCATGATTGGGTGCAGCTTCAAGTAGGACAAAACCACGAAGGTCCAGATCACTAGCAGGCAGCCGCCGACTGCATTGAAGAGGAAGGACAGAAGTCCTGGCGGATTCCAGAACTGCAGCAGCACGGAGCCGAATGCGAAAAGCATGGACAAGATGACAGCGAAGACTGGGGAGCCCGATGGGTTCTGCTTTTTAAAGATAGCCGGTGCCGAGCCGTCCTTAGCCATGTCGAAAATTACGCGGGAGGTGGAGTAGATCTGCGCGTTGAATGCAGAAAGCAGGGCCAAAGCGATGATGACTTCCATAAAGCCCGCGGCGAATGGGATCTGCGCGGCCTCTAGCACCAGGGTGAATGGGGAATCGGCGGCTGCATCGGCATCTTGGATGTATTTAAATGGCAAAACCATGGTGATGACCACGATGGCGCCAATGTAGAAGACCATGATGCGGAAGATAACCGCACGCACGGCGGTCGCGACGTTGCGTGCAGGATCCTCCGACTCGGCGGCGGCGATGGTTACCATCTCAATACCGCCGAAGGCGAATGCAACGGCGAGCAATCCGGAAGCAAAGCCCGGCATGCCATTCGGAAGGAAGTTCTCCGTGAAGTTGGTGGTTGCGAGGTCGCCGTTGAAGCCTGGCAGCACGCCAATCAGCATCAGTACGCCCACTGCCAGGAAGGCTAGGATGACGGCCACCTTGATGATGGCGAACCAGAATTCGAACTCGCCGAATCCACGAACGGCTGCAAAGTTGACCACCGCGAAGAAGGAGACTGCGATAAGGGCGGGAATCCACGCTGCGATGTTAAACCAGGAGGCGATGATTGCGGCAGCGCCCGTAATCTCGGCTCCCATCACCATCACTAGCATGAACCAAAACAACCAGCCCAGGGTAAAGCGTGCCCAATTGCCAAAAGCTTGGCCGGCATAGGTGGAAAAGGATCCTAGCGAGGGGCGGGCTGCTGCCATCTCGCCGAGCATCCACATGATGGCGCCGACCAAGAGGCCGGCGACTGCATAGGAAAGCAGAACCGAGGTACCGGACATTTGGATTCCCAGGCCAACGCCTAGAAAGAGGCCTGCGCCAACCGCAGACCCGAGCCCCATCATCGTGAGGTGGCGTGTCTTGAGCTGCTGTGAGGTTTCTGCCATATCAATGCACCTTTTGTGATTTAGAACAAAGTATTGAGAGGTATATTACACAATGCAGCCATCGTGCAAGGTCGCTACGATGGCGCTTTGTGACTTTAGATCTCTTTGCCTCCCCAATCGAATTGACCAAAGCGCTCGTAGACATCCCGAGCCCCTCTCATCATGAGGAGGAGATCGCTGATGCAATAGAGGCAGCCCTACGGGGCCTTGATAATGACAAGATCGAAGTGGTGCGATACGCAAACACCGTCTGCGCCCGCACCAATCGCGGGCTCGAATCCCGCGTGATTCTGGCTGGCCACATCGATACCGTCCCGCTGGCGGATAACGTTCCCCACCACATGGAAGGCGATGTCATGTGGGGCTGTGGCACCGTCGATATGAAGTCTGGCATGGCCGTGTACCTGCACGCTTTTGCTGCGCTTTACGACGCCCCCGACCTCGCCCATGACTTAACAGTCATTGCTTACGAGGGGGAGGAAGTCTCCTCGGAATTTAATGGGCTGGGACATCTGCAAAAAGACCACCCCGAGTGGCTGCACGGCGATCTAGCTCTTTTGGGAGAGCCTTCCGGCGCCATGATCGAGGCCGGCTGCCAGGGTACCATCCGTCTCCGCATCACGGCGCACGGAACCCGCGCTCATTCCGCGCGTGCCTGGCTGGGGTCTAATGCTGCTCATAAACTGGCACCGATCATGGTCAACGTGGCGAACTACGCTCCGCGCGAGGTCACCATTGATGGTTGTACCTATAAGGAAGGTCTCAACATCGTGCATCTGGAATCCGGAGTAGCAACCAACACCATTCCAGATGAGGCATGGATGTTTGTGAACTTCCGCTTCGCGCCAGACCGGAGCTTGCGCGAGGCCATGGCGCATATGCGTGAGGTTATCGGAGAGCATGAAAACGTCACCATTGAGGTTGATGACGAATCCTCCGCAGCCCTTCCAGGCCTGGGCCAGCCCGCCGCTCGCGCGCTTGTCGACGCCGTCGGCGGTAACTTCCGTGCGAAATACGGCTGGACTGACGTTGCTCGTTTTTCCGAGATGGGCACTCCGGCCGTGAATTTTGGCCCGGGTGATCCGGGGTTTGCGCATAAGAAAGACGAGCAGGTTCCAATTGCGCAAATTACTTCCGTGTCCGATGCTTTGATTGAGTATTTAAGCGGCGCAAACGCCAAGGAGGCCTAACCAATATGTCGCCAGAACGTAATCGCACCCTGCGCGGACCATTATTGCTGCGCACCGAGGGCGAGCAGACCTCAACCTATGACCAGCGCCTGCTGGAATCCGGGGCCGACCACGAATGGCAGCACGCGGACCCGTGGCGGGTTCTGCGCATCCAGGGGGAATTCGTCTCGGGTTTTGATGCTTTGGCAAAGCTGCCGAAGGCTGTCACCGTCTTCGGCTCCGCACGTCTGGGCGAGGGCACGCCGGAATATGACTTGGGCGTTCGCGTGGGCAAAGCGCTAACCAATGCCCAGTACGCGGTCATCACCGGTGGCGGCCCAGGACTAATGGAGGCTGCGAATCGTGGTGCTTATGAGGAAAAAGGCCTTTCGGTAGGCCTTGGCATCGAGCTTCCGCATGAACAGGGACTTAACGAATACGTCGATCTGGGATTGAACTTCCGTTACTTCTTTGCCCGCAAGACGATGTTCTTGAAGTATTCCCAGGCTTTTATCTGTCTGCCTGGTGGCATGGGCACCATGGACGAGTTCTTTGAGGTGGCCTGCATGGTGCAAACCGGAAAGGTCACCAATTATCCAATCGTCCTGATGGGCACCGAGTACTGGTCCGGACTCCTAGAGTGGATGAAGTCCACCATGGCAGCACGCGGCCTTATCAGCGCATCAGACATGGACTTGTTCCTGCTTACTGATGACGTCGACGAAGCGGTCGCACACATCGTGAACTCGCACAAGGTGATGAGCGATAAGCGGATTCGTGATGAGCGCTAATCCGCGTAGCGCCAAGTTGGCGCAGGTGATGGCAATTGTCAATCGCACGCCGGATTCGTTCTATGACAAGGGCGCAACCTTCGCCGAAGCTGAGGCCCTTCGCCGCTGTGCCGAGGTGATCGAGCAGGGTGCCAGCATCGTCGACATCGGTGGCGTGAAGGCAGGGCCTGGCGAAGCCGTGGACGCGCAGGAAGAGATCGAGCGCGTGGTTCCCACGATTGCCGCGGCGCACGAGCGCTACCCGGATGTCACCATCTCAGTAGATACATGGCGCGCAAGCGTTGCCGAAGCCGCCATCACAGCCGGGGCGACGCTCATCAATGACACATGGGCGGGCTGGGACCCTGAGCTCATCGAAGTCGCCGGAGAACATAAGGTCGGCTATGTCTGCTCGCATACGGGCGGCGTCACCCCACGCACGCGCCCACACCGCGTGCACTTTGACGACGTCGTAGCGGATGTCATCGCGGAGACGACTGCTCTGGCAGAAAAGGCGGCGAGCCTGGGGTGCCCGGAGGAGCTGGTCTTTATCGACCCAACCCACGACTTTGGCAAGAACACCTTTCACGGGCTGGAGTTGCTGCGCCGCATCGACGAGGTTGTTGCCACGGGCTGGCCGGTACTGATGGCGTTGTCTAACAAGGACTTCGTAGGCGAGACTTTGGACCGCGGCGTCGGCAAGCGCGTGGCAGGGACATTGGCCGCAACCGCGTGGTCGGCGGCGCATGGTGTGGCCGCTTTCCGCGTCCACGAGGTCGCGGAGACCCTCGACGTCATTCGTATGACCGCAGCTATCGAAGGCACGATGGCCCCGCTGAACACCACCCGTGGGCTCGCATGAGCGTTTCTGTCATCATCCCAGCGCTCAACGAGGAAGCAACCGTCGCGAACGTGGTACGAGCCTGTTTGGCAGATGACCCAATGGAGGTCATCGTTGTCGATGCTGACTCCACGGATCACACCGCGCAGCGCGCTGCCGCTGCCGGAGCAAAGGTATACAACTGGCGCGAAATCCTGCCGGAGATTGCGCCGCGGCCGGGCAAGGGTGAATCCCTCTGGCGCGGGGTCGCCGCAGCGCAAGGTGACATCGTGGTCTTCGTTGATGCCGACTTGGAGTCTGCGTGTCCAGGGATGGTCGCGCAGTTGGCTGCGCCGTTTGCGGATCCAGAGATCCAGATGGTCAAAGCTACTTATCGTCGTACCTTCAACGGTGCCCCAAGCGGCGGCGGGCGGGTCACGGAGTTGACCGCTAAGCCTTTGCTGCGCACCTTCTTCCCGGAGCTCGGAGATATCGCACAGCCCTTGGGTGGCGAATATGCGCTGCGCACGTCGCTGGCTCGGGCATTGCCATTTGTTGATGGCTACGGGGTGGAAGCCGGGCTGCTTATCGACGTCGCTAAGCGCTGCGGTGTTTCTTCCATCGCCGAAGTAGACCTTGGCGAGCGCATCCACCGCAACCGGCCGCTGCATGAGCTTGCGCCCATGGCTGAGGTGGTCGCGCGCACGATTTTGTCACGCGACGGAGTAATAGGTCCTGTTGCTCAACGTGAACCATCCGGCGGTAAGCTTTAGCCCATGCTGTCGTGGATTTTGCTTATCGTCGTTCTGCTCGCGTTGGTGGTTTTAGGAACATGGGCGTGGGGCTCGATTTTTGGGCGGGGGGAAGTGCTAGACGATCTTGATGAAAAACGCGATGTGTTGGCAAACAATCAGCGAGCGCTTCAAGATGGCAACTTTGATGACATCAAGTTCGACGTCGTTTCCCATGGATACCGCCAATCCCAGGTGGATGCCTTGCTGGCGGAGGTAGAAAAGCGCTACCGAAGCGAGGGCGAAACGGCTAGACCAATTTCGTAACCGCCCCTTGACTAGCAATAAAGGCGTAGAGTGGTTTGGGTAACCCAAAAATTTTACATCCCAAAGGAGCGGTACAGCTATGGCAGCTATGAAGCCACGCACGACAGGTGGGCCAATGGAAGCGGTTGAGGAGTCCCGCAAAATTGTCATGCGAATCCCCTCCGATGGTGGTGGCCGTATTGTTGTGGAGCTCACAAAAGAGGAGGCTGCGGAACTTGGTTCATTGCTGACCGAAGTTTCCAGCTAGTCTTTAAGGCATGCTTTCACACGTCATCGATGTTCTGGCCGACCCAAACGATGGCACCGCGCTAAGCGGCGCCGACGATTTTGCTCGTCTCGTCTCTGAGTCTGGGCACTCTTTTGATGTGGCCAAACAAGGCTATGTCACCCTTGCCCCCGGGGCAGGGCTAAAGCATAAGGGCGATTCCAGTGAGATGGTTTCCGCGCGTGAGACCTTCTTGTCTTTGGGCCACTTCGCCCCATTTGTGGAGGCTGTCACTGGCGCAGTGCAGGACGCACTTGATGCCAACGAGTTGCCTGAGACTGCCGAGCCTATGCTGCTTGAAGTCGGTGCCGGCACCGGCTATTACCTAGCACATACCTTGGATTCCATCGCTGAGGCCCGTGGCGTTGGTTTGGATATTTCCCCACATGCTGCCAAGCATCTGGCAAAGTGCCATCCGCGCGTTGGCGCCGTGGTGGCGGATGTGTGGGAGCGGTTGCCGCTGCAGGATGATTCCATCGATGCGGTATCGGTGGTCTTTGCCCCGCGCAACCCAGCGGAGTTCCAGCGCATCTTGCGTCCAGGCGGCGAGGTCATTGTCTTGACTCCGGACCTCGGCCATCTGGATGAACTGCGCGAGCCGCTGGGAATCTTGGGCGTGGAAGAAGGCAAGATCGAGCGCATGTACGAGCAGGCCGCCGGCTACCTGGAGCAGGCAGCAGATCCGGTTGATATCTCTTATCCGATGACCCTGGATCGCGCCTCTATTGCCGCGCAGGTTGGCATGAGCCCGTCTGCCCGCCACCTTGAAAAGGAAGAGCTTGCTGAGCGCATGGCAAAATTACCAGAGACCATGCAGGTCACCGCTCATGCCCGCCTGGACCGTCTGCGCGCAGTCTAAAAGGCGGTGTGCAAGGCCCAAACGCTTGGCCGGTTGCATAAACAAGAAGGAAAGGCAGAGCACAGATGCTCTGCCTTTCCTTCTTGCCGTTTTGAGTGTTAAAACACGCCGCGCTTAGAGCTGCGAGCCTTTGCGCTGCCAGGATTGCTCGATGACGGCCTCACCGGCGGTCTCGACCTGGATATCAGAGCAACCGCCGTCGAAGTAGACGCGGGAGCCCATGGCTACCTGGCCGCCGTCGGCGTAGACCTCTACGGTGGCACCGTCGACCACGACGGTGAGGGAATCGGAATCGCCCTCAGCCAAATGCGCCACGGCAGGAGCCGAGTCCTTGAAATAGGAATCGAAAGCAGTGCCCATGGAACGATCCAAGGTCAGTGTGCTGCCAGCATGGGTGATGACTGCCGAGGGCTTGCCGTTGCCGTCGAGCAAGGTGACGGTGACGGAGGAGCCTTCCGGGACATCCATTACGCCGACCCAGGAGCGGGCGCGCTCTGACTGGCGGATGGCATCCGGCAGGCCGCGCGGAGGAGTCTGGAAGAGCTTGCCGCCCTGCAGGGTGATGCGTCGCGGCAGTGCGAGGGTATTGGCCCATCCTTCCTCCTCAAAGGAAGGATGCGCTGCAGGATCGTCGCCGCGGCCATTGCCGTTGAGAAGACCCAGGACAACCGCTTCGTCGTAGCGGGTCTCCTGCAGGATGGTGCCCTCGGTGGTGTTGGTGTTGCGCGGGCGGGAGAAATCATGGCCGAAGTCGATGCGCTGGAAACCGGAGGCGACGGTGAAGGTGGTGCCCTCCAAGCGGCCGACGAGGTAACCGGAGACATCGCGGTTATCGCGCTCAAGGGTAACCAGGAGGACGTCGTAAATGCGCTCATCTACCTCGTCACGCAAGCGGACCAGGCGTGGAGAGACAACCGGTGGAATCGGCGAGTTTGCCGGGACCTCGCCCTCGTTGAAACCAGGATCGCCATCGAACTCGAGCGGGCCTTCCACATTCCAGGTCAAGCCGTCGGCCGAGCGCAGGATAACGGGCAACGGTGCGTCGGAGTGGCCGGTTAGTGCGAGCATGAGCCAGCCCTCGTGGCCTTCATCGCGGTCGACCGCGACCCAGTCTGGAACCACGGAAGGCGAGCGGAAGCGGGAGTAATTGGTGACGTTGGCGGCTACCTCGCCATAGCGCACGACGTTCGGGTCTAGTGCGTTGGAGTCATCCGAAATTTCGCAGACATCGTTGAAATCGGTGTAGCGCGCCAAGCGCACCGAGGTGCCGGTGGAAGTCACGGATGTGAAGTAGAGGTTGATGGCATCCTCGCCCGCGGCTACAGAACCGGCGCGCAAGGAAAGCTCACCGCCGACAGGGGCAAGTGCGTCGTCGCACTCTAACCAATCGAATGGAAATTCTTCAGAATAGTTGTGTCCCCAGCGCGCCGGGGCGGAAAGTTCGTGGCGGTACTGGAAAAACAGGTGCCACGTATTGCCGTCTAGCAGCACGCCGGCCGGAGCCTCGAGGACTCCAGACTCAGGCGTGAAGTGCAGTTCAGGACGATGGGTTGTCACAAAGTACCTTTCTAAAGAATTTCGATTTAAATCAGTGCGCGGTAAATATCTACGGTCTGGGAGGCGATGGTGGCCCACGAGAACTTCTCCACAGCTCGCATGCGGCCGGCTTGGCCGAATGCGGTTGCGCGCTCCTTGTCGGCGGCGACCTGGTTGACTGCAGTGGCGAGGTTAGCCTCGAAGTCAGCGACCGCATTTTCGTCGTAGTGGACGAGGATTCCGGTCTCACCGTCGACGACAACCTCGGGGATTCCTCCGACGTCAGATGCAACTACTGCAGTCCCGCACGCCATGGCCTCCAAGTTAACGATTCCCAAAGGCTCGTAGATAGAAGGACATACGAAGACGTCGGCGCCAGAGTACACCTCTTGGATGAGGCTGCGAGAGAGCATTTCCTGCACCCAGAACACGCCGTCGCGGTTGGCCTGCAGGTCTTCGACCAAAGCTGCGGTTTCCGCGGCGATTTCTGGAGTATCGGGAGCGCCTGCGCACAGCACCAGCTGGACGTCTGAATCAAACTGGGCCGCGGCCTTCAGCAGGTGCTTCACGCCCTTTTGGCGGGTGATGCGGCCGACGAAGGCAACGATGGGGCGCTGCTTGTCGACGCCGAGTTTGTCCAGGTAGTCTGCCTCGCGCGGCTGCCACAGCTCGGTATCGATGCCATTGAGCACAACATGCACCTTGGACTCATCGATGCGGGGATAAGCATCCAGAATGGAGGCTTTCATGCCAGCGGAAACCGCGATGACGCCGTCGGCGTATTCCATGGCGTTTTTCTCGGACCACGAGGAAATCTCGTAGCCGCCAGCGAGCTGCTCACGCTTCCATGGGCGGTGTGGCTCTAAAGAGTGGGCGGTGACCACATGTGGGATGTCGTAAAGGCGGGCGGCAAGATGGCCACCGAGGCCGGAGTACCAGGTGTGGGAATGCGCGATATCAATATCGGAAGCTGCATTTGCCATGCGCAGCCCCGTGGAAAGAGTCTGGATAGCGGGGTTGGCTGCGGAAAGTTCTGGATCGACGCCGTGGTTGAAGACGTCCTTTTCCTCACGTGGGCCGCCCATACAGTGAACGGAAACATCGATTAACTCCCGCATGAAGCGGGTTAGCTCGGCGACGTGCACGCCAGCGCCACCATAAATTTCAGGTGGGTATTCCTTGGAAAAAATTCCGGCTCTCATATCCTCCCAGAATACGGAGAAAACCCATACCGTGCAGAAAACTTTCGTGGGGGTAGTTTTTGACCTATTTCCTCTGCGAAGCGGCCTAAAACTGAATAGGTTGGAACATGTGAAATCCCAGCCTAATGTTCTCGCCATTGTCCTCGCCGGCGGTGAAGGCAAGCGCCTATTCCCCCTCACGGAAGATCGCGCAAAGCCCGCCGTCCCTTTCGGCGGCTCCTACCGCCTCATCGACTTCGTCCTGTCTAACCTCGTCAACGCGGGCTACCTCAAGATTGCGGTGCTCACTCAATACAAATCCCATTCCCTAGACCGTCACATCTCGCAGGCTTGGAATCTGTCTGGCCCGACTTCCCAGTACATCGCCTCCGTGCCCGCACAGCAGCGTCGCGGCAAGCGCTGGTACAACGGTTCCGCCGACGCTATTGTCCAGTCGCTTAACTTGATTTATGACGAAAAGCCGGACTATGTCATCGTCTTCGGCGCAGACCACGTCTATCGCATGGACCCGCAGCAGATGGTTCAGGAACACATCGCTACCGGGCTCGACTGCTCCGTGGCGGGCATTCGCGTGCCGCGTAGCGAGGCCACCGCATTTGGCTGCATTCAGGCAGATGGTATGGGAACCATCACCGAGTTTTTGGAAAAGCCGGATAATCCGCCTTCGACCCCGGATGATCCGAACATGACCTATGCGTCCATGGGTAACTACGTCTTTACGGCTGATGCTCTGATTGAGGCCCTGCTAAAGGACGAGGAGAATGAAAACTCCGACCACGACATGGGCGGCGACATCATTCCGTACTTCGTGGAGCGCGGGCAGGCGCATGTCTATGACTTCATGGCCAATGACGTGCCAGGTTCTACTGAGCGCGATCATGGTTATTGGCGCGATGTGGGCACCATCGATTCTTTCTACGAAGCCCACATGGACTTAATTTCGGTGCACCCGATTTTCAATCTTTATAACAATCATTGGCCCATCCACTCCACGGATGAGTCCAACCTTCCGCCAGCGAAGTTCGTCCAAAACGGCATCGCGCAGTCTTCCATGGTGGCCCCCGGCTGCATCATCTCCGGCGGCACCGTGCGCAACTCTGTGCTGTCCTCGGACGTGCATGTGGCCGACGGAGCTTCAGTAGAAGGCTCGGTGCTGCTGCCAGGCGTGCGCGTGGGCAAGGGCGCGGTTGTCCGCCATGCCATTTTGGATAAGAACGTGGTGGTTTCCGAAGGTGCCATCATCGGCTGCGACCGCGAGCGCGACGAGTCCCGCTTTAAGGTCTCTGACGGCGGCGTTGTCGTCGTGGGCAAGAACGAAACCGTCTAGCGCACCGCGGCGGGGAGAAAACACAGAAGCCTCACACGAGATGAAGGGGCAGCCGCCTGTATCTCGTGTGAGGTTTCTACTTTCTTAGCGCTTGGTGATAAGCGTTAGGCCGGAACCCAGTGGTAGACGGGTTACTACGGCGTCTTCGAGTGAGCGGGCGAGCTCGTCTGCTTCTCGGGCAGCGGCAGTGTCGCGGTCGCTGCGGGTGGTGTCGGCGAGGGTGCCATCCAACAAAGAGTTCGCGAGAACCAGCGTGCCGTTCTTACGCAGCAGTGGGAAAGCGGCGTTGATAAGAGCCGGCATATCCAGCGCGGGAACGTCTGCGAAGATCAATTGATAAGAAGCGGTGGCGAGACGTCCCATGACCTCCAGAGGATGGGAGGGCAAAAAGCGCGCGCGGGTGGTGGCAAAGCCAGCCTCACGGAAGGTGGTCTTCGCCATGGCCTGATGCTCTGCCTCCGGATCGATGCAGGTGACGATTCCATTGTTAGGCAGGCCCTGCAGGAGGTAGATTCCGGCTACAGCAGCAGCCGGAGTAATAGCGATGGCCTGGGGGCGATCAGTGCCAGAGCTGGCTGCGGAAAGGGAGGAAAGAAGCTGCCCGGTTGCTTCGTCCGGTACGGACAAGCCAAATTCCTCGGCATGGGAACGGGCCCCGGCGAGTGCCGTAGAAACTTCGCTGGTGGATTCGATGTAAGAACGCAGTGCGTCGTATGCCGTATTAGTCACAACCTAAACCATAGGTAATTTTCTGTGTATGCGGTGTCAAGACGCCAGGATTGTTACTGATGAGGTAGAAGTTTTTGTTTTCGGTGACGCTCACAGTCACTTCGCAGGGTACTGTCTGGCGTTTTGAAGCTCGGTATAGGAAGATGAAAGCATGAAAAGGAAGCATCGCGTCGATTCGTCTTTGCGCCAGGAAACTGGTGTGGCCACTAGCCCAACGGAGCCTCACGTCGCTGCTTCCGAAGAACTCAGCGGCACAGCCGCGTTCGACGCCGGCCAGGCTGCGATGCCTTCGTGGTCGGAGCTCGTGGCCGAGCATGCAGACTCCGTTTACCGCCTGGCATACCGCTTGTCCGGTAACCAGCATGATGCAGAGGACTTGACCCAAGAGACCTTCATGCGTGTGTTCCGCTCGCTTGATAAGTATCAGCCCGGTACTTTCCGCGGCTGGTTGCACCGGATTACCACCAACCTCTTCTTAGATATGGTCCGCCATCGTGCCAAGATACGGATGGAGGCCCTGCCGGAAGATTATGAGCGCGTGCCCGGCACCGATATGACCCCGGAGCAAGCTTATACCGTGGCCAACTTGGACCCGATCTTGCAAAAGGCGCTCGACGAGCTGGCCCCTGACTTCCGTGTAGCAGTTGTTCTGTGTGACGTCGTGGGAATGAGCTACGACGAAATCGCAGAGACCCTGGGCGTGAAGATGGGTACCGTTCGTTCGCGCATCCACCGCGGCCGTGCACAGCTGCGCGCGGCTCTCGAAACCGCCGCGCAGACCAACGACGAAGCCCGAGTTTTGCTCCGTAGCCGCTAGGCCGCCCACGCCAAAGTGCAATGAGGTCTATTGTGGAGACTAATTAACGAACCCAACGTTCGATAGAAAGGTAGGTGGCAAAACTCCCGTGGAGGATTCTGCACATCAGCACCGCGCCTCGTTTCATATGCGTGGAGTAGAAGGCGCCACCACCACCTTTGACAAGACTCTTGCCAAGGCCCGTGATAAGGCCAAAGCAAGGGCTCGGCGGGCTGATTCCATTGGGCACTTAGGCCCCGAAGCTGTGGCAGCCTTCGTCGATGGCGAGATGGATCCCAAAGCCACTCATCGTGTGCATGTTCACCTGGTGCACTGCGCTGAATGTCGCGCCGACGTCCGCGAACAGCGCCGTGCTTCCCAGTGGGTGCGCAACTGCAACGTTGACCACCAAGTGCGTGCACCGAAGGATTTGATGGCCAAGCTGGCCGGAATCGCAGCTGAAGCAGCTGACGAGGACGCCGCCACACCTGAAAAAGGGCGAAACAATTTCAGCGCACACGGCGGTACCAGTGGCGTCGGCGAGCGCGATATCCTTGACAAGGTCGAGATGGTCATTCGCGCCATCAAGCACAATCAGAGGCGTTAATGCAGTGGCGCTAAGTGGCGCTATTAGCAGCGGAGTCAAGGCGAATGAGGTTGGTGCCCGTTTCACATAAAGCGCAGGCGCTGGTGGAGGGCTAAGATAACATCGTGTTTTCTTCAATCGGTTGGACAGAGATTGCCGTCATCGTGCTTCTTGGCATCGTGATCATCGGTCCAGAGAGGCTCCCCGGCGTAATCATGGATGTCCGTGCGGCAATCTATGCTGCGCGCAAGGCAATCAACAATGCCAAGGCCGAACTACAAGGTGAAATGGGCGGCTTGAGCGAGGAATTTGAAACTCTGCGTGGTCCCATCAGCCAGGCCGCCGAATGGACGCGCTTGGGCCCACGTGGTGCTATCACCAAGGCTCTTTTCGATGGAGACGATTCCGCTTGGGATGATTTCGACCCGCGTAAGCTAACCGAGGGAATGGGCAAACCGCATCTAAGCGCGGGCGATGAGCAAGCGCACTCCGCAGCGCAGCGCGGTGCTTCCGGGCCACGTGTCCAACATGGCCAGCGCAGTCAGCAGGCGAATTCAGGTCAGCAGGGCCAGCAGCGCCCGACCTTCGACTACTCCCAGATTTACGCGGCACCGGCACAACCGCAGCAGAGCTCGGCTCAACAGCCGCAGGCACCTACGCCAAAGCCGACGCCAACTGCGGCAAATGACAACGCAGAAGGAACCGGCTTTTCTTGGGCGGATGTTACCTAAGCAGTTACTGCTTTAAGTGTCTGCCTAATTATTAGTGGCGGGTAACGCCCAGACCTAAGGTCTTGCCCACCAGAGAGTCGTTGCGGATGGCGAGCTTATCCGCCAGCTGCTTGATTGCTTTTGCAGAAGGAGAATCCGGGGCGGCGGTGATGATTGGCTCGCCGGCATCGCCGCCGGTGCGCAGAGCCGGATCGAGCGGGACCTCAGCCAAGACTGGCACCTCGTAGCCCAGGATAGTGCTAAGGCGCTCTGCTACAACCTTGCCGCCGCCAGTACCGAAGATATCCATCGTGGACCCGTCGGGCAGCACCATGGCGCCCATGTTCTCGATGACGCCGGCTACGCGCTGGCGAGTCTGCTGCGAGATGGAGCCTGCACGCTCTGCCACCTCCGCGGCTGCTGCCTGCGGGGTAGTGACGATGAGCAGCTCGGCGTTCGGGATGAGCTGAGCCACGGAAAGCGCGACGTCGCCAGTGCCGGGTGGGAGATCGAGCAGTAGAACGTCCAGATCGCCCCAGAAGACGTCAGCCAGGAATTGCTGCAGCGCGCGGTGCAGCATCGGACCGCGCCAGACCACCGGGGCGTTGCCCTCGACGAATTGGCCAATGGAGATGTGCTTGATGCCGTGGGAAATTGGCGGCAGCAGCATTTCATCATCAATGACGGTGGGGCCGGCGGTCGAACCCAGCAGGCCCGGTACGGAGTGACCGTAGATATCGGCGTCGACAATGCCAACCTTCAAGCCCTTGGCCGAAAGCGCGGCCGCGAGGTTGACGGTGGTGGAGCTCTTGCCGACGCCGCCCTTACCAGAGGCCACCGCGAACACGCGCGTGGTGGATTCTGGCTTGGCGAAAGGAATCTCCGGCTCAGCCTGGCCGCCGCGCAGCTTCTGCTTTAAAGCGCGACGCTGTTCATCGCTCATGGCGTCCATGGTCACGCTGACATTGCCAACGCCCTCGATGTCCTCGAGGACGGCGCGAGTGTTGGCTTCGATGGTGCTTTTCATCGGGCAGCCGGCAATGGTCAGATAGATTTCGACGCTGATGTCATTACCGTCGATGGCGACGGATTTCACCATGTCGAGCTCGGTGATAGGGCGGCCGATTTCTGGGTCTTCAACCCGGCTAAGGGCCTCCCGAACGGCGGATTCAGTAATAGCGCTAGTCATAACTCAACCCATCTTAGCCCCTTATTAAATACAGGAAAACGCTGGGATAAGGCGGCGTCGGAAAGCCCAGCAGTGCCGTGTAGAATTTTAGGAATATTTAGGAAGAACCATAACTTTAAGGAGAACTGTGCCGATGCGATCCCGCCGCCTTGTAGCGACGCTAGCGACTGCCGGACTGGCATTGGCTGCATTGAGCTCCTGCACCAAATTCGATCCTTCGGCGGATGAAAAACCTGGCTTGCACCAAGCGGTAACCATTTCCGTCAACCCAAAGTCCAAGCGGCATCTGTTGCTCGCTGAGTTGTATAAGCAGACTTTGGAGTCCCAGGGCAGAGCCGCAAATGTGGCCGGTGATGAGGAACTGGAGGCCACCTCTGCTAGCGAGCAGAACCTCCCGCTTATTGAGGGCGACGACGGCGCTACGAACTTCTACATCGGTTGCACCGGTGAATTGCTCGATGCCTTCAACCCTGATGCCGCACGCGAGATTTCGAAGCGCTACGAGGAAGACCAAAAGGACCCCTCGGGCGAGGATTTCTTGGCTACTACCCACGTGGCGCTGATGAATGCGCTACCGCCGGACCTCGCGGTGGTAGAGCCTTCCAGCGCGCAGGGGTGCAAGGACGCGGAGCCGGATCTGCCGCAGAACTACGTCGTGGTCTATTACAAGGGTCTTTTTGACCGTGAGGAACGCCTCGCAGTGTCTTCCCTGACCAAGTTTTTGACCGATGAGGAAATCCGTGAGTTGCTGGAAAAGACCGACGAGTCTGGTTCTGTGGAGCAAACCGTAAGCGATTGGATCTCGCAATCCAATGCGGGCACCGTCATGGATACCGGCGGCGATTCCAACTCTTCTGGAGGATCCGATCTGACCTCCGGCGATGAGAAAAAGGACAATTCGAGCAAGCCGAAGTCCTAGCTTGGCTGCTGGGCAGCTTCCCGTAGAGCTTGCTTTTCGAAAATATACTAAAGCGCCCTTGCTACCTCTATTCGAGGCGGCAAGGGCGCTTTAGCCGTTCTATATGGCTTTTGAAGCCCTAGACATCGAAGGCCGCTTCAAGCAGCTTCTTCTGCTCGATCTGGTGGACCTTGGCGATACCGGTTGCAGTCGAGGACTGCGCACGGCGAGATACGCGGACCATTTCCGGCATATCCGGAATGAGCTCACGCAGGTGCTCGTTGTAGAAAGGCCAGGGGCCCTGGTTTGCTGGCTCGTCTTGGACGAAGCGAACCTGGGTGGCATTCGGGAAGGCCTTGAATGCCTCTGCGAGACGGTTGAACGGAATCGGATGCAGCATCTCGAGGCGGACGATTGCAACGTCATCGCGGCCGTCTGCTTCCTTCTTCTTAGCCAGCTCCCAGTAGAGCTTGCCGGAGACCAGCATGATGGTCTTGACCTTCTCGGCGTCGCCTACAACCTTGCCCTCGTGGTCAACGAAGCTCGGGTCATTGATGACGGACTGGAAGTGCTTGATTTCGGTGAACTCGGAGATAGCAGAAGCGGATGCCTTGTTACGCAGCATGGACTTCGGAGTAAAGATGACCAGCGGACGCTTCATGGAGCCCAGCGCCTGGCGACGCAGCAGGTGGAAGTGGTTGGCCGGGGTAGAAGGCTGAGCCACCGTCATGGAGCCCTCAGCGCACAGCTGCAGGTAACGCTCGATGCGGGCAGAGGAGTGGTCCGGGCCCTGGCCCTCGTAGCCGTGCGGCAGCAGCAGAACCAGGCTGGAGAGCTGGCCCCACTTCGCTTCACCGGAGGACAGGTACTCGTCGATGATGGTCTGTGCACCGTTTGCGAAGTCACCGAATTGAGCCTCCCATGCAACGAGTGCGTCCTGGTTACCCACGGAGTAGCCGTACTCGAAGCCCATGCCTGCGTACTCGGTCAGCGCGGAGTTGTAAATCAGGAAGCGACCGCCGTTGCCCTTGGCCTGAGCCAGGTAGTTCAGCGGGTTGTACTCGGAGCCATCGCGCGGATCAACTGGGATAGCGTGGCGCTGGGTGAAGGTACCGCGGCGGGAATCCTCACCGGCCAGGCGGACCAGCTTGCCCTGGTTAGCCAGGGAGCCGAAGGCGATAAGCTCGCCCCAGCCCCAGTCGATGCCGCCCTCGGTGGAGGTCTTCAGGCGTTCCTTGGCAACGCGGGCAACACGCTTGTGGTATTCGAAGCCCTCTGGGCCATTGGCGTAGGCCTGGCCGATTTCCTCGATCTCCTCGGCGGTGATGGAGGTATCCAGACCGTGGGTGAGCTTCTGCGCAGAGGTGATACCGTGCTGCTCGCCAGGGGCACCGGCCTCGGATTCCTTGACCTCGGTGAAGACGGATTCCATCTGGTCGTGGAAGTCACGTGCTGCAGCCTCAGCGTCTGCTTCGGACAGGTCACCACGGCCGATGAGCTCTTCGGTGTAGATCTCACGGACAGACTTGTGGTCATCGATGATGGAGTACAGCTCCGGCTGGGTCATCGAAGGATCATCTGCCTCGTTGTGTCCGCGCAGACGGTAGCAGATGAGATCGATGAAGACGTCCTTGCCGAACTTGCGGCGGTACTCGGTAGCCAGCTGGCCAACCCAGACAACTGCCTCTGGGTCGTCGCCGTTGACGTGGAATACCGGGCAATCGAAGCCCTTTGCCAGGTCGGTGGCGTAGTGGGTAGAACGTGCGGAATCCGGGGTAGTGGTGAAGCCCACCTGGTTGTTGACCACGATGTGGACGGTACCGCCGGTGGTGTAACCACGCAGCTGGGACAGGTTGATGGTCTCCTGAACAATGCCCAGGCCGTTGAAGGAGGAGTCACCGTGCAGCATAACTGGGACAACGGAGAAGCCGTCCTGGCCCTTGTCTAGCAGGTCCTGCTTGGCGCGGGCGATGCCCTCCAGGACTGGGTCAACGGCCTCGAGGTGAGACGGGTTAGCAGCCAGGCTGACGTCGATTTCGCCGTCACCGAACATCTGGATGTGGTGACCCTGGGAACCCAAGTGGTACTTAACGTCACCGGAGCCACCGAGCTGGCCACCCTTGTAGTTGCCGTCGAACTCGCCGAAGAGGTCAGCCAGTGGCTTGCCAACAATGTTGAACAAGACATTCAGGCGGCCACGGTGCGGCATGCCGATGACGACCTCGTCGAGGCCCTGGCCTGCAGCAGTGTCCACGATGGCATCCATCAGCGGGATGAGGGACTCAGCGCCCTCGAGGGAGAAGCGCTTCTGGCCGACGTACTTGGTGTGCAGGAAGTTTTCGAATGCCTCAGCAGCGTTGACCTTCTGCAGGATGTACTTCTGCTCAGCGTTGGTTGGCTTCGGCATGCCAGCCTCGAGGCGATCCTGCAGCCAGCTGCGCTCATCGCGGTCCAAGATGTGGGCGTACTCGGAGCCGACCTTCAGCGTGTAAGCATCACGCAGACGCTTGACGACGTCGCGCAGCTTCATGGTCTCCTGGCCGCCGAAGCCGCCGACGTTGAAGGTGCGGTCCAGATCCCAGATGGACAGGCCGTGGGTCTTAAGGTCAAGGTCGCGGTGATCCGGCCAAGGCAGGCCCGGCTGACGCCAGCCAAGTGGGTTGACGTTGGCGAGGAGGTGGCCGCGGGAGCGGTAAGACTCGATGTACTGCATGACGCGGGTGTTCTTGTCCACGCCGGTGTTCGGGACATCCTGTGCCCAGCGGAATGGCTGGTAAGGAACGCCCATGGACTCAAACAGCTCGTCCCAGAAGCGATCATCGGTGATCAGCTGGCCCAAGGTGCGCAGGAACTCGCCGGACTCCGCGCCCTGGATGACGCGGTGATCGTAGGTGGAGGTCAGGGTGACCAGACGGCCTACACCCATGTCAGCCAGACGGTCCTCGGAGGTGCCGGCGAACTCAGCCGGGTAATCCATGGAGCCGACGCCGATGATGGCGCCGGAGCCCTTGGTCAGGCGGGCGATGGAGTGGCGGGTGCCGATGCCGCCCGGGTTGGTGAGGTTGATGGTGACGCCGGAGAAGTCATCCATCGTGAGCTTGTTTTGGCGGGAGCGGTTGACGATGTCTTGGTATGCGTCAACGAACTCGGAGAAGGACATCTTCTCCGCTTCCTTGACCGCTGCCACAACGAGTGCGCGGGAGCCATCCTTCTGTGGGAGGTCGATAGCGAGGCCCAGGTTGACGTGCTCTGGCTGTACGACAGTCGGCTTGCCGTCCTTGACCTCGTAACGGACGTTCATGTCCGGGTGGATCTGGGTCGCCTTGACCAAGGCGTAGCCCAAGATGTGGGTAAAGGAAATCTTGCCACCGCGGGTGCGCTTGAGGTGATCGTTGATCATCGCGCGGTTTTCCCACATCAGCTTGACTGGAACGTCGCGCACGGTGGTCGCGGTTGGAATCTCGAGGGACTCGTCCATGTTCTTAGCGATTGCCTTGAACATGCCCTTTAGCTGACGCTCGCCAGCCTCCGGAGCCTCGCCGATGCGATCGAGCGGGGAATCTGGGTACTTCTTCTTGGAGTCAGAATCCTTGCCTGGCTTCTCTGCTACCTTCGCTGGTTTTGCAGCTGGTGCACCGTTCGGGGTA
This sequence comes from Corynebacterium simulans, assembly GCF_001586215.1. Taxonomy (NCBI): domain Bacteria; kingdom Bacillati; phylum Actinomycetota; class Actinomycetes; order Mycobacteriales; family Corynebacteriaceae; genus Corynebacterium; species Corynebacterium simulans. The sequence continues at coordinate 374,429 of NZ_CP014634.1, read as the reverse complement.
GCAGAATCTGCAGCTGGCTTTGCCGGAGTGGACTTCTTCGCGGAGGATTGTGCAGCGGCTGCTGGGGCAGAAGCCGCGTTCTTCGGTGCTCCGTTGGCCTCAAAGTAATCGCGCCACTCCTTATCTACGGAGTTGGGATCCTTTGAGTACTGCTGGAACTGTTCGTCAATCAGCCACGCATTGGGGCCGAAAATGCTCGAGTTGCTCACGGCAGGAATTCGCCTCATTTCCTTGTTAATTACGGTTCATTAATGGGACTTTAGTAGGGCCTTTGCGCGGGTGCACACAGCACCCCGAAAAGTGTCTTCAACCATGATACGTTCCGAGTTGTTTTGCTCACTAGGTCAGGGGTGAAAGCGCCCCTTATGAGGTGGGCAAAGGCGAAAGTTGCTCGCCAGCATGCTCAATTACCTTCTTGGCAAGTTTCCGGTTGGCAGAAGTGCCGAGCACTGCACCGATGCCCATTGGCATCAGCTTGGAGACCCATGCCCACTTCAGGCGCTTGGTTACCTGCTTGGCAAAAAGCTTGGTGAGACGGCCATTGAGGCCGCTTAGGGTTGGGCCGGTAAAACGCGACAGGGTGGCGGCGGAAGTAACGCCCTTGACGGTGCCCATGTCGCCGACCAAGGTGTCAACCAAGGCGCTGCCCTTAGAACCGGTCAGCACCAGCAGAACCAGGGCACGGCGCCGTTCTTCGTCTCCGATGTTGTCACCGCGCAGGTAAGCAGAAGACAAGACGTACCAGGAGGCGGCTTCCAGGAAAACCACGGATTCTGCCGCGATAGCAGCGATGCCGGCGATGGTGCCCACACCAGGAACTGCGGCGGAAGCACCAGCAGCAGCACCAGTGCCAGAGACTAGGTTGAGCAAGTGCTTATCGAGGATTGCTTGGATTTGTGCTGGGCTTGACTCCGGATTGCGCTTGCGAAGGCCATCAACGTATTTCTTGATAACACCAGACTGCGCTGCGACTGCTTTGTCTAGGCCATCTAAAAGCGCGTTGGTGACGCGGTTGGCTTCCTCCGGGTTGATCTCATAAACATCGTCGGAGTTGGTGGGATTTGCCGGGCCCGTCGCGTTGTTAGAAACCCTCTTTTCAATTGCGCCTTTTGCCTTATCTAAAATGCTCATCTTCTAAATCACCTCTAAAAACTGTTTATGACAACCGGTATTTGGTTGCCTGTTGTAAAACCACCGTAGCGAAGTGTCTCTGCTTCTTCCTGAGCGCTTGCTGTGGATTTAGCGATAGCGTTGGTCGAGGACTTTTTTTAAGTATCCAAACTCGTCTAAATGAGAGAAACTTTTCTAGTCTTAGAAGTATGAAAGCTGAGGGGAGCTTCGGGGATGTACCCCGTGAAACTAGTTCCGCCGCTGCCCGCATGCATGCAGCGGATGCGCATCGTCGTGCGCGTGCTGCGGCGGAGGCCGCAGCCAACGTGTGGGAAGACGAGCTGACGGTACGGACTTCATCTGGCTGGGTACGTGGCACGAGGGAAGAAGATCTCCGTACAGATCGCCCAATTTCCGCGCCCGTGCGCTCTTGGAGGGGCATTCCATTCGGCGCCGATACCAGCGGCGCCCAGCGTTTTCGTGCTGCCGAGAAAGCTCCCAGTTGGGAAGGCGTGCGCGAGTGCTATGACTTTGGCCCAGTAGCCCCGCAGCCTATCTATTCTTGGCAGGATCGCGTCGCGGGCGGAGAGGATTGCTTGCATCTCGACGTCGTTCGCCCAGACAACGACGAAAAGCTGCCGGTGGTGGTCTACATCCATGGCGGCAGTTTCATCGTTGGCTCCTCGCACATGCTTATGCTGCGCGGATTCGAACTGGCTGCGCAGATGAATGTGGTCTACGTTTCCATCAACTTCCGTTTGGGTGCGCTGGGCTATTTGGATCTGCGCAGCCTGGGCGGCGAGTGCTCGGCCAATCCAGCGGTATCGGATCAGCTCCTGGCCTTGCAGTGGGTTAAGGAAAGCATCGCCGCTTTTGGCGGGGATGATGGCAACATCACCTTGATGGGTGAATCTGCCGGTGGCGCAGCGGTGTTGACACTGATGACGGTGCCGCGTGCGCACGGGCTGTTTCACCGTGCGATTGCGCAGTCGCCGCCGATTGGCATGCTGCATTCGCGGGCGCAGTCAACGTTCTGGGCGCGCGAGTTGGTCAACCGTATGGCCTTGCCGCGCGCAGCCAGCGTGGATGATTTGCGCGAGGCTGAGTTCGGCGACATAGTGCGCGCGGGCCAATCGATGATGTGGCGTGCGGGCGAGCTTTTCCACTTGAATTCCTGCTACGCGCCCACGGTGGATGACGATCTGATTCCTTTGCATCCGTTGGAGGCTTTCGCCCAAGGCAAACAAGTCGATGTACCGCTGTTGGTGGGGACGAACTCGGACGAGGCGAGCTTTGGCAAGTTTCTCTACCAGCGTCAGAGTGCGCGCCGGCGCGCCGCGTTGCGCCTGCTTGCTTCCTTCGACGAGGTCAACGCCCCAGCTGTGGTGGAGGCCTATGGCGGGGCAGTTGCTCGGCAGGATTTTGCGCACCTGCTTACCGACGCCCTGTTCTGGGCGCCCACCGTACGAGTTGCCGATGCGCACTCGAGAGAACATGAGACGTGGATGTACCGCTTTGACTTCGCGCCAGCGGCGTTGAAGTGGCTTGGGCTAGGTGCGATGCACTCGATGGAGCTTTCCAATATCTTTGGCGATCCTGGCGCTTCCCGGGTCTCCGCACTGACCCGTATGGGTGATAGTGCACTGATGGATGACATGACCCAACTCATGCAGTCGCAGTGGTCCTCTTTTATCCGTACTGGTCGGCCAAACGAGGACTGGCCGCGCTATGAGCCAAGCCAGCGCAAGACCATGATTTTTGACTCGGAGCCGCAGGTCGTGGATGCCCCCTTCGAGCGGCGTCGCCAAGCATGGCAGAACTATCACATGCTCGAGTGGGGAAGCGGTCGACCAGAGCTTTTGGCTGCGCTCGGTTTAAAAACACGGCAGCAGGATAACGGGTAGGCTTTGAGGAGCCTTGGTGATAGCCATGGTGACCAACTGCCACATGGATGGATTGCACTGATGAGCTTTTTTGAAGATATCGCTTCTGCGTTGGACGCTGAGGGAATTGAGTCCCGCGTCAATGATGACGTGATGTTTGTGCCCATTACTTCGGATCTTGAGATTCAACTAGTGGAAATTGACCCAATCCTGCCTGCCGCGAATGTCTACATTGCGGCAGCGGATGTGGATGAAGACGATGAAGACTTTGAGGCCGTGCTGGTCTCGGTGGCCTTCTCCGTGGATGATGCAGTTGAGGCTGTGGCAAAGCACATCGCTACCGATCAGGTAGTGACGGTTTTGCGGGACCTGCTGGAAGGCACCGATGAACGCATTGCGGACCTTGAGTTTATGCAGGATGAGTTCAACCCGAACCTCGTCGTGGCTGAGGTGGCTAACGACTCTGAGCTGCGCGTGCTCGTAGAGACTGTCGATGGCGTGCCCTCTGCCATCGTGCGTTTCTTGGCATTCGACTTTGACGAGGAAGAGTATGACGAGCTCGAGGATGAAGCCATCAACGAGCTGTGGGAGCAGGACGAGGACGATGACTTGAGCGAGGAGCAGCGTCTTGCATTGTTTGAGGTCGGCGAGGCTCACGATTCCGCCCCAATCATTGAAGTCCCGGCCGAGGCCTTGGAGCTTGGTACCTACACTGACTTCGATCGCCTCTTTGATGTGCTGAGCTTGGTCTCCGATCAAGCTCTGGACTGGGAGTGTCAGTTGGTTTCCTTCGACGATGCACAGTTTGAGGAGCCCGACGTCTACGACATCTTCGGCGCTGACGACGATGAGGATGAAGCGCTAGATGATGAAGATGATGATGTCATCGATGACTACGATGACGAGGATGAGCTCTAAACTGGGCGCCGTATCGGGCCTCTTCCGCAATCGCTGGCGTCAACTAAGCGTCCTCTTCTCGGTGCTGGTTGCCGCAGGCGCGTGGTCTATGTCGACATCCCCGCAGTTCCGGGAGATAACCTATACCTTCTCGAGCCCTTTGACCATCACCATTTGGGCGTTGGGCTTGGTTGCAACTGCGGGCCTATTACTTTCTAGGTACGGGCTATTTCCGCGCTATATGATGTTCAACCCCGTGATGGGGATGGCGCTGAATATGCTTATTGGCTCTTTGGTGGTAGGAACGAACATCCCCTTTTATTTCGATACTTTGGGCACTATCGTGGTTGCCATTTTGTATGGGCCTACCTTGGGTATGGCTACAGGCCTCGGCGCTTCTGTGCTGAGCGCTAGTTATGCTGCGCATCCTTTAGCCTTTATCCCTGTGTCCATGTTCGTAGGGTATATCTTCGGTGCGCTGGCGCAACGGCGCATGTTCCGTTACGTGGCAACCACCATCGTGATTGGCCTGCTGGCCGGATGCTTGTCCGGCATGCTTGTCGTCTATCCCACGATCTATTCGCTCGGTGGGGAAGGCGATATCGGGCGTGAAGGCCTGTTGAACTTCTACCAGATGGTAACTGGAAATGACCGCTTGGCCATTATCTGCCAGGCGCTTACCTCTGATTCCATTGACAAGGCCTTCACGGTCGTTGCGGCGTGTCTCCTCATCCGTTTTGCCCCTGCCGGCTTGCGGTCCTATGCCGTCTATCCCGGAAACGCAGCAATTGCGGATAGCGTCTTCCGTGAAAATAGCGAAAACCTTGGGCACGGCGATGGCATTCGCCGCGGTTTGCGCTATATGGACCGTGGTATCAGCCGCTATGCTGCCTGGCTAAAGCCTGCGAAGAGTGAGACTGGAGAGTGAACCGGAAGGTAGGCACTGTCAACCAGCCACACGAACCGCTGCGCTTCGGCATTGGTTAGCTCGTGGACAGCGTCTGCTAGCTCCGGCGGCACCATTGCACGCACCCATGCTTCGGCAAGCTCCGGGGTAACAGAGGCTCCTGTCGAATCAGTAATTCGTACTGAGACGAGATACGCGGGCACTCGGTCTTCGCCATAGCCCAAGACTCGTGCGCGGGCGCGCTCGCCCACACGATGGCGCGTTATTGCCATGGTTAGTGCCGGAAAGCCTGCTACTGCCGGAAGCTCCTTTAATGGTGGCCGCCATGTTGGCGTGGGCCGCGCCAGCGAGCGTGGATGGCGCACTATCCCGTTTAGAGCGTTGAGCGTTTCTGTTTCATGGAAGAGGATGTCAGCGGCTATCTCGCCGGCGCGGAGGCGCTCGGACACATGCGAATGGCTATGGGTAGTGCGTGCACGCCGGCTTGCGGCGTGGCGGATGCCGAAACAGGTGTTTGTGGAAGCAGGGGAGTTCTTGAAGTTCTTCATGGCGCACAACCTAATTGGTGTAGCTGACATGAAAAGAAAACTGTTCGAAAATTTGTTCGAATTGGGATTTTTCTAAACTATTTCTAGTGTCATTTCCATCCTTAGCTGCCGGTTTGCCAAGCGGGTTAAGGTAAATGTTGCTATGCCCCACAATGAAAAAGCAGCTATTGCAGCAGATGAATTAAGTGCCGGTGAGCCCAAACCGCAAGCAGTGCCAAAGATCCCCCGTGAAATTTGGATTATGGTCTCGGCGGCCTTCATTATCGCCTTGGGCTACGGCATCATCGCGCCGCTGCTTCCACAGTTCGTGGTGAGCTTCGATGTATCCATGGCCGCCGCGGGCATGGTGGTCTCGATTTTCTCCGCCAGCCGTCTCATCTTTGCGCCCGGTGCGGGCAAGCTCGTGGACAAGTTTGGCTCGCGCTGGGTCTATCTGACGGGCCTATTTACGGTGGCGATTACCACGGCGCTCGTAGCGGTGGCCCAGGAGTATTGGCACATCGTGCTCTTTCGCGCCCTGGCGGGTATCGGTTCCACGATGTTCACGGTCTCTGCCATGGGGCTTATCGTGAAGCTTTCGCCGCCGACTATCCGCGGCAAGTGTTCTGCAACCTATGCCACGGCCTTCCTGCTTGGCAATATCATCGGCCCGCTGCTTGGCGCCAGCCTCGCGTTTATGGGCTTTAGGTGGCCTTTCGTGCTTTATGGCGCGGGCGTCGCGCTTGCGGCGGTTGTGGTCTGGGTTCTCATGCCTTCGCTTTCGCGCGATGGTTCTGCGGGCGCGGCGCTGCCGCCGATGAAGCTCAGCGAGGCATGGCACGATACCGCGTATCGGGCGGTGTTGACCTCAAACTTTGCGCAGGGCTGGATCAACATGGGCGTGCGAGTTTCCGTGCTGCCGTTGTTTGCCGCCTCGGTCTTTCATAACGGCGCCGCTGCCTCCGGCTTTGCTCTAGCTGTATTCGCTGCGGGAAACGCTGTGGTGCTGCAATTTTCTGGCAGGTGGGCCGATATCTACGGCCGTCGTCCTATGATCCTCATCGGATTGGTGGGCACGGGCGTGTTCGTGGGGCTTATGGGCTTGGCCGATACCATCCCGACGCTGCTCATTGTCTCGGCTTTTGCCGGCGTCGCCTCCGGGCTTATCAATCCGGCGCAGACTGCCGCTATTGGCGACGTCGTGGGCAACAAGCGCTCCGGCGGTCAGGTGCTTTCCACCTTCCAGATGGCCGGTGACTTTGGCCAGATTCTTGGTCCCATCGTGGTTGGCGGCCTGGCGGACTACTTCGGCTTCGCCAAAGCCTTCGCGGTATGCGCGGGCGTGGCCGCCATGGGGCTCGTGGCTTGGCTGTGCGGCCGTGAGACTCTCCAAGAACGCCGCGCTATCGTCCGCCGAATCCCGCTGCGCAAGAAGAAGCGCCTTTAAAACTCGCCAGTGTGAGCGTCCCAGATTTCCTCGACTCGTGCGTCGAGAAGGGCGGCGGCAGCGGCGAAGCTTCGCATGCCGGACGTGGTAACAATCGAGGGCATGGGCGGCGGCCTGTTGGAGGCGCTGCGCTCCAAGGTGGGCCAGGAGCAAGCGGGCGGCCTATTTGCGGGATTTGTACGCTTTGATGGCAAAGCATGAGCTGCGCGGTATTCCATTTGGTCACTTCGGTAAGGGCTGCGTGCACGTGCGTATCTCCTTCGACTTCGGCACGGATGAGGGCATCGCGCAGTTCGAATCCTTCATGAATGAGGCAGCGGAGTTGGTCTCGGCCCACGGTGGTTCGCTCTCGGGCGAGCACGGCGATGGCCGCGCACGCTCGGCGTTGCTGGACCGCATGTACTCGCAGGAGATGCGCGAGCGATTCGAACAGTTCAAGGAGATTTTCGATCCGGAGAATTTCTTTAACCCGGGCGTTCTAGTAAAGCCGGAGGCAGTGACTGAGGGGCTGCGCATGGCGCCGGGGCAGCGACGCTTTGAGCTCACGCCGGTGCACAAGTTGGGCAAGGACAAGGGCTCGCTGGTCAACGCCATCAATAGGTGCGTGGGTGTATCCGCGTGCCGCAGTGAGACAGGCTCGATGTGCCCGTCCTCCCAGATTACCGGCGACGAGATGCACTCGACCCGCGGCCGTGCCCGCATGTTCAGTGAGATGTTCCGTGGCGAGTCCATCAAGGACGGCTTCGGTTCCAAAGAGGTTGAGGAAGCTCTCGACCTGTGCTTGTCCTGCAAGGCGTGCGTTTCCGAATGCCCGGTGAACGTGGACATGGCGACGTACAAGGCGGAGTTCCTGCACAACCACTACAAGGGCAAGTTGCGTCCGGGTGCGCATTATGTGATGGGCTGGCTGCCGCTTTTGGGCTACGTGGCGCACAAGATTCCGGTGGTGCCCACGCTGTTGGATAAGGTGATGTCTGCGCCGCGACTGGCGCCGCTTATAGCGAAAGTCTCCGGGTTGGATGCTGGCCGTCCGCTCATCCACTTCGCGCATACCTCGCTGCGCAAGTGGCACAAAGAGCATGAGCCGGTGCCCGTGCTTGGCGACGCCGCGGTAAACCGAAGCACGGAAAGTAGCGATGAGGCAGTTTCTTCGGCCGCTCCAGTTCCACCATTGCCACCGGGGGAACGCACCGTGGTGTTGTGGCCGGATTCTTTCAATTCCTCTCTGGGTACTTCACCCGCGACGGCCACGGTGGAGGTGCTCGAAGCGCTCGGGTACACGGTGGTCATACCGCAGGAGTTTGTGTGCTGTGGTTTGACCTGGCACTCGACTGGGCAGCTCGACATGGTAAAGCGCGTGCTGCGGCAGACGGTCAAGGTGATGAAGCCCTACCTGGACCGCGGGCTGCCTGTGATTGGCGTGGAGCCCTCGTGCACCGTGATGCTGCAACATGAAGCCGCTGAGCTTTGCGACGACCCGACATACGGCGCAGTGATTAAAAACCTGGCGCGCAACACCCACTCGTTTAGCGAGTTTATTGCCAAGCGCCTTGAGCAATTCGTCGCCGCCGGCGTCATCGCGCCGGGCGATGTCTCCGCGTTGACACAGGTGCACTGCCACGAAAAGTCATTAGGCGATCCGCAACATTCCGCTGCCGTGCTGCGGGCATTGGGCATCAACGAGGAACAGATCGCTACCGGCTGCTGCGGCCTGGCCGGCAACTGGGGCTTTGAGAAAGGCCACGCTGAAGTGTCCATGGCGCTGGGGGAGCGCGAACTATTCCCGAAGGTGAAGAAGGCAGCCACGGAAGGCAAGGTTGTCATCGCTGATGGCTTTTCTTGCCGCACTCAGATCGAACAGGGCACCGGCACAAACGCCCAACACATCGCTGAAATCGTCCACGGCATCATCGGCAAGGCCAGTTACTACAACTAAGCAGGCGCCCGATAAAAACCACAACATCGGCCGGGGCTTCCGCCACAAAGTAGGGAAGACTGGCCGCTGGCTGTTTTGTACTAGCGCTGGTTGTTGTCCACTAGTTCTTGTACAAGTTCGCGGTTAGTACCGCGGCGCAGGGTAGCCGTATGGCTTGTGCGGGCCGCGGCGATCCTGGCCGTCGCAACGCATCCATGGATGGTGCTGTGCCACCTGGGAAGACTTAAACGTGCTTTCGCGGAATGGCGTGTAAGAGCGCATGGACGAAAAGTGCATTAATTTCTTCAACAGGGTCTCCCGAGTCATTAGGCGGTAGCAGGCCGCGTGGTGAAGATTCCGAGACTCATAGTGGCTCAAACGAAGCAACTGGAGGACAAGGCGACACGGCCGTTCTGTCAGAATCTATTGATGGGGACAAAACCGGTGTGCGTCGAGCGAAATCCGATGGCATCTCAAAGGTTTCATGGGATGACGATTTTCCATTCGAGGTTCGGTTCCTCGCAGCGAGGTTCGAACCAAACGAAAGGTTCAGAACTAATAATGGTGGAACGGGTAAAGGCGTTTTACATCTGAATTTGTATTTTCCGCTTTTCCAAAATGAGTTTAAGTATTGGCAGGAGCAGTATGGTCACGCTCCGTATGAAGAAGTCATGGAAATCGTGAAATCTGCATACGAAAGTGAAGCAGTGTCCAAGGTGATGCATGGGAAAAAGCTGAATGGTGCTCGAACAATTAGTCCAGAGGCGCTAGAAGAAGCTGAGTCCCCCGTAGATTTGAGTATTTCTCAAACCGTAGTGAATGCTTGGCTAGGGACAGAAGCTCTGACTGCTGCGCTGTTGGGGCTGGTTAATGTTGAGTCGCGGATCGTAAATCGATTCAATGGGCGTCACTACATCAGGACCGGAGTTTAGACGTCTACTTGAATGGGAGTGTCGGGGCTGGTTCGACTGCATCGGTTGGTGTTGCAATTCGCCAGTAAGAATCATCGATATAGGTTTTAGAGCCCTCGAAGCTTTTCTCACACTTAACTAATCGCGTTGATAGTGAATCACCGTCTTTGGGGATTGGCAGGCCTAATTCGGCGGCAATTTTCTGGTGCTTGAGGTAATCTCCAAGGATCACGATCCCCTCAGGCTGTAGAGCAGAACGAGAGCCTCCGTTGTATCGAATACGCTTCATATAGTCCTTTTGCTGCGCGACAGTGGCGATGATGCCACGTGGGACTATGATGCCTTGAGCAATTCTGAACAATTCATTGAGGCGCTGAGCTCCGGAACTTGAAGAGAAAATCTTTGCTCGGTCGTCCTCGCTGAGTTGTAGGAGGGTGTTCGGCGGAAAAGCTTCGTCTAGGAAAAGCCATTGAATTGCGCTGCGACCAGCGGCGGAAATCGAGCGCTTGCCGTCGCGATTGCTGCCTCTAGTCAGAATTGAGTAATCGAGAAAAGCGAATCCCACTCGAAAAGTTCCCTGCTCATCGTCGGCATGGCAAAGCATTCCATGATGCCCGAGAGCCTCGATAGGGATCATCCAGCCAAACTTCTGTTTCGAGTACTTGCAGTCAACTTCGAAGCCCTCGATGTCGAAATCCATCACCTCACCGTCGCCGATAAAGCCGTCGAATTCTCGGCGAATGTTGATTTCGACTATTGAGCCGAGGTGAGCAGATTCGGTCTTACTGAGCTGGCTAATGGCGAAACGTCCAGTATGTTGACCATCATAAATCTGGTCGAAAGACTCGCGGAAGACACGTCCGAGGCGTTCTCCCGTGGGGTCTTGCTCTTTGAATGCAGCCGCTAGCTGTATAGAAATCGTGTCAGGTTGAATCTTGGCAATCACCTTGCCAATTTTAAATCAGACTCAGCTGGTTGACACGGGTTGGTGTTGCAGGTTCTAGAGACTTCGGAATTGGTTTCTTTCGCAGCGCGAACTTTATGCGTTCGCCGAGTGCCTTGGCCACCGGCGGAGGAAAGGCATTGCCAACCTGCCGCCATTGTGCGGTTTTCCCACCGGCCCACTTCCAGTCTTCGGGGAAACCTTGGATGACACCACCCATTCGTACCGTCAAACGCGGCATTTCTTGTTCGGGGTCTGTTGTGAAATCAGCAGCTGGCGGTGATTCGGCGATAGAGGAGCCCTTAATTCCGAGTTTCTTCCAGGCTTCTCGAGCACGCGTTGGCCCTACATCTGGGCCACCATGTTTTTTGCTTCCGCCCACAAGAGTCGGGCCCACTGTGTTTGCGTTTCGAGCCCAAGCTTCAGCTCCAGGCCAACCATTTTCTGCCATTAGCGGGAGAAGTGCTGTTCCCACCGGCATGTGTGATTTAACTACTTTCGGCCAGGCAAAATAGTTGGCAAATTCGTCCTTTAAAGCGACAAGGATGAACCTTGGTCGAAGCTGCGGCACTCCATAATCAGCTGCTTGGAGAAGTTTCCAAAAGGCGGTGTACCCCATTTCTTCAAGCTGATCGATTATTTGATCTCGGTAGGAGTCAAACCGTTTTTGACCGAGCCCTTTAACGTTTTCTAGAAGCACAGCACGTGGATCAATTTCGTTGATCAGACGTAGCGCCTGTGGAAAGAGGTCGCGTTCATCGTCGGCGCCAAGTTGCTTACCTGCTATTGAAAAAGGAGGGCATGGAACTCCGCCAGCAAATAGGTCGATTTTCCCTCTCCATGGCCTACCATCCAGGTTATGGACGTCCATTTCATGGACATTCCATTTTCCAAGAGGTCCTTCAGTTCCGCGGTTCTGGCGGAGAGTTTCAGCGGCCCAATTATCGATTTCGACGACCGCTGCGTGATGGAAACCTGCCTGTTCTAAGCCCAAAGCCTGGCCGCCAGCGCCAGCGCAAATCTCGAATGAGTGGAGGCGTGAGGTAGCCATCGAGCCGGTTCCTTTCTGAGCGTGAAAACGTAAACAATCATCGTGTGATAATGGTTTGATTAATAAAGTGTCTGTGTTGATTCTCTGTTGAGAGCATAGCGAGTTGGCGGACATTCCATATAATTTTACGAACGCTTGTTCCCTTAAGAGGTGTAATTGCATGAAAACGACGCGAGTGCCCTGGCATCGAGATGAGATCTTGGTAGTGGCTGCGATCGGGATCAAGTATGGGTGGCCGAACACGTCGCCGCGTTCGGAAATGGAAAAGCTCTCGAGTCTACTGCGTAGATGCGCCGTCCACCCTGAAATTGAGCCAGGTGAAGAGGACACGAAATTCCGTAATGTTAATGGAGTCGAGCGAAAATACTACGACTTATTAACTGCACGCCCAGGATATCCAGGAAACGCGACCAATGGTGGAAAAACTACTTATTCGATTGTTGAATACATGATTGAGCACCAGATGGAAGTCTTTGAAGCTGGAATTAAGATACAGCAAATGCTGGAGTCTGACACATACCGGAGTTTCGTTATCCCAGGCCTAAGAGTTTAAGGCTCGGAATGTCGGTCGGCGCCCACTCTAGTTCTTGGGCTTTGTCTGGGGTGACCCAGTGGGTAGCGTCGTGGTCGGTGAGGGCGAGGCCTTCGGTTGTCAGGTTGGCCTCGGTGGTGCAGCGAAAAGTAGTCAGCTCGATGGTGGCGAACTTGTACTCGTGCACGGTGGTGGTGACCTTCTCGCCGATGGTGGCTTCGATACCGAGCTCTTCGTGAAGCTCACGGGCGAGGGCTTGCTCGGGGGCCTATCTAGTTGGTCAAGTCCGCGGGTGGATTCCTTTCTTAGCTGTGACTAGAAGCAATAGCTTCTACCGCAGGGATATCTGCGGGAGCCCAAGTAAGATGCGCGGCCTCTGTGGAGGTAACCCATTTCGTATCGTCGTGGTCGGTGAGGCTGAGGTCGTCGGCTAGCAGGGAGGCGGTGGTGGTGCAGTAAAAGGTGGTGAGCTCGATGGTGGCGAAATCGTAATGGTGAACGGTTGTCGTTACCTTTTCACCGACGGTGGCTGAAATGCCGAGTTCTTCCTTAAGTTCGCGCGCGAGTGCTTGCTCTGGTGTTTCGCCGGGTTCGATCTTGCCGCCGGGAAATTCCCACATGCCAGCAAGGGAAGTGCCGGGCTTCTTGCGGAAGGCTAAAAGCTGTGTGCGTTCTTCATCGACGAAGACGGCGCCCACAACGCGAATGGGTTTAGACATGACTCTATTGTGCCTTGGATCTCGAAAACGTGTAGACAGCAGTCTGTAACTTAGCTAACATATTCCCAATGTTCGCGTAAAGGCTGTCGCGCGGGCTTGAATTTTGTATGCAAGCTTGAGGGGACGGTTTTACTGTGACTTCTACCGAATCGGTTTACTCCTCCCACCAGAGTCATGACGGGGAAATTCCGCAGCCTGGGGGACGGTGGAAACTCTTTTTATATAGCGCGATTGGCGCATTCGTATTCTTCCTGCCGGTGACGTATCAGGATAAGCGCTCTATTCCTTTGGACCACATGGTCACCATGGTGCGTGAGGGGATTCCGGCGGCGGTGCCGTGGATTATTTTTGCCTTGGCCGTGTACGGAACGGTGCGGAGTTTTATTACCGGCGCATTTAAAGAAAGCGCGCTTCAGGCAGTCTTTGCGGTGCTCAATGTTGTCGGTGCGGTGATCTCGTTTCTTATGGTCATCGACGCGCTGCCGTGGGTGCTCGGTGACGAGGACTTGGTGCCGTTCCTGTGGAACTCGATTGCCATTCCGGTAGGCCTCATCGTGCCTATTGGTGGTGCGTTCCTAGCGTTTCTCATTGGCTTTGGCCTGCTGGAGTTCGTCGGCGTGCTCATGCAGCCCATCATGCGACCGTTGTGGAAGACGCCGGGACGCTCTGCTATTGATGCAGTGGCCTCGTTCGTGGGCTCATATTCACTGGGAATTTTGGTCACGGACCGCGTCTACCAAAAGGGCGGATACACCGGGCGTGAGGCAGCGATTATTGCCACCGGCTTTTCGACGGTCTCTGCGGCCTTCATGGTCATCGTGGCCAAGCAGCTCGACTTGATGAAGGTATGGGGCACATACTTCATCGTCACGCTCATCGTGACTTTTGTGGTTACCGCCATTACCGTGCGGATTCCGCCGCTGCGCACCATTCCAGACGAGTGTTTTGCGGACGCGCACCCAGATCCGGAAAAGCCGGTGGAAGGCTCGCGCATCAAAAACGCGTGGCGCGAGGCGATGTTGGCGCTACAACGCGCACCGTCGTTGTGGGAGTCCATCTGGGAGAACCTGCGCGATGGTGTGCGCATGGCGGCAGCAATCGTGCCGTCCATTATGTCGGTGGGTCTCATCGGACTGCTGCTTGCGCGCTTTACGCCCATCTTCGAGTGGATTGGCTACCTGTTCTACCCATTTGCGTGGGTAGCGCGGCTTCCGGAGCCGGTACTAGCGGGCAAGGGCGCGGCCATGGGAATTGCGGAGATGTTCCTGCCCGCCACCGCAGTGGCAGGCAGCGACAGCATGGTGCTCAAGTTCGTCATCGGCGTGGTGGCAGTCTCTGCCATTATTTTCTTCTCCGCATTGGTGCCGTGCATCCTGGCAACCAAGATTCCGGTGAAGCTGACTCACTTGGTCATCATTTGGTTTGAGCGTGTCGCGCTGACCATTCTTATCGCCACCCCGATTGCCCACCTGCTGTTTTGATAGGTTAAACCCAAGACGGGTTAGAGGATCTATATCGCTGGAGGGCAATGATGCTTATAGCCACTATCGCAGCTGAGGTAGCCTTTTGGCTTTGCTTAGTGGCTGGCTGCCTCTTGCGCTACGTGTTTAATCTGCGCAAACTCGGTTTGATACTTATGGCCGCGACCCCAATCATCGACCTGCTGCTCTTAGTATTTTTCTACGTGAGCCTGAGCCAAGGCGGTAGGGCCGAGTTCATGCACGGATTCGCGGCCTTTTATATTTCTTTCTCTGTTGTCTTCGGCAAAGACATTATTGGATTCGTAGACCGGAAGGTTTCTGGAGTTGCACCCCGAGAAAGTGCTCATGCGGACAGGCGCAGTTTCACAAAGTGTGTGGTTGCGAGTGCTGGCGCAGCGCTTTTGCTGCTCATAGGCATTGTGGTGACTGGCTTAGCGGGTAGCTTCTGGCTTGTCTACTGGCTCATCGCTGTTGCCTTTACTCCTGCTATGTGGTGGGGAGTCCAACGTTGGATGAGTAAGAAAGCTACCTGATAAACTGCACGGCCCGGGTAAACCCCAACGCCGTTGGCGTTTAGCTAGTGAGGTGGGCCGTCACGATGTCATCGATAAGCCGCGCGGCTGCTTTGGCGGTGCGGTTATCTATGTCAAAGGTGGGATTGAGCTCGACGACGTCCACCAGAGCCAGCTTGCCCGTCCGCGCAATTGCTACGGCCATGGCGCGGATACGCTCATAGCTCACGCCCAGAGATGCCGGGGCGGATACGCCCGGCGCGGTAGAAGCCGGCAGGACATCGAGGTCGATGGACAAGTGAACCTTGTCCTTGCCCTCGGTGGCGCGGGCTGCAAGTTCGCCGCACTCGGCCGGGGTGAGGTTGGTTAGCTCTTCATCCAAAGTGATGGCCACGCCGAGAGATTCGGCTTCATCAAAAAGCACCTTGGTGTTATTGGGGCGGGAGATGCCCAGCACGGTGTAATCAAAGTCATCGCTAAGCTCCGAAATCTGCTTGAACGGGGTGCCGGAGGTCGCCTGGTCCGCGCGGCGGAGATCGAAGTGGGCGTCGAGATTGATGATCTTGGTGGCGCCTACCGCGCGATACAGGCCGCGGTGGGAGCCGAAGGCGGTTTCGTGCCCGCCGCCCAGGATGATGGGGAGGGTGCCGGCCGCGACGAGTTCTTGCACCTTATCGGAAAGGGCGTCGTGGGCACCCTCGAGGTCATCGGCCTGTGTGGTGATCGTGCCGGCGTCGGCAAGCGCATGCTCATGGTGCACCGCCAAGGAGCCAAGCGCGGAACGCAGCGCGGCTGGGCCTGCGGCTGCACCCTGGCGCCCACCATTACGCAGCACGCCCTCGTCGGAAGCAAAACCCAAGAGAGTCACTGGGGCTGGGGAAGTGGCGGACTGATTGATAACGCTATGCCAGCGAGCATGCTCTGGTCCCGGGCCATCGGAGCGGCCGGACCATTCGGGGGCGGGGGTGAAAAGTTCAGCTGTTTCAGTGTTCATGGTCTTCGATGTTAGGTAAAACCGCGGCATGTGGCAGGAAACTCTGCCTACAATCACTAAGCGTGAGTACCAACAGAGTCCCCGCGGCGCGTCACGCGATGGAGATCCTCAAGCTTTTATCCACGATCGACGTCCCTATTTCTGCCGCCCGCATCCAAGGTGAGCTCAACCTGCCGCGCTCATCTACGTACCACCTGCTGGCGGAGATGGTTGATGCTGGTTTTGTAGCCCATTTGCCGGAGCATAAGACCTATGGCCTGGGGTTGGCGGCGTATTCCATGGCCTCGGCCTATGTAACGCAGCAGCCCTTGGTGCGCATGGCTACTCGGGACTTGGAACAGTGTGCGGCGCTGGTGGGTGGATCGGGGCATCTGTCACGTATGGCTGGATCGGAAATTTTGTATCTGCAGGAGGTGCGTGCGGCCGGGGCTACTTCCTTGGTGACCGAGGTGGGCGTGCGCCTGCAAGCACATAAGACGGCATCCGGGCGTGTGATGCTGGCGCATCTGCCTGATGCGGAGGTGCGCGCCGCCTTTGATACTGCGGGAGGTAGCGGCTTTGCCGCGTTGAAAGAACGCTTGGGTTTGGTAGCTGCACGCGGGTGGGACCAAGAGATTGAAGAAATTACTCGCGGTCAGGCCTCTGTGGCGGTACCCATCCTGGATCATTTGGACCGCCCAGCGGCGGCGGTGGCGGTGACGTATCCGGTAGGGACGCCGGATACGAAGGTAGACGCCGCTATTCGAGCTTTGCTGGAGGTATCGGACAAGATGGCGGCTAAAATGTACCGCAATCATAAAAAGTGAGGTAGCATACATTCATCGCGTTAGGCTGTCGCGCGACACATTGAAATTGTTGATCCCTTTTAAAGGAGTTTTTGCCATGCCTAACGCCTACCCAACTACCGTGACCGTAAATGTCGGCGCGCTGAGCATCGAGGACGTCGTTGCCGTTGCCCGTTATGGCGCGCAGGTGGAGATTGCTCCCGAAGCGCTAGCAGAGGTGGCCGCTACCCGCGAGCGCATTGAAGAACTCGCGCAGGATCCGACCCCCGTCTACGGGATTTCCACCGGTTTCGGCGCTTTGGCCCGCCGTCATATCCCGGAAGAGATGCGCGCCCAGCTGCAGCTTTCCCTGGTACGTTCGCATGCTGCGGGCACCGGCCCGGAAGTAGAAGAAGAAGTCATCCGCGCACTGATGCTGCTGCGCCTGTCCACCCTGTGCACCGGCCGCACTGGCGTGCGCCCCGTAGTGGTGGAAACGTATGCCAAGGCCCTCAATGCCGGCATTGTGCCGGTGGTGCGCGAGTATGGCTCGCTGGGCTGCTCCGGAGATTTGGCGCCGCTTGCTCACTGTGCACTGGCCCTGTTGGGAGAAGGCGAGGTGCGGGTAAACGGCGAGCTGCAGGATGCGGGCGAAGCCTTGGCCGCAGCTGGCATCGAGCCGCTGCAGCTGCGCGAGAAGGAAGGCCTAGCGCTCATCAACGGCACCGATGGCATGCTCGGCCAGCTCTGCCTGGCCATTACTGACCTGCGCGCGGCCGCAAAGACCGCCGATATTGCCACCGCCATGACCGTGGAGGGCCTGCTGGGTACCCTCGTTGTCTTTGCAGATGACCTGCAGCAGTTGCGCCCACATCCGGGCCAGGCCGATGCCGCTGCGAATATCCTCCAGGTGGCCGAGGGATCTGAGATCCTGGAATCGGCCCTCGAGGAGTTCAAGAAGAATCAGGTGCAGGATGCCTACTCCGTGCGCTGCGCCCCGCAGGTAGCTGGCGGATTCCGCGATACGTTGACCCACACTGCCCAGGTGGCTGAACGCGAGCTGGCTGCCGCGGTAGATAACCCGGTGGTGACCAAGGATGGTCGCGTGGTCTCCAACGGCAACTTCCACGGCGCGCCGGTGGCCTACGCGCTTGATTTCCTAGCCATTGTCACGGCGGACCTGGCCTCCATTTCTGAGCGCCGCACCGACCGCTTCCTAGACCCGGCGCGCAACCGCGGGCTGAACGCCTTTCTTGCCGACGACCCCGGTGTTGACTCCGGCCACATGATTGCCCAGTATGCCCAGGCAGGCATCGTGAGCGAAATGAAGCGCCTGGCCAACCCATCTTCGGCCGATTCCATTCCTTCTTCTGCCATGCAGGAAGACCATGTGTCTATGGGCTGGTCCGCGGCTCGCAAGCTGCGCAAGGCCGTCGATGGCCTGCAGCGCGTGCTGGCCGTTGAGATCCTCACCGCCGCCCGCGCCATCGACATGCGCGAGGGCACCCCGGCTAAGGGAACCGGCGCGGTGATCGCCAAGCTGCGCGAAACCGTCAAGGGGCCAGGTGTGGACCGCTGCCTCTCGCCGGAAATCGAGGAGACCGTGCGCCTAGTCAAGGAGGGCGCGCTTGTCGAAGCCGTCGAGAATGCTACTGGAAAGCTGCGTGGTTAAAATGTCGACCATCTCTTGGCGCCCGCAATCTGAGCCCAACCCCTTGCCGTTTTCCCCTTTTAAAGCCAGCACGGTACCGCGCCCCATTGGCTGGCTTTCCAGCGTGGATGGTGAGGGCCGCGAAAACATCGCGCCCTATAGCCAGTGGCAAAACCTCACCTTCGATCCACCCATGGTGATGTTTTCGGCCAACCAGTACCCGGATGGTCGTCGCAAGGACACGGTGCTTAACGCGGAGGAGACCGGCTGGTTTGTGTGGAATATGGCCACCTATGATCTACGCGAGGAAGTCAATAAATCCGCCCAGGTGCTCGACTATGGCGACAGCGAGTGGGATCGCCTGTCCGTTACCAAGGAATATGCGGACAATTACCGCATTCCCATGGTGAAAGAATCGCCGGTGAAATTCGAGTGCCAGTACAAGACCACGCTGCGCGTGCCTGGCAATTCCAAGGTGGGCAGCATCGACCTCGTGGTGGCAGATGTAAAGACTATCCATATCGATGAATCTGTCATCGATGAGGAAGGCAGGCTTGACATCCTCAAGATCAAGCCCATCGCGCGCATGGGTTACTTTGACTACACCGTGGTCACAGAAAAATTCGAGATGCGCGTGCCCGGCTCCGACGACGCCGCGCGCGCCGGACTAGAGGGCAGCGCGTAGCGCATCGGCCATAGCCCGCTGGCCCGCGTGGGCGGATCAAGCGGTAAGGAGGGCCACGCAAAGCAAGGGGAGGAACCGACGCATGCACGGCATCGTCGATCGTCCCACCTGTGTCTCATATACGAGACAGTCTGAGGTTTTGTGGCATGGTACACAGGGCTGCGTCACAGTACTTTATGACATGTGACGCTGAACAAGTCCTCGGGGACAGCCCCGGGATACCGGCCTAGGGGGCTTGGGAGGGCGTCGAAAAGCACAAGCGAAAGGAATCCTCACCATGTCTCAACCACGCGAAGTACGCGCACCGCGCGGAACCGAACTGTCCGCCAAGTCCTGGCAGACCGAAGCGCCCCTGCGCATGCTCATGAATAACCTCGACCCGGAGGTAGCCGAGCGCCCCGAGGACCTCGTGGTCTACGGCGGCACCGGCCGTGCAGCGCGCAGCTGGGAGGCCTTCGATGCCATCGTAGAGTCCCTTAAGGATCTCGAGTCCGACGAGACCTTGCTGGTGCAGTCCGGCAAGCCGGTGGGCATCTGGAAGACCAACGAGTGGGCCCCCCGCGTGCTCATCGCCAACTCCAACCTCGTGGGAGACTGGGCAAACTGGGAGCACTTCCGCGAGCTCGAGGATGAAGGCCTCATGATGTACGGCCAAATGACGGCCGGCTCTTGGATCTACATCGCTACCCAGGGTATCCTGCAGGGCACCTTTGAGACCTTCGCGGCCGTAGCGAAGAAGCGCTTCAACGGCACCCTGGCCGGCACCTTCACTCTGACCGGTGGTTGCGGTGGCATGGGCGGCGCACAGCCGCTGTCCGTCACCCTTAACGGTGGCGCCTGCCTCATCGTAGACGTGGACGAGACCCGCCTAAAGCGCCGCCAGCATAAGCGTTACCTCGATGAGGTTGTCACCGACCTAGATGAAGCACTCAAGCTGGTTCTTGACGCCAAGGAAAACAAGAAGCCGCTATCCGTAGGCCTGGTAGGCAACGCCGCTGAGGTATTCCCGGAGATTCTGCGCCGCCAGCGCGCGGGCGAATTCACCGTCGATATCGTCACCGACCAGACCTCGGCCCACGATCCTTTGTCCTACCTGCCTTCTGAAATCACCGTGGAAGACTGGCACAACGAGGCTAAGGCGGATCCAACCACCTTCACTAAGAAGGCCCGTGAGTCCATGGCGGCCCAGGTTCAAGCGATGGTTGAATTCCAGGATGAGGGCGCTGAGGTCTTTGACTATGGCAACTCCATTCGTGACGAGGCTCGCAAGGCCGGCTACCAGCGCGCTTTCGAATTCCCAGGCTTCGTCCCGGCATATATCCGCCCACTCTTCTGTGAAGGCTTGGGCCCATTCCGCTGGGCTGCCCTCTCCGGCGATCCAGAGGACATCAAGGTCACCGACCAAGCACTCAAGGAGCTCTTCCCAGACAACGAGCACCTGCACAACTGGCTCGACGCAGCAGAGGAGTACGTCGAGTTCGAGGGACTGCCGGCACGTATTTGCTGGCTGGGTTATAACGAGCGCCACAAGGCCGGCCTGCTCTTCAACGACCTGGTGCGCGAGGGCAAAATCAAGGCTCCTATTGTCATCGGCCGCGACCACTTGGACTCCGGCTCCGTGGCCTCCCCATACCGCGAGACCGAGGCGATGCTCGATGGCACCGATGCCGTGGCCGACTGGCCACTGCTTAACGCCATGACCGCTGTGTCTTCCGGTGCTACCTGGGTGTCCCTTCACCACGGCGGCGGCGTGGGCATGGGCCGTTCCATCCACGCCGGTCAGGTTACCGTTGCAGACGGCACCGAGCTGGCCGCCGCCAAGCTGCGCGCGGTCCTCACCAACGACCCGGGCATGGGCGTTATCCGCCACGTCGATTCTGGATACACTCGCGCGAAGGAAGTAGCTGATGAGCGCGGCGTACGTATTCCGATGGAATTTCGAGCTCGCGACTAGCAGACGGCACCACATACGGGTTGGTCAAACCCAGAAAGGACGCTTTAGATGAGCACCCTGTTTACTGGAATCTCCGAATTACACACGGTTAGTGAAGCCGGAACGCTTGACGACGCCGCCATCGTCGTCACCGATGGTGTGGTTTCCTGGGTGGGGCAGCGGTCTCAAGCGCCGGCCGCTGACGACATCGTGGATTGCGGTGGGCGAGCAGTTTTGCCCGGTTGGGTCGATTCGCATACCCATATGATTTTCGATGGAGACCGCTCCGCCGAATTCGAGGCCCGCATGAGCGGTGGCTCTTATGAAGCAGGCGGCATTGCAGTCACTATGGATGCCACTCGCTCTGCTGGCGAAAGCCGACTCGAGCAGCTTCTGGTCGAGCGCATTGCAGCGGCCCGTCGAGGCGGTACCACGACCGTCGAGACAAAAACTGGGTACGGCCTCAACACCGAATCCGAAGTGCTTGCTGCGCGAGTAGCATCCAAGTACGCAGATGACGTCACTTTTCTCGGCGCGCACCTTGTTCCGCCAGGCGCGGATGCTGATGCCTATTTGGATGAGGTCGTAGGTCCGATGCTTGACGGCGTCGCAGACTATGCGAATTGGATTGACGTGTTCTGTGAGCGAGGCGCGTTTGATGAGACGCAGTCTCGGCGGGTTCTTGCCGCTGGCAAGGATCGTGGCTTAGGCGTGCGTGTACACGGTAATCAGTTGGGTGAGGGGCCCGGTGTTCAACTCGCGGTTGAGCTGGATGCCGCTTCAGTCGACCACGTTAACTATTTGAGCGATGCCGACATTGAGGCTTTAGCCAACTCCGAGACCGTCGCTACCATGCTTCCTGCCTGCGATCTTTCCACTCGCGAGCCGCTAGCTCCGGGGCGTCGTCTGCTTGATGCAGGCGCCACCGTTGCTATCGCTTCTAATCTGAATCCGGGAACGTCTTATACCTCCTCGATGAACTTTTGCGTTACTACGGCGGTGCTGCAGCAGCGTCTATCTCTAGACGAGGCTGTCCGAGCAGCGACGTTTGGTGGCGCTAAAGCTCTTCGCAGGCACGATGTTGGTGGAGGCCTAGATGCGCAGGGGCGCCCGGCAAAGGGCACGATTGTTGAAGGTGCTGCGGCCGATCTTCATGTGCTCGATGCACCGAGCGCCATTCACTTGGCTTATCGCCCGGGTATGCCCATGACGTGGCGTACGTTTGTCGCAGGAAAACCTGCGTTCTAAAGGTGCTCAGCGATGGCATGTGCCATCGCTGACTGCCCTTCGTGGGTGGGATGCATGGGGTAGGCCCCAGTTTCAGTCCCCGCGAGGTCGACCCAGCGCTCCGCAACGGGGGCGCAGCCGGTGTGCAGTTCGGTGCCCGGTGGCACAACGAACTGCGCGCCGGCGCGGTGGGCTGCTTGCTCGACTTCCAAGTTGATCTGCGAAATCTTTTGCATCAGCCAAAGGCGGTCGACGTCGCTGACTTTTTCAATCGCGGGGCAATTGGCTTCGTTGTCCGTCGGTGCAAGAAGTGGCATATAGGCGGTCGCGAAAATCTTGGCCTGTGGGGCCTTGCGGTGGATGCCGGCGTAGACGTCGTCTAGCTTGGCAGGCAATGCTGCCAAGGCTTGGTCGATCTCCCCGCCGTGGAGTTCGGCGCAATTCAGGTCGCTGGTGTTCATTGCGCAGCTTGTCAGCACGCCGAAGCCGGCGTCATTGCCGCCGATGGACAAGGTGATGATGTCGGTCGTGGTGTCCACGGCGTCCAACTGCGGCGGAAGGTCCGCACGTGGCCCAAGGACGTGGTCGGTTAGGGCGCCTTGGCACGTGACGTCGTCAAGCGCGAGCCCCTTCATCTGCTGTAACTGTGACGGATAGTTGTCGCTCGCCCGTGCACACCATTTCGGCCCAGTGTGCGGGCCGTGCCGGGTGCCCATCGAGGCATAAGAGTCTCCCAACGCGACGTAGTGCAGGGCGTCGCTAGTCTGCTCGTCCTTGCCTGTCTTTTCTTTTGCTGTGTCGCAGGCGCTGAGGCTGAGCGCCAACGTGGCGGTTGCCAGCGCAGCCAGCGTGCTGTGGCGCAGGTGGCGCGGAAAGAGACGAGCGGGGATGGTCATGGGCGTGATTGTACGCAAATGCGGGGGAAGGTTGACTATGCAATTGGGCGAGTGTGACCGCTAGGTAATGGGGTAGATGGTGTGTTTGTTGGCACCTTTAAAGCGCTTTTATCTCGATCGATGGCGGGGACGGGCTTGTATAACGTACTGTGGAGCAAGCAATGAGCATTACCGATAACGCCACCGGCGGCGTGAACGAGCCGGAAGAAATCAATAAGTCGGAATCTCAGGAAATCTCGCAAGGTGACGTTGAAACCACCGGGGCTGCGAATAACCCTGAGGACACCGGCGCTGAAAATACTTCAGCCAACGACAATTCCCAGGGGTTTGCAACTCTCGGCCTGCCTGACGATGTTCAGCAAGCCGTTGCGAAGGTCGGCTTTACCCAGCCATCCCCAATCCAGGAACAAACCATCCCGATCCTGATGGAAGGCCGCGACGTCGTGGGCCTCGCCCAGACGGGTACCGGAAAGACCGCAGCTTTCGCGCTGCCGGTTCTATCCCAGGTCGACCCAGAAGTACGCCACCCACAGGCACTGGTTCTCGCCCCAACGCGTGAACTTGCCCTGCAGGTTGCGGACTCTTTCCAGTCCTTTGCTGATCACCTGGGCCGCATCGAGGTGCTGCCAATCTACGGTGGTCAGGCATACGGCATTCAGCTTTCTGGTCTGCGCCGTGGCGCCCAGATCATCGTCGGCACCCCAGGCCGCGTCATCGACCACCTGGAGAAGGGCTCCCTGGATATTTCCCAGCTGCGCTTCCTGGTCCTCGACGAGGCAGACGAGATGCTGAACATGGGCTTCCAGGAAGACGTTGAGCGCATCCTGGAAGACACTCCGGAAGAAAAGCAGGTCGCGCTGTTCTCGGCAACGATGCCGAACTCCATCCGCCGCCTGTCTAAGCAGTACCTCAACGATCCTGCTGAGGTAACGGTCAAGTCTGAGCGCCGCACCAATGACAACATCACGCAGCGCTACCTTTTGACCCCACACCGTCAGAAGATGGATGCCTTCACCCGCATCCTCGAGGTCATCGAGTACGACGCCATCATCGTCTTCTGCCGTACGAAGCACGAGACCGAAGAGGTCGCTGACAATTTGCGCGACGCTGGCTATAACGCGGCTGCAATTAACGGCGACATCGCCCAGCAGCAGCGTGAGCGCACCGTTGACCAGCTCAAGGATGGCCGCTTGGACATCCTCGTGGCTACCGACGTCGCCGCTCGTGGCCTGGACGTTGAGCGCATCACCCACGTGGTCAACTACGACATCCCGAACGACACCGAGTCTTACGTGCACCGCATTGGCCGTACCGGCCGTGCAGGCCGTACCGGTGAGGCGATCCTGTTCGTCACCCCGCGTGAGCGCCGCATGCTGCGCTCCATCGAGCGCGTAACTAACGCCCGCCTCGAGGAAATGGACCTGCCTTCCGCTGACGAGGTCAACGAGAAGCGCAAGGAAAAGTTCCTGGCCAAGATCGGCGAGTCCCTGGGCGAGAAGCAGTTCGAGTTCTTCCGCGACATGGTCCGCGAGTACTCTGCAGCGAACAACGTTGCCATGGATGACATCGCCGCAGCGCTTGCAGTCCAGCTGCAGGGCGGCAAGGACTTCCTGCTCAAGGAGCAGCCAGCGCCGAAGCGCGACCGCCGTGACCGCGACCGTTTTGATCGTGGGGATCGCTGCGACCGCGGTGGACGTGGCGGCTTCCGTGACCGCGACCGCGATCGTGACCGTGGCCCGCGCCGCCCGGACGGTGACTTTGAGACCTACCGCCTGGACGTCGGCAAGCGCCAGAACGTGCGCCCAGGCGCCATCGTCGGTGCTCTGGCCAACGAGGGTGGCTTGTCCTCCAAGGACTTTGGCCGCATCACCATTGCAGTGGGCCACACTCTGGTTGACCTGCCGAAGAACCTTGACCGCGCAGTGCTGGACCGTCTGAAGGACACACGCATCTCCGGCCAGCTGATTAACATCGCCAAGGACACCGGCCGCCCGCCGCGCCGCGATGGCGATGACCGTGGCGGACGCGGCGGCCGTGGTGGTTACCGTGATGATCGTCGCGGAGGCCGTGGGCGCCGTGACGACCGTGGCGGACGGGGTGGCCGTGGTGGCTACCGTGACCGTGATGACCGTCGTGGCGGTTGGCGCGACTAACACGCGCAAAGCGTTACCGCCGTCCTTTTTCTTCCGCGGTACCTGAGAGGTGCAGCAAACCAGGGAGAATGGGGGGACGGCGGTTTCGCCGTTTTAGCGCAACTTCAAATGCTGTATGCCCGCGATGATGCCTTCGCGCCATGGGGCATAATCGTGGCCGCCGACGAATTGGCGCGATACCTGGTGAGGTGACTGCAAGCAACGCGCGAACTCTTGATTGACACTGCCCATGGAATCCTTTTTCGTGGGGGTGCTGGAACTCAATGCGGTCTCTAGGGTGCCAATCTCATGGAAGATTCGCCGCGGTGGCCCGGCAAGCGGCTTTTGCCAAGCCGCAAGTTCTTCTGGATCAAACCAAAAGGACGCCGACTGCACGATGGCATTTTCTACCAGGTCCGGACGCCTGCGCACGGTGCGAGCGGCGGCGAGCCCGCCGAAGGAAGCGCCGGCGATGGCGGTGTCCGCAGGTCGCATATTTACCCCGAGACCATGCAGCCAGGGAAGCAACTGATCGGCGAGAAAAGGCTCAAGCACCGCCGCGTTGCACAGCAAGGTGCCGCGGTCTTGCGCATTCGTGGTGCTGAAATATGCGGTGCTGCACTGCGGCGCGAACGGGTAGGAGTTTACGTACCTGTTGCCATCTGTGAGCAACAGAAGCGAAGGGCCGCCGGTGATATCAGCCCAGGCCTCCACACTAAAGCGGTGGCCGTCGGGGGCGGCAATATCGAAAAGCGTGTGGTGTTGGGGCTTGCGAACGGGATAAGGCGCGGCCGGAACTTCACCAGACGCTGGCACGCGCAGGCAAGTAAGGTTTCCCACCCTCTCGGATTCTTGGTCGAGTGCTGTGGCAGTTTCAATGTGTTTAATCCATTGCTCCCGTTCGGTTGAAATTGGCTTGCCTGCAGGAATTAGCCCGGCACTCATTACGAGACCGCGCGGTAGCGCGAAAGCGCCGACGAACCAGTCGCGGTAAGGCCGTAGCCGGAAATGCTCGAGGTCTTCGCGATGGACGTGAGTGATTGTGTCGAAGAAAACGTAAGCGTCGTGAGGCGAAGCGATGAGTACAACCGCTTGGTCATCGGTGTGCGAAAGCACCTGGTAACGCGCATAGACCTTTTCGGGATTAACTTCGTCCCAATCGAAATCAATGCGCTGAGCTGCACTAAGAAGGCTAATTTCGGATAACATAACGAGTTAGTATAGCATCACCTAAATAAATAATGGGTTACTTTAGTTCGGTGGGAGGTTTGCCTCGTGCTCACAGTTCGGCGTATTGCCGTCTTAGTGCTGACCTGCGCAATTCTTGCCTTGTTGTGTTTTGCTTCTTTAGCTATCGGTTCATCCCACATTCCGCTAGCCAACGTGTGGCACTTGCTCCTTCATCCTGATGGCTCCGGTGAAAGCTACAACGTCAATGGGTTGCGTCTGCAGCGGACGGTGGTGGGCGTGCTCGTGGGAGTAGCCCTTGCAGTCGCAGGTGCAGTAATGCAGGTGATTACTAGGAACCCGATGGCAGACCCAGGCTTACTGGGCGTCAACTCTGGGGCTTCGCTCGCCATCGTGGTGGGTGCGTGCTTGGGTAGCGCTGATAGTGCCCACATGCAATTTCTCCTCGCTGCGGTGGGCGCGGCCGGCGCTGCGACTTTGGTGTACTTCGTTGGCGGTGCCTCGCAAGTGGGCGGTGCCTCGCCCGTGCGGCTGGTGCTCGCTGGCGCCGCCTTTTCCGCCGCGTCCGGCGGCGTCGTTTCGGCACTATTGTTGTTGCGCGAAGATGCATTTCAAACGTTTCGCTACTGGGACGTGGGCGCGCTAACTCGCAACGACGTCAACCTGTGGTGGTTTGCGGTACCGCTCGCCGCTGGGCTCGTCATCATCTTTGCAACGATCCCGCAGCTTTCAAACATGGCGCTTGGCGACGACGTCGCTGCCGCCTTGGGCACCGATGTGGTGCGAACCCGAGGCCTTGCCTTGGTGGGGCTGACCTTGCTTTGTGCTGCCGCAACTGCGATTGCTGGCCCCATCAGCTTCGTGGGGCTCATGGTCCCACTGTGGGCGGGATGGCTGATGGGCTCACACCTTGCCTGGACCATCTCCTTGTGCTTGGTATTCGGACCGTGCTTGATGCTCACTGCAGACATCCTGGGCCGCGTCATCGCCAGGCCCTCCGAGATCCCAGTGGGTGTCCTTACTGCCTTTGTCGGAGCGCCCTTCTTGTTCTTTATGGCAACTCGAATGAAGACTCGGAGCTGACATGTCACACCTAATACAGCGAGGTGGTCTGCCGAAAGGTCAGTGGCGAGTGGGAACGGGGAAGTACTCGGTCATTGTCCATTTCCGCAGTTGGGGCGTTTGTTTAGCATGTTCCATACTTCTATTGGCATTGAGCCTTGTCGCTTTACGCGTTGGTACCGCTAGTTATGGATTTGCGGACTTGTGGGAAGTTCTTAGCGGAGGCGGGGAAAAGCGCGCTCGCTTGGTGATAGTGGAGTGGCGTCTACCGCGCATCCTTGCGGGCATCGTGGTAGGAGCGCTGTTGGGTATGTCGGGTGTTGTTTTCCAAACGATAACTCGCAACCCCTTGGGCAGCCCGGACATCATCGGGTTTTCCATGGGCGCACAGACGGGAATCTTGGTGAGCGTCCTCGTCTTTGGCGGCAGCATCCTTGGTTCTTCCTTCGCGGCAATGGTGGGCGGAACCCTAGCCGGGGCAGTGATCTTTGCTTTGTCCAGCAAAGGAGGCTTTGGCGGTGTGCGCCTGATTTTGGCCGGCATCGCGCTGTCGGCGATGCTGGGCTCTTTAAATCGCTGGCTCCTGCTCCAGGCCGATAGCGATGCCGCCTATGGCGCGGCTCGTGCTATTACGGGAACGCTTACCGCAGTCGAGTGGAAGGAAGTGACCGTTGCTCTCGCCGCTGGCGGGGTGGTGATGCTCCTCCTGCTGTGTGCGCAGCGCCAGCTGCACCTTTTAGCACTGGGGGAGCAACGCGCTAGCACACTCGGTATGCGCGTTAACACGGAACGCGCTTGGTTGGTTATCTTGGCAACGCTCATGGTCGCCATCGCGACTACAACCGCGGGCCCCATCGCGTTCATTGCGTTACTAGCTCCTCATATTTCGAAACAGCTTACCGGTTGTAACACCCCAGTTGTTCCGGCGGCTGCCGTCGGATCAACGTTGCTCCTAGGCGCCGATGTCATGGGGCAGGTCTGGGCTTCCGAACTACCCGTGGGAGTCATCACTGCTGCAGTAGGCGGGTTTTACTTTTTCGGTCTGTTGCTGCGGAAGGAAACAAGATGAAGACAAAACTAAAGCTGAGCGAAGTGCGCACTACCTATGGCAAGAACGTGATTTCTGAATCGGTGACGCTGGAGATTCCGGCAGCGGAATTTACCGCAATCATTGGTCCAAACGCCTGCGGCAAGTCAACGCTGCTCAGTGCCATCGCCCGATTACACAAGCCTGACGAAGGCTCCATCGTGCTGGATGGGCGGGAAGTCTATGCCACCGCGCCCCGGCAACTCGCGCGAAGGCTTGGGCTGCTGCCGCAGGATGCCAAGGCGCCAGAGAAGATGACCGTGCGTGAACTGGTGGCGCATGGCCGCTCGCCACACCAAAGCCTTTTCCGCCAGTGGTCGAGCGCGGACCGTGAAGCTGTAGATCTGGCCATGGCACAAACTGGTGTTGCCGACTTGGCAGATAGAGAGGTAGATGCTCTTTCAGGCGGCCAGCGCCAACGCGTCTGGCTTGCACTCGTGTTGGCTCAGCAGACTGAGACCATCCTGCTCGATGAGCCGGTGAGCTTTCTCGACCTTGCACATCACATCGACATCTTGGAACTGTGCCAGAAGTTGTGCAATGAAGGCCGAACGGTGGTGGCGGTCTTGCACGATCTCAATCTTGCGCTGCGCTATGCCTCCAATCTGGTGGTCATGAAAGACGGAGCCGTCGTGGGGCAAGGGCCGCCTCGTGAGGTGGTCACTGAGCAGCTGCTCGAACATGTCTACGGTGTGCGCTGCCTTGTCACCCCAGACCCACTCACCCACGAGCCGATGGTCATTCCCAGGCCGCGGTTGAAGCCAAATTCCTGATCTCGAACCCCTAAACAAAGTCCATCCGATTTCTCAAGGAGAAAAATTGAAACGACATCTCAACGCTATTACGGCGCTAACGGTTGTATTAGCTACCAGCGTGGCGCTTGTTAGCTGCAGCAGCCAAGACGCTGGTGAGCAGGAAAGACCTGAGGCTCAGACGCAAGCGACGCAGACGGGGCAGTGGCCCCGCACCGTAGAAACCGATGACGGCAACCTCGAGATTGAGGCACAGCCACAGCGCATCGTCTCGACCTCGACGACACTGACCGGTTCGCTCCTCGCCCTAGACGCGCCCGTCGTGGCCTCGGGCGCGACCAAGCCCAATATCGAGGGATTGTCCGATGATCAGGGCTTTTTCAATCAATACTCGGAGCAGGCCAAAGCTAAAGGAGTTGAAAAGCTGTGGTCGAATTCTTCACCAAACCCAGAAGACGTTCTGCCTTACGAGCCGGATCTAATCATCGTTTCAAAAAATGGCGGCGATTCAGCCTATGACCAGGTGGATCAGCTGCGGAAGATCGCGCCAGTGATGGTGGTGGATTATACGAAGGCCTCGTGGCAAGACGTCACGACCATGCTGGCGAAGGCAACCGGCAAGGAGGACAAGGCCAAACAAATTCTTGCGGACTTCGACCAGAAAGTGGACAAGGTCGCGAAATCCATCAAGGTCCCAGATCATGCGGTGTCGCCGCTAACCGTCTTTGGAGATGGCTCGGGCGCAGCTGCACTGACGCACAAGGCTGCGCAATCGCAGCTCCTGGAAAGACTTGGCTTCACGCTGACGGATATCCCTGAGCAAGTAAAGGGTGATACTTCGATGGGCAAGTCGCGCGGCGACATCGTCCAGCTGTCCTTGGAAAACGTGCAAAAAGGTCTGCCAGGCGAATCTTGGATCGTCGTCGCTGGCGATAAGAAAACCCAAGCGACAATGGAAAAGGAACAAGCCTTCAACACTTCACCGGCATATAAGAATAAGCAGGTCTACTTTTTGCCAGGGGAGACCTTCCGCCTTGATTACTTCTCCGCGCAGCTGATGCTCGATTCCCTGGCCAAGCAGTTTGCTGAATAAGCGCAAGGCCCCAACAGCATAAATAGGCCGCGATCCCCACGGATCGCGGCCTATTTATGCTGTTGGCTGATTAGACAAACATCAAGATTGCGCAGATCATCCACAGCAGGTTGAAGATGCCGGAGAAAGCAGAAAGCTGCTTCTTCAGACCTTCAGCGTCCATGTCTTCGGCGCCGTCGAGAGCAGCGATGGCCTTCTTCTGCTTCGGCACAATCAGGAAGAACAGCAGGCACCAAGCGATAACTGCCAGCAGGATCGCGATGTGGAACTGGACTGCGGACTTGTAGGCTTCGAGGTCCGTCAGGAAGACAGCGACGCCCAGAACCGGCACGATGGCGGAGACGTAGCCATAAGTGTTGGTGATCTTGTGCAGGATGCGCGCTGCACCGATTGCCACGTGCTCACCATTGGCGGCGCTAAACATCTGACCAGGGAAGGCAGAAATTGCCACGCAGACTGGGCCGATGAGCAGCACTGCTGCGAGGACATGCAGAATTACTAGAAGACTAGTCATGGAGGCCTTTCACTTCAGTTTGGGGTTCGCAAGAAGTTTAGTCAGTGGTGAGCTGGAAATCGAACCGACACTGTCTGCGCATTACCCGTACATCCGCAGCTGGAAGGGGCAAATCATATTTGCGTGCCACGGCCGCAAGCCGGCGGGAGTAGTCGCAGCGGTTGGCAGGCGGTAGCCACTCGGAAGGTAGGGAATCGGACTTGTCCTGGTTGAGATCTTTTGCAGTTGCCACCAAGTTGAGCGGGTCATTGGCAAAGGCTGTCTTGCGCTGCCTATCCCAGCGGAAGGCGCCCATGTCCCACGCCGCTGAAAGGGGGAAGACGTGGTCGACCTCAACGGAGGCTGGGCTGTGTTTACCCGAATAAGGATCGTATAGGCCGAAGGCGGTGGCCTGGGCATCTCGTACAATGTCCTTCGTATCGGGTAGCCAGCCGCCGAAGGCTTCGCGTTCGTAGCCGATGATGCGAACTCGCATATCTGCTTCTGCTACGCCCAAGGGCGGGCCCGGCAGGAAGTGGTTTAGGCCCCACAACGCAGTAACCGCGCACAGCCCGGCAAGAAAATAGTGCTTCATAGACTATTTAGACTTGTGCCGTGCTGTGCGCGGTTCCCGGTGGGGAGATATAAGGGTGGCTTAGCCTTGTACCTTCTCTGCTGCTTCCTCGAAGTCCAAGTTTTTGTTGTTTTCAACAAGCTTGGCCAGCTGGGAAGCTTCTTCGAACTCGGTGACGACCTTGGTATCTGGTGCCTTGGTCACTAGGGAGACCACGACGGTGACCACCAGGGAGATGGCAAAGCCTGGGACCAGCTCGTAGAGGGCATCGGAAAGCGCAGACATGCCCCAGCCGACAGCCACGACGGCACCGGTCACCATGCCGGCAATCGCGCCGGTGGAGTTCAGGCGCTTCCAGTACAGGGACAGCAGCACCAGCGGGCCGAATGCGGAACCGAAGCCAGCCCAAGCGAAGCCGACCAAGCCCAGGATGGAATCGGAAGGATTAATCGCCAGGACTGTCGCGATGATGGCAATGGCAACCACAGCCGTACGCGATAGGTTAATGAGAACGTCCTGGGATGGCTTTTTCTTTGCCACGATCATGAACAGATCCTCGATCAGAGAGGTGGAAACCACGAGCATCTGTGAGGACATGGTGGACATGATGGCGGCCAGAACCGCAGTAAGAACCAGACCTGCAAAAAGTGGGTGGAACATGACCTGCGCCATGTCAAGGAAGATGGTTTCGTAGTTTTCCTGATCGGTAATGGCGTGATCAGTGTTGGTGAAGAATACCGTGCCGGCCAAGGCCACGAAGATGGCGCCAATCAGGGAAAGGAACATCCAGCTGACGCCGTAGAAGCGGCCCGCGCGGGCGTCGGCAGGCTTGCGCAGCGCCATGAAGCGCACGATGATGTGCGGCTGACCAAAATACCCCAAGCCCCAGGCTAGGTTGCCGATGATAACTGCTGCGGAAACACCGGAGAAGAGCGAGAAGTACTCAGGGTTTTCAATGACTCCGCCGGAAGCATAAGGATTCTCCGCCGCGAAGCTGAAGATATCGCCAGGATTATCCAAAGTCATGATTGCCATGATTGGAACGATGATGAGAGAGGCGAACATGAGCAGGCCCTGCACGGTATCGGTGTAGGAGACCGCGAGGAAGCCGCCGACGAAGGTGTAGAACACGGTAACGGCCGCAACGATCAGCATGCCGACCAGGTAATCGCCGCCGAAGGTGGACTCGAAATAGCGGCCGCCGGAGACCATGCCGGAAGAGACATAGAAGGTAAAGAAGAAGATGATGATGGCGGCCGAGAGAATACGCAGCACGCGGGACTTGTCATGCAGGCGGTTCTCAAAGAAGGACGGAACGGTAATCGAGTTACCGGCAATCTCAGAGTAGGAGCGCAGGCGTGGGGCGACCCATTTCCAGTTGGCCCATGCGCCAACCAGCAGGCCGATGGCCATCCATAGCTCTGACATACCCGTTAAGAACAATGCGCCAGGCAGGCCCATGAGCAGCCAGCCGGACATGTCCGAGGCGCCGGCGGACAGTGCCGCGACGAAGGGGTGGAGTCCACGCCCGCCCAGGACATAATCGTCGTACTGGTCTGTTTGTTTATAGCTCCAGAAACCGATGGCGGCCATCGCGAGCAGATAGAGAATCATCGCCACGACGTACCAAGTGGAATCTTGCACGGATTTCTCCTCGTTGTTTGAGAGTAGGACCCTCCCACGCTAACGTGACGCTCATTACAACCCAACGAGATTCTGTCCCGTTACCAAAAATATGTGACTCCATACACAGGTAAATCTCATGGTCTATCAGTGGAAACGTAAGAATGTAACGAGACTATAACGATTGCGCTTTCTTGCAATTTTCGCCCTCAAAGCTCTCGCCCTGCCCCCAAATGGTGCGCTGCTAGACTGGCAGCTATGGCTTCTTACCTTCTCCACGGCCTTTGGCTCCCAGTCTCGGGGCTTAGCCTATGGATTGAGCAGGTGGAAGGGCACAAGATCGTCATGCCTTCGGCAGTGCCAGAGGGGACTTTCCCCGAGGTGGTGGAGACAATTCTTGCCAAGAAGTCCTTCCGCAACCGCGCCCGCGTCTCTTTGCGCACGCCAAAGGGCAAGGACGTCTCCCTCATGGTTCCCATGGCCATGTTTGCTCCCGAGGAAGCCGTGGCCACCCTGGCCAAGATGGAGTTTTTAGACTCACTAAGCCAGGCGGCAACACCGGAACAAAAAGCCACCATCGCCCCAGATCTTCTGTGGCTGATTCGCGCCTACCGGGGACTTAGCAAGTTCGTGCGCGCCGGGCGTGTAACCATCCGCCTTTCCTATCAGGGCGGCGAGTGGTTCCCCATGTGGCAGCTGACCTCCGGATTGGGCGAGCGCGGATGGCTCGCTGAGATGCTGGCTGCCGCGCCGGGCATTTTGATCATCAATAACCGCGCGCTTTCTGATGACATGGCAGACGAGCTGACCCACTGGATCGCATTTACACAGTTGCGCTCGCTTGCCGACGCCCCGCGTCCCGCACCGTGGCACGACTTCGCGCAGGCCATGCTCACGACCTCACCGGTGAAAAAGGGGCGCGCGCAGCTGCTGCGTGCTCTAAACGAGTGGAAAGACTCGATTACCTCTGTCGACCTGCAGTTGGTGTTCATTGTGGAAGAGCCCGGCCCCGATGAAGCTCCAGAATCCAGCGTCTGGCCCATCCGCGTGCAGGTCCGTTCCGGCACCGACGCTCCGCGCCCCATCATCGAGGAGCAGCTGGACAGAGGCAGCGTGGTCAAGCTGCGCGACTCGCAGCGCAAGGCACTTAGCCTGGCGCCGCGCCTGCGCGAGTCTTCGGCCGTTCCGGACTATGACGCCGGCGATTGGGATGTATTCTTGGGCACCGATCAGCTGGTGGAGTTCGTTTCCAAGGACGTCGCCCAGCTCAAGGCAGCCGGCTTTACCGTGCTGCTGCCTAAGGCATGGGCGCACATGGAAACCAAAGCCAAACTGGAAATCCGCGAGGTGCGTGACCCTGCCGAAGGATCCACCAAGGCCCACCTCGGCATGGACAAGCTGGTGGAATATGATTGGCATCTTTCCGTAGGCGATATTGAGCTCACCGAGGAAGAGATGCGCCAGCTGGTGGCGTCCAAGTCCGGCCTGATTCGCCTCCGCGGCGAGTGGGTGACCGCCGATACCCAGGCGTTGTCCAAAATTTCCGAGTACATGGACAAGCTGGCAGAGACCGCCAAGAAGCGCAAGAAGAAGGAACTCGAGCGGCTTAGCGCTGCCGCCGAGCGCGCTCGGAAGCTAGAACAGCCGGGCTGGCAGGAACTTGTCGCGGACGTCGAAAAGCGCTTGCAAGAATTCAACGAGGGCGAAACTTCCCAGGTCTCCGTGGCGGAGCTGCGCGAGTTGGCCCTGCAATCCATGGCCGAGGAGCCAGTGGAGTTTACCGGCTCGACGTGGCATACCTCTCTGCTTGGCGGCATGGATTCTCCCGCGCCCGCGCGCGTCGAGCTGCCCGATACCGTCCAGGCGGAGCTGCGCGAATATCAGCGCCGCGGCGTGGATTGGCTCTACTGGATGTCCCGCAACAACATTGGAGCAGTGCTTGCCGACGACATGGGCT
Organism: Corynebacterium simulans; assembly: GCF_001586215.1. Classification (NCBI taxonomy): domain Bacteria; kingdom Bacillati; phylum Actinomycetota; class Actinomycetes; order Mycobacteriales; family Corynebacteriaceae; genus Corynebacterium; species Corynebacterium simulans. The sequence goes on along the minus strand of NZ_CP014634.1, from coordinate 339,483 downwards.
TGGGCAAAACCCTCCAGCTGCTTACGCTGCTTGCCATCGAGCGCCAAGAAAATCCGGAGCTTAAACCGACCATCGTCGTGGCGCCTACTTCCGTGGTGGGCAACTGGGCGCGCGAGGCTGCGAAGTTCGTGCCGAGCCTCAAAGTCCTGGTGCAGCACGGCTCGGATCGCCTGAAGGATGAAGAACTTATCAAAGCCGCGGAGAAGGCAGACCTCGTCATCACCTCCTATGGCACGGTGGCTCGAGACTTCCTTACCTTGGGCAAGGTGGAATGGGACCGCGTGGTCCTCGATGAGGCGCAGGCGATTAAGAATGCCGCGACGCGTTCCTCGAAGGCGGTGCGCTCGCTGCCTTCGCGTCACCGTATCGCGTTGACCGGCACGCCGGTGGAAAACCGCTTGTCGGAGATGCGCTCCATCCTGGATTTCTGCAATCCCGGCGTCCTAGGCAGCGCGTCCTTCTTCCGCAATCATTTTGCCAAGGCTATCGAGCGTGAAAACGACGAGATCATGGCCGAGCGCCTGCGCCAGCTGACAGCGCCGTTTATCCTGCGCCGTCTCAAGACGGATCCGAACATCATCGATGACCTGCCAGAGAAATCGGAGCAGATCATCACCGTGGCGATGACGGCTGAGCAGGCGGCGTTGTACAAGGCGCTTGTTGACGACGTGCAAAAGGCCTTGGAGGTCCGCGAGGGCATGTCGCGCCGCGGCCTAGTGTTGGCCTCGCTGACACGCATCAAGCAGATCTGTAACCATCCGGCACACTATCTGGGCGATGGCTCTGCCATTACCATTAAGGGAAAGCACCGCTCGGGCAAGGTCGAAGAGCTGATGCGGATTGTGGACCAAGCTGTAGAAAGCGAAGAACGCATCCTCATTTTTACCCAGTACAAGGCCTTCGGCGACCTTTTGCAGCCTTATCTCACCCAGCAGCTGGGCAGGGACATCCCGTTCCTGCACGGTGGGGTGACAAAGAACCGTCGTGACCGAATGGTGGAGGAATTCCAGGCGCCGGACGGGCCGCCGGCGATGATCCTCTCGCTCAAGGCAGGCGGCACGGGCCTGAACCTGACCGCGGCGTCGATTGTCGTGCACATGGACCGCTGGTGGAATCCCGCCGTGGAAAACCAGGCGACCGACCGTGCCTTCCGCATTGGTCAGCAACGCAACGTGCAGGTCTACAAGATGATTACTGCGGGTACGCTCGAGGAATCCATCCAGGACATTTTGGACGGCAAGACACACCTGGCCGGCGCCGTGGTGGGCGAGGGCGAAGGCTGGTTAACCGAGCTGGATCCGGAGCAATTGGCACAGCTGATGAGTTACAGGGAGGCTGACTAATGGCGCAGCATACTAAGTCTGAGGAACACGACAACGTCATCTATGCCAACTTCGGCGCGCGCAAACGCGTGAGCACGCCGGAGGAGGTCGGCCGCGTCTCTCGCGTGCGCAGCATGGCTCCTGCGGCAACGCGCATCGTCTCCTTCGTGAATAAGGAGGCCGACTCCGGGCGCATTACCCGTGGTCGCCAGTACGCCAACGGCGGTCACGTGGTGGGCCTGGACGTGCGCAACGGCGCAGTACACGGCAAGGTTGCCGGTTCCCAGAACGAGCCTTTCACCGTGTTGTTGCAGGTGCCGTATCGCACCAACGATGACGTGGCGGAGCTGAGCCAAATGTTTGCCCGCACGCCGAACTCGATCGCGAACGCACGCGACGGCCTGCTCAGTGAGGAAGCGCTCGACATTCTCATTGCGCAAGACCCAGCCGACATGCGGTTTTCGTGCACCTGCCCGGACCCCGAGTACGTGTGCAAGCATGTGGTCGCCGTGGCCGACCGGCTGGCGGCGCGCATGGATGCCGATCCCTCGGTGATCTTTGCGCTGCGCGGCTTGGACTTTGCGCGCCTCGAGCAGGCCGTGATGGAGCAGGCGAAAAATGTCTCCCAGGACAGTTTTTCCGGTAGCAGCCTCAGCCCCGAAGAGCGCAACGAGCTGTTTTGGGAAGGCCGGCAGCTGCCCGATATGCCGCGCCCGAAAGTGGCACCGGCAGTTGATGACTCTGACCCAGATCTGCTGCGTAAGGCCATGCGCGCCGTCAGCCATACGAACATAGATTTGCTTCGCGCGGTCTCTGATGTCGAGGACCTTTACTATCATCTGACTCACCAATAGGCATAAGGGCTTAGTACCTGCTGCCGGAGACTTTAAAAGGGGAGAGTTTCATCCATGGTGACCTTCATCCATACCTCGGACTTTCAGTTGGGCATGACCCGCTGGTTCCTCGAGGGCGAGGCCCAGGTGCGCTTCAACGATGACCGTGAGGCGGCCGTTGTCAGGCTCGGTGAATTAGCCGCGGAAACCGGCGCGGAATTCATCGTGGTGGCAGGTGACGTATTTGAGCATAATTCGCTCAGCAAGGCCACCTTGGGCCGTGCCAAGGAGGCCTTTCGCAATCTGCCGGTGCCTGTTTATCTGTTGCCCGGCAACCACGATCCGCTGGTGGCGGATTCCATCCTGCGCAAGCCTTTTGCGGACAATGTCCACGTCATCGCGGATTCCACCCCGATTGAGGTGCGCGAAGGAGTAGAGATCGTCGGTGCCCCGTATCTCTCCAAGCGCGCAAACTATGACCTCGTGCAGGCAGCGCTCGCCCCGCTCGCGCCTTACGACGGCGTCCGAATCGCCGTAGGCCACGGGCAGGTGGAAGCACGCGAGTCTGAGGCTGACGTTATTGACTTAAAGTTTGTCGAAAACCAGATTTCTGAGGGCGTCATCGATTACCTTGCTCTGGGAGATACCCACTCCACGCAGGCCTTGGGGCAGTCGGGGCGCGTCTGGTTCTCCGGCAGCCCGGAGACTACCGCTTTTGATGACCGCGAGCGCGATTCCGGCAATGCACTGGTCGTGGTAATCGACAACGGGCAGGTTGAGGTCACCCCACACCACATCGGCCGCTGGGCTTTTCGCGCCGTGGCGGCAGACGTCAACTCCGACGAGGATGTCGAGCGCTTCCTCACTGTTCTCGATGACATGCCGAATAAGTCCCGTACCGCAGTGAAGTATGGCTTGCGCGGCACGGTGGGGTTGGGCGCCCAAGCGCGTTTGGAGCAAGGCTTGGCCGAGCTCGAGCCGGTCTTCGCCTCGCTGCGGCCGCGTGAGCGAACCATGGATTTGCACCTTGCTCCCGATGAGGAGGAACTTGCCAGCCTAGAGCTTTCCGGCTTTGCCGCTGATGCCTTGGCGGAGTTGGTGGAAAACCTGGAGGACCCTGTAGCCCGCGACGCAGTCAATCTGTTGTTCCGTCTCAGTGTGAAGGAGGCCTAACGCCATGATGCGTCTACACAGCTTGGAAATCTGGAACGTCCGCGGCGTCGAGCATCTGCGCATCGAACAGCTGCCGGAGACCGGCGTCGTGGTCATCCACGGTGAGAACGAGGCCGGCAAGTCCACCATCGTGGAAGCCATCGATACCGTGCTGACGGAAAAGCACACGGGTGCCGCTAAGAAGATTAAGGCGCTCAAACCGGTGGACCGAGATGCGGGCCCTGAGGTAAAGCTTGAGGTCACCGTGGGTCCGTATCACTTCCGCATCCACAAGCGCTGGCTCAAGAAGAAGATGTCTGAATTGCGCGTTCTGGCACCGCGTGCGGCGCAATTTACTGGCGGCGAGGCCGATGACGAGCTGGATCGCATCTTGAACGAGCATCTTGACCGCCAGCTCCTTGACGCTCTGTTCCTCCGCCAAGACGACCTAGGCTCAGGCGTGGCTGCCGTGGGAATTCCATCGGTGACAAATGCCTTAGAAGAAGCCAGTGGTATGGATACCGCGGCCGCGGAAGACTCTGAGCTGGTCAATCGCGTGCAGAGGGAATACGAAAAATACTTCACCGCGCGCACCGGGCAGCCGGCTAAGGAACTAAAGGATGCCCAAGAGCGCTACAACGCGGCAGAACTTGCGCACAATGAGGCCACGGAAGCATTGCGCCAGCTTGACGATGTCGTGGTCAAGCACGAGGCTGCACAACTTGCCAAGCGCGACGCCGAGGAAGCATTGCCGGCAGCACAGGCAGAACTAGCCGAGCGCGAAAAGGACGTTGTTGAGGCCCGCGCCGCCCTCGAAAAGATCGAAGCCCAGCGCGAAGTGGTTGACCGCGCTGCGGCAGATGTGGAGGCCAAGAAAGAAGCCCTCGAACGCCGCCGCAGCGCGGTGGAGGAGGTTTCTAGGGCCGCTGCGAATCTCACGGCTTTAGCCACCAAGGTCGAAGAGCTTAGCGCGAGCGTCGAAGATGAGAAAGAAATCCGCAGCGCGCTCGAGGAAAAGCTCGAGCGCGCAAATCAAACCTATGAGAAGGCACGCGCCAACCTCCAACACGCGCGAAAGGCGCACAAGAAGAAGGAGCGGGAGGCCCTTGGCGAGCGCCTTGAGTACCTGGGCAAGCTCGACAAAGAACTAGCTGACCGCCGCGCCGAGCTAGCTCAAGCACCAGAGATTGCGAACCTGAAAGACATCGAGCAAGCCGCCAACGAAGTTCAGGTCCAAGAACGCGTCTTTGCTGCGGCCTCCGCCAAGCTGGTCATCAGCGGTAAAGGCGAGTTCGAGGTCGACGGCGAAGTCCAACAAACCGACGACAACACACAAACCATCCAGCTACGCGATGGCATGAAGTTTGCATTCGGCAAGCTTCAGGCAACCTACCAAGCAGCAGCCGGTGATACCTCGGCCGATACCGTGGCACAGGCACGCACGCGCCTTGCGGAACTGCTTGAAGACGCTGGTTGCGAAGACCTTGCTGCGGCACAGAAGCTACGCGAGGAATTCTTGGAAAAGCAGCGCGCCGTCGAACAAGTTCAGCGCGAGTTCAAGGCGGCCTTGGGCACCGACGACCTAGGCGAGCTCAAAGCAAAATATGCCGCACAGTCAGGGGTCTTTGAAGAGCCTAGCGAGCACGAAGGCACGGACGTATCTGAGGAAGCACTCGACTTGTCTGCCGCCGAGTCAGCTGAGGAGGCCGCGCGCAGCGAAGTCACCATGGCGGAAAAAGAGCTGGCCCCGTACCGGGATAGCCAGGTGGCCACGCAGCTGGCTGCGGCGACGGCGCGGCATGAATCCGCTGCCAACCTGCATGCTGCAGCTGAGGAGGCTCTGCGTCAGGCCCGCGATGCAGCAACGGATGCAGACGTTAAAGAGGCTCTCCATGCGGCGAAGGTGCAACTGGAGCAGCAGCGCGAACGCCTGCAAGAACTAAGCGCCATCGACGTCGATACGGTGTTTGCTCTGCACAAGGGCGCGGAAAAACAGGTACGTAGCCTGAACAACGCAATTTTGAAAGCCGATGGCGACATGCGCGAATATGTCGGCCGAATCGAGATGCACTCTGGTGTGGCCGAACGCCTGGCTGCAGCCAGCGCCGAGCTGGAAATCTCGCGGGAGGTACTCGCGGCCGTCGAAAAGCGTGCAAATGCTGCCCGCTATCTGCGGGAGCTGTTGCTTAAGCATCGCGATGCTGCGCGCCAGCGCTACGCCGCGCCTTTCGTGACAAAGCTTAATGCTCTCGCGCGCACCGTCTTCGGCGGTGACGTCGACTTCGAGCTCTCCGAGGAGCTCGTTGTCACCGCGCGTAGCCGCAACGGCCAAACCATTGATATGGGTTCGCTTTCCGGCGGCGCGAAGGAGCAGCTGGCCATCCTTACACGGTTCGCTATTGCCGGGCTCGTTCAAGAGTCCGGTGTGCCCGTCATTGTGGACGATGCGCTGGGCTCTACTGACTCGACGCGCCTGAACCTGATGTCGACGCTCTTCGCCCAGGTAGGCAAGCATTCGCAGGTGCTCGTGCTTACATGTATGCCGCAGCGATACGCGCGTGTACCGGAGCGCACGGAGCTTGCCATGGACGAGCTGAAGGCTTAGTTTTTCTCAGTAAATCCAGTGTGTACTGTTATTTGCATGACTACGGGAACTCGCTGGCTTAATGAGGAGGAACAGGAGCTTTGGCGCCTGCTCCTTGGCGCCATCCGCAAGATCAATCGCGGCATGGAAGAAACGCTCATGTCCGGTGGGGAAGTCTCTGCTTCTGAGTTTGCCGTCCTAGTGACGTTGTCCGAGCAAAAAGATCATCAGATGCGCCTGCGCGAGCTGTGTGCCGAGCTGGATTGGGACCGTTCCCGCACATCCCACCAGGTAACGCGCATGGAAAAGCGCGGGCTCGTCACCAAGTGCAAGAGCGTCGGCGATGCCCGCGGCGTGGTGGTAAAGATAACCGATGATGGTTTTACCCGCCTCGAGCGCGCTGTTCCTGAGCACGTCGAGTCCGTGCGCCGCCTTGTCTTCGATCACCTAAGCGAGGAAGATGTTCCCTCGCTGGTTAACTTTTTCAAAGGAGTGCTAGCAGTAAAGAACGTCCCTGGCTACGAAGGATTCGTACCGGACGAACTTCTGCACGGGCAAGACGAACCGCAGGCTTAAGCTTGCAAGGCCAAGGTCTTACTTGACCTATCATGTGCCGTAGCGCCCAAGCCATAACACACGGAGCCTCAGAAGGAGACCACTATGATGGGACAAGAGCTCTTCGAGCACCCTAAGCGCCAGTACCCGCACTACAACATCACTGTTCTCGATGACCTGGGCGACCCGGAAGCTCACCTCGAGGGAATTGCTAAGGAAGAACAGGTGGCTGCTATGGACGCCGCCTTGGAGAAATTTCCAGACGCTGCAATTACCTTTGACGAGGAAGGCGGCCACTGGATTGTTGGCGAAGAAGCCGATATCAACCGCATGTTCGCCGATAGAGACGCTTTTGTCGACGCCCTCGAAAACAACGAGGACCCTGGTATTTAAAACAGGCCGCAATGGTGTCAATCAAACGGTGGATAACTACAAATTCATAACGATCTACTGCTAAAGTTAGTGCCAGTGATTACTCTTGCTAGGCGAGGTGTGCCTAGGGAGTACAAGGCGCAGTGAAAGGAAACAACGGATTATGAACGAATACGAGGCACAGGAACAGCGCGAAGCAGCTGCACGTGACAAGGCTGACGGCTGGGTATCTGTGTTCGTCCAGTGGATCCCGAACATGCTCCTGGCTTTCGTTCTCGTTACCGCTATGTTCCTCGGCATGTTCTACATCGAGCACGGCTCCCTGGACATCACCCAGGAGATCGTAAACCCGTTCATCAAGTAGTACTTGGAGAACTCAAAGCTCAATAGCTAAATATTAAAATGGCGGCCCATCTTCTGGACCGCCATTTTGTTGTTTTAAAAGCCTGCCGCAATTAGTGCTGCTCGTTCGGATCGTTGTCCGCGTCTTCCTTGGTCTCGTGGATGGTGCCCTTAACGTGATCCGGTGCGGCGTAGATGGAGTAGAGCTTTGCCGGCTCGGAGCCCTCGTTGACAAAGTTGTGCCACTTGCCAGCTGGTACGAAGATGGCAAAGTCGTCTTCGACTACCTGATCGATGTCCAGGTTGTCCTTGTCTTCACCAATCATGATGCGGCCCTTGCCGGACTCGAGGCGCAGGAACTGGTCATGGTCATCGTGGACCTCCGCGCCGATTTCGCCGCCGGCAGGAATAGACATGACGGTCATCTGCAGGTATTGGCCGGTCCACAGGGTGTCACGGAAAGCATCGTTAGCCAGGGTGGTCTCTTCGATGTTGAGAACATAAGGGTTCGGACCATGGTCGGTGCGCAGATCTGACATGTCAGGTACCTCCTTGTAGAGATTATGGTTCTTCAACACCAGCTTATGCGCGCCCGCGTATTAATGCATCGGATTCTCTTTTCTCGTATCTTCGCCGCCGTCCTGCCATTGCCTCTTATGCTGTTCGGACTTTTTGTGGTTGCGCATGGACATCACGCCGATGGTGCCGTTTCGGCGTAGTTGGTAGGGGCAATCCGCGTAGTTGGTCGGGGTTTTCCGGATAGATGGTAGGGCTCTCTGTTTTCGGTCATTGTATAGGTGGCGTTGGCACAACTTGTGCCGGCGCGTCATCACCTTTCATGACCTTAAGGAGGGCCTTTCATGGCCAACTTCAAAGACATCATGGCGATGTGTTTGGACGGGGGAAGCTATGCTGCCATCTCTGCGGCGTTGGGATGTTCCAACCGGGATATTGCCAAAACCAAGACACTGATTGCGGACCTGAGCATCACCAAGGAGTCGTTTGCTCAGCTGGATCCATCATTCTTCGACGAGCACTTCAGCGACCATCGCGGGGCCCGTCGCAAGCGCTACGACCAGCCAGACTTCGAAAAGCTCGCCAAGCGACTAGCCAATAACAAGCACTTGACCCGCCACAAGCTCTGGCTGGACTACGTTGCTGCACCTGTCGGTGAAGGCGAGTCGAAGTATCAGTACTCCCAGTTTTGCGAACGCCTGCGCACCCACATCCGCACCACTGGAATGACCTCGATTATCGAACACGAGCCAGGCCAGGAACTCTATGTCGACTGGGCCGGCGACAAGGTTTCCATCATTGACAAGGCCATCGGTGAAGTCGGCATGAAAGCCAGCTTATTCGTGGCCATCTGCCCCTATTCTTCACTGTTGTTTGTGACAGCAACAGCTAACGAGAAGATGGACAACTGGATTTCCTGCCATGTGAAAGCCTTAGACTACCTCGGTAAATGCCCTGGCATCATCGTTCCTGACAACGCACCGACCGCGACTTATCGGCCGGTGAAGAACAAGCCCGGCCGGCGCATTCAACAACGCTACGCGGACTTCGCCGACTACTACGACATCCTGCTCGTACCGGCCCGACCTGGAAAACCTCGGGATAAGGCCGCTGTGGAACGCGCCGTCCAACTCGTCTACTCGCGCATCCTCGGCTACTTCGATGGGATCACCTTCTACAGTCTTGATGAACTCAATGAGGCTATCGCCCAGCGCGTCGACGACATCAACATGAATATGCCTAGGCCCGATGGGATAACCCGTAAAGAGTTGTTTGATGCTGATGAAGCGCCCATGATGCGTGACTTACCAGATACCCCGTTTACGGAAGTGTCCTGGCGAAACGTCAAAGTCGACCGTAACTGGCACATCTGCTGCGACTACCAGTACTACTCAGTGCCGTTCCAATACATCGGCAAAACCCTGCGGGCACGGCTGACCAACAGCCTGGTGAGCATCTTCGACGGCGACGACCTAGTCGCAGAGCACTCACGTATGCACGGGTTCAAGTACCGCTATTGCACTGACCCAGCCCATACCCCGGATAAGGACATTGCCGGGGTCAAACCTCTTACCCGTGACGAGCTGCTTGCTCGAGCATCATCATTTGGGCCGGCAACGGCCAAGGTCGTCTCCTCAATTTTGGAACGCAACGCCAAAGCCGTACCCCGCGGGCTACACACTGCCCGCAACGTGCTCGTCAAGCTGGGCAACAAGCACAACAAGACCACGCTTGAGCCTGCCTGCCAGCAAGTCATTGACCATAGCCTGGCACCCAACATGCAGGTCATCGCGCGGATTCAGGCCGACATCGCCCGCAACGGTCACACCCTCAACCAAACGCCAGCCGTCCAGGCCGATCACGCCCAGTCGCGCATTGTGGATATCACCGCAATCCCTGATGCAGTATTCCTGCGCCCAGCCAGCCACTACGACATCCCGAAGAAGGAGGCCTAGACCATCATGACCACCATCAACCTTGACGATGACATCCGAGCTACACTGCGTAAACTGCGTCTTTCCACCTTCGCTGATATCTTTTTCGACCTAGTCGCCGCCGATGACGCCAACACCGCTCTACCGGAGGAAATCTTCCTCAAAGCCGTGGAAGAAACCGCGGCCAAGCGCCGGCAAACCAACATCGCAAAAGCCATCACCCAGGCGAAATTCCGCTATCCGGGAGCAACACTCGCCGAGCTGATCAACCCAGATGAACGAGGGTTGAATCTACGCCAGCTCAAACGACTAGCCGCAACACCCTGGCGCGACGAACCTTCCAATGTGCACGTCCTAGCGCCCACCGGTGCGGGTAAAACCTACATCGCCTGCGCTATCGGTATTGCTGCTTGCCAGGCTGAATACAGTGTCGCGTACTACCGGCTGGATCAGCTCGTCGATGAATTAGGGGCCTTCCTGCCAGCAGATGAACGCTATGTAGCTAAAATGCGCAAGCTACAAAACATTGATGTACTCATCCTCGATGATTTCCTGACCATAGGAATCAACCAGCGCGGACAAGAAGACCTAACCAAGATCATATTCGACCGCGACGGCAGACTGCCGACCATCATCGTCTCCCAGACAACCGCCGCCTACTGGGTGAAGAAACTACCCGACCCCATCGGCGCGGACTCACTGGTCAGCAGACTCAATGCCGGACAGCGCATCGAACTCGGCGACTACGACATGCGCCAACACCTGGCAAGCGCCACATATGGCGCCAACGAGTAGTCGATCGGATTAGAAGCCCGGCCGCTGGCCCCAACAGGGCCAGCGGCCCGGCCCTACCACCTAGTCGGAATCCAGCCCTACCACCGTTCCGCAACACCCCTACCAACAAGCCGCTCTCAGCACCGATGGCGATACCGATGACGATGGGCACCCACACCTTCGAGTTATCGAGCAAGAAGACCATCCACTCGGGCAGCGCCGGGAGGTCAGGGAAATCGATGTTCGGCCAGTTGATGTCCGGCCAATCGATACTGATGGTTGGCAGATGGATTTGGGGAGGTTCGGGTATGTCTGGAAGGTCTGGCCAGTTGATGTCGGGGATGGGCAGCCAGTCCAGCAGCTTGCGAAGGATAGGACCAAGTACGATGACGGCCAACGCCCAGCCGCCCTTTCCGAGGCCTGCGAGGAGGGGATAGGTCACGCGTTTAACGGGGCTTTGCTCCATCTCTTCGCGACGCCGCGCTCCACGGCTGCCAGCTGGTGGATCGAACTCGACCACCTCTGAGCCGTTGTGATAGGTCACCTCGAGCAACTCGTCGAGAGCATTCGCGTGGAGCTTGAGGTGCGGCTTCGTGCGGTTGACAAGCTCTAAGCTGTGCAGCTCGTCGGTATCGATTTGTTTTAGTGCCACTCGCGCCGAAGACAACGAGGTGTACCTTCCAAGGACTTCGCCATCGCGGCAAATTTGCACGCGAATAGGTGGATTATCAATGAATGCCCGGATTCTTTCTTTAAGTGGCATGTTGGCGTCCAGGGCGGTGTATTCTTGCTCGCTCGGTTCTTGCGGCCAGTCTTCATAAGCTGCAGCAAACTCCACATCGGGGCCGACCGTGACTTCGAGTTTTCCGGCCTCCGGATGGTCAAGCGTCCACGTTTCCATGACCTAGGCCTTCCTTCCTGTTAACCAGCTGCCCAACCAAGCAAGCAGGACGACTTCAACTGCGTAAATCCACGTACCGGTGTTGTAGTAGACCTTGGTAGAAAGCCAAAATATAAAGGCCGCAATGAGCGGAAAGGACAGCGTATAGCGGAAGAGCCGGCCATCCAGCATGCCTAATGCCAATGCCATCACTGGCAGCAGCACCAGCATGGTCACAGTCGCTGTACTCCCACTAAGAGTTGCGCCCACAATCCCCGGTACCACGAAGAACGCTAACGCGGTAGCGATAAACGAGAGGTAGGCCCGCTTCGGACGAGACGTTGATTCCATGGCCCTGACCTTACAGCCCGCGAGATCATTCTTAGGAATGATTCTTTGACTTCGTGTGGTAGGGGGGATTCCTAATATCGAGCGACGGCGATGCGCTAGAGATATCTGGAAGCTGCAAGAAATGGAAAATGTGGATACGAAGCTAAAACCCTCGCCTGCCGGGTTGAACGCCGAGCAAGCGAGGGGAGAATTTGTGCCCCCGACAGGGATCGAACCTGCGACCTTCGGTACCGGAAACCGATGCTCTAATCCGCTGAGCTACGGAGGCAAATGATAGGTGGCATGCGCCAGATATCAACGGTGTGATTCTAGCGCATGCCGGTAGTTAGAAGCTAATGCGGGGTGAGTTCCGCATACGAGCCTTACTTCACGATGATGACTATGAGATCGCGCGGACCGTGCACGCCCTCGACGCGGGAGAGCTCAATATCGGAAGTAGCAGACGGGCCGGAAATCCAGGTTGCTGGGAAGTCCGGATTGATGCGCGAGACCATCTCCGGCACGCCGTAGACCACCTGCTCTTTGCGTACGATGCATACATGGCGGTCTGGGACCAGCGTGAGAGCGCGGCGGCCGCACAGCGGGCCCGCCTCCAGTACGATGGTGCCGGTCTGTGCGGAAGTTACGTGGGACTCAGTGAGCACGGCGTCGACAGTATCCAGCTCGCGTGGGTCAGACGTGGGATCGTCGGCGGTTAAGGTGACGTCGGAGGTGATGGCGTCGATAAGCGCGGCGTCCATGCCCTGTGCATAGGTCACAGTGGAGCAATTCTTGTCCGTGAAGACCTGCGAGATGGTCTGGGCCAGAGAAACTTCATCCGTAACGTGGACCTCCGCCTTGTAATCCTCTAGGCGGTCAACCAGCATGTCACGCAGCTCATCCGCGTTTAGCGTGCCCTGCGTTTCGTACTCGCGCGGGATGTCGACGTGTTCAGGCAGGCCTGCCTGCTTCTGCGCGGTGCGAATGCGCTTCAGGATTTCTTCTTTGGCGGTACTCACTTGATGCCCTCCTTCTTGGCCTGGGCGAGCAATTCTTTAGCTTCATCGGAGTCAAACCACTGACGGAAAGACTTCTTCGGGGGGACTGCAGTATCGCGGGCGTCGGACCAGCCGGAGAGGAACAAAGGCAAGTTATCGATGACGCCGTTGAAGCCGCCCAATACGCGGCCGAGAGCGACCATGTGGGTGATCTGGTTCCAGACCTTTGGGTGGCCCCACACGAGCTGAACCGCGCTAAACAGTTTGGATTCCACCGGCGGGGTAGCGTTGGTGACCTTTTGGTGGCGGTTTTCCAAGATGACGTCGGTCAGCGGAATCTTGACTGGGCAGACTTCGTCGCAGCGGCCGCAGAGCGAGCAAGCATAAGGCAGGCTGGCGGAAGGATCGTGGTGGTCCTTGATACCGGTTAGCTGCGGGGTAATGGAGATGCCGATGGGGCCTGGGTAGACCGAGCCGTAGGCGTGGCCGCCGGCGCGTTCGTAGACTGGGCATACGTTCAGGCAGGCGGAGCAGCGGATGCACTTGAGTGCCTGGTGGCCGATCGGACTGGATAGTGCTGCGGTACGGCCGTTATCCAGCAGAACGAGGTGGAAGTTCTGCGGGCCATCGTTTTCAGTTACGCCCGCCCACATCGAGGTGTACGGGTTCATGCGCTCTGCCGTGGAAGAACGCGGCAAAAGCTGCAGGAAGACCTCAAGGTCCTGGAATGTTGGCACGAGCTTTTCGACGCCCATCACAGTAATCAGGGTCTCCGGCAGGGTAAGACACATGCGGCCGTTGCCCTCAGACTCCACGATATTGATGGTGCCGGTTTCTGCGACACCAAAGTTCGCGCCGGAGATGGCGACCTTGGCCTTCATGAACTGCTCGCGCAGGAAGGTACGAGAAGCCTCCGCGAGTTCGGCTGGCTCAGCCTTTAGGGATTCATCCGTGTTCGGCATTTTGTTGACGAAGATGTCACGGATTTCGGCACGGTTGCGGTGGATGGCTGGAACCAGGATGTGGGAGGGCTTATCCTCGCCCAGCTGAACGATGAGCTCAGCCAGGTCGGTTTCGCGGGCATTGATCCCTACGGACTCGAGGTGCTCGTTCAGGCCGATTTCCTGGGTTGCCATGGACTTGACCTTGACGACGTCGGTCTCACCGGTCTCGCGGATAAGGCCCTCGATGATCTCGTTGGCTTCCTTGGCGTCGCGGGCCCAGTGAACAATGCCGCCGCGCTTGGTTACCTCTTCCTCAAACTGGAGGAGGAGCTCAGGCATCCGGGCTGCCACGTCCTCTTTGAGGGCGGAGCCGGCGTCACGCAGTTGCTGCCAATCCGGTAGCTCTTCGACGGCGTTGGCGCGCTTATTGCGAATAGTGGTGGTGGCGTGGTGCAGGTTGCGGCGCTGGGTAGCGTTGTTCAGGCCAACGTGTGCCAGCGGCACGAATGCCTTGCTGCCGCGCAGGTTGCCGTAACCTTCGGGCGCCCGCGGTGGGGTGGTATCGAGGAAGGAAGTCATTAGAGCATTTTCTCCTTGGAATATGCGGCCGTATCAGGGGTCCATGGGTGCTCCTTGGTGGAAGCCAGGATTTCGGCCATGTGGATAACGCGCACGCCACTGCGCTGGCGGGAGAGGGCGCCGCCGATGTTCATCAGGCAGGAAGAGTCACCGCCGGTCAAGTACTCAGCCTCGGTGTCCTTCACGTGGCGGGTCTTGTCCGAGACCATGGCTTGGGAGACCTCAGGATTCTTAATAGAGAAGGTACCGCCGAAGCCACAGCACTCTTCCACGTTTTCTAGCGGCACGAGGTCGATGCCTTCGACCTTGCTCAGCAGCTGGTACGGGCGGTCACCCAACTTCAAAAAGCGCAGGCCATGGCAGGAAGCGTGGTAGGTGACCTTATGTGGGAAGAAGGCACCTAAGTCGGTGCGCTGCTCGATGTCGACCAAGAACTCCGGGAGGTCCAAGGTCTTCTGGGAAGCAATCTTGGCTCCGTCGACGTCAGCGGAGGTACCGAAGCGGTCAGCAATCTTGACGTGCTGTTCGCGGACTGCGCCGACGCAGGAGCCAGAAGCGGAGACTACGTAGTCAATGGAAGGATCCGCGAAGGCGTCCGCATAGCTGCGGATCATCCCTAGGGTTTCCTTCTGATAACCGGTATTGATATGCATCTGTCCGCAGCAGGTCTGCTCTTCCGGGAAGACCACTTCATGGCCCAAGCGGGAGAGGATTAGTGCGGTTGCTTTGTGTGCGTCCGGGAAGAGGGCGTCACCAATGCACGTGGAAAATAGTGCAATTCGCATACTTTGCGCTCCTTTTACTGCCCAAGTTTGCCTCCGATGAGCTGGATGCAGGAGGCTCAGGCAAACGTTTTTCGTTGTGGAATAAATACTACCGATAACTCCGCAGATATTCTGTCGAAAAAGGCCTGTTTAACTGGGGTTATTTCACAACACTAGTGTTGCGAAATTGCTCACGTGCACAGATGGACGCACGTCTTTTGTCAAAGTCCGATCTGCGGCGCCAAGTGAGTGATGCGTCACTGGCAAGTTCAAACCTTTTGGGGGTATACAAAAGTCGCCACACCTAATAACCGGGTAGGTGCGGCGACTTTTTGGCTTTGAAAATTGCGGCTATGGAACCAGGAAGCCCAGCACGTTGGTCATTAGGAACACGATGATGCAGACCGTGGCTAGGAAGGCCAGAGAGTAGCCCACCACGGCCTTCAGGATGCGGGATTCCTCGCCTTCCATCTTGACGGCCGTTGCGGCGATGGCCAGGGACTGCGGGGAAATCATCTTGCCCACCACGCCGCCGGCGGTGTTAGCAGCAAGCATGAGGTCTGGATTGACGGAGATGCGCTCGGCGGCGGTGACTTGGAGGTTAGCAAAGAGAGCGTTGGCTGAGGTGTCCGAGCCGGTGACAGCCGTGCCAATCCAGCCCAGGGCGGGTGCGAAGAGGGCGAAGATGCCGCCTGCCGACGCCACGAACTCACCAATAGAGATGGTCTGGCCGGAGTAATTCATGGTGTAGGCCAAGGCTAGGACCAAGATAATCGTAAGCGCCGAGAACTTCATGCGGGCGCAGACCTCGCCAAACTTGGCAAGCGGCGCGGACTTTGCCAGATGGTAGTGGCCACCATCGTTGAAAATCCAGAAGATGATTGCCACGATTAGTCCAGAAATCAGCAGCAAGGTGCCGGGATTACCAAAGACGTTGAAGCTAAACGAGGTGTCCATTGCCTTGCCGGCAGAGTCGAGGACTGTGCCATCCAGGCCCGGCCAGGCGAACTTAATCTTCCAGAAACCAAAGAGCTTGGGCACGGCGGTGGCAAGCGCAAAGACTGCGGTAACCACGGCGTAGGGAAGCAGCGCCATCCAGATGCGGACGCCAGAAAGATCGGTGACTTCCTCCTGCGCTGGGATCTCCATGCGCTGACGCAGTTCGGCAACGCCCTTTGGCTTCCACATGCGCAGGAACACGAATGCGCAGCCCAGGGAAACGATGCAGGCCACGACGTTAGTCAGCTGGTAGGCAAAGAAGTTGGCCGCGGCCCACTGGGCGATGGCGAAGGAGCCGCCGATGACTGCGGCGGCAGGTGCTGCCTCCCTGACGCCGCGCATACCGTCCAGGATAAAGAGGATGAAAAATGGAACTGCGGCTGCGATTAGCAGGACCTGTAAGGAAATCAGGCCCGCAATATCGGCGGTCTGCTCCGCGGTGCGGCCGCCAACTTCACCCGCGGTGGTAACGGGGATACCCACGGCGCCGAAGGCAACGGGCGCGGTATTGGCAATAAGGACGGTGGTGGCAGCCTTCAGTGGTTTGACACCCAATGCCAGAATCATCGTTGCGGTAATCGCTACCGGAGCGCCGAAGCCTGCCAGGGCTTCGAGGAGGCCGCCGAAGCAGAACGCGATGAGGATGGCCTGGATGCGGATATCGCCTTCGCCAAGCAAGTCGAAGGTTTTGCGCAGATCCTCAAAGCGGCCGGAAGCTACGGTGATCTCGTAGAACCAGATGGCGGTGATGATGACCCAGACGATGGGAAGCAGGCCAAACAGGCCGCCGCGCACCGCAGAGGAAAAGGCCATGCCTGCTGGCATATCGAAGCCGAAGGTGGCGATGAGGAGTGCGACGGTGAGGGCAACTGCGCCCGAGGTGTGTGCGCGGGCCTTAAAACCCAGCAACATTATGAAGAAGGCGATAAGCGGTAGCGTCGCTACGGCAGCGGAAAGGCCAAGGCTACCGCCGATGGAATCCGTCGATATTTGGAAAGTGTTCATAGTTACCCAAGTCTCTAGAAGGAAAACGAGTGTTTTATTTAATACTTAGTCTTCCTAAAGCCTAAAACTTGAGCGAGCCTTATCACGTAAGTTTCGCAATAAAGGGCATATGTCACACAAGTTGCTTGCTTTTGTAAAAGGCCCCAACGCGTGCCTGATGCTGCTCATGTCAGCGCGGGACGATAGACTCTGACGCTATGAATCCCGTAGATCTTTCTGTGCTTATTAAAGAGACCGCAGTCGCTGTATTGAGCGAACACGAGCTCGACACCGCCGTCCTTCCTGAGACCGTGACCGTGGAGCGTCCGCGTAATCCCGAGCACGGTGACTACGCCACCAACTTGGCCCTGCAGGTAGCCAAAAAGGCTGGCGTGAATCCGCGTGATCTGGCCACCTGGCTCGCTGAGGCGCTGGCAGCAAACGCCGCTATCGACGTCGCGGAGATCGCCGGCCCAGGCTTTTTGAACATCCGTCTGGCCGCTGCCGCGCAGGGCGCAATCGTCAGCCAGGTTCGCGAGGCCGGCACTTCTTATGGCCACAATGATGCTTATAAGGATCAGAAGATCAACCTGGAGTTCGTTTCTGCGAACCCCACCGGCCCAATCCACCTAGGTGGCACCCGCTGGGCAGCAGTAGGTGACTCCCTGGGGCGCGTGCTCGAGGCTTCGGGAGCTGAGGTTACTCGCGAGTACTATTTCAACGATCACGGTCGCCAGATTGACCGTTTCTCCAACTCCCTCGTTGCTGCGGCCAAGGGCGAGCCGACCCCGGAAGATGGCTACGGCGGAGACTACATCCAGGAGATTGCGGCCAAGGTTGTCGAGCAGGTCCCGAACGCACTGGAAGGTTCTTTAGACGAGGTCCGCGAGAAGTTCCGCGCCTCCGGCGTGGAGATGATGTTCGCGCACATCAAGGATTCTCTCCACGAGTTTGGCGTTGACTTCGACGTCTACTTCCACGAGAATTCCCTCTTTGAGTCCGGCGCCGTCGAAAAGGCCGTCGCTCACCTGAAGGACAACGAGAAGCTCTACTTCGAAGATGGTGCATGGTGGCTGAAGTCCACCGACTACGGCGATGACAAGGACCGCGTGGTCATCAAGTCTGACGGCGACGCCGCATACATCGCTGGCGATATCGCTTACGTAGCTGACAAGTTTGACCGCGGCCACGACCTGGCCATCTACATGCTGGGCGCGGATCACCACGGTTACATCGCCCGCCTGCGCGCGGCCGCTGCTGCCATGGGCTATAACCCAGAGCAGGTCGAGGTGCTCATCGGCCAGATGGTCAACCTCCTGCGTGACGGTCAGGCAGTAAAGATGTCCAAGCGTGCCGGCACCGTCATCACCCTCGACGATCTCGTCGAGGCCATCGGCGTCGATGGCGCACGCTACTCCCTGGTGCGTTCTTCCGTGGATCAGTCCATCGACATCGACCTGGGCCTATGGGCTTCCCAGTCCTCCGATAACCCTGTTTACTACGTTCAGTACGGCCACGCGCGCATCTGTTCTATCCTGCGCAAAGCGCAAGAGCTGGGCCTTGATGCCGCAGCTATGGCAGATGCAGACCTCGCGCTTCTCACGCACGAGAAGGAAGGCGATCTGATCCGCACTCTGGGCGAGTTCCCTGAGGTTGTCTCCACCGCAGCGACCTTGCGCGAGCCGCACCGCATCGCCCGCTTCGCCGAGGAGTTGGCGGCTGTGTTCCACCGCTTCTATGACCAGTGCCAGGTGCTGCCAAAGGCGGATGAGACAACGCAGCCAATCCACATCGCACGCCTCGCGCTTGCCGACGCCGCACGTCAGGTCCTCTCCAACGCTCTGACCATGGTGGGCGTTAGCGCCCCGGAGAAGATGTAAATGGATTTCAACCAGCTTCCAGCCCACGTCTGGCCGCGCAACGCCAAGCGCCAGGACGATGGCGTGGTCACCATCGCCGGCCTGCCACTTACAGAGCTCGCTCAGGAATACGGCACGCCGCTCTATGTCTTCGACGAGGACGATTTCCGCTCTCGTTGCCGCGACATGGCACGTGCCTTCGGCGGGCCTGAGCACGTGCACTACGCATCGAAAGCATTTTTGACCAAGCGCATCGTGAAGTGGGTGGCCGAGGAAGGCCTATGTCTTGACGTGGCTTCCCTCAATGAGGCCAAGGTAGCCCTGGCAGCTGGCTTCCCGCCGGAGCGCATGACCGCGCACGGCAACAACAAAGAGCGCGAGTACCTACAGCTGTGTGTGGACAATGGTGTAGCGCACGTCGTGCTCGACAACGAGGGTGAGCTGGCGCAGCTTGATGAAATCGCGCGTGCGGCCGGCCGCGTTCAGTCAGTCATGATTCGCGTCAAGCCCGGCGTCGATGCCCACACCCACGAATTCATCGCAACCTCGCATGAGGATCAAAAATTCGGCATCTCCCTGGCCACAGGTGCGGCATTTGGTGCCTCTAAGGCAGCTCTGGAAGCTGAAAACTTGGAGCTGGTGGGGCTGCACTGTCACGTGGGTTCGTCTGTTTTCAATGCTGATGGCTTTAAATTGGCCGCCGAGCGCGTGCTTTCGCTCTATAAGCGCATCCATACCGAGCTGGGGGTAGCGCTCAAGGAGCTCGACCTGGGCGGCGGTTTCGGCATTCCATACATGGAGTACGAGGAAGCTCTCGACGTCGCCAAGCTGGCCCAAGATCTGCTTGCCGCAGTGGAGCGCACCGCTCGCGAACTGGGCATCGATGCGCCTTTCGTTCTGGTCGAGCCGGGCCGCTCGCTGGTCGGCGCCTCTGCGGTAACCGTGTACTCGGTGGGCACCGTCAAAGACGTAGAGACCGGCAAGGCCGAGCTGCCGATGCGCCGTTATCTCTCAGTCGATGGCGGAATGTCGGATAATATCCGCCCCGCGCTCTATGAGTCGGAATATGACGTGCGCGTGGTTAACCGGTTGACTCAGGGCGAGCCAGTGGATTCCCGTGTGGTGGGTTTCCACTGCGAGTCCGGTGACATCTTGGTTAGTGAACGCAAGCTGCCGGGTGACATTAAGACAGGGGATCTGCTGACCTTCGCCACCACCGGCGCTTATCAGTACATGATGGCCTCGCGCTACAACGGCGCGCTGCGCCCGGCCGTGGTCTCCGTGCGCGATGGTGAGGCTAGTTTGATGCTGCGTCGCGAGACAGTCGAGGACCTAATGGCCCTTGAAATTGATTAAATTCACCGCTTTTAACTGTTGAGCAAAAGAATCTTCTGGAAGCGCAAAAACTAGACAGCTCGTTCCGTATAGTGTGGGTAGCAATTTAACTACTAACGATTAAGGGACGATATGACTTCACAGACCAAGATCCGCACTGGTAAAGGCGAAGGCGAAGCTGTAGGCATCGCGCTGCTTGGTTTCGGCACCGTTGGTGCCGAGGTCTTCCGCCTGCTGGGGGAAAACGCTGATGCCTTTGCCCACCGCATCGGCGGTCCCGCAGAAATCCGCGGCGTCGCCGTGCAGAACAAAAATAAGCTGCGTCCTGGCGTGCCGAAGGATCTGCTTACCGACGATGCGAAGGCCCTAGTCATGCGCGACGACATCGACTTGGTTGTCGAGGTCATCGGCGGTATCGATTTCCCCCGCGAGCTCGTGCTGGCTGCGCTGAACGCCGGTAAGTCTGTGGTTACCGCGAACAAGGCGCTGGTGGCTGCTCATGCGGACGAGCTGGCAGAAGCCGCCGATAACGCTGGCGTGGACCTCTACTTCGAGGCTGCAGTGGCTGCTGCCATCCCGGTCGTGGGAATGCTGCGCCGTTCGCTCGCGGGCGACCAGATTCAACGCATTTCCGGCATCGTCAACGGCACCACCAACTTTATTTTGGACGCGATGGAGTCCACGGGCGCCTCCTACGCGGACGCGCTCGCTGAGGCCACGCGGCTAGGCTATGCCGAGGCCGATCCAACTGCCGATGTCGAGGGCCATGATGCCGCCTCGAAGGCGGCCATCCTCGCGTCGTTGGGCTTTCATACCCGCGTTACCTTCGACGATGTTTATTGCGAGGGCATTTCCAACATCACTGCTGAGGATATTGCCGCCGCACAGCAGGCAGGCTATTCCATCAAGCTGCTGGCCATCTGCGAGCGCCTGCGTGATGCGGAAGGCAATGAGTCCGTCAACGCACGCGTGCACCCGACCTTGGTCCCTAAGGAGCACCCGCTGGCCTCCGTCAGCAAGTCCTATAACGCTATCTTCGTCGAAGCCGAGGCAGCTGGCTCCCTGATGTTCTACGGCAACGGTGCCGGCGGTAACCCGACGGCGTCCGCGGTGCTTGGCGACGTCGTCGGCGCCTCCCGCAACATCGTCCACGGCGGCCGTGCACCGGGGGAGAACACCTACGCTAACCTGCCGATAGCAGACTTTGGTGAGGTATACACCCGCTATCACATCGATATGGAAGTCGTAGACCGCACAGGCGTGCTCTCTGCGATCTCCGCGCTATTTGCCAAGCACAACGTCTCCCTGCGCACTGTGCGCCAGAAAGACGGCGACGGAATCGCTCGCCTCATCGTGGTCACCCACACCGCGTTGGAGCATGAGATGCAGGGCATCGTTGAGGAGCTGGGCCAGCTTGATGATGTCAAGGCGGTCCACTCCGTTATCCGCCTGGACGGTGGCCAGCTGTGAGCACGGAGGTAGAGGTAGGCGTGGGGGCCACGGTAAAAGTCCCTGCTTCCTCAGCTAATCTGGGCCCCGGCTATGACACCCTCGGCATTGCGCTGAGCCTTTATGACACCGTCGAGGTTGAGGTCATCCCCGCTGGGCTGGAGGTAGAAATCTTCGGTGAGGGAGCAGAGGACTTGCCACGCGATGACTCTCATCTGGTGGTTAAAGCCATCCGTTCCGCGCTGAATGCGGCGGATGCTGCGGCGCCGGGTCTGCGCGTTACCTGCAATAACAACATCCCACAGTCGCGTGGTCTTGGTTCTTCGGCCGCCGCTGCCGTCGCCGGCGTTGCAGCGGGCAATGCCTTGGCAGGCTCACCGCTAAACAGCGATCAGCTAGTGCAGCTGTCTTCGGCTTTTGAGGGCCACCCCGATAACGCCGCGGCATCCGTGCTAGGCAATGCCGTGGTCTCCTGGACCACAGTGCCGGTAGACGGCCGATCTTTGCCAGAATATCGCGCTGTCAGTGTGGATGTACACGAATCCATCCAGGCCACAGCCTTGGTACCGGATTTCCATGCCTCCACCCAAGCCGTCCGCCGCGTGCTGCCTTCGCACGTGACGCACGGCGATGCTTCCTTCAACGTCTCGCGCACTGCCGTGCAGGTCGTCGCACTGCAGAAGTATCCGGAACTGTTGTGGGAAGGCACCCGTGACAGGCTGCACCAGCCTTATCGTGCTGATGTGTTGCCCATTACCGCGGAATGGGTCAACCGTCTGCGCAACCGTGGCTATGCAGCCTATCTTTCAGGTGCGGGCCCTACCGCGATGGTGCTGCACACTGAGCCTATCGAGGAATCAATCTTGCAGGATGCACGCGAAGCGGGCCTGCGAGTACTCCCGTTGGAGGTCGCAGGCCCGGTCGAGGTCCATGCAGCGCGGGCTTAAGCAGTCTGCTTGACGTTTACGCAGCAGGTTCCGTTGCCTGACTTCGGAACCAGGGTAAGCGAGAGGTGCTCGCCTGAATCGGCTGCGGTTTGTTCCAAGAAACCATCGTGGATAGCGCAGACGAACGGGGAGGGCTTGATGCCTGCCGCTACGAACGGGCAGGCATGCAGCTCCATGTCGGTCTGACCCTTTTCTTCGAGCTCGGTAGCCGATGCAGTGGGGTCAAATCCCATATCGCGCATCTTGCGATATAGCGGGGTCAGCGCGTTGGCGGAGGGGAACTGGTCCTGGTGTGTTGAGGTAGCCCACTTGCGGCCAATTGCGCGTGCCTGTTCGGAGGCGTAATCGTTGAGCTCTTCCTTATCTGCCAACATCTCTGCCAAAACGCTAATGAGGGTGACGTATTCTTCTGCCACTGAGCGGTTATCAGGGATGCGCACCTGGAAAATCAGCGAAGGGCGTCCGCGGCCCTTGGCTGGTGCGGTAATAACGCGGACTGCGCCTACATGTACCAGCTCATCGAGGTGGCCGCGCGCGGTATTGACATGCATGTCCATGTCTTTGGCGATGTCCGCCGCGCGTGCTCCTTGCGGATATTCCTGCAGAACGTTTAAAACTTCTCGCTGTTTGGGTGACAGGCGTAGTGCTTCTGGGAAAAGTTCTGTGGAGGACCGCGGTGCATGGACAGGCATGTTTCTCCTCAAATAATTTATAAGGGTTATCAGTTGTTAATAATGACGATACAGCGCTGACCCGTAGAAAAGACAATGATAGAGGTGCGATATGTGCCACTACGTGGAGCTACTTCCCCCTAATTAGTGAGGATGGAGCAGTGGACTTGCCCGCCGACGACGAGCTTTGTTGCCTCGGTGACCGAGATTTCGGCGTCTACAGATTGCCCGCCCAAGTCCAGGGTAACGACGGCCCGGTCTAAGGAGATAGCTCGCAAATCCAGCACGGTGGCAGTGATGCTTCCGGAAGGGGAAAGCACGACGTCGCTGTTGCTTAGGACGAGCGTTGTGTCGCCCTGCGGATCGGGCTGCAGCGCGCCTGCAACCTGGTTGCCGCGGATGACGCTGCGGCCAAGTAACTGCGCCACGAAGCGGTTGGGCGGAGCATTGACGACGTCCTGGCGAGGGGCGTGTGCAAGAATTTCGCCTTTTTCCACCACCGCGATGTCATCGGCCAGGCTGAGAAGGTCGAGAACATTGTGGGTGACGAGGACCGTGGTGCGGTCGTGCGCCGCGGCAGCAAGCAGGCGGCGCCATTGTGCGGCGGCAGCGGCGTCCACTGCAGCCAGGGGTTCGTCGAGTAGTAGCACTGCCTGCCGCGCGGCCAAAGCGCGTACCAAGGCGGCTTGTGCTGCTTGTCCGCCGGAGAGGTCCCGCACCTTGACGTGGGCGATCTCATCTAACCCGGCAGCGGAAATGAGCTGCGCGGTAACGTCCTCGACACCGGTGACCATGGTGATCGCCTCGGTCACTGTGGACAGCGGCGGCAATGCGGGCTTCTGGGTGAGCATGACGCTGTCGGAGGAGTCAGCGATGCGGCGCAGCAGCGTTGTCTTGCCCGCGCCGTTAACGCCCACCACGGCAGTCGTGGCATGGGGCCGGAACGGCGTGAGTTCGCGGCTTTGCTGCGGCCTGCTTAGCTCGCGGAGCTTTTCGATATCAAGTGGGCCTTGTGCGTGTGCCCGTGGCGCTGGTTCCTTGCGCAGCAGCGTGGGCAGGCCCGCGAGTGCTAAACAAAGCACGGCTAGGCCGATGAGCACGGCGGAGAGAGCATAGGCGTTGTCCGCGCTGGCCTCGCGTTCTAAGTAGATGCCGCTCGACATCGTGCGCGTAATACCTGGCGACGAACCAGCGAAGGTAATCGTGGTGCCAAACTCGCCCAGACTGCGCGCGCAGGCCAGAACGGCGCCGGTAAAGATGGAGGGCGCAATGGTAGGCAGCGTGATCTTCTGCCATACCGCCCACCGTGACATTCCCACCCGGCGCGCTGAGGTGGATACCTCCTGGTCAATGTGGCGTAATGCCGAGTCCACCGCCACCACCACGAAGGGCAGCGCCACGAAAGTATGCGCTGTGACCACACCGGCAAAGGCAAAGGCGAACTTCAAGTGGAGGGCGTCGAGAAGCGGGGCCAAAAGCCCGCGCCGACCGAGTGCCGCGCTTAGCGCTAGGCCACCCACCACCGGCGGCATGGCCAGCGGAAGGTAGACCAGCAGGCGCACAGCCTGGCCCATGCGTTTGAGGCCGTGGAGCCACATGGCGAGCCCGACGCCCAGGAACGTGGCAAGGACGGTGGCCAAGACCGCAGAACCCAAAGTCACGCGCAGCAAGTCGCGGGTGGAGTCTTGACCGACGACCGCCCCGAGACGGGACCATGGCACGCGCGTTGCTAGTGCCACGACGGGAATAGCAACGTATAAAACCGCCACGGCGCCCACGATGGCGAAGGGCCACGGGGCGCGGGTGGGGGTTTCTCGAGAAGCCATGCAGAGCAGTTTAGTCGGCGGGTTGGAAGCCGTACTGCGTCCAGGTTTCATCAAAGTCGTCAGAGAGCGTATCCAGTAATTGCTCGGCAGCGTCGCGTCGCTCGGTGTGCGTGACCACCGCGCCCATAATCTTGTTGCGGAACTTCTCTGCGCCCTCGATGGGGATGACCTCGAGGTCTGGGTTGGCCGCGGCGTCCGTGGAGTAGACAAAGCCGGCGTCGGCTTCGCCGCTGGCGACCTTGCCCACGACGTCAGCTACCTGGCCTTCTTCCGAATCGGGAGTGATGGTGAGGTGGAGGTCCTCCATGATCTTGTCCGCGATGTCGCCGCAGGGCACGGATGGATCGCAGCGCACGAAGTAGTCCTCCTCGCGCAAGTCCCGGACCGAGGAAATCCCTGCCGGGTTACCAGGCGGGACCACCATGACCATGGTGTTGGTGGCCAGCAGGCGGGGCTTGTCCACATCGCCGTTGTCCACGGCTTTGTCCATGGTCTTTTCTGAGGCCGTGATGAGGAGGTCTGCCGGTGCTCCTTGGTGAATCTGATCGACGAGGGATGCCGATCCGCCGTTGTTGATAAGCACTGGGGTGGTGGCCGTGAGGGCATCGTTCAGCACACGCGTCGAGGACGCAGCAAAAACGTTGAGTTCCGCGGGGTCGCTGGCGCAGGCGCTCAGCGACAGAGCCGCAAGTGTCGATGCAATGAGCGGGGCAAGGAGCTTCTTCATAGCCATCTAACTTACGCCAGCACTAGGCGGTGCGGGTGAACTTGATGTGGAAATCCTGTGGTTCTTCCTTGAGGTAGGCAAGGTCGAAGGACTCGTCGCGTGCCTCGATCTCCTTGAGCAGTGGCACCGGGTTGTGTGGCGCGATGAGGACCATCGACTCGCCAACGTTGAGGGTGCCGAGCGCGCCGTGGATGGCGCCGTGGCGGACTGCGTGCGGAATTTCAGAGGCGTTCAGGGTAGGGATGTCGTTGCCCTTGTGCGCATCAGAGATAGGCAGTTGCATGATGTTCCTTTCGTTGGAGGTGCTCGAAAGTGTTTCGAGTTTCACCTTAGCCCCAATATTAGTACGATAAAACTTGTGAAAAATATAGCGCATCGTTTCGTGTTCCTGGCATTCGCCGGCGCGGCGTTGCTCGTCGGTCTTTTCGCCGGTGCCTCACTGCTGGGCGTTGCCCCAGCCAGCGCAGTGACCAACGCCCATGGCCCGCTGATGGTGTTCGGTTTCGTGGGCGGCGCCATCGGCTTGGAGCGTGCCGTCGCAGTGAAGAAGACGTGGGCCTGGGCGGGCCCGGCCTTTCACGTGCTGGCAGTGCTAACGCTCCTCGTCGGGGTAACGCGACCCGTACCCGCGGTGTGCTTTGCACTGAGCTTCCTCGTCCTGGGCTTTATCTATCTGGAGGTCCATCGCCGCCAGCCCACCCTCGCTGTCCTCGTCCAGGCTGCCGGCGTGATTGGGGGAGTCGCCGCTTCCTTACTGTGGGCGATGACTCCCTCCTTTGCTACGGCCATGCCGCTGTGCGTCCTCTACGTCGTCGCCACCATCATCGGCGAACGTATGGAGCTCGCCCGCGTGACCATGGCCGGCACTCGCGCGGAAAACCTCATCACTGCCTTGGTCCTCGCCCTGGCAGCCGCGGGAGTTATCTACATCCTCGTGCCCGCAGTGGGCTACCGCCTGATGGGTGCGCTTTTGCTTGCCATCTCCTTGACCACTGTGCGCGTGGACGTGGCCAAGAACCTCGTGCGCGCTAAGGGACTGCCCCAATATTCCGCAGCCTGCATGCTGGCCGGTTACTTCTGGCTGGCGCTAGCTGGACTGGCGTGGCTCGGTATGGGGCAGGTCAGCGGCTTTAGTTACGACGCTTCGGTGCACACTGTTTTCTTGGGCTTTGTCATGTCCATGATCTTTGCGCACGCACCGATCATCTTGACGTCTGTCATTCGAAAGAAGCTGCCCTATAACCCCGTTCTCTATGTGCCAGTGGTGCTACTGCACGCGGGCCTCGTGGTGCGCGTCGGCGCGGATATCGTTGTTCACACCGGGGTGTATCAGGTAGGCGGTATGACTAACGTGGTGGCGGTGCTGCTGTTCGTTTTAAGTGGCTTTGTTTTGACCATCCGGGAGGCACGACGTGCACATCGCTGACGTATCTTTAGCCGCCCGCGGACGTTGGCACACGATTGCAGCGAGCGTCATTGGCTTCTGGGTGGTGGTGGGCGTTGCCATCAACGTGGCAGGAAATCTCGGTGCCAACGTGGTGTGGTGGGAACTCATTCACCCGTTCACGATTGGCGCGATGACCACGGCGATCATCGTGTATTCCACGCACTTTACTGAGGCACTGACCCGCATGCAGGCCCGTGGCTACAAGTCGGTGGCCTGGCGCGTGGCGCTAATTCAGGTGGGCTTGGTCCTCCTGCTCGTCGATCGTGCGGGCTATGATTGGGGCCCGCTTTCCGACGCCGCCTCGCTTCTCATCATCGTCACCTTCTTCTGGCACGCGTGGGACATCTACCGCGCGCTCAAAGGCTCGCTTGCGGGTTCTTTTGCCGTGACAGTACCTTTCTACATTACGGCCGCCGTGTTCTTGGTGGCCTCAGTCGTGATGGTCATTTTGGCGGGTAACGGTGTGGGCAACTACTCACTGCTGGTCGCCGCGCACTCCCGCGGAATGGTGTGGGGCTTTGCCTGGCTGACCATCCTCGGAACTGTGGTCACGCTGCTGCCCACGCTGTCGGGCACCAAGATCGCCCCGGCAGCGCGCGCCCGCTGTTCCCGGGTACTTACGGTGCACTGCGTAGGCCTCGCCCTCGCGGTGGGGCTTTACGCGGTGGGGCTTACACGGGCAGCGGGCATGGCCCAGTTGCTCGTCGTGCTCGCCGCGATTCTCATCATTCAGCCCATCCTGGCCACGGTGGTGGCGGGAAACCCGCAGCAGACCACTGCTGCCGTCTCCGTGCAGGCGGGCCTGCTGTGGATGCTCAGCTTGTGCGCTGCGGACGCGGTGTGCGCCGTCATCGGCGTCTACCCGCGCGCGGTGACGTTGTTGCTCATGCCCGCCTTCGTCGGCGCTGGCCTGTTGCAATTGGTCATCGGCGTGCTGCATCACCTCCTGCCCACCCTGTTGGGCGGCGGTCTGGCGAAAGTCACACTAGGGCGAAAAGTCGCTGACCGCGGCGGTTATGCGCGTTTGGTGCTTATCAACTTGGGCGCAGTGTTGTGCTTACTCGGCGCGGATGTTGCCGGGCTTATCATGATGGGGCTTGGCCTTATCACCAACGTCTTGGCCATCGTAGTGGCCGTTTACAAGCAGAAAAGACTGGAGAACTAAATGCTCAGCGTTTCTTCGAATCAATCTCCGAAGCCGCCGGTTCAAAACAATTGGGCCTCCTGGCTGCTCATCGGCATTGCCCTTGCTGCGGTTATCGCGCTCGCGGTGTTTAATAGCACGGGCAAGGCGCAAAGGGCGTCGGAAAGCGCGGGCGTGGAAGCGACCGTTGTCGACGTCTCAGTCTCCGGCATGGCCTTCGTCCCGGCTTCGATTGACGTGCCACAGGGCGCCCACCTTGTGGTCAACTTCACCAACGACGGCGACCAGGTCCACGACCTAAAGATTGGTGACAACGAGACCGGCCGTGTGGAGCCAGGCAAGACCGTTGAGCTCGATGCGGGCATTATCAACGAATCCACCCAGGGCTATTGCACTATCGCCGGGCACAAAGCACAGGGTATGGTGCTCCAGATCAACACGACTGACGACGCCGCGGGAGCTGCAGGCACAGCAGGCGATGCCATGCACGAGCACCATCACTCTGCGAGCCACCCCGACGTACCGAGTGCGGCGGAGCGCACCCAGAAGCGCGACGACTTCAAGGCTTTCGATGCCCGCTTGGCCAAGGCCGAAGGAACCACCCACGAGGAAACCTGGACCATGACCGAGGAAGAGGTCGAGGTAGCGCCAGGTGTAAAACAAACGCGGTGGCTATTCAACGGCCAAGCCCCAGGGCCAGCCCTGCGCGGCAAGGTGGGCGATAAGTTCAAGATCACCATCAAGAACGAGGGAAGCATGGGCCACTCCGTGGACTTCCACGCCGGCGAGGTCAACCCGGATGAGAACATGAAGACCATCGCGCCGGGCGAGTCCCTGACTTATGAGTTCACCGCGCATCGCTCCGGCATCTGGATGTATCACTGCTCCACGGCGCCGATGAGCCTACACATTGCCAACGGCATGGCCGGTGCGGTGGTCATCGATCCGCCAGAGCTTGGCGACGCCGATGCGGAGTACGCAATGATCGCCGACGAAATCTTCCTGGGCGACGAAAATGGCGCCGACGCCGACCGCGTCTCAAACGGCGAGTACGACCTGATGGCGTTTAATTACTATCCGAATCAGTACGACCTTGAGCCACTGCATGCCAAGGTGGGCGATAAGGTACGCATCTGGCTGCTCAACGTGGGCCCAGACCAGCCGTTGTCTTTCCACGTGGTGGGCGAGCAATTTGACACCGCGTACAAGGAGGGCGACTACCTGATTAAGGACCGTCGCGATTCGGGTTCGCAGGCGCTGGATCTCCTACCCGCGCAGGGCGGCTTCGTGGAGATGACCTTCAATGAACCCGGCACCTATAGCTTTGTCAATCACATCATGACCTCGGCCGAAAAGGGCCAGCACGGAAAGATTGTGGTCACGCAGTAGAGCTTAGACAAAAGGAGCGAGGAAGAAATCTTCCTCGCTCCTCTAATCGATCTAGTGATTAGGCTCCGTGGGCAGGAGTCTCGTTGGCGTCGAGCTGCGCGCGGTGGGAACGCACCGGCTCCCACGCAGTGTGTGAGCGCATATCCGTGGCGCGCTGGTCGCGGGAACGGTAGACCACGTACGGACGGGTGACGTAGCCCACCGGCGCCGAGAAAGCGTGGACCAGGCGAGTAAAAGGCCAGACGGCGATGATGGTAAATCCACACAAAACGTGGACCTTGAACTGCCAGGGAACATCAGCCATCCACTCCGGGTGGATGTTGAAGATCAGCAGCTGGCGCAGCCACGGCGAGATGGTCTCGCGGTAGTCATAGCCATGTGGCCCGCCGAAGACCTGGGTGCTAAACGTCGCGATGGTGCCAGACAGCAGCGCTAGCGCCAGGAAGAAGTACATGACCTTGTCCGAGCTCGAGGTGGACAGAAACACTGAGCGATTAACGATGCGGCGGTAAAGCAGACCCACGAAGCCAAGAACCACGGCGACCGCCGCGATGGAGCCAGGGATCGTCGCTAACAGGTGATAAGCGTGGTCACTGATGCCTACTGCACGCGTCCACGACTTTGGGAAAGCCAAGCCCATCAGGTGGCCGATGACCACGAAGACCATGCCCCAGTGGAACAGCGGGGAGGAAAGGCGTAGCAGCTTCGATTCATAGATCTGGGAAGAGTGCGTGGTCCAACCGAATTGGTCGGTGCGCCAGCGCCAGAAGATGCCGACGAAAAACGCGGCGATGGCCAGCCACGGGAAGGCACCCCAGAAAAAGTTGTTGAAATAATCCATGAGTGCTCCTTAAACGAGATCAGGTTGGGCAGTGGGGAAAGGAAGATCGGCAATGCCCACCATTTCAGCTGGAGGGCCGGTACGAATGAGATCGACGTATTTCTGCGCGGTTTCGGCATCTACCTTCGGCAGCGCCTTGCACACGGCGACGATAAGACGCACATAAGGCGAATCCTGTTGTGAAAGCGCAGCACGCAGCACCTCTATGCCCTCGCGATAGCTCGCCAGCATCTCAACGGCGCGCGCATGGTCTTCGCCCTCGGCGAGTCCTAGCGCTTCCAGAACCACGCAGAGGTGGTCCGGCAATTCATTTTCTGCCAGCTGGAAACCAAAGGACTCAAGCTGCTGGGAGAAGGACAAGATGGCCATTCCGCGCTGCCGGGTATCGCCGACGGCGTAGTAGGACAAAAACAGCGAGCAGCGGCGGCGCTGATCGAAGGTCTCAACGTAGTGCTCCTGCAGCGCGCGCAGCCCCGCGGTACGGGCGGCGTCGATAAAGCCCATGAAGTCCGTTGCCAGCGCCATTGGTAGCTGGTCGAGCTGGTCCTGGACCACGTCCAAATGGGAGAGGAAATCCTCCTCCGGGTAGCGCAGCAAGACACTGGCTGCCATGGCGACGATGCGCCGCTGGGTCTCATCGACCGCCACCGGTGTCACGAAGTCAGTGGGGACCTGGCCGGTGTGTGTACGTGCCGTGCGCTTGACATCGGCAGCTCCGCCCAAAGAGCCGATGCCGGCAGGCACACCGCTGACGGTGCCGTATCCTGCCACGGCGTCATCTTGCGGAGGTTGAGCCGCACGGGTGGCAAGCTTTTCAAAGATATTCATCTTCAGCCTTACCCCCTAGTCCCGGTTTGGGAACATCGAATCGGGGCGGTCACCAGTCCACGACAGTAGGGAAACCGTGCCGGAACCTGCTGCCGCGCCGTGCGTGCAGGCTTCCGGCGCGCCCATGCCCAAGTCATGGAAGACGTCCTCGGAAGCGCGTGCCGGGTCAACGTCGCCGAAAGGATCCAGCGAAGCGATGCCACGCGGGGTCTCCGGGGAGGCAGTCGGGATGACGTAGCGGTCGTCGTACTTGGCGATGGAAAGCAGGCGGTACATTGCCACCATGTCCTCTCCGGTCATGCCGACGGCCTGTGCAATCTCCTCCTGTGGCTCGTTGCCCAAGTTGATATCGCGCATGTAGGAGCGCATAGCGACTAGGCGGCGCAGCGACTTTTCCACTGGCACGGTATCGCCTGCGGTGAAAAGACCTGCGAGGTACTCCAGCGGAATACGCATGTTAGACAGTGCGGAGAAGAGGATCTTGTGGTCCTCGCCGTCATTGCCGGTGGCGCTTACCTGGTCCACGATGGGCGAAAGCGGCGGGATGTACCAGACCATCGGCAGCGTGCGGTACTCCGGGTGCAGCGGAAGCGCGACGTTGTACTTGAAGATGAGGTCGTAGATTGGCGAGTTCTGCGCGGCATCGATCCAGGAGTGCGGGATGCCTTCTTTCTGTGCGGCAGCTACGACAGCAGGGTCGTGTGGGTCCAGCATGATGGACTTTTGCGCTTCAAAGAGGTCCTGCTCATTCGGCGTCGCGGCGGCCTCGGCCACGCGATCGGCATCGTAGAAGATGACGCCCAAGTAGCGCAGGCGGCCCACGCAGGTTTCAGAGCAAACCGTGGGCTGGCCTACCTCAAGGCGCGGGTAGCAGAGCGTACATTTCTCGGCCTTGCCGGTCTTGTGGTTGAAGTAAACCTTCTTATAAGGGCAGCCCGAGACACACATGCGCCAGCCGCGGCACTGGTCCTGATCCACGAGCACGATGCCGTCTTCAGCGCGCTTGTACATCGCGCCGGAAGGGCACGAAGACACGCAGGTGGGGTTCATGCAGTGCTCGCAGATGCGTGGCAGGTAGAACATGAAGGAGTCCTCGATCTCCTTCTTTACCTGCAGATTCATCTGGTGCAGGGTAGGGTCCTGGTCCATGGTTTCAATAGAACCACCCAGGTTGTCATCCCAGTTGGAAGACCACTCAATCTTGTTTATTTCGCGGCCATCGATTTGAGAGACCGGCTTTGCGGTGGGCTGGGTCTTCTGACCAGCCTTGGCACCCATCAGATCCTCGTATTGGTAGCTCCACGGCTCGTAGTAGTCCTGGATCGTCGGCAGGTTCGGGTTATGGAACAGGGTAGCCAGCTTCTTCAAGCGTCCACCGGCCTTGGGCTTTAGCTTGCCAGAGCCGGTAAGCTCCCAGCCGCCCTTCCACTTTTCCTGGTCCTCCCAGGTGCGCGGGTAGCCCACGCCGGGACGGGTTTCGACGTTATTGAACCAGATGTACTCGGTGCCTTCGCGGTTGGTCCATGCCTGCTTACACGTGACCGAACAGGTGTGGCAGCCGATGCACTTGTCCAGGTTCATGATCATGGAGATTTGGGCCATGACTTTCATTAGTAAGAAACCTCCTGGGAGCGACGGCGCACGCGGGTGACTTCGTCGCGGTTGTTGCCGGTTGGGCCGATGTAGTTGAAGTGATAGGTCAGCTGGCCGTAGCCGCCGGCAATATGGACCGGCTTGATGGAGATACGGGTCAGCGAGTTGTGCGTGCCGCCGCGGCGGCCGGTGAACTCGTTGATTGGGGTACCAACGGTGCGTTCCTGGGCGTGGTTGCAGATCATCGTGCCCTCCGGGATGCGGTGGGAGACGATGGCGCGGGCGGACACGATGCCGTTGCGGTTGTAGACCTCAACCCACTCGTTGTCCTTCACGCCGATCTTTGCGGCGTCCTTGTCCGACATCCAGACCACCTGGCCGCCGCGGGAAATAGACAGCACGTGCAGGTTGTCGAAGTACTGCGAGTGAATCGACCACTTGTTGTGGGTGGTGAGATAACGCAGTGTGACCTCGACCTCGCCGCGCTCATTTTGCAAGGTCTGGCCCGGCGCGAATTCGCCGTGCATATGCAGATGATCAAGCGGTGGGCGGAAGATAGGCAGCGCCTCGCCGTAGTCCATGAACCAATCGTGGTCGATGTAGTAGTGCATGCGGCCGGTCAGCGTGTGCCATGGCTTGTCGAACTCGACGTTGATACTAAACGCCGTGTAGCGGCGCTTATTGCGCTTGTCAGCCGTCCATTCCGGCGAGGTGATGACCTCGGTCGGGCGCTCCTTGATGGAATCCCAGCTGATGCGCACGTCTTCATCGGAGGTCGCAAGCGGTGTCATGTCACGGCCGGTGCGCGAAGACAGATACTCGAAGCCTTGCTTTGCCAGCTCGCCGTTGGATACACCGGACAGGTGCAAGATGGCGTCGATGACCTTTGTGTCTTTGCTCAAGTCAATGAGCTCACCCATCGAGGTCTTCGAGGTTCCACAGATGAGCTCAAGCTCTTTGACCTGCTTTTCCACGTTGAACTTGGTGCCATGCACCGCAGTCCCGGCCTTGGCCGGCAGCGGGCCCAAGTGGGTCCACTTCTCATAGATCTTGGTGTAGTCACGCTCCACCACATGCAGCTTCGGCATGGTAACCCCTGGCACCAAGCCGAGCTTTTCGACGTCGGGCACAATGCCGTTTGGCATGCCCAACTCATCGGGGGAGTCGTGGTGGCTCGGTTGCGTGACGATGTCAGTTTGCACGCCGAGCCACTTTGCGGACTTGGCAGAAAGCGAAGCCGCGAGGTCGCGGAAGACCTCGAAGTCGGTGCGCGCCTCCCACGGCGGGTTGATGGCCGCGTTGAAGGAGTGCAGGTATGGGTGCATATCCGTCGAGGACATATCGTGCTTTTCGTACCAGGTAGCTGCCGGCAGCACGATGTCAGAGACCAAGGTCGTCGACGTATTGCGGAAGTCTGTGGTCATCATGAGGTCGAGCTTGCCCTCAGGAGCTTCATCAACCCACTTGATGGTGCGTGGACGATCCTCGGCAGCGAGCTCTTCGGCCGTGGCATCGGAGTCGATTCCGAGCAAGTGACGCAAGAAGAACTCGGTGCCCTTTGCAGAAGAGCCCAGCAGGTTGGTACGCCAGTTCAAAAGAATGCGCGGCCAGTTTTCTTCTGCCGAAGGGTTGTCGTAGGAGAACTCGAGGTCGCCATCTTTGAGTTGGCTTACAACGTAGTCATTGATGTCGACGCCTTTTTCCTTTGCCTCTGCCGCAAGCAATAGGTTGTTGCGGTTGAACTGCGGGTAAGCCGGCATCCAGCCGCGACGCATAGCCTCAGCCATGGTGTCGGAGACCATCTTGTCACCGATGGCACCGTGGTTGGCCAGGGGCGATCCCAGATGGGAGGCGCGGGAGTTGTCGTAGCGGTATTGCTCGGTGGCGAAGTAGTAGAAGCCTGTCGAAATCATGTGGCGCGGAGGACGCTGCCAGTCGGTGGCCATGGCCCACTGGGTCCACCCGTTGACAGGGCGCAGCTTCTCCTGGCCCACGTAGTGAGCCCAGCCGCCACCGTTGACACCCTGGGTGCCGCACATCGAGGTCAGCGCCAAGAAGGTGCGGTAGATGGTATCTGCGTGGAAGTAGTGGTTGACGCCGGCACCCATGATGATCTGGGAGCGTCCCTTGGAATCTGCCGCGTTCTGCGCAAACTCACGGCCGATGCGGATGGCGGTATCGGCAGGCACGCCGGTGAGGCCTTCCTGCCAGGCTGGCGTGCCCACTTCGGAGGCATCGTAGAAGTCCTTCGGCCAGGAACCTGGCAAGTTAAGTTCTTCGCGGTTGACGCCGTAGTGTGCGAGCATGACGTCGAAGACCGTGGTCACGAGCTTGCCGTCGACGCGACGAACCGGCACACCGCGGTGCACGATGCCCGTGCCGACAGGCTTCTCGGTGCCGATGTCGGCTGGGTCCGCATCCAGGTCGAAGCGCGGGAAGAGTACCTCGGCGGTCTCGAAGGAATCGGTCTCTGCGATGGACATGACAGGATCGGCGTTGTCGAGGGAGAGGTTCCACTTCGCCGAGTTGTTGTCCCAGCGGTCAGCGACGGTGCCGCCCGGATCGACTACCTTGCCGTCTTCTTCCATGACGAGGCCACGGTGGGTGGCGTTTGGCGAGGAATTCAGCTCCGCATCGGAGACCTGGGAAGCCGTGAGGAACTTGCCTGGGGTATAGGTGCCGTCCTCGCGCTCGTCCAAGGTGACCAAGAAAGGCGAGTCCGTGTACTTGCGCATGTAGTTCAAGAAGTACGGTTCTTGGCGCTCAACGTGGAACTTCTTCAAGATGACATGCCCCATGGCAAAGGCCAAAGCGGCATCCGAGCCGGGTTCGATGCGGGCCCACTCGTCGGCGAACTTCGTGTTGTCGGCGAAGTCCGGCGAAACCACGACGACCTTGGTCCCTTTGTAGCGTGACTCCACCATGAAGTGTGCATCCGGGGTACGGGTTACCGGGATGTTGGAGCCCCACATCATGAGATAGGAAGAGTTGTACCAGTCACCGGATTCCGGTACGTCAGTCTGATCGCCGAAGGTCTGGGGGGATGCCGGCGGCAGGTCGGCGTACCAGTCATAGAAGGACAGAGCGACGCCGCCGATGCTCTGCAGGAAGCGGGTGCCGGCGCCATAGGAGACCTGCGACATGGCAGGAATAACTGTAAAGCCGAAGATGCGGTCCGGACCGTACTTGCGAATGGTGTAAACGTGCGCCGCAGCAGCGATGTCGATCGCCTCTTCATAGCTGATACGAATCAGGCCGCCCTTGCCACGCTGGGAGATATAAGCCTTGCGCTTTTCAGGATCTTCCTGGATGGCACGCCATGCGAGGACAGAGTCGCCGCCGTTTTTAGCTTTTTCCTCACGGAACATGTCCACCAGAACGCCGCGCGCATAGGGATAGCGCACGCGGGTAGGCGAGTAGGTGTACCAGGAGAAAGAAGCACCACGAGGGCATCCGCGCGGCTCGTATTCCGGCATGTCATTGCCGGTGGTGGGATAGTCCACGGCCTGGGATTCCCAGGTGATGACGCCATCTTTGACGTAGACCTTCCACGAGCAAGAACCCGTGCAGTTGACGCCGTGTGTGGAGCGAACCATTTTGTCGAAGGCCCAGCGGTTGCGGTAGAAGACATCTGCCTGTCTGCCGCCCTTCAAAAACAGCTGTTGGCCAGAGTCGCTGGCTTCGCCTTTGCGCAGATAGGCGCCGAGCTTGAAAAGGGAGCTGGGGCCGGATTTATTTTCAGTCATGGGGGTGGGTTACTCCTTTGGAAAGGCGTGGTTTAGCCGGGGAAAGGTGCGCGTGGACGAGCGTAGTAGATCCACACGAGGACAGAGGTGATTGCGAAATACACAACGCAGCCCCAGAAGAACGTGGCGGCCGGCATCATGGAAAGCAACACGCCTACGACGAACGGGCCGAATGCGCCGATGGCACCAGTCCAACCGATGACGCCGCCTGCCTGACGCTTCGGCAAAATCATTGGCATCTGCTTGAAGGTGCCGGCATTGGCTAGGCCGGTGAAGAAGAACATGATGAGCATGCAGGTCAAAAAGCCCTTGAACTCGCTCGGGTCGGAGGGGTTTAAGAAAAGCGCAGAAAGGGCAGTAAACACCGTCATGCCTACGCAACCGACGAAGGTCCAGATAGCGCCGCCGAACTTATCGCACAGCGGGCCCCACAGCGCGCGGACCAGCGCGCCGATCAGCGGGCCGAGGAAGGCATAGGCAGCACCGCGCGGCAGGTCATCGAACTGGCCAGCAAACTGGGAATCGGCGCCGAAGGTCTGGTTGATAAGAAGCGCCATTTGAGCCGCGAAGCCGGAGAAAGCGCCGAAGGTCATCAAGTAGACAACGGTCAAGATCCACGTGTTCTTGTTGCCGAAGATATCGATCTGCTGGCGGAAGTTTGCCTTGACTGGAACGTCCTTGAGCAGCATCCATGCGAGAACAGCACCAACTATTGCCCATGGAACCAAGAAGATGGCCGGGTTGTGCACGAAGATTGCGCCATCATCTGTGCGCTGCGGTGCCACGAAGCCGATTCCCAGGAGGGTAAAGCCCATCAGCCACGGTGCAACCAGTTGAATGAAGGAAATACCGAAGTTGCCCAAGCCAGCCTGCAGGCCGAGGGCGGTGCCGGACATGCGCTTAGGGAAAAAGTAGCCGGTGGAAGGCATAAAGCCAGAAAAGACGCCGCCGCCGATACCGGAGAGGAAAGCCAAGGTTAAAAGCCACCAGTATGGGGTGGAGGTGTCCTGCACGGCGAAAAACCAGCCGAGCATCGGGATGATGAACAGCAGGGAGGAAACGAATACCAGCTTGCGGGTGCCGATGATAGGCGGCAGGAACATAAACAGCAGGCGGAATAAGCCGCATGCGAGGCCTGCAATAGAGGTTAGCCAGTACAGCTGGCTCTTGCTGAGATCGAAGCCGATCTGGTTGAGCATCGGTGCAATTGCGGAAACGAGGTACCACGTTGCAAAACCGATGATCAGCACGAAGGTGGAAACCCACAAGGTTCGCCACGCAACTTTGGAATCCCAGTGGTCTTTTTCTTCGGGGTTCCATCCTTGGATGGTCTTGCCCGACGTATCAAGTGCAGTCATTTTTCCTCGGTATTCTCGTAGAAACTGTCTCTGTCCAATTTAGTTTCAATTACCCTAAAAAGAGACATTTTCTACGGAGTTATCCGAGTTTAATTAGGAAACATTAGTGTTGCGAAAACATTTCACATACCGACCTTTCGCTGGTTAACCCA
Source organism: Corynebacterium simulans (assembly GCF_001586215.1). Lineage (NCBI taxonomy): Bacteria > Bacillati > Actinomycetota > Actinomycetes > Mycobacteriales > Corynebacteriaceae > Corynebacterium > Corynebacterium simulans. Next base: position 301,309 of record NZ_CP014634.1, on the reverse strand, counting down.
TTAAGGGGTGGGAAACCGCTGCTTATGACTCGATTCTGTTAAAAATGTCACACCACTAAACCGAGGTAAAGGACGCCCAAATGAAACCTGCCACCGCTGCCATAATCGTCACCGCTGACCGCGTTTTGAGCGGCGCAAAGCCTGATTCTGCAGGAACCTTGGCCAAGGAGCTTTTGTTGGCTCAGGGGCTCGAAGTGACGAGCCACGATGTCGTTGCGGAAGGCTACGCCCGCGTGGCCGAAGCGCTGCGCGAGCAAGTACGGGCTGGCGTCGACGTCATTGTGGTCATTGGAGGTACTGGCGTCGGTCCCACCAACTACACACCTGAAGTAACCGAAGAGTTCATCGCTGCCCGCCTTCACGGGCTGGAAACCCAGGTGCTGCTCAAAGGTCTGGAGAGTTCGCACAAGACTGGCCTTTCCCGCGGGGTCATTGGCATGACTGACCGCGGCTGTGGCTCGCTGATTATCAATTCCGCGTCCTCCCGCGGCGCAGTTGCTGACACCTTGGGTGTCGTTCTCCCTTTGCTCGGGGATATCTTCCGGGATGCGAAGAGTAACTGATAAGCGCGGTTACTTACTACGCTCGGCGGCGCTCCCATTCGGCGAGTTCAGCCAAGGTATCGTAGTCCTCTTCCGCGCCTGTACCCGGCACCGCGATGAGGCGGGGGACTGCGTGCAACAGCCTGCGGGCTGACTTGTTGTGCAGGCAGTCGAAGGAATCTACCGCTTGGCGCAGGCCGTCGTAGTGCCACAGCGCGCACAGCGGCTGGATAAAATCGCCGCTTAAAGCCGCCGCTACCGAGGGAATCGAGCTTTGCGCTTCGCAAGCGGCGAGTTTTTCCAACAACTTTGGCAGCATTTGGGGCGAATCCGGCGCATCCACAGATAACACTGCGATATAGCGAAGTGGCGCTAAACTACGTGCTTCTAGGTTCTTCAGGCCTGCCACGATGCCAGCTGCAGGCCCACCAAAAAGCGGATTTTCGCATACCTGCGGCAGGCCCAGCGGAAACGGGGAAACCACGCAGACCGGCGCGCCATAAGGAAGCTGCCTGCGCACGACGTCGACAAGCCTTTCGCCCCGTACACGCACCGAGCCCTTATCGCGCCCGCCCATCCTGGTGCCGTGGCCGCCTGCCAGGATGATGATTCCTAGCTCATGCGGTTTGTAGTTCAGCATTGCCTAGGTTTTAGGAAGCTCGCGGCTCCAGTCGCCGGAACGGCCACCGGACTTTGCGGTGATCCCACAGCGGCGGATAAATGCGGAGCGGTCGACGCCTTTGACCATATCGATGATGGACAGCGCCGCAACGTTGACCGCGGTAAGCGCCTCCATCTCCACACCGGTGCGATCGGCGGTTCGCACCGTTGCCTCGATGAAGACATGGTCGTCTCGGATTTCCAGATCGACCGAGCAACCATGCACGCCGATGGTGTGGGCGAGGGGAAGCAGTTCCGGGACCTTCTTGGCCGCCGAGATGCCGGCGATGCGCGCGACCGCTAGCACGTCGCCCTTGGGAACCGTGCCGTCGCGAAGCGCAGAAAGAACCTCAGGAGAACATGCAACCTCGCCTTGCGCGGTAGCGGAGCGGACGGTGGGCTGCTTTTCTGTCACATCCACCATGTAGGCGGAGCCGGAGGAATTGAGATGGGTAAATTTCATGGGGTCTAGTCTAATTAAGTCCTAATCGAGAATTAATAGACAACCACGCGGACTTCATCGCCAGCCTGAATTTCGGAGGTCACCTCAACCAGACCGCACGTGCCGTGGAGCGAGGCTACGAAGTGGCTGCTCAACCCGCTGGCAAAGGGGTACGCCACGACGGCCTCGCCGAACTCCAAACGCGTGGGCACAAATGCCGTGCCGTGCTTGTGCGCCATGGGGAACTCCTCCCCGGCGCGCGCGACGATTGTGCGCCCGCTGCAGACCTTCGTGCGGGCAGGGCGCCCGCTCAAGGCCTCGAGGAAAGGCGAAACATAAAGGTGGTAGGAAACAAACGCCGCTACGGGATTGCCCGGCAGGGAGATAACCGGCAAACCTCCATAGAGGGAAAAACCTTGCGGCGTGCCGGGCTTTTGCTTGACCCCGCCGAACCAAGCTTCACAGTCCTCTGCGGTCTGAAGCGCGGTCTGCGTGACGTCGAAGGCACCGGCGGAAACACCGCCCGTCGTGATTACTACCTCGTGGGAATGAAACAGCTGCTCAATCGTCTCGCGCAGCTGCTCCGAGGAGTCGGAAGAGCGCATGTGCGTTACCACTGCGTGCGGGATGGTGGAGCGAATCAGCGATTCGATCATCGGCCCATTCGAATCGGGTAGCTGGCCCGGCTCGAGGCTCGAGCCCTCGACCAGTTCGTCGCCGGAGGAGACCACGCCTACGAGAACGGGGCGGTAGACGCGAACATGCGTGATGCCAGCCGAAATCAGCGCGGCAATAAGGCCGGCATCAACCACGGTGCCCGGCTTGGCGATGTTCGCGCCCTCCCGAACGTTTTCTCCCTTCGGGCGGATGTGCGTGCGCCTTGGCGTCTCGTTGATGGTGACCTCACTCGGCAGCTCGTGTGGGCCGGCTGGAATATCGGTCAACTCCACTGGGACTACAACTAGGCCATCGTTGTCCTCCGGAACCGGCGCGCCGGTCATGATGCGCACCGCCTTGCCCGCTGGCACCTCCATGGGTGCCTGGCCCGCCGGAACGTCGCCTGCGACGGGCAAACGCGCAGGCAGCTCAACCAGATCCTTTAGGTGTACCAAGAAGCCATCCATCGCAGAGTTGCTAAAAGGCGGCACTGCTAGGCACGCAGTAACGCCTTCTGCAATAACGCGGCCTAGAAGTTTCTCGTTGACTGGCTGGGCTTCCGGAAATACCTCTACCGGCACCGGCCGGGCGTGAGACATTATCGCCTCAAAATGTTCTTGTGGGGTGCGCATGCTTTTCAAACTAGATCCTTAGCCTTTAGCCACCGATTGCTGCCATCAAACGATCCGGCTGCAAGAAACCCTCGTCATTCACGCCGTGGCCGGGCAGCTTCGCCCACATTTCTGCGGCCCAGGCCTCCATGAGCTCTTCATCGCTGGCGCCCGCGCGCATGAGGTCGCGAAGAGAGGTCTCCGAATTACCGAATAGGCAATTGCGCACCGCACCGTCAGTTGTCAGGCGCGTGCGATCGCAGGAACCACAAAAGGAGCGGGTGACTGAGGCGATGACGCCGATTTGTCCTATCTCGTGGCCTCCGCGATAGACATTCCACAGTGATGCCGGGGCAGAGCCGCGCGGCTCATCAGCGGGGGAGAGCTCGAAGGACTCGCCGAGGCGGGCCAAGATATCGTCCGCGGTCACCATATCCTCGCGCCGCCACTTATCGCGCGGGCCCAGCGGCATCTGCTCGATAAAACGCAGCTGTGCGCCTGCCTCAATGCAGTATTCCGTCAGCGGGATAATAGAATCCTCATTAATGCCCGGCATCACTACCGCATTGACCTTGACTGGGTGCAGCCCGGCGCGGGTCGCGGCTTCGATGGCTGTGAAGACATCCTGGATGCGGTCGCGCCGGGTTAGCCGGGCATAAAGCTCGCGGTCGGTGGTATCGAGCGAGATGTTCACGCGGTCGAGGCCTGCTTCCACCAATCCATCGATACGCCGGTCGAGGCCCAAGCCGTTCGTGGTCAGTGCGGTAGACGGTGATTTACCTTCGTCGGTGCGCAATTGCTTAGTAGCAGCGACAATCTTCTCCAAAGACTTGCGCAGGAGCGGTTCGCCGCCGGTGAAACGTACCTGGCGGATGCCTAGCTTTTCGACGCCGATGCGGATAAGGCGGATCGTTTCCTCATCGCTCAAGGTTTCTGCGGTGGGAAACCACTCGAGACCTTCGGCTGGCATGCAATACGTGCAGCGGAGATTGCAGCGATCAGTAAGCGAAACGCGCAGGTCGCGGGCCCTGCGGCCGTATTTGTCTAGAAGCGGATAAGTCATTGTCGTCCTAGTCTATAAGGAGAGTGGTCTTATCCATATTAACCCGGAAATATTCGCGTTTAATCCGGGGTCTAATCACGGGGCGGGAAATGCTGTGGCAAGTCATCCAGACGCTGTGACTCGCCAGGGCCTTTCAATCGAATGATGTTGTATTCGCCTTCAGCCAAGTGTGAACGCAGGTCCTTCTTATCGAACTTGCCCACCGAGGTTTTGTCGATGTGCTTTACGAAGGTCCAGTACTCCGGCAGCATCCACGAAGGCAGCTCCTTGCGCATACCCTCGCGGATGCGCTCGGCGGTTTCGATTGTCGGAGAAAACCCTGGTGCCAACACCGTTACCGCCAGAGGGCGTTCCACCCACTGTTTATCCGGATAACCGATGACGGCGGCTTCCACGACGACCGGGTTAGCCATGATGAGGTTTTCGAGCTGGACCGAATAGATCCACTCGCCGCCAGAGCGGATGACGTCGCGGGCGCGGTCTTCGACGGTCAAGAAGCCGTCTTCCGTTACCGAGCCGACGTCGCCAGTGCGCAGCCAGCCATCCGCGGTGAATTTGGATTCGGCATCCTCGACTTGCTTGCCGCGGAACTCGTCGGCACTACCGCCCGGTTCAGAAGTGGGCGAGTGGTAGTAGGAGCCGGTAACGAGGTTGCCGCGGACCTGGATCTCGCCGGCATTGCGGTCGGACTTGGGCACGACGACGCCGTCATTGACCACACGGTATTGCAAGGAGGCCGGGAAACGTCCTTGGGATATGCGGTATGCCCAGCGGGTATCGCCATCGGCACCCTGGGGAGGGCGGGCCACCGTGCCCACCGTTGTGGTTTCCACCATGCCCCACACGTGCACGACGTCGACGCCGTAGCGTTCCTCCCACATTTTGATCAGCTGCGGCGGGACGGGAGAGCCGCCGGCGAAGATCTCGGTCAGCGTCATGCGGCTTGGGGGATTCTTGAGATAGTGCGCGAAAAGCTGAATCCAAATGGTGGGCACGCCATGCGCCACGCGGGGCGAGGTGGCAGCGATGATGCTAGCAAGCGTCGGTGCGGATACGTCGGCGTCGGGAAGCACTAGTGGCGTGCCCGTCATAAAGGCGGCAAAGGGAACGCCCCAGCTGAGCACGTGATAAATCGGGATGCAGCACAGGAAGGTCTCGCCGTGGGTAACGCACAGCGAATCGGAGGCGCGCAACTGCATGCTCTCCAGGTAGAGCGCGCGGTGGGAATAGACCACGCCTTTGGGCGCGCCAGTGGTGCCGGTGGAATAGCACAAGGCGGCCGACGTCCGCTCGTCTAGCTCAGGCCAGTTGTACTCGGTAGGGCGGCCGTCGAGTAGCGCCTCATAGGAATAGACCTCGATGCCAGCGCCAAACTTGCCCAGGTAGTCGGCGGGATCGGTTAGACCAATGAGAACCACCGCACGCACGGTTTTTACGCCGTTTAAGACCTTAGCCAGCTGATCCTTTAAGCGCGGATCGGCAACTACAATTTCCGCTTCGGAGTGGTTAATGATGTGGCGAATCTGATCATTCATTAACTGCTTGTTTAGCGGGGTGAAAATAGCACCCTTGCAGGCAGTGGCGAACATGACCTCTAGGTGTTCAGCACAGTTCCACATGAAAGATGCCACGCGCTGGTCCCCAGTAATGCCCAACTCATCGTGCAATGCGTGCGCGAATGCGGCCGTGCGTGCGCCGATGGCGGCGAAGTCGGTGGTTTCCGGCTCGCTATGGTTGCGCCACGTGGTCACCTGCGTCTGCCCATGCACCGTCGATCCGTATTCCAGGATGCGGGTCAGGGACAGGGGGATATCCTGCATGGTAGAAAGCATGAGTTCTACTTTAGCGGTGTCACTTCCGGCGCGGGATGCTAATACGGTATAGTGGCTCGTGACTGACGCGGACTAGCCCGAATTTTAGGAAAGCTCCCGCGTAACCGAGTATTGCAGAACCGCCGCAGAGCGTTTCTTTTTTCTCGCTCGCAGTCGCCTTCTATCAATTCTCCTCCGTGGCATTCCTTTTCCCAGAGGAGAGGCCTAGATATTTCACCGCCCGCGGCTTCCCGCTTGTGGCGGCATGCACCATAAAAATACAGATTGGCTTCCAGCGCTTAAGCCGGACTGCAGGCGAAAAGCATTTAGACGCTGGTGAAGCGACGAAAGGATATCCGTGAGCAATACGGACAAAGCCGCAGCACAGGATTACGCATCCATGAAGCTGCCGGAACTGCGCAAGCTGGCTGCCGAGCGCGGCCTGCGCGGCATCTCGGGTCTGCGCAAGGGCGATCTGATCACCGCCCTGAGCACTGGCCAGGTCCCTGCGAAGGCAGAAAAGGCGGAAAAGCCACAGCGCCGCACACGTAAGCCCGCTGAAGAGAAGTCGGCAAAGGCTGAGGATAACGCCAAGGATAGTGGCGAAGACAAGACCCAAGAAAAGGGTGAGAAGAACGAGGAGCAGCGCTACGAGTCACGCTCCCAGGCTCGCCGTGCCCGCCGCAACCGCGCCCGCCGCCAGGAGCGCGAGAACGCCGAGGCAAAGCAGGAGGGCGCTAAGGAAGAGGCCAAGGAGCCGAACAAGGATTCCGAGAACTCTAACGACAATCGCGATAACAATAACCGTGACAACCGTGATAACGGCGAGCGCAACCGCGGCAACCGCAACCGCCGCCATGATGACGATGACAACAACGGTGGCGGCCGCCGCAACCGCCGCAACCGTCGCAACCGCCGCAACCGCGGTGGTAATGACAACAACGGCGGCAACGATCTCCAGATCCGCGAGGGCGATGAAGTCCAGGCAGTAGGCGGCATCCTCGAGGTCGTCGACAACAACGTGGCTTTCCTGCGCACCACCGGTTACCGCGCGGCAAGCTCTGACGTCTTTGTCAACAACAACTTGGTCCGGCGCTTGGGCCTGCGCTCTGGCGACGCCGTGACCGGCCAGGTCAAGGTCTCTGGCCCAACTCATACCCACGGCAATGGCCGTAATCGCCGCAAGTACAACCAGTTGGTGCAGGTTGACACGGTAAACGGCATGGAGCCAGCAGCGGCACAGGACCGTCCTCACTTCTCCAAGCTGACCCCGCTGTACCCGAACCAGCGTCTGCGCCTGGAAACGGATCCGAAGATCCTGACCACCCGCGTTATCGACCTCATCATGCCTATCGGCAAGGGCCAGCGTGCGCTGATTGTTTCCCCGCCGAAGGCCGGTAAGACCACCATTTTGCAGAACATCGCCAACGCGATTTCCGCAAATAACCCAGAGTGCTACCTCATGGTCGTCCTAGTAGACGAGCGCCCAGAAGAGGTCACCGACATGCAGCGCAGCGTCAAGGGTGAGGTCATTGCCTCTACCTTCGACCGCCCGCCATCAGAGCACACCTCCGTTGCCGAGCTGGCCATCGAGCGCGCGAAGCGCTTGGTGGAGCAGGGCAAGGACGTCGTGGTTCTCCTGGACTCGATTACCCGCCTGGGCCGTGCTTACAACAACTCCTCCCCAGCATCCGGCCGCATCCTCTCCGGTGGTGTGGACTCCAATGCGCTCTACCCACCGAAGCGCTTCCTGGGTGCTGCCCGCAATATCGAAAACGGCGGTTCCCTTACCATCATCGCCACCGCGATGGTGGAGACCGGCTCCACCGGTGACACGGTCATTTTCGAGGAGTTCAAGGGCACCGGCAACGCCGAGCTCAAGCTCGACCGCGCCATTTCCGAGCGTCGCATCTTCCCGGCCGTGGACGTTAACCCATCCGGCACCCGCAAGGACGAGCTGCTGCTCGTTCCGGAGGAAGCGCGCATCATGACCAAGCTGCGTCGCATCCTTTCTGGTTTGGATTCCTTCGCCGCTATCGACTTGCTCATCAAGCAGCTGAAGAAGACCCGCTCCAACGGCGAGTTCTTGATGCAGGTGGCAAGCTCGGCGCCGATGGTCGCTGACAAGGAAGCTGAGGATTACATCTAATGGCTAATCAAGTTTCCCTCGTAGACGACATTGTCTCCGAGTACCAGGGCATCGAGATGCAGATGGGCGATCCCGAGGTCGCTGGCGATCAGACGATGTTCCGTAAGCTGTCTAAGCGCTATGCCGAACTGCGTCCAATCGTCGCGGTCAACAACGAGCTAGAGCAGGCTCGTCAGGACCTCGAAGATGCCAAGGAAATGGCCTACGAGGACCATGACTTTCAGGACGAAGTCGACCGCCTCGAGCCGCTCGTCGTTGAACTGGAGGAAAAGCTAGCAGACCTACTCGCTCCACGTGACGAGCACGACTCCGAAGACATCATTATGGAGATCAAGGCTGGCGCCGGCGGCGAGGAGGCCGCATTGTTCGCAGGCGATCTCGCGCGAATGTACGAGCGTTATGCCGACAAAGCTGGTTTCCAGTGGGAGGTCTTGGGCCTCAACGAGTCTGACTTGGGCGGCGTGAAGGACATGTCCATCTCGTTTAAGTCCAAGACCCCGTCTCGCGACGGCGCTTGGTCCGTATTCAAGTTCGAGGGCGGCGTCCACCGCGTCCAGCGCGTTCCGGTGACCGAGTCTCAGGGCCGCATCCAGACCTCAGCAGCCGGCGTGTTGGTTTACCCGGAGCCGGATGAGGTCGAATCCGTCAACATCGACGAAAAGGACCTGCGCATCGACGTCTACCGCTCGTCCGGTAAGGGCGGCCAGGGCGTTAACACCACTGACTCCGCAGTACGCATTACCCACCTGCCGACTGGCCTGGTGGTCACCTGCCAGAAGGAACGTTCCCAGATTCAGAACAAGGCCCGCGCACTGCAGGTGCTGCAGGCACGCCTGGATCAGATCGAGCGCGAAGCCCGTGAGGCTGAGGCAGGGGAGCAACGTGCATCCCAGGTGCGCACCTTGGACCGCTCCGAGCGTATCCGCACCTATAACTGGCCGGAAAACCGCATCACTGATCACCGCATCGGCTACAAGGCGAATAACCTGGATTCCGTTCTCAACGGCGATATGCAGGATCTGATCACCGCTTTGCAGGCTCAAGAGCGCGCCGAGCGCTTGGAGGCGGAAGACTAGAGGTGGATACCTACGCAATGGCGCTTCGCGATGCCGCGGAGCGCTTTCGCGCATCTGGAGTACCTAGCCCGGAGTGGGACGCACGAGTGCTTGCCGCCGAGCTCATTGGTTGTGGGCATATGGACATCCCGCTGGATGCCCAACCGATTCCCGGCTTTGCCATCGCCTATGAGGGCTGGGTCGAACGCCGTGAGGCTCGCGAGCCGCTGCAGCATATTCTGGGCACGGCGTGGTTTGGTCCGCTCGAGCTCAAGGTAGGTCCGGGCGTGTTTATTCCACGCCCAGAAACGGAAGTCCTGGCGGATTGGGGAGTGCGGGTGCTTCGCGACGTCGCCAAGCCCCGCGTTGTCGACTTGTGTACCGGCAGCGGGGCACTGGCCGCCTATGTAAACCACGAGCGGCCGGACGCGGATGTATTTGCGGTCGAGCTTTCTGAAGATGCGCTGCCTTTTGCCCGCAGCAATCTTGCCCAAGGCGTGCATCTGGTCCACGGCGATGCAACAGACTTCTCGCTTCTGGCCGAACTCGACGGCACCGTGGATCTCGTGCTCACGAATCCGCCTTATGTTCCGGAGACGCCAGACCTAGAGCCCGAAGTCTACCGCGACCCCCACATGGCGGTCTTCGGCGGCGCCGATGGCATGGAGGTCATCGACCGCCTCGTACCTCGCATTGCGAAGTTACTGCGTCCCGGCGGGAAAGTGGGCATCGAGCACGACGATGCCACGAGCGAGGCCGTGCAAGTTGCATTGCTGAATTCTGGGCGATTCCACGAAGTCGCAGTGCTGCGAGACCTAACAGGTACCGCGCGTTTTGTAACTGCTATTAAAAGTGCGACCGCCACCCCGGCGGGAGTACAGTAGGTTGGTCTGAACACACGAAGTGAGGAAAGAATGCAGGGAAAGATTTATAACTGTGCCGATAAGGCAGAGCGTGAAGAAGGCCTAGCCATCGCGGTCAAAGCAGCAAAGTCTGGCCGCCTCGTCGTGATGCCTACTGACACGTTGTACGGCCTCGGCTGTGACGCCTTCGACAACGACGCTGTGGCCAGCCTCCTTGCAACCAAGCAGCGTGGCCCCGATATGCCCGTTCCGGTCCTCGTGGGGTCCTGGGACACCATCCGCGGTCTCGTCGCGGAGTACACCGATACTGCGCGAGCACTCGTCGAGGCTTTTTGGCCCGGTGGACTTTCCATCGTGGTCCCGCAGGCGCCTTCCTTGCCGTGGAACTTAGGAGATACCCGCGGCACGGTGATGTTGCGCATGCCGCTGCATCCTATTGCCATCGAGCTTCTGCGCGAGGTTGGCCCAATGGCTGTGTCCTCCGCGAATATTTCCGGCCACCAGCCACCGACCACCGCGCTGGCTGCAAAGCAGCAGCTTGGTAAAGCCGTTACCGTTTACTTGGACGGTGGCGAGACTGCCGTTGGCAAGCCTTCCACCATCATCGATTTGTCCGGTGAGCACCCATACCTGCTGCGTGAGGGCGCGCTTTCTGCCGAAGAAATCGCTGAGGTCATTGGCGTGAGCGCCGAGTCGCTGCGCACTCGCCCCATTGCCTAAACAAAAGGAGATTGTGTGAGTGGCACCGGTGTACCGCTGCGCGAGCTAGCGCTTGTCATTTTGGTCGCAGCGACCTTTACCTACCTCGCCACGGGCTTGGTACGTAGCTTCCTCGTCCGCACTGGGCGAGTGGCAGAGATTCGCCTGCGCGATTCGCATTCCCAGCCCACCCCGCAGATGGGTGGCGTGGCAATGTTTACCGGTTTCGGCGCCTCAGTCTTCCTAGCCGCCCAGCTTCCAGCCTTGACTCGCGGTTTCATGCCCGTTACCCCTGAGATGAATGCCGTGTTTTGGGCAGCGCTGGCCATCGTGCTCGTGGGCGTCATCGACGATGCCCTCGAACTGGGTGCGATGGTGAAGTTGGTCGGCCAATTGCTCGCCGCTGGAATCATGAGCGGCCTTGGCCTTACCTGGACGCTTCTGTTTATTCCATTCGGCGGCGGAACTACGGTGTTGCTCGACCAAATCCAGGGCACACTCTTGACAACCTTCTTTACGGTGCTGCTCATCAACGCAATGAACTTTGTGGACGGCCTTGATGGTCTCGCCGCTGGCTTAGGGCTTATTGCAGGTGGCGCCATCTTGATCTTTTCCATCACGGTTTTGCATGACCAGGGTGGGGCAGTCTCTGCCTATCCGCCGGCGATCATCTCTGCTGCGTTGGTCGGTATCTGTGCGGGCTTCCTGCCGCATAACTTTGAGCCTTCGCGCATTTTTATGGGCGACAGCGGATCGATGCTCATTGGTCTCCTGCTGGCCGCAGCTTCCACCTCTGCTTCCGGCAAGATCAACATGTCGCTGTATGGCACCGTTGACATGGTGGCGCTCGCATCGCCTTTCATTGTGGTCGCCGCAGCTGTGTTTATTCCAGTCTTGGACCTTGTCTGGGCGGTTATTCGCCGCCTTTCGCAGGGCCGATCGCCCTTTTCTGCTGATAAGGCGCACATTCATCACCGCCTGCTTTCGCTCGGCCATACCCACCGCCGCACCGTCTTGGTGCTATACCTGTGGGTCTCGGCGGTAGCTTTCGGCGCGGTGTCCTTTTCCATCGTCCCGTGGCCCGTTGCCGTCGCGCTTACCGCCATCGCGCTGGGGGTGGCATTCGGCGTCACGCTCATTCCTCTGCGCCAGGGGAAGCTTGGCCCAAGTAAACGGGCTACCACGGTGGTGGCGCATACCGATCCCGCCTAGGAGTCCCGGGCTGTCGTAGTGCGGTAGGCTTTTGGCCTATGACTGATCCGATGACGAACGCGGCAATAAACAACGTGGATGACTTTGACGACCCAGTTTTGCCGCTCAAGCGTGCACTGCGCTTCGGCTCGATTGCGCTGGTGGCCATCACGATTATCTCGCTCGCTGTGTGGGGTGGCATGCGTGGAATTCCGGGAATTTGGGGAGTGCTCGTCGGTGCCGGCATCGGCGGTGGGTTTGTGCTGCTGACGGTTCTTTCCGTGCTTGCTGCCTCGAAGACTAGCCCCACCAACACGATCATCGTCGTTATGGGTAGCTGGCTCATCAAACTGCTGGTGCTGATTGTCATCCTCGCGGTCATCCGCGACATGGACTTCTACGATAAGATGGCGCTCTTTGTCACCGTAGTGATGGCCCTTATTGCAACGCTGGGTACCGAGGCCTGGGGCGTCGTCAGTGCCCGCGTCTCCTATGTGCACTAGCCATCCTGAAAAGGGCGGCGGGGATAAAACACGAGCCCTCTAGTCTTAATTTCCTTGGGGGAAGATGTGGAAAGGGTGTTAATTCCACCCCCGAGGTGGTGTACAAAAACGGTTTGTGACAAAGGCCATACGGGGGCTTTTGCCTAGTCATGGGCTCTATTTCGGCCAAAGAATCGCCCGCGAGCTACGGGTGTCAACCTGTGCCTACCCTGGTACACGTGAATTAGGCCCTGAACTGATATTATTTCTCGCGGGTTACCACGGGACCGAGATTTTTGCATTGGATCCCGCGCGGTCAATCCCTGTCACTTCTTCGAAGATGTGCGACGGAGTCCGAAGTCGTGACAGAGAGCTTGAGACGTCCATCGCACCGTCCGCAAAGCTATTTTGCGGCGGCCCTAACACGGGAGAGAACGCTGAGCGTTACAACATTGGCCATGAAAGGGCACTTCCACGCGCCTGATCTGGGTGAAGAATTCTTCCCGGGGCAAGTAGATGCTGACCATCTGTTCTTCGGCGACTTTGCCGACGGATGGTTCGCGCTTGATCGCCTAATGCTGGTGCGCATCTTGATGACGCTGGTATTGGTGGTTCTTTTCATGCTGGCCTTCAAGAACCCGAAGTTGGTTCCGAAGGGTCTGCAGAACGTCGGCGAGAATGCGGTCGATTTCGTCCGTATCCACATCGCCGAAGATATTTTGGGTACTAAGGAGGCCAAGCGATTCCTTCCGGTAATCGCGACGATCTTCTTCGCAGTCCTGTTTATGAATGTGCCGACCATCATCCCGGGACTCAACGTCTCGCCAAATGGTCGTATCGGCATGCCTATCGTCCTTGCAGTCGTGTCGTACATCGCAATGATTTACGCCGGCGCAAAGCGCTATGGCTTCGGCAAGTTCATCAAGTCCTCGGTGGTTATTCCTAACCTGCCGCCGGCTCTGCACTTGCTCGTTGTGCCGATCGAGTTCTTCTCGACTTTCATTCTGCGACCAGTTACCCTCGCCATTCGTCTCATGGCGAACTTCTTGGCAGGACACATCATTCTGGTCCTTCTCTTCTCTGCTTCGAACTTCTTCTTCTGGCAGCTGAACGGTTGGACGGCACTGTCCGGTTTGACCATTGTTCTGGGACTGGCTTTCAGCCTGTTCGAGCTTCTGGTCATCTTCCTGCAGGCCTACATCTTCGCGCTTTTGACGGCGGTGTACATCGAACTGTCCCTGCACGCGGATTCGCACTAAGGACGAGGTCGACGAGCGCGACCGAGAATAATCTCAACTTCACAGAAACTATCTCCCTGTCCGTAAACCTGCGGGCAGGACATACGAAAGGGAACGACTTTCACCATGAACGAAATCATTCTTGCACAGGATGCTGCCGCTAACCTCGACAGCCTGAAGGCTGTTGGCTACGGCCTCGCCGCAATCGGCCCTGGTATCGGTATCGGCATCGTTGCCGGCAAGACCGTTGAGGCTATGGCACGCCAGCCTGAAATGGCCGGCCAGCTGCGTACCACCATGTTCCTGGGTATCGCCTTCACCGAGGCTCTTGCACTTATCGGCCTCGTTGCAGGCTTCCTGTTCTAAAAAGTTCGCGTTTTCCTAAACCAACCTTTTAAGACTGGAGACCACATGAACAACGTCTTTTATACGCTTGCGGCGGGGGAGGAGAACCCGGGTTCCGGCAGCTTCTCCGTTCTTCTGCCCAAGAACTATGACATTTTCTGGTCTTTGATCTGTTTCGTTGTCATCTTGATTTTGTTCTGGAAGTTCGTTCTTCCGGCATACAACAAGATGCTCCAGGAGCGCGAGGACCGCATCGAGGGCGGCATGAAGCGTGCTGAGGCTCAGCAGGCTGAAGCTAAGGCTGCTCTCGAGAAGTACAACGCACAGCTTGCTGACGCACGTGCAGAAGCTGCAGAGATCCGCGAGCAGGCGCGCGAGCGCGGCAAGCAGATCGAGGCTGAGGCTAAGACCCAGGCAGAAGAAGAGTCCCGCCGCATTGTCGCCTCTGGCGAGAAGCAGCTGGAAGCTTCCCGTGCACAGGTCATCTCTGAGCTGCGTTCCGATATCGGACAGAACTCCATCAACTTGGCTGAGAAGCTGCTGGGCGGCGAACTTTCTTCCGCAACCAAGCAGTCCTCCACGATTGACAACTTCCTGTCCGAGCTCGATTCTGTGGCACCGGCCGGAAAGTAGGCAACTATGAAGGCAGCTAGCCGCGAAGCCCTCGCACACGTAGAGTCCCAGCTGGATCAGATTCTGGCGCAGGACGATGCGATTGCGACGGCGGCACAGGCAGGTCTCGACCTTTTCGAGGTCGTTGATGTCCTTGATGCTGACCGTGAACTGCGCGTCGCGCTAACCGACGCCGCCGTTCCGGCTGCAAACCGCAAGTCACTGGTACAGAACCTCTTCGGTGCAAAGATTGCTCCGGTCGCCACCCAGGTGATCGAAGCTTCTGCTGCCGAGCAGTGGTCCACCTCCCGTGACTTCGTCAAGGGTCTCGTGTCTCTCGGCCGCCGCGCTCTTCTGCGCGGTGCTGAGGCTCAGGGCCAGCTGGGCCAGGTAGAAGACGAGCTCTTCCGCCTGTCTAGCATCCTGAAGAACGAGGCAGAGCTGACCCAGCTGCTTTCCGACCGAACTGCTACGTCCGCACGTAAGCGCGGATTGCTGGCAAGCGTGCTCTACGGCAAGGTAACGATGTTTTCTGAGGCGCTCGCGCTCCAGGCCATCGGCCGCCCTGAGCAGAACCCGATCGATGATGTCGCGGCACTGGCCGACTACGCAGCTAAGCTGCAGGGTCGCACCATTGCTCGTGTTACCACCGCGGGTGAGCTGAATGATAGCCAGCGTGCAGCACTCGCTGAGAAGCTGGGCAAAATTTATGGTCGTGCGATGTCCATTCACTCTGAGGTTGACACCAGCCTCCTCGGTGGTATGACCATCCGCGTCGGCGACGAAGTTATCGACGGCTCCACGGCAGGCAAGATTGCCCGCCTGCGTGCCAAGATGGCTTAAGTCAGGCCGAAACGACAGAAATGATTAAGTAATTGCTGGAAGAAACTACCGAGAGCAGGAAGAACATGGCGGAGCTGACGATCTCCTCCGATGAGATTCGTAGCGCGATTGCGAACTACACCTCGAGCTACTCCGCGGAGGCCTCCCGTGAGGAGGTCGGCGTGGTCATTTCGGCAGCTGACGGTATTGCGCAGGTTTCTGGCCTGCCATCCGTTATGGCGAATGAGCTGCTCGAGTTCCCAGGCGGCGTTATTGGCGTCGCACAGAACCTTGACACCAACTCCATCGGTGTCGTTGTCCTGGGCAACTTCGAGTCCCTCACCGAGGGCGACGAGGTCAAGAGGACTGGCGAAGTCCTTTCCATCCCTGTGGGCGAGGAATTCCTCGGCCGCGTTATCAACCCACTGGGCCAGCCGATCGACGGCCTGGGCCCAATCGCCGCTGAAGAGGACCGCGTCCTCGAGCTGCAGGCACCTTCCGTGCTGCAGCGTCAGCCGGTTGAAGAGCCGATGCAGACCGGCATCAAGGCTATTGACGCAATGACCCCGATTGGTCGTGGTCAACGTCAGTTGGTCATTGGTGACCGTAAGACGGGTAAGACCGCAGTCTGCATCGACACCATCCTGAACCAGAAGGCTAACTGGGAGTCTGGCGACAAGGACAAGCAGGTACGTTGTATCTACGTCGCTATCGGCCAGAAGGGCTCCACCATTGCTGGAGTCCGCCACACCCTGGAGCAGCACGGCGCACTGGAGTACACCACCATCGTGGCAGCTCCGGCTTCCGACGCCGCCGGCTTCAAGTGGCTGGCACCGTTCTCCGGTGCAGCTCTGGGTCAGCACTGGATGTACCAGGGCAACCACGTCCTGGTCATCTACGATGATCTCACCAAGCAGGCTGAGGCCTACCGTGCGATTTCCCTTCTGTTGCGCCGTCCGCCGGGCCGCGAGGCTTACCCGGGCGACGTCTTCTACCTCCACTCCCGTCTGCTGGAGCGTGCTGCAAAACTCTCCGACGACATGGGTGCAGGTTCCATGACCGCACTGCCGATCATCGAGACCAAGGCGAACGACGTTTCCGCCTTCATCCCGACCAACGTTATTTCCATTACCGACGGCCAGGTCTTCCTGGAGTCCGACTTGTTCAACCAGGGCGTCCGTCCGGCAATTAACGTCGGTGTCTCCGTCTCCCGTGTGGGTGGCGCTGCACAGACCAAGGGCATGAAGAAGGTTGCCGGTAACCTGCGTCTTGAGCTTGCTGCTTACCGTGACCTGCAGGCATTCGCTGCCTTCGCTTCCGACCTCGACCCTGCCTCCAAGGCACAGCTCGAGCGCGGTGAGCGTCTGGTTGAGCTGCTCAAGCAGGCGGAGTCCTCCCCGCAGCCAGTCGAGTTCCAGATGGTTTCCATCTACTTGGCTGACCAGGGCATCTTCGACGTCGTTCCCGTCGAGGATGTACGTCGCTTCGAGGCTGAGGTACACGAGTACCTGCACTCGAATACCCCGCAGGTATTCGAGCAGATCGCTGGTGGCCAGCCTCTGTCCGACGAATCCAAGGATGCGCTCGTCAAGGCTGCTAAGGACTTCGCCCCGACCTTCCGCACCACCGAGGGCCACAACTTGGGCTCCGAGGCAGAGGTCGATCCGCTCGATGCGGCAGAGGTAAAGAAGACCGAGCTCAGCGTCTCCCGTAAGACGGCTAACTAGAGTCCGCACAGCTCTAAGAATCAACCGTCGAGATAATAGAAGGGAGGAGCGAACACCATGGCTAATCTTCGTGAACTGCGCGACCGAATCCGGTCCGTCAATTCCACTAAGAAGATCACCAAGGCACAGGAGCTCATTGCTACCTCGCGCATTACCAAGGCACAGGCTAGGGTTGAGGCTTCACAGCCTTACGCACACGAGCTTGCGAATGTGATGAACAAGCTCGCAGCGGCCAGCTCGCTGGATCACCCGATGCTTCGTGAACGGGAAGATGGCAAGGTCGCCGCTATTCTCGTGGTCTCTTCTGACCGCGGTATGTGTGGTGGCTACAACAACAACATCTTCAAGAAGGCAGCCGAGCTCGAAGCCCTGCTCAAGAAGCAAGGCTACGAGACCGTCCGCTACGTCACGGGTAATAAGGGCGTTGGCTTCTACAAGTTCCGTGAAGCTGATGTCGCAGGAAGCTGGGCTGGTTTCTCGCAGGATCCGTCCTGGGAGACCACCCACGATGTCCGTCGTCACATGATCGACGGCTTCATTGCAGGTTCCAAGGGGACTGCCAAGTACCGCGACGGCCTCAACACCGAGGGCGAAGGCATCCGTGGCTTCGACCAGGTTCACGTTGTGTACACCGAGTTTGAGTCCATGCTGACCCAAACCGCGCGTGCACAGCAGTTGTTGCCGGTGGTTCCGGTTATTGAGGATGAGGAATTCCACCTCGGAGAGTCCGCGCTCTCCGACTCCGAGCCTACGGATCAGGTTTCGCCTGATTTCGAGTTCGAGCCGGATGCTGACACTCTTATGGAGGCACTGCTTCCGCAGTACGTCTCTCGTATCCTCTTTGCGATGTTCTTGGAGGCTTCCGCTTCCGAGTCCGCAGCACGCCGTACCGCAATGAAGTCTGCTACTGACAACGCAACCGAGCTGGTCAAGGACCTCTCGCGCGTGGCCAACCAGGCTCGTCAGGCACAGATTACCCAGGAAATTACAGAGATCGTCGGTGGCGCTGGGGCGCTCGCCGAAAGCGCAGAAAGTGACTAGATTATGACTTCAGCTCTGCAAGAGCAGAACACACAGTCGTCGGCTGTTGCCGGCCGTGTGGTGCGCGTCATCGGTCCGGTCGTCGACGTGGAATTCCCGCGTGGCGGACTGCCGGCACTGTACAACGCACTGACCGTCGAGATTTCTCTCGAGGCTGTTGCAAAGACCGTCACCCTCGAGGTCGCTCAGCACCTCGGTGACAACCTCGTCCGTACCGTTTCCATGGCACCGACCGACGGCCTCGTCCGCGGCGCTACCGTGACCGATACTGGCAAGCCAATCTCCGTTCCAGTCGGCGATGTGGTCAAGGGCCACGTCTTCAACGCACTGGGCGACTGCCTCGACCAGCCTGGTCTGGGCCGCGACGGCGAGCAGTGGGGCATCCACCGCGAGCCGCCGGCATTCGATCAGCTCGAGGGCAAAACCGAAATCCTGGAGACCGGTATTAAGGTTATCGACCTCCTGACCCCGTACGTGAAGGGCGGCAAGATCGGCCTCTTCGGCGGTGCAGGTGTTGGTAAGACCGTTCTCATCCAGGAGATGATTACTCGTATCGCACGCGAGTTCTCCGGTACCTCCGTCTTCGCCGGCGTCGGCGAGCGTACCCGTGAGGGCACCGACCTCTTCCTCGAGATGGAAGAGATGGGCGTTCTCCAGGACACCGCCCTCGTGTTCGGCCAGATGGATGAGCCGCCAGGAGTCCGTATGCGCGTGGCTCTGTCCGGCCTGACCATGGCGGAGTACTTCCGCGATGTGCAGAACCAGGACGTGCTGCTGTTCATTGACAACATCTTCCGTTTCACCCAGGCCGGCTCTGAGGTTTCGACCCTGCTGGGTCGTATGCCTTCCGCCGTTGGCTACCAGCCAACCCTGGCTGACGAGATGGGTGTCCTGCAGGAGCGCATTACCTCCACGAAGGGCAAGTCGATTACCTCTCTGCAGGCCGTTTACGTCCCTGCGGATGACTACACCGACCCGGCTCCGGCCACCACCTTCGCCCACCTCGATGCAACCACCGAGTTGGACCGTGGTATTGCTTCCAAGGGTATTTACCCGGCTGTGAACCCGCTGACCTCGACCTCTCGTATTCTGGAGCCGTCCATCGTGGGCGAGCACCACTACGAGGTTGCGCAGCGCGTCATTCACATCCTGCAGAAGAACAAGGAACTCCAGGACATCATCGCCATCCTTGGTATGGACGAGCTGTCCGAGGAGGACAAGGTCACCGTTCAGCGCGCACGTCGTATCGAGCGCTTCCTGGGCCAGAACTTCTTCGTCGCAGAGAAGTTCACCGGCCTGCCGGGCTCCTACGTCCCGCTGACCGAGACCATCGATGCTTTCGAGCGCATCTGCAACGGCGAGTTCGATCACTACCCAGAGCAGGCATTCAACGGCCTGGGTGGCTTGGACGACGTCGAGGCTGCGTACAAGAAGCTTTCCGAGAAGTAGGGAGTGGCACATGGCTGACATCACCGCTGAACTGGTATCCGTCGAGCGTAAGCTGTGGGCTGGTAAGGCCACGCTGGTTACGGCTGAGACCACTGAGGGTGAGATCGGCGTGCTTCCTGGCCACGAGCCATTGGTCGGTCAGCTGGCCGACAATGGTGTTGTGACCATCCACCCAGTCGACGGCGAGCGCCTCGTCGCCGCGGTCCAGGGTGGCTTCCTCTCCGTGTCCAAGGACAAGATCACT
Source organism: Corynebacterium simulans (assembly GCF_001586215.1). Classification (NCBI taxonomy): domain Bacteria; kingdom Bacillati; phylum Actinomycetota; class Actinomycetes; order Mycobacteriales; family Corynebacteriaceae; genus Corynebacterium; species Corynebacterium simulans. Next base: position 281,606 of record NZ_CP014634.1, on the reverse strand, counting down.
GTCCTCGCCAACTGGGCCACTTGGTCCACTGAAGTTGATGAGGCACAGGCTTCCGAAGACCAGAAGTCCGAGGAGCCCATTGTCCACAACCGTGGTGAAGCCGCTCAGCGAGCACTTCGTCGCGCCAAGGGCTAGGTAGAGTAACGGGCAGCAAAGCCCTTCCGCTCTCATAAGCGCCCCACCTTTCTTTCACCAGAAAGGTGGGGCGCTTTTTCGTTGGCTTTTGCTACGGGGTTTAGTGGCATAACGGCTGGGGAAGATACTAGAATTTTACCTAATATCTTTCAGGTTCAGGATTAAAAGGAGCGGCAGGATATGAACATTTCAGGTCTAGGCTGGTTGTTCCTCATCGTGGCGGCTTCTATCCTTTTGTGTCTTATGCTTGCTGCTCGCCGCTTTTTCAAGTTGCGGGCGCGCGGGACCTCTGTATTGCTGAGAACCCTGCCTGCTAAAAACTCTCGTTCTTGGCGTCATGGCGTGATGCGCTATAGCGGGGAATACGTGGAGTACTTCAAGCTGCGCTCGGTTTCGGTCCAAGCAGACCTTCGTTTCAATCGCCTCGGCGTCGAACTAATTGGCACTCGTCAATTGGACGATGACGAGGCTGCTTTTATGTCCGCCGCCGACCAGGTCATCCGCTTTTCCTTCGCGGATCAGGAATACGAAATCGCCACTGACCTACACGGAATCATGGGGCTCACCGCCTGGATTGAGGCGGCGCCTTCCAAGCGCTTGGAACGTCCTGACTATCGGCGTCTGCGCCAGCGCGCTACCCGTTTTACTAAGGAGTAGGCGGCTACCTATAGGGTAGAGGGCATGCGTTTAGTCATCGCTCGTTGCTCAGTTGATTATGTCGGCCGTTTGGATGCCCATTTGCCAGTCGCCGATCGCCTCATCCTCATCAAGACAGATGGTTCCGTGTCGATCCACGCCGACGACCGCGCCTATAAGCCGCTGAATTGGATGACTCCGCCGTGCACGCTGGAGGAATCCGCCATCACTGACATCGACGGCGAGGACACTGGTGAGCAGCTGTGGCTCGTTGAAAACCCCAAGGGGGAGCAGCTGCGTATCACCATCGCGGAGATTCACCAAGACATCTCCGTAGAGTTGGGCGAGGACCCAGGGCTTGTTAAGGACGGCGTCGAGGCACACCTGCAGGAGCTGCTCGCCGAGCACATCGATACCCTGGGCGAGGACTATTCACTCGTTCGGCGCGAGTATCCAACCGCAATTGGCCCAGTCGATATCATGGCCAAAGACCAAGACAATAAGTTCGTTGCGGTTGAGGTTAAGCGCCGCGGTGGTATAGACGGCGTCGAGCAGCTCACACGCTATCTGGAGCTTCTCAACCGTGACGAGCTACTGGCACCCGTGCAAGGCGTGTTTGCAGCCCAGGAAATCAAGCCGCAGGCCCGTACGCTGGCCGAGGACCGCGGTATTCGCTGTGTCATCCTTGACTACCAAGATCTGCGCGGCATCGAGTCGAACGAGCTGCGTCTTTTCTAATGCCACGCCGCAATAGGAGAAACCGCGTCAGCCCGCGCCCGCTGCCTAAGGATGGCTCTACTTTTCTAGGCTCGCAGACCGTCGAGGGCCCAAAGTGGACCCACGGTGAGCTCTTCGTTATGCGCCACATCGGCAGCGCGGCGGCTACAAAGTTTTATATCTGCCCCGGCTGCAACCAAAATATTCCGCCTCGCGTTGCCCATATCGTGGCCTGGCCGCGTGATACAGGCGGCAGGGAAGATGACCGCCGCCATTGGCACCGTCACTGCTGGGAGCGTGGGTAGGATAGCGGGCATGATTGTTGCTTTTTCTGTCGCGCCAACCGTGGTGGGCGAGGAAACTGCGGAGATGTCTGCAGCCGTCGCCGAAGCCGTCCGCGTGGTGCGCGCATCCGGCTTGCCCAACGAGACCAATGCCATGTTTACCCTTATAGAAGGCGAATGGGATGAGGTCTTTGCCGTAATCAAGGAAGCCACCGATGCGGTACGCAAGGTTTCGCCGCGTACCTCGCTTGTAGTCAAGGCCGATATCCGCGAAGGTGTGACTGGCCAGTTGACGCAAAAGGTGGAGTCTGTGAATCGACGTTTGGAGGAAAACAAGTGACCGGACCTTATGTAGGCGGTGCCCTTGACTTGGGCGCGCTGAAGCAGCAAAAGGAGACTGAGGAAGCGCCTTCCGGGGTATCTGCATTTTTCGAGGTAACCGAGGCTAACTTCGAATCCGAATTGATTCGCCGTTCCGCCGAGGTCCCCGTTATTGCGCTCATCGGTTCTTCGCGTTCGCCCGCCTCCGAGCAACTGAAGAATGACCTGCGCGCTGTCGCAGAGGCCGGTGGTCTCAAGTTCATCGTTGGCTACATCGACGCTGATGCTATCCCGCAGGTAGCGCAGGTCTTTGGCGTGCGAAACCTGCCGACCACCGTCGCCCTAGCTGCCGGCCAGCCGATTACCAACTTCGAGGGAGCCCAGCCCAAGGATGCGCTGGAGCAGTGGACTGCCACGCTCGTCGAGAAGCTTGGGCCGCAATTGAGTGGTCTCAGCACCGAGACCCCAGAACCAGAAACTGCCGCGGACCCACGCGTGCAGGCCGCCGAGGAGTCCCTAAACCACGGCGATTTCGACGCAGCCATCGCCCACTACGACGCCATTTTGGCCGACGATCCAGACAACGCCGAGGTCAAGCAGGCCCGCAACACCACCCAGGTTTTGCGTCGTCTGGACCCAGCCAACCGCACCGAGGACCCGATTGCTGCTGCCGACGCTGCGCCAGCCGACGTCGCCAAGCAGTGCGATGCCGCCGACGCCGAGGTCGTCGCCGGTGCGCCCGAGAAAGCCTTCGAGCGCCTCATCTCGGCGATGCAAAGAACCGCAGGCGACGACAAGCAAGCCCTCAAGGTTCGCTTGCTCGAGCTCTTCGCGCTTTTCGACGCCTCCGATTCCCGTGTCCTGCAAGCGCGCACCAAGCTCGCAAGCGCTCTTTATTAGCGAAGGGGTAACTAGAGCACCCCCGGCTTTCTGGAATTTCTGGATCGCTTTTATCCGGTTCTATTATCAGGGCAGAAATCCTTGACAGAGCCAATTAAAAGGCCAATTAAAAGGGAGTGCTCTATGCCGACTTTGCAACCAATTAATGGTCCAAAAATCCCGGAGCCCAAAGCCCCGAAGAAGGACCGTACCCACTGGCTCTACATCGGCGTCATCGTTGCGGTGATTGCCGGTATTGCCTTGGGTCTAGTCGCCCCGGGCGTTGCCGTTAACTTCAAGCCATTGGGCACGATGTTCGTCAGCCTCATTAAGATGGTCATCGCGCCAATCATCTTCTGCACCATCGTGCTGGGCATCGGCTCGGTGCGCGCTGCGGCATCGGTCGGTAAGGCCGGCGGCATCGCTCTGGCGTACTTCATCACGATGTCCACCTTTGCGCTGGCGATCGGCCTCGTGGTCGGAAACTTCATCGATCCCGGCGCTGGCCTTCATATTAGCGGCGGTGATGGCTCTAAGTACATCAAGGCAGGTGCGGAAGGCGAGGGTCTTTGGGGCTTTGTCAGCTCCATCGTCCCAGAGACCATGTTCTCGGCGTTTACCTCGGGATCTGTTCTCCAGGTCCTGTTTATCGCGTTACTGTGTGGCTTCGCCGTGCAGTCCATGGGCGAAGCAGGCGAACCTATTCTTGGCTTCGTCGCCAGCCTGCAGCGCCTCGTCTTCAAGATCCTCAACATGATTTTGTGGCTGGCTCCGCTCGGCTCTTTCGGAGCTATGGCAGGCGTCGTTGGTGAGACCGGCATGGATGCCGTGAAGTCCTTGGCCACCCTGATGCTGGCTTTTTACATCACCTGCTTCCTCTTCGTATTCGTGGTACTCGGCCTCATCGCCCGTGTATTCGGCGGTATCAGCATGTGGAAGCTCTGCAAGTATCTGGGCCGCGAGTTCCTGCTCATCGTTGCTACTTCTTCCTCTGAATCCGCATTGCCGAACCTCATGCGCAAGCTGGAACACCTCGGCGTGGAGAAGCCGACCGTGGGTATCGTTGTACCGACCGGTTATTCCTTCAACCTGGACGGCACCGCTATTTATCTGACGCTTTCCGCCATCTTCATTTCCGAGGCAATGCATATGCCGATGAACTTGGGCGAGCAGGTGGGCCTGCTGGTCTTTATGATCATCGCGTCCAAGGGCGCAGCGGGTGTCTCCGGAGCCGGCATCGCAACGCTGGCTGCGGGCTTGCAGTCCCACCGCCCTGAGCTCCTCGGCGGCGTCGACGTCATCATGGGCATCGACCGCTTTATGTCCGAGGCTCGCGCTCTGACCAACTTTGCCGGCAACGCGCTCGCAACCATCCTGGTTGGCCGCTGGACCAAGACCGTGGACATGGACCGCGTCACGAAGGTACTCAACGGTGAGGAACCATACGCTGATTCTGGCAAGGACAGCACCGTTAACCTGCGCATGCCAGACGTGGAGAACCCAGCCCACGAGCGCCTGCAGCCAACGCAGCAGGTTGATTTGGAGCGCTACAAAGACGGCTCTGAGATGTACTACAAGTAGTTCTCGCTATACTGCGAGCCTATGACGAAAGTACTATTCCTCTGTAATTCCAACCGCGGCAAGTCCCAGATGGCCGCAGCTTTGGCGAAGCTGCATGCTCCCTCGTGGAAGGTCTATTCGGCCGGCGTGCAAGTGACCGAACCGGGGCAGTCCGGCGATGTAAATCTCGAGGCATCCCATTGCCTGGCCGAAGTGGGCGCCGACATGTCTGAGGGCACGCCCAAGCCGGTTGATCCGGAACTTGCCGCCAATGTCGATCACGTCATCATCGTCGGTGGCGCCGAGTACGATGGACCCGCCGAGCGCTGGGAGATTGAAGATCCCTCCCAGCGTGGCGTGGAGGGCAAGCAAAGGATGGTCGAGCTGCGCGACGATATTGATGCCCGCGTCAAAGAATTGATTGCGCGCCATAATTAATTTAGATACTAAATACCTAGAAATAGGTAACATTTTCTAATAAAATGCGGTGCATGACTAGTCCGCACCGAGCACCGATTTCGTCCGATCCTAGGCAGCAAGCCTTTGCAATCCGTGGCCTTAACAAATCCTTCAATGGTTCTCCCGCCGTCCGCAATCTAGATCTCGACGTCCCGCGGGGTTCTATTTATGGCATCGTCGGCCCCAACGGTGCGGGCAAGACCACCATGCTGACCATGGGCTGCGGTCTTCTGCGCCCCGATAGCGGCGAGTCATTCGTTGCCGGTCACCGCGTGTGGCACGATCCAATCCCTGCGAAGGCATCGATGGGCTTGCTCATGGACGGCGCACCCGTATTCGACCGCCTCACCGGCGCCGAGTATCTCTACTACTTGGGCGCGCTACGCAAGCTCGACGAGGGGGAGGCACAGCGCCGCGCCGCCGAGCTCCTGCACGTGCTCGCGCTTGACGACGCCGCCTCCAAACGCATCGCCGACTATTCCGCTGGCATGACCAAGAAGATTCTGCTTGCCGGCGCAGTACTCCATAATCCCGAGGTGCTCATCCTCGATGAGCCGCTCGAGGCAGTCGATCCAGTATCCGGCCGCCTCATCCAAAACGTGCTCGTGAACTTCGCTGCCCGGGGTGGCACCGTGGTGATTTCCTCCCACGTCATGTCCCTAGTCGAAGGACTTTGTACCTCCGTGGCAATCATTAATGATGGCCAAGTGCTTACCTCCGGCACCGTCGATGAGGTCCGCGGTGACAAGAGCCTCACTGACGTCTTCATCGAGCTCGTCGGCGGCGCCGATCTCGATTCCAACGCCTTCCAGTGGTTGGGTGGAAACTAGGCCGTGATGGACACCAGCAAAACCCTCGTCAAGCTACACCGCACACTATGGAGCAGGACTTTCAAGGAAAACACCGCGCAGTGGATGATGGTGCTCCTCTTCGCCATCTATGGCCTGATTGGTCTCGCCAACACTGGGTTTATGGCCGGCTTAGATCTGAGCGAAGGCACGCGCAATGCTCACGCTCTCACCACAGTCAACCTCCTCGGCGTAGCGATGTACCTCATGCTCGCGATAATCATGCCCGCCGGTGAAAAGCAGCTTTACCCCGATACCTTGAAGGGCCTGCCGCTTTCTTTAGAAGAGGTCCGGCCCGCCATGCTGCGCATTTCTTTCCTTAACTCCCGCGTCTGGCTTTCTGCAGGTTTTAGCATCATCTGGGCAATCGTCGGTGCGATCATGCTCGTGAGCATCGGTGACTTCAATGTCATTGCAATACCCGCATTCGTGCTCGGCATGGCGCTTTCGTGGTTTATCACTATCTGTTTGTCGGAGTGCCTGATGAGCGTTGCCAGCAACGTGGTCAGCTTGGAAAGTGATCGCAGCAAGTTCATTGGCGGCATTCTCGGCACCGTATTGATGCTCTGCGTCATTCTCTTAAACGGCCAGATTGAAGATGCAGTGCCGCTCGGCACCATCGGCAAGTATGCCGCGTGGACGCCGTTTACCGCAGCGACCGGTTGGGCCACAGCGCTTGGCAATGGCTCTTACATGGAAGCACTCGCACAGCTTCTAATCGCTATTCTCACCGCAGTGGGGCTCTTCGCGGTCTGGCGGCACTTAATCAAAACAGAATTCGCCCAAAGCCAAAAGCACGCCCGGCCTGCGCCAGCCACAAAGACAAAGGAGCACGGCGTATCCCGCCTCCGCCTGATGGGCCTGGCTTATCGCAGTCCCGCCATGATGGAGTACTCGCGCTCGTTGCTTTATATCGTCCGCGATATGCGCCTAGTAAATACCTTGATCTTCATGCCGGTGCTCGCAGGATTCTGTCTCTACCACATCTTTAACGGCAACTTGACCGCTGGTTTAGGCGTGCTCGTGATGCTCGGTCTCCTGGGCGGCCTGCTCGGCGTCAACGACTATGGCTACGATGGCCCCTCCGGCTGGCTGAAGATGATGGCACCTTGTGCACCAAGCAAATTTCTGCTGGCCCGCCATCGCGCGCACCTGACGCCTTCTGCAGTTGTCATCCTCATTTGCGTCATCCTGGCGCTCATCATCAGCCCTGAACGCCTGAAGGTATTGGCCTTTGGTTGTGCTGCAATAGGAATGCTGCTTTCCGTAAGCTCCTGCGCACTCGCTTTGTCGGTGTATAACCCTTATCCCGTCTCCGCGCCGGGTACCAATGCGTGGACTGATAAGTCTGGCTACTCCGCACCCGCCTTTGTGGCCAGCCTCTTCGGACTCATCTTCGGCTGGATTGCCGTGGCCCCAGGTCTTGTTTGCCTAGGCATCGCCGTTACCCAAGACAAGGCTCCGTTGCTAGCAGTCGGTGTCATCTTGAGCCTTGCCGTACCGGCTATCGTCCACGCACTGGTGGCGTTTATCGCCGGCAAGCGGGTCGACGGCCGGATGCCGGAGATTTACGCCAAGGTCGACACCTGGGTCAGCTAGCCCACAAAGCGGTACCACTGCACGGAGTTGGCCGGGAGGTGTAGATCCGCGGAATTCGATGTGGAGTGCACCTTATGTGCCAAGTCATTGCCCGCGCCCTCGTAGACGGCGTCGTCGGTGTTGAGCAGCAACTCCCACGCGCCGTCGCGGGGCAGCCACATGTGGTAGTTCGGAATGGAGTTGCCTGAGAAATTGCACACGGCGAGCAGCGCCGAGCCATCGTTGCCGTAGCGCACGTAACCCAAGACGTTATTGTTCGAGTCATCAGCCTTGACCCACTGGAAACCATCCTGCGTAAAGTCCTGGGACCACAGGGCAGGGGTGTCTTTGTAAACGATATTGATATCGCGCACTAAGCGCTTGATGCCTCGATGCCACTCACCGCCCCAGCCTTCGAGATTGGCCCAGTCCACAGAACTGGATTCGTTCCACTCTGCGACCTGGCCAAACTCTTGGCCCATAAACAGCAGATTCTTGCCCGGATGCGAGAACATATATCCGTACAGCGCACGCAAGCCTGCGGCCTTGTTCCAATCGTCGCCAGGCATGCGCGTCCACAGCGAGCCCTTGCCATGGACCACCTCATCGTGGCTAAACGGCAGCACGTAGCGTTCTGAATAGGCATAGACCATAGAGAAGGTCAGCTCGCCGTGATGGTGCTGGCGGTAGATGGGCTCATGTGTGAAGTACTCGAGGGTGTCATTCATCCAGCCCATATTCCATTTCAGGGAAAATCCGAGGCCGCCTTCCGAGGTGGGAGCAGTAACGCCCGGCCAAGAGGTCGATTCCTCGGCAATGGTCAGCACGCCGGGATGCAGGCGCTGCAGGGTAGCGTTCGTCTCCTGCAAGAACTGTACCGCTTCCAGGTTTTCGCGTCCACCGTACTGATTGGGCAGCCATACTTCACGGGAGTAGTCCAAGTAGAGCATCGAGGCTACAGCATCCACGCGCAGGCCGTCGACGTGGAATTCTTCGGCCCAATACAGCGCGTTTGCTACCAAGAAGTTGCGCACCTCGTTGCGGCCAAAGTCAAAGACGTAGGTTCCCCAGTCGGCCTGCTCGCCGCGGCGGGGATCGGGGTGCTCGTAGAGTGCCTGGCCGTCAAAGCGGCCCAGTGCAAATTCGTCTTTGGGAAAGTGCGCCGGAACCCAGTCGATGAGGACGCCGATGCCGGCGTTATGCAGGGCGTCGATTAGCGCACGCAACTCATCCGGCGACCCCCAGCGCGCCGACGGCGCGTAGTAGCCCGAGACCTGGTAGCCCCAAGAGCCGCCGAAGGGGTGCTCTGCCACCGGAAGCAGCTCGACGTGGGTGAAGCCTTGCTCGAGGACGTAATCGATGAGCTCAGCGCGCAGCCTGTTGTAGTCGGCGCCTTGCTTCCAAGAACCCACATGCAGCTCGTAGACGCTCATCGGCACATCGAGATTGCCGTTACGAGCATCCATCCATGCGGAGTCATTCCATTCGTAATCGTTTGCCATGACTACCGAGACTGTCTCCGGCGGAGCAATCGTTTGCTTCGCCATCGGATCAGCCTTATCGATGCGCCGGCCGTCCGCGGTTTGAATCGCGAACTTATAGCGCTCGCCGGGGCCGATGCCGGGGACGAAGAGCTCCCAGACCCCGGTTGCGCCCAAACAGCGCATCGGCGACTGCGCGGGATTCCAGCCGTTGAAGTCGCCTACTACGGCAACGCCTTTGGCATTCGGCGCCCACACCGCAAACGAAACACCTTCAACCCGGCCCAAATGCGTGTCGTAGCTGTGCAGATTCGCGCCAAGTACCTCCCAAAGCCGCTCGTGACGACCTTCTGAAATCAGATGTAGATCGAAAGTGCTGGCAGTGGGTAAAAACCGGTAGCCGTCGGCCACCTCGACCGGAGCCTGGCCTGGGTAAGTCACCCGGAAGCGATAATCCTGCTCCTGGTCTAGTGCGCACTCCCACAGGTCGTGGCCTACAGCATTCATCTCGTGCACTGCAGTTTCGGTGACCAGCTCCACCTTCTCGGCGCCGGGGCGACGAGTTAAAACCGTGCCGTCGTGCCAGCCATAAAAGTCATGTGGGGCATGGTGGCGGCACTCGTTGAGGCGGGCGAGATCTGCTTCCGGAATGTTCATGAGTTCACGTTACCTAAATCGAAGGAGACAGGACTTAAGGTCGATAATCGTTGACGTCGCGCCAGGCAAGGCGGTCCAAGGAATGCGGGTCAGCCTGCGGCAGCACGAACAGATGGGCGACGTCGCGCATCGGTTCGAGTCGCACGAAGTTGCGGTTGGACCAGTTATAGGCGGCGCCGGTAATGGCATCGTGGACGGTGTAGACGTCACCGTCGGCCCTGCCGATCGCTTCCATATCTACGGTAACGGTGGCTTCTTGGGCATTGCGCGGATCCAGGTTGATCACGGCCAGGATCACGTTGCCCGTCGCAGGATCTGCCTTGGAGTAGGCAATGATTTTTTCGTTATCGACGTCGTGGAATTTGAGGTTGCGCAGCTGCTGCAGCGCGGGGTTCTCACGGCGGATGAGATTGAGCAGGCGAATATAGGATTCCAACGATGCGCCACGGGTAGCCGCCTCCTGGAAGTCGCGCGGGCGCAGCTCGTACTTCTCAGAGTCCATGTACTCCTCGCTGCCCGGCGCCACTGCCTCGTGCTCATAAAGCTCATAGCCGGAGTACACGCCCCATAGCGGAGACAGAGTCGCGGCCAAAGCCGCGCGGATAGCGAACATGGCCCGCCCGCCGGTCTGCAAAGACTCGTGCAGGATGTCAGGCGTATTCACGAAGAGGTTGGGGCGGCAAATATCCGCCTGATCCACGTGCATCTTGGCAAACTCGGTCAGCTCGTGCTTCGAGGTTTGCCAGGTGAAATAGGTATAGGACTGGGTAAAGCCTGCCTTTGCCAAGCCGAACAGCCGTGGCGCGCGGGTAAAGGCCTCCGCCAGGAAGATGACCTCTGGATGGGTCACGTGCACCTTGTCTATGAGCCAGGTCCAAAAGTTTGCCGGCTTGGTATGCGGGTTATCCACGCGGAAGGTGGTTACGCCCGCCTCGATCCAGATCATCACGATGCGGAAGATCTCCTTATAGATCGCGTCTGGGTCGTTGTCGAAGTTTAGGGGATAGATGTCCTGGTACTTTTTCGGAGGATTCTCCGCATAAGCGATGGTGCCGTCAGCCAAGACCGTGAAAAACTCTGGGTTCGTCTTGGCCCACGGATGGTCCGGTGCGGCCTGGAGCGCTAAGTCCAGCGCTACCTCGAGCCCCAGCTCCTGCGCGCGGGAAACCAGCTTTTTGAAATCATCCATCGTGCCCAAGTCTGGGTGAGTGGTGGAATGATCTTGAATTGCCCACGGCGAGCCGACGTCGCCTGGTTCAGCCACCACCGAGTTGTTCTTGCCCTTGCGGTGAACCTTGCCGATGGGGTGGATCGGCGGAAAATACACTGTGTCGAAGCCCATGTCTGCGACTCGCTCCAGCGCCTTGGCCGTGGTCTTGAAAGTGCCGTGGACTGGGTTGCCTTCTTCATCCCAACCGCCCGTAGAACGCGGGAAGAGCTCATACCAAGAGTTATAAAGCGCTTCTCGGCGCTCGACCAGTACCTCGTGGACCTCGCCTTCCACGAGCAGATCCCGTAAGGGGTGCGCATGCAGTTTCTTTGCCACGGCGTCGGAAAGCGCTGCCTCGACGCGCGAGGCCAGGTCCAAAGACTCATTCGCTAGCGACTTAGCAACATCGGGCATTCCCGCCCGCTCAAAAAGCTCTGCGCCGTGGAGGAGATCGTTGGAAAGCTCGGCGGCCGTCTGCCCCGCAGCCATCTTCTTTTCCACCGCATTGCGCCACGTTGCCATCGGGTCTGACCACGCATCGATACGGAAGAACCAGCGCCCACAGGTAAGCGGAGTAAACACACCATGCCTACGGTCAGGGTCAATTGGGTCTTGGTCCATGGTCACCGAGGAAACCGAAGGGGATTCGGTATTCCATACCGAAAGGGTTGCCGACACCGCATCATGGCCTTCCCGCCAGACCAACGCGGTTACCGGAACCACCTCATTAACCACGGCCTTAGTGGGAGAGAAGCTAGGACGGACATCATCGATGGCGAGGCGTGTAGTCATGCCCTTTAGAGTAGTGCAGCTGTGTCAGTTTCACCGGGCAACCAGAATTTCCGCCACAATATAAGACGTGAATGCTGTGAATAACGAAACAATGCCCGTAACCGACGAAGATTGGCTCATCGACTTTCGCGGCGTCGAGCTGCGCCGTGGCGGAAGAACCTTGGTGGGCCCAGTCGATTGGCAAGTAGAGCTCGACGAGCGTTGGGTCATCATCGGCCCAAACGGCGCCGGCAAGACCAGCTTGGTCCGCATGGCTTCTGCGGAAGAGTTTCCTTCTAAAGGAACCGCCTTTTTGATGGGCGAGCAGATCGGCAAGACCGACATGCGCGATCTGCGTGCCGCAATCGGCATTTCTTCCGCCGCAGTACAGCACCGCATTCCCGACGGCGAGCGAGTCGACGACCTCGTTATCTCCGCCGGCTATGCAGTCTTGGGACGCTTCCGCGAGGAATACCAAGACATGGACTTTAGCCGCGCCTTCGAAATTCTTGACCAGGTGGGCGCCCGCCACTTGGCCGAACGCACCTGGGGAACCCTATCGGAGGGTGAGAAGAAGCGTGTCATCTTGGCTCGTGCCCTTATGTCCAACCCTGAGCTACTCATTCTCGACGAGCCTTCCGCTGGCATGGACTTAGGAGGCCGCGAGGATCTCGTGGGTTACTTGGGCGATCTGGCAATGGATGCCGATGCACCAGCAATCGTCATGATTACCCACCACGTCGAGGAAATCCCTTATGGATTTACCCATGCGATGATCCTCGATGAGGGTAAGGTCGTGGCGAAGGGACTAATCAATACGGTCCTTACCTCAGAAAACCTTACGCAGGCTTTCCACCAACCAATTCAGGTGGATCGAATCGGTGAACGTTACTTCGCTCGCCGCATACGCTAAACGGAACTTTGCATGACCCGACCCATTCACGAGCGCCTTGACGCGATCGACCACAGCGAAACCACCGGTTTTAACGGTGGACGCTTGGCCGCTACCGTCCTGCTGCTGCGCGACGGCCAAGAAGGGCTCGAGGTTTGGCTCCAGGAACGGGTCTCCACGATGCGCAATTACCCGGGGCACGCAGTGTTTCCGGGCGGGGGAGTAGACCCCCGCGATTTCCCGCCAAGAATGTGGAGTTCCGGCGATCTCTGGGCGGGCCGCTCCGTTATTTCCTTGGCCCGTCGCATGGGCGTTACCAAATACAAGACCCATGCCTTGGTCTTCGCCGCCATCCGGGAACTCTTCGAGGAATCCGGTACCTTGCTCGCCGTTCGCGATGACGGAATCGTCTCCGACGCCTCACGCTATCACCGCGAACGCGTCATGCTGGAGACCCACGAGATTTCCTTTACCGAATTCCTCATGAACAACGGCATGCGCGCCGACGCCGACATGCTCATGCCGTGGTCTCGGTGGGCAGGCGAAGACTGCGGACAATGGTTCGATACCTTCTTCTTCATCGCCGTTCTACCGGAAGGCCAAGAACCAGACGGGGAAACCACCGAGGCTGCCGACGCCGGATGGTTCCCGCCCCGCCTCGTCCTCGACGGGTGGCGCGCCGGGCTGGTCCGCCTAGCCCTTCCCACCTGGGCGCAAATGCTGCGGCTTAGCAATTACTCCACGGTGCGAGAAGCGCTTGACGACGCCTCCTTCTCCGATCTTCGCCCCATCATCGGCGACCCAGAGCACGACCCGCGCTACCGCGAATTCTTCAGCACTCAACCCGTAGACAGAATATGAGTTATACCCTCGCCGAGATCGACTTCTTAATCCAGCACCAACCGGAGATAGCGGGACTTGACCTTGAATTCAGCAAGGCCTCCCAATTAGGCGACGTCGCCAAGCTCCAGCAAGAATTCGGTGAGCACGCCCGCGCCGTAGCCGAACTCATCAAAGCCCGAAACAGTAAAAAGCTGCCCAGTGACTGGCTTATGGACTCCGATTCCGTGCAGCAGGCCACCCCGCTCGAAGTAGCCAAACATCGTGCCGCTTTCTTGACAAGCCTGGGTGTCGAGCTCGTCCACGATGTCACCTGTTCCATCGGTACCGAGGGGGCTGCGTGGGCTCCAGGAAAATATGTAGGCTCTGACCTCGACCGGTCGCGCATCAAGATGGCGCAGCACAACACCCCGCATCCCTTCTTCTGCGCAGACGCTTTGACGCAGAGCTCAACGGCACCCGTTATCATCGCCGATCCAGCGCGCCGAAGCGGCGGCAAACGCATCACCGATCCCGCAAAGCTCCTGCCGCCGTTGCCCGATCTTCTGGCGGCACACGAGTGCGAACTCGCCGTCAAGTGTGCCCCCGGTCTCGACTTTTCAGATTGGCAAGGTTTAGTATCCGTCGCCAGCGTCGACGGCAACGTCAAAGAGGCCTGCCTGTATACACCCGGCCTGGGCGTTGGCCGCAGCGCAGTCATGATCAAAGGCGGAAAGGCTGATGTTCTCTCCAACACCGACTTCGACGAGGCCGACCTGCCCGAAGCCGACGACATTGGCACCTACATCATGGACCCAGACGGCGCGGTTGTACGCGCGGGGCTCGTGCGTCACTACGCCAAGCGCGAAGGCCTCCACCAGCTGGACCCGCGCATCGCTTACCTGACAGGGCAACGCATCCCGGCAGGCACGTCCGGATTTGAATTCATCGAGGCGGTGCCAGTCAAGAAACTCAAAGCCGCACTGCAGTCACACGATGCTGGCTCCCTCGAGATACTGGTCCGCGGTCTAGACGTCGACCCCGATCAGTTGCGGAAGAAGCTTAAGCTCAAAGGAAGCCGTTCCATGGCCGTCATCATGACACGCATCGGAACTAAGGGAATCGCGTTGCTGTGCGGACCACGAGTAGTATCGTCCGAGGATAATTACGCAACATAAATCTATCGGAAAGGGAAGTGTCCAATGCCCGCAATCGTGGCTCTGGTCAAACACGTACCGGATACCTGGTCCACCAAGTCCCTCGAGGAAGACCACACCCTCGACCGCACGAGCGTCGACAACGTCATCGACGAGGTCAACGAGTATTCCGTCGAGCAGGCCCTGCGCATCAAGGAAGCAAACCCAGACTTCCGCGTCGTCGCAGTGACCATGGGCCCCGCCGGCGCTGACGAAGCTTTGCGCAAGGCCCTTGCGATGGGCGCAGACGACGCAGTACACGTGCTTGACGACGCCCTTTCCGGCGCCGATGCACTCTCCACCGCCTGGACACTCAACGCGGCCATCAACACTATCGAGGACGTCCAGATCATCACCCTGGGCAACTACTCCTCTGATGCTTCCACCGGCCTGCTGGCTGGCCTGCTCGCTGAGTACCGTCAGCTCCCGGCGATGACCGAGCTGAAGTCCCTGAGCCTCGAGGGCGGCGTCCTGCGCGGTGTGCGCGAGGACGCTCACGGCCACTGGGAGCTGGAGGCAGCCCTGCCAGCCATCGCGACCTTCACCGATAAGGCCGATAAGCCGCGCTTCCCGAACTTCAAGGGACTCATGGCGGCCAAGAAGGCCGAGATCACCACCCTCGACGTGGCCTCCCTTGGCATCGATGCCGTGGCACCAACCACCACGGTGACAGCCGCCGCCCAGCGTCCTGCCCGCACCGCGGGTGAGGTCATCACCGAGCCGAATCCGCAGGAAGCCGCAAAGCAGATTGCCGACTTCCTCGCCGCGAAGAACCTTATCTAGGAGCCGAAAATGTCTCACGTATACGTACTTGTAGAGCACGAAGATAACGCCCTTAGCCCTGTTACCGGTGAGCTGATTACCGCAGCGCGTGCGCTGGGTACCGTTTCCGCAGTCGTCGTCGGCAAGCAAGCAGATGCCTTCGATTCCGAGCTGGCCGCCCTTGGCGCCGCACAGATCGTGCAGGCAAGCGCTGAGGACTACGAGCACCGCATCATCCTGCCCGAGGTCGATGCCCTGCACGCCCTCGCCGCCGCGAACCCAGCCCCAATCGTGCTAGCTGCGACCCCGACCAACAACGAGATTGCCGGCCGCCTTTCCGCGCGTCTGGCTTCCGGCGCCCTCGTCAACGTCGACGAGATTAACGCCGACGGCTCCGCGCACCTGACCATCTTCGGCGGTTCCTACGAGACTACTGCGACAGCATCTGGCGCGAGCCCGATCTACACCCTGCGCCCAGGCGCAATCGCCGCGGATCCGCAGCCGGTAGCCGCCGCTCCGGCGCCGATGCCCCTGCCGGCCGCAACTGCCAAGGACGTCACCGTCACCTCCTTTACCCCGCATGAGAAGTCTGCTCGTCCGGAGCTGACTGCCGCGAAGGTAGTTGTCTCTGGTGGCCGCGGCGTCGACGACAACTTCTCCACCATCGTGGAGCCGCTTGCCGACGCCCTCGGCGGTGCCGTCGGTGCCACCCGCGATGCAGTCGATCAGGGCTTCTACGACCCAGCACACCAGGTGGGCCAGACCGGCGTCACGGTTTCCCCGGATTTGTACATCGCGCTTGGCATCTCCGGTGCTATCCAGCACACCTCCGGCATGCAGACCTCCGGCACCATCGTTGTGGTTAACCAGGATCAGGACGAGCCTTTCTTCCAGATCGCTGACCTCGGCGTCGTTGGTGACGTCCACGAGATTTCCCCGGCTTTGGTCGCTGAGCTGGAGTCCCGCAAGTAATGTCGCACTACTTTGACTATGCGGCTACTCAGCCGATGCGCCAGGTGGCCATCGATGCGTGGGTTGCCGCCTCTGGCGCGGTAAACTCCGGCGCGCAGTATGCCTCGGGCCGAAAGGCTCGCTCCGTGCTTGACGACGCCCGCGAGAAAGTCGCGGATATTCTTGGCTGTGAGCCGATCGAGGTCATCTTCACTTCCTCCGGCACCGAAGCCGACAACATCGCCATCCAAGGCCTGTACCGTCTGGGCACCACCAACCGCGTGGTTTCGACTCCTATCGAGCACCCAGCCGTTCGCGATAGCGTTGCCCAGCTGCCGGATGCACAGGTCGATCTTCTGCCCGTCGATCGTTATTCCCACGTCAGCGACTTCTCCGCACTAGATACGCCTGCCGACGTTGCCACCTGCATGTGGGCAAACAACGAGACCGGTGCCATCCAGCCAGTTGCCGAGATTGTGCGCCGCGCAAACTTAGTTGGCACCCCAGTTCACATCGATGCAGTTCAGGTCACAGGCAAGCTGCCCATCGACTTCCACGAGCTCGGTGCTACCACGCTCGCGGCGAGCGCCCACAAGTTCGGCGGCCCACGTGGCATCGGCTTGCTGCTTGCAAAACGCAGCCCAGCCCCGCAGCCCATCGCTTTCGGAGGCGGCCAAGAAAGGGGCATCCGCCCCGGCACCGTGGACGTCGCCAGTGCTTCTGCTCTTGCGGCTGCGCTCGAGGAGTCTGTCTCTGAGATCGATTCCGAGACCAAGCGCGTCGGTGCTCTTCGTAACCAGCTGCGTGCCGGCATTCTCTCCAGCATCGACAACGTCATCCTCAATTGCGAGGAACCTATGTTGGCTTCGCACCTGCATGTGTCCTTCCCCGGCACCGATGGCGACAGCCTCATCATGTTGCTCGATTCCTTGGGCATCGAGGCCTCGACCGGCAGCGCCTGCCACTCGGGCGTCAACCGCATGTCGCACGTCCTTGAGGCGATGAATGTGTCCGACTCTGATGGAATCGGTTCGCTGCGTTTTACCCTTGGTAGGAACACAACGCCTGCCGACGTCGAGTACGTCCTGGCGCAGCTTCCCGACGTCGTCAAGCGCGCCCGCAGCGTATAAGTACCGACCTCCCAGGTACTTAACAGCCTATTTGGCCAGCGCAGGCCTATGATTTAGGAGTGAATTTCCTCCTTGGCCTGCCGCTGGCCGAACCCGTAAATGGGGCGATATATGCGGTCATCGTGGTTCTTTCCGCGATAGTTGTTGCATGGGCGCGCAAGATTGTGCCTGTTGTTTTGGCTTTGTTTATATCGGTTGGTGCCTGGTATTTCCTCCAGCATTGGGATATCCCTGCTCATGTCTTCGTCGCCTCTGGTATCTGCCTCGCCGCACTGCTGCGTAAGCCGAAACTTTCCACGACGCTCGCGGGCATCGCATCACTCGTTGCGGTCGTCGGGCTAGTCAACCTCGAGTACCAGACCTATTCCACGGTCGGTTCCCTCGATCCGCGACCGGTGGCCCAAACTATTCCCGCCTCCGAACTAGCCTCGCATGCGGGCAGTTCCGCCGGTCTGGTTCATCTCGACTTACCAAGCCAAGGATTCAAAGCCCGCGAAGCTACCGCCTATTTGCCGCCAGCCTATTGGAGCGGAAAGCGCCTGCCGGTGCTCGTTTTGCTCCATGGCAATCCCGGTGGCCCAACCCAGTGGTTTGGAACTGGCGAAGCCGCACAGACCGCCGATGAATTTCAGAAGGCAAACGGGGGAGTATCGCCCATCGTCGTAGCAGTTGACGCCACCGGTTCTGAAACCGCTAACCCTGTTTGCGCGGACTCTCAATCCGCCAAGGTAATGACCTATCTGACCAAAGACGTTCCAGCCCAGATCAAAAAGCAATTGCGCGTTGACGAAGACCAGTCGCATTGGACTCTCGGCGGCCTTTCCTACGGAGGTACCTGTACTTTGCAGGTTGCCACCAACCATCCCGAGGCCTTCGGAACGTATTTGGACTTCTCCGGTGAGGCGGAGCCGACCATCGGCAAGCATGCCGATACCGTCCAGAAGTTCTTTGGCGGAGATGAGCAAGCCTTCCAGGCGCAAAATCCGGCCTTCTTGCTGAAGAAAAATCGCTATCCCGGGCTCAGTGTCGTCTTCTTTGCAGGCGACAAGGACAAGCCCGCGATTGCTGCTCAAAACCAACTTGCTGAGCTCGTTCGCGGGGCAGGCGGAAAGACTTATGTCGGTGCTCTAAGCGGTGGCCACTCCTTCGGGGTGTGGCGCCCAGCACTGCGTCAATCCTTCGCTTTTGCTGCGCGCCGCGGGGGACTTACAGCCATCCATGACCCATTCCATGGAATCGAGGACAACGATGTTCATACTTAAGCAATTTCCCGTAACTTTGCTCCTGATTGTGGTCATGTGGGTTCTCCACTTCGTGGACAATGATTGGGTTGAGGCAACCGGTTTGACCACCGTCACAATTGGCGGATCCGTCGTTGTAACCTTCTTCGCCATTCTTTTCGGTGGCCCTGCCGAGCGAGTCTTGGGCAGCAGGAAATACCTCGTCGTTGGCCTTTTCCTTCAGTTTCTTTCGTTACCGATTGCCTTTTTCATCGCGCGAGGCGTCGAAGTATCGGGCCTGAACCGATGGGGCGACGATCTCCTCAACAGCTACCTCTTTACACCAATAGGCTGGATTTTCGGCTCTGCGATGTATGCCTCGGCGAAGATGCCGCGCCTGTGGAAGCGCCGTTTTCGGGTTATCATCCTCGTTCTTGCGTTCACGAACGTCTTTTATGCTGGTTCGATGGCCGACATCTTGGGACTTACCGCCGCGGTATTCGGCCTTTTTTTAGGCCTGTGGCGTCATCCGCGGGAGACCGCAAAGCCCTCGTTGCGCGAGCGGCGCGTGCTCGTAGCTTTCATCCTCATCGCGGTTGCCATTAGCCCGGTGCTGGTTGCTATCAATCCAATCGCCGAAGGCCCATTTTCCCTCCTCACCGAGCTGATGTGGGGGCCTGCGCTTTCCGACGTCGCGGTTGAGGTTCTCTGCACTCTCGACGAAACGTCCAGGGACTGTATATCCGCGGCTGACGTCGCACGCATGCATGGTGTCGGTCCCTTGCTTGCCAACCTCATGCCGCTGCTTATCCAACTTGTATTGTGTTTCGGGCTCGTGCGTGGCCGCCATGCTGCGTGGGTACTTTCGTGCCTCATCCAAGTTGCTTCCTTGGCCTTCCTGCTCGTTCAGCTGTGGGACCTAGACCAAGACGGTTTCTTCATCTACGGGCTTAACCTGTTTGAAGCCCTGTTGCCCTGGTTGTTCTGCCTCGCTGTGCTCATGTACTCCCGCCGGCTCTTCCAAGTTCGTGAAGCGCCGCAGATTATTAAAAAGCACGCGGCTTGGCTGGGCGGGGTATTCCTTATTTGTTCTGCCACCTGGTTGCTTTCTACCTTGTTGTTGAAGTCTGCCTTTGTGGGCGGGGCGTCGCTAAGCGCAGCGTTGGCGGAGTGGCCGTTGCGTTTCTTGCCTGTAGTAATAACGCTCGTCTCTCCCCATGAATTGGTGCCGGCAAGTGGATTTGGCTGGTTTGTCTATTCGTGGGTCGGCAACGTGTGGTGGCTGTGCGTCATTTGGGCGCTGTGGCGGTGCTTCTCCGCGCCCTCGGACCCGCAACGGGAATCGGACCGCTCGCGGGCACGGAAAATCCTGCAGCGCCGAACTGGCGACCACCTATCCTTCATGACCTTGTGGGAGGGAAACAGATATTTCTTCGCTGGCGATTCCTTCGTGGCATATCGCGCTTCCAATGGCGTTGCTTTGACATTGGGTGGACCGGTTGGCGATGACATCTCTCGCGAGTTCGAGGAGTTCGTCAAATCTCAGGGACTAACTCCTGCGTGGTATTCGGTGGCAAGCGATTTCGCGGTTTCTCATCCTGGATTGAAGCGGCTTCAGGTCGCGGACGAGGCGGTGTTGAGCTGTGAAAACACGGAGTTCAAGGGCAAGAAGTTCCAGAATATCCGCACCGCGCGAAATAAGGCAGCAAAAGAAGGCGTGAGAACCGTGTGGACCACGTGGGATCAACTCGATGTTGCTGTTGCCGCCGCTTTGGTCACGCTAAGCGAAGAATGGGTCGGCGAGAAGGCCCTTCCGGAGATGGGCTTTACTCTGGGAGGTATCGACGAGATGCAGGTTTCAGGTACTCGTCTCCTTTTGGCTCTAGACGATGATGGTCTGGTGCACGGCATGACCAGCTGGCTGCCGGTGCGGCGTGATGGGCAGTTGGTGGGCTACACCCTCGATGTGATGCGCCGTAATGAGCGAGGTTTCAAAGGGGTTATGGAGCTGTTGATTTCTGAGGCGCTCGTTATCGCGGCGGGTGAGGGCTGTGAATGGATTTCGCTTTCGGGCGCTCCGTTGGCAGGGACGACCGAAAATCCTTCGACCTTAGATTCACTGCTGATGAAACTCGGCGAGCAGATGGAACCGCTTTACGGCTTTCGGTCTTTAGCCGCAAGCAAGCGCAAGTTCCAGCCGGAGGAGCACAAGTGGTTCCTGTGTTATGAGGATGAGTTATCCCTCCCAGCGATTGGCCTCGCGGTGGTCCATGCTTACCTTCCGAATCTGAAGGCCACCGAGGCGCTTAAGGCACTTCGTCATTCAAACACTTAGCGTGCGCCTCCCTTCGCCGGGATTCCATGGCTTGGGCAAAAGTTTGTACCCAGTTGCGCTTCTTGGGAGCTAGCGGGCCGGTCGGCTCGTCATACTCCCAGTGCCCATCGTCGAAGAGCCAGACGATGTCTCCGGTGAGCGGGTCCATGATGTAGTTGGCTCGGCCATCGGTCTTGATGTTGTGATGGTGCTGGCAGAGGCTAGCCAGATTCGAGCCTGCGGTCGGTCCGCCTTCGGCAAAGTTGATCCGGTGATCTTTCTGGCAGTGCTGCGCGGGCCTGTCACAGTGTGGCATGCGACAAGTGCCATCGCGGCCTTCAACGAAAGCGCCGATGGTGGAAGGTGTGGTGTAGCTAGGGCTCTCCGCGGTAGCGGCCTTGGTCATGTCACGTACGACCTTTGGCTCGAAGGAATCAGCGATCTCGGGGGAGACCCAGCCGGCACCCTGGATGAAAGCGGGTGCATTGGGAATATCCGAGGCGCGGTACATATTCAGGATGACGATGGTCTCGGAGTTAGCCTCTCCGCGGATGAGCTTTTCGAGCGCTTCTGCAGGAGTTATCTCCAGTTTCTCGGCGGTGTTCTTTATGCGTTGGTCGAGCTCATAGGCAGTTACTGGTTCGTATTCGGCGCTAATGGCTTCTTTTCCACCGGGCACAGGGTAAGTGGAGTAAGAGTTGTTGGCTTCTTCCTCGCCCTTTTTAGGATCTATTTCTGGGGCGAGGAGTTTGATGAGGTCATGGATAAAGGTGCGGATGGCACGGCTAGAAGGCAAGACTTCTGCTGGGCTGGTGGGTGTGAAGAACTCACAAAGGGCTTCATCGACGCGTTGGAGAATCTCGGGAGTGGGTGCGCCTAGCTTGTTAAGGGCGGAGTCGATAGTGCACAGGCGTGTCATATCGAGGAAGTAGGAATCGAGCTGCATCGTACGCAGGCGTGGAAGTTCGCGTAGGCGATAGAGCGCGAAGGCGATGTTTTTAGTTTTGGTTTTCCCAAGGCCGGTATGTGTGGCCAAACTATGGATAACTAGTTCGATGTCTGAATCGAGATCAGGGAGGCTATTTTCCCATTGTTTGAACTCGAGCTTACGGATGTTGCGAGCTGAGGTTGCTAATGTGCTGGAAAGGTCATTTACAAGATAATATGCTTCCAATTTTCCATACCCCCGTTGGAATAAACTGCCTTGAAATCTTCATGCCCTCATTATATCCAGCCCACCGAACCCAATCAACAGAAACTCGAAAATATGTACGAATGATAAGGGAAGAGAAAACTGGGCAAAAATAAAAGCAAAGATACGCGTGTTACTAAAGGGGATTGTGTTGTTTCGTCGGTACAGTAGCGCGCATGACTTCATCTAAGGGAATGCGCAAGGCTATCGTCGCCGTTGTTGGTTCTGTGGCGCTTGCTGTCGCAGGCACGATGACAGCCGGCGCCTGGACCTCCGGTGCGACCACGGGTATCGATATTGCAAACCATCAGCACCCGGGCGGGGCTCCGATCAACTGGGGCGAAGTAAAGTCCGACGGCCAGTCCTTTGCTTTCGTTAAGGCGACCGAGGGCTCCGACTGGACGAATCCCCACTTCATCACCGACTCGAACGCCGCCGCAGCGAGCGGTCTGAAGGTTGGTGCTTACCACTACGCACGCCCGGCGTCGTCAGCCACGCGTCAGGCTGCACACTTCGCTGCACAGCTTGCGCTGGTTCCGAATCAAACGCTGCCGCCCGTGCTTGATATTGAGGTTGATGAAGGTCTTTCTTCGGCGCAGCTTGAACAGTGGATCCGTGATTTCACCACGGAGCTGCGCACGCTAACCGGCCGTACCCCGATGATCTATACCTATAAGTACTTCTGGATGGGGCAGATGGGGAACACCACGGAGTTCTCCGACATGCCGCTATGGCTCGCGGCCTACCAGGATGAGGCGCCGGATCCAGTCGGTGGCTGGAATAAGATTTCCTTCTGGCAGCGCTCCGGCTCTGGCCGCGTTAACGGCATCACTGGTCCGGTCGATATGAACGTCTTCAATGGTAGCGAGGGCCAGCTGGATTCCTTCAGCAACGGCAACTACCTGGACATCGGTGGCATCCTTGAGGGGCTTGTGCTTGGCGACGACGCGCCAGACCTGAGCTCCAACAGCGCACCGCTGATCGGCGCGATCCTCGCACTGGCAGCAGGCATCATTGCGAGCCCGCAGCTTATCGACGCCGCACAGCAGGCTGGCTTGGATGGCAACTCTGCGAGCGTCTTTACGGACTTCGTGAAGCAGCTGACCAAGAATGGTTCCTTGCCGATTGAGGACCTGGTTGGCATGGCCTCCGGTGACTTCACCGTCGGTGACCTTGCAATCCTTCTAGACAACGCCGGCCACGTTGCCACCGCGAACGGCGCCAACCCGAACCAAGTCGAGCAAGCGCAGGACGCCGTTAATCAGCTCGCGCAGTAGCGCCTTGCATGAAGTTAATGGTCCACGCCTCGTCCTTATAGTGGGCAGGGACCGCGCCAGATAACAGTGACTTTGCCAGTTGTGCGGCTTCCACGGAGCCGGCAGCTGGCATTTCGCGATCTGAGGCGAGAAGAACGATGTTGCCGTAACGCCGTCCCTTGAGCATCGGGGGATCCGCGATTACGGCCACGTGCTCGAATACCTCCTTCATCCCGGCCAATTCCGACTTTGCGATTTTGAGATCTCGGTGATCTCCGCAATTGGCAACGTAGAGTCCTCCAGGCGCCAAGGCGTGGCGGACCGATTGAAAGAACTCGCGGGTAGTAAGCGGATGCGGGGTCTTGTCGCCAGCGAAGACATCGCGAATAATTACGTCGCGGCTAGCGGGTGCGAAGCCATCGGTGACCGCGCGAGCTTCGCCGGCGCGGATTTTGACGGTGGGGGAACGGGGGACGTCGAAAAGCGTGCGTACTAATTCGCCGAGCTTGGCATCGAGTTCCACTACGGTATGGCGGGACTTGGGCCAAATGCTGGCGAAATAGCGAGGGAGCGAGCAGCCTGCACCACCCAGATGTGTCATGCGGAGGGTATCGGGTGCCACTGGCAGAAGCGTTTCGACTGCGGTGGCGATCCAGCGCATGTACTCAAACTCGAGGACTTCCGGTGCGCCCAACACGATGTGGCTTGAAGGTACTCCATTGACCATGAGTGTGTATCCGTTATCGTGGTACTCGTCCGCCACCACCTCCGCGGTGCCGGTAGAAATTTCGTAGGTGCCAACGAGATCGTCCTTTTTGCGCATGCATTTAAGCTTAATGGGTTGGAAGAGTAAGCTTGGCCGCCGAAGAAAAGGAGTTTAAGTGCGAGTTCTCGTAGCGATGTCAGGCGGAGTCGATTCCTCTGTGGCCGCGGCCCGCGCCGTGGAAGCAGGCCACGATGTGGTGGGAGTGCATTTGGCACTGCACAAAGACGCACAACAAACCCGCGAAAAGGCCAGGGGTTGCTGTTCCTTGGAGGACTCTGCAGACGCACGTCGCATCTGTGACAAGCTGGGCATTCCTTTCTACGTTTGGGATTTTTCCGAGCAGTTTAAGGAAGAGGTCATCGGGGACTTCGTGGATTCTTATGCCCGCGGCGAGACGCCGAATCCGTGCCTGCGCTGCAACGAGAAGATCAAGTTTCGCGCGCTACTCCAAAAAGGTATGGCGTTGGGCTTCGATGCGGTAGCGACGGGCCATTACGCCACGCTCGACGACGCCGGCTACATGCGCCGTTCCAAGGATGAAAACAAGGATCAGTCTTATGTTTTGGGCGTTATTTCCGCGGAGGAACTAGAGCATTGTTATTTCCCGATCGGCGATACCCCAAAGCCGCAGATTCGCGAGGAAGCGGCCCGTCATGGCTTTTCCACGGCCAAAAAGCCTGACTCCTATGACATTTGCTTTATTCCGGATGGCAATACGCAGGCATTTTTGGGCTCGCGAATTGGTTTGCGTCCAGGCATGATCGTGGACCAGGAGGGCCAGGAGCTCAAGCAACATGACGGTGCATGGAACTACACCATCGGTCAGCGCAAGGGCCTTGACATCAAGGAACCGACGGCAGACGGACGCCCGCGCTATGTCACCGACATCGATGCAGCGAGCGGCACCGTGACCGTGGGTTCGCGCGAGGACTTGGCGGTGACGAGGATTCAGGCAGATCGCTTGAAGTATCTGCACCCGGCCATGGACGGCGAGCTGGAATGTGAGGTCCAGGTTCGCGCGCACGGGTCGGTTGTGCCTTGCAAGGCGTTTGTGGACCGCGAGGGCGACAAGATGACGCTGGAGCTAAAAGAACCGCTCTCCGGTGTGGCACGCGGCCAGGCCGCAGTGCTGTACCTGCCAAGTCCCGATGAATTGGGGGATATCGTCCTCGGTTCCGGCACCATCTGTGGGACAGCATAGTGACGGGATTCTCGCTGGGTCCGATGCGTGGGGTGTCCATGACGGAGGCCGCCGACATCGTGATGGGCGAGTCTGGACATCTGCCGGCGATTCCGCAGCTTCCGGAGCGTGGGCTTGGTGCGGATGCCGTGGGTTCTACGGCCGCGCTTTTAGAAGCGGTCAACGTTGACCGCGGCCCACGCGCGTGGCAGATGACCCAGCGCCCTCAGCTTATGATGCGACGCACATGGGATCTGTGGGAGCGTGATTTGGACGCCATCCAAGAGGTATGGGGCGAGTCTGTTCCCGTTTTAAAGATGCAGGTTTTGGGGCCGTGGAGCTTAGCAGCGGCGGTAGAGCTTGCGAATGGACACCGCGTGCTTTCCGACGCCGGTGCTACCCGCGATCTGCATGAAGCCCTGCAGATGGGCATCGGGGAGCACGTGAAGAAGCTGGTGCGTCGCTTCCACGGTGAGGTGCGGGTGCAGGTGGACGAGCCTTTGCTTGGCGACGTCCTTACTGGAAAGGTCCCCGGTACCACCGACTTTGACGAGATTCGCGCGATCCCAGCGGAAGTTGCTCGGGAGAAGCTCAAGGAGCTGGGCGCGGATTACCTAGTTGCGGGGCCGCACTGGGAAATCGCCGATGCCGCGGAAACATTCGTGACTGACTTCGTTGGGCTCGACACGGCAAAGAACATCGATGGTCTTGGCGAGTTCTTAAGCGAAGGCAAGCGAATCGGTTTCGCAATTGCAGGCGTCGATGCGCGGGCAGAAGCAGTGGCTGTGGCCCGGCACTTTGACCGCATGGGAATGCCACGTGAGCTGCTGGTGGATGCGGTAGACGTGGTGCCAAGGGAGGCGTCGGCAAGCACGCTGCGCTCGGTCGTGGAGACGGCGGGAATGTTGGTGCGCGACGCCGGTGATCTATAGCTAGTCGACCCTGCCGAGCTTGTCGGTGGAGTTGAAGAAGCACTCCATGTAGGGGATGACGAATTGCAGCTCGCCGTGGGCGGCGGGCTCGATGAGGTCGGCGTCGATAAGCCTTTGGCGCGTTGCCGAAAGCGAGCGGACCGTGCGGCCTTGGCTTTCTGCAATCTCCGTAATCGTGGCGATGCCATCAACGGAAGCGTTAGACATCGAGTCAAGGAACTGGCGCTGAGCAGGAGGCAGCGAGGACGCGGCAGGCAAGTGCACTTGTGTGCACAGGATGGAAATGGCTTCGTCGGCAATGCTGTCTACGTCTGAAGCTGCAATCTTGGTCTCGTCGCGTGCGTTTGCGCGCTCCCAAGCCAAGGAACCCACCAGCTGCACGAGGTATGGGTAGCCCTTCGACAGCTCGACGGCCTTGCTGATGGCCTCCTCTGAGAAATTAAGGCCCGAGTCAGCTGCGGTGGCAGTAAAGGCTTCGGCGGCGTTGCCTGCAGAAAGCGGACCTAGAACGAATCTTTGGGCGCGGCGCAGGAAAGTAACGCCGGGGAGATCGAGCAGGCGGTTGACGCCTTGCGGCAATCCGGCGGCGACAAAGGAAATGTCGAGCTCATCGCGCAGGAGATCCTGGTAGGCCACTGCGATAGAAGTGAGGTCTTCTACTGAGGCGTCTTGCACTTCGTCGATGCTGAGCAGAATTCCGACCCCGGATAGTTGGGCGAGGAGATCGCGGAGGCGGGTATTTAGCGTGGGCTTATAAGGCTCATCCGTGTTGTGCTCCAGGCCGATTGAGCCGACCCCGCCGATGCCGATGCGGTTGATTTTCCGCTTGTCGCGGGGCGCGAGTTGCTCGATCAACCGCGGAATGGTGGTCTCGACGAGCTCCTCGACCATGTTGGTGCGCCCAGAAGCCCGAATGCATATCCAGCCTTGTGCTTTCGCAGAATCTTCCAGTTCATTGAGTAGAACTGTCTTTCCGATACCGCGTGCACCGCTGACGATCATCGTGCGAGCGGAGGCGCCGGCTGGGGACTGCAGAGCATTGCGGAATGCATCGAGCACAGCAGTACGGCCCACCCAATAAAGAGGCGGGACTCCGAAGGTGGGGCGGAAAGGATTACTGCGGGTGCTCATAGACGGCAAGGCTACCTCAAACAAGGAGATTTGGGAGACTTTTTGGCGGCCGGAGATTTGGGAGACTTTCTACGAAAGGCCACTTTTCCAGCATAAAGTGCCGTCATGGCTACCAAAGCGTACCACCAGAACACGCTGAGATCGGAGTTCCAAGGCAGGGTTCGCCCAAGAAGAGCAACGACAATGCAGGTTATGCAAACGTCGACTATGCGGTTTGTGGATACTGTTTTAGTTCTCACGAGGTGCCACGCAATGTTCAGCAGAAGACCGATAATTACTACAAGTGAAAACATCAATCTAGCTCTCCAAAAATAGTGCGAGCGAGTTCTTCAGTTCCCTTCTCAGTGTCATTTGAGACGAAGGCTACTTTTGAACTTTGTGGATCGATAATGAGCATTGTCGAATATCCGTAAGTGCCTCCGTTGTGCCAGTAACCAGCGGGAACTGGGGCCTCGTTGTCTTGCCAGCCATGCTGGAAGTCGCCATGTTCGATGAGCCAATTGGCGAACAAGCTCATGTCTTTGGGCGTTGACCGAATACCGCCGGCGGCGCCACTTGCTGGAAATTCCCAGGGTTGAGCCTTTTGTCCGCGACTGGTGTAGCCACGCGGGGCATCGGAAGGAACGCTGCCTGGGGTCATGAGGTAAGTCTCCTGCATTCCAATCGGTGCAAAGATTTTCTCTTGCAGCAGTTGTTCGAAAGGCTTACCGGAAGCCTCTTCCAAGATGAGCCCGAGAAGTCCGTAGCCGAGGTTGGAATAATTCTCTTCGCCGCGACCTGCGAGGTCGGAGGAAGTGGCGGCATCGATGAGTTGCTCTTTAGTTTCTTTCGCGTAGGGGTTGCCTCCTGTGAGCATGGTGGAGATTCCGGTAAAGGGATTAGTTACAGCGAGTCTTGGTAGCCCAGATGTGTGCTCCATTAGCTCTTCGATGCGCACATCGCTGATAGGAGAATCGCCGGTATCAAGAAACTGACCAACCCTAGCGTCGTATTTGAGGTTGCCTTCAGAGACCTCTTGGCGGATGAGTTCCGCGGTGAACATCTTGGTTACCGACCCGATTTCGACTTCGGTGTGCTCATCGGCGCCAAGGCCTGCGAAGGAGGTCTCGCCGTTCGCCAGTGTAAAGGCCGTCAGATTGTGGTGTCCGCGCTGCGCATTGTCACGCAGCTTCTGGGCTAGGTCGGTTGAGCCAGTGGCCTCGGTTGCCAGGGCAATGCGGTGAGGGCCTACCAGGACAAGGCCGGATGCCACGAGAGCAGTGACCAGGAATCCGATTGCGAGTTTGCCAATGGAAAAGTTCATTAGTGCGCCTCCGCCGCCGTGATGATTATCATGAGGGGGATGACGCGGGTCGGCCGGATTTCGAAGGTGCCGGACTTGGATTTGGCGATCCAACCGGCGCTGCTTAGTTCGTTGAGGTGGTGATATGCGGTTCCTGTGGAGCTAACCAGGCCCTCCTGTACAAGGTCGTTGGCGCTGGCGGGCGCACATAGGAGGCGACGCAGGATCTCCGCGCGGGTGGGATGTGCGATGGCGGTAAGACGCTTGATGTTTTCTTCCCAAGACTCGTCGGTGACGAATTGGGTGGGGCGCTGCCATTGGTATTTGTACTCGCGATTGCCGATGGTGATGTCGCCGCCAAAGATGACGGAGCCGTCGGGAATGTCGGGCCCTTCTTCGAGGGCCTCGACGAGCCAGTAGCGGGAATCGGAGGTGGGTGCTGGGGGCGGAGCGGCCGAGTTCTGCTCTTCGAGAGCCTCGACACGAGCCTCGAGGGCGGTGAGGCGGGCTTCGAGTTGGCGTGCGGAAGTTTTGGAATCCATAATTCTAGAATTCCATAATTTTAAAAACCTTGCAATGTTTAGCCAATCATTGGCCAAGCGGTGGAGATGTCGCTGGCATCTTTACCCTGACCTTCCAAGTACTTCTTGAAGGATTCACGGTCCTTGTACCATTCGACTGCTTGGTACTCCATGAGCTCGTCGGTGCTCATTTGGGATAGCTCGGGGTAACGCTGGCGAACCTGCATCCACGCGATGCGGGCTGCGGCAAGGGCGTCGGAAGTCGCTTCGTGCGCGTTTTCGAGGGTGACGCCGTAGTGGGCAGAAACGTCGCCAAGCGTGCGCTTGCCCTTGCGCCACTTATCCTTGACGCGATCAACCACGAAAGGATCGAAGACAGGGCCGGTGACGGTGAAATCACCGGTGAGCGCGCGCAGGACGGAGAGATCGTAGGCGGCGTTGTAGACGATGAGGGTGAGGCCATCTTCCCACGCCTGCTTGATGGAGCGGACGGTCTCTTCGAGGACTTCGTCATGCGGTTGGCCCTCGGCGCGGGCCTTCTCAGTGGTGATGCCGTGGACCTTTGCAGCGGCCTCAGGGATTTCTACGCCTGGGTCGGCGAGCATTTCGCGTTTGTCCACTTCACGGCCATCAATACGGACCAATGCAGAGGTGACGATTCGTGCTTCTTTTGGGTTTACGGAGGTGGTTTCGAGGTCAAAGGAGAGCATGCGGCTGGCGTCGAAGTTCATGTGGAACACTCTAGCGCTTCGGCCAGACATGGAGTCTGGCTAGACTGTTTCACTGTGACTAATCCAGTAGATATTCAACGCGAATGGTCCGAACTAGCGCAGGAAGTGCGCAAGCACCGGGAGCTTTATTACAACGGTGAGCCCGCGATTCCAGATGCAGATTTCGACAAGCTTTTCCAAAAGCTTCTGCAGCTAGAGGCAGAGCATCCGGAGTTGGCAGTTCCGGATTCTCCGACCCAGCAGGTCGGCGCGACCCCAGCCGAGGGTGCGGATATTGAGCACCTAGAGCGCCTCTACAGCTTGGATAACGTCTTCGATGAGGCAGAGATGCAGGATTGGCTGGATAGGACTCCGGCGAAGTCCTATCTGACTGAGCTGAAGATCGACGGACTTTCCATTGATTTGGTTTACCGCGGCGGCAAGCTTATTACGGCTGCAACGCGTGGCGACGGCCGCGTGGGTGAAGACATTACGGCGAATGCGCGGGTCATCCCAGATATTCCGCATGAGCTAAGCAACAGCGATGAATATCCCGTTCCAGAGCTAGTGGAAATCCGCGGCGAGGTGTACATGCGCCCTGACGAGTTTGCGGAGATTAACGCGGCACGCCGCGAAGACGGCAAGCCGACGTTTGCCAATCCGCGCAATGCAGCGGCAGGTGGCTTGCGCATGAAGGACCCGAACGAG
Organism: Corynebacterium simulans; assembly: GCF_001586215.1. Classification (NCBI taxonomy): domain Bacteria; kingdom Bacillati; phylum Actinomycetota; class Actinomycetes; order Mycobacteriales; family Corynebacteriaceae; genus Corynebacterium; species Corynebacterium simulans. The sequence goes on along the minus strand of NZ_CP014634.1, from coordinate 251,108 downwards.
GTCAAGAAGCGTCGCCTGCACATGGTCTGCCATGGCATCGGTGCCCGTGAGGGCTTTGAGCCGACCTCCCAGCATGATGCGTACAAGGCGCTGGAGGCTTGGGGGCTGCCGGTTTCGCCATATACAAAGAAGGTTAGCTCGGCTGCAGCCGTGCAAAAGGAAGTGAAGTATTGGGCAGAGCATCGCCATGATGCTTACTTCGAGATGGATGGTCTCGTGGTCAAGGTCGATGACTTGGCTTCACAAAGGGCGCTGGGCGCGACGTCGCGTGCGCCGCGCTGGGCCATCGCGTACAAGTACCCGCCGGAGGAAGTGACCACGAAGCTGCTGGACATCGAGGTCGGTGTGGGACGTACCGGCAGGATTACGCCGTTTGCAGTGATGGAACCGGTATTCGTGTCTGGTTCGACGGTGTCGAAGGCAACCTTGCACAACCAGTTCGAGGTCAAGAACAAAGGCGTGATGATTGGCGATACCATCGTTATCCGCAAGGCCGGTGAAATCATTCCTGAGGTGCTGGGGCCCGTTCTCGAACTGCGCGACGATAGCGTGCATGAGTGGGTGTTCCCGGAAAACTGCCCATCCTGTGGCACGAGGTTGGCACCGCAAAAAGACGGCGACCAAGACTGGCGTTGTCCCAATACGCGCAGCTGCCCGGCACAGCTTTCCGCCCGCCTGGAGTATTTGGCTTCTCGCAAAGGTATGGACATTGAGGCCTTGGGTGAGAAGGCCGCCATTGACCTCATCGAGTCGGGAGTGCTGGTCGACGAGGCGGAACTCTTCGATTTGGATGAGGAAAAGCTGCTGCAGTCTTCTGCCTATACGACCAAAGCGGGCAAGCTCAACGCGCAAGGCAAGAAGCTGTTGAAGAACTTGGAAAGCGCGCGGCAGACTGACTTTTGGCGAGTGCTTGTTAGCCTTTCGATCCGCCACGTTGGCCCGATTGCCGCGCGTGCATTGGCGACGCGTTTCGGTTCGATGGAGGCGCTGCGCGCGGCGTCGGAAAGCGAGCTCGCGGATACCGACGGCGTAGGCGGGATTATCGCGGCGTCGTTTAAGGCCTGGTTCGAAATCGACTGGCACCGCAACATCGTGGAAAAGTGGGCGAATGCTGGCGTGACTATGGAAGATACGGTCACCGAAAAACTAGAGCAGACGCTCGAGGGGCTTACCATCGTCGTGACCGGCACCCTGGAGGACTTCTCCCGCGACTCGGCGAAGGAGGCCATTATCGCAAGGGGAGGAAAGGCTTCTGGCTCGGTGTCTAAGAAGACCGACTACGTCGTGGTTGGTGAGAATGCCGGCTCGAAGGAAACGAAGGCGCGCGATCTGGGCCTGACCATCTTGGATGAGGAGGGCTTTAAGGAGCTGTTGGCTACTTCCTAAGGAAAGCACCCAAAATCGTGCCGAGATTGCCCAAGTGGTCTACCTCGGAGGCTAGGTAATCCGGCCCGCCGACGCGGCCCATGACGATGACGTAGTTGGTGCCAACCAGTGGTGCTGCGGCCAGCGCAGAATCGAGAAGTGACCAAGACTCGGGGATCCACTCCTCGCGGTCTGGGTTCAAGATTCGGGCGGTGTCGACGTCAATGCTTTCGGGGATGGTGCCGTCGTCGGCGGGAGCGGCATCGGAGCCAACCACGCGGCTGATGGGGGCATTGTTGTTGATTACGATGGCCCAGTTAGAGGTAAGTGCCTTCGGGATTGCGGCGCATACTTCCTGCATAGCGGCGGTGACGTTCTTCTTGGAAGCGACGTCGGCAAGCAAGCTAATCTGGCCGCGGCGATCGACGCGGCCGCTGAAGGGGCGGATCGAATCGATATCGACGCCGTCGACGCCTTGGGCGGCGGTGATGATTTCATCGGCCATTGCGCCCTTGGGTAGCTCAATCACGATGTCATCCATGACTGAACCATCGGGGAAGTTTTCCACGATGTCGACGGATTCGATATTGGCGTTGACGTTGCCTAAAGCGTCCGCTAACTTGCCTAAGCTACCGGGGGTATCGGGAAGGAGGACACGGACGAGGAAGGACATTTTTAACTTTCGGTCGTAAGAATAGTTTTCACTATCGTACAAGCCCAATTCCACAGTGTTCAATAGAAATTTTCTGGAAAACCGGAATTAAATTCGCGCGTAGGTGATCGGGGACCGGTGCTGTGTCGGAACCTGTTCGTGCAGTACCATGGTGCGATAGCTACAAGCATGTAACCAATCACGTCTGTGTATTAAAGGATGGAGAACGCGTGTCTGAGATTTCGCGTGAAGAGGTCGCGCACCTGGCTAAGCTGTCGCGCCTCGCGCTAAGCGACGAAGAGCTGGAGCAGTTTGCGACGCAGATCGACAAGATTGTCGATTCCGTGTCTGCCGTGGGTAAGGTCGACGCCGAGGGCGTCGAGCCGATGTCCCACCCGCACTCCGTGGTCGCTCCGATGCGTGAGGACGTCATCGTGCGCACCCTGACCGCCGAGCAGGCCTTGGATCAGGCTCCGGCTGCTGAGGATGATCGTTTCGTAGTACCGCAGATTTTGGGTGGAGGAGAAGAATAATGTCGACTTTCATTGCACCTGAAGAGGGCATCTTAAGCCTTTCCGCTGCGGAGCTGGCGGATAAGATCCATTCCCGTGAGCTGACCTCCCGCGAGGTGACGCAGGCATTCTTGGATCGCATTGCGGAGACCAACGACGAGCTCAACGCATTCCTCTACGTCGGTGCGGAGCAGGCGCTGGCTACTGCCGACGCCGTCGATAAGGCGCTCGATGCAGGCGAAAAGCCGGCCTCCGCACTGGCTGGCGTTCCTCTGGCTCTGAAGGACCTGCTGGTTACTACCGACGCCCCGACTACCGCAGCTTCCAAGATGCTGGAGGGCTGGATGTCTCCTTATGACGCAACCTTGGTCACCAAGCTGCGTGAGGCGGGCATCCCGATTCTGGGCAAGACCAACTTGGACGAGTTTGCAATGGGTTCCTCCAATGAGAACTCCGCGTATGGCCCGGCCCATAACCCGTACGACACCGAGCGCACCCCGGGTGGCTCCGGTGGCGGTACTGCTGCGGCTCTTGCGGCAGGCCAGGCGCCGTTGGGCATCGGTACCGATACTGGCGGATCGATCCGTCAGCCGGCAGCGCTGACCAATACCGTCGGCGTGAAGCCGACCTACGGCACGGTTTCTCGTTATGGCCTCATCGCTGCTGCTTCTTCTCTGGATCAGGCTGGCCCCACCGCCCGCACGGTTCTGGATACTGCGCTGCTGCATGAGGTTATCGCTGGCCACGACGCATTCGATGCAACCTCCGTGGATAAGCCGGTCGCGCCGGTCGTGGAGGCTGCTCGCGAAGGAGCAAAGGGCGATCTTACTGGCGTCAAGGTCGGCCTCATTAAGCAATTTGAGCGCGACGGCTGGCAGCCGGGCGTCATGGAGGCTTACCACGCAGCGGTAGAGCAGCTTAAAGAACAGGGTGCGGAGATTGTCGAGGTGGACTGCCCGCACTTTGATGATGCGCTGGCCGCCTACTACCTGATTATGCCGTGTGAGGTTTCTTCTAACCTGGCGCGCTTCGACGGCATGCGCTATGGCCTGCGCGAGGGCGACGATGGATCGCACTCTGCAGAAGAGGTTATGTCCTTGTCCCGTGCGGCGGGCTTTGGTCCTGAGGTCAAGCGCCGCATCATGCTGGGCACCTATGCGTTGTCCGTGGGTTACTACGATGCATACTACCTGCAGGCACAGCGCGTGCGTACGCTGATTGCGCAGGACTTTGAGAAGGCCTTCGAGAAGGTCGATGTCTTGGTTTCCCCGACCACCCCGACCACCGCATTCAAGCTGGGCGAGAAGGTTGAGGATCCGATGGCCATGTACAACTTCGACCTGTGCACGCTGCCATTGAACCTCGCGGGTGTGTGCGGCATGTCCGTGCCCGCCGGCATGGCATCTGATACCAACCTGCCGACGGGCCTGCAGATCATGGCCCCGGCCTTCGCAGATGACCGCCTGTACAAGGTCGGCGCTGCCTACGAAGCTGGCCGTAAGTAGCTAGCTTTTACTTCGCGTCTGAGAGGACGTAGGAAGCACCCGCGGAGGCCGCCGTTACGCTCAGCACGGCGGGCCACGCGCCAATCTTCTTGGCCAGCGGGTGCGAGGCGCCGAATGCGCCTACATAGAGTGCGGACAGGGCAGCGGTGGTAGCTGGGTTGGTCTTTTCCAACCAGCTGCGGCCGGCCCAGATTCCCGCTGCACCGAGGATGACGCCGCCCAACGGGCGAATGCCGGTCTCCTTGGCGCTGAGCCAGCCACCGATGAGGCCAAAGGTCACGGTGGTGGCGGTGGATACTTGCTGAGGTTTCTTGATATCGATCATTGCCATGACGGCCAGTTTAGGCCCGTGTCGGTGGCTGTCGCTAGACTTCGCAATCATGAATGTGCCCACTTTTGAAGCTGAAGGATTGCCACCAGAGCGGCAGGCGTGGCGGGCGATGTTCGCCTTGTCGCTGGGCTTTTTCGTGTCATTGCTCGATCAGTCAATGATCGCAGTTGCTTTGCCTAGCATCCAGAAAGGGCTAGGTGCCTCTATCAACGAGGTGCTGTGGGTCTCGGCTATTTATTTGTTGGGCGTGGTCGTTCCATTGCTGTGCACGGGCCGTCTGGGAGACATTTTCGGGCAAAAGCGAATGTTCCAACTGGGCGTGAGTGTATTCGGTTTGGGTGCGCTGGCCTGTGCTTTAGCGCCCAATATTTCGGTTCTGATTGCTGCCCGTGCGCTGCAGGGCGTCGGCGCCTCGTTGCAGATGCCGCAGTCGATGGCTGTCATTAATCGCGTCTTTGCTCGTGAGCGGCGGGGACGTGCGCTTGGCGTATGGGGAGTTATTGGTTCGGTTGCTTCACTTTTGGGACCTTTGCTGGGCGGATTCCTTGTTGGTGGCTTTGGCTGGCCGGCAGTGTTTTGGGTGCACGTTCCTTTCGTGGTTGCGGCAGTGGTGCTTTCGGCCATGTGGGTTCCGGCGCTTAAGACCACAGCGCGCAAGGTCGACGGCGTTTCGGTGGCGGTGTCCTTTATTGCTTTGAGCGCCCTCGTGTTCGGCATTCAGCAAGGCCCTGAGACTGGCTGGGATGGCTGGATTTGGGCACTGTTGGCCGTAGGACTTGCAGGTCTGGGAGCTTTTGTGTGGTTGCAATCTCGAGCTGGCAGCGAGGCTTTGGTGCCGCTGCGGCTTTTCGACGACCGCAATTACTCCGCGGGCAGCTTCGCAATCGCTGCTATGGGCTTTATGGCCGCGTCGATGATGCTGCCCATCATGTTGTGGCTGCAGCAAGACAAGGGGGTTGGGGCGGCAACTGCAGGAGTCATCGTGGCGCCGATGGCAATGGTGTCTTTATTAATTTCACCGGTGGCGGGGATCTTGGCGGATCGCCTGGACCCGCGGCGGTTGGCGATTACCGGTTTCGTGATTATGGCGGCGTCGTTTAGCGCGGCGCTTGTGGTGATTAACCTAGATTTCGGCGCGTGGTGGATGTGTGCGCCGATTGCTGTGCTGGGCTGCGGGCAATCCTTCATCTGGGGCTCGAATGCGGCGACCACTATGCGCGACGTACCGCCGGATCTAATGGGGGCTGCTTCGGGCGTGTACAACACCTCGCGCCAGGTGGGCTCGGTCCTCGGCGTCGCGGCAGTTTCGGCCGCACTTCAGGCGGCGGGTATTTCTGCAGCACTGTTCGTCATCTTAGCGGTGCTTGTAGTCGGTGGGCTGGCTTCCTTAAGCTTTCGGGACACCCTGCACGGTGCGAGCGAAATTATGAGCGGGTAAGTTGGAACTCATGCGCCTTGCTGTAATTACCTCCGGCGGCGATTGCCCCGGCCTGAATGCTGTTATCCGCGCGGTTGTTCGCACCGCTTCCAACGAATTCGGTTCCACTGTCGTGGGCTACGAAGATGGTTGGGTAGGCCTGATGGAAGATCGCCGGCGAGATCTTTATGACGATGCCGAGATCGATCGCATCCTGTTGCGTGGTGGAACCATTCTGGGTACCGGTCGTCTGCACCCAGATAAGTTCAAGGCTGGTTTGGATACCATCAAGGCAAATATGGAAGACGCTGGCGTCGACGCGCTCATTGCTATCGGTGGCGAGGGCACGCTAAAGGGAGCGAAGTGGCTGTCCGACAATGGCATTCCGGTCATTGGTGTACCAAAGACTATTGACAACGATGTCAACGCCACCGACTACACCTTCGGTTTCGATACGGCAGTTTCCGTCGCGACCGATGCAATTGACCGTCTGCACACCACCGCAGAGTCGCATGACCGCATCCTCATCGTGGAGGTCATGGGCCGTCACGTGGGCTGGATTGCACTGCACGCGGGCATGGCCGGCGGCGCGCACTATACGGTCATTCCCGAGGTGCCTTTCGATATTGCCGACATCACCAAGGCGATGGAACGCCGTTTCCAGATGGGCGAGAAGTACGGAATCATCTGTGTGGCTGAGGGTGCGTTGCCGAAGGAAGGCACCATGGACTTTGAAGAGGGCGGAGTGGATCAGTTCGGTCACCAGACCTTCAACGGCATTGGCCAAGTCATCGGCGATGAAATCAAGAAGCGTACGGGCTACGACGTCCGTACCACCGTTCTTGGTCACATCCAGCGTGGCGGTACGCCGACTGCCTACGACCGCGTTCTGGCTACCCGTTACGGCGTGCACGCAGCTCGTGCTGCTCACGATGGCAAGTCGGGCATGTGCGTGGCGCTGCACGGCGAGAGCATCGACCTGGTTCCGCTGGAAGAAGCCGTGGGCAAGCTCAAGACGGTTCCGCCAAAGCGTTATGCCAACGCCCAAGCGTTGTTTGGCTAGATAGGACGCAAATAAAAATGTCACCTCGCCTGTGAGGTGACATTTTTCGTTTTGCCTAGAAGTGAATGCGAAGGGCGGGCACGTCGGCGTCGACAATCCACGGCTCCGCAGTGATGCGAATCGGGGGTTCGCCCTCCGCGAAGGCCATGGTGTCGCCATCCTTTAAGGTCGCGCCTTGTTGGGCGTAGTCAGCAATGTTGGCAAGCATGGAGTACAGCTCGTCGGGGCTGCCCTGGAAGTCGCGGATCTGGAGTTCTGGGTGGCCGAGCATGGGCATGCCCAAAGTGTAGGCCTGAAGGCCGTTGTCGTCCTGTGCCACCCAAGTGGACGCGAGGTAGTGTGCGGGCAGCTTATCGGCCACAGCTTCAACGTAGTTTTCCGTGCTCTCGGCCACGCGGCCCACGGAGTTAAGGACCGCAATTGCGCCGGGAGTCTGGGCAATTGCCGACGTCGCAAGGCCTAACGTGACCAGCTGGTGCAGGCGGGCCTCGCGGGTGTTTTTGATGAGTTCGAGGCGCTCGTTAGAGGGGAAGACGTTGATAAGGACCATGCACGCGATGTCCTCCCAGCCTGCAGGATCGCCGGACAGAATTGGGTGCTGATGGAAGGATGGATCACCTTCAAGGTCTGCTCGAGTTGCTGCGGCCGGAGTAAACGCGAGGGCATACTCGTCGTTGATTTCTACGACCAAGGATTTCTCCGATTGCTCCAGCGGTCCGAGGTTCTCGCCGAAGGCTTGTGTAATCATGGACTTCATCGCTTCGGTGTCGGGCGCGCTGTCGAAGAACACGAGGGAGGTGGCCAGAGACGTGACGAGGCCATAGTCAACAGCGTGTGGGGTTCCTTGTGGGGAAGCGGTGGTCATTGAGGGCTCCTTAGCTGTTTGCGGCTTGCTTTCGCTGTAGTTTCGTTTTAGTTGTGCAGTGGTTTCGGGCGCGCGCCGCCCAACCGTATCGACCATCCTAGGGGAATGCATGCGCGTTCGTGGCTTCATACTAAGATGGCACCCATGACTGCTGCGATTTATGATCTGATGGACTACGACGAGGTCCTGGAGAAGTTCGAACCAGTAATGGGTATGGAAGTTCACGTCGAGCTCAATACCCAAACCAAGATGTTTTCCACATCGCCGACGAACTTCAACGCAGCGCCGAACTCGAACGTCGACCCAGTGTCCTTGGGCCTGCCAGGCGCACTGCCGGTAGTCAACTCTGCCGGCGTCGAGGGTGCAATCAAGATTGGTCTTGCGCTCAACTGCAAGATCGCTGAGTCTTCTCGGTTCGCGCGCAAGAACTACTTCTACCCGGACCAGCCGAAGAACTACCAGATCTCTCAGTACGACGAGCCGATCGCGTACGACGGTTACCTGGATGTCGTTCTGGAGGATGGCACCGAGTGGCGCGTTGAGATCGAGCGAGCACACATGGAGGAAGACACCGGCAAGCTGACCCACATCGGTGGCGCTACCGGCCGTATCCATGGTGCGACGAGCTCCCTGGTGGACTGTAACCGCGCCGGCATCCCGCTCATCGAGATCGTCACCAAGCCGATCATCGGCGCTGGCGAGCGCGCTCCTGAGGTAGCCAAGGCTTATGTTTCCGCTTTGCGCGAGCTGGTTGCGGCTCTTGGCGTTTCCGATGCCCGCATGGACCAGGGCTCTATGCGCGTGGACTCCAACCTTTCGCTGCGCCCGGTGGGCCAGGAGGAGTTCGGCACCCGTACCGAGACCAAGAACATCAACTCCCTGAAGTCCGTCGAACAGGCAGTGCGCTTCGAGATGCAGCGCCAGGCTCAGGTCATCACCGATGGTGGCGAGATCGTCCAGGAGACCCGCCATTACCAGGAGGCGGATGGTTCCACCTCCAAGGGACGTCCAAAGGAGACCGCTGAGGATTACCGTTACTTCAACGACCCGGATCTGCCGCCGGTTATCGTTTCCCGCGACTGGGTTGAGGAAATCCGCAAGACCTTGCCGGAGATGCCGTGGATTCGCCGCGCTCGCATCCAGGAAGAGTGGGGCTTGAAGGATGAAGAAATGCGTGACCTCGTCAATGCTGGCGCGCTTGATCTCATCGTCGCTTCCTCTGAAGCTGGCGCGAAGCCGGATGAGGCACGTTCCTGGTGGGTTTCTTACCTGGCGGGTAAGGCAAACGAGGCTGGCGTGGAGCTTAGCGCTCTCGATATCACCCCGGAGCAGGTCGCGCGCGTTATCGCATTGATCAACGAGGGCAAGCTGACCAACAAGTTGGCTCGACAGGCTGTCGACGGCGTGTTGGCGGGCGAGGGTGACGTTGACGAGGTCGTCGCTAAGCGCGGGCTCGAGGTTGTGCGTGACGACGGCGCGATTGAAGCCGCTGTTGACGAGGCTCTTGCCGCTAACCCGGACATCGTGGAGAAGTACAAGGCTGGCAACACGAAGGTCACCGGCGCCATCGTGGGTGCCGTCATGAAGGCCACCCGCGGCAAGGCAGACCCAGCGCAGGTTAACAAGCTGATTGCGGAGAAGCTGCAGGGTTAATTGAGTTTTGGGAGCCATTTTCATTAGGCGCCGGTAATGAAAACAGGCGTAGGGTGGTTCCCATGCCAATTTAGACTAAAGCACTTCAGAAGACCTCTCCCGATGCACCATTCAAGGTCGTGGAAATCGAGCGCCGCGACCCGCGCGAGGATGATGTAGTTATTGACATCAAGGCCGCGGGTATCTGCCACTCCGACATTCACACCATTCGTAACGAGTGGGGAGAGGCTCACTTCCCGCTGACCGTCGGTCACGAGATTGCGGGCGTCGTATCCGCAGTGGGCGAAAAGGTCACCCAGTTCAAGGTTGGTGACCGCGTCGGTGTCGGCTGCCTCGTCAACTCCTGCGGCGAGTGCGAGCAGTGCCAGGCCGGCATGGAGCAGAACTGTCTGAACGGTTACGTTGGCACCTATAACTCTAAAGACGTCGACGGCACCATTACCCAGGGCGGCTACGCGCAAAAGGTCGTTGTTAACGAGAACTTTGTTCTGCGCATTCCAGACGGGCTCGACTTCGACGTTGCCGCACCGCTGCTGTGTGCAGGCATCACCACCTACTCGCCCCTGGCGCGCTGGAACGTCAAGGAGGGGGACAAAGTGGCTATCGTCGGTCTCGGCGGCTTGGGGCACATGGGCGTCCAGATTGCTGCTGCAAAGGGCGCAGATGTCACCGTGCTCTCCCGTACTTCCCGCAAGGCAGAAGAAGCGAAGAAGCTTGGCGCACACCGCACGCTCGCAACCTCTGAGGAAGAGGACTTCTTCAGCAACCACCGTGGTGAGTTCGACTTCATCCTCTCCACGATTTCGGCGCAGTACGATCTTGAGGGATACCTTGGGCTGCTGAAGCCACGCGGCATTATGTCCGTGGTTGGCCTGCCACCGGAGGCAATGTCGCTGAAGCTCAGCCGAATTGTGGGCGGCGGTAAGGTCCTTACGGGCAACAACATCGGTGGCATCGGCGAGACTCAGGAGATGCTCGACTTCTGTGCGGAGCATGGTTTGGGTGCAGTCATCGAGAAGGTGAATGTAGACGAGGTTGACGCAGCTTACGATCGCGTGGTCGAAGGTGACGTCAAGTTCCGATTCGTAATTGATACCGAATCGTTTAATAACTAAATACTTCTCGGGTTTCCACAGGTCCGGGCGCTTTTCTATCGAGCCTATTTTTCAGGTTTTAATGGATTGGCGCCCGGGCGTTTGTGATTTGCGGGCTACGGTTGCGTATTCTTGATCGAGGCTATCGTCTATTAAATCGTCTAATTAGTAAGGCAATCAGACACACGTGTCTACCAAAAATATTCTGTCCATTTCTTTGTCCTTCGTGGGACTGCTCGTCGGTGCCGGCTTTGCAACCGGCCAGGAAGTCGTGCAGTACTTCACGTCCTTTGGCCTATCTGGTGTGTGGGGAATCATCGTTGCTGGCATCGTAATGACGCTGGCCGGCACGGTCTTCCTGCAGTTGGGTAGCTACTTCCATGCCTCAGAGCACAACCAGGTATTCCGTGAGGTCACCCACCCAATCGTTTCCAAGTGCCTCGATGTGGCCGTTATCTTAACCTTGTTTGCGGTCGGCTTCGTGATGTTGGCAGGCGCAGGTTCCAACCTAGAGCAGCAGTTCGGCTGGCAGGCTTGGGTGGGCTCACTGCTCATGCTCGTCATGGTCATGGGTGTGGGAATGCTCGACGTCAACAAGGTCTCGAAGGTCATCGGTATGCTCACGCCAACCATCATCATCGCGGTTTTGGGAGTCGGCATCTACACGTTGATGAACATGCCCGCTGATCCGGGTGCCGCTATCGCAGCTTCTGCTGAGATCGAGTCTCCGATCTCCAACTGGTTGGTTTCAGCGCTCAACTACAACGGCCTAGCTTTGATTCTCGCGGTGTCCATGTCCCTGGTTATCGGTGGCGATAACATCAGCCCGCGCGAAGCAGGCTGGGGCGGCGTTGTCGGCGGCATTCTCTATGCGGTCCTGATGGGAATCGCAGGCTTTGCGCTGCTGATGAACACCGATATGCTCGGTGACTCTGACATTCCGATGCTGACCTTGGTTGACTCCATCCACCCAGTACTGGGCGTCATCATGGCAATTATCATCTACCTGATGATCTTCAATACCGCTATCGGCATGTTCTACGCGCTGGGTAAGCGTCTGTCCGCTGGCCATGAGGACCGTTACCGTCCGATCTTCCTGGCGGGCTGCCTGGCAGGCTTTGCGGTTTCTTTCGCCGGCTTTAAGACTCTGATGCAGTACGTTTACCCGGTTCTGGGCTACATTGGCTTCATTCTGGTGGTCATCTTGGCCGTTGCGTGGCTGCGTTCCCTTGGTCAGATCAGGGATGAGGGCATGCGCCGCGAGCGCATCCGCGCCCTGATGCACCTGAAGCTGCACCCAGACAAGGAATACGACGCTGCTCGTTACGATGACGAAATCGGCCAGCACATCGTTGACTCCAACATGGAGGACGAGGCACTGTACGAGGATCTGGCGACCGAAGTCGCAGAGAGCCTAGACGGTGACGAGGAGGTCGACTTCGATAAGGGCGAGTGGGAAGAAAACCGCAACGAAGCGACCTACTACACCGAGCGCGACGCTGTAGAAACAGATCGCACGGAGGAAGAGATCAAGGCTTGGCTCGAAGAAACGGGTGCCTCCGGAGATCCGGAGGAACCCGTTGAAGAAGCTACCGAAGAGGCAGAAGACGCGAAATAGCTGAACTAGCCGCCAACGAAGATCTTGATGAGCTCGTTGACGCAGATATACACAAACGCCGCCGAGATAATGGCCATCAACGTGTTGACGAACCAACCGTTGCGCCACTCGCGCGGCGTGTGCCTTGTGTTGAGCAAGATCAATAGGGTGAGGCCGAGGAATGGCATGAAGAATGCGCCGAGGACACCATAGGAAATAACGAGTGCCGTGGGTTTGTCCAGGAAGAGCAGCAGCATCGGTGGGAAGGTAAGCCACAAGACGTACCAGCGGTAGTACTTGCCACCCATCTGCGTATCGGGGTGTTCCTGAGGCAGCTTCTTGATGTGCCCAACGTAGTCAGCAAACATTATGGAAACGCCGTTCCACACGCCAAGAACGGAAGACAGCGCGGCGGCCCAGAATCCAATCAAGAAGACCGGTGCCATGAAGCTGCCATAGCGGTCACGGAGCACGTCAGCCAGATCAAGTAGTCCCTTATCGCCTTTGGAAACAGCGATGTTGGCCGAGTAGAGCAAGTCGCCGCCGATGATGAGCATTGCAGCAACAAATATACCGGTGACCACGTAAGCCACGGTGTTGTCAAGGCGCATGACGCGCATCCACGGAGGGGAGTCCCAGCCTTTCTCATGCAGCCAGTAGCCATAAGCGGCAAGTGTGATTGTGCCACCCACGCCACCGGCAAGAGAGAGCACATAAACGAATGAGCCCTCTGGCAGCGTTGGAACCAAGCCCTTGAGGATTTCTCCGATGTTGCTTAGCGATAGGCTGGCGATTCCCACTACGGTGAGGAACATGACGCCCACCAAGACGGCGATGATCTTCTCGAACATTCGGTATTGGCCGGCCCAGGTTAATCCGAATCCGATGAGGCCGGAGATGACGGCCCAAGCTACGAGTGGGACTTGCGGGATGAGCGCGTGGAGAGCCATGCCGGTGGCGCTCATGGCAGCGGCACCGTACACAAAACCCCAGATGATGATGTAAGGGGCGAAGTACCAGGAGGTCCATTTACCGAGGGATGACCAACCATGGAACATGGTGTTGCCGGTGGCCAGGGTGTAGCGTCCGACGCCCTCGACCAAGACGATCTTCATGATGGTGCCCGCAATGCAGGCCCAGAGAAGCGCGAAGCCGTACTTCTGACCGGCGATGAGCGTGGCGACCAGGTCACCAGAACCAACGCCGGTAGCGGCGGCGACGAGGCCAGGTCCGATTACCTTCCACTTTGGTACGTCTGTATGCCCACTGGCGGGAGGTGATGAGGATGCGGGGGTACTCATGGGTGCGCCTTCCTGTAAGTCAAAATGTACTACAGGTCACAATAGAGTAGAGCCCGGCGCTCTGGTGTGGTTTTGAGCACTCGACTTTGTGGCAGGGCGGCTTCGGCGCCCCTGAGTGCGACTAGTGAAGATGCGACTAGTGAAGGTGTGATTAGTGGAGCAGGAGCTTGGTTGTCAGAATCATCATCACGCAACCGATAGCGAAGTTCACATAACGCCATGTGATGGGCTTTGCAAGCACAGGCGAAAGCTTGAATGCTCCATAGCCCAGGGTGGGGAACCACACGGCACTGGCCAGCAGCGCGCCGGCGGCAAAAAGCCAGCGCTGCTGGCCATATTGCTGTGCAATGCCGCCAAGCATGACCAATACGTCAACGTATGTCAGGGGGTTGAGCCAGGTCAGTGCCATCGCTCCCATAACGGGCTTTAGCCAGGTGCGTGACTTAAGGCGGGGCGCGGTTATGACGGCAGTAGAGCCGTGGACTGGCCGTGGCTGCACCGTGGGCTGAGTGCTTTCGACGACGAGTGCCTCTTGTTCCTTCTTGAAGGCATCGCGGAAGCAGCTAAAGCCAAAGTAAAGCAGATAGGCCGCACCTAGGTACTTCATGATGACTAGGCCGGTAGGGAACTTCTCCACGAGGACGCCCATGCCGCCGACGCCGGCATTGATCAGGATGACGTCGCTAAGCAAGCAGGCGAGGATGATGGCGCCAATGTGATCGCGTTTGACACCCATCTTGATGATGTACGCATTTTGGGGGCCAATGGCGATGATCAGAGATAGGCCGAGAAGGAAGCCTGCGAGCAGAATTGACATGAGATTTAGTGTGCCTAAGCAGTGTTCTGAAGTCTAGTTAATGATTCTAAAGCTGATTTAGAATAGCTTCATGAACCCGGTGCATTTGGAAACTTTGCTGGTGATTTTAGAAGAGGGCAGCTTTGAAGTTGCGGCCGCAGTGTTGGGAATCACGCCTTCCGCGGTTAGTCAGCGCATCAAGGCGCTTGAGCAGAAGACGGGCCGCATTCTTCTGCATCGCTCCACGCCTGTTACGGCAACCGAGGCGGGGGAGATTTTGCTGCAGTCGGCCCGGCGCATGGCGTTGCTGCAGGCGGAAACGGATGCCCGTCTGCAGGCCCGGCTGGCTCGCGTGCCACTTACCGTAGCGGTCAATTCAGATTCCTTGGCCACGTGGTTCAAGCAGGTGGTGCGCGACGTCGCCAAGCGCGGCGAGGTGGCGCTGCGCATCCGCATTGAAGATGAAGCGCGCAGCCTGGCCATGCTGCATCGCGGCGACGTGCTGGGTGCGATCACCCGCGAGCATGCGCCGGTCTCCGGCTGCGAGTCGACCTACTTGGGTTCGCTGCGCTATTTCGCGGTGGCGGCCCCGAACCTGGCTGAAGGGTTTGAGTCATGGGAGACAATGCCGCTGGTGGGATATGGCCCCAACGATCAGATTTTGGACGATGCGATGCGCGAGCGATTTATTGATTCGCATGTCATCCGCGCGCGGGTCTCACAGATTCCTTCTTCCGAGGGCTATCTCGACGCTGTGCGTTACGGCCTGGGATGGGGTCTGGTCAGTGAGCTGCAGGCGCGGCCGCTTATCGACGCCGGGGAGCTTAAGGTCTTGGATGATAAGCCGATGGACATCGATCTCTACTGGCAGCGCTGGCGCCTGGAGTCAGAGATGCTCGAGCATCTCACCGAGATAGTGGTTGCTGCCTCTAGTGTTTTGAGGCAAGTGCCTGCTGGAAGGGCTCAGGATTCTTAATCTCTTCGCCAGCAGGGAGTGGTCCTGGAAGCTGGGTGCCTGCAGCAAAAGGCTGACCGTCAAAGCGCTCGCGGTCATGTGGCTGCACGAGCCAATCCATATTGGGGCCAACCGGGACAATCTTGGTGGGGTTGATTTCGGTGTGGACCATGAAATAGTGCTGCTTGATCTCAGTGAAGTCGGTGGTATCACCGAATCCCGGAAGCTGGAAGAGCTCCTGCAGGTAGCCGCGGATGTTGGGCATTTCCGCCATCTTGGCCCGCGAGCACTTGAAGTGGGAGTAGTAGACGGGATCAAATCGGATCAGCGTGACGAAAAGGCGGATATCGGTCTCGGTGATGTGGTCTCCGACCATGTAGCGCTGGGTTCCCAAGCGCTTTTCAACCCAATCGAGCGCCTCCCAGAGGTCTGCGTATGCCTTTTCGTAGGCATCCTGGGAGCCGGCGAAGCCGCAACGGTACACGCCGTTGTTGATGTTGTGGAAGATATAGTCGTTTAGCTCTTCAATTTCGGCAGCGTGCTCGTCCGGGTAAAGATTCGGCGCACCGGCGCGCTGGAATGGTGTCCACTCCTTGATGAAGTCGCGCACCATGGAAGAATAATCATTGGTGACCACGCGCTTCGTTGACTCTTCGACGAGCGCAGGGACCGTGATTCCACGTAAGTAGTCGGGGTAGCGGTTGAAGTATGCCTCCTGAAGGCGCGCGATGCCGAGGACCGGGTCTACTTCGCCCGGATCAAGGTCGAAGGTCCAGGAGCGGATGTCATGGGTGGGGTCGGCCAGGCCCAAGGAGATGGCGTCCTCGAGCCCCATGAGGCGGCGGGTAATGACGGCGCGGTGTGCCCATGGGCAGGCGCGGGCGGCAATCAGGCGGTATCGTCCGGACTCTAGTGGCCAGTGGAAGGTGCCGTTATCTTGGGCTGTAACCTCGCTAACCCGGCCGGAGATCCTGTCTTCGATGTAGTTGGTATCGCGGATAAATTCGCCGTCGGGTGAGGCATTTTTAGCGTCGCCGGCCCAGTCGGCTTTTGAATTGGTGCTCATTTCGAGTGGCCCTCCAGTGGTCTGCGCAGTTTTGTATACGTGTCAACAAAGTTTATTTCTCGATGGTACATCCTTTAAATGGAAGTGGCCAAGGCGTCGATAAAAATCTATGGCTAGCCCGCGCCGCGCCGTGTGATGTGCAACATTTGCGCTGGGTGCTGCCCTAGGTTTGAAGTATGAGCGATAAGAACGTACCCGATAAAGCAACGAGCTTCGACGACGATCTCGATATCCCGACCTATAACGCCGACGCGAAGGCTGAAGAAAAGCCCACCCGGTCCCGCTTGTTTAAGCGTGCCGGCCGCGCTGAGCCGCAGGAGATTAAGCCGAACGCGCAGACTGTGCCAGAGGCGGCCCTTGAGGAGGAAGAGGCTACTGAAACCCGGCAGTTTGAGACGCCGCGTGCGGAGGAGCCAAAGACGGAGAAGGTGGAGAAGGCGGAAGAGGTGCCGGAGCCTGCCTACGATGATGAGGACTTTGCTACCACTGCGATGCCGGCTAGCGCGGCTGACCTCGATGAGGATGAAGAAGTAGAGGATGAAGTTCCGGCTGAGACCAAGGAAGATGAGCAGGTACGCCGTGATGGCTACCGCGAGTATGGTCGCCGCGGAACCATTGACTTTGGTCTGCTTTTCGTGCGTATCGCGCTGAGCGCTTACTTGCTTATCGCCGGTGCAACCACCTTCTTCAAGCTCGGTGGCAGCGAGGGGCTTTCTGGCTTAGAAACGGACTTTGCTGATTATGCTTTCGCATCCCCGCTGGCTATCGCGGTTCCGACGATGCAGCTTATCGCTGGCGCCTTCTTGCTGCTCGGCTTAGTGACTCCTTTTGCGGCAATGATTGGCCTCGTTGTTACCGGCTTTATGGCACTGCACGAGCTGGCTGCCTCCGGCGCTGGCCTGGATATCTTCAACTGGCCGGATTCCGTCTGGTTGTCGCTGGTGCTGTTCGTTATTGCGGTGGCACTGCAGTTTACCGGCCCGGGCTTTATCTCCTTCGATGCAAAGCGTTCTTGGGCGCGTCGCCCACTGGCTACCTCGTGGATCTTCGTGGTCATCGGTATCGCCGTGCTGGTAGCGCTGTGGTGGTTCGGCGCCGCTGTTAATCCACTGGCCTAAATCGCTCTTTAGTTTAGGAATCCGCTGGCTCGCATTGGGCTGGCGGATTTTTTAGATCCCCTTGATTTCCATAGTGGAAAGTGTCATAGTTTCTTATATGGAAAACAAACAGACCTCGGATGATGTGCTCGAAGCATTGAACTTCGAAGCGCAGATAAACGAGCGGGCGAGCCGCAAACAAACTTTTCTCTATTTTCTGATTGCGATTTTTGGAGCCGGTTCGATCGTCGCGATGAATCTTCTCCCCAAAGGAGCACCCTCGACAGCTTTTTTGGTGGTCTTTTTGGTTGTAATATGCGCCATTGCGATTGTTGTGGAGCGTAAAAAGAAGACGCGCCCCGCTCTGCGCCAAGATCCCTTTAACCAGCCCAAGGCGGATAAGCGCTATTGGTTGGGCGTGTTCATTATGCTAAGCCCGATTCTTTTCAACCCGTTTATTAAGGGCAATGTCGTTGCGGTGGTCGTTGTGGCCGCGGCCTGGGCGTGCGGAGCTTTTTGGGCACTGCAAAGCGGTGCGCTTGATCTGCAGAAGCGAGCAGTGGGCAATGCCTGAGCTTAACCCCGTTATTCACCCGATTAACCGCTTTAAGATTTGCGCCACGCTCAATGCTTATGGCGCGGCGGATGCCACGATGCGCATGGAGATGCGCTTTTCCTCGCTGCGTGATGAGACGGGGCTTTCCGACGCCACGCTGTCCAAGCAGTTGAATACGCTAGAGGAGGCAGGGTTGGTCAGCCGCTTTAGGGAATATGGTTCCTCGCGGTCGAAGGACACCGTGTGGGTGATGCTGACTGCCGAAGGCCGCGAGGCCTTTGCAAATCATTTGGAGGCTCTGCGCGAGATGGCAGGCGAGGCCGCAACGTAGCGCAGGCAGTAGGCAAAGAGCGCTACTGCGATGAAGGTGAGCCAGACGAAGTCGTCGACCAAGAACTTCTGATAATAGGGCTGGCTGTGAACGTCGATGGAATCGCCGAACCACCACTTCGGCGGGACGGACACAACCATGGCGATCCACGCCGTCATTACCGCGAGGAGAAAGCCCGCAACCCAAGTGTGGTTGCGCCAAGTCCATGCGCGGTAGGTAAAGACCGGGATGATAAGTGCCAGCCAGATCCAGTGGTGTGACCACGAGACGGGGGAAATCAGCAGCATGACGAGGGCGGTGACCAACTGGGCGTCGACAAGCATGTTGCGTTTCAAAAGAGCCAGGATAAGGCGTGCGCCAATCACAACCACCGCGAGGGAGCCGACCAACCAGATGAGGTTGATCAGGGTGCTGTTGTTTTCCATTGCCTCCGTGGAGGTATAAAGGCGCTGGACCACCGCCTTGAGCGAGCTATTGGACTGATAATCCGTGGCCACGCCGAAATCCGCGCCGGAGCCCATGTCGAGCAGCTTAGAGGTGAAAAACTCCTCGAAGGCCTGCCAGCGCACTGCGCCGGCGATGAGGGTGGCCGCGGTTGCTGTGCCGATCGCAACGAAGATCGGCTTCAGTTCTTTGCGCAGCAAGAAATAAAGGAGCATCGCCAGCGGAGTAATCTTGATGGCGGCAGCCAAGCCGATGAGGATGCCCTGCGGCAGAAAACGCTTGCGGGGCACCAGATCGAGGACGACCAATGCCATCACCACGATGTTGACCTGGGCAAAGCCATTGTTGAGGCGAATCGGCTCAAAGGCCAGGGCAGCCGCCCAACACAGCGCAACGACGGGCAGCAACAGGTCTTGACGCTTTAAAATCGCGCGGAATACAAAATAGAGGCAGACCAGAAGCAGCAGGTCTGACAGGACGTTCATGATGTCGCCGGCTAGATCGTGGGTGATCCAGTCGGGCGCAGTAAGCGGTACCATCGCGAGCGCGCCGAAAGGTGGGTAGATAAAAGGCAGCGCAATGTCACCGGCCATCATTGGCTCGGAGTAGAGCGAACGTCCCTCGATGTATGCCTTGACGCCTTCGCGGTAGATCACCATGTCGATGGGGAAATCGGTCATACGCGTGTGCTTGACCATTCCAATGGTTCCGGCAATTAGTCCGAAGAGGGTCAGCGCCCATTTGGCCGCCGATGCAGTCGTAGTATTCGCGGATTTCATCGGAATCAACAATAGGACACTTTCGCCCATGCGCTGCGTAGGACGTGGCGCATGGGCGAAGTTAGTGTGATGATTTGGGCTAATTCACGTGTCCATCGACCACGCGGACCGCGCCGCGGTCGGCCGAGGTGGCCATCGCCGCGTAGGCACGCAGTGCCTTGGTCACGGGGCGATTGCGGGAGACGGGCGTCCAGGGTTTTTCGCGGGACAGCTGCGCTTGGCGACGGCGCTCAATTTCTGCCTCATCAATGTCCAGGGTGAGCTTGCGCGCGTGGATGTCGATGGAAATCTGATCGCCATCTTCGACCAAGCCGATGAGTCCACCGTGTGCGGCCTCCGGGGAGATGTGTCCGATGGAGAGTCCGGAGGTGCCGCCAGAAAAACGACCGTCGGTAATCAGCGCGCATGCCTTGCCGAGACCCGAGCCCTTGAGGAAGGACGTCGGGTGCAGCATCTCCTGCATGCCGGGGCCACCGGAGGGGCCTTCGTAGCGGATGACGATGACATCGCCAGCCTTGATCTCGCGGCGCAGGATGATGGAGACGGCTTCTTCTTGAGACTCCACCACGCGGGCCGGGCCGCTGAACTTCCACAGTTCTTCCTCGACACCCGCTGCCTTGACGATGGCGCCATTCGGAGCGAGGTTGCCGCGCAGGACCACGAGGCCGCCGTCGGAGGAGTAAGCGTGCTCTGCATCATGGATGCAGCCATTGGCTTGGTCGGTATCCAGCGACTCCCAGCGGTTGGATTGGGAGAAAGGTTCGGTGGTGCGCACGCCACCCGGTGCGGCGTAGAAGAGCTCGCGCGCCTTGTCTAGAGCCTTGTCGTTACGGATGTCCCAGTCGTCGAGCCACTGTTCAGCGTTGTCGTAGAGCGCGGTGTGCACCTTCAGGTTGAGGTGGCCAGCGCGACGCAGCTCACCAAGGATGGCGGGGATGCCGCCGGCACGGTGGACGTCCTCGATGTGGTAGGTGCCGTTAGGCGCGACCTTGGACAGGCACGGTACGCGGTAGGAGATCTCGTTGATGTCCTCCAAAGTGAAGTCCACCTCGCCCTCCTGTGCTGCGGCCAAGGTGTGGAGGACGGTGTTGGTGGACCCACCCATCGCCATGTCCAGTGCCATGGCGTTGCTAAAGGCTTCCTTCGTTGCGATGGCGCGCGGCAGCACGGAATCGTCCTCTTCGCCGTAGTAACGGCGACACATGTCGACGATGGTGGTGCCTGCCTTTGTGAAAAGCTCCTTGCGCGCGGTGTGGGTTGCCAGAGTGGTCCCGTTTCCGGGCAGTGCCAGACCCAAAGCCTCGGTAAGGCAATTCATCGAGTTGGCGGTGAACATGCCAGAGCACGAGCCGCACGTCGGGCACGCGGATTCCTCGATGGTACGTAGGTCGGAGTCTGATACTGCCTCGGATGCCGAGGCGGTGATGGCGGTGATGAGATCCGTCGGTGCGTGCGCAATGCCATCGACGACGACTGCTTTGCCTGCCTCCATCGGGCCACCGGAGACGAAGATGGTGGGGATATTGAGACGAAGCGCGGCATTGAGCATGCCCGGGGTGATTTTGTCGCAATTGGAGATGCATACCAAGGCGTCGGCAGTATGCGCGTTGGCCATGTACTCGATGGAATCGGAGATGATCTCGCGCGAAGGCAGGGAGTAGAGCATGCCTCCGTGGCCCATGGCGATGCCGTCATCAACTGCGATGGTGTTGAATTCCTTGGGCACGCCACCAGTGGCGCGGATTGCATCCGCTACGATGTCGCCGACGTTTTTAAGGTGAACGTGTCCGGGCACAAACTGTGTATAGGAGTTTGCGATCGCCACGATGGGTTTGCCGAACTCATGTTCTTGGGTGCCGGTTGCGCGCCAGAGCGCTCTGGCGCCAGAGGCTTGCCTGCCTACGGTTGTAACTTTAGAGCGCAGCGGATACATGGGGAGTGGGTCATCCTTACTTCTTAGTGCGACCAGCGTCTTTCTTGAGCTCCGGGTGCTTTGCTAGATGGCGGGCGTACTCTTCTTTGCTCATCAAGACTTGTTGGCCGTCACGGTGGACCACCACGACTTTCTCGTCGGCCGCCTCGCGCCCGGCAGTCAGGGCGTCGGGAATGCGGCCACGCGAGGCCTTAGAAAGCTCAGGTAGAGAATTGAAGGTGATGCCGGGAAGGGAGTGCTGCTTGCCCGACTTCGTGCGCGCAAAGGCGCGTGCACGCTGGAAGCCGATACCAGAGAACTCTTCCCAAGGGATGGTCTTGGAGCCTTTGAACGCGTAGCTAATGGCGATGCCTTTTTCGCTCACGCGGGTGCGAGACTTGAGAACCCACCAGATTCCGAGGATGGGGATCATGAGAAGCCATCCCAGGTATTTTGGGGCCCAACCGATGCTGAGCAGAGCGATGGCGGAGAGGAAGATAATTCCTAAGATGTGGTCGCGGGCGGGTGTGAATACCTTTGCCTGGGCATGGGTGGCCTGGGCGTCCGCGGTAGATGCGGAGTCAGCTTTCCGTGGGTGAGATGGCGTCATAGCTGCCTATGCTAATTCACATGGACAGCGCTGTGTAAACCGCCTCACCAGAACAATCCCATTTTATGGAACGCACATCCCAAAAATGGGGGTATTTGCCGCATCCTGAATACCTGTATGTGTATAGTAATTGCCATGATCATTATTCGACTTCAGCTAGTAGTACCGGCGCGGCGTTTGCCGCATCGAGTCGCCGAGCAACTTCTTTAGCGACGTCGAAAAGCAAACGCCCTCGTCAACTACCTACCAGGCAGTTGGAACGAGGGCTTTTGTTATTTCTGGTCAGCTTGTAGGCCTCGTCGCCGCACCCTGGGCGCCGAAATCTTACGGACTCCTCGCCACCCATTGGGGAGAAAACGCAAAGTAGATACCGAGACCAAGTAAAAGGAGCGCTTTAGAAGTGGCGACTACAAAAATGCCGACACCGGCAACGGTAGCTTCTGCAATGCAGGGGAAGCCGGAAACGCTAAGCGGCGCTGAGACCATTGTTCGGACCCTAGAGGATCTTGGTACTGAGATCGTCTTTGGTATCCCAGGCGGCGCAGTTCTGCCACTCTACGATGCGCTGAACCGTTCTGCGAAGCTGCGGCACGTGCTCACGCGTCATGAACAGGGTGCGGGTCATGCCGCTGAGGGATACGCGCAAGCTTCAGGGAAGGTGGGCGTTATGATCGCAACCTCTGGCCCTGGGGCGACCAACTTGGTGACGCCGCTTGCCGACGCCAACCTTGACTCCGTGCCGGTGGTGGCCATTACGGGGCAGGTGGGCACTGGGCTCCTTGGCACCGACGCCTTTCAGGAAGCAGATATCAGGGGCGTGACGATGCCGATTACCAAGCACAACTTCATCGTCACCGATCCGCAGGAGATCCCCACTGCCATTGCTGCGGCCTTTCATTTGGCGTCCACAGGTCGGCCTGGTCCGGTGCTGGTTGATATCCCTAAGGACGTGCAAAATGCGCGGGTGGCGTACAAGTTTCCGCCGGAAATTGATCTGCCAGGATACAAGCCCAACACCATTCCACACCCGCGGCAGATTGCGCAGGCCGCCCAGCTGATTGCTTCGGCGAAGGCGCCGGTGCTGTACGTCGGCGGTGGCGTAATCAAGGCTAATGCTGCGCAGGAGCTAAGGGAGTTTGCGGAGCTTACTGGTATCCCCGTGGTTACTACCCTCATGGCCTTGGGAGCATTCCCGTCTACACATCCGCAATTTTTCGGTATGCCCGGTATGCACGGAACTGTATCTGCGGTTGCCGCCCTGCAACGAGCGGATCTTCTGATAGCGGTCGGTGCGCGCTTTGATGATCGAGTTACGGGAGAAGTGGCAACCTTTGCTCCGCGTGCGCAGGTGATCCACGCTGATATTGATCCAGCCGAAATAGGCAAGATTCGTGCGGCCGAGGTACCCATCGTTGGCGATGCCAAAGAGGTGCTGATCCAGTTGCGGAAGGCTTTCGTTCGGGACGATCAATTAGCCGTGCCCGAGATTGGGGAGTGGATGACCTATCTGGTGGGGCTGCGAGAGCAATTCCCGCGTGGCTACGAGCCGACCCCGGATGGGTTGATGAATCCGCAATATGTGATTGAGCAACTCAGCGAGCTTGTTGGACCTGAAGCCATTTACTGCTCGGGAGTTGGTCAGCATCAGATGTGGTCGGCTCAGTTTATTGACTTTGAGCATCCGCGCACGTGGCTGAATTCTGGCGGCGCGGGAACGATGGGCTATTCCGTCCCTGCGGCGTTGGGGGCAAAGGCTGCCTGTCCAGATAAAGAAGTGTGGGCAATTGATGGTGATGGATGCTTTCAGATGACCAATCAGGAATTGGTCACTGCCGCCATCGAGGGGCTGCCGTTTAAGGTGGCCGTCATTAACAACGGCAACCTGGGTATGGTGCGCCAATGGCAGACCCTTTTCTATGACCGGAATTACTCGCACACCAAGCTGCGCGAACCTGACGAGTATCTGCCGGACTTTGTCCAACTGGCCAAGGCTCTTGGATGCGAAGCGATTCGAGTGACCACTCCGGAAGAGGTGGCACCTGCCATACGCAGGGCGCAGGAGATAACTGACCGGCCGGTGGTTATCGACTTCATCGTGGGGCACGATGCGCAAGTGTGGCCCATGATTGGCGGTGGCGCTTCCAATGAACAAATTGAATACGCGCGGGGTCTGCGCCCATTGTTTGAGAAAGCTGGGGAAGAAAAGTGAGTCAGGTAGCAACGAATGAAGTTACTCGCCATACCCTGTCGGTATTGGTCCAGGACATTGAGGGGATAGTCTCGCGCGTGACCGGTATGTTCACCAGGCGCGGCTACAGCTTAGTGTCCCTCGTCTCGGCGCGCACCGAAGTGGAGGGGATAAACCGGCTTACCATCGTGGTTGATGCCTGCGACGTCGTTATCGAGCAGGTGACCAAGCAGCTGAATAAGATCGTGCCGGTTCTCAAGGTAGTGGAGCTGGAAGAAGAGGCAAGCATCGCCCGCGCGATCATGCTGGTGAAGGTCAATGCTGACAACACGAACCGCCCGCAGGTTGTGGATGCGGTGAATATTTTTAGGGCCCGCATAGTCGACGTCGCGCAAGAGTCGGTTGTCATCGAGGCAACCGGTACGCCAGGTAAGCTACGAGCATTGCTCGACGTCTTGGAGCCGTTTGGCATCCGGGAACTAGCGCAGTCTGGTCACGTGGCGCTGGGGCGCGGGCCTAAGACTCTAGCCCCTTCCAATTAAGAATCTCATAATACGAACATTCAATCTCACGGTGTGGTACAAGTGGTCTTAGGTTCCACACCCACCATTGACACAGTAAGGAATTAAAGAAATGGCAATTGAGACTTTTTACGAAGCCGACGCTGACCTGTCCATAATCCAGAATCGAAAAGTCGCCGTCATTGGTTATGGCTCTCAAGGCCATGCGCACGCGCAGAACCTGCGCGACTCCGGCGTGGAGGTTGCTATCGGCCTGCGCGGGGAGTCTGTATCCCGAGAGCAGGCAGAAGAAGCTGGCTTCCAGGTCATGAGTAACGCTGAGGCTGCGCAGTGGGCCGACATCGTCATGCTGCTTGCTCCGGATACCTCGCAAGCGCAGATTTTTGCCGAGGATATTGCACCCAACCTGGAGCCTGGCAACGCGATCTTCTTCGGCCACGGACTCAATATTCACTTCGGTCTCATCAAGCCGGATGCGTCCATCACGGTCGGCATGGTTGCGCCGAAAGGGCCGGGTCATCTGGTGCGCCGCCAGTTTATCGACGGCAAGGGCGTGCCTTGCTTGATTGCAACGCAGCAGGACCCGCGTGGGGAAGGCCGCGATCTGACGCTTTCCTACGCTGCCGCTATTGGTGGTGCTCGTGCCGGCGTCATTCCAACGACGTTTAAGGCAGAGACCGAAACCGATCTCTTCGGCGAGCAGGCGGTTCTGTGTGGCTCCCTCGAGCAGTTAATTATGT
The DNA here is from genome assembly GCF_001586215.1 of Corynebacterium simulans. NCBI lineage: Bacteria > Bacillati > Actinomycetota > Actinomycetes > Mycobacteriales > Corynebacteriaceae > Corynebacterium > Corynebacterium simulans. The sequence goes on along the minus strand of NZ_CP014634.1, from coordinate 225,758 downwards.
ATGGCTTCGAGACGCTGACTGAGGCGGGCTACGAGCCGGAAATGGCTTACTTTGAAGTCTTGCACGAGATCAAGCTCATCGTGGACCTCATTTACGAAGGTGGCCTGAGCGCCATGAATCACTCTATTTCTGATACGGCCGAGTTTGGCGGTTACCTGGCGGGTCCTCGCATCATCGACGCTTCCGTGAAGGCGCGCATGAAGGATGTGCTGACTGACATTCAGAACGGCACCTTTGTGCGACGCTTGGTCGCGAACGTTGAAGGCGGCAACAAGGAACTGGAAGATATGCGTGCCAAGGTTGCCCAGCACCCGGTGGAGGAGACCGGCGTGAAGCTGCGTGAGCTCATGAGCTGGGTGCAGACGCCGACGCAGAGCGGGTTCTAGAACACCATCGGTGTGGCTTTGATGTCTGAATGATTGCGAATATGTGAGATATATTTCTGGACGGGCAATGCCGTGTGAGCGAGGGTACTGTCAAAGTTATGGGTTTTACGACGCCAAGCTACGACCTCAACGACCTCTTCGCACGCATTGACCGCGGCGATATTCAGCTTCCGGACTTTCAGCGCTCATATTCCTGGGACGAGGATCGCATCCGTTCCCTCATCGTCACGGTGTTACGTGGATATCCCATAGGCGCGCTCATGGCGCTGGATACGCGCAACGAAACGATGCGCTTCCAGCCCCGGGCGCTTGCGGGCGCTCCCGATACCGGCGTCAACCCGGGACTTTTATTGTTGGATGGTCAACAGCGTCTGACCACGCTCTATCATTGCTTCCGCGGCAACGGCTCGGTTGCCACTACCGACTTCCGTTCGAAGAAGGTAACCCGCACCTTCTACTTGGACTTGCGCAAGGCCATCTCGCATGAAGTTATGCCGGATGAAGCGGTCTTCGCCGTCGATGAGCGCGGTGAGGTTTGCTCCCACTTTGCGCCGGCTATCGAAGGCGCCATCGTGGACCGTGAATCTGCGCTAGGTGCTTGCTGCATTCCGGTATCGGCGCTGCTGAGCGAAGAGGGCACCAGCATGCTCTTCGAGCTGGCTGCAGTCGGCGACGGCATCAACCGAGAGGTTGTCGCGGCCTTTAACAACCGCATCCTGCGTCCGCTTTCTGGCTATAACGTTCCGATGATTCGTCTTTCCCGCGAGACAGCGCAGGCGGGCATCGGCTCAATCTTTGCGCAGGCAAACTCCGCCGGCCTACAGATGGACGTATTCGATTTGCTCACCGCAGTCTTTGCTTCTGAGGATCCAAAGTTCCATTTGGCGGATGATTGGGCGCTTGTCGAGGCCGATCTGCGCAAGTGCGCGGCGCTTGACGGAATTGGGCGCACCGAGTTTCTTTCTGCGGTCTCGCTTTATGTTTCTGGGCAGAAGGGAGCGGCCGGCGGGCAGCGTGAGGATATCCTGCAGCTGTCACTGGACGAGTATAAGAATGCCTCGGCAACATTGCGCATCACCTTCCGCGAGGTCGCAGAGTTCTTGGCGGATCGCTGCATCTTGAGCCTGGAGCAGGTGCCTTATAGCGAGCAGATCATTCCGTTGGCCGTAATTCTGGCTCGCCTGGCCGGTCGTCGGGGCGTCTTGGCGGATAAGAAGTCCTGGGACCGTTTAAACCGTTGGTTCTGGAGTGGCGTATTTGGTGAGCTTTATGGCTCTTCAGCAGTTATGCTGCGCGCGGCACGCGACGTCGACGAGGTCACCGCCTGGGTTGCTGGCGATACCGAGGAGATGCCGAAGACCGTGAAAGATGCTTCGTTCCGCGAGTCCCGCCTGCTTTCGGTGGGCGAGCACGACGGAGTTTGGCACGGTCTATATGCGCTGCTCATGGCCCGCGGCGCACGCGATTGGCGCACCGGCACCGAATTTAGTCGCAAGACTTTCGAGGAGCTCAAGCCGGGTTTTTATCCGGTTTTCCCGCTGAACTGGTGCAAGCGTCATGGCATCAGTGACGTTCTTGCCAATTCCGTTTTGAACCGCACGCCGATGGGCAAGCGCACCGAGGTAGTTCTAGATGGCTATGCGCCGGAGCGCTACCTGCCGCGTGTACAGTCCAAGTCGATCATGGAAGATGCCGAGTTCGACGCCGTACTTTCCTCGCACGAGCTCAACATTGACCTTTTCCGTTCGACCAAGGCCGAGCAATTCTTCGTGGATCGACGTGAACGCTTCGTCGGCATCGTTGAATATGCGCTCGACAAGGAGGTAATCCGCGACGTTGATGAAGCCAACCTCTCTGGCGGCGAGGAAGGCCCGCGAGCTTTTGGGCGTTAAGAAGGTCCTCGCGGCGTCGTTAACCGCGCTGATGCTTCCCACGCTTTATGCATGCTCTGACATCGGGCGTGGGGAAAAGCTTGTCACGCCTGCGTTGGCGAGAATGGCTGACGAGGACATCGATCTAACCCGCGCGCATGCGGAGAACACGAACCGACTTATCGACCCGAAGTTCGTCGACAAAGTGACGGTGGTCCAGGACGAATGGGGCATCGAATCAGCGCGACTTTTCTTTAATAAGTCGCATACCTTGTTCGTGGCGGAAAATTCCGACGCGGCAAAACTGCGTTCGGCTTCAATTGCCATCGCGCAACGTGCGCCGATGGTGGTCTACGACGATTCCAACCGCAGCGAGATTCTACGCTTGGTTGACGACATCGGAGCTGGGCTCGTGGTTACGGTGGGTGATGTTCCCTTCGCCGATACTTTCCATCCGGGCCATGAGCACGAGCATCAATTTGTCCATGACCCGGGAAACACTAAGGCGCTGGGAGAATACACAGCCTATTCATTTACCTCGAAGGTGATCGCGGATCCTGCACGCATGGTCGAGGAAGTAGCGAGACTGGATGCAAACGACCGCTTCGAGTTGAAGGCGGCATGGCAGCCGCTGCCGCAGGAGATTACCCACGAGAAGATGCCGGCTATTCCTGGCCAGACCCGCAGGGACGGGCAGATGGCGCCGAACATCGTTGCCACGGCGCAGACTCCGCTGGTCAATGTTGCCAACGCCAACGCATATGGCGGCAGCATTCTGCTGATGCCGGACCCGGATCCCACGGCAACCAAGGTAGGCGCGGCCATGGTTATCGGTCTCGAAAACGGGCCGGTAGTGGCCCTCGGCCCCGAATTCGGTCAACCGAAAGAATTTAGCGAGAAAATCGCTCAAGGCTGGCAAGAATAAACTACACTTCCTTGCAACATGCGCATGGTTCATGCGTTTGCCCAACACAGCCTAACTAAGGAAGTCATGTCGAAGCCGGTCGTATTAATCGCCGATAAGCTTGCCCAGTCCACCGTCGTCGCATTGGGAGATGGGGTGGAAGTCCGCTGGGTCGATGGGCCAAACCGCGCCGATCTGCTCGCTGCAGTGCCGGATGCGGATGCCTTGCTCGTGCGTTCTGCCACGCAAGTCGACGCCGAGGTGCTCGCCGCAGCTCGGCGCCTCAAGATTGTCGGGCGTGCGGGCGTGGGGCTCGACAACGTTGATATCCCTGCTGCCACCGAGCGTGGCGTCATGGTGGTTAACGCACCAACCAGCAATATTCACAGCGCCTGCGAGCAGGCGATTGCCCTGCTGCTTGCTACCGCCCGGCAAATTCCTGCAGCCGATAAGTCCTTGCGTGACGGCGAGTGGAAGCGCTCCTCGTTCAAGGGCGTGGAAATCTACGGCAAGACCGTCGGAATCGTCGGCTTTGGCCACATTGGCCAACTGTTTGCCCAGCGCTTGAAGGCCTTTGAAACCACCATCATCGCCCATGATCCTTACGCCAATCCGGCACGCGCTGCCGCATTGGGTGTCGAGCTCGTGGAGCTTGAGGAGCTAATGCGCCGCGCTGACTTCGTAACCATTCACCTGCCTAAGACGAAGGAAACCGCGGGGATGTTCGACGCGGAGCTGCTTGCTAAGGCGAAGGAGGGCCAAGTCCTTATTAACGCCGCACGCGGTGGTCTTGTGGATGAGGCTGCGCTGGCGGAATCCATTAAGGCGGGCAGGCATAGGGGAGCAGGATTCGATGTATTCGAAACCGAGCCGTGCACTGATTCGCCATTATTTCAGCTGCCGCAGGTGACCGCTTCGCCGCACCTAGGCGCCTCGACGGTGGAAGCGCAAGACCGAGCAGGTACGGATGTGGCGGCCTCTGTTCTAAAGGCGCTCTCCGGCGAATTCGTTGCCGATGCAGTTAACGTGTCCGCGGGACACGTGGGCGAGGAAGTGGCCGGTTGGCTGGATCTCGCACGAAAGCTGGGGCTTGCCGCAGGAAAATTGCTGGGCCAGGCGCCGGTTGCCATCGAGGTAGAGGCGCGCGGTGAACTCGCTAACGAGGACGTCTCGGCGCTGGGCCTTTCGGCTGTGCGCGGCTTGTTCAGTGGCGTCGTCGACGAGCCTGTGACCTTTGTCAACGCCATGCAGATTGCACATGCGCGCGGTGTCGAGGTGGACGTGCGGACCCAGGCTGAATCGAAGGGGCAGCGTTCCTCGCTCGTGGTGATGGTGATTGGCGCGGATGGCTCGACCTCCCAGCTGACCGGCGCCATCACGGGCATCGATGGCGTGGAGAAGATCATCCGCATCAACGCTCGTGGCGTCGACATGCGGGCAACGGGCCGCAACCTCTTCTTTAGCTACGATGACGCCCCCGGTGCGCTCGGTACGGTGGGCACCAAGCTGGGGGCCGCCGGGATCAACATCGTGGCGGCTGCACTGACGCAGGGCAAGACACCAAGCGACGCCGTTCTCATTCTTCGCGTCGAGCAAGAGGTGCCAGACGAGATGATTGAAGACATTAAGGCGGCTCTCGGTGCGGAGTGCGTGCAGCTGGATCTCGACGCTTAAAGAGGGAGGTGGAAATTCGAGAAATAGCGTTGAAGGGTCTGCTAACCTGATTCTCACATCCATTATGTGAGAAAGGAATCCCGCATCATGAAACTGGCGGTTATTGGTGGAGACGGCATTGGGCCTGAGGTCACTGCGGAAGCGCTCAAGGTATTGCGTACCGTGCGTGACGATATCGAGGTGACCGAATTTGACCTCGGTAGCCGCCGTTACCTGCGCAATGGCGAGCTTCTCACTGCTGCCGACCTGGAATCATTGCGTGAGCATGATGCGATTTTGCTTGGCGCCATCGGCGCGCCCGATAAGGTTGCGCCCGGTATCTTGGAGCGGGGCCTGCTGTTAAAGCTGCGCTTCGAGCTTGACCATCACGTCAACCTGCGCCCTGCCAAGCTCCATCCCACGGCAACCTCGCCTTTGGCAAACCCGGGGGAGGTTGACTTAGTGGTGGTCCGCGAGGGTACCGAAGGTCTCTATTGTGGCAACGGTGGAACTTTGCGGGAAGGCACCAAACATGAGGTGGCTTCGGAGGTTTCCCAAAACACCCGCTTTGGTGTCGAGCGCGTAGTGCGTGACGCATTTGAGCGGGCGGCGTGCCGCCGCAAGCATTTGACCCTGGTACACAAGACCAACGTCTTGGTTAATGCGGGTGGGCTGTGGCAGCGCACCGTCGACGAGTTATCCGCGGAGTATCCCGAAGTAACCGTGGATTATCAGCACATCGATGCTGCGACCATTTTTATGGTGACGGATCCTTCGCGCTATGACGTCATTGTTACAGACAACCTCTTCGGCGATATCCTCACGGATTTGGCCGGTGCCATCACGGGCGGTATCGGGCTCGCAGCCTCTGGAAACATCGATGCCTCAGGCGTGAATCCTTCCATGTTTGAACCGGTGCATGGCTCGGCGCCGGACATTGCGGGTAAGGGGGTTGCCGACCCAACTGCGGCCATTTTGTCGGCGGCGATGCTCCTGCGGCATCTCGGAGACGATGCAAACGCGGGGCGGATTGAAGCCGCTGTGGAAGGCGACGTCGCCAAGCGGGGCAATGAAACGATTCATACCGCAGAAGTTGGCGACAGGATTGCGGCCGCGCTAGCCTAAGCTCGGGTGTGAAAAGAATTCACACGCACCCTTAGCTAACGAGTGAAGAACGCAAATTGGTAGCATGGCCGTTATGCGTTTAGGACGAATAGCTCACCCAGAAGGAATCTGCTTTGCCATCATCGACGGGCCAAAGGATGCCCCACTCGAGGAACTGACGGCAAAGGAGATTGCCGGTACTCCATTTACCACCCCAGAACCGACTGGCCGCGAGTGGAAGCTGAGCGAAGTTCGCCTGCTAGCTCCGACCCTGCCAACCAAGGTTGTAGCGCTTGGCCGTAATTATGCAGACCATGTCGCGGAGGTCTTCAAAGAGTCCGCCGAGCACCTCCCGCCGACAATCTTCATCAAGCCTTCCACCGCAGTCGTCGGCCCGAACGTGCCAATCAAGATCCCAGAATTTGCCACGAAGGTGGAGTTCGAGGGTGAGCTGGCCGTTGTGATCTCCAAGGTTTCGAAGAATATCAAGGCTGAGAACTGGAAGGATCACGTTTTGGGTTACGTCATCTGCAATGACGTCTCTTCCCGTGACCTGCAGTTCAAGGATGGTCAATGGGCGCGTGCGAAGGGCATCGATACCTTCTGCCCGCTGGGTCCATGGATTGAAACTGACTTGGACTCATTGAATCTGGATGATCAGAAGATCAATGCTTACCTGACTCACGATGGTAAACGCGAGCAGAAGCAGGACTCCAACACTGACCAGATGATTGTGAAGATGGGCGGAATTCTCGAGGAAATTTCCGCCTCCTATACTTTGCTGCCTGGTGATGTCATCACAACCGGATCTCCGGCAGGTACCGCGCCGATGTTCCCTGGCGATACGATTGAAATCGAGATTCCGGGACTTGGCACGCTTAAGAACCCGATTGAAAAGGCTTAAAGCTTAAAGCCTTCGTTGCCTACCCGGGAAGAATTCGAGGAGCGTTACTCACAACGCGGACGTGGTTTTAAAGGCCCAACGCCCGCAGAATGGTGCGTAGCTTTGCGGTGGTCTCAGCCAGTTCTTCCTGCGAATTAGAAGACTCGACAATTCCGCCGCCGGCCCAGGCGCGGGCGCTAAGGCCGTTGCCGGCTACTTCGGCGCAACGGATGGCGACCATGTACTCGCCGTCGCCGTTGTTGTCGCACCAACCCACGGTGCCCGCGTAGAAGCCTCGATCGGTTTCTGCGGTTTCGATGAGTGCTTGGGCGGCCTCGGTGGGCGTGCCACAGATTGCCGGGGTGGGGTGAACCAGCATGGCAAGCTCCAGTGCGGTTAGCTCGGGTTCCTTCAAGGTGCCGGCGATAGGCGTGCCCAAGTGCCACATCTCATTGGTGTTGATCAGTTCCGGGGTGCTCGGTGCGTCGAGAGTGGTGCACAGCGGGCTGAGGATGCGGCGTAGGTGATCGACCACAAAGGAGTGTTCGTGGAGATCCTTCGCGGAACGCAGTAGGTCTTGCCCAGCCAAATGGTCGCGGGCTTTATCAGCTTGGCGTGGCGCGGAGCCTGCTAGCGGGAAAGCGGTGACAGTCGAGCCTTGTTTCTTGACCAGTACCTCGGGGGATGCGCCGACCAGCGTGGCGCCCTCGCGGCCAGCCGGGGTGAGATCGGCGATGAAGCCGTCACGGTTCGCGGAAATATCGATAAGCCTTGCGGCCACGAGACGTGGATCGACTGCTTCGGTGAATTCGAGGTCGACGGCGCGCGCTAAGACCACCTTGTCAAGCTTGGAGGTTTGAATCGTGGCAATTGCGGCGTCGACGCGGCGCAGGTGTTCTTCTGGTTCCGGGTCGAATCCGGTAACCCGTGCGTTGAGCGTGCCCTGGCGATAGTAGGCCGGCGGTTCGAGCGGGCCGTCCTCGCGAATGATGGAAGCAGGCTCGGTGAGTGCGGCTGGATCGTCCGTGTTGAAAGGCAGCGCGCCAACAATCATCTCCGCGGACTTATCGCGTAGTGCGGCGATTGCTTTCTCGACGTCGGTAAAGGTGCGTTGAGAACCCTGTGTGCGTACCGATCCCGTGGCTCGGGAGAGCAAAAAGTCAGGTGCGGTGGCTGGTCTGTTCTCGTGCATGAGAATCAAGCTTACTTCCTTGGAGAAAATTGACAGAATTCCGTGTGTTGAATGAGGCCTGTGTGAAAAGTGTGATTACTGTGTCAACAGTGATCTTTTCCCTACCCAAGGAGTCCCAGGTGCTTAGCCCGCAAAGCTGGATGAATAAGCTCAAACGTTCAGCGGTATCCCTCGCCGCCGCGGCCATCGTCGTCAGCGCGCCTGGTTTCGCCGCCGCTCAGGAAGCGCCTGCTCCGGCACCAGCTCCCGCACCCGTTCCGGCCCCTGCGCCAGCCCCGGTACCTGCACCTACACCTGCACCTGCTCCTACGGCTGATGGCTCTCATCTGATTCCTGAAGGTGTTAAGGAATCGACCCCGGCCGTATCGCCTGAGCTGGCAACTCAGCCGCAGCTGCCGCCAGAAAATGATAATCCTGCCGCGCCAGCTGAGCCGGTAGTCCCAGCGGACCCGACCGTGAACCCAGTTCAGCCGATTTCAAATGGCCAGATGCGTTCTATCAACATGGAGCACGAGGGCAAAACTCGCCGCTACCTGCTGCGGATCCCGAACAACTACAACCCGGACGTGGCAGCACCGGTACTCTACGGCTTCGGCGGTTGGGAGGATTCCCCAGAGAACTTCTCCAGCTACAACCGCATGGGAAATACTGGCGCCGCTAAGGAAGCGATCATCGTTTACCCTGAGGGCTTCGAGCGCGCTTGGGAGGCTGCGCCGTATGCAAAGACTCACGACGGCGAGGATATTCGCTTCATTCAGCGCATCTTGGACGACGTCGACAAGGATTACCGCGTCGACCGCTCCCGCGTTTATGCGATGGGAATGTCTAATGGCGGCGGCTTTACTTCTGTTCTGGGCTGCCACGCGCAGGAGACCTTCGCTGCTGTGGCAACCGTCTCCGGCGCTTTCTACAATCCGGTCGAGCAGAACTGCGTTGACGCCCCGATGCACACCCTCCTCATGCACGGAGTGAATGACCGCATGATGCAGTACGAGGGCGGCATCCGCCATGAGGCCGGCTACCTACCGGTTCGTGAGGTTCTTGGCGGCTACCTCAAACGCAACCGTTGCGATATGACTTTCCAGGCTGAGCAGAACGGCCCAATGGCTGAGCGCCTGCGCTTTAACAACTGCCTGAAAAACGTTGAGCTCCTCAAGGTCAAGGGCGACCACACCTGGTGGTACGAGCCGGACACCTCGAACGAGGTGTGGAACTTCCTTTCGGATAAGCGCAAGTAACTAAAGGATCTGCTGGGTTTGGCCTAGTTCCTGTGACTGATTGCGCTTTGGCTTGCGGAAGAACTGGGCCCAAATAAACAAACCGGTGCCCAAAAGCAATGCGAATGCACCGATACCGGAGAGAACGCCGGCCCAGAAGTTGAGCATCGGGACGCCATAGCTTAATTCTTGCGCATCCGTTTCTACATAGCCTTGTCCGTCTTCGGTGGCAAGGCTATTTCCACGTCCGGGGCGGTGTGCGCTTGCCGACGCCTTCTTCTTTTTCTCTGTTTCCTTTTGTTCGGACTTCGACGGTGCTGACTTGGTTCCTGTGTTAGTGGATCCTGCCGTATTAGCCGAGCGGACTGCTGGCTTGCTGCCCATAACCGTGCCGCCTGGCGTCGATTGTGGCTGCGGGTTAGCAGCCTTCTTTTCGGTTTGGGCCTTGGTGGTGTCCTTGGCCTTGGACTTGTCCTTGGCCTTGTCTTTGTCTTTTTGCTCGGTCTTGTTCTTGCTTTCGTTCTTGCTCTTGTCAGACTTGGCTTTAGGCGCCTCCGTGGCAACCATCTTGTCGGCCTCGTCGAGGGTCTTATCGAGGGCCTTGTCGAGGGTGCCGATGGCCTTTGCGGTATCGTTGATGTCAGTGGTCAACTGTCCAGCCTTGCTCTTTGGGCCAGAGTTGCCTGCGGAGCTGCCGCCCCAATCGAGCTCACAGAGCTCTGAATCATCGGTTGAATTGCCCACGAGGAACGGGGCGTCGAGTGAGTGCTCGGAGCCGTCCGGGAGGGTGAAGGTAAAAGTGACGGCGTAGGCGCCCGGCTGGGTGAAGCCGAAATTGACGTGGGTATGGGAGCGTGGGTAATCCCATGTCATGCTCGGGTCTTCGCTATCGAGTTTGAGCTCTGAGTCGCTCAAGTCGCCGGTTTGCCAAGCGAGGACGCGGCCGCCCTCAGGTGCGTCGTGAAGCTCCATGGATAGCTGAGCGGTTTCATCCTCAGTCATGTTCGAAAGGTGCAGCAGCGAGAAACCGAACCACGGGCGGTCATGGTCTTGGTCTTGGGGAAGCAGCCATGCATCGCCAGAAATGCCGGGGAAGCCTAGCTCGTCGAGAGAGCCCGTCATGTTGTCATCGACTACCACGACGAAATCGCGGGAATCGCGCTCGACGTGCTCACCGGTGCTGTCGTCGTCTACGGTAAAGCGCAGCGGGCCGTCGTCGTCGCGCACTGCGGCATCCTGGTGGCCTTTTTCGATGTGGTAGCTATCCATCACGGCGCAGGTATCCTCCGCGAAAGCCTGTGGTGCGGAAAGGCCGAGGAAGGTGGCAGCGCCGAGGGCGACGACGGTGCGTGGTACGCGGGAGTGCGAGAAAATCATGTGGGGTAGTCCTCTCTATGAGTTGGTCTTGGATTCGGACGTCTTCTTCTGAAGAAGCGGGGAGATTGCCCATGCCACTAGGAAGAGGGCGGTAAGCACGAGCACGATGGTGGCGCCCGCTGGTAGGTCGATGGCCCACGCCAAGTAGATGCCGGTGAAGCTCGCGAAGATGCCTATGGCACTGGAGGTGAGCATCATCGTGCCCAGTGAGTTGGTTAGCAGGCGGGCAGTAGCCGCGGGAGTGATAAGCAGTGCCAGCACCAGGATGTTGCCGATGGTTCCCACCGAGATGACCACCGCGCCGGTTACGCAGAGGTAGAGCACGATGTCGAGGGCGAAAACGGGAAGGCCCATTGCGCGTGCCGTTTCCTTGTCTAGGCAGTTGGCCGTAAGTTGTGGACCAAGCAATGCGATGAGGCCCACGATGATCACGGTGACTGCAGCGGCGGTGTAGAGGTCCGCTTTCGATACGCCGGTCAAGGTGCCGAAGAGAAAGCTCGTCAGCGATGCGGTGTAGCCCTCAGTCCGAGAGATGATCACCATGCCGAGGGCAAAGGAAGCCGCAAAGAAGATTCCGATGACGGAGTCGGCGCGCACGCTGCGGCGCTGCGAAAAGCAAGCGATGAGCAATGCTACGACCGTGCCGGCAACCGCCCCACCCAGCAGGATGGATCCCTGCAGGGCAAAAGCAACCGCCAGGCCCGGGAACACCGCGTGGGAGACAGCATCGCCGATGAAAGCCATACCGCGCAGCACCACGTAGCAGCCCACCACGGCACAGACCACCGCAGACAGCATCGAGATACCCACCGCGCGAGCGAGGAAGTCTAGCTGCGGGTTAGCCAGATCGCTAAAGAAATCAAACAGGGAGACCTCGATCATGCGGCCACCCCAATCGCGGAAAGGAGCGGGGAATCGGTGCTGACGCCGAAGGCGGCGGTCCAGGCGGCGGCGTCGCCAAGCACTTGCTCAGCAGGGCCATCCGCAGTGATTTCCTTATTGAATAGCACCAAGCGCTGGCACGTGTGCGCAGCCTCCGCCAGATTGTGGGTGGACATGATGATGCTCGTGCCACCTGCACAGAGCTCGTCGAAAAGATAGAGCAACGCCTCCGTATTGGGGGCATCGAGACCCGTGAAAGGCTCATCAAGCAGGAGCACCTGCGGATTTGTGGCTAAAGCGCGCGCGATGAGCACGCGCTGGCGTTGGCCACCGGAAAGCTCAGCGATGGGCCGCTTTGCCAAGTGCGTGAGGTTCGTCAGCTCCAGCGCGCGCTTGGTTGCCGCGTGGTCTTTGGCGCGGGGCCTGCGGAACCACCCAATCAAACCCGTGCGCCCGTTCAACGCCGCCTGATAGACGTTGATGGGAAAGTCCCACTCTACGTCGTGACGCTGTGGCACATAACCCACCGACGCCGCGCACTGAATGTGCCCGCTGGCAGGAACCAAGCCCAGGATTGAGCGCATCAACGTCGTCTTGCCGGCGCCGTTGGGGCCTAAAAGACCGATGAATTCGCCAGGGTATACGCGCAGCGATGCATCGTTGATAACGCGGCGCCCGCTCAAGGTCACGCGCACGTGTTCTAGATCTATCAGTGCTTCCTTAGTCTTGGTCGGCATGCTTGCCTTTCTTGCGCGCTGCAAGGATAAGAAGGAAAGCCGAGACAATAAGCACGACTGCGCCGGCTCCGAGCAATACCCAAATCCATCCAGCGATGGAGGAAGAGGAGCCTTCTTGAGCAGCCTCTTGATCCCACTCGGTGGCGTTGGCCTCAGTCACGTCGGTCTCTGCTCCAACCGCGAAGGTCAAAATGCCGTCGGTGCTGAAGTCTTCTCCATTTTTGGTCTTTCCCTTAAGGCGGATACCCACCTGGTGGATGCCCGGCTCAGTGAAAACCCAGTTGGCGTGGGTATGGGTGTTGAGGTCTACCCAGAAATCCTCGCGCTGGTTCTTAGCGGTGGACCAGAGCACCTGGGGTGCTTCGAAGCCGCCATTTTGGAGGAAGAGCGAAAACTCGCCCGGGCCGGTGTGACCGAGGAACTCCATGTTCACGCCGCGGTCGGCGGCATCGATAAGCGAGGGTGCCTGGGTATTCCAGCCCACCCAGGGAACGCCTGCTTGCTCTGTCTGCGGGATGACCCAGACGTTCTCGCCGGCATTGCCGCCGACGAAGCCGAATTGCTCATCGTCTGGGAGCGCGAGTTGGGCTTCGTCGCCTACTTTGAACACGACGTCGTCAAGCTCGCGCCATACGGGTGTGGCTGCGGAATCGTCGCGCGCGAGGAAGTGCGCGCCTTCGCCTGTAAACTGCGCGCCGACGTCCACGTGGCCATGGTCGATGATTGCTTCGGTGCCTGCCGGAGCGAATTCTTCGTCGTCTTTGACCACCTGGGCGAGGTCACCAGCCCATGCACTAGGCGCCGGGATGGCGGAGGTTACCAAGATCGCAGCTAGAACGGCCAAGCACGCATAGACCACCGTCGCACTCGCGAGGATGCGACTTAGCGGCCCAGTGGCTTTCGCGGAAGTTGAATTCATTTGTGGATTCCTTGTTTCTCAGAGATTTTCTTTAGGTGTGACTGGTTAGGGCGAAGGGTTAAGGCAGCGGTGGAGCGTCTGCGCATTGGTACGCATCATGTCGATGTACGTCGGAGCCTTTTCATCCAACGTGTCGCCGTAGATGGTGCAGACGCGGATTCCTTGTTGCGCGGCTGCCTCGGTGAGTGTTGCCGTGCTTGCTTGTTGTGTCGGCTCTACAAAAACGGCTGGTAGGTGCAGGTTCTCCAACGTCCTGCGCAGCGCAATGACATCGCGCGGGGAGGGCTCGATGGCAGGATTCGGGGTGATAAAGCCTGCGACCTGCATGCCGTAGCCTTGGTCCAGGTAGGCATAGCCGTGATGCGGCGTGACCAGATGGCGCTGGGCCTGCGGGATGGAGGCTATTTGCTCGGCAACGAAAGCGTCGGTCTCCTTCAGCTGCTCGATATACGACGCCGCGCGCTCGCGGTAGGCCGCACCATGGGTGGGGTCTGCCAGCGCGAGGTTATCGGCCACCACCTCGGTTTCTGCGATGACATTGTCGACGTTGTGCCACAGGTGTGGGTCAACCTCGCCATGGATGTGCTTGCCCAGCACGGCTTGTGGCAGGAGATAGGTCTCGCTGCCCGGACGGCCCAAGAAGCGATACGCCGGATTCGGCGGAATCGGCTGCAATGTTGAAGAAGGCAAAGCTACCGCAGTGGTGTTGGGATCGAAGTGGGCGCCGTTATCCTGCAGATCAATGGACCCCGCTGCGATATTCGCTGTGATGTCCACGTGCCCCTCATCGTGTGCGCGCATTCCTTCTGGGGGATTAACGCCCACGGCGACGGTGATATTTTGCACCGCGGTATCGCCGTCTTCAGAGTGGGCCTTAAACCCAATGCGATAGATACCGGGTTTGGAAAAGCCCCACGAGACATGCGTGTGCGCGTTAGCGGGCAAGCGGGCGGTGTCCTCATGATCGTTGATACCGTCCGCGCTGTTGAACAGCACCTCCGGCGTACCGAAGGTGGAGACCACGTAAGCTGCCACGTCACCGGGACCCTCGGCAGAGACCATGCTGAGCTCCACCGCGTGCGAGTTGGCCGGGGCATCCTGGATGCGCAGTCCCAGCCACACGGTATCGAGGGCAGTGTTTTCCACGAGCGGAACGAGCTTTGCGCCGCGGGTGGAAGCTTGGTCTGCGACCTCGATAACCGGGACATGCGTGGTCTCCCGCAAAGTATCCATGAGCCCTTGCGGCTCAAGCAGATAGCCGTTTGCGAACGCGACGTCCGCGTTCGCCGCGTTACGGATGGTGCGCAGCGAAGGCTCAAAGGTATGTGGGTCTTTACCTGCGGGGATAAGGGTGGTGACGTTGGCGTCTTCGCCTGCAACGTGGCTAATGACGTCCGCGAGAATCGGCGTTGTCGCCACGACATTCAGGCCCTCCGGCGCCTGCCCAACACCTGGGGCCGCGCAGCCGGCTATGAGAGCCACGGCGCTTAGCGACGACGCGACAGCCCAACGATTGTTTCGGTGCAGCATTAGTCCTGGACCTTCGCCAGCACCCAGCGCATAACACCAAGGCCCAGCATCAACATGCCAACGCCGAGCAACCCCAAGCCCCACGGCAGGTAGTTGGGGGCTTCAACGAAGTCGTTGCCCGCCGATTGCAAAGCCACATCCGAGCCATCTTCCTGCGCACCCGAGTGCGACTTGTGGCCCCGACGCACATGCTTGCGCGACTTTTCGCGGCCGGGCTTGCCCGAAGAGTGATTACCTGAAGCCGCACGATTGCCGCTTGCATTGGCACCGCCTAGTGCTCCACCAGCAGAAGACAAGGAACCTGCCGAGGCAGAATGCCCGTCGGACTCGGCATCCGAATCGGTGGAATCGGATTCGCCCTCGACGTCGTCGAAGTCCTCGTCTTCAACGTATTCTCCATCTTCTTCGCCTGCGGCTTCACCATCACCTACGGACCAGGTGTAGGTGACCTTGTTACTGGTATCGCCATTAGAAGAAGCCTGCACGGTCATGGTGTAGGTACCTGGCTCGCTAAACGCCCAGTTGACGTGGCGATGAGCAGGGTAGGGCTGATTGATGACCTCGCCGCTGCGCAGCTCCAAGTCACCGGAGTCAGTAACAGATTCAATGTCACCGAAGCCCGTTGTCTCAAAGATGTAGACCGCACCAGGCCCACTAACATCCACGAAGTTGAGGTCAACGTCCTTGTAGCCTGCTTGCTGTGCCTTCTGGGTATCCCAGCCCGGCCAGATGATGTCCGACTTCTGGGTCTGCGGCAGAAAGTACGTGGGCGTGCCGATGGCGTCCACGCTCTCGGTGGCATCAGACCACGCGTTTTCGTTGACCCGCAACACTACGTCATCGCCGGGACGCTCGACCTCTGAGCCGGTGATGTCTTCCTTCATCGACAGTGAGAGCTGGCCATCCGGCGCAGTGACGTAGAAGACGTCGACGTGACCGGAATCAAATTCCGTCTCTTGGGCCTGCGCCGCAGCAAGCGGCATCGAAAAGACTACGAGCATCACCGTAAACAACCAGCCCAGGGTGCGACGGTAAAGCGCAGGCCGAGGTACGACCCGGGACGGCATAGGAGAGAGTGTGTCCATAACTATTTAAGTCCTCTGCAATTAACAAATGCGGTTTAGGAACGGTCAGGGCCCATTTAGCGGCCAGTGATTCCCTTTACCCAGTAATCAATCTCCGCGCGGTGATCATGGATGAAGTTCAGCGCCGCCTGGAAGATGGTCGCCAGCACGAGCGGGAGCACCAGACTCCACGGGTTGAAGGAAGAACCTTCAGCAGAAGAACCTTCCTTCTCTGGGTTGGGTTGCGGCTTCGGCTGCGGCTTGGGCTCTGGTTTCGGTGCTGGCTTGTCTTTACCGCAGTTGTTGGTGGCCTCGTCGCCGATGGTGAATAGCAGCTCTTGTGGCTCAGATTCGACCTTCTTGCCGTCGGTGGTGGTGGCGGTGTAGGTCACGTCGAACTTGTAGACGCCTGGCTTGCTGAAGGCCCAGTTGGTGTGGGCGTGTGATGCGAAGACGGTATCGATGGTGAAGTCGTCCTTGCTCGAATCCATGAGAACCTGGTCCTTGCCGCCGAGACCGCCGGTGGTCCACATGCCAAAGGTGGCGCCTTCCGGCACCTCCTTTGGCTGCAGGTTCAGGTGCACCTTACCGTCCTTGAACTGCGAATAATCAAGCTTCTCAGTGTTGTAGCCCGGCCAGATGATGTCGCGGTTCTGCGTTTGCGGCAAGACATAAGTCTTTTCGCCGACTGGGTTCATGAAGTCGTACTCGGCACCTCCGAACTTTTCGGGGCGCTTCATCAGGGCGTTGTCGCGCACGGAAATCACGACGTCGTCAAGCCGGCGCATCACCATCTTGTTTGCACCGATGTTGGTTTCGTCCTTGAGACGCAGATCGAAGTGATCGTCCTTTCGAGTGGCCATGATGTCGATGTGGCCGCGGTTCAGGACGAGTTTTTCGTTGCACGTGGTTGAAGGATCGGCAGCGCCTTCTTCCTTCTCGCCTTCCTCACGCTTGTCGGCGTCCTGGTGCTGTGGGGAAGTACCCAGAGCACCGTCCTTTTCGAAGGTCTTACCGAAGGCATAGGAATCAGCGACGACGACCGAGCCGGACTCCGCTTTGACCGTCGGATGCGGGTTCAGCGTCAACTTGAGCTTGTAGTCGTTATAAAAGGTCGCCTCGTCCACAAGGAACTCGCCGTGGCCGTTGGTAACAGCGCCCGTGAAATCAAGAGTGGCGATATCGCTGTCGTTTTTGTAGAAGCCGCCGCTGATAAAGCCATTGAAGTTCTTGTCCTCAGTATCGACGACGACCTTGGATGCAGACTTGCCGGCCGGCTCAATCTTGGCCTGAAACTTCTTGCTCGTTGGAGTCATCTCCTCCTGCGGCGCAAGCTTGCGCACGTTGTGGGTTTCTTCCCACGCATCGGCAGACTTGGTCGAATCCGTCGAATTTGTTGCGCCTGGAGCGTATTCAACCTGTTGCGAGATCCATCGTGGTTCCGAGCCTTCCGGAGTAAAGACGGCCTGGATGTTCGATTTTTCCGGGCCCAGGAATTCGTCCCACTCGGCCTGGCCATCGGTTACAGGCAGATCGGTGAGGAAATAGCCGTCGATAAGCAGCGTCAGCGTGCCTGAAGCCTTGTTTTCTGCATTGAAGCTGATGGTGGACAGGTTCTTGTCGCCGTCCTTTTCAGGATTGGACTTCGGCGAAATGTCGAGCTTGTAGCCTGCCGCAGAGGCATCGCCGTCAGTCGCGGCGTCGTAGCGCTCCCGCAAGGAAGGAGTCGTGTTATCGGCAGGCTTCATGCCTCCTACCTGTAGGGAAGTGGTGGTCGGCTCCGAGGCGACGAGCGTGCCGTCCTTCTTACGCGCGGTGGTGCGGTAGGTGACCTCGTAGCGGCCAGGCTTGGTGAAAAGCGTGTAGTTATGGGTGTGGGAGCCTGCGTGCAGCATCGAAGAATACGCGGAGTTCGGCGTGGTGCCGATGAAGCGGTCGAGGCCGCCCTCGGAGTCGCGATACCTGAAAAGCTCGAAATCGCCAGGACCGTCTACCGAGAGGATGTCGAGCGAGGCGAAGTTATCGCGGAAGTCATCTTCAGGCAGCCCGGAATCCGCGCCGAAGCCAAGCCAGATTGGATCGGCGCTGCCCAAGATGTTGGCTGGTGCCGTGTAGTAGGTCTTGCGTGCTTGACCAATGAAATCGAAAGCGCCGTTGTCCGGCAGAGTGAATTGGTATTGGTTTCCTCCGTCGATATTCCAGCCCTTGCCGATCCACGCGACGGTGTCTGCTAGGTCTGTGGTGGTGGAGTTATGCTCAGACTTGAGCGTGAAGTTATCGTCTTCCCAAAATGTTTTGGGGGAATCGACGTGTCCCTGTGTGGCGATTGCCTTTCCGTCGTCGGGCCCGGCGAAGGCCGGTGCCGGGGCGATAAGCGAGAGAGTAGTAAGGATGGCTAGGTAGCGGGTGCGAGAACGTGCCACAGCGTGGAGACCTTTCTTCAGTTCTGATCCAAGGCCTTCACTATAGAAAATAGTTTCCATTTTGTTTGAGCAGCCTGATGTAGATTGTGAAACCGCTGGCAGAAACTATTGAATTCTATTTTCAGTTACCCCATTTTGGGTGAAGCCGTGGAAGTGACGGGAGTTGGGTGGTGGCACTGGCTTAAAGAGACTGCATTACCATGGTGGGCATGACTGAAACTACTTCTGACGTACGCGTACGTTTCTGCCCATCGCCCACCGGCACCCCGCACGTGGGCATGGTTCGTACTGCGCTTTTTAACTGGGCATACGCGCGCCATACTGGTGGCAAGCTGGTTTTCCGCATCGAAGACACCGACGCTGCACGTGACTCCGAAGAGTCCTACCAGGCCATCATTGACTCCCTAAAGTGGCTGGGCATGGACTGGGACGAGGGCGTTGTGACAGGTGGTCCGCACGAGCCTTACCGCCAGTCCCAGCGCATGGACATCTATGCCGATGTTCTGGAGAAGCTGAAGGAGGGTGGCTACGTCTACCCGGCTTATTCCACTGCCGAGGAGGTAGAAGAGCGCCACAAGGCGGCCGGCCGTGACCCAAAGTTGGGCTACGACAATTACGACCGCGATCTCACCGACGAGCAGATTGCGGCATTCGAGGCGGAAGGCCGCAAACCAGTGTGGCGCCTGCGCATGCCGGAGCAGGATTGGACCTGGAAGGACCTCGTTCGTGGTGAGTTGACCTTCAAGTCTGAGACCCAGCCGGACTACGTCGTTGCACGTTCCAACGGCGCACCGCTTTACACTTTGGTTAACCCGGTCGATGACGCGCTGATGGGTATCACGCACGTTCTGCGCGGTGAGGACCTTCTTTCCTCCACTCCGCGTCAGCTGGCGCTGTACGAGGCGCTGAAGGAACTCGGCATCGCTAAGCAGACCCCGGAATTTGGCCACCTGCCGTTCGTTATGGGCGAGGGAAACAAGAAGCTTTCTAAGCGCGACCCGCAGTCCAACCTCTTTAATCACCGCGACGCCGGCATCATTCCGGAGGGCATGCTCAACTACCTGTCCCTGCTGGGCTGGTCCCTGTCTGCGGATCAGGACATTTTCTCCGTGGACGAGCTCGTTGCGAACTTCGATGTGGAAGACGTTCTGGGTAACCCGGCTCGTTTTGACCAGAAGAAGCTGGAGGCTATCAACGCCGATCACATTCGCCTGCTGGAGCCCGAGGTCTTCGCGCAGCGTCTGCGTGATTACCTGACCGAGTACACCGATTTCCCGGCTGATTATGACGAGCAAAAGTTTGCCTTCGTGGCAGACCTGGTACAGACCCGCATCAAGATGCTTGGCGATGCCTATGGCCTCATGAGCTTCCTGGTTACTCCGGATGCCGAGCTGGAGCTCGACGAGAAGTCTGCAAAGAAGAACCTCAAGGAAGATGCGGTGCAGCCGCTGGAGGTCTCCATTGCTCGCTTGGAGGAGCTGGAGGAGTGGAAGACGGATGCCATTGAGACCGTACTGTCCAAGGCCCTCATTGAGGAGCTTGAGCTGAAGCCGCGCAAGGCCTACGGTGCTTTGCGCGTAGCTATCTCCGGCCAGCAGGTCTCCCCGCCACTGTTTGAGTCCATGGAGCTCCTGGGCAAGGAGTCCACCCTCAATCGCTTGCGTGCCGCTCTGGCTGTCACGCCGTTCCAGGCGCCCGCGCAGCAGTAGCGGCAAAGCTGTAGCTACTAGCTAAGCACTTCTCGTGGCCCCGTTCCCGCAATGAGTTGGGAGTGGGGCCGCGTCTGTTTGGGACAGTCGGAAGCGGCGGCTGGTGCAAAGCGCAACGTTGTAATTAGAACGCGCTAAAACGCACCTTTTAAAGTTCAAAAAGCTGCGATGACGTGGCGATTTGTGTGAAAACCGAAACGGTGGCTATAGTAATAAACCGTTGCAGCGAGCAACACCGCGGGGTTCGCCTCCAAGGTGGTTAACAGCTCAAAGCGATGATGGCCTATGGTGTAATTGGCAACACAACGGTTTCTGGTACCGTCATTCTAGGTTCGAGTCCTGGTAGGCCAGCAGTGATACTGCTTAAAGTCGTATCACAGTTCTATGCCCCGTTCGTCTAGCGGCCTAGGACGCCGGCCTCTCACGCCGGTAACACGGGTTCAAATCCCGTACGGGGTACAAATTAAAAATCTCGAAACACTTTCGTTAAAGATTGTGTTTCGAGATTTTTCTTATGTTGGCGGCGCGGACCGGTCCTTGTTTACCCCATACCAGCGCGCTAAATCTCGAGCACTTCTTGTCTTAGGCTTAAGTACCAGGGGAGGGACCACTGGGAAGTTCTCCAAAGTGCTTCCGCGGCTGATATTCGGTGCCTAGACTGCAGATATAAGCAGTTACCGGATGAAAGGAGAGTAGATGGCGGATATTGAAACGCATCATTTTCACCGACGCTACTCTAACGCCTTCGACTAGGTGCTGAGAGCGGCTTGTTGGTAGGGGTGTTGCGGAACGGTGGTAGGGCTGGATTCCGACTAGGTGGTAGGGCCGGGCCGCTGGCCCTGTTGGGGCCAGCGGCCGGGCTTCTAATCCGATCGACTACTCGTTGGCGCCATATGTGGCGCTTGCCAGGTGTTGGCGCATGTCGTAGTCGCCGAGTTCGATGCGCTGTCCGGCATTGAGTCTGCTGACCAGTGAGTCCGCGCCGATGGGGTCGGGTAGTTTCTTCACCCAGTAGGCGGCGGTTGTCTGGGAGACGATGATGGTCGGCAGTCTGCCGTCGCGGTCGAATATGATCTTGGTTAGGTCTTCTTGTCCGCGCTGGTTGATTCCTATGGTCAGGAAATCATCGAGGATGAGTACATCAATGTTTTGTAGCTTGCGCATTTTAGCTACATAGCGTTCATCTGCTGGCAGGAAGGCCCCTAATTCATCGACGAGCTGATCCAGCCGGTAGTACGCGACACTGTATTCAGCCTGGCAAGCAGCAATACCGATAGCGCAGGCGATGTAGGTTTTACCCGCACCGGTGGGCGCTAGGACGTGCACATTGGAAGGTTCGTCGCGCCAGGGTGTTGCGGCTAGTCGTTTGAGCTGGCGTAGATTCAACCCTCGTTCATCTGGGTTGATCAGCTCGGCGAGTGTTGCTCCCGGATAGCGGAATTTCGCCTGGGTGATGGCTTTTGCGATGTTGGTTTGCCGGCGCTTGGCCGCGGTTTCTTCCACGGCTTTGAGGAAGATTTCCTCCGGTAGAGCGGTGTTGGCGTCATCGGCGGCGACTAGGTCGAAAAAGATATCAGCGAAGGTGGAAAGACGCAGTTTACGCAGTGTAGCTCGGATGTCATCGTCAAGGTTGATGGTGGTCATGATGGTCTAGGCCTCCTTCTTCGGGATGTCGTAGTGGCTGGCTGGGCGCAGGAATACTGCATCAGGGATTGCGGTGATATCCACAATGCGCGACTGGGCGTGATCGGCCTGGACGGCTGGCGTTTGGTTGAGGGTGTGACCGTTGCGGGCGATGTCGGCCTGAATCCGCGCGATGACCTGCATGTTGGGTGCCAGGCTATGGTCAATGACTTGCTGGCAGGCAGGCTCAAGCGTGGTCTTGTTGTGCTTGTTGCCCAGCTTGACGAGCACGTTGCGGGCAGTGTGTAGCCCGCGGGGTACGGCTTTGGCGTTGCGTTCCAAAATTGAGGAGACGACCTTGGCCGTTGCCGGCCCAAATGATGATGCTCGAGCAAGCAGCTCGTCACGGGTAAGAGGTTTGACCCCGGCAATGTCCTTATCCGGGGTATGGGCTGGGTCAGTGCAATAGCGGTACTTGAACCCGTGCATACGTGAGTGCTCTGCGACTAGGTCGTCGCCGTCGAAGATGCTCACCAGGCTGTTGGTCAGCCGTGCCCGCAGGGTTTTGCCGATGTATTGGAACGGCACTGAGTAGTACTGGTAGTCGCAGCAGATGTGCCAGTTACGGTCGACTTTGACGTTTCGCCAGGACACTTCCGTAAACGGGGTATCTGGTAAGTCACGCATCATGGGCGCTTCATCAGCATCAAACAACTCTTTACGGGTTATCCCATCGGGCCTAGGCATATTCATGTTGATGTCGTCGACGCGCTGGGCGATAGCCTCATTGAGTTCATCAAGACTGTAGAAGGTGATCCCATCGAAGTAGCCGAGGATGCGCGAGTAGACGAGTTGGACGGCGCGTTCCACAGCGGCCTTATCCCGAGGTTTTCCAGGTCGGGCCGGTACGAGCAGGATGTCGTAGTAGTCGGCGAAGTCCGCGTAGCGTTGTTGAATGCGCCGGCCGGGCTTGTTCTTCACCGGCCGATAAGTCGCGGTCGGTGCGTTGTCAGGAACGATGATGCCAGGGCATTTACCGAGGTAGTCTAAGGCTTTCACATGGCAGGAAATCCAGTTGTCCATCTTCTCGTTAGCTGTTGCTGTCACAAACAACAGTGAAGAATAGGGGCAGATGGCCACGAATAAGCTGGCTTTCATGCCGACTTCACCGATGGCCTTGTCAATGATGGAAACCTTGTCGCCGGCTCAGTCGACATAGAGTTCCTGGCCTGGCTCGTGTTCGATAATCGAGGTCATTCCAGTGGTGCGGATGTGGGTGCGCAGGCGTTCGCAAAACTGGGAGTACTGATACTTCGACTCGCCTTCACCGACAGGTGCAGCAACGTAGTCCAGCCAGAGCTTGTGGCGGGTCAAGTGCTTGTTATTGGCTAGTCGCTTGGCGAGCTTTTCGAAGTCTGGCTGGTCGTAGCGCTTGCGACGGGCCCCGCGATGGTCGCTGAAGTGCTCGTCGAAGAATGATGGATCCAGCTGAGCAAACGACTCCTTGGTGATGCTCAGGTCCGCAATCAGTGTCTTGGTTTTGGCAATATCCCGGTTGGAACATCCCAACGCCGCAGAGATGGCAGCATAGCTTCCCCCGTCCAAACACATCGCCATGATGTCTTTGAAGTTGGCCATGAAAGGCCCTCCTTAAGGTCATGAAAGGTGATGACGCGCCGGCACAAGTTGTGCCAACGCCACCTATACAATGACCGAAAACAGAGAGCCCTACCATCTATCCGGAAAACCCCGACCAACTACGCGGATTGCCCCTACCAACTACGCCGAAACGGCAACTAGGCAGCATCGCTAGAATCCATAACTTCCTTTTAAACCAACTCTCGTAGAAGTAGGAGCCTAAATCGAATGCTGTTAGACGTTAAGCGTCATCCCGAACCCGAGTTGGCACGCTAAATTTCCAGGCTCTGTCTATCAACAGATTGCAAGCGGAATAACCACTGATTCGATCCGCGCCCAGCCTAAGAGAAAGCAAGCTGCTAACCACGCAAGAAAAGCGCCAAAGGGTTCGGGATTTTCTATTGCTAGCAGGCGATTTGTTTAATTGTTTACGCATCGTTTACTCTTATCAAGTCCGCAACGGACAGCTAAACGAGCCCCGTTCGTCTAGCGGCCTAGGACGCCGGCCTCTCACGCCGGTAACACGGGTTCAAATCCCGTACGGGGTACAAATAGAAAATCTCGAAACACTTTCCAGGTGGTTAGTGTTTCGAGATTTTTGCTTATGGTTTAAAACTCGCGCGTACCAATCGTTGGTGCTTTTGGCTCAACGCCCTAGACGATGAAAATCGTGGCGTTGTTGCCGCCCTTGCAAGTGATCAGCGCGTTTTCGGCCACGTTACAGCTCATCTGATAAGTCTTGCCGGTTACTGGGCTAGCAACGTTTAAGGAACCGGGGATATACCCGCGCAGGTCCTCTGCAGGGCTTGGGGTGGCATTGATAAGCGCGCTTGTGGTTTCCTTGGCAAAGTCGCAGCTGGTGTTTGGGCCCGCCATGAGGAAGTTGATGTGGTAACCGTCACCCATCATGCACAGCTCGGATGGAGTGCCGTTAACCGTCACCTTCGTTCCTGGAGCGTCTCCTGCCTGTACGCCGAGGGAGTCGATGAGATTCTGGCGTGCGTTTTGGTCGGTGACGTGGTTGTTGGCGTCTTCCTGGCCACCACCTTGCGGGGTTGCCTGCTGCGCCACTGTTTGTGGTGCGTTGGGGTCCAGCGTGGGCTGCGGGGCATCGGGGACGGAAGCGCCGTTGGTTTGCTGAAGGGCCTTTAACTCTTCAAAGCTGTTGTTGAAGCTTGGCTCAGCCGGGGTGGGGTGATCGCTCGGGGCGGGGCTGCAAGCCGCAGTAAACCCGCCGGCGAGTGCGATGGTGGCGAGCGTTAGCGGAAGGCGTCGTGAAGCAAACATGCCCTAAGCCTAACGCGGATCGTGTGGCGTATGTTCGAAAAGATTAAAACCGTCACCTCTAAGAAAGAGGTGACGGTTGAGGTAACGGTTATAGTTCGCTACCGATTAGTGGTCATCCCAGTGGCCTTCGTGGGCGGCGTGGCGGTGGCCATCGTGCAGGTAGTCAACATGGTCGCCGTGGGGAACCGCAACGTGGCCGCAGCCCTCACCGTGCTGGTGGTCGTGGTCCGCATGCTCGTGATGTTCAGTGCTCTCGCACTCGTCCCAGTGGCCTTCGTGCTCACGGTGGATGTGGCCATCGTGGAGGTAGTCGGTGTGGTCGCCGTGTGGGAATGCGACGTGGCCGCAGCCCTCGCCGTGGGTGTGTGCGTGGTCTTCGTGGATGGTGTGTGCCATGGTTTCTACTCCTTGTGGGTCGTGCGGTTGCTCCGCGTTTTCAATCTGTTTCCATTAAACAATGTTTTCATTTCGATTTCAATAAGGCGGCCAAAGTTTTTCAAAACTTTTTCTTTAGTGACGCGCGGGGTGTGGGTGAGGTATGAAAAACGCTCTCGGCACGCTATGTTAAGGAAGTGGCGCAAGGGAGGAAGGGATCTATGCGACTAATAAAGGGTTTTGCTGCCGTTGCCGGCGCAACGCTTGCCCTGCTGGGCGGCCAGGCCGTGGCCCATGCCAATCCGGGGGTTGGTGTGAAGCAAGGGCAAGTAATTCTTACTGCCGAAGGCACTGCTTGCACTGTTGGATACGTGGAAGGTTCGCGTGCTTGGACCTCCGCGCACTGTGGTCTTTCGGGGCAGCAGGTCTACAACGAGTATGGCCAGCACCTGGGTACCCTGCGGTGGTTTAAACCTTCCGGTGCAGCAGAACATGACTTGGCCTATGTGCAGTTTGCGGCCGGCACCTACAGCGAAGGTAATCCGCTCAGTGGCGACGGCATCAATCCGGTTCCGCGTGCCGGCGAGCAGGTCTGTGTAACCGGTCGTCTCAGCGGCAATGATTGCGCGCAGGCGATCGACGGCCCGAAGGACTTCGACGGCATGCACTACGCCACGAACCTGCCCAAGGTAAACGGTGACAGCGGCTCTGGCGTGTTCATGCCGGGCCGTTCGGGCGTCGTTGGAATCTACCAGGGCGGAACCGTGGTCAGCCGCAACGGCAAGCAGGCCTCCTTTGCAAACTATGCGCGCATGCCTTATGCCAACGAGTTGGCTGGCCTGCCGCACCAAGGCTTCGTGCCGCGCCGCCCCAACATCGCACCGCCGCGCAACATCGTAGAGGTGCCGGGGGTTGAGCTCCGCAAGGCGGGTGATCAAGCTGAAGGGCTGGCAACCACCAGTAGCGAGGGCTTTGGTATCGATGCGATCCGCGGCATTGCAAATAACTACGGAATCATTATCTAGGCAACCGGGTGTAGGCGGCTGAGGTAGAAAGCCTGCCCTTTAAAAGAAATAAGCCGTCACCTTTTCTGAGGTGGCGGCTTATTCGAAGTTTTATAGATTCATGTCTTATAGGCGGGCAGTGAGTTTCTGCGCGGCGTCGGCAAGCAGCGGGGCGTACTTCTCGGAGGGGGAAGGGCGGAAGCGCTCGGCGGAACCGGACACGGAAATTACCGCGACGAGTGTGCCGGACGGGTCGAAGACTGGTGCAGAGATGGAGGCAAGACCTGCTTCGCGCTCTTCGATGGATTCGGAGTAACCGTTGCTGCGGGCCCTTTCGACGTCCTCGACACTGAAGGTCGCGTTTTCGATATCGATATCTTCGAAGGCGGCGAAGATGCGGGCGGCCGAGCCGGAAGTAAGAGGGAGCTGGCGGCCAACGGGAACCACGTTGTGCAGGCCGGACTCGGGCTCACGGGTGGCAATGCAGGTACGAGAATTGCCCGAGAGCTGATAGAGCTGCACGGATTCGCCAGTGTCTGCGAGCAGCTTGTCCATGATGGGGCCGGCTGCTTCGATGAGATGATCCCGATTGCCCGGGAGTGCGGGCCCGGCGCCCCATTTGCCATCCGGGGTGCGAGTCAAGATGCGGTGAGCCTCAAGCGCGGTGGCGAGGCGGTGCGTGGTTGCCCTAGGCAGGCCGGTGGTTTCACAGAGTTCGTTGAGGTTGGACGGACGGTTGGCGGCTGCCATCATGATGGCGACGGCGCGATCTAAAACCTTGATTCCGGATATTTCGCTATACTCTCCCATATAATGAAATTTACGTTCCAATTCATGAGATTTCAAGCGGAGTGATGAATATGTCGGAAAAACTGACTTTGGCTGAGAAAGTCTGGCGTGATCACGTAGTCCAAAAGGGAAGCGATGGCGCACCAGATCTCATCTATATCGACTTTCAACTCCTCCACGAAGTTACCAGCCCGCAGGCCTTCGATGGGCTGCGTTTGTCTGGCCGTCCTTTTCGCCACCCAGAGCTGCACCTGGCAACGGAGGACCATAACGTTCCAACCCGCGGGATTGCCACGGGAAATCTGCTGGAGATTAAGGACGAGGTCTCACGTACACAGGTCAAGACCCTCCGAGAAAATTGCGAAGAGTTTGGGGTGCGGCTGCATTCGATGGGCGAGGAGCAGCAGGGAATCGTCCACACCGTGGGCCCGCAACTTGGAATTACGCAGCCGGGTATGACAATCGTCTGTGGCGACTCGCATACCTCGACGCACGGTGCTTTTGGATCCATCGCCATGGGCATCGGTACCTCCGAGGTTGAGCACGTTATGGCAACGCAGACGCTTTCTTTAAAGCCATTCAAAACCATGGCTGTAGAGGTAAACGGCGACCTGCCGGAAGGCGTGAGCGCGAAGGACCTGATTTTGGCCATCATTGCCAAGATTGGTACCGGCGGCGGCCAAGGCTACATCATTGAATATCGCGGCGAGGCGATTCGCAACATGTCGATGGAAGCGCGGATGACCATCTGCAATATGTCTATCGAGGCGGGCGCGCGTGCGGGAATGGTCGCTCCGGACGAGACCACATTTGAGTATGTGCGTGGCCGCGAGTTTGCCCCGAAGGGCAGGGACTGGGAAGCCGCCGTGGCCTATTGGAAGACCCTTCCTACCGATGAGGGCGCGCATTTTGATGCGGTCGTGGAAATCGATGCTTCCGAGCTGTCTCCATTTGTCACCTGGGGCACCAACCCGGGCCAAGGCTTGCCATTGAGTGCAAATGTGCCAGACCCAGAGGATATTGGTGATGAGAACCTTAAGGCCGCGGCGCAAAAGGCTCTGGCCTATATGGATCTTGAGCCCGGCACGCCGCTGCGAGACATCAAGATCGATACCGTCTTCTTGGGCTCGTGCACGAATGCGCGAATCGAGGATTTGCGCGCGGCCGCCGCGGTGGTTAAAGGAAAACGCATTTATCCCGAGACAAACATGCTCGTGGTGCCTTCCTCTGCCTTGGTCAAGGCCCAAGCTGAAAAAGAAGGCCTCGACACGATTTTCAAGGACTTTGGCGCGCAGTGGCGTACGGCGGGCTGCTCCATGTGCCTGGGCATGAATCCGGATCAGCTAAAGCCGGGGCAGCGTTCTGCTTCGACCTCAAACCGCAACTTCGAAGGCCGGCAGGGCCCAGGCGGGCGCACCCACCTGGTTTCTCCCGCCGTGGCCGCGGCGACTGCGATCTTAGGGCACCTGGCCAGCCCAGCAGACCTTAGCTAGGCCAATCTACCCGTTTCTAGATTCGGTACCAACATCAAACCCTATTAAGCAAAGAAGGCAACCACCATGGAGAAATTTTCTACCCATACCGGCATCGGCGTGCCGCTGCGCGCTTCCAATGTCGATACTGATCAAATTATTCCGGCCCGCTACCTAAAGTCCGTCAAGCGCACGGGCTTTGCCGAGGGACTTTTTTCAAATTGGCGCGCGGATGAAAACTTCGTGCTTAACCGTGAGCCTTTCTGCAACGGCTCGGTGCTTTTCGCAGGCCCCGACTTCGGTACCGGTTCATCGCGTGAGCATGCGGTGTGGGCGCTGCGGGAATTCGGTTTCAAGGCAGTATTTTCCTCGCGCTTTGCGGATATCTTCCGCGGCAACTCCGGCAAGGCGGGGCTGCTCACTGGCATCATGGCGCAGGAAGACATTGAGCTGATATGGAAGCAGCTGGAACAAAACGAGACTTCGGTGACGGTGGACCTGGCGGCGCGACGCTTAAGCGTTGGCGGCAATCAGTATTCCTTCGAGATTGATGACTACACGCGCTGGCGCCTCATGGAGGGACTCGATGACGTAGGGCTGACGCTGCGCAACGAAGACGCGATCACAGACTACGAAGACCGGCGTCCAACTTTTAAACCTTCTGTTGCTTCTTTTTGATAATTGCCAGTCACTTACCCCTGTTGCGTTAACAATCGGTAACAGGACTGATTTTTCTCTAGAAACCTTGCACGCGTCAGAATAGTCTGTGAGTCGTGACTCAAGAATTTGGAAACAATAACGGTTTTAACGCTAACGGTAACTACCCGAACGCTAACCAGAACGACCCGAACAATCCCTTCGGGCAGTCTGGCCAACCTGTTCAGGGCGGACAGCCTAATCCGGGCCTGCCTCCATATGGCGAGTACGGCGAGTACGGCGCACAGGGCGGCGCGGGTTATGCCGGTGCTGGCAACGCCCCTAATGGCAACCAGATGACTGGTCAGTTGCAGGGGCCGCCGCCAAGGTTAGATGCCGGCGACGCCATCGGACAGGGGTTTAAGGGCTTCTTCCGCAATCCTGGACCGTGGATTTTGGCACCGCTTGCGCACTTTGTCATCATGTTTCTGCTCGCGGGGGTAATAGTAGCAATCGTCGCGGGGCTAGCACCGAGCACTTCCGATCCTTCCGAAGCTGGAAATATTTTGGCACCGATTGGGGGCGTTTTCTGCGTAGTCTTCATGTTGTTCTATTGCTTTTGGATGACAGCAAACGTCTACAGAGCCGCCGCGAAAGAGACGGACGGCCAACGCGCGAGCTTTGGAGACTTCTTTAAAAGCGGAAATACCTTTGGCTTAATGGGTCACTACATCGTGGTCCAAATCATCGTGTATGTGGGCCTTATCCTGCTTATCATTCCGGGTTTGCTTGCCAGCTTCTTCCTCTCCTTCGTTCCATATATCAAGGCGGATAACCCAGAGATGAGTCTCGGCGAAACTTTCCGCACCTCCTTCAATCTGACCAAGAATAACGTTGGCCAGTCTCTCCTGTGCCTCATTGTGGGCGGATTGCTCGTTAGCCTCTTGGCCTGCATTCCAATCGTCGGGCTCTCGTTCGCCCTCGGCATCCAGGCATTCATGATGATGATTTTCTACAGGCAAGCCACTGGCCGCCCGGTTCACCGTTGGGTATAAAACGGCGAAAACCTAAAGAACTCGGATTCCTAAAATAGGATCCGAGTTCAATACGTTTTGCTAGCGAACTGGCAGCGCGCTAGCGAGGTAGTCAGCGCCGGTGAGCACGCCGTTGTTGAAGGAGAGCACCCACACCGAGCCCTTCTTGAAGCGAAGGTCTTCGAAGTCGGTCTTGAGGAACTGTGGCTTTAGGCTTTCGAGAATGCCGGGGATGGTTTCACCTTGGCTGACGATGACCGGCACGCCGCCCTTCGCCACCACCCGTTGGAAGGCTTGCTCGGCAGCTGCGGGAGACTTTTGCCAGCCCTCGTCCCCGAAGTCCTTGTTGACAGCAATGTCGAGCCCGAGTTCGTCGGCAAGCGGCGCTGCGGTTTGCTGGCAGCGCTGTGGGCTCGCCGAGTAGATGGCGGTGGGGTGGTAGGGCGAAAGCATCGGAACGAGCATTTCTGCTTGGCGACGCCCCTTTTTATCCAACGGGCGCAGATTATCGTCACCCTCCCAGTTGCGACGCTGATGGGCGCGTGCATGGCGCACATAGAGAACGCGGGTGGTGGGAGCCAAGCGCAGACGCTTCTTGGCCTTAGCTAAAACGTCAGTATCGACGTCGTAGGTAAGCAGCTCGCAGGCCTCATCGATGGGCAGCCAGCGCAGCTCATCGGTCTCGCTATTGTCTTCGAAGCTGCCTTTAAGGTACTGGGCCAACCAGTAGTAGACCACCTTCGTGCGGCCTTGGACTGGATAGGTGACCTTGCCGATGAGCTTGCCAAGCTTGACATCATAGCCGGTCTCTTCAAGGATCTCGCGCGCCGCAGTGGTGGGCAGGGACTCACCTGGATCGACCTTGCCCTTAGGCAAAGACCAATCGTCGTAGTGGGGGCGGTGGATTACCGCTACCTCGGGATCCTGGGGATTGCCACGCCACAACACGGCGCCGGCTGCCAAGGTGGTGCGCTTGAATTCCTTGGCGGGATTGGTAGGAATTTCCTGATGACGGCCCGAGATGAAGACCTCAGACTTTGCGTCTTTGTCCGTCTCATGCATGTTTTTTGCCTTGGGCATTTCGCTCCTTAACAGATGGCTGCGCAGCTTATTCTTAACTATCTTGCGCTTTTTGAGCGCGCTTTGCATCCGCACGCGCCGGTTCTTCGCGCTCGGTTGGCTGAATATTACTTCACTTACCCCCAGTTGGCCCGCAGGCTGAAAAAGCTTGTCTTTTGTGCGGGCCGGTTGGGCTAATCTAGGTATGTTGCACGAGATACGCAAAGGGGAGAGCTAATGCAAAAGGTTGCAGTAATGGGCGCGGGTTCTTGGGGAACCACCTTGGCGAAAGTCTTCGCTGATGCGGGAAGCGAGGTCCACTTGTGGGCGCGCCGCCCCGAGCTGGCTGAGGCTATTAATACGACGCATATCAACCCTGATTACTTGCCGGGCCTCGAGCTGCCCTCGGGCCTTATTGCGACGTCGGATGCCGCAGCGGCGCTCGACGGTTCCGCCATCGTGATTTTCGGTGTGCCCTCGCAGACCTTGCGCAGCAACTTGGAAAAGTGGGCGCCCTTGCTGCCTGCTGATTCCACCTTGGTGTCCATCTCGAAAGGCGTGGAGGCAGCAACTCTAAAGCGCATGAGCGAGGTCATCGCTGATGCAACTGGTGTCGATGAATCGCGCATCGCAGTACTTTCCGGCCCGAACCTGGCTAAAGAGGTAGCGGAGGAGCAGCCGGCGGCCACCGTCATCGCGTGCACCGACGAGGAGCGCGCGAAGGCTGTCCAGCATGCAGCGGCCGCACCGTATCTGCGCCCATATACCAACACCGATGTCATTGGTGCCGAGATCGGTGGTGCCTGCAAGAACGTCATCGCCCTCGCCTGCGGCATGGCCTCTGGTCGTGGCTTGGGCAATAACA
The DNA here is from genome assembly GCF_001586215.1 of Corynebacterium simulans. Lineage (NCBI taxonomy): Bacteria > Bacillati > Actinomycetota > Actinomycetes > Mycobacteriales > Corynebacteriaceae > Corynebacterium > Corynebacterium simulans. The sequence continues at coordinate 194,125 of NZ_CP014634.1, read as the reverse complement.
CTCTGGCCACCATCATCACTCGCGGTCTTGCGGAGATCACTCGCCTTGGCGTGGCTTTGGGTGCTGACCCGTTTACTTTCTCTGGACTTGCTGGCATGGGTGACCTCGTGGCCACCTGTAGCTCGACCCTCTCTCGTAACCGCACCTTTGGCTACCGCTTGGGCCAGGGCGGCACGCTGGAAGAAGCCAAGGCTGCAACGAATGGCCAAGTGGCAGAAGGCGTTATCTCCTCGGATTCTATTTTCCGGTTGGCTCAGCAGGTGGGCGTCGAGATGCCTATTACCCAAGCGGTCTACGGAGTTTGCCACCGCGGCGTCGACGTCGAAGACATGATCGTCGCGTTGATGGGGCGTTCAAAGAAGTCGGAATAGTGCGAGGGTAAAGTTTGCCGTTATGAGCGAAAAGATCCGTGTAGCCGTTGTATATGGCGGTCGTAGTTCCGAGCATTCTGTCTCTTGTATTTCCGCAGGCGCGATCATGAATCACCTTGACCCTGCGAAGTACGAGGTGGTGCCTATCGGAATTACTAAGCAAGGCCAGTGGACGCCGGGAACCACCGAAGGCCTAGAAATCATCGATGGCGTTATGCCGGAGGTGACCTTGGGCGATGAATTGGCGTTGTCCCTAAACCCAGCCACCAAGGGCCGTTTCCACAACGTCACTCAGCACAACCACTATGCGCAAGTCGATGTCATCATCCCGGTTCTGCACGGACCATATGGCGAAGACGGCACTGTCCAGGGGCTGTTTGAGCTTTCCGATATTCCTTATGTGGGCACCGGCGTTCTGGCTTCTTCGGCCGGAATGGACAAGGAATTTACCAAAAAGCTGCTCAAGGCAGAGGGCCTGCCGGTAGCGCCCGAGGTGGTGCTCAAGGAGCGCACCGCGTTGACCGAGGAAGAAAAGCAGGAACTGGGTTTGCCGGTCTTTGTAAAACCTGCACGTGGTGGTTCTTCCATCGGCGTTTCCAAGGTCAGGGATTGGGCGGATTTCCCGCACGCAGCCGAGGTGGCCTTCGAAAGCGATGGCAAGGTGCTCGTCGAGCCTGAGATCGTGGGCGCTGAGGTAGAAATCGGCGTGCTGGAGTACGCGGATGGTTCCATCATTGCTTCGGTTCCGGCACAGCTCAATGGCATTGAGGAGGCTGACGAAGGCTTCTATGGCTTCGATGCCAAGTACATCGATGAAGGCGTCAGTGCACAGATTCCGGCCCCGCTGGCGGAAGACCTAACCAAGACTTTGCGAGAGACCGCCATCGCGGCTTTCCGCGCACTGGGCTGTGAGGGCATTAGCCGCGTGGACTTTTTCATCACCGAAGATGCTTTCTACATCAACGAGATCAACACCTTCCCGGGCTTTACCCCGATCTCCATGTATCCACAGGTATTTGCCGCCACCGGCGTCGATTACGCAGCGCTTCTCGACGCCCTGGTAGACAACGCTCTCGCTCGCGCGAAATAACCTTCGCTACTGGCCAGGGGTGTGCTTGGCCAAAGTGTCGCTCATGCGCACCAGCGCAGAGTTGGCAACGTCTTGGGGCGCGAACAAGGCTAAGTCGTTCGCGCGGCCCAAGGCGAACCAGGTTCCGCCGGTAGTTCCCTCGGCCAAGGTGGTGTCTTCGAACCAAGGCACATCGTTTACTTGCTGGAGCTGTACGCCCGGTTTGTAGTTTTCGGGTTCGCCGACGCCGCAGCGCACCACGATGTCTTCGCGGCCTTCCGCGCTCCAGACGTAGGTGTTTTTGTCCTCGATGTCGCTGCGGCGGGTGTAGCCATCCGCGATGTGCTCCGGCAGCGCCTTTTCCAAAGGGGTACACATTTTATCCGGGCCGTCGGCAAGCTTTAAAAGCGGTGCCGGGCGGGGCTCGTGGTGCTCCTTGCGCAGCGGCTCGAGCGTCTTTTCCAAACCGGTGGGACGCTCGTCGTTGAAGGTGGTCACTGCTACCACAGGGCTGCGATCGGTGTTGTACCACGTGGTGAGGTTGGAGCCTGGGGTCATGTCTTTGACCTTGAGCCAGGCATCGCCGTCGATGTCCTCGGTCTGGGAGTAGGCGGTGTACTGATACGGCAGGTTGGCGCCGCAGCGCAAGCTGACCGACTCGGAGGAAAGTTTTGCCCACGCAGCGGCGCCCGCCGGAACCGGCTCGGCGATTTCGGCCCGGGGCTGGCCCATGAACTCCTCGGGCGCTGCGGCGACGACGGCCTTACACTCCGCGGAGTTAGCGTCGTCTGATTGAATGGGGGACAGCGCAACTGGGGCTTTGGCCGTGTTTTCGAAGTAGAACTTCGCGCCAAAAATAACCGCGAATACCATCGCAATGGATAGTCCAAGTGAGATAAATACGGCGGTGCGGTTAAATTGGTTGGTCATAAGCGTTCATCCTAACGCGTTAAGTAGTGTCAGTATTAACCTCCCTTTGAGAAAGGCCATCGTGCATTTGTCGCATACCCTTGGGCAAGCCGGCGAGCAACATGTCATCGGTGAAATCGTAGCCGCGGCGCCCAGCGCGCTAAACGGTGATGATGCCGCCGTCATGTTCCCGGATCCGCCGAACTCACGCACGGTGGCTTGCACCGACATGATGGTGGAGGGCAGGCATTTCCGCCGTGACTGGTCCACTCCGATGGAGGTGGGCCAGAAAGCGATTCTGCGCAACTTTGCCGATATCGAGGCGATGGGCGCGCGTCCCACTGCAGCGTTGCTCGCGATTGCGGCGCCTGCGGAGACCCACGTGTCCTTCGTGCGCGGTATTGCGGAGGGCATCGCCCAGCGTTGCGCCCTTTATAACGCAGAGCTGGTCGGTGGTGACCTCACGCGCGGTTCACAGCTGGTTATCACCGTTACCGCAATTGGCACGTTGGGCGGAAGCCAACCCCCATTGACCCTGGGTGGGGCACGAGCGGGACAGAAGCTGGTCAGCCACGGAAAGATTGGTTACTCCGCGGCGGGGCTTGCATTGCTGCAGGAATATGGGCGCGACCTACCGCCCGAGCTTTCGGAGCTATGGCCGCTTATCGACGCCCACTGCAATCCCTCGCTCAAACCAGGCCGCGGCGTAATCGCCCGCGCCACGGGGGCTACCGCCATGACGGATAACTCGGATGGCCTCGTGCCAGATATCGCGGGCGTGGCAAAGCGCTCCAACGTGCACATCGACTTGCATTCCACCGCCATCGCTCCTGACGCTTTGCTCACTGAAGCCGGCGTGGTTTTGGGCGTTGACCCATGGGAATGGGTGCTCACTGGCGGCGAGGACCATACCTTGGTGGCTACCACCAACAAGGAAGCGCCATCGGGGTTCCGCGTCATCGGCACCGTCAACCGCGGCACTGGGCTGACCGTGGATGGTAAGAAGCCGGGGTATGACGCTGGCTGGCAGAGCTTTTAAAGCAGCGAGGAATTTTCAGGGGAGGAAATGATGACTGCGCCGTACTCGCAACTTTTTGATACGTCGGTAATCGATAGCTCGTGGTTGCCGGTCTTGGTGCCGGTACTAGAAGAGCACCTGCCGGCCATTGAGCAGCAATTGCAGCAGCTGCCGGAAGATGGATTCCTGCCAGCGGCCGAAAATGTCTTTGCTGCCTTTCGCGTGCCTTTGCCCCAAGTACGCGTGCTCATCGTGGGGCAGGACCCTTATCCCACGCCAGGACACGCGGTAGGTAGGTCTTTTGCCACGGCACCTGGGGTTAAACCACCGCGTTCCTTGCACAACATCTACAAAGAGTTAAGCGAGGACGTAGGCGTCGCCCCGCGCGAAGACGGTGACTTGAGCGCTTGGGAGTCCCAGGGAGTCATGCTTTTAAATCGCGTGCTCACGGTGGCACCGGGTGAGGCAGGCTCGCATCGTAAGCTCGGCTGGCAGGCCATCACGGAGGCTGCAATCCGGGCGCTCAACCGGCAGCCGATGGTGGCCATCTTATGGGGCAATGATGCCAAGGCCTGCGCGAAGTTCTTGCCGGACGTGCCGATTATCAATTCGGCGCATCCTTCGCCTCTTTCCGCACGCCGAGGATTCTTTGGCTCACGGCCGTTTTCGCGCGCTAATGAGCTTTTGCGCGACCAGGGCGCGCCGGATGTCGACTGGCACTTGTAAACTATTCGGCATGTCATATCCGAGTTCGTTAGATGCCCGTGGTCTTCATAACTGGGCGATCCGAACTGTTGGTGAACTTTCCCACCGACGCGCTGAAATCAATGCGCTTAACGTATTCCCGGTTCCAGATTCCGATACCGGCTCCAACATGGCCCACACCATGGAGGCTGCACTCGAGCAGGTGGAAAAGGGAGGCGACGTAGCCGAGGCACTTGCTATCGGTTCCGTGCGCGGCGCCCGTGGCAACTCCGGCATGGTGTTATCCCAGGTGCTGCGCGGCATCGCGGATACCACGGTTGATTCCCGCGTGGATGGCCAGACTTTTGCGTCTGCTTTGAGCCTCGCAGTGCAGCTGGTGGAACGCGCCATTGCGCGTCCGGTGGAGGGCACGGTCATTTCGGTCTTGCGTGCGGCGGCAGCTGCGGCTTCCGCGTCTGCTGAGCAGCCTGGCAAGCAATTCCACGACATTGTGGTCGAAACCATCACTGCCGCCCGCACTGCATTGTCCAAGACCCCTTCGCAGCTTGCTGTACTGCGAGAGGCCGGTGTGGTCGATGCTGGCGGTACCGGGTTCGTCATCCTGCTTGAGGCCTTGCTGGCTGAGATCGAGGGCGGCGCAGTGCGCGAGGCCGAACACGAAGACGAGGTTGAGGCCGAGCTCGAGGTGGTCTTCTTCTTCGAAGGGGATCTGGACGCACTTGGTGAAAAGATAGGTGAGCATGGCAATAGCCTCGTCATTGCCCGCGCCACTGAGAACTCCGGCTCGGTACACATTCATACCCGTGAGGCCGGCCCTGTCATCGAGATGGCCTTCGGCTCCGGCGTGGTAAGCAACCTGCGCTTGGAAGTACTGCCGGAGGCAGCAGACGAACCCGTAGTGGATGAGTCATCACGGCGCATCTTTGCGGTAGCGCCGGCAGGCCCGGTCGCAGCACTTTTTGAAACCGTAGGCGCCAAGATTGTTCGCCCAGGCGAGCAAGTCACGGTTTCGCAGCCGCAGGATATTTACCTGCCCAACGGGTTTGAGGGCGATGCCGGGGAGGCCCGCGTGGTGCCCACTGAGTCTTTGGTTGCAGGCCTGGCGGCAATCTCCGTCTATGAGCCGGATAATCCTGACACCGATTCCATGGTTTCTGTTATGGGGGATGCCGCGCGTTCCATGCGCGTGGATAAACCTGCGCATGAAGACGTTGACTCTATCTTGGTCAAAAGCCGTGAAATGTTGGCTGCCGGGGGAGAGCAAGTCACCGTCCTCACCAGCCTTAAGCTGGATGATGATTACCTGTCTGAGGCACTCGAGGTGGAGGTCGTTGCCATCCATGTTGAGGGCATCAAGACTGAGATCGGAGTGGAGTAAGCATGCTGGGATGGCGGGACGAGCGGGAGTTGAAAGAGATCTTGCCGGCCAAAGACGCCACCAAAATCAAAAAGGCATTTGGGTACACCACCTGCGGCGAGCTGCTCAGCCACTATCCGCGTGACTACATCCGCCACAACAAAGAGGTAGGCCTGGGCGGTGCCAACGAAGGCGATTATGTCACCGTCACCGGCCAGGTGGTGCGTCTGCAGCAGCGGAACACAGCCAAGAGGTTCTTGCTCACTTTGGCGATGGACAATGGGATTACCGCCACCTTCTTCAACGCGCACTATCTCACCCGCGTGCTGCGCCAAGGCATGCGTTTGATGCTAAGCGGCAAGCTGAAGTTCTACCGCGGGCAGCCGCAGCTCCAACATCCTGACTTCGTGGTTATCGATGCAGGCGGTGCAGGCAGCGCGAGCAACGCGCTTTACGACGCAGCGCCTTCCGGAGGCAGCGGCGGCAAGGTTACGGCTACAGGCTCGCTGCGTAACCTCTCGCAGTTCGGGCAACTGGAATCTTTGCTTGAGCGCGAGTGGATTCCTATTTATCCCGCCAGCGGCAAGGTGACCTCGTGGTACATCATGGGCGCTATCCACATGGTGCTGGAGAATACTCCGACGATCCCCGAGCCGCTGGACTACCGGATGATGGTGGAACTTGACCAAGCTATCCGTGAAGTCCACGAGCCCACAGCGGCTGGCCCGGAAAGAGCTATTCAGCGTTTGAAGTACAACGAGGCTTTGTCCATTGGCCTCGTCATGGCCCTGCGCCAACGCGACTTCAAGGCGCGTACCGCCGTGGCGATGCCTTCCATCTTGGACGGCTACCGTGATGGGCTGCTGAGCAACCTACCCTTCGAACTAACGGCAGGGCAGCGTAAGGTCATTGCGGAAATCGACGAAGACCTCTGCGGCACACTGCCCATGATGCGCCTGCTGCAGGGCGAGGTTGGTTCCGGCAAGACCATGGTGGCTACGTGTGCGATGTTGCAGGCGGTCGATGCAGGCAAACAGGCGGCACTGCTCGCACCGACTGAGGTGCTGGCGGCGCAGCACGGGGCGTCGATTAGCGCGAGCGTGCCCGATGGCGTCAAGGTCGCCGTCCTGACCGGTTCCCAGCGCTCTGCGGAAAAGCGCCAGGCACTGCTGGACATTGTCTCCGGCGAGGCCGACATCGTCATCGGCACGCACGCCATTATCCAGGACTCTGTAGAGTTCTTCGACCTAGGTCTCGTGGTAGTAGACGAGCAGCATCGCTTTGGCGTGGAGCAGCGCGATAGCCTGCGCTCGAAAACTCGAGAGGGCACGAGCCCACACATGCTGGTCATGACGGCAACGCCGATTCCGCGCACCATCGCCATGACTGTCTTCGGTGACTTGGCGGTATCTACCCTGCGCGAGCTGCCTGGCGGGCGCAAGCCCATCCAGTCCAGCGTGGTTCCGGAATGGGCACCAGCCTGGGTGCAGCGTGCTTTAGCGCGCATCCGTGAGGAGGTGCAGGCTGGCCACCAGGCCTATATCGTCTGCCCGCGCATCGAGGGAGAAGGTGGCGTACTCGAGGTGGCGTCCCAACTCCAGGCCGGACCGCTACGTGACCTTAAACTCGACGTTCTGCATGGTCGCATGAACGATAAAGATGAGGTCATGTCGCGCTTTGCGCGGGGTGAAACAGATGTGTTGGTCTCTACGACCGTCATCGAGGTCGGCGTTGACGTGCCCAATGCCACGGTGATGCTCATTCGCGAGTCCGAGAACTTTGGTGTCTCGCAGCTGCATCAGCTGCGGGGCCGCGTCGGCCGCGGCGGCAATGCTTCCATCTGCCTGTTCCATACCACCGCGGCGGAAAACACGGGCTCTTTTAAACGCATCATGCAGATTGCGGACACCACCTCAGGCTTCGAGTTGGCGGAGATTGACCTGCAACAGCGCCACGAGGGAGACATCCTGGGCACCCTGCAATCGGGAACCCAGCGCTCGCTGCGCCTGCTGGACTTGGCCCATGACCGCGACATCATTGAGCGCACGCACGATGATGCGTACCGTTTAGTGCAGCGCAACCCAGAATTGGCGGTGGAATTAACCCGGAACATGACCGAGAGCGAGCAGGAATACCTAGAAAAGAACTAATCTAGAGCCCATGAACATTTGCGCACCTTTTGCCGGCACTGTGCGTTTTCACGTGAGCGTGGGCCAAGAGGTCTCTGCGGGAGATGCCATCGCTACCGTGGAGGCCACCAAACTAGAAGCTCCCGTCGTAGTCCCGGGACGTGGAGTGGTGGATAAGTTGTGTACTGAAGACTTTGCCGCAGTCTATGGCGGTGACGTACTAGCGATTATTGGGGAGGCACGATGACCAGAATTATCGCCGGAGAAGCCCGCGGGCGCAGCATCAAGGTGCCAGAGTCCGGCACGCGCCCTACCGCGGACCGCGCACGCGAGGGCCTCTTTTCTTCGTTGAATGTGCGCTGGGGTTTTGCTGATAGCCGCGTGCTGGATTTGTTTGCCGGCTCTGGTGCCTTGGGACTGGAGGCAGCTAGCCGCGGCGCGGAGGAAGTCGTTCTGGTGGAATCCAACCCGGCGGCAGTGAAGGTGATCAAGCACAACGTGGGCGTCGTCAAGCACCCGCGCGTGGACGTACGCGAGATGAAGGCCTCCACCTACCTGGCCACCGCACCGCGCGGTTACTTTGACATGGTGTTGGCAGACCCACCTTATGCTTTCAACGATGTACAGGGCCTGCTGGACGCCATTGAGCCCGTGCTTGATGATGCAGCGATTGTCGTCATCGAGCGTCACGTAGATAGCCCAGAACCGCAGTGGCCCGAAGGCTTTGAGCCCACCGGCCAGAAGCTCAAGAAGCGCACATTTGGTATAGCGCGCTTTGATATGGCCATCTACCACCGTCCGGATGCAAGCGGGGAGTAAAGGAAAACCTATGCCGACTAAAGCAGTATGCCCGGGTTCTTTCGACCCCATTACCTTGGGCCACGTGGACATCATCAACCGAGCGGCGGCGATGTTCGACGAAGTAACCGTGTTGGTCACCGGCAACCCGGATAAGCCTTCCGGCCTATTTAGCGTGGAAGAGCGCGTGCAGTTTATTCGTGCGACTTTCGACGAGCACATCAAGGTCGATTATTGGTCCGGCCTGCTCGTGGACTACACCACGGAACACGGTGTGGACACACTGGTCAAGGGGCTGCGCTCCTCCTTGGACTACGAATACGAGCTGCCGATGGCGCAGATGAACCGCCGTCTTTCCGGCATCGATACGGTCTTCTTGCTCACCGATGAAAAGTACGGCTACATCAGCTCCTCGCTGTGCAAGCAGGTGGCCAAGTTTGGTGGGGACGTCACGGGCATGTTCCCAGCGCACGTGGGCCGCGCAGTGGTGGAGAAGTACGCCCAATGATTGCAATCCCACTCGCGATCCTACTGACCGTGACGTTGGGTTCTTGCCTGCAACGAGTCTCCGGCATGGGGCTTGGACTCGTCGGCGGACCTATTTTGACGCTGCTTCTGGGCCCAGTCCAGGGCATCATGGTCATCAACGTGCTGGCGGTGGTCAACGCGATGCTGACTACGTATTCGATGCGTGCCAACGTGGACTGGGGCAAGTTCTTGCGTATTGCGCCGGTGATGGTGCTGGGCGCAATCCCGGCGGCCTTGCTGGTGGCTAATATCGACTCGGCCGCCTTGCTGGTCTTGGTGGGCGCGGCCCTGCTCATCGCCCTGGGCGTGGTGACCTTTGGCAAGCGCTTCGTGCCGGAAATGCACGGCCTTGGCCCCTCCCTGTCAGCGGGTGTGCTCGGCGGTTTCACAAACACGCTAGCTGGTGTAGCCGGCCCTGTTATTACCGTTTATGCGCAGGCGGCGCGCTGGCCGCAGGCGGTCTACGCCGCTACGTTGCAGCCTTGTTTTATCGTGGGCGGTCTATTCTCAGTGAGCACCAAGTTGGCCGTGGGTGCGGGCGGATTCGGTGATGTGACGTGGCTAATTTGGCCCGCCGGCGTCATTGGCATGTTCCTCGGCATCGCCACGGGCACTCGTATTGCGCGCCACGTGCCGCGCGAGAAGGCACGCATTCTTTCTTTGACCGTGGCTTCCCTGGGCGCAGTCAGCGCTTTGATTCGTGGCCTGATTAGTCTCTAAACGGGGACGGAGGTCCCTCAGCCTCCCTTAGCTTTCTGATTCCTGGACCGCGTGAGCGAACTCGTTGAAGCGGTCCAGGGTGCTAAGAAGCGCGTCTTGGGCGGCGATGACCGCGAGGTTCAACGCGTGGAAAAGCTGCTCGTCGTTCATGCCCGCGGTGGTGACGAAGGTGGCGTCGCCACGCAGTTCCACGGTGTCTTCTTCGCTCCGGCCCACGAGAGCGCGGCCGTCGAAAGCAGAAGCGTTGTGCTCGTTGGCGATGACGTGGAAGACGGGGGAGACATCCTCGTAGGAAAGGGTGGTGGGCAGGAGGCACTCCAGCTTCACCAAATCTTCCGCCCCGCTGATGACCCACTTCAAGTTATTAAGGTGAGCACTCAAGGAATCCGGAAAGTCCGGGTTATCCTCCGGAAACATGTTCATCTCCGGGGTGCTGAGTTGCTCGCGCACGCGCTTTAGCGTTACTGCAGGAAAATCAGGCTTGCTAAACAGGTCAAAAGGAAATGCGTTCGGGGTAGACATTCTTAGCTGCGACCTTTCTTGTTTGCTGCCTTATCGTTCCACTTAGCTGCCTGCGGGAAGGCTTCGGCAACGGCGTCGAAAGCCATGCCGAAGCTATCGAAGGCGCTCAAGACGAAGCTGCCTAGCTGGTTAGAGCTAAGGCCGATGCCTACGCCCATCGCGCGGTTGGCGCAGATGGCAATTTCTTCTTCCTCCTGCTTGGCGCCCGCGCCAGTGCCTTTCGGACGGAAGTCATAACTTAAGGTCGGCGCGGACATGTTCCAATTGAATTCCGCAATGAATGCGCCAACCTTGTCTTCCGCGCTTGCCGGGAGGCGACCTTCCCACACCGCGAAGGCACTTAAGGTGTCATCCTCGATGTCGAAGTGGATGGTGATGTGTGGCAAACCAGTCTGCAGTACCAAGCCTTCGCCGCCGTCAGCGGCAGCGTCCTCCCGGGCGGGGTCTTCGATTTTGTCGAGTAGGACGTAATCGGCCTCGAGCTGCTCGAAGAGCTCTGCGAGCCGGTGAATGTTGACTTCAGAGATGGACTGGTTGGTCACAACGCACGCTTTCTAGAGGTGTTTCGCGGAGTTAAAGGAGCGCTATTCGCTGGCGGGGCTGGCCTCGCCGGCCTGGGCTGCGGTTTCGGAACCGAGCTTGGCCATCTCCTCTGCGGAGGCAACCATTGCGTCTTGGGCACCAATGACACCGTCGACTGCGCCCTTTAAAGCAGCGGTCAACTGATCATCGGAGAGGCCAGCGGCGCAAGGAATATCGCGCTCGGTACGTACGACAAGCAGGTTCTCGTGCTCGGAGATAACGGCACGTGCGCCGAAGGCGACGGAGTTGATCTGGTTCGCGGCTAGGAACAGGCCAGCATCGGCCTGGGTGTAGACGGCGTCGGTTGGCACATCGCAGCGCACGATGGCGACGGAATCCAGAACTGCGAACAGGCAAGGCAGGCCGTTCAAGTTAGCGGTAGCGGCATCGTCGCGGCCTTCGACCTTGGTCAACTCGATGTCGAAGGTCTGCATTGCGCTAATGATGCGGTCGAGCGTGACCTGCGGCTGAGCATAAGCTTGATTAGTCATTTTCGTGTTCCTCCCAGGTGACGAGTTGCGGGTACTGCTGCTCAATCCATGCGAAGGACTGCAGGATGGCGTCCAAGGTGGACATAACGAAAGCGCCCAGCTGGTTGCGGGAAGCGCCGTGGGCGGTGTCCAGCTCGCGCACGCCGGAGACAGCCAGGGTGTTTTCCGGACCTTCGAAGAATCGGAAGGTCGGCGCAAAATGGTTCTGATTCCACTGGTTAATGTGCATCAGAAGGTTCGGGCCCTCAGATGCCGGAATGGTGCCGCGCCACACGGAATCGGCGGTGATGGCGTTCTCGCGCAGCTGGAATGCGATGGCTGCGTTCGAGAAACCAGTGCGCAGCATCTTGACGGTCTTTTCTTCAGAAACTGGCTGTTCTTCGATGCGGTACTCCAACTTCTCAGAGTCGAAGATTTCCGCAATGCGCTCGAGCGTCACTGGCTCGATAGGGGTATCGGGCAAGATGGTTGGTTGACCATCGGCTTGATCAGTCACTGAAAACAATCCTCACGTTGCTTACATGGTGAATAAATCGGAATCTTGATCAAGGCTACCGGAGCCGGGATGCGTGCCTGCTAGTTGGCCGCCCGCGTGGCGGGAGTCCACAACTCCTCGCCTCCTAGCTCGTGTGCAAGCGCAGCTGCGACTGTGGAGTAACGGAAGGTGTGGCCGAGCTCCTTCAGGCGGGCCGGGATGACCTTCTGGTTAGCCAGAGCGAGCTCGCTTGCGCCCTCCTTGCCCAAGAGCAGTGCCGGGCCGAAAGTTGGAATGGGCACGACCGCTGGGCGCTTGAGCTCCTCACCGAGCGCATGGACAAAATCCTTGTTAAGGACCGGGGTAGGCGAGGCGGCGTTGACTGGGCCAGCAAGTTGCGAATCGATTGCTGCGCGGAAGTAGATATCAGTCAGGTCATCCATGGCGACCCAGCTGTACCAGAATTCGCCCTTGCCAAACGCGCCGCCGAGTCCTGTAGAAAACAGCGCGCGCAAAAGCGGCAGCAAGCCGGAGTTGCCGGAGAGGGCGATTCCGGTGCGAACATTGACCACACGCTTTCCGGCCTCGCGGGCAGGTGTGCAGGCGGCCTCCCAATCGCTGACCACGTCAGCCAGGAAGCCGTCACCGCGGCTGGACTCTTCAGTCAGCTCGGTATCGCCCCGGTCGGCGCCATAGATGCCGATTGCCGATGCACAGACCATTGCCTTGAGCTCAGGCGTTGCGGTGGCAACCTCAGCCAGTAGCTGTGTCGGGTTCACGCGGGACTCCCGTATGTCTGCCTTGTGGGCGGCGTTGAAGCGGCCGAAGATTGGTTCGCCGGCTAGATGGATAAGGACGTCGACGCCCTCCAAGAGATCCGGCGCCGGCAGGTTCGGGCGCCATTGACGCTGGCCCGGTTTGGGGCTATTGCGCACAAGCTGGATAACTTGATGTCCTGCGGTAGTCAGCTGCGCGGTGAGCTTTCGACCCACGCCACCGCGGGAACCACTGATGGCGAAAACCAACGGGCGAACGGTGCCCGAAGGGTCGACAGCCGGTGCCGTGGCGTGGGTGTCAAGGTCGCGCAGACGGTTCAAAAACTGGAAGTCCTCGATGAGCTGGTGTTGGCGATAGGCGAAGACGGAGTTAACAGCCCATGACGGAATGCGGGTGTCGACGGTGTCGGTGATTTGGGTAGCGCCAGCATCGTTATCGGAACCGGTAGTGGCATCGGCAAAGAGATGGTGATGGCGCCATGTGGCCCAGGAGCGCATGGGAGCGTTGAGGCAAACGTCGCTGAAGCTGACGTTGGTTTGGAAGCGTGAAAGGTCGTGGCGGGCAACCCACTTGAGGCCGCCCGGCAGGCCCAGGATCGAGGTGCCATCAGCCAAGGATTCTGTCTGCTTTAACGGGGTCATGAAAGTAAAAGGAGGAGTAAGGCGCGCTAGTGCGCCGCGACGGGTATGCCATTGCCATACCTGCTCGCGTGGGGCTGGAACTTCGTGTTTGGCCGAAAAGCTCACGTGGTTTTGGTCTTCCTCTCCTTATATCTATGCCGATCGCGCAGGATATTGATGCCGACTGTACGGGACAAGAATTCAGCGGATTTAGGTGCCAGTACGGCGGACTCATGGGGAGCCCAAATACTTTTTATTCCCTAAACATTAACAATTGGGCGAGAAGCGCCGCAGTTCAACCGGAACTAGTGTGCAGGCTCACACCTGCGAGCGGGGTTGGGTAGGCTGCGCTGACCGCCGCGATACGTGAAAAGGTCGGCGAAATTGAGATCGTTGCTACTTGTGGGGGTAGTAGCTGAATGAAACGACTTCGAGGAACTATAGGTTGATGCTAAAATCATCGTTGTCCATGTGAGCAACCACGTTGCTCGGACGCTTGAGGCAATTTTCCGCCCACGGTGGGCGCAAAGTTACTTCATTCCCATTTACCGGCATCCTTTAAAGACCGCACTGTGAGGCGGGGAAGGAGGTCACGATGAGTGGAATTGACACCAACGCGGAGTCTAACGAGCTGTTGAGCTCTGATGACGTCGCGCGCACTGTCGCACGCATCGCGCACCAGATCATTGAAAAGACGGCGCTCGACTCTGAGAACGCAACTCGGGTCGTACTCCTTGGCATTCCCTCTGGTGGCGTGCCATTGGCTCAGCGTCTTGCACAAAAAATTGCGGAATTTTCCGGCGTAGAAATCCTATGGGGATCCCTAGACATCACGCTCTATCGCGACGATCTCCACAACAAGCCGCACCGCGCATTGCAGCCCACCAAAATTCCGAACGGTGGTATCAACGGCGCGACCGTCATCCTGGTCGATGACGTCCTATATTCCGGTCGCTCCATTCGCGCTGCACTTGATGCGCTGGCCGACGTTGGCCGTCCGGAAATCATTCAGCTCGCAGTCCTCGTGGACCGCGGCCATCGCCAGCTGCCGATTCGCGCAGACTACGTCGGCAAAAACATTCCAACGGCACGCGACGAAGATGTCATCGTCTACAACGCCGAAATTGATGGCCGGGACGCGGTAGTCCTGACCCGCAAGACCGCGGAGGCTTAAAATGAAGCACCTACTTTCCATTGCTGATCTCAACAAAGACGAAATCGTTGGTCTGCTCGATGAGGCAGACCGTTTCCACGAAGCGCTTGAAGGCCGGGAAGTGAAGAAGCTTCCGACCCTTCGCGGACGTACCGTCTTTACACTGTTCTATGAAAACTCCACTCGTACCCGCTCCTCTTTTGAGACGGCGGGTAAGTGGATGTCCGCAGACGTCATCAACCTGTCGACCTCGACGTCGTCAGTGAAAAAGGGCGAGTCCTTGAGGGACACCGGCCTCACGCTTAGCGCTGTCGGTGCGGATGCTATCATTATTCGCCATGCATCGTCTGGCGCGCCGCAGCAGTTGGCGGGTTGGGTAGCGCCTAACGGCGATGGCCCTTCCGTTATTAACGCCGGCGATGGTGCACATCAGCACCCAACGCAGGCGCTTCTCGACGCCGTGACCATGCGCCAGCGACTTGGCATCAAGGGCGGCAACTTCTCCGGGCTCAAGGTCAAGATTGTGGGTGACTGCCTGCACTCCCGCGTGGTTCGCTCGAACGTTGACCTTCTTAACACCCTCGGTGCGGAAGTCACCCTTGTGGCTCCGCCTACTCTTCTCCCATTCGGCGTCGATACCTGGCCGGTCAAGGTCTCCTATGACTTTGATTCCGAGCTGGCCGACGCAGACATCGTCATGATGCTGCGCGTTCAGGCAGAACGCATGAACGGCGGCTTCTTCCCATCGCACCGCGAGTACGCGAACCTTTATGGCCTGTCCAAGGCGCGCGCCGCAGCCATGAAGAAGGACGCAATCGTAATGCACCCGGGCCCAATGCTGCGCGGTATGGAAATCAACTATGCCGTTGCTGACTACGACAAGGCGGCAGTCTTGCAGCAGGTAAACAACGGCGTATACGCCCGCATGGCGGTGCTGTTCACGCTGTTGACCAACGGAGAACACGCCGGAATCTAATTCAGCCGGAATCAAGAAAAGGGAAGAGAGTAAGAGACCATGACTAACTATCCAGAAACCGGCCGTCTTTCTGCCGCTGCGGAAAAGCGATTGCTGATTAAGAACGTGCGCCCCTACGGCGAGGGAGAGCCAGTGCAGGTGCTCATCGCCGACGGTGTCATTGCGGATATGGGCGCTGACCTTGAGTCAAGCGCGCAGTTCGATGAGGCAATCGACGCCGAAGGCAACGTGCTGCTGCCGGGCTTGGTCGATATGCACGTGCACTTGCGCGAGCCAGGCCGCGAGGACACTGAGACCATCGAAACCGGTTCCCGCGCTGCTGCCAAGGGCGGCTTTACCGCCGTATTTACCATGGCCAACACCAACCCGGTGACCGATCAGCCGATTATCGCGGAGTCCGTTTGGGCTAAGGCACAGGCGCTCGGCCTGTGCGACGTTCACCCGGTGGGTTCTATTACCAAGGGTCTGGAGGGTAAGACCCTCACCGAGTTCGGCATGATGGCGCGCTCGGACGCGAAAGTGCGCATGTTCTCCGATGATGGCAAGTGCGTGCAGGACCCGCAGTTGATGCGCCGCGCGCTCGAATACGCCAAGGGCTTGGACGTCTTGCTCGCGCAGCACGCGGAAGACCACCGCATGACCGAGGGCGCATCTGCCCACGAGGGGGAGACGGCAGCCAAGCTGGGCCTGCGCGGCTGGCCGCGCGTGGCGGAAGAGTCCATCGTCGCCCGCGATGCACTGCTGGCGCGTGACTACGGCAATCGCATGCACATCTGCCATGCATCCACCGAGGGCACCGTCGAGCTGCTGAAGTGGGCAAAGGGCCAGGATATTCCACTGACTGCGGAGGTTACCCCGCATCACCTGCTGCTTACTGATGAAAAACTGGTGAGCTATGACGGCGTCTTTCGCGTGAATCCGCCGCTGCGCGAGGAGCGCGACACCTTGGTTCTGCGCCAGGCGCTGCTCGACGGCATCATCGACGTCGTGGCAACCGACCACGCACCGCATGGTTCCGAAGACAAGTGCGTTGAGTTCGAAAACGCGAAGCCAGGCATGCTGGGCCTTGAGTCCTCGCTGGCGATTATCGCCAAGATTTTCGTGGCCTCCGGTCTCGCAGACTGGCGCTTCGTCGCCCGTGTGATGTCGGAGCGCCCGGCAGAGATCACCAAGCTGCCGGACCACGGCCGTCCGATCGCAGTGGGCGAGCCCGCCAACCTCACCATCGTGAACCCCGAGCACAAGTGGGTCTCCGATTCCACCACGCTGGCTTCGAAGTCTGAGAATAACCCTTATGAGGGCGAGGAGTTCAGCGCACGCGTCACCCACACTATTCTGCGCGGCACCGTGACCTACGAACTGGCCGCAGACGAAGCTGAAGGCAAGTAACCTTGCACCCTATAGACCCACCAAGCCACAGAAAGGCCACATTGTGACTGAGACTAAACCAGCAAGAATCCCGGCAATTCTCGTGCTGGCTGATGGCCGCACTTTCCGCGGATACGGCTTTGGTGCCACCGGCACCACCCTCGGTGAGGCAGTGTTCAGCACTGCAATGACTGGTTACCAGGAAACTTTGACTGACCCTTCCTACCACCGCCAGATCGTCGTTTCTGCAGCGCCGCACATTGGTAACACCGGCTGGAACGACGAAGACAACGAGTCTCATGGCAACCAGATTTGGGTTGCCGGCCTGGTTATTCGTGACCTCGCACAGCGCGTATCTAACTGGCGCGCGGAGCGTTCCCTTTCGGATGAGATGGAAGCCCAAGGCATCATCGGCATCCGCGGAATCGATACCCGCACCTTGGTTCGTCACCTGCGCAACTATGGCTCCATCGCCGCCGGTTTGTTCTCCGGTGAGGACGCGCAGCGCCCAGTAGAGGAGCTGCTTGAGGAGGTCAAGGGCCAGCCATCGATGGAGGGCCTGGATCTATCTGAGCAGGTCGCTACCGAAAAGCCATATACCGTGGCGGAAGAAGGCGAAAAGAAGTTCACCGTCGTGGCCTACGACATGGGTGTTAAGACCGCTACGCCGGGCAACTTTGCCAAGCGCGGCATTGAGACCATCGTGGTACCGGCTAATACCCCTTATGCTGAGATTAAGCAGTACAACCCGGATGGCGTCTTTGTCTCGAATGGCCCTGGTGACCCAGCTACCGCCGACAAAATGGTGGCCATCGTCCGCGACATCCTGGATGCCCGCATTCCCTTCTTCGGAATCTGCTTTGGCAACCAGATTCTAGGCCGCGCGCTGGGCCTAGACACCTTCAAGATGAAGTTCGGGCACCGTGGCATCAACGTACCGGTACGCAACGTCTTGACCGGCAAGATCGACATCACCGCGCAAAACCATGGCTTTGCCATCGCTAGTCCGTCTGGCCAGGAGAACCCGGCTGGCGAGGAATTCGATACCGACTTCGGCCGCGGCATCGTCACCCATACCTGTCTCAACGACAACACGATTGAGGGCGTAGCGCTCAAGGACGGAATGGCTTTCTCCGTTCAGTATCACCCAGAGTCCGCTGCGGGCCCGCATGACGCAAACCCGCTGTTTGATCAGTTCGTTGAGCTGATGACCGAAAAGACCCCTAACAAGTAGGCACCAGGAAGAGGATTAGAAACTTATGCCAAAGCGTAACGATGTAAACCACGTCCTGGTTATCGGTTCTGGCCCAATTGTTATCGGCCAGGCCTGCGAGTTCGACTACTCCGGCACCCAGGCTTGCCGCGTGCTGAAGGAAGAAGGCCTGCGTGTCACGCTGGTCAACTCCAACCCGGCAACCATCATGACGGACCCAGAATTCGCAGACCACACCTACGTGGAGCCGATTGACCCTGAGTTCATCGAAAAGATCATTGTTAAGGAACAGCAAGAAGGCCACAAGATTGATGCGGTGCTTGCAACCCTGGGCGGACAAACCGCACTGAATGCTGCGGTGCAGTTGGACCGCGCAGGCATCTTGGACAAGTACGGCATCGAGCTCATCGGCGCCGACATTGAGGCGATTGAGCGTGGTGAGGACCGCCAGAAGTTCAAGGACATCGTCGAGTCCATCGGCGGCGAGTCCGCGCGTTCCCGCGTGTGCCACAACATGGACGAGGTGCACGAGACCGTCGCAGAGCTCGGCCTGCCGGTAGTCGTGCGTCCTTCTTTCACCATGGGCGGCTTGGGCTCTGGCCTGGCTTATAACCAGGAAGATCTCGACCGCATCGCAGGCGGCGGCCTAGCTGCTTCACCCGAGGCAAACGTGCTCATCGAGGAATCCATCCTCGGTTGGAAGGAATTCGAGCTGGAGCTCATGCGCGACGGCGACGATAACGTAGTGGTCATTGCCTCCATCGAAAACGTCGATGCCTTGGGCGTGCACACCGGTGATTCCGTCACCGTTGCTCCGGCTCTGACCTTGACCGACCGCGAGTACCAGAAGATGCGTGACCTCGGCATTGCGATTATTCGCGAGGTCGGCGTTGACACCGGCGGCTGCAACATCCAGTTCGCCGTCAACCCGGTTGATGGCCGCATCATCGTCATCGAGATGAACCCGCGTGTGTCTCGTTCCTCCGCGCTGGCTTCCAAGGCCACCGGCTTCCCAATCGCGAAGTTGGCAGCCAAGTTGGCAATCGGCTACACCCTTGACGAAGTACAAAACGACATCACCGGCGTTACCCCTGCGGCATTCGAGCCGACCTTGGACTACGTCATCGTCAAGGCACCACGCTTTGCCTTTGAGAAGTTCCCGGGCGCTGATGACACCCTGACCACCACGATGAAGTCCGTCGGCGAGGCCATGGGCATCGGCCGTAACTACATCGCCGGTCTCAACAAGGTCATGCGCTCCCTGGAGTCCAAGCAGCACGGCTTCTGGACCCGCCCGGATGAGTACTTCGCCGGCGATCGCGCGACGGACCTGGATGCAGTGCTCAAGGACCTAGAGCGTCCGACCGAGGGCCGCATGTACGACGTAGAACTGGCTTTCCGCCTCGGCGCTAGCGTCGAACAGCTCTACGAGCACTCCCAGATCGACCCATGGTTCCTTGCTGAGCTCAAGGCCTTGGTTGACTTCCGCGAGGAGCTGCTGAACGCACCGGTCCTGGACGCGCAGCTGTTGCGTGAGGCGAAGTTCTACGGGCTTTCCGACGCCCAGATTGCCGCCCTGCGTACCGAGTTCGCTGGCGAAGATGGCGTGCGATCCCTGCGCTGGTCGCTGGGCATTCGCCCGGTCTACAAGACGGTCGATACTTGTGCTGGCGAGTTCGAGGCGCAGACCCCGTACCATTACAGCTCCTACGAGCTGGACCCAGACGCAGAGTCCGAGGTCAAGCCGATGCCTGCCGATAAGTTGGGCAAGGTCATCATTTTGGGCTCTGGCCCGAACCGTATTGGCCAGGGCATCGAGTTCGACTACTCCTGCGTCCACGCAGCGTTGGAGCTGTCCGAGCGCGGCTACGAGACCGTCATGGTCAACTGCAACCCGGAGACGGTCTCAACTGACTATGACACCGCTGACCGCCTGTACTTCGAGCCGTTGACCTTCGAGGACGTTATGGAGGTCTACCACGCTGAGACCCAGTCCGGCCCAGTTGCCGGCGTCATCGTTCAGCTCGGCGGCCAGACTCCGCTGGGCCTTGCAGAGCGCCTGACCGAGGCTGGTGTTCCAGTCGTCGGTACCTCCGCTGCGGCAATCGACTTGGCTGAGGACCGCGGCGAGTTCGGCAAGGTACTGGCAGAAGCAAAGCTTCCAGCGCCAGATTTCGGCACCGCAACCTCCTTCGAGGAGGCACGTTCTGTAGCCCGCGACATCGGCTACCCGGTCCTGGTTCGTCCTTCCTACGTGCTCGGCGGCCGTGGCATGGAGATTGTCTACGATGAGGACTCCCTGCGTGACTACATCGACCGCGCAACGGAAATCACCTCCGACCACCCTGTATTGGTGGACCGCTTCCTCGACAACGCAATCGAGATTGACGTGGATGCTCTCTGCGATGGCGAAGAGGTCTACTTGGCCGGCGTGATGGAGCATATCGAGGAGGCCGGCATTCACTCCGGTGACTCCTCCTGTGCACTGCCACCGATGACTCTGGGGCCTGAAGACATCGATAATGTTCGCCGCTCCACCCGCGCGCTAGCTAAGGGCATCGGTGTACAGGGCCTGATGAACGTGCAGTACGCGCTGAAGGATGACACGCTGTACGTCATCGAGGCGAACCCGCGCGCATCGCGCACCGTGCCTTTTGTTTCCAAGGCCACCGGCGTGCCGCTGGCTAAGGCTGCAGCTCGCGTCATGATGGGCGAGTCCATCGCTAATCTGCGTGCAGAAGGCATGCTGCCTACCGAGGTTGATGGTGGTTCCTTGCCACTGGAGCACCCGATTGCGGTCAAGGAAGCTGTGCTGCCTTTCAACCGCTTCCGCCGCCCAGACGGCACGCTGCTTGATACCTTGCTCTCCCCAGAGATGAAGTCCACGGGCGAGGTCATGGGCCTAGCAAGTAACTTCGGCGCGGCTTTTGCCAAGGGCGAAATCGCTGCCTTCGGCCACTTGCCGACTGAGGGCACGGTCTTCGTCTCCGTGGCTAACCGCGACAAGCGCACCCTCATCTTCCCAATCCAGCGTCTGGCCTTCATGGGCTACAACATCGTGGCTACCGCAGGCACCGCGCAGATGCTGCGCCGCAACGGCGTGGAGTGCGAGGTAGCGGTCAAGGTCTCCGAGGCAGCAGATGGCCAGGAGTCCATCGTTGACCAGATTCTTGCCGGCAAGGTCGACCTCATCCTCAATACCCCGGCTGGTTCAGACAACGCACGCCACGACGGCTACGACATCCGCGCGGCGGCTGTTTCCGTGGGCGTTCCGCTTGTTACCACCGTCCAGGGCGTTACCGCTGCGGTCCAGGGCATCGAGGCGCTGCGCATCGGCAACCTTGAGGTACGTGCACTGCAGGAGCTTGAGCATGACGCAAAGCACTAGCACCTTCGGTGAGCGGCTCGTCGCTGCCGGTGCCGAGCGCGGCAGGCTGTGCGTGGGCATCGACCCGCATGCGCATCTGCTGCGTGCTTGGGGCTTAAACGACGACGTCGATGGGCTACGGAGATTCGCGGGTACCTGCGTGGAGGCATTCGCCGAGACCGTCGCAATGGTTAAGCCGCAGGTGGCCTTCTTCGAGCGCTTTGGGTCTGCGGGCTTTGCGGTGTTGGAAGAGACCCTGCGGGACTTGCGTGAAGCAGGTTGCTTGACGCTTGCCGACGCCAAGCGTGGCGACATCGGCTCCACGATGGCCGGCTATGCTGCTGCATGGCTTAGCGATGATTCGCCGTTGTCCGCGGATGCAGTGACCGTCTCTCCATATCTAGGAGTCGGTTCGCTCCAGCCGGTGTTCGACCTGGCGGAAGAAAAGGGCAGGGGAGTCTTCGTTCTGGCTGCAACTTCCAACCCGGAGGCCGTGGCGTTTCAGTCCATCATGGACGAAGAAGGCGTGACGCTGGCGCAGGGCGTGGTCAACCAATGCGCCGCGCTCAATGCCGCGTACAAAGTCGCAGGACGTCCGGGCAACGTCGGCGTCGTAGTCGGCGCCACGCTTGCGCAGCCGCCTGTCCTAGACGAGCTGAACGGCCCGGTTTTGCTGCCGGGCGTCGGTGCCCAAGGTGCTACTGCGCAGGACGTGAAAGTAATCACTGCGGCGGCCCCGCAGTTGGGTTTCGCCAGCGTTTCCCGTTCGGTCCTTTCCGCTGGCCCGCAGGTTGTTGACCTGCGTGAAGCAGTGAAATCTTCCCTGGCAGAGGCCACCGAAGAGACCGCTTTTTAAGGTTATGGCGCGGCCGATTATAAGGCCCGCCATTTACCTGGTACTTTGAGAAACGCACCGCGATGACGTGCAGGAATTCCGTACAATACGGACCCAAATGATGTCATCGCGTAATCACCAGTGCTAGGATTGCCAGAAGTCGGTTCGCGCCGAGCCTGTGACTAGTGGTTTTAGTCGTTTTGCTCGGCACAGCGGGATTTTGATTCCCGTTTTCGCGACCGAATTCTGGTAAGACTTACTGGACGTAAATTATCAATCTAATGAAATCGGAGGAAACCCGTGGCCCTTCCAAAGTTGACTGATGAGCAGCGCAAGGAAGCTCTCGCAAAGGCCGCTGAGGCCCGCAAGGCTCGCGCCGAGCTCAAGGCTGCGCTGAAGCGCGGCGAAACCAACCTGAAGGACGTTCTGGACAAGGCTGAGACCGACGAGATCATCGGTAAGACCAAGGTCTCCGCTCTCCTCGAGGCTTTGCCGAAGGTTGGCAAGGTCAAGGCTAAGGAAATCATGGAAGATCTCGAGATTGCTCAGACCCGTCGTCTGCGCGGCCTCGGCGATCGTCAGCGCCGTGCCCTGCTCGAGCGCTTCGGCTACGGCGAATAAGATTCGCGATGTCTGACGCAACTGCACGCGGTAACCTGGTCGTTCTGGCTGGGCCTTCCGCTGTGGGTAAGTCCACTGTGGTTTCGCGTCTGCGCGATGACGTCGATCAGCTGTACTTCAGCGTCTCAATGACGACGCGTCAACCCCGACCTGGTGAGCAGGACGGGGTTGACTATTTCTTCGTTACTCCTGAAGCTTTCCAGCAGCGCATTGACGCCGGTGAAATGCTCGAATGGGCAGATATTCACGGCGGGCTCCAGCGCTCCGGCACTCCTGCACAGCCCGTAAAGGAAGCAATGGAGGCAGGCCGCCCCGTACTCGTAGAGGTGGACCTGGAAGGCGCTCGCAACGTCAAGGCCGCCCTGCCGGAAGCAAAGACCGTGTTCTTGGCGCCGCCGTCATGGGAGGTGCTCGTTGAGCGCCTGACCGGCCGTGGCACCGAGCCGCAGGACGTCATCGACCGTAGGCTTAAGACCGCACACGCTGAACTTGCCGCACAAGACGAGTTCGAGCACGTCGTTGTCAATGAGAATCTTGATGACGCCGTGGCAGCTATTAGTGCTATCCTGCAGGGATAGAACTAGATTTTGACCATTTCCAAGTGAAGTAAAGGTGCATGTGACTAACGTGACCACCCCTGCTAATGCTGAGGCCCCGAAGCCAGAGCCAGTGTTCGATCCGCCAGTGGGCATTACTGCTCCGCCGATCGACGAGCTCCTCGATAAGGTCTCGTCCAAGTACGCTCTGGTGATCTTCGCCGCTAAGCGCGCGCGTCAGATCAACAGCTACTACCAAGAGCAGGATGAGGGTGTCTTCGAGTTTGTCGGTCCTCTGGTAACCCCTGAGGCGGGCGAGAAGCCGCTTTCCATCGCTCTGCGTGAGATTGAAGCTGGTCTCCTCGATCACGAGGAAGGAAAGTAAAAGCTTTCAAATAAGCTTTGTCGGGCCCAGGTATCCTGCCGCCATCTTGGCGGGGGAGCCTGGGCCTTTTGGCGTCTTGCGGCCGAAAAGTTTCCGGGCTGTAGAATTGGCCGGGTGAATCAAGCGAACCTTCATTCTTCTGCATCTTCTTCCGCGCCTTCTACTGCATCAGAAACATCCGCTCGGCCGCGCAATATCGTGGTGGGAGTAGCCGGTGGTATCGCCGCATACAAGGCTTGCCATTTAGTCCGCGACTTCAAAGAGCACGGAGATAGCGTCCGCGTTGTGCCAACTCAAGCGGCACTGCAGTTCGTGGGCGCGGCTACCTTTGAGGCGCTTTCTGGCAACCCCGTGAGCACCTCGGTTTTCGATGATGTGGATTCAGTCCAGCACGTCAATATTGGTCAGCACGCAGACGCCGTTGTTGTAGCTCCCGCCACGGCCGATGTCATCTCCCGCATCGCCGCTGGCCGTGCCGATGACTTGCTGACGGCCACGGTGCTGGTGGCGACCTGCCCTGTCATCGTTGTCCCTGCAATGCACACCGAGATGTGGCAGAACCCGGCCACGGTGGATAACGTTGCCACCTTGCGGCGCCGCGGAATCACCGTGATGGAGCCAGCACACGGCCGCCTAACCGGCCGCGATTCGGGCCCGGGGCGTTTGCCCGAGCCAGAGCAGATTGCCGAGCTCGTGCGCACCGAGTTGGCGGGCTACCGCATGGGCCAGGGGCTTGCAGGCAAGAATGTCGTTATTTCTGCAGGCGGTACGCAGGAGAACCTTGACCCGGTGCGTTACTTGGGTAACCGTTCCTCCGGCCGGCAAGGCTTCGCACTTGCCGAGATTGCCGCACAACGCGGCGCGAACGTCACCCTCGTCGCCGGTAACACGGAGAAGCTGCCTGTTCCGTCTGGGGCAAAGGTTCGCAAGGTTGTTTCGACGGCGGAGCTACAGGCGGCGATGGAGGAGGAAGCGCGCGATGCAGACGTGGTCATCATGGCCGCTGCCGTTGCCGATTACCGCCCGGCACACATTGCAGAGTCAAAGATGAAGAAAGGTCAGGCAGATGCCGAGCTTTCTAGCATCCAGTTAGTGGAGAACCCTGATGTACTCAAAGGGATCGTCGCCAAGCGTGATGCCGGCGAGCTTAACCCCAATGCCGTCATCGTGGGCTTTGCCGCGGAGACCGGCGATGCCACCCATTCCGCGCTCGATTTTGCCAAGAAAAAGTTTTTGAAGAAGGGCTGTGACCTCTTGATGGCCAACGAGGTGGGCGAGGGTAAGGTCTTTGGGCAGTCTGATAGCGAGGGCTGGATTTTAAGTCGTGATGCAGCGCCGCAAGTGGTGGCTCATGGTTCAAAGCATGTGGTCGCGTCCCAAATCCTCGACGCAGTACAAGAGATAATGGGCAACTAGATAAAAGCCTAATTGATTTAATAGACCGCTTGGTCTATGCTGGCTAGTTGTTAAAGCTTGGGGCCAGAACCATGCATCGAACGCTAAAAGAGCTTTCGCTAGTTAAGCTTTTCTGTCTGCACTAAGGAATATCTGTGACTTTAAACCCTGCACCGGCTACCCGTTTGTTCACCAGCGAATCCGTGACTGAGGGCCACCCGGACAAGATCTGCGACGCTATCTCCGACACCATTTTGGATGCGCTGTTGGAAAAGGATCCGAAGGCGCGCGTGGCAGTGGAAACCCTCGTGACCACCGGCCAGGTTCACGTTGTCGGTGAGGTTCGCACCACCGGCTACGTAGAAATCCCGCAGTTGGTCCGCAAGACCTTGACGGACATCGGTTTTACTTCCTCCGACGTCGGATTCGACGGCCACACCTGTGGCGTTAACGTCGCCATCGGCGAGCAGTCCCAGGAAATTGGCGCTGGCGTCGATACCTCTACGGAGGCTCGTGACCGTTCCGATGACTACGACGAGGAAAATGATACCGCCGGTGCCGGTGACCAAGGCCTGATGTTCGGCTACGCCACCAACGAGACCGATGAGTTCATGCCGTTGCCTATCGCACTGGCACATCGCCTTTCGCGCCGCTTGACCGAGGTTCGCAAGCAGGGCATCGTCGATCACCTGCGCCCAGACGGCAAGACCCAGGTGACCTTCGCCTACACCGACGATAACCGACCTTCCCACCTGGACACCGTGGTTATCTCCACCCAGCACGATCCCGAGGTTTCCCAGGAGTGGCTCATGGAGCAACTGCGCGAGCACGTCGTGGAATGGGTTATCAAGGACGCCAAGCTCGAGCACTTCTACGGCGAGGACACCACGCTGCTGGTCAACCCTTCCGGCTCCTTCATCTTGGGTGGCCCGATGGGCGATGCTGGCCTTACCGGCCGCAAGATCATCGTCGATACCTACGGCGGCATGGCTCGCCACGGCGGTGGCGCGTTCTCCGGCAAGGACCCGAGCAAGGTGGACCGCTCTGCGGCCTACGCCATGCGCTGGGTAGCTAAGAACATCGTCGCTGCGGATTTGGCTGACAAGGCTGAGGTCCAGGTCGCCTACGCCATCGGCCGTGCGAAGCCGGTGGGCCTGTACGTCGAGACCTTTGGCACTGCGAAACACGGGCTTGACGACGCCACGATTCAGGCCGCCGTCAACAAGGTCTTCGATTTGCGCCCGGCCGCTATCATCCGCGATCTCGACTTGCTGCGTCCCATCTACCGCCAGACCGCAGCCTACGGCCACTTCGGCCGCACCGACATTGAGCTGCCATGGGAGTCCACCGACCGTGCCGTCGCACTGCGTGAGGCTGCCGGCCTGTAGTATCAGAGCCTATGCCAGCTAGAACACCCGCCGCCCATAAACCGGTCGCGCGGGTGTTGCCTTTATTGGGCGTCGCCCACCTAGACCGCGGCTTCGATTATCGCGTCGACGAATCGCAGTCGGCTGCTGCTAAGCCCGGCGTGCGCGTGCGCATCCGCTTCAATGGGCGGCTGACAGACGCCATCGTTTTGGAGCGCCGCAATGACAGCGAGTTCGACGGCCAGCTGCGCTATCTGGACCGCGTGATTTCGCCTTATGCGGTCTACTCAGCTGAGCTTGCCGAACTCATCGAGTCGCTCGCGGCCCGCTATGGGGCGGTGCGCTCAGACATTATTCGCTCCGCGATTCCGCCGCGGCATGCCAAGGCAGAAGAATCCGATCTCGCCACCCCGTGGGAGGAGATGGGCGAGGCACAAGAACCAGTTCTTTCGGGGTGGTCGGCATATCAGCATGGTGAGTCCTTTGTGGACTCGGTATTGGCCGGTGGGCTGGCCCGCGCCGCATGGCAGATTGCGCCGGGCGATGACTGGGCGAGTGCCGTCGCGACATTGGCCGCAAAAGTGGCACTCGACGGCGGCGGAGTCTTGCTCGTGGTGCCGGACCAACGCGGCGTCGACAAGCTGGAAAAGGCTTTGCGAAAAGTGGTCGCAGCCAAGCAGATCACCGTCTTGGGCAATGCCACGGGTCCGCAGGCACGCTACCGCCGATATCTTTCCGCTTTGGTGGGGCAGGCGCGCATTGTGTTGGGTACCCGCTCGGCGGCCTTTGCGCCGGTACAGAACCTACGCCTGGCGTTCATTTTTGATGATGGCAACGACAACCTCGTAGATAACCTAAAACCCTATGTCCACACCCGCGAGGTGCTGACCACGCGCTCAGCTAAGGAAGGCTGCAGTCTGATTCTGGCGGGGCATGCCCGCAGCGCAGAGACACAGCTGCTGGTCGAATCTGGGTGGGCGCATGACCTGCTCGCTAGTGAATCCACGTTGGAAACACGGCGTCCTGCAATGACTGCGGTAGGGGCGTTTGGCCTGCAGGTTGCGCGCGATCTGCAGGGCGGAACCACCTCGGTTACAGGGCCTGCCTTCCAAGCTGCGAAGCGTGCGCTGGACCGTGCGCAGCCGGTGCTCGTGCAGGTCCCGCGGAAGGGCTACGCACCAATTCTGGCTTGCGGCAATTGCCGAGCCCCCGCGCGCTGCCGCCACTGTAACGGCCCCTTGGGCCTTGCCGCCGATAGACGCGGGGGAGATACGCACCATGCCTCCTTGCCCACGTGTCGGTGGTGTGGCCGCATCGAGTCGAAATTCCGCTGTGTCGAATGCGGCTCGCCGCGGCTGCGGGCTATCGTACTGGGCTCTGAGCGCACGGCGGAAGAGTTGGGACGGGCGTTTCCGAGTACCCGCATCGTTGTCTCGGGCGGCAACAAGGTCGTAGACGAGGTCGCAGATGAGGCGGCACTGGTCATCGCAACGCCGGGCGCAGAACCGGCCGTCGCCCACGGCGGGCACTACGGCGCAGCTTTGCTGTTGGATGCAGGCACGCTGCTCAACCGCCAGGATCTGCGCGCCACGGAGGAAGCTCTCTCTAAGTGGGCGTCTGCAGCTACCTTGGTCTGTTCGCACAACAAGGGCGGTGAAGTGGTCATCGCCGCTGACGGTGAACTGCCGGTCATTCAGTCCTTGCTGAATTGGGACATGGTTGGTGCCGCACGCCGTGAGCTGGCGGGGCGTCGGGAAGTGCGTTTCCCGCCAGCAGTGCACATGGCTGCGGTCGATGGTGCCGATGCCAGCCTGGATCACTTCATGTCTATTGCGGAGCTACCGGAAAACGTGGAGGTTTTGGGACCCGTACCGTTGCCACCGGGGCTGAGCCTGCCCGGCGAATATGACGAGCAGCGATTTGGGCCGCCGCAACGCGTACTGATTAGGACCCCGTTGGGCCCGCGTGCCCAATTGGGCAACGCCTTGCGTAAGGCCAATGCCGCCCGCAGCGCGCGCAAGGACGAGCTTCCTTTGCGCATCCAAGTCGATCCCATCCACATCGGCTAGTCCTTCCATACCCCGTTAGGCGGTGCCGGGGGATTGTTCCACTATTGTCGAGGGCAGCAAATAAAAGAAGAATCAACGTGGATGAGGCGAGGAAGGCTCCTATTAAATGGCACTAAGAGCAATCCGCATGTACGGCGACCCAGTTCTCACCTCCCGTGCGGTGGAGATTGAGAAATTCGATGCTTCACTTGCAGCGCTAGCGGCTGACATGCTGGAGACTATGGACGAGGCAGGCGGAGTAGGACTTGCGGCGAATCAGATTGGCTTGACCAAGCGCATCTTTGTCTACGATTGCTCGCACGTGCAAACGGGTTTGCGTGGCGCAATCATCAATCCCGTGTGGGAGCCCATCGGACAGGCGAAGCAGGATGGCCCTGAGGGCTGTCTTTCCATCCCTGGGATTTCTGAAAATACGGAGCGTTACGAAACCGTGGTTTTAAGCGGCCGCGATATCCGTGGTAACGCCATTTCTATGGTCGCCTCCGGGCTCATGGCGCGCTGTATCCAACACGAGACCGATCATCTCGATGGCGTGTTGTTCCTGGACCGGTTGACTAAGGAAAAGCGCAAGCAGGCCATGCAGGTAATCCGCAATTCTGACTGGTTTAATTCTTAAAAAACTACCTAGTATTTTTCAAAGCATACTTATAAAGGAGACGCCACAGCATGAGAATCATCTTCGCTGGAACGCCGGAACCCGCGGTCGTGGCACTGGAAAAGCTGATTGCCTCTGAACACGAAGTCGTCGCCGTACTTACCCGGCCGGATGCTCGCAAGGGGCGTGGGCGCAGTCTGCATCCGAGCCCGGTGAAAGAGCTGGCGCAAAAGCACGGCATAGAGGTGTTAACTCCTACCTCGCTGAAGCCGGATACCGAGGATGGAAAGGCGCTGCGTGAGCGCCTGCATGAGCTCGAACCGGCTGCGATTCCGGTGGTGGCGTATGGCAATCTGATTACACCGGACCTGCTGGATGTACCCGAGCACGGTTGGGTAAACCTGCACTTTTCTTTGCTCCCGGCATGGCGAGGGGCGGCGCCGGTCCAGGCAGCGATTGCGGCAGGCGATGAGCGCACGGGCGCTACCACCTTCCGCATCGATGAAGGCCTCGATACCGGTGAGATTCTCGGAGTCGTGGAGTCAGATATCTCGGAGACCGACACTGCCGATGACTTGCTGACCCGCCTGGCTTTTAAGGGGGCAGATCTGCTGGTTGAGACAATGGACGGTTTGGCAGCCGGCAGCATCACACCGCGCCCGCAGGAGGGCGAGGCCACGTACGCCTCCAAGATTGCGGTGGAGGACGCGCAAGTGGACTGGACGGCACCGGCTACCGTGGTGGATCGCCACATCCGCGCGCATACTCCGGGGCCAGGCGCTTGGACGCTGCTGGATTCTCAGCGCGTGAAGCTTTCTCCGCTAAGCCTTGTCGAGGAAGCTGAGTCTGGCGCGGCGCTTGCCGACGTCGCGCTCGAACCAGGTCAGGCGCACATCACGAAGAAGGCCGTATACGTTGGAACGGGCGAGGGGATTGTCAAGCTTGATCGCCTGCAACCCCCAGGAAAGAAGATGATGAACGCTGCAGACTGGGCACGCGGTCTTGGCGGCGCTAAAGAAGTGAGGTTTTCATGAGCGGCGGATTCCGTTCTCGTTCCAAGTCTGGAGACAAGCCTAAGGAAACGTCCCAGAATAAGGGGCGCGGTCAGTCTGGCAAACCTAATAAAGGTAATAGGCGGCCGGTGCGCAACAATGCGTGCGGCAGGAAGGAGAACCCTTCCTTCGTGAAAGCAGCGCGCCGCGCGGGCATCGATGTCCCGCGCGCGGTTGCCTACGAGGTACTGCGCCGCGTGCACAGTGATGATGCTTTTGCGAATCTCACCCTGCCGAAGGCGCTGCGCGTACACAAGTTGGAGGCCCGGGACGCAGCTTTCTGCACCGAGCTGACCTACGGGGCGTTACGCAGTGAGGGCGTGCTCGATGCCGTCATCGAAAAGTGCTCTTCCCGTGGGCTCGATGCCATCGCACCAGAGGTGCTCGACGCATTGCGTCTGGGTACCTATCAGGTGCTTTTCACCCGCGTTGAGGCTCACGCTGCGGTTGATACCACCGTGCGCTTGGTGGAGGCCGCCGGCTTCGAGAAGGCGAAGGGCTTTGCCAATGGCATTATGCGTACGGTAACGCGCACGCCTTCCGAGAAGTGGCTGGACAAGCTCGCGCCGAGTGGTGAGGTAGCAGCGCTTGCCTTCAAGCATGCGCACCCGACCTGGATTGCGGAATCCTTCGCCCGCGTCGTCGGCTTGGGCGAGCTGGAGGCCGCCTTGGAGGGGGATTCGCAGCGCCCGATCGTGCACTTGGTGGCACGTCCTGGTGAGATCAGTGCGGAGGAGCTGGCCCTTATGACCGGCAACGAGGAGGGCAAGTACTCGCCTTATGCGGTGTACATGTCTGCCGGTGATCCAGGCGATCTGGAGCCGGTCAAGCAAGGACTTGCCGCAGTGCAGGACGAGGGTTCGCAGCTTATCGCCCGCGCCGTTGCGGAGGCGCCGCTGGAAGGGGAGGATTCCGGACGCTGGCTGGATCTGTGCGCCGGCCCTGGCGGTAAGGCGGCGCTGATGGGTGCGCTGGCGCGTATTGAGCAGGCCACCGTTGATGCAGTCGAGGTCTCACCGCACCGTGCGGAGCTCATCAAAAAGACCGTGGCGGATCTCCCGGTGCGCGTGCACGTGGGGGATGGCCGCGAACCTGGCCTGGAGCCGGGCTTCGATCGCGTGCTGGTCGACGCCCCGTGCTCCGGCCTGGGTGCTTTGCGCCGCCGTCCGGAGGCTCGTTGGCGGAAGGCTGAAAGCGACATTGCTGACCTCAATGAGCTGCAATTTGAGCTGCTCGAATCCGCGCTGCGGCTCGTCCGTCCTGGCGGCGTGGTGGTTTATTCCACCTGTTCGCCAGACCTTAGGGAAACGCGCGATATTGTGGACCGCGCCGTGGCCGAGCTGGGCGCAGAGGAACTCGACGCGCATACGCTAATTCCAGACATGGGGGATGTGGGCCGCCACAAGTCGGTCCAGATGTGGCCGCACCGTCATGGCACGGATGCGATGTTCTTCGCAGCTTTGCGGCGCACGAACTAGGCGCCGAGCCGGTTTCGCGGCGAGGCGTCGCAGGTTAGGTCTAGACTATGGGGCATGTCCGCTCCGATTATTTCCCCATCCATCCTCGCCGCTGACTTCTCCTGCTTGGGCGAAGAAGTGCGCGCCGTATCCAACGCTGATTGGATCCACGTCGACATCATGGATGGTCACTTCGTCCCCAACCTTTCCTTTGGCCCAGACGTCACCAAGACCGTTGACGCAGTCACGGACCAGGTGCTTGATGTGCATTTGATGATTGAGGAGCCAGAAAAATGGGTGGAGACCTATGCTGCAGCCGGCGCCGATTGCATCATTTTCCACGCGGAAGCTGTTGCGGATGTGGCGGCCAGCCTCGCCTTGGCGGAAAAGATTCGGGGGCTGGGCGTGCGCGCAGGTATCTCGGTCAAGCCGGATACCGCAATCGAGCCGTGGTTGGACAAGCTCGCTAGCTTTGATTTGGTGCTCGTGATGTCCGTGGAGCCGGGCTTTGGCGGCCAGAAGTTTATGCCGGAGATGCTGGATAAGGTGCGTGCTTTGCGTGCAGTTATTGATGATGAAGGGCTTGCAACTCTCATTGAGATCGACGGTGGCATTTCGGCGGAGACCATCCGTGAATCAGCAATGGCTGGCTGCCATGCTTTCGTTGCCGGCTCTGCAATTTATAAGCAGGAGGATAAAGCTGGCGCAGTCGCGGAATTGCGCGAGCTGGCCACCCTGTAGAAGACCGTGAATAGAGCTTTGAATCGAAGCTCGCAAAAGCCTGAAAGAATTTTCATGAAGCTTGATTTAGAAGCGGCCCTGCTGCGTGCAATGGAGGCTGGCCAGTCTGTCCGCGGTACCACTAGCCCCAATCCGCCTGTGGGTGCCGTCATTTTAGATGCTCAGGGCGAATTGGTTGGTACTGGTGCCACCCAGCCGGCAGGAGGTGCGCACGCGGAAGTAATGGCTCTCAACGAAGCTGGGGAGGCTGCGCGCAATGGCACTGCGGTGGTCACCCTTGAACCGTGTAACCACACCGGGCGCACCGGTCCGTGCGCGCAGGCGCTTATTGATGCTGGGGTTTCGCGGGTCTTTTTCCTGCATGGCGATCCAAACCAGGAAGCAGCCGGGGGAGCGAGCACCCTGCAAGCAGCTGGGATTGAAGTTGCACAGGTTGCGGCACCCGTTGACAAGGATGTTCCCGACGCGCTCTTGCCGTGGTTGCGTGCCATCGAAATGGGCAGGCCACACGTCACCCTCAAATTTGCGCAGACCCTCGACGGGTTCACCGCCGCAGTAGACGGCACCAGCCAGTGGATTACTGGCGAGCATGCCCGCGCCTGGGTGCACGTTGACCGCTCACAACGCGACGCTATCTTGATCGGCACGGGCACGGCTTTGGCCGATAACCCGTCGCTTACCGCCCGCCGCCCAGACGGCAGCCTTTTTGAGCAGCAGCCGCGCCGCGTGGTGATTGGTCGCCGCAACTTGGAGGACGCGGGCGCGGCGGCCAGCAACTTGCGCGAGCTCGGCTACCTGCAGTTTGAGGACATCGACCAAGCCTTGTGCGAGCTCTATGCGGATGGCGCACGCGATATTTTGGTGGAAGGCGGGGCAGGTCTTGCTAGCTCTTTTCTCAACGCAGGCTACGTCGATGCAGTGCAGGCTTATATTGCCCCGGTTCTTTTGGGCGAAGGCCGTGGCGTATTGGCGCATCCGGTGGCCCAGACCTTGAGCGACGCTAAGCGTTTCCGCCGCAGTGCCACCAAGGTCTTGGGTGATGATGTCTTAATTGAGTACGTGCTCAATTCGCCGAGTTAGACGCACAGAGTTAGACACACAGAGTCAACAAATCATAAATAGAAGGAGTTTGCTTGTTTACAGGACTCGTAGAGGAACTAGCCACCGTCTGCTCCGTTGAGGAGCAGGGCGATGCGATTCGGCTGGGGATTAGAGCGCCTCATGTGCTTAGCGACGCCGCGCTCGGTGACTCGATTGCGGTCAACGGAGTCTGTCTTACGGTGGCAGCGCTGGATGGCGATGCTTTCGTCGCCGACGTCATGGCCGAGTCGTTGCGACGCTCGGCGCTGGGGCAGTTGCGCGAGGGCTCCGTCGTCAACGTGGAGCGGGCGCTTTTGCCCACCACGCGTTTGGGCGGACACATCATGCAAGGCCACGTGGACGGCACCGCAGAACTTTTATCGCGTACCCCTTCGCAGAATTGGGAAGTGTTGCGCTTTAGCCTTCCCCACGACCTTGCACGATACGTCGTCGAGAAGGGCTCAATCGCAGTTAGCGGCACCTCGTTGACCGTAAGCGCGATCGGAGCGGACTGGTTTGAGGTGTCGCTGATTCCAACCACCCTGCGCGACACAATCTTCGGCACGATGGGGGTCGGCGCTGCCGTAAACCTAGAAGTAGATGTGTTGGCCAAGTACGTTGAGAAGATGTACGGGCCTAACGCGCAGGACGCAAACCACAGGGGCTAAAGTAAATCCTTATGACCGCAGCAGAATCTTCCGTCAAACTCGACACTGTTGAACAGGCCATTGCTGATATTGCGGCCGGCAAAGCGGTGGTTGTGGTTGACAACGAAGACCGAGAAAACGAAGGCGACCTCATTTTCGCCGCGGAGCTGGCAACCCCAGAACTCGTGGCCTTCATGGTCCGCTACACCTCCGGCTATATTTGTGCGCCGCTGTTGCCAGAAGATTGCGCGCGACTGAACCTGCCGCCGATGATGGCGCTTAACGAGGACGTGCGCGCCACCGCTTACACGGTGACAGTAGATGCAGCGACCGGCACCACGGGAATCTCCGCGGGCTCCCGAGCAGAGACCATCCGGCGCTTGGCTGATCCGACCACCACGGTCTCTGACTTCACCCGTCCGGGTCACGTGGTTCCTTTGAGCGCACGCCCAAGCGGCGTTCTGGAGCGTGATGGACACACGGAAGCTGCGGTAGATCTCGCGCGCTTGGCGGGGCTGCGGCCGGCCGGCGTTTTGTGCGAGATCGTCTCCGAGGAAGACCCCACCGATATGGCGCGTTCGCCGGAACTGCGACGCTTTGCCGATACCCATGGGCTGACCATGATCTCCATCGAGCAGCTCATTGATTGGCGCCGCCACAAGGAAACCCAGATTCGCCGCTCGGTGGCATCGCGCCTGCCCACCGATCACGGCCTGTTCAATGTGCTGGGATACACCCATGACATCGACGGCAACGAGCACATCGCGCTGGTTGCAGGCGACGTCGAGGAGCTTCGCGGCGCGGAAGACGTGCTGGTGCGCGTGCACTCTGAGTGCCTCACGGGTGACGTGTTTGGATCCCGTCGCTGTGATTGTGGCCCTCAGCTCAACGCTTCGCTCAAGGCGGTTCAGGAAGCCGGACGTGGCGTGGTGATTTATCTGCGTGGCCAAGAAGGCCGCGGCATTGGCTTGGTGAACAAGCTGAAAGCCTATCGTTTGCAAGACAAAGGCCTTGACACCGTCGATGCCAATCTCGAGCAGGGCCTGCCCGAAGACGCGCGCGAGTATTCCGTGGCGGGTCAGATTCTGCGGGACCTTGGCATTGCTTCCGTTGTCCTCATGACTAATAATCCGCACAAGGGTGAGGGTTTGGCCGGCTTTGGTGTCGATGCTTCTCAGCACACTACGCTTGCTGTGGAAGCAAACGAGGACAACATCACCTACCTGCGCACCAAGCGTGACCGCATGGGCCATGACCTGCCGCAGGTTGAACACTGGGATATGCAGCATCCAGCAGGTGGTGGCCACGACGCGAATGATGAAGACCACCGCAACTAAGCACTAAGAAAGGTTTCCGATGGCTAAAGAAGGCTTGCCTGAAATTGAATTGGTCCCCGCTGAGGGGATCCGCGTGGCTGTCGTAACCGCGACGTGGAACGCCGAAATCTGCGACCAGCTGCACAAGCGCGCTGTAGAGACTGCTCGTGCATGTGGCGCGCAGGTGACCGAGACTCGCGTGGTTGGGGCACTCGAACTTCCCGTCGTGGTGCAGGCGGCGGCCCGGACCCACGATGCCGTGGTTGCGCTGGGCTGCGTGGTAAAGGGCGGCACCCCGCACTTCGATTACGTGTGTGACTCCGTAACGCAGGGCCTAACCCGCATCGCTCTAGACGAGTCCACTCCGGTGGGCAACGGCGTGCTCACCGTGAACGAGTATTCTCAGGCAGTCGATCGCGCAGGCTTTGCCACCTCAGATGAAGACAAGGGCGCGGAGTCGATGGTGGCCGCTTTAGACACGGTATTGAAATTGCGTACACTAGATGGGCTGGCAGGCTAGGCCAGCCTGTAAACCACGAAGAAGGAACTAATGACTGACGCACAAGAATCTGGGGCCCGCGAGACGTCGACACGCACGCAGCTTACCGACGCCGAGGTTCTGGCCTACACCAGTGCGGATCCGTTCGCGCAGACTTCGACGAAGCCGTGGATTTATGAGGCTAAGTCGCAATTTTTGCGCAAGGTGGCCATCGGCTGGGTCATCCTCGTCATGGCTATCCATATTTTCATGGGCCTTACCTTGGATATCTCCTTCACCGGTGCTGCCGTCACCACTATCGATAAGTTCGCTTTCCCCGGCGTGGGCCTGCTTATCTCGGTTCTGTCTTGGCTGGCCCTGACGCGCCCGCGCTTGCGTGCGAATGAAGACGGCGTCGAGGTGCGTAACATCGTAGGTACCCGTTTTTATCCTTGGCAGGTCGTCTACGGACTATCCTTCCCAGAGGGCGAGCGGATGGCGCGCATCGAGTTGCCCGACTTCGAGTATGTGCCGGTCTGGGCACTGCAGGCTGGCGATAAGGCCGCCGTTATTCCGAAGGTTCGCGCTTTCCGCGACCTTGAAGTTAAGTACATGCCGCAGGATTAAAAAGTGGCAGATCCCGCTACCTACCGACCAGCGCCAGGCACTATTCCAACAGAGCCTGGCGTTTATAAGTTTCGCGATGAAAACCGCCGGGTAATTTATGTAGGCAAGGCCAAGAACCTGCGCGCACGTTTGTCTAACTATTTCCAGGACATCACGCAGTTGCATCCGCGCACGCGCCAGATGGTGCTTACCGCTGCGTCTGTGGAATGGACCGTAGTTGCCAGCGAGGTGGAAGCGCTGCAGCTGGAATATACTTGGATTAAGCGCTTCGACCCGCGGTTTAATGTCATGTACCGCGACGATAAGACCTATCCGATGCTTGCGGTATCGGTAGGAGAGATCGTCCCACGCGCCTTCTTTTACCGTGGCCCGCGGCGGAAGGGCGTGCGTTATTTTGGTCCGTATTCCCATGCTTGGGCGGTGCGCGAAACCTTGGACCTGCTCACGCGCGTGTTCCCCATGCGCACCTGTTCCAAGGGTGTCTACAACCGGCACGAGCGCTTGGGCCGTCCGTGTCTATTGGGATATATCGGCAAATGTTCGGCACCGTGTACCGGTGCGGTATCGAAGGCAGATCATAGGGAGACCGTAAATTCGCTGGTTTCCTTTATGAACGGCAATACCTCCGCCGTGACCCGTGAACTAACCCAGCGCATGGAGCAAGCCGCGGAAAACCTCGAGTTTGAGCTTGCTGCGCGCCTGCGCGATGACTTAGGCGCAATCAACAAAATTATGGAGCAGCAGGCCGTCGTGTTCAATGACGGAACTGATGCGGATCTCATTGCCTTTAGCTCTGATGAGCTGGAGGCCGCTGTGCAGATCTTCCATGTGCGTGACGGCCGCATCCGTGGCCAGCGCGGCTGGGTCGTAGAGCGCTCAGGCGACCAAGCCCCGACGGGGCCGTGGGAAGAAGGCGAAAGCGATCCGGCTTTGCCGGCGTTGATGCAAAACTTCCTGATCCAGTTCTATTCGGATGCGGCAGACCGCGAGCAGCAAGAGATGGAGGAAGACGCTGCTCTTAGCAGGCGCGGTGTGGACCAGGAATCGCATACGGAAACCCGCCGCGGCAACGTGATTCCGCGGGAGATCTTGGTGCAGGCCATGCCGTACGAGTCGGCTGAAGTCATCTCCCTGCTCGAGGATCTGCGTGGGGCGCAGGTGAATATGCGAGTACCGCAGCGCGGCGATAAGCACTCCCTGATGGAGACCGTCGAGCGCAACGCTAAGGAGCAGCTGCGCCAGCACAAGCTCAAGCGCGTCGGTGATCTCACCGCGCGTTCGGCGGCCCTGCAGGACATCCAGGAAGCCTTGGGGATGGACCAGGCGCCGCTGCGCATCGAGTGCACCGATATCTCCCATATTCAAGGCACCGATGTGGTTGCTTCCCTCGTGGTCTTTGAGGACGGTCTGCCACGCAAGGCTGATTACAGGCGTTACCGCATCAAGGAGGCGGCTGGTGAGGGTCGCTCTGATGACGTCGGCTCCATCGCCGAGGTAACTCGCCGCCGTTTCAAGCGCCACAACGAGGACAAGCTCGCCAACCCAGACGAGGAAGTCGAGGAGTCCACCTTCGACGACGAGAATGTGCAGGAAGAATCCGCAGAAGCGGGACGTCGTTTTGCCTACCCGCCGCAGCTATTCATCGTGGACGGTGGCGCTCCGCAGGTTGCGGCAGCGCAAGAGGTATTTGATGAGCTCGGTATCGTGGACGTGACCCTCGTTGGCCTTGCAAAGCGCTTGGAGGAAATCTGGGTCCCGGGTGATGATGAACCGGTTATTCTCCCGCGTAACTCGCAGGCGCTGTACTTGCTACAGCAGATCCGCGACGAGGCACACCGCTTTGCTATTACTTATCACCGCCAGCAGCGTTCCAAGCGCATGCGTTCTTCGGTACTGGATTCGGTGCCGGGCTTGGGGCCGCAGCGCCGCACCGATTTGGTCAAGCACTTTGGCTCGGTGAAAAAGCTCAAGGAAGCTTCGGCGGAGGAGATCGCAGCGGTAAAGGGCTTTGGCCCGAAACTTGCCGGTGTGGTCTATGAACATCTGCATGGTTAAAGAAATTCAGTGTTCTATAAGTCTTCGCGGGTTAAGATAGGCTGCATGACGCACTTAGAATCCCCGCCCATCTTCATCACCGGTATGTCGGGTGGTGGCTTGACTTCCGCAGCCAAAGTCTTGGAGGACAAAGGCTACTACGTCGCCCACAACATCCCGCCGAAGGCCATCGTTGATCTTCTCAAGCTGTGCGCGATGGAGGAGACCAAGGTTAAGAAGGTCGCAGCGGTAACTGACGTGCGTTCCCGCATGTTTCCAGGTTCGCTGCTGGAGACCATCGATGAGGTTAGCGAACTCGGCATGAAGCCAACGGTACTGTTTCTCGATGCACGCGATGACGTTTTGATTCGTCGTTTCGATTCCGTGCGCCGTACCCACCCCCTACAGGGCGGCGACACGTTGAAGGCGGGCATTCAGAGGGAGCGAAAAGCCATCGCGCATTCCCGCGAGCGTGCTGACATCATCATCGATACCACCAATCTCTCCATCCATGATCTGCGGCGGGCGATGGAGGCCGCCTTCGGTGATATGCGCAAAGACGTCCAGCACGTCACCGTCGAGTCCTTTGGCTTCAAAAATGGTTCGCCTCGCGATGTAGACCTTGTGCTTGACGTGCGATTCTTGCCCAATCCTTATTGGGTTCCGGAGCTGCGCGGTTACCGTGGCACCGATGAGCCGGTCTCGGATTATGTCTTGGCCCATCCTGCTGCCGAGAAGTTCATTGAGCACTTTCTGGATATGTTCGGCACCATGCTCAAGGGCTATCGTCACGAGGGCAAGAGCTTCATCACAGTTGGCGTCGGCTGTACGGGCGGCCACCACCGTTCCGTTGCCGTTGCCGAGGAATTGACCCGGCGCCTGCGTCAGCGCGGAGACCTCGAGGTAAACGCTCTGCACCGCGATATTCAACGCGGCTAGTTTTTCTATTTCCTTGCACAATTGACCCGGAAAGCTTATAAATCCACCAATGACTCGACAAACCCACATGGCTTGCCTCGGTGGCGGCCATGGTCTTTATCAAACCCTTCTTGCTGCCCAGATGACGGGCGTGGAGCGGATCTCAGCCATAGTTACCGTCGCCGATGACGGTGGCTCTTCAGGGCGTCTGCGCCGTGAGCTGGACATCATTCCACCCGGTGATCTGCGCATGGCGCTGGCCGCGCTTTCCGATGACACGGAAACTGGCCAAATGTGGGCAGAGACGTTGCAACATCGTTTCCGGGGCAACGGTGCGATGGCAGGGCACGCCGTGGGTAATTTGCTTATTGCTGGCCTGACTGAGGTTCTCGGCGACTATCAGGCGGCCCTGGATAAGGTGGCCCAGCTGACCAATTCCCGCGGCCGCGTGCTGCCGGTGGTCAATCAGCCGCTGGACATCGAGGCGGAGGTCGCCGGGCTTGACGACGATCCCCGCATCATGCGGGCCGTACGCGGCCAAGTGGCGGTGGCTTCCACGCCGGGTCAGGTACGTCGCGTACGCATCCTGCCGGCGCATCCACAGGCCAATCCGAATGCTTTGGCCGCGCTTTCCGATGCCGACCTCATCACCATCGGCCCCGGATCTTGGTTTAGCTCGGTGCTACCGCACGTGCTGGTGCCGGAAATCGTGAACACTGTGAAGAACTCTTCCGCGATGCGCGTGGTTGTGCTGAACCTTTCCGCAGAGCCGGGCGAGACTCAGGGCTTTTCTGCGGAGCGGCATCTCCACGTGTTGGCGCAGCATGCGCCGGAACTGCGCATCGACCGAGTCTTGGTGGATTCCAACGCTATCCCGAGTGAGAGTGAGCGCAGCTATCTGCAGCGCGCCGCCAACGTACTGGGCGCCCAAGCGGTATTCGCTGACGTTAGCCTGCGTGATGAAAACGGAGTGCGTTTAAACAAGCATGATCCACACAAACTTTCTGCTGCGCTGAAGGGATTGCTCGAGCAAAACTAGCCTGGTGCGGCCAAGGAATTATCGTGCAGGCTAGACTAGTGTTTCTCTATGTCTGTATAAGGCATACCGTGACTGCGCAGGCCTGGATGGATGATCCTTGGTCTGTGCAGCAAGAATCATTGAGAAAGGGGCAAGGACTTTGTCTGCTTCATTGACCGAACAGGTCAAGGATGAACTCACAGCAGTCTCCGTTCCACGCCAGTCCGCTCGTGCCGCGGAAATTTCCGCTATGTTGCGCTTTGCCGGCGAGCTGACCGTGAGCGGGGACCAGATGGCCTACGAAATCGAAGTGGACAATCTGCGCATTGCCGAGCGGCTCATCGAAGCCCTCGATGACCTCTACAGTGTCAAGGCTACCTCGCATGTTGTGGGGCCGGCCGGTTCGCAGAAGAAGTCTCGCG
Source organism: Corynebacterium simulans (assembly GCF_001586215.1). Classification (NCBI taxonomy): domain Bacteria; kingdom Bacillati; phylum Actinomycetota; class Actinomycetes; order Mycobacteriales; family Corynebacteriaceae; genus Corynebacterium; species Corynebacterium simulans. The sequence goes on along the minus strand of NZ_CP014634.1, from coordinate 153,384 downwards.
TTCAGCTGCGCGTTTCCTCCGGTGCAAAGGAGCTAACGCGTCGCCTAGGGTTGGTCACTCGTTCGGGCCATCCGGTGGTGGGGCTGCCGCCGCAGGTAATCTCGGGCTCTATCGCTGACAACGAGGCCGCATGGAGGGGCGCATTCCTTGCCCAAGGAACGCTGACCGAGCCGGGCCGATCGTCCACCCTCGAGGTGCTGTGCCCTTGCCAAGAAGCCGCGCTGGCTTTGGTGGGCTGTGCACGCCGCCTAGGAATCTCTGCAAAAACCAAGGAAACCCGTGGCGCCGATCGCGTCGTTGTGCGCGATGGCGATGCTATTGGCGCGTTGTTGACCCGCATGGGCGCTCAGGAAACCCGCTTGACATGGGAGAAGAAGCGCGTCAAGCGCGAGGCGCACGATACCTCGAAGCGCCTTGATAACTTCGATGACGCTAACCTGCGCCGTTCTGCGCGTGCTGCGGTAACCGCGGCCGCCCGCGTCGAGCGCGCGATGGAAATTTTGGGCGACGACGTGCCCGAGCACCTCGCAGATGCGGGTCGCCTGCGCGTCCAGCACCGCGAGGCCTCCTTGGAGGAACTGGGTCGCCTGGCTGATCCTCCAATGACTAAGGATGCTGTTGCCGGACGTATCCGGCGCTTGCTTTCCATGGCAGATAAGCGCGCCGAGGAGCTCGATATCCCGGACACCAACGAATCGATCACAGAGGACCTTTTTGACGAGTCGTAGACTTTCTAGCTCAAAAAGTTTCTGATTTTAAGGCTTCGATCAAAGCCTTAGCCGCCAGCCGCCTTGTCCGATCGGACGGGGCGGTTTTGTTCGGGCAAAACAGGCACATTCGGGAGTAGGCGAATACTTAACACCGAGCATTGCTGTGTCTGGTACCTGCTGGATATGGCTGCTAATCCGCGCTGAGCTGGGGGAGTGATATATCCCACCCCAGGCAACATAAACCAACATATACAGACAAACTCGGGAGTAGTGCAGGGGATTTTCAGTGCGGATTAGGCATGTGGGCGAAAGATTGTACGCCTGTTTTTGCCTTACGTCATTACCTGGTTCTAGAAAGCCTCGGGGCGGCCCTTTTGCCGCTGCATGCTTGGTGTTTGCTCGGTAGTATCGGCCGTGTTGGGAAAACTCACCGAGGTTCTTCGCACCAAAGACGAACTATAGGAGATGCCTCGGAGCCCACATAACTTTTACTCGATTTATAGAGGAGAAAAACAGTGACCATCCGCGTAGGCATCAATGGGTTTGGCCGCATCGGCCGCAACTTCTTCCGTGCAGTTGCCCAGGGCGACTCCGACCTCGAGGTAGTTGCAGTCAACGACCTCACCGACAACGGCAGCCTGGCAAATCTTCTCAAGTACGATTCCGTTCTCGGCCGCCTCGACGGCGAGATCACCCATGATGACGAGTCCATCACCGTCAACGGCCACCGCATCGCAGTTTCTGCTGAGCGCGATCCAAAGAACTTGAACTGGTCCGAGCACAACGTTGACATCGTTATCGAGTCCACCGGCTTCTTTACCGATGGTGAGGCAGCAAAGGCTCACATCGAGGCTGGCGCTAAGAAGGTCATTATTTCTGCACCGGGCAAGAACGTTGACGGCACCTTCGTCTACGGCGTCAACTCCGACGAATACGACGCTGCAAAGCACAACGTTATTTCCGCAGCTTCCTGCACAACCAACTGCCTGGCACCGATGGCAAAGGTCCTTAACGACAAGTTTGGCATCGAAAAGGGCCTGATGACCACCGTTCACTCCTACACCGGTGACCAGCGCATCCAGGATGCACCACACAAGGACCCACGCCGTGCACGCGCTGCAGCGGTCAACATGGTTCCGACCTCCACCGGCGCTGCAAAGGCAGTTGCACTGGTTCTTCCGGAGCTCGAAGGCAAGCTGGACGGCTACGCAATGCGCGTTCCGACCATCACCGGTTCCGCAACCGACCTGACTTTCACCGCTTCCCGCGACGTCACCGTTGAGGAAATTAACGCTGCAATCAAGGAAGCCGCTGTTGGCGAGTTCGGCGAGACCCTCGCATACACCGAAGACCCAATCGTTTCCACCGACATCATCACCGACCCACACGGTTGCATCTTCGACGCCGGCATGACCAAGGTCTCCAACGGCAACCTCGTCAAGGTCCTTGGCTGGTACGACAACGAGTGGGGCTACACCAACCAGCTCGTGCGCACCACCTCCTTGGTCGCTTCCAAGCTTTAAGCTCGGCGCTTGCAAGTCCTAACTAGAGGCTTGGCTTAGATGTTCTACCGGCTCACGTAATTTCCCGCCCAAGGGTCATGCGTGGGCCGGTAGTCTTGTGTAGAACGTTTTTCAAAGATTTCAATGAAGGAGAATCCAATGGCTTTCAAGACCCTTGATGACCTCATCGCAGAGGGTGTGGGCTCCCGCCACGTCCTCGTACGATCCGACTTCAATGTGCCGCTCGACGAGGAAGGCAACATTACTGACTCCGGACGTATCACCGCATCCCTGCCAACCATCAAGGCACTCGTTGAAGGTGGCGCCAAGGTCATCCTTTCCGCACACTTGGGCCGTCCAAAGGGCGAGGTAAACGAGAAGTACTCCCTGGCGCCGGTAGCAGAGGCTCTTTCTGAGGCACTGGGTCAATACGTAGCGCTTGCTGGCGACGTAACCGGTGAGGACGCACACGAGCGCGCAAATGGTCTTAACGACGGTGACGTCATGCTGATCGAGAACGTGCGTTTTGATGCTCGCGAGACCTCCAAGGATGAGGCTGAGCGCGGCGCTTTCGCTGATGAGCTCGCTGCCTTGGCTGCGGATAACGGCGCCTTCGTCTCCGACGGTTTTGGCGTTGTCCACCGCGCGCAGGCTTCCGTATACGACGTCGCTAAGCGCCTGCCGGCGTTTGCAGGCAAACTCGTGCAGAAGGAAGTCGAGACGCTCGCAGCTGTCGCTGAAAAGCCAGAGCACCCATACGTGGTTGTCCTCGGCGGCGCGAAGGTCTCTGACAAGCTCGGCGTCATCGAAGCGCTGGCAGATAAGGCTGACAAGGTCATCATCGGTGGAGGCATGTGCTACACCCTGCTCGCGGCACAGGGCTACAACGTTCAGAACTCTCTGCTGCAGGAAGACCAGATCGACAACTGCAAGGACCTGCTCGAGCGCTTCGGTGACAAGCTCGTTCTGCCAGTAGATCTCATCGCCGCTACCGAGTTCAACGCTGATGCGGAAAACAAGGTTGTCGCCCTCGACGGCATCCCAGAGGGCTGGATGTCCCTAGACATTGGACCTGAGTCCGTTAAGGCATTCGACGAGGTTATTGCATCCTCTAAGACCGTATTCTGGAATGGTCCGATGGGCGTATTCGAGATGGAGGCATTCTCCAAGGGCACCGAAGGCGTTGCTAAGTCCATCATCTCTGCCACCGAAAACAACGGCTCCTTCACCGTCGTCGGCGGTGGCGACTCCGCCGCTTCGGTTCGCCTGCTTGGCCTGAATGAAGAGGGCTTTTCCCACATCTCCACCGGCGGCGGCGCATCCCTCGAGTTCCTCGAGGGTAAGGAACTGCCGGGCGTATCCGTTCTGCAGGCATAAGCGCCGCAGTTACACAGGCCTACGCACAAAACCCCGAAAGGAAAATTTTCCATGGCACGTAAACCACTGATTGCCGGTAACTGGAAGATGAACCTGGACCACAAGGAAGCAATCGCCTCCATCCAGAAGTTCGACTTCTCCCTGCCGAAGGACTACTACGACAAGGTCGACGTCGCCTTCATGGTGCCGTTTACTGACCTGCGCACCATGCAGACCCTCTCCGAGGGCGACAAGCTGCTTCTGACCTACGGCGCACAGGACATCTCCAAGCACGATTCTGGCGCCTACACCGGTGAGGTCTCAGGCAAGATGCTCGCATCCTTGGGCTGCAAGTGGGCCGTAGTTGGCCACTCTGAGCGCCGCGAGTACCACGGCGAGACTGACGAGCTCGTATCGGAAAAGGCTGCTGCAGCACTCAAGCACGGCTTGAGCCCGATCGTCTGCGTCGGCGAGCCGCTCGACGTTCGCGAGTCCGGCACCCACGTTGACTACGTGGTCAACCAGACCCGCAATTCCCTCGCAGGCCTGTCCGCTGAGGACTTGTCTAAAACCGTCGTTGCCTATGAGCCTGTCTGGGCCATCGGCACCGGCAAGGTTGCCTCCGCTGACGACGCCCAGGAGGTTTGCGCTGCAATCCGTGCTCTCGTGTGCGGACTTGCGGGCGAAGAGGTGGCAGAAGGCATTCGTATTCTCTACGGCGGTTCCGTCAAGGTTGACTCCGTCGCTGAGATCGTGGGCAAGCCCGACGTCGATGGCGGGCTAGTTGGCGGCGCTTCCTTGGTAGGCGACGAATTTGCCAAGCTCGCTGCGAACGCATCCACCGTTGTCTAAGCACCGAGTCAAGAAATAGGTACCGGATAACCAGCGCTACGCATGTGGGTCGAAGTATTCTTCGGCCCGCGTCGTGGTGTAGAGTAGTCCGGAGTTAATTAATAAATTCTGAGAGGAACGATCCTATGATCTTGGCACTGGAAATCATCTTGGTGATTGCCGCGATCCTCATGTCCATCTTCGTGCTGCTGCACAAGGGCAAGGGCGGCGGACTTTCCAGCCTCTTCGGCGGCGGCGTCCAGTCCAACCTTTCTGGCTCCACCGTCGTGGAGAAGAACTTGGACCGCTACACCATCGTGATGGTCATTATCTGGTTGGCCTGCATCGTAGCACTCAATCTGATCCAGGCATACGCCGTTTAAAGCCTAAGCAGGCTTAAAGAAAGGCCGCGCTTCCTTTACTTTTAAGGAAGCGCGGCCTTTTACTTTTCTGCTTATTCTTCGTTGCTTATTCTTCGATTACCGTCGCGGCGTCGTCGCTTAGGAAAAGAATGGTTTCGCTAGTGCCATGCGCACCGGCTGCAGGCCATTCGATGGCGGGGGAGCCAGCCACGATGTGGGAGGCCGCCTCAGCCTTTTCCTCACCGGAGACCAAGAACCACACACGCTCGGAGCGGTTAACCGCAGGCAGCGTCAGCGTGACTCGCTCTGCTGGTGGCTTGGGAGAGTCGGGGACTGCTACAACGAGGTCTTCTTGTTCCATTACTGCCGCAGAATGCGGGAACATGGAGTTGATGTGGCCCTCGCCGCCCATGCCGAGCAGATGTAGGTCGAAGCCGTTAGGTGCGAACTCCGAAATCTCGCCCGCATAGGCCTTCGCCGCATGTTCCATGGCGATTGCGCCCAAGTCGAGACCGTGAATGTGTTCTTCCGGAACGCCCGCTGCGTGCAGGAGTGCCGCACGGGCCTGGCCCTCGTTGGAATCAGGATCGGAGACTGGAACATTGCGCTCATCGCCAAAGAAAACGTGCACGCGGGTCCAATCGATGGCCAAGGCTGGGTAATCCTCACTCTGCTGCTTCGCAGCGGCATCGAGGCGAGCCAGCTCGCGCAGGGTTCCAATGCCGGCACCACCGCCGGTGAGAACGACGCGCGCCACGCCGTCGTTGTGAAGGCCGCCGCCCGGGGCCTGGACCGACGTGACTACGTCGATGAATTTGCGGGCGGCAGAGGATATGAGTTCGTCTACATCGCTCACGCGGTGAAGAGTGACCATGTGTGTTTGATCCTTAAAAGGGTTATAAAAAATAAAGGTGTACGACTAACTGTAGCCCACGCGTGACAGTGCGCGAAGCGAGTGCGCATATGTCTTGTCAGAGTCGAGGTGGCGCAGGTCCTCAGAGAGGATTTCTGCCTGCGAACGCACGCTCAACGAGACCAGGGAATCCGGGGAACCCGGAACCCGTACGCGGACGGTGCTAGCGTCGACGACGTCGACTGTTACGTGTGAGGATACGCGTTTAAAGCGCAGGGAGTGGATAGGAAACGCCCCCGGCTCCGGGGCGGTCGTGGTCTTCCGGGTTACCGGAACACCCAGGGCGTCGACAAGCCAGCCCGCAGCAAAGTCAGCGGCCGGGCTTTCTGCGGCTCCGCAGACTTCCACGGACTCGACCGGCTCATGTGGGTGGCGGTCAAGCGCCGATGCCACGATGCCGCGCCACAGGGTAATGGCTGCCCAAGACATATCCGAGTCACCCGGGGTATAGCCGCGGGAGAGCTGCATGAGTTCCTCATGGCTCGCCCCATCCCCGTAGGCCACGTTGGTGATCCGGCGCTGCGCCAGCTTGCCGATTGGGCTCTGCGCTGGATTTGCTGGGCACTTGGTGGGCCACCATGCAACCAGTGGCGTATCCGGAAGCAGCAGCGGGATAACCACGGACTCGGACTGCTCAGCTAGGTCGCCGTGCAGGTGCATGACGACGATCTCCGAGGCGCCAGCCTCACCGCCGACGCGCAGCTCGGCATCGAGGTGGGTTTCCTTGTCGCCGGAGCCGGCGATGACGACGAGCACGCGGGAGGGGTGCTCGTGCGAAGCGTCGCGAACGGAGGCTAGGATGCCCTCGATATCGTCTCCCTCGTTAGCGGCAACAATGAGCGTGAGCACGCGGCCAGTGGTTAGCGTGTAGTGCTCCTGCGCTTCAACGAGCTTCTTGGAGATCTTGCGGGTCGTGGTATCAGGCAATGGGATAATCATCGCTGTGGCCTCCTTAAGGGCGACGCCAGGTATGGCCTCGGCGGCGCAGCATCGTGTTGGCGGATTCAGGGCCCCAAGTGCCCGCTGGGTACTCTTCCGGCTGCCCGGCCTTGGCCCAATAGTCAAGAATTGGGTCGAGGATGGACCAGGAGAGCTCGACTTCCTCGTTGGTCGGGAAAAGTGAGGACTCGTCGAGCAAAGCATCGAGGATGAGGCGCTCATAAGCCTCAGGAGATTCCTCGGTGAAGGCCTCTGCGTAGGCGAAGTCCATGTTGACATCGCGGACTTCCATGGTGGAACCCGGCACCTTTGAACCGAAGCGCATTGTTACGCCCTCGTCTGGTTGGACGCGAATGACCACGGCGTTCTGGCCGAGGGCCTCTGCCTGACCGTTGTCGAACGGCTGGTGCGGGGCGGTCTTGAATACCAGTGCGATCTCGGTGACGCGGCGGCCGAGGCGCTTGCCGGTGCGCAGGTAGAAAGGCACACCGGCCCAGCGACGGGAGTTGACCTCAAGGGTGCAGGCCGCATAGGTCTCAGTGGTAGAAGCAGGATCGAATCCGTCCTCCTCACGCAGGCCCCGCACGTACTCGGAGCCCTGCCAACCTGCAGAATACTGGCCGCGGGCGGTGGTCTTGTTCAACGGGTGAACCGCCTGAGTCGCGCGCAAGACCTTGATCTTTTCCGCCTGCAGTGCCTCCGGTTCAAAGGAAGAAGGCTCTTCCATAGCTACGAGGGCGAGCAGCTGCAACAGGTGGTTCTGGATAACGTCGCGGGCGGCGCCGATGCCGTCATAGTAGCCGGCGCGGCCTCCCAAGCCGATGTCCTCTGCCATAGTGATCTGCACATGGTCGATGTAGTGCGCATTCCACATCGGCTCGAAGATCTGGTTGGCAAAGCGCAGCGCCATAATGTTCTGGACGGTTTCCTTGCCAAGGTAGTGGTCAATGCGGAATACGGAAGACTCCGGAAAGACCGCGTTGACAATCTCATTGAGCTCACGAGCAGATGCTTGGTCGTGGCCGAAAGGTTTTTCAATGATGACACGGCGCCAAGAATCGTCAGCGCTGTTGGCCATGCCAACGCGCTCAAGCTGGTGGCAGATGCTGGAGAAGAACTCCGGTGGAACAGAAAGATAATAAGCCCAGTTGCCGCCGGTACCGCGGGAGGAATCTAGCTCCGCCAAGCGTGCGGACAGGGCGTCGAAGCCGGCGTCATCAAAAGCTCCGTGCACGAACTCGATGCCCTGCGCCAGGTGCTGCCAGACATGCTCGTTGAACTTGGTACGGGCGCCTGCCTTGACTGCACCCATCACGTAGTCGCAGAACTCTTGTTTGTTCCAGTCACGGCGGCCATAGCCAACCAAGGTGAAACCAGCGGGCAGGAGGCCGCGGTGTGCAAGGTCGTAGATGGCGGGTAGCAGTTTCTTATAAGCGAGGTCACCGGTTACACCGAAAATCACCATGCCCGAGGGACCGGCGATGCGCGGTAGGCGCTTGTCCTTCGCGTTGCGCAGTGGATTTACCCAGGCGCTCGATTCCGTCACAGGGGGTTCCTTTCCCAATTTAATTCTCCAGCGACACATTCTAGCGACAAGCGCCCCGCCGAGGTTAGTCAGCGGGGCGCGCGGCCAAATAGGCGGCCGCAGCTACAGGCGCGCGGCCATCGATTCCAGAAGTTCTTCCCAAGCGGCGACGAACTTATCGACGCCCTCTTTTTCTAGGACCGCGAAGACATCGTCGAAGTCGATACCGAGTTCTGCCAGCTCGGTGAAGACGGCTTCTGCCTGCTCGGCGGAATCGCTTAGGGTATCACCGTGCAAGTTGCCTTCTGCTAGCACTGCGTCGATAGTTTTTTCCGGCATGGTGTTGACCGTGTGCGGGCCAGCCAACTCGGAAACGTACAAGGTAGCGGGGTAGTCGGGGTTCTTAACGCCCGTCGACGCCCACAGCGGGCGCTGCACATTCGCTCCTGCGGGAAGATCGCCTGCCTCCAGCAGCTCCTTCTTGAACAGGGCGTAGGCGCGCTGGGCATTGGCGACGCCCGCCTTGCCGCGCGCTGCCAAGGCAGCATCGCTTCCGATTGCCTCGAGGCGCTTGTCGACTTCGCTGTCCAAACGGGAGACGAAGAAGGAAGCCACGGAGTGAATCTTGGAAACGTCGTGGCCGGCCTCCTCGGCGCGGCGCAGGCCCTTCTTGAAGGTGTCGATGACTTCACCGTAGCGCTCGACGGAGAAGATCAAGGTGACGTTGACGGAGATGCCATCGGCAAGCGCGTCAGCGATGGCCGGAAGGGAACCCTCGGTGGCTGGAATCTTGATCATCAGGTTCGGACGGTTAACGCGCGCCCACAGCTCGCGTGCCTGCTGGATGGTGGCCTCGGCATCGGCGGAGATGCGGGGATCGACCTCGATGGAAACGCGCCCGTCGCGGCCTAAAGATGCCTCGTAGATTCCTGCGAACATATCGCATGCGCGGGCAACATCCTCGATGGCAAGGGCATAGACGGCGTCGTCAGCCTTTGCGCCCTCTTCTTTAAGCTGCGCAATCGCGGCATCGTAAGCGGTGCCCTTGGACATCGCAGCGGCGAAGATGGCCGGGTTTGTGGTGACACCCACGATGGACTTGGAGGAGATGATCTCCTCGAGGTTGCCGGAGTCTAGGCGCTCGCGGGAAAGATCGTCCAACCAGGTAGAGGTACCGAGTTGAGCGAGTTCATCAATATGCGACATGTTTTCCTTACTTGCTAGCGGTGATGGATTCGTGGGCGGCGTTGACTACGGCTTCGGTGGTGATGCCAAACTTCTCGAAGAGCTCGCCGGCTGGGGCAGAAGCGCCGAAGTGCTCGAGGGAGACATTGCGGCCGAAGGTGCCGGTGTACTTGTACCAAGGCATTGCGAGAGCAGCCTCGACGGAGACGCGGGCGCGGACTGCGGAAGGCAGCACGGACTCGCGGTAGGCATCGTCCTGCTCGTCGAACCATTCCAGGCATGGCGCAGAGACAACGCGGGTGGCGGTGCCTTCTGCTTCGAGCTGCTTTGCGGCCTCGACAGCCAGCTGCACCTCGGAGCCGGTGGCCAGCAGGATGACGTCTGGGGTTTCCTTGGATGCTTCTACCAAGACGTAGGCGCCACGACGTACGCCCTCGGCTGCCTTTTCCTTGGTGCCGGCAAGCACCGGCAGGTTCTGGCGGGAAAGCGCAAGGCCCTTTGGAGCTGCCTTGTACTCGAAGGCGGCGGCCCAAGCCTGCGCAGTCTCGTTGGCGTCGGCTGGGCGGATGACCGAGAGATTCGGGATAGCACGAAGGGCAGCCAAGGTCTCGACCGGCTGGTGGGTTGGGCCATCCTCGCCCAAGCCGATGGAGTCGTGGGTCCAGACGTAGTAAGTATCGGTGGACATCAAGGCACCGAGACGGACGGCCGGGTACTGATACTCGGAGAAGATCAGGAAGGTGCCGCCGTAAACGCGGGTGTTGCCGTGCAGCGCGATGCCGTTCATGACTGCGGACATCGCGTGCTCGCGAATACCGAAGTGGAGGTTGCGGCCGTAAGGCTTAGCATCCCAAGCGCCGGTGGTGATGGACTCAGGGCCGAAGGAGTGGGCGCCCTTGATGACGGTGTTGTTGGAGCCAGCCAGGTCGGCGGAACCGCCCCACATCTCCGGAACTGCAGCAGCCAGTGCCTGGATGGTGGCCTCAGAGGCCTTACGGGTAGCGATGGAATCACCCTCGTCCCAGACCGGTAATTCTGCTGCGAAGTTCTCCGGCAGCTTACGTGCCTGCATGCGGTCAAAGAGCGCCTTGCCCTCTGGGTTTGCGGCAGCCCAAGCGTCGAACTTTTCCTGCCACTTAGCGTTCGCCTCGGCGCCGCGCTCACGCAGCTTGCGGGTGTGGGCTACTACCTCGTCGGAGACCTCGAAAGTCTTTTCTGGATCGAAGCCCAGAACTTCCTTGGTGGCGGCAACCTCTTCATCACCTAGCGCAGCGCCGTGCACGCCGCCGGTGTTCATTTTGTTTGGTGCCGGGTAACCGATGACGGTCTTGACGCGGATGAAAGATGGGCGCTCGGTTTCCTCGCGGGCGGCCTGTGCAGCGGCCTCGAGCGCCTCGACGTCTTCACCGGACTCGACGGTCTGGACGTGCCAGCCGTAGGCCTCGTAGCGCGCTACGACGTCCTCGTTGAAGGCGATGTTCGTATCGTCCTCGATGGAGATGCGGTTGTCATCCCAAAAGACGATGAGGTTGCCCAGCTTCTGGGTCCCTGCCAGCGAGGAAGCCTCGGCGGTAACGCCTTCTTGTAGGTCACCATCAGAGGAGATGACGTAAACGAAATGATCGAACGGGGACTCGCCGGCCGGGGCTGCGGCGTCGAAAAGCCCGCGTTCCTTGCGGGCCGCCATGGCCATGCCGACTGCGGAGGCCAACCCCTGGCCGAGCGGGCCGGTGGTGATCTCCACGCCGTCGGTGTGGTTGACCTCGGGGTGGCCTGGCGTCAGCGAACCCCAGGTACGGAGGGATTTGAGGTCCTCCAGCTCCAGGCCGAAGCCGCCCAAGTAAAGCTGGATGTACTGCGTCAGCGAGGAGTGACCAACAGAAAGAACGAAACGGTCGCGGCCGGCCCACTTAACATCGTTCGGGTCATGATTGATGACGCGCTGGTACAGGGTATAAGCCAACGGTGCCAGGGACATCGCGGTGCCGGGGTGGCCGGAGCCGCACTTTTGGACAGCATCTGCTGCGAGAACGCGGACGGTGTCGACCGCGCGAGTATCCACATCAGTCCAGTCAGCCGGATAACGGCGCTCGACCATGGCTTGCAATTCTGGGGTCAGCTTTTCTTGCGACACTGGGGACGCCCCTTACTTTGTGGATCGGTTGAGTATTGACCCCTCAAGTCTAGATGTTTTGATTAACGGGTGGTGGATTGTCACGGATTGTGGTGGATTATCTAAAACGGTCCAAGAAACTGTAGGCTGGCATGGTTAAGAAGCCTTGGTTAAAGGCGGGGGAACTTTCTAACCCCCGAAGCCGACAACTAGATTGCGGCCATAACCAGGCGGCCACAAAAATTTACCCCGTGCCAGATACTGGAGGAATATTCCTTGGAGACGTTAAAGGCCTATTTTGCGCTGACGAAGCCGAGGATCATTGAGCTTTTGCTAGTCGCCGCAATTCCGGCGATGCTCCAAGCGCAGCGTGGTGTTGAATCCGTCACGGATAACTTCTGGCTAATCCTTTCCACCATCTTCGGCGGCTGGATGGGCGCTGCGGCTGCCCACACCTTCAACAATGTGGTGGACTATGAGATCGACCAGAAAATGCAGCGCACTCGCGCTAGGCCGCTCGTGCGTGCGAGTATCTCGCGCCGCAATGCTGCCATCTTTGCGTGGGTGATGTTGGCGCTTTCGGTCTTCTGGCTGGGCGTTCTGGCGCACTCCTGGCTGGCAGCGTTCTTCGTCATCCTGACTAACTTCTTCTATGTCTTCGTCTATACGAAGTTTTTGAAGATGCGCAATTCCCAAAACATCGTCTGGGGCGGCCTCGCTGGCTGTATGCCGGCGATGGTGGGATGGGCAGTAATTCGTGACAATGCCCCTGCTGGTGAGCCCGATAAGTGGTGGCAGGCTATCGTGCTGTTCCTTATTATCTTCTTTTGGACACCGCCGCATACGTGGGCACTGGCAATGAAGTACAAGGAGGACTACCGCAAGGCAGGCGTTCCGATGCTGCCGGTAGTCGCCCCTGAGGTCGAGGTAACCCGCCAGATTGTCTGGTACACGGTCGGTACGCTCATCGTGACCTTCCTGATCATCCCTGCCGCCTCGTGGATCTATTTGGTGGCTGCAGTTGGTTCCGGCGCCGTCTTCTTGTGGATTGCCGTTGCACTTCACCGAGGCGTCAAGCAGGGCGAAAAGGTCAAGCCCATGCGCTTGTTCATCTACTCCAATAACTACCTGTCGGTCTTGTTCATCGGCCTATCTATCGACGCTGTGCTGGGCTGGGAATCCATCGGCAGCATGCTTGGCTGGTCGACGGCTTGGTTCTAACACGATCAGCCAACTTGGTGGGTCTGAAGGTGAAATAGAACAAGCGGCAATAAAACCTAGCCTAGTTGTCCTCGCGCACTCTTAAGACGATAGAACCGGTGGTCTTGCGCTCTTGGAGATCGCGATGGGCTTGCGCGGCTTCTGCGAGCGGGTAGGAGGCCGTGACGTTGAAGACCACGTCGCCGTCGGTTACCGCCTGAACGACTGCCTGGGCACGCATTTGGAACTCGCCTTCCTGGGAGGTCCACGCGCCCAGAGAAGGCCGGGTCAAAAAGATTGAGCCGTGCTTGTTGAGTAGCTGCGGATCCATCGGTGGAACCGGGCCGGAGGCCGCGCCAAACAGTGCCACGGTGCCGCGTGGACGCACCACTTCGAGCGACTCCATGAAGGTATCCTTGCCGACGCCGTCGTAGACAACGTCCACACCGAAACCACCGTTGAAGCGGCGAACCTGCTCAGCAAGTCCTTCGCCGTAACGGAACACTTGGTCAGCGCCAGCCTCGTATGACAAGGCTTCTTTTTCATCGGTAGAGACCACCGTGTAAACCGTGGCACCGGCTGCCTTAGCCATTTGGGTGAGGATAAGGCCCACGCCTCCTGCGCCCGCGGTGATAAGGCAGGAGGCGCCCTCGCCGAGCTGGTACACGCCATTTGCTAGGTAATGAGCGGTCATTCCCTGCAGGAGCATCGAACCAGCTACCTCAGGCGGGAAGTCATCGGGGACCGCAACGATGCGGTCGCGCGGCACGCATACTTGCTCCGCATAGGAGCCGAAAGCGTGGTCCCAAGCCACCATGGTGCCCTCGGCGATTTCGCCCTTTGGGTCGTGGACAACGCGACCAGTGCCTTCGAGGCCGAGGATGAAAGGAGGCGTGGCGCTGTAGATGCCTTCGCGGTAATAGGTGTCGATGTAGTTGACACCGGCCACGATTACGTCGACAAGCAGCTGATCCTCGGTAGGGGTGGGTGCCGAAGTCTCTACATACTCGAGGACCTCTGGGCCACCTTTGTGGTTGACCTGAATTGCGTACATGTTTCAAGGCTATCGCAGCTACTCGCATACATGCAGGAAAACCGCTCCACCGAACGGCCTCAGGGCCGGTTTGAGTAGGTGGAGCGGTTTCGCCGAAGACTATTAAGTCTCGGGAGTCTACAACCTGGTTTAAGTTTTATTTCGCCAGTGTTGCCTGCCGTGCAGCGAACTTTTCTTCGGCTGCTGGGGAGCCAGTCTTCAGGCCCTCTGTGCCGTTGACGCGGCGAACACCATGCGCCCATAGGAGAGCGGTGAAAGCGGTGACTACGGAAGACATGCCGATGTGGATTGGCACCGTCCAGCGCGGGATGTGCATGTAGAACTGGGCGACGCCGATACCCCATTGGATGAGAATGCAGGCGATGAGCATCCACGCGGCCTTCTTGACCAAAGCTGGTGCTTGAACGCGGTAAAGCATGAAGACCACAATGACGGTGAGGATCAGGTAGGCGTACATGCAAATCGCATGAGCCACGGCCATCATCTCGGTATCGACGTTGAGGCGCCCTTCCATGCCGACGCCATCGTCGCCAGAGTGGACACCAGAGCCGGTGACCATGGTGCCGGTGGTGAGAACCACGGCGAGGGCAATGGATGCCATCGCGGCCAACACGCGGATGGCCTGCGGGAAGATCTGGGTACGCACGCCGTCGTCAGGCTCAAGGATGCGGGAGTAAAGCATTGCAGCCAACCAGACGAGAACCATCGATGGCAGGAAGTGCAGCGCCACGGCCCACCAGTTGAGCTTCAATAAAACGGAGATGGCGCCGATGATTGCCTGAACCACGATGCCGGCCAAGTTCAACCACGCGTAAACCTTCAACTCAGTGCGGCGGCGCGCCATATGCATCGCCATGATGGCAGCCACTGCGGCGGCCGTGACGACGAAGGTAAGTAGGCGGTTACCGAACTCGATGAGTTGGTGGATCCACGGTGCTGCGCCGGAGAGAGGAACAAGCGAGCCCGGGTGGCACTCGGGCCAGGTGATGCAGCCAAGGCCGGAACCAGTAACGCGCACAATGGCGCCGGATACGGTAATGCCGCCTTGGCAGACAAGCAGAATCATCGCGATGAAACGCTGCGCCTTGATGGCGGGCGTCGCCTCGCGGAAAAACGTAGATACTTTGTTACCGGAATTCACGTTAAAAAGACTACCGCTCGGACAGGCTCGGAACGAAACCCCGAATGCCTGCGGGAGCGAAAAAGATAAAAGTCACATTTGCTGCCAGAAATGGAACTTTTTCGCGGTTGCATTTCGCAGTTTCCAAATGGTGAGGTCGACTTGGTGAGGTGAGGCTGCACCAGTCTCAGCGCAATACTCGGGTCACAGCTGTTACGGGGTGACCTCACCATTTGCAGATGTGAGCCCTCATCAAACGGATCAAGCCCGCGTGGTGCGGCCAGGTGCGCGACTAGCCCTCGAAGCGGAACCAGCGCACCGCTGCGAAGGAGGCGGCGCCGGCCCAGGCGAGGAGCACGAGTAGTTCCTGCCAGGGGAAGGTGTGGTTGAGGGCGTCGGCGAGCGCGCTTGCCATCGCGACGGTGGGCACCACGGTAAGGATGCCGTCATTGCTCAAGCCCTGGGTGTACATGGCCCAGCCGACGACTCCCATCAGAATGAACCAGATGAGGTTCGCAACCGCGAGGACTACCTCGGAACTTAAAGTGCCGCCGAGCAGCAGGCCGAGCGCGGTGAAGGCGCACACGCCCAGGATGAGGGTGATAAGCCCCAGCAAGATGCCGCCAAGGCTAGCCCGAAGGCCAAGCAGGAAGGCAACACCGCCGAGGACGAGGACTTGGACCGCGACCATTGAGAAGACAGCGGCAATCTTGCCCACGATGATGGTCCAGGCCGGGACGCCGGAGGCGCCGGTTCGCTTCAGTGCGCCGTATCGGCGGTCAAAGGCCAGCGCGATGGCTTGGCCGGTAAAGCCGGAGCTTGTGGCCGCCACAGCCAAGACCATGGGGAATATTTCTTTCAGGCCGTGGCCGGTGATGTTCTCCATCCGTGCGGCGCCAATCAAAAAGGCCAGGGGAATGACGATGCTGAGCAGTTGCTGCTCACCATGGCGCAGCATGAGTTTGGACTCGATTAGGCCCTGAGCTCGTGCCATGGTCCAGACGCTGGCACGCTGCGGGTGAGGCTGAAAGGTTCCTGGTTCGAAACGCGTCATGATTACTCCTTAGCTGCGCAGCTCGCGGCCGGTGATGTCGAGGAAGACATCCTCAAGGTTGCGGTGGGTGGTGTCCAGGTTGCGCAAGGTAACGCTTTGCTGGGCAAGCTCCTGGGCCAGGCGGGCGATGACGTCTGGGGTAGCCGGGGTTTCCACGCGGTAGTGCAGTGGGCGGGTGGCCTCAGTGGGCAGCCCTGCCGTGTTGAGCGCGTTAAGGTCCACCTCGGTGGCTGTCTCGAAAGTGATGAGAGGTGAGCCCGTGGATTCCATGAGCTCTGCCGTTGTACCCTGCGCCACCATGTGTCCGTGGTCCACGATGACCACATGGTCAGCCAAAGCCTCGGCCTCGTCCATCAGGTGGGTGGTCAAAACGGTGGTTACGCCGTCGTTGCGGAGCGCGCGGATGAGATCCCACACGGCCAAGCGGGATTGGGCGTCGAGCCCTGCAGTTGGTTCATCGAGGAAGACCAACTCCGGGCGGCCGATGATTGCCAGCGCTAGGGACAGGCGCTGTTGCTGGCCACCGGAGAGGCGTCGATAAGTGTTTTTCTCCACTCCTTTAAGCCCCAGCTGTTCAATCAGCCAGTCGGGATCGAGCGGGTTTGCACTGTACTTGGCGCTGAGCTGCAGCATCTCGCGTACGCGGATGCCAGAGTAGGAACCGCCGCCCTGGAGCATGATGCCGATGCGCTCGCGCACGGCATCGGGGTCGGTGCTGGGATTAAGGCCCAAGACGCGGATGCTTCCCGACGTCGGCTTCTTAAAGCCTTCACACATCTCGATGGTGGTGGTTTTGCCGGCGCCGTTAGGTCCAAGCAGGCACAGCATCTCGCCGCGTTCTACGCGGAAGCTGAGTCCGTCGACGGCCCGTTTATCGCCGAAGGACTTGACCACGTTGCTGAGCTCTAGCGCTGGTGCTCCATCGAAAGTTGCATTCACGAGTGCCTAGTTTAGGACACTGATTCGCGAACGGCGTAATAGCACCATCCACAGTCCCATGACCACGAGATAAGTGACGATAGCTGCGGTATAAATGACCAAGATTGTGCCGGGCGGTAGGCCAAGGCCCCGAGGGAGCACGAAGAAACTCATCGCCGCAGAATATATAACCACCGTGATACGGAAGATGAGACGGTTGGCCCACGCCGCCAAGGGCAGTACGGCCCACAGGATGTACCACGGGTGAACCACCGGGAAGAAGATGACCAGCACCAAGGTGGCGATGCCGAGGCCGCCTACCGGGTGGATGCTGCCACGATAGGTGGCTAGCAACATACGCAGCATGAAACCGGCTGCGATGATGACGCCGATGGTACGGGTGAAAGTGAGGATGGCGTCGGTGTGATCGCCCAGTCCTAAGAGCATTCCGAGGAAGCCAGCACTGACGCCGACTGCAGTACTAGAGGACAACCACGAGCGGATGGATGCCGCGCCGCCTTGCCCGGTTATCCAGCCAAGCCCGATCCCGGAAGTCAGCGTGACAAGGGCAATTGCGGCCATCAGGATGAAAAATTGCAGGGCGATGGCGCTACCGATGGCGCGTGGGGTGGAGTATCCGCGGCGGATGAGCAGCACGCGGGCGAGAGCCATTCCGACGAATCCCAGTCCAATGAAGCCCGTAACTTTGACCATTCCGGCGCATGATATGAGCAACCCCGAGCATAAAAAGTACAGCCATGCCGGAGCGCCGCCTAGGCGGTCGACGCCGCGCAGGCCGAGCTCAACGCCAACCAAGGCCAATCCCAGCATGACCGATTCATTGTGGATGCCACCTACCAGGTGCAACGTTGTCAGCGGGTTAAGGATGCCCAACCACAGTGCGGACTCGGGCGAGACTCGGCAGCGGATAGCCAACTGCGAGATGGCCCAGCCAGCGGCGATGATGCCGGCTAGCGAAAGCAGGCGGTGTGCGATAACCCCCAGGATGATCGAATTGCTGGTGAGCACGCTGACTATCCCGGCCAACCCGAGTGCGACGGGGCCATAAGGCGAGGGCGAGTTAGCCCAGATGAAGGGGACCGAGCGCGCCAAAGGATCGGCTGAACCGAGAAGCTCCACCGGGCCACCAGAGTATGGATCGAGGCCCTGGGCGACGATGGAGCCGTTGGCCAAATAGGAATAAATGTCCTGGGTAAAAAGGGGCGCAGTGAAGATAAGCGGGATCACCCAACCGGCCCAGGTGCGCCAGAGCTGGCTTTCAGTAACCAACCGGCCTGGCCGTGAATGCTCGCCATTGTTTTCGGTGTTGCGCAAAGGCGTTCCAACAAACGGGGCCATGAGCACCCATGCGGTGACCATCAGGCCTACACCGCAGAAGACGAGGGCAGAAGCCGATTGCAACATGCGCGACATCAATGACCCGAAGGGCACGTTGTCATAGGGGTTGCCTACTACGGGCAGCGCGCCGGCCCCAAGGCCGCCGACGGCGATGAGGATGGCACCCAGCGTGCCCATCCATCGCAGCACAAAGAAGGCGCGCAGCTGGGCGATGGTGGTACGCGGGCGAGCGGCGTCTTCATCTGGCAGAAGATCATAGAGTGCGCCGGGCAGGGAGCCGGCCGCATCTTCGCTATTTCCATCGGCATGCAGCTGCGCGGAACGCGATCCCGCACTGCCAAGACGCGGGAGATCCTGGCGGATACCCGTGAGGAAAGCAGTGAGGCGTTGTTTCATAAATGTTTACTCTAGCGGGCCGCCAATTGGGTTGGGGGTGAGGGCTCGCCACGCCGGGTACCTGCGTTGGTGGAAATTGGGAATGAATTAGGGAACACTAGTGTTGTCTAAAAATAGTCGTTCGCATTCAAGACGGGAGGTGTAGCAGATGGTCCCAGAAAAGGAGACCAGAACCACTGAAGGCGATACCCGCCGCCAGGTCATGCTTCTCCTTCTTAAGGATGGGCCGGTTACGGCCTCGTATCTTGGCGAGCGCCTAGGTCTTTCGGCCGCCGGTATCCGCCGGCACTTAGACATTCTGGTGGAAGAAGAGCTCACGGAGGTGGTCCAGCGTAAGTCGCTCGCGGCTGGCCGCGGCCGCCCCGCCAAGCATTTCCGCCTCACAGACCGCGGGCGTGCACAATTCGGGCATGCCTACGACGCACTGGCTTCCGATGCCCTGAACGCCCTAAGGGCGGCAGGTGGAGCCGAGGCCGTGCGCAATTTCGCAAAAGCCCGCTTTGAAAAGCTCCTTGAGGACGTGCACCCGCTTATCGGGGAAGATGAGTCCATAGAGGAAGTTGCCCAAAAGTTGGCTGCTGTCTTGGACGAACATGGCTATGCTGCGACCGTCAACAGTGCCGGCTTTGGTGTGCAGATTTGCCAGCACCATTGCCCAGTCGCCCATGTGGCTGCAGAGCATCCGGAACTATGTGAGGCTGAACAGGAAGTCTTTTCTGCCCTGTTAGGTAAACACGTGCAGCCCTTGGCTTCTATTGCAGATGGCCATGGAATCTGCACCACAAACATCCCCTTGACAAACATCCCCTTGACACCGGTTAGCCAAGACCGGAAAACAAATCATTAGACGAAAGGAGCGGGTTATGACTCAGGCACAACCGGCGCCAGGCCTCGAGACCAAGATGAGTGATGACGAGATCATCTCTTCCATCGGTGGCTATGAGTACGGCTGGCACGATTCCGACGAAGCGGGCCAGGCGGCTCACCGAGGACTCAGCGAGGACGTCGTCCGCGATATCTCTGAGAAGAAGAACGAGCCGGAGTGGATGCTGGAATCCCGTCTGAAGGCACTGCGCATTTTTAACAAGAAGCCGGTTCCAACGTGGGGCCCGGATCTTTCCGCTATCGACTTCGACAACATCAAGTACTTCGTCCGCTCCACTGAGAAGCAGGCGCAGACCTGGGACGATCTTCCTTCTGATATCAAGGAGACCTACGACAAGCTGGGTATCCCGGATGCCGAGAAGAAGCGCCTGGTCTCCGGCGTTGCTGCGCAGTACGAGTCTGAGGTTGTCTACCACAAGATTCGCGAGGACCTTGAGGCCCAGGGCGTTATCTTTGTCGATACCGATACCGCAGTGCGCGAGTACCCGGAAATTCTCCAGGAGTACTTCGGCACCGTCATCCCGGCTGGCGATAATAAATTCTCCGCGCTGAACAATGCCTGCTGGTCCGGCGGCTCCTTTGTCTATGTTCCAAAGGGCGTGCACGTGGATATTCCGTTGCAGGCATACTTCCGCATCAACACCGAGAACATGGGCCAGTTCGAGCGCACCCTCATCGTCGTTGAGGAAGACGCTTATGTTCACTACATCGAGGGTTGTACCGCTCCTATCTACAACTCCGATTCTTTGCACACCGGCGTTATCGAGATCGTCGTGAAGAAGGGCGGCCGTTGCCGCTACACCACGATCCAGAACTGGTCCACCAACGTTTACAACCTGGTTACCCAGCGCGCAAAGGTGGAAGAGGGCGGCACCATGGAATGGGTCGATGGCAACATCGGTTCCAAGGTCACCATGAAGTACCCGTCTTGTTGGCTGACCGGCGAGCATGCCAAGGGCGAAGTTCTCTCTCTGGCCTTCGCTGGCGAGGATCAGGTTCAGGACACCGGTTCCAAGATGCTGCACATGGCCCCGCATACGTCCTCCAACATCGTGTCCAAGTCCGTCGCCCGCAACGGTGGCCGCGCGGCTTACCGCGGCCTGGTGCAGGTCAACGCGAACGCCTCCAACTCGACCGCGAACGTCGAGTGCGACGCATTGCTCGTGGACAACAATTCGCGTTCCGATACATACCCGTACAACGACATCCGTAATGACCACGTGACCTTGGGCCACGAGGCAACGGTGTCCCAGGTTTCCGAAGAGCAGCTGTTCTACCTCATGTCCCGCGGCATCGCGGAAGAAGAGGCAATGGCGATGATCGTGCGCGGCTTCGTGGAGCCAATCGCAAAGGAGCTCCCGATGGAGTACGCCCTCGAGCTCAACCGCCTTATTGAACTGCAGATGGAAGGATCGGTGGGCTAAGTGGTCGCATCTAACGAATTCAATCCGGCTGACGTCACCAAGGGCGATCAGTTCACGTCTTTCAATGTGGAGGACTTCCCAGTACCACACGGTCGCGACGAGGTTTGGCGTTTTATCGCCCTGCGTAACCTGCGTGGCTTGCACAACGGCGAGTTCGCTCCGGCGGTAGCGCAGAAGATTGCAGTCAGCGCACCGGAAGGCGTTAGCTCCGAGACTGTCGCTGCCGACGATTCCCGTCTGGGCAAGGCAGGTGCGCCTGCAGACCGCGTTGCAGCCCAGGCATGGTCTTCCATGCCAGAGGCGCAGTTGGTCACCATCGATGCTGAGGCTCAGCTGGATAAGCCAGTGGAAATCACCATCACTGGCGCGGGTGAGGGCGTGACCTCCTTCGGGGCAACCTCCATCCAGGTAGGCCACCACGCAGAGGCCACCGTCGTGCTCAAGTACGTCGGTTCCGGCACCCACGCTGACAACGTTGAGTTCATCGTCGGCGACGGCGCCAACGTCACCGTTGTTGTCGACGCTGACTGGGAAGACAACGCGGTACACCTGGGCCACCAGGTAGCCTCCATGGGTCGAGATTCTGTTCTGCGCCACAACACCGCCATCTTCGGCGGCGAAATCGTGCGAATCGTTCCACGCGTAGCCTTTACCGCTCCAGGCGGCGACGCAGAGATGCTCGGCGTCTACTTCGCCGATGCAGGCCAGTACTTCGAGAACCGCCTGCTCGTTGACCATTCAGTACCGAACTGCCGCTCCCGCGTGTTCTACAAGGGTGCGCTGCAGGGTGAAACCCACGCTGACGGTTCCGCCGAGTCTGGCCGTGTCGAGGCCCGCACCTGCTGGGTTGGCGACGTACTGATCCGCAAGGATGCCAACAACACCGATACCTATGAGACCAACAACAACCTCATCCTGACTGAGGGTGCGCGCGCCGATGCGATCCCGAACCTAGAGATTCAGACCGGCGAAATCGTGGGTGCTGGCCATGCCGCAACCGTTGGCCGCTTCGACGACCTCGAGCTGTTCTACCTGATGTCGCGCGGTATCCCGGCTGCAGAGGCACGCCGCCTCATCATCCGCGGCTTCTTCTCCGAGGTCATCTCCCGCATTCCAGTTGAGTCCTTGCGCGAGGATCTAGAAACCCGCGTCATTGACGAGCTCGAAAAAATCAACGCTTAGAAACAATCCCCGAAAGCAGGTCTAACTCAATGTCTACCCTGGAAATCAAGAATCTCCACGCGCAGGTCCTCCCGAACGAGGAGGACGGCGAGGCCAAGGAAATCCTCAAGGGCGTCAACCTGACCATCAAGTCCGGTGAGACCCACGCCGTCATGGGCCCGAATGGCTCCGGCAAGTCCACCTTGTCCTACGTCATCGCTGGTCATCCAAAGTACGAAGTAACCGAGGGCGAGATCCTGCTCGATGGCGAAAACGTCCTCGAGATGGAAGTTGATGAGCGCGCACGCGCTGGCCTCTTCCTGGCTATGCAGTACCCAACCGAGGTTCCGGGCGTCAAGATGGCTCAATTCATGCGCTCCGCAGTCACCGCTGTCCGCGGCGAGGCCCCGAAGCTGCGCGAGTGGAACAAGGAACTAACCGAGGCACGTGAGAAGCTCTCCATCGATAAGTCCTTCGCACACCGTGCCGTCAACGAGGGCTTCTCCGGTGGCGAGAAGAAGCGTCACGAGGTTATGCAGCTCGATCTGCTCAAGCCAAAGTTCGCAATCATGGATGAGACCGACTCCGGCCTGGACGTCGATGCTCTCCGCGTTGTTTCCGAGGGCATCAACCGCTTCCAAGAGGAGACCAACGGCGGCATCTTGATGATTACCCACTACAAGCGCATCCTCAATTACGTGAAACCGGACTTCGTCCACGTCTTTGCCAACGGCCAGGTCATCAAGACCGGCGGCGCTGAGCTGGCTGACCAGCTTGAAGAGTCCGGTTACGATCAATTCGTTAAGTAAGAAGGACAATGTCTAACTTCGACGTTTGTGCCATCAGGGAGCAATTCCCGATCCTGAGCCGCACCGTACGCGACGATAAGCCGCTGGTGTACCTCGATTCGGGAGCTACGTCCCAGCGTCCGCTGCCAGTGTGGAAGGCCGAGGAGGAGTTCGTGCTAGGCACGAACGCTCCGGTCCACCGCGGTTCCTATCAGCTGGCGGAGGAGGCTGACGACGCTTACGAGTCCGCTCGCCAAGCCATCGCGGCTTTCGTGGGCGCGGATCGCGATGAGATTGCGTTCACCAAGAACGCAACTGAGGCTCTCAACGAGGTTGCCTACGTGCTTTCCGACGAACGCGCAGGCGATCTGTACGTAGGCGAGGGCGACACCGTGGTCATTACCGAGCTGGAACACCACGCCAATCTCGTGCCATGGCAGGAACTGTGCCAGCGCACCGGTGCGCAGCTGAAGTGGTATTCCATGACCGAAGACGGCCGCATCGATCTCGAATCCCTCGAGCTCGACGATTCCGTCAAGGTAGTGGCTTTTACCCATCAGTCCAACGTCACCGGTGCGGTGGCCGACGTCGATGAGCTGGTGCGCCGTGCTCGTGAGGTCGGCGCCTTGGTCGTCCTCGACGCCTGCCAGTCCGTGCCACACATGGCGGTGGATTTTCACGCGCTCGACGTCGACTTTGCCGCGTTCTCAGGCCACAAGATGTGTGGTCCGACCGGCATCGGTGCCCTGTACGGAAAGGCTGAGCTACTGGAAAAGCTCCCGCCTTTCCTAACGGGTGGTTCGATGATCGAAATCGTGAAGATGGATAAGACCACCTTCGCCGCGCCGCCGACTCGCTTTGAGGCGGGCACTCAGATGACCAGCCAGGTAGTTGGTCTTGGTGCGGCGGTGAAGTTCTTGTCTGAAATCGGCATGGACAATATCCATGCGCATGAGCAAAAACTCACCGCCCGTGCACTAGAAGGCCTGCAGCAAATCCCTGGTCTGCACATCGTGGGCCCGAAGGATACCGAAAGCCGCGGTGGTGCGGTCTCGTTCGTCGTCGATGGCGTGCACCCGCACGATCTGGGCCAGGTCCTGGATTCGTACGGCGTCGCGATCCGCACCGGTCATCACTGCGCGTGGCCGCTGCACCGTGCGGGCAACGTCAATTCGACTGCGCGCGCCAGCTTCTACCTCTACAACACGGAGGAAGAAGTCGATAAGCTCATCCAGGCCGTCAAGGCAGCACGTGAATTCTTTGGAGTGGAGTAATGAATCTAGATTCGATGTATCAGGACGTCATCCTGGACCACTATAAGAACCCGAAATTCGCGGGCTTGCGTGAAGGACAGGCCGAGGTTCACCACGTCAACCCATCCTGCGGTGACGAGATCACCTTGCGCGTGAAGCTTTCGGAGGACGGCAAGACCGTAAAGGATGTTTCCTACGATGCCGAAGGCTGCTCCATCTCGCAGGCCTCCACCTCCGTCATGGCGGAGGAGATCGTGGGCAAGTCCTTGGATGAAGCGCGCGCGAAGCTCGACGAGTTCGAAAAGATGGTCACCTCCCGCGGAGAAATCGAGGGCGACGATGAGATCATTGGAGACGGTGTTGCTTTCGGCGGCGTCGCCAAGTTCCCCGCCCGCGTCAAATGCGCTTTGCTCGGATGGAAGGCCTTTCAGGCCGCATCCATGGAAGCACTCAATGAACTGGAGAAATAAATGTCTGAACCAGTAGATCCATATCAGGATTCCAACGCCAACTTTTCCGGCAGCGGCGAGCGCCCACCGCAGACCGAGGAGCAGATTGCCAAGGCCTACGACATCACCGAGTACATGCGTGACGTGATTGACCCAGAGCTGGGCATCAACGTCGTGGACTTGGGTTTGGTTTATGACGTCTGGCTCGAGGACGTCGACGGCAAGGAGACCGCCAAGATCAACATGACGCTGACCTCGCCGGCATGCCCGCTGACCGATGTCATCGGCGAGCAGGTTGAAGACGCAGTGGTGGGCAATAAGCTTGCTGACGCCGTCCAGATCAACTGGGTTTGGATGCCGCCATGGGGTCCGAACATGATCACCGAGGAAGGCCGCGAAATGCTGCAGGCCCTAGGCTTCGCAGTCTAGGCAAGCAATTTAAGCTTCCACATCTTGATAAGTCCCGCTGCCGAATGGCCGCGGGACTTATCTTGTTTTCTGGTTTTGGCTCAGCTATGACCTGTTAGCGCCGGTTGATAGACTGATTCCTCGTGATTGTGACCAATGATTTCGAGGTGCGCGTGGGCGCACGTACGCTTCTCGACGCCCCTGGCCAGCACCTGCGTGTGCAGCCGGGCGACCGCATCGGGCTGGTCGGACGCAACGGTGCGGGCAAGACGACCACCATGCGTATCCTGGCAGGGGAGACCGAGCCCTATGGCGGCTCTGTCACGCGTTCCGGCCCCATTGGTTACCTGCCACAGGACTCCCGCGAAGGCAATATCGAAATCACCGCTCGTGAGCGCGTTCTCTCCGCCCGCGGTTTGGACGAGATCAAGCGCCGTATGGCAAAGCAGCAGGAGCTGATGGAGACTGCCACGGATGAAAAGTTCCGCGACAAAGCCATCCGCAAGTATTCCCGTCTAGAGGAGGAGTACCACGCTCTTGGCGGATACGAGGCCGACGCCGAGTGTGCGCAGATTTGCGACAACTTAGGCTTGCCGCAGCGCATCCTTGACCAGCAGTTGAAGACTCTCTCCGGCGGTCAGCGCCGCCGCGTGGAGCTAGCACAGATCCTCTTCGCAGCGTCGGCTGGCTCGGGCAAATCCCAGACCACCCTGCTGCTGGACGAGCCGACTAACCACCTGGACGCTGACTCGATCACCTGGCTGCGTAGCTTTTTGTCCAAGCACGAGGGCGGTCTCATTATGATCTCCCACGATGTGGACCTCCTTGAGGCCGTGTGCAACAAGATCTGGTTCCTTGATGCGGTGCGCGCCGAGGCCGACATTTACAACATGGGCTTCAAGAAGTACCTGGATGCGCGTGCTACCGACGAAGCTCGCCGCCGACGTGAGCGCGCCAATGCGGAGAAGAAGGCTTCGGCCCTGCAGAAGCAGGCTGCCAAGCTCGGTGCGAAGGCCACCAAGGCGGCCGCTGCCAAGCAGATGCTTGCCCGCGCGGACCGCATGATGAACCAACTGGACGAAGTGCGCGTGGCCGACAAGGTCGCGCACATTAAGTTCCCTGAGCCCGCGCCGTGCGGCAAGACCCCGATGAACGCTAAGGGTCTTACCAAGATGTACGGCTCCTTGGAAGTCTTTGCCGGCGTCGATCTCGCCATCGACAAGGGTTCCCGCGTGGTTGTTCTCGGTTACAACGGAGCTGGTAAGACCACGTTGCTGAAGCTGCTTGCGGGAGTAGAACGCACCGACGGTGAGGGCGGCATTGTTTCCGGCCATGGTCTGCGTATCGGCTACTTCGCGCAGGAGCACGACAACATCGACCCGAACAAGACCGTGTGGGAGAACACCATTGAAGCCTGCCCGAACGCAGGCCAACAGGATCTCCGCGGCCTCCTCGGTGCCTTTATGTTCTCCGGCGACAAGCTGGAGCAACCGGCAGGCACGCTCTCCGGTGGTGAAAAGACCCGACTTTCCATTGCCGCTCTCGTTTCCTCGCGCGCAAACGTACTGCTCCTCGATGAGCCGACCAACAACCTCGACCCGCAATCGCGTGAGCAGGTCCTCGACGCTCTGGGCTCCTACACTGGAGCAGTCGTATTGGTCACCCACGATCCGGGAGCAGTGAAAGCACTCAAGCCCGAGCGCGTCATCATCATGCCTGATGGCGATGAGGATCTATGGAACGACGAATACTTAGAGATCGTTGAGCTGGCCTAAACATTGCAGTGTCGGACCAGATTGTGATCATGGACGCAGGACGTATCGTAGAGACCGGCGAGCCCAATGCGTTCTTTGACAACCCGCAGACGGAGCGCGCCCAGAAATTCCTCGATACCCTCGTCTTTTAGGAGCCTTTAGCCGATGACTACGCCCCGCATCCTGCTTGACTGCGATCCCGGAATTGATGACGCCCTTGCCCTTATCTATCTCGCGGCGCTTCACCACGCCGGCGAGATTGAACTCGTTGGTGTCACCACGACGGCCGGCAACATCGACGTCGACACCACTGCTCGCAACGCGGCGTTCATTCTCAGCGCATGCGGGCTAGGGGAGATCCCCGTGGCACCCGGCCACCCAGCTCCCTTGGAGGTTCCACTGGTAACGACCCCGGAAACCCATGGCCCAGCTGGCCTGGGCTATGTCACGGCCCCGGACTGGAACTCCGATTACAACTGGCGGGACCTGTGGAACAACGCAGCTGAACAGGGCGCGCAGCTCATCGTCACCGGTCCGCTCACCAATGCAGCGCTAGCCGGGGTGAGCAAGTTCAGCCAGATGACAGTGATGGGCGGCGCAGTGAACTACCGCGGCAACACCACGCCCACAGCGGAGTGGAACTTCTGGGTAGACCCGCATGCCGCAAAGCAGGCCTTTGCCGACTTGCGCGAAAGCAACAGCCAAGCGACGCTGTGCTCACTGGAAGTGACCGAGCAGTTTCTCATTGCGCCGCCGCGCTTGGAGCGACTCATCGCGGAGCTTGGCGAGCATCCGGTGGCCCACCACCTTCCAGAGATCCTGCGCTTCTATTTCGAGTTCCATCAAGAGCAAGGGGAGGGCTACCAAGCTCAAATCCATGACTTGCTCACCTGCATGATCGCGCTTGGCAAGGTGGACTTCCTTAAGCACAACACCACCGTGGATGTGGAGGCTGAGTCGCAGTTGCTGCGCGGAACATCCGTGGCGGACCTACGGGGACATTGGGATGCGCCGGCCAACGCACACATGGTGACCGCCGTAGATATCGTAGGCGCGCACGCAGAGCTCACCCGTGCGGCCGGGATTTTGGCTCGTCGCGTTTAGTGCGCTTATTATTGATGGGCTGCCCGAGGTGACATAGGGCAGAATTTTGCCAACACTTTGTACATCTACTACTTCCCAAAGTGAAAGTTTCATGTCACAGATCTCTTTATCGCCAGCCCGCAAAGGCCTGGTAATCGCCGGTGCGCTCATCGTCGTAGCCACCTGGATCTATCTCGTTTTGGTTCGTCCGACTTCCTGGGAGTCCGTCGCGGGCTCCACTGAAGCACTCATCACCTTGGTCGGCTACTTGCTCGGTGCCGCCTTACTGCTTGCAGGCGCGCTGCCAGCGCTTCCCGCCCGAACCATCGCAATCATCCCTGTCGCGTTGGTCCTCAACATCGTCGTCGGCGAGATCATCGGTTCCATTGGTGTACCGCTCTACATCGACTCCGTGGGTACCATCCTCGTCGCCGCCATTGCCGGCCCTATCGCTGGCCTGGCTACGGGTACTTTATCCTCCGTGGTGTGGGGTCTTCTCAACCCGGCAGCCCTGCCATTTGCGGCTGTATCGGCTGCGACAGGTTTCCTTGCGGGTTGGGCGATCAACAAGGGCGCCTTCAAAAAGTGGTGGGCCGTCATCCTTTCCGGCGCCATCATCGGAATCATTTCCGGCATGCTGGCCGCGCCCGTCGCAGCATTCGTTTACGGCGGCACCGCTGGCCTGGGAACAGGCGCCGTGGTCTCGCTCTTCCGCGAGCTCGGAAACTCGCTTATCGCTTCGGTGACCCTGCAGTCCTTCATTTCCGATCCGCTCGATAAGGCCATCGTCTTCCTCATCGTGTGGGCAGCAATCAAGGCACTGCCGAAGCGCACCCTCGAAAGCCTGCGCCCGCGTTAATGATGCACCCAGCCACTGTTTTTAGCGCCGCAGCCTCCACCTGGTTTCTCATCGTGGCCGTCAACTCACCCCTACTCAATGCGGCTGTGTTCATCATGTGGCTCATATTTGGCACCATCGCATCACGCTCAATAGCGGTGGTCGCTACCACCACGGTGCTTGCACTTCCCGCCGCGGCATCGATGGTGCTCATTCACGCGCCCTACGGCACTGCCCGTATATTCCCATTACTCACCAGTGATGGCCTGCTTCTTTCAGGCCAACTTTCCCTACGTTTCGCCGCCTTGATGGGCTGTATCGTGGCGGCTGCCGCCATGGTTAAGGTCAGCGACGTCGCCAAGTGGCTCCAAACCTCTCGCCTCGGCCACAAAGCCGCCTACGTGGTGGGTGCCTCCCTTCAATCCCTGCCCGAGGGTGCGCGCGCCATCGCCGCGGTACGCGACGCTAACCGCCTCAGCGGCGTGAAGGTTTCCTTTCGCAACGTTGCCTCCCGTGTCATCATCCCGGTCATCGCACGCCTGCTCACCCAGGGCGCGCAACGGGGCCAGGCCTTAGCCGCGATCGGATTCGACAGACCAGGCCGACGCACAGTTTTGGTCCCCGTTCCAGACAGCCTGGTTCAGCGCATCGTACGGTGGGCACTGCCCATCATCAGCGTTCTTGGAGTATTGCTATGGATTTAGTCCCAGGAACAAGCAAGACCGTCCGCGTGGGCTTTAGCGAAAATGCCGACGACGTTGCGCATCAACTCGCAGAGATTTTGGGTGTTGACACAGTAATCGGCGCCGATGCGGCAGCACACGTATCTCTCCTGCGCGAGACAGTCAGGGAAGAACTAGCGCTTGCGTTGGAACACCTTGGGATGGATCCGCAGGACATGGAAGCCAGGATAGAGCAGGCGCTTTGCGACGTCGCCCTCGACGGCATGCGCAAACCCTCCAGCCTGTCTGGTGGTCAAACACGCCGGCTTGCGCTCGCGCAGGTCGCGATAGCCGAGCCACCCGTGCTCATCGTGGTCGAGCCGTGGGCGGGCCTCGATCTCGATTCACGCGAGCGCATCGCCAGTTATCTCGGAACGCTGAAGGAAACCGCGGTCATCCTCGTCGAGCATGACTCCAGCGCAGACGGCAATCTAGACCTTGCCCGCGTGGCTCCGAGTTCGGAAAGCATCACGATATCCCAGTTGCGTGCCAAGCGCGGTGCGAAACCCAGGCGCTGGTGGCACCTCAAAGCTCCGGAATCCAGCTCTTTCGAGGTTGGCCCGGTGGACTTGAAACTGCGGCCCGGAGGAGTGCTGTGGCTGCGTGGCGGAAACGGTTCAGGCAAGACCACGTTGCTGCGCGCAGCCGCTGGCCTCGACAGCAATGAACCCGCCCATCCCAGCATCGCGATGGCGCTGCAATCGCCCATGGACCAAGTGCTCGAACCCACCATTGGAGCGTGGGTGCAGGAGCCAGATCTCATACCTGACCTACCTCTAGAAGAGCACCCACTGGACGTCTCGGCGTCGCAATTGCGGGTCGCGCAGGTAGCGCATGCGGTGGCACTGCGCCGCAGTATTCTCATCCTTGATGAGCCGGACACGCTTCTCGACGCCCGTGGCAGAGTGATGGTCCATCGCCTCATTCACAACGCGCTCTCCGCATCGGCGTCAATAGTATTGACCTGCCACGATCCCGCATTCGTGGCCGAGGTCGCCTCCTACGCAAAGGTAGACGAAATAAACCTAGCGAACTGACGCAGCGCCCGAAACCTCAAGGATGAGAATCCGTGGAGCGCGGGAAACGGTGAAGGGTGAAACCTTCACCATTACCCACACGCCATTAATTGCGGAATCCGTGGACCGGGGCGGGGATAAAGCCGCCGCGGTTGACAAACGTGGAGTTTCCCACCTTGTTCACGGGGATGACCGGCGCATAACCTAGCAGGCCGCCAAAGTTGACCTCGTCACCGATTTCCGCATCCGGAACCGGGATGACGCGTACTGCGGTGGTCTTATGGTTCATCACACCGATGGCGGCTTCATCCGCGATCATGCCGGCAATAGTTGCCGCAGAGGTATCGCCAGGAAGCGCAATCATGTCGAAGCCGACCGAGCAGATTGCGGTCATGGCTTCCAGCTTGTCCATGGAGATGGCACCGGAACGCACTGCGTCGATCATGCCCTTGTCCTCGGAGACCGGGATGAAGGAACCCGAAAGGCCGCCGACGCGCGAGCATGCCATCATGCCGCCCTTCTTCACGGCGTCGTTAAGCAGTGCCAACGCGGCTGTCGTGCCATGAGTACCGACCTGGTCAAGGCCCATGTGCTCCAGAATGTGTGCCACGGAATCGCCGAGCTCGGCGGTTGGCGCCAGGGAAAGGTCAATGATGCCGAAGGGAACGCCAAGGCGCTCGGAGGCCATGTTGCCCACGAGCTGGCCAGCACGCGTGATCTTAAACGCGGCCTTCTTGACCTCCTCGGCAACCTGATCCAGGGTGGCACCCTCGAGGTTGCCCAACGCACGGTCAACTACGCCGGGGCCGGAAACGCCCACGGAAACCACGCAATCCGGTTCCTCGATGCCGTGGAAGGCACCCGCCATGAACGGGTTGTCGCCCACGGAGTTTGCAAAGACCACCAGCTTGGCGCAGGCGATCGCCGACTGATACTTGGTCAGTTCGGCGGCCTCCTTGATGACTTCACCCATGCGCTTGGCTGCGTTCATGTTGATGCCCGCGCGGGAGGAGGCAATATTCACCGAAGAACAGACCAACTCAGTTGTGGAAAGCGCCTCGGGAATGGAATTGATAAGGCGCTTTTCCGCAGTGGTGGCGCCCTTTTCCACGAGAGCAGAGTAACCACCGACGAAGTTCACACCGGTCTCAGCCGCTGCGCGATCGAGCGCATTGGCTACCTCGACTGGGTCGCCGTCGACCCCAGCAACGATCAGGCTGACCGGGGTCACCGAGATGCGCTTGTTCACGATCGGGATGCCGAGCTCTTGCTCGATGCCTTCGCAGACCTCAACTAAGTGCTTGGCACGCTCGGTGACCAAGTCATAGACAGCCTGTGCTGTAGCGTCCATAGAAGAGCGCGTGCAGCTAAGCAGCGAGATGCCCATGGTGACGGTACGGATATCGAGACGGTACTTATCGATCATCTCGATTGTGTCGAGGATGCTTGCAGTATTGAATCGATTGAGCATATTTAGATCTCGTTCATCGCTGTAAACAGCGCCTCGGATTGAACGCGGATGGACTGGTTAATGTCTTCACCCACCTTGTTCATGGCCTCCTGAATCTGCTGAATCGTAACCTGCGATTCATCGAATTCCACGCGCAGAATCATCGTGAAGAAGCCAGACATCAAGGTCTGGGAGACGTCAACGATGTTGACTCCAAGTTCAGCGAGACTGGTTGTAACAGAAGCGATAATTCCGGTGCTATCCGCACCGGTAACAGTCATGATGGCAATCATGGATTAAATTCTATCGCCTTTCACGTACGGTGGGGCCATGACTTTGACGAAAAAGAAAGTACTGTACATTGGCGGACACGGA
Organism: Corynebacterium simulans; assembly: GCF_001586215.1. NCBI lineage: Bacteria > Bacillati > Actinomycetota > Actinomycetes > Mycobacteriales > Corynebacteriaceae > Corynebacterium > Corynebacterium simulans. The sequence goes on along the minus strand of NZ_CP014634.1, from coordinate 121,241 downwards.
AAGGTCGGTCTGCTTGCCACCCCGAAGATGGTCAAAGCGGGCCACAGCGTTCATTCGCTGATCCGCTCCGAGTCCCAAGTGGAAGAGATTGAAAACCTAGGCGCTACCGCAGTGCTGAAGGACATCACAAAAACCAGCGCGCAAGAATGGGCTGAGCTCTTCGCAAACTTCGACGTCGTGGTGTGGGGTGCCGGTAACGGCGGACGTGGCGGCGCAGACCTTACCTGGGCTGTAGATCGCGATGGCGCAATGGCAACTATCGACGCCCTAGAGCTGCTCAAAGCAGAGGGCAAAAAGGTACCTGATTACGTGATGATCTCCTACGTTGGCGCAACGCACAACGAGACCGATCCCAATGATGAGTCTTGGTACGCCTACGTTGAGTCAAAGAAGGCGGTAGACAACCGCCTGAATTCTTCTGAACTGAACTATGTCATCCTCGGCCCTTCTGCGCTTACGGAAGAGCCAGCGGGCGGCATCGAGGTAATCGAGGATACGAATCCTCACGGCCAGACTAGCCGTGAGCTGGTTGCCGAGGTGATTACTGAAGTTGTTGGCCGCGAGAGCCTTCCGGCTAGCCCGTTGGCTTTCATCGATGGCGAGAATCCAGTCAGCAGTATTTAAGCCGGCTAGGCACCCGCTTTATCTTTACGGATGGTTTGCTCCACGAGGTCTAGCACAGCGCTAAGACCAGCGTGGTCACCGAGAGCCAGGCGGGAAATGAAGCCATCCATGAAGGTCTCGAGGTAGAGCACCAACGTGTCCACGCTGACGTCGTCGCGCATTCGACCTTCCTCAGCGTTGGACTGTAGGCGGGCACGGACTGCGTCGGAAAGCACCGATTGTTGGTCCACCCACCGCGCGCGGAACGAAGGATCGGTCCGCAGCAGCGATGAGATCTCCAACCGAGTAGCCAGCCAATCGTGGCGCTCTGGGTGGCGGAGCATTTCACTCATTACTTCGACCAAGCCGTTATTCGCAACGACCTCCGCCTGGCGGGCAGCGTCTTCACGCGCCAGCGCCAAGAACAATGACTCTTTGTCGCCGAAGTGGTGGAAGATGGCGCCGCGGGACTTGCCCGTGGCCTCTTCTAGAAGGCGGACCGTAGCTCCCTCGTAGCCATGCTCGGCGAAACACTTGCGTGCACCGACGAGGATGTCATGTCGACGTCGGTTGAGCTCAGCATCACTCACGATGGGCATAGAAAATCCGTTTCTTCTAGATGGCAAGTTAAAAATATTAAGTTCTAACCGGAGCTTGGATTCCCCTGGTCAAGTCTAAAAGGGGGACCGCAAGATAACTTGCGGTCCCCGCTCTACCTAGGGTTTTACCTAGGAATTAGATGGTGTGAAGACCTTAAGCCTTAACCATCTGGCGCAGCACGTACTGCAGGATGCCGCCGTGGCGGTAGTAGTCGGCCTCACCCGGGGTATCGATGCGGACCTTAGCGTCGAACTCGACGGTCTCGCCAGATTCCTTGGTAGCGGTTACGTGAACCGACTTCGGGATGCCACCCTCGTTGAGAGCAGAGATGCCTTCGATGTCGAAGGTCTCGGTGCCATCTAGGCCGAGGGACTCGTGGGACTCGCCCTCTGGGAACTGCAGTGGGATAACGCCCATACCGATGAGGTTGGAGCGGTGGATACGCTCGAAGGACTCGGTAATGACAGCCTTGACGCCAAGCAGGTTGGTGCCCTTAGCAGCCCAGTCACGGGAAGAACCGGTGCCGTACTCCTTGCCAGCGATAACAACCAGCGGGATGCCAGCTGCCTTGTAGTTCTCGCAAGCGTCGAAGATGAAGGACTGCGGTGCGCCTTCCTGGGTGAAGTCGCGGGTGTAGCCACCAGCAACGTCGACCAGCTGGTTCTGCAGACGGATGTTGGCGAAGGTACCACGCATCATGACCTCGTGGTTACCACGACGGGAACCGAGGGAGTTGTAGTCCTGACGCTCAACGCCGTTTTCATCCAGGTACTGAGCAGCAGGGGTGCCCGGCTTAATGGAGGAAGCAGGGGAGATGTGGTCGGTGGTGACGGAATCGCCCAGCTTGGCAAGAACGCGAGCGCCCTTGATGTCCTCGACTGGGGTCGGCTCTGCCGGCATGCCGTCGAAGTACGGTGCCTTGCGGATGTAGGTGGAGTCCTCGTTCCAGTCGAAGGTCTCGCCCTCTGGCACATCGAGGGAGCGCCATGCATCGTCGCCCTTGAAGACGTCAGCGTAGTCAGCCTCGTAGAGCTCGCGGGAGATTGCCTTCTGGATGGTGTCCTCGATCTCCTCGGAGGAAGGCCAGATGTCCTTCAGGAAGACATCATTGCCGTCCTGATCCTGACCCAGAGCCTGGGTGTCGAAGTCGAAGTCCATGGTGCCGGCAATAGCATAAGCGATAACCATGATTGGGGAAGCCAAGTAGTTCATCTTGACGTCTGGGGAGATACGTCCCTCGAAGTTACGGTTACCGGACAGGACTGCGGTTGCAGCCAAGTCATGCTCGTTGATGGCAGCGGAGATCTCCTCCGGCAGCGGGCCGGAGTTGCCGATGCAGGAGGTGCAGCCGAAGCCGGAGAGGTAGAAGCCCAGAGCCTCAAGGTCCTTCCAGAGGTCTGCACGCTGGAAGTAACCGTCAACAACCTGGGAACCCGGTGCACAGATGGTCTTAACCCATGGCTTGGAGGTCAGGCCCTTTTCAGCAGCCTTGCGGGCGATGAGGCCAGCGCCAACCATGACGGATGGGTTAGAGGTGTTGGTGCAAGAGGTGATAGAAGCGATTGCAACCATGCCGTGGTCCAGGGTGTACTCGCCGCCCTTCGGGGAGGTGACGGTAACTGGATTGGACTGACGGCCGGAGCCGCCCTTAGCTGCGGACTCGCCGTGGCCCTCGCGGGAGTTGTTCAGACCGCCGGTGACGTCAACGAGCGCCTCGTCAGCGTCGCCCTCGGAGGTCATGCGCTTTGCCTCAAGGGAGGACTCGTCAACGACGACGTCGCCAGTTGCGTAGGTAGGCAGATCCTTACGGAACTGTTCCTTTGCCTCGGACAGCAGGATGCGATCCTGTGGGCGCTTCGGACCGGCGATGGAAGGAACAACGGTGGACAGGTCCAGCTCGAGGTACTCGGAGTACTCTGCCTCTGGAGCGTCCTGCTCCAGCCACATGCCCTGCGCCTTGGCGTAAGCCTCGACGCGCTCGATCTGCTCCATTGGGCGACCGGTGAGCTCGAGGTACTTGATGGTTTCCTCGTCAATCGGGAAGATTGCGGCGGTGGAGCCGAACTCTGGGGACATGTTGCCGATGGTTGCGCGGTTAGCCAGCGGAATGGACTTAACGCCATTGCCATAGAACTCAACGAACTTCTGGACAACACCGTGCTCGCGGAGCATCTCGGTGATGGTTAGAACGACGTCGGTTGCAGTAACGCCGACTGGGATCTCGCCGGTCAGCTTGAAGCCGACAACGCGCGGGATAAGCATGGAGACCGGCTGGCCGAGCATTGCAGCCTCAGCCTCGATGCCGCCAACACCCCAGCCCAGGATGCCCAGGCCGTTTTCCATGGTGGTGTGGGAGTCGGTACCGATACAGGTATCTGGGTATGCGACACCGTCGTTGTCGAAGACGACGCGGGACAGGTACTCGATGTTGACCTGGTGGACAATGCCGGTTCCCGGTGGGACAACGCGGAAGTTGGAGAAGTTCTCAGCACCCCAACGCAGGAACTGGTAGCGCTCCTGGTTGCGCTCGTACTCAATTTCAACGTTCTTCTCGAGCGCTTCTGCGGAACCGAAGGCCTCAACGATAACGGAGTGGTCGATGACCATCTCTGCCGGGTTCAGCGGGTTAACCTGCTCTGGCTTGCCACCCAGAGCGGAGATTGCCTCACGCATGGTGGCGAGGTCGACTACACACGGAACACCGGTGAAGTCCTGCATCAGCACACGTGCCGGAGTGAACTGGATCTCGGTGTCCGGCTCAGCGGACGGATCCCAGTTAGCAAGTGCGTTGATGTGATCCTTGGTTACATTCTTGCCGTCCTCGTAGCGCAGCTGGTTCTCAGCAAGCACCTTCAGGGAGTAAGGCAGCTTCTCCAGGCCAGCGACTGCGTTGATGTCAAAGTAGTCATAGGACTTGCCGTTGACGTCAAGAGTCTTCTTGGCACCGAAGGAGTTTAGGCTTTCAGTCACAGGGAGCTCCATTCCTTGTTTGTCAGAACAAAAGTTCATGGTTTCCAGCTCTACCGCCTTAAAGGTAAGCCGCCACTTTCCATGTTCACATATATGGTTCACATATATATGAGGAATAAGGCGCTTGCGTTTAAGGCCAAGGCGCTGGAAACGAGAAGAACGCGAAGGTTCGGAAACCAGTCTAATGGTTTCGACCGACGACCGTGTCAACTATAACAGTACGAGCGTTCTGTTTCATCTTTTTGGAAAGTTCCGCGCGTCACATAGGCGGTCCCGATGATGGCAGCGATACTTTATAAATCGAAGCTGCTCGCTCACGGGCGCCCATGGGTTGCTATTTATAGGGTGGGTTACGGCAAGGCAGCATTAGCAACCGAAGTGGAGGAGGGGAGCAATGAGTGTGGAAAGCGCCGAATCTCCGGTGATTGATATCGCTGACCTCGCCGCGCAGCTACGTGCGGATGGCTCCGCCTTTACTAATGCGGACCTGGCCAACGATCAATCCGTTCAGGACTCCATTTCTGCGGCGTTGCATGCCGGCCATGGCGTTGCTGTTGTGGATGACTACACCGCCACTGCGGCAGAAAGCCGCAACCTTGCCGTCGATCTTCAAAATGCCACGGGATTAGATACCGTCATTGTTCAAGTGCCTTCGCATGTCTCTGCCGTGAGTAGCTCGCTGTCGCGTGCGGAACTGGAAGCGGTGCAACGCAAGATTCCTAGGGGTATCGATCAGGTTGAGCTCCTTGAACGCTTTTATGATGGCATAGATAGGTTTGACGTCCATTCGGTGTTTCTCACCGCCATTATGATGGTGCTCGCGCTCGCCGTTGCTTGGATAGCTTTCAGGTCTGCATCAAGGCGTGAAACGCGTTCCGAGAAAATGGGCTAGGCCCAACGGTGGGACGATTGTCCGCCGAACCTCGGTTCAACCGAAGCTCGAAGATTTCTCTCGTTTTCAGCGTTTCGGAAACTATGAGACTTAGATTTGTTCGAAAAACTATCCCCAGAACCTGAGTGAACCGTCGGGGTCACCGGGTGCCGAATGAGGGGAACCGTGCGGTTGCAATCAACCCGAAAGTTGGCCATTAAATTTACCGATCTGGCTACACCTGAGCCATCGATCTCGCGCGGATCTGGACCTCAATCCGTTGGGAATTTGCCTCCCATTTAACGCTGGGCGAGGCGATCGTTTTGCGCCCTTTAGTTAAAGCGGAAACCAATCCATGCCCATCTGGCGGCTATGGGATTGTGGACATCTGGGCGCCGGCGGATGTCGAAATTGGTCTGGCGAGTGTCAAATTCCAAGAGTGGGGTAGGGGATCTAGTCAACCACCCTGACTTGACAAGCGGTGGGGGAGGGGCTGCTAAAGGGGGTTTGCGTGGAGATTTCACTAGTAGTGTGATGAAACACACAATCACGGGAAGGTAACAAAATTATTGCAGGTTGGCTGCCTTTGTAACGTCATGTGGCGCGACTTGACTGGAGTGAATTTTGAGGAAAGTGTGCGCGACGGTGTGTCGGTGACGTATGGTTCAAATATCGACTCACGGGTTGATTCTTGTTCCATACGTTCATGGGCCAAGCCTTGACTCTCAATCGAGATGACACACGGGTATGTGGGGAAGCACGCCACGAGTGGAAATCGCGGGATTGAGGTTCGCCGCCTGGCTCACGATGAGCAGATGGGATGGGGCCTAGTTGTTTGAAGCCCTGACGCATAACGCTTTAAGGCGCGAGCCTTTAACTCTGTTGCGTGTCGGAGACAGCGGCGTCGTAAAGCAGCGCTGGCTTATTTCGAACACACCTGGCACCCCAAGAACGATTCGTCGAAGCCGATTCCAGTGTTCGAATTTTTTAAGAATTGACACACCCACATTCCGATTGGGGACAAGCAAGCCGGTTGGTCTTGTCGTCGCCTCACCGGGTGCCGGTGCAGCTTCAGCCTTCTGGGGCGAGAAGCTTCTGCGGGTTCTCGGTAAGGGGATGGCAATGTGATCGGCATAGCGAGTTACTCGTAGGGCTAGCTTCGTGCGGCCCGTTCAAGGTTCGTGGATTTTGCTTTCCGCCCTCCCGACCGCGCGCAAGCGCAACGGAATTGCGGCGACGGCAGGCCACGGATTTTAGAGCGGTTCATACGGGGTTAAGGCGCGAGTTCAACACAGCATTGCTTCTCCCGCGCCCGTGATCGGCGCATAAACGTCACGCATTTTCACCGTAAGCACAACCTGCCTAAAGGTCGTACTGTCAGGGCAGTGTACGTATCTAACGCGTATATCTGCACCTATTCCAGGCGGCCTGGTGCCGGGTAACGTGCCCCTAGCTTTTGCCATTGTGCGATTAGGCAAAAGAGATTAAAGGGGTGCGCTAATTAAGCCATGCGCTTTTAAGCTGGCTTAAGCTAAGTCCCGGGCATTCCTAAATCTAAATCAACAGTGCAAACCCGCTAGCTTTCTGCCAGCCAGTTCTCCGACAGGCACATCTGTATCTTGTGCCGAGGTAGATGCTCTACGTCTACCTCGCTGGTCGCAGGCGAGAACTCTCGTAGCTTCTATCGGGTTTGGCTGGGCTGATTGAGGCCGATTGTGTAGGGATGTGCTTTTGCATGCCGTGAAACGATTCGGCGAAGTGTGGGTGTCTAGGAGATACTTCTCGTGGCCACCATCTTTAAGTACGGCTCCCGGCGTCTGAAGACGCTGTTAGTCACCGTCGCAACCACCGCGACGCTATCTACCGTTTCCACCCTTGCTCCGGTTGCCGCCCAGGCGGAAGAACCGGTCAACATCCAGTCCTTGCTTTCCTCGAAAGATGCATCTGTCGCTGACCTTGCTGGCGCCATTGCCACCATTGAAGAGCAGATTGCGAAGCTCGAGGGAGAAATTGGAATGCGACGTGAGGCAGTAAACCGTGCCTTGGTCGACCTCCAGGACGCGCGTACGGAAGCCGCTCAGGCTCGCCGTGGCACCACTGCGGCGCGTGGTGAACTCGATTCCGCACAGTCGGAAGTCGAAAAGGCTCAGAAGAAGCTCAATGAGCTTTCGCGTACTGCTTATCGCCGTGCCAATACTTCTGACGCTGTCTCCACGGCTGCGGGAAATGATGCGCGCGGCGACATGCTGGAGCGCCAAACCTATCTGCATACGCAAGCCAAGGATCAGCAGGCGGTCTTGGATCGGTTGGAGCGAGAGCGCACCGAGAAGGCGAACAAGGAATCGCAGCTTCGCAAGACCCAGGAGTTGGCACAGCTGCGCGAGGAAAAAGCTACCGAGGCTGAAGCTCAAGCGCGTCAAACCCTGGAAGAAAGCCAGTCGAACGTGGCCGAGTTTTCCTCCGAGCGCGAGAGCTTGCTAAAGCAGCGCTCCCAGGTGCAAGATGCACTAAATCAAGCCAAGGGGCTAGATACAAACGAGTCTAAGGCTGCGGAGCCCGGCTCAAACGTCAAGTCAAATGACTTGACAAAGAGGGAAGCTCAGACCTCTGGCGCGGCTACTTCGCAGGCGCCGGCAGCAGGCTCCCAGGAGTCCGCGGTGGCTTCCACTGAGCAGAACGCATCCGCATCCAACACCGCTAACGCGGCGGCAAGCACTGCTGCGGGCGCGACGCAGTCGGCGTCGGAAAGCGCTTCTGCGAATGCTAATGCCAACGGTGGCGAAGCGGCGGCTGCTTCTGGCGTTTCCGCGGCGGAGTCATCTACATCTGCTACCGAGTCTGCTTCGATGATGCAGGGAGGGGAGCCGGAGTCCGTAACTCGGGACTTCCGTGCGGATAAGTCTGGCTCGCAGCTTAGCGCGAGCGACGTCCAGAAGGCAGCGGAGGCGGCCCAGGAGCTGTCTTCGGATCCGAACGTGCAGAAGCTTTCCTCCGAAGGATTCAGCATGCAGGGTTCTTCCGTCGACTCCTCGACACTGGCGCTCGCGGGCACCGCAATCGGTGCGGCTGCCGCGATTGTTGGTGCGGCCCAGCCAAATCATACGGGCTTGACCCAGGAGGAGCTGGACTCGCTGGCGCAGGGTTCTTCGCAGCTAGCAGCTCTCCAGGGCGGCACCACCAGCAACACCGAGGACGATGAATTGACCGGTGAGGTCTCTGACGTCCTGGGCGAGTTGGACACCACGGATGATGTCACGGAAAAAGCAACGAGTGCGCTTGGCGATGCCGACCGCAACGCGAAGATTGAAGCGGTCATCGCCCGCGCAAAGTCCCAGATCGGCATGCCCTATGCCTGGGGCGGTGGCAACGCGAACGGCCCCACCAAGGGTATCCGCGACGGCGGCGTGGCTGACTCCTACGGCGACTACAACAAGGTCGGCTTCGACTGCTCTGGCCTTACGATGTACGCCTTTGCCGGTGTCGGCATCTCCTTGCCGCACTACACCGGCTACCAGTACCAGAAGGGTACTCAGGTCCCAGCTAGCGAGATGCAGCGCGGCGATCTTATCTTCTACGGGCCCGGCGCAAGCCAGCACGTAGCTATCTATCTTGGCGACGGCACCATGATTGAGGCCCCTCAGTCTGGATCTAACGTTCAGATTTCTCCTGTGCGTTGGTCCGGAATGACGCCTAATGTCGTGCGCCTCCTCTAAGCCCCAACCTTTGGTTGGTAAAGTTGCGGTATGACTGACGCACAACAGCTTGCCTGCAACTACGACGCCCTCCTCGTTCTTTCTTTCGGTGGCCCGGAAGGAAACGAGGAGGTCGTTCCGTTTCTAGAGAACGTTACCCGCGGGCGCGGCATTCCACGTGAGCGCCTTGAGGTAGTGGGCGAGCACTATTTTCATTTCGGCGGCGTAAGCCCGCTCAACAAGCTCAACCGCGAAATCATCGATCACGTCGAGCAGGAGCTGAAAAAACGCGGACATAATCTACCTGTCTACTTCGGTAACCGTAATTGGCACCCATTCGGCACCGAAACAGTGGAGCAGATGGCTGCTGACGGCGTCCGTAACGTTGCAGTTCTCGCAACCTCTGCGTGGGGCGGTTATTCTGCCTGCCGCCAGTACGACGAGGATATTCGCCAGCTGCGCGAGCACCTCGCGGAAAAAGGCCTGCCGGAGATTGAGTTCACTAAGATCCGTCAGTTCTACGATCACCCGAAGTTCATCGCGGAGATGACACAGGCGGTAAAGGACGCCTACGCCAAGATCCCCGAGGGCAAGCAGGTACGCATGCTCTTTACTGCGCATTCTGTACCTACCGCGCACGATAACGTCGGTGGCGGCGAAGGCGATAAAAATATCTACTCCCGCCAGGTTGCCGAAGCCTCCCGTCTCGTGGCAGAAGCCGCAGGTGTAGCTGACTATGACTTGGTCTGGCAGTCGCGTTCCGGCAACCCAAAGACCCCATGGCTCGAGCCCGACATCGTCGATCATACCACTGAAATCCATGACAAGGATGGCGTTGAGGCGGTCGTCGTTTGTCCGATCGGCTTCATTTCCGACCATATGGAGGTTGTATGGGACCTCGATACGGAGCTTAAGAACGCGGCCGACGAGATGGGCGTGCTCGTTGAACGTACCCGTACCGCTGGCCCGACCGATTCTTTTGCATCGATGATCGTGGATCTTATTGAGGAGCTCGAGCAGGATAAGCAGTGGGAGAGCATTGGCAACGTCACCGTTCAAGGCTGTACTACCAACGGCGCTCCCTGCGCTGAGGGCTGCTGCGATATTTGGTCGCTGCGTAAATAATGGCCCTTAGCGGCTGAAATCCGAAAGCGCGTGTGCAACGCCCGCCATACGCGCTTGACGGATATGCCGCCACAGACCTAAAAGGTGATGATCGAAGCTGTGATCGTTCATTCTTTCCGTCACGGTTTCGATAATCGCGCCCACGCGGTCTGCACGGGAGAAAAGCTTCGCGGCCCGCGGTGATACTGTTCGTGGAAGTCCCGGTGTGTCATAAAAATCGCTGAGACTGCCCACGGTTAGCCGTGGATTATGCAAAGCATCCGATTTGTAGCCCGCAGCTTCGATGAGTAGTGCGGCTTGGTTGGTTGCCTTGCTGAGCAGCTCGTCAGCCTCGCCGGGGCTCAGCCACGCAGGCGCAGGCAAGGGCAGTTCCTCCTCAAACACGTGCCAAGTGGTGCTGGAGTTTCCATAGTGGGGCACGAGCACTAAGTGACGGCTGCGATTATTGATGCGCACAACGATTGTGCCCGCATCGCTTGCGGCCGCCGCCTTCCATGACTTCGAGCCTGCCGGCAATAGCGGGGACTCACCCGGCCCGGAAAGGACAAGACGCAGCACGGGCTCGCACTCGCCGTTTTGCACAATCTCGGAAGTTTCTGCCCGCAGGTAAGCTAGCAAATCCACAAAGGGTGCTTCATCCTCCATCACCTGCAAGCCGCCGAGCTCCTGCATCGCATCCAAGAGATCGTCCGTGGACTCGTGTCCCCACAGCCAGGCGCCCAGCCAGACTGCGGTGTTTTGTAAAGGAGACCAAACCTCGGCGCGCATATCCATGACGGCAAAGTTTAGTAGATAGACTTTTGGCCCATGAGTATCGATCCATACGGCGGCGACATCTTTGCAGGCCATAAGCGCGCACAGAAGAAGGAGTACCCAAAAGTTCCAGCAGAACCTGGAATGGTTGTTGAGGTACGTGGCGACGACTTTGTCGGCGCAGTGATGGGCGTGGACAAGACCGTGTTTGGTCAAGTAGTCCGCCTCGAGGATCGGTACGGAAACGAGCGTGTTTTCAACTTGGTGGAAGGCGGCTTCCTGTTGAAGGGGCAGCCGGTTACCCTGACGCGCTACGTCGAAAAGCAGGCCCCGCAAAAGTCCAACTCCGGTTCGCGGCGGGTGGCCAATGTTGAGGCAAAGGTTGCGGCACCCTCGCGCATCTGGGTTGAGGGCATTCACGACGCCGCGATTGTGGAGAAGGTCTGGGGCCATGATCTGCGCGTTGAGGGCGTGGTCGTGGAATACCTGGAGGGTCTAGACAACTTGGAAGAACGTCTCGCTGAGTTCCAGCCTGGCCCCGGCAGGCGCGTCGGCGTTCTGGCAGACCATCTAGTCGAAGGTTCTAAGGAAACCCGCCTTACCCAGAGTGTGGGCGAGCACGTGCTGGTAACGGGCCATCCTTTTATCGATATTTGGGCGGCAGTAAAGCCCGAGCGTCTGGGTCTTCGCGAATGGCCGGAGGTGCCATACGGTGAGGATTGGAAGACGGGCATCGTTAAGCGCGTGGGCTGGTCTGACCCGAAGGAAGGCTGGAGCCGAGTTTATACCGCCGTCAATACGTTCCGGGATCTAGATCCGACGCTGATTGGGGCAGTGGAAAGGCTGGTCGATTTCGTGACTACGCCCGAGCTTTCGAAAGCTGACCTCGGATATTAAAGGGTATCGGCGCGTTCAATGATGTTGACCGCCAGCTGCCAACCCGCCATCTCGGCGGCCCAACCAGCGGCCTGTAGACGCTGCGACATTGCCTGCTTGGAGATACCGAGTTCCTCGGCTGCCTCATTCTGATTTAGCCCAGCGCGCACTAGCGAGGTTGCCTCGCGGCCCTCAATCGTGCGCTTGTGGAGTACGAATCCAAGCAAGGCAAATGTGGCGGCAATATCGTTTGCTTCCGAAGCGCGCCCTCGCTTGCTGATCTTGGCGTATACCTGGCCCGCGCGCGCCGAGCCTTTCAGCGCGGCAGTGGCCACCTGGCGGGCAGCGTCTTCGTCGCCGCTTGCTCCGGGGGATACGCCGATGCCGATGGCCCAGTCGCCGTCGGCAAGCAGCGCCATGACAACGTCACACACGGAGGACGCAGAGTGCGCCACCGCGCAGATGTCCTCGACACCCAGGACGTGGAACTCACCGACTCCGTCGAGCGTGGAAAGGGCGGTGGCGGATCGCTGCACCAGTTCCGCGCGGCGTACCGAACGGCCGCGATAACGTGCGTGTACAGCGAGCATTGTGCCTCCTAGGGTCGAAGAATATTCAAAGCGAAGTGCTAATCAGCATAGCGTCCATAAAGTCTATAGGTGAAACTTGACTCGCCGGTCTTTGGCTTTCATGGCGTTTGAGGGTTTAACTAGGGGCGCATCGGCAACTTGGCGTCGAGAACCAAGCCTGCGACGCCTATGGCCGCGAGAAAGGCAATGGCGACGAAGATCCAAGGCTCGGATTGGCCGGTCAGAGTATCGCCGAAGAATACGCCGATGGCGGTAGTGGGAATGGAGCCCACAAGTGTGGCCACGGTGAATTGGCCGGCTGGGATAGGGGTGAGCGCGGCGACATAATTGAGGAGGGAAAAAGGCACGCCTGCCACCATTCTCAAGCTTGCGATGGCAAGCCACCCGCGCCTTTCTAACCTCGTGTTGATTTTGAAGACCGCAGGGTGGGTGAGGTGCGGGCGAATCCAGTCGCCGAGGAGAAGGCGAACGATGAAAAGCGAAAGCACTGCAGATGCAGTCAATGCCGCAAGAGAGATGCTAAGACCTAGCCAAGGGCCGAAGAGGATGCCGGCAGCCACGGTCCAAAAGGTACGGGGCAGCGGAAATTGCGTAAATATGACATAACCTAGGAAGAAGGCGATAATGAACCAGGTGCCCATATTCTCTGCCCAGGAGCGCAGGGCGGTGATGTCAGGGACATCGACAAGCGCTGCGACAACGCCTAGGCAAATGGCAGCAGTGAGGACGACCAACCATCGCGTGGCTGACCAACCTTGCACGGCGGCGACTGCAGAGGCACAGACGTCTTTTACGAAGCCGCCCAAGCTACGCAGCCATCCAAGAAGTCGAGTCATGGATAAAACAGTAGTGGGCCAATCTTTGGATGTGGAATCGCGGTGGCTGAATGTATGCTGTGTCGATCGCGACAATTTGCCGTGAAGGGCCATGTCGAGCTGTACTTAGTGGCAAGACAGGGGAGATACTTAAATGCAATCACCTGCGCCTCCTTTTTGGTTGAGGCGCTTTAAGAATGTTTTGGAGTATCGAGTGGACGCAATTTCTAACCTTTTGTCCTACATGGACGCTGCGACCCTATTGGAATCATTTGGGCCATGGGTAATCGCCGGCATTGCCGTCGTTGTATTCATTGAGTCGGGCGTTTTGTTCCCGTTCCTGCCGGGTGACTCGCTGCTGGTTACAGCGGCGATCTTGCGCGACCAGCTGCACGTGAATATCTGGACGCTTCTCGGCGTGGGTATTGTGGCTGCAGTGCTGGGCGATCAAGTTGGTTACTACCTGGGCCATCGCTTCGGCCGCCGCCTATTCAAAGATGATGCACGCATCTTGAAGACTGAGCACCTCGTCGCGGCAGAAAAATTCTTTGCCAAGCATGGCCCGGTTGCGCTTGTGCTCGGCCGCTTCGTACCGATTGTTCGTACCTACATCCCGGTTGCCGCTGGAACAGCGAAGATGCCTTATAAGAACTTCGTGGGGTGGAACGTCTCTGGCGCCATCGCGTGGGTGGTGTCGATGAATCTGGTGGGCGTCTTCCTGGGCAATATTCCGGGAATCGCGGACTCGATTGAGAAGATCATGTTGCTCATCATCTTCCTTTCAGTACTGCCTATCATCATCAAGTACTTCATCGAACGCCGTAAAGCGAAAAAGCTTAAGGGTTCCGAGGCTGAGCCGGAGGCTGTCGTCTAGGCGGCTACCTTGGCGGTGGCCGCGCTTCCGAGGCAAGCGAGAGTTGTGCGCCTTGTTTTAACATTTGGATAATTGCCCTCATCTTAGCTCGAGGCAGGGAGGGCAATAGATGCTACGGAAAAAGTCTCGCGACATCGATAGGAACGATGTCGCGAGACTTCACATTTGTGCCCGAGGGGGGACTTGAACCCCCACGTCCGTTAATAGGACACTAGCACCTCAAGCTAGCGCGTCTGCCATTCCGCCACCCGGGCTGGGTGTTTTCAGCCTCTCGGCTGGGCACTCGAATACTGTAGCGCGAAACGCGTAGATTAAACAAATCAGCAGGTAGTAGTGGAAAATGGCTTAGTTTTGAGGCCTTTAAAGCGCGTAAAAGTACATCGTTGTAAGTTGGCAGTTGCGCCTGCGGTATGTCGTGGGGGCTGCCAATTGAGATGCCAGACTCATCGACAGCATAGTGTGGCCTCAGGTACAACTGAAATATGACTTCATATGCACAAGATTCCCGTTTCCCCGGCCACGATCCGTATGCGCCGTTAAAGGATCTGCCGAGCTTCGAGCTGACCTCCGCAGACATTGTAGAGGGCGAGGAGATCGCTGAGCGTTTCCGCGCCCCCTCTGATGTCTCTCCACAGCTGAAGTGGAGCGGCGCGCCTGAAGGCACGAAATCCTATGCGGTTACCTGCTTCGACCCAGACGCGCCTACGGCATCGGGTTTCTGGCACTGGGCGGCCTTTAACATCCCAGCCACCGTTACAGAACTTCCAACCGGCGCAGGTTCGGCTGAGGACCTAGGCATCGAAGGCGTGGTTAGCTTGCGCGGGGATTCCGGCAAGAAGACCTACTACGGCCCGAATCCGCCCGCAGAGCATGCCCCGCACCGTTACCTCTACGTAGTGCATGCGGTAGATGTGGAAAAGCTCGACATCGCCCCAGAATCCACGCCGACTGTCCTAGGCTTTAATCTTCATTTCCACGCCCTGGGGCGTGCGATCACTTGGGGTTGGTACGAGACCACCTAAGGCTCGTTAAAGACGTGTTAAAACGCCCGTCCCACCACCTTGTAGGTTGAGGTGGTGGGACGGGCGTTTCGTGGTTTTGTCTTGGCAGCTTTCTACTTCCAAGGAAGGCCGGATCCTACAGCCTCAGAGATGTTGCGAAGGCCGTGAGCACGAATTTGCTCGGCGATGCCGCGGTGAATATCGCGAATCCAGTCCGGGCCGCCGTAAATCAGGCCCGTGTAGCCCTGCAGGAGGCTGGCTCCTGCAGCAATGCGCTCCCACGCCTGCTCCGGGGTTTCGATGCCACCAACGGAGATGAGCACGAGCTTGTCACCCACCCGCGCGTGGAGGCGGTGGAGGACCTCCAAGGAGCGCGCCGCAACCGGTGCGCCCGAAATTCCACCGGCGCCCATTGCAGCAACCTCGTCGGCGGGGGTCTTGAGTCGCTCACGTGAAATAGTGGTGTTGGTGGCCACGATGCCCGCAAGGCCCAGCTCGACCGCCATATCGGCAACGGCGTCAACGTCCTCGTCAGAGAGATCTGGAGCGATCTTGACCAGGACTGGAGAGCTGGTGGATTCCTGCACAGCGGCCATGATCGGACGCAGGGACTCAACGGCTTGGAGGTCACGCAAGCCCGGGGTGTTTGGCGAGGAGACGTTAACTACGAGGTAGTCAGCCAGGTCGCCCAAAACCGAAGCTGACTGGCGGTAGTCCTGGACCGCTTCTTCGGCAGGGGTGACTTTAGTCTTGCCAATGTTGATGCCGATGACGTCGGAAGTCCGACGTGCCCGCAGGTTGCGGGCTGCAGCGGCTGCGCCCTCGTTGTTAAAGCCCATGCGGTTTAAGATTGCGCGATCCGCCTTCAAGCGGAAAAGGCGTGGGGCAGGGTTTCCCGGTTGCGCCTTTGCCGTGACGGTGCCCAGTTCTGCATAGCCAAAGCCAACAGCAGACCAAGTATCGGCGGCTGCGGCATTCTTATCAAAACCAGCTGCAAGTCCCAGCGGACGCGGGAACTTTACACCGAATACCTCTTGCTCCAGTACTGAATCATTGACTGGCACCACCTTGTGTAGACCGCGGTGCAGCAGGGGTGCTTTCTGCAAGCCGGATAAAGCACCCATCATAATGAGGTGAATGCGCTCGGGCGCGAGCTTAAACATGCCTTTGAGCGCTAATTGATAGGCGGCTTTGCGCAGTGCGTCGACGCGAGTTTCTTGCATGGTTTTAAAGGGCCCTTACTTCAGATTCGGTTCGGAAATAAACTGGATGCCGCTGCCACTCGCAGAGGCGGTGACCACGGTGGCGTCGTCAAGCACGGCGATATTTTGAGCATCTGCGACCGTGTCAACACTACCTTTGTTCTCTGGGACGCCGGAGACGATGGAAAAGGCATGTGCCTTGCCGTTGTCGGTGGTCGTAACCCATGCCAGCTGGCGCTGTGGGTCCCATGCCACGCCCCATGGCGAGCCGTCGACGTTGCCGTATTGGTGCAGGCGGATTACGTCGTCGGCGGTATATACCGCAAGACGCTCGCCAGAGGTATCGGAGGCAAGGACGAGGGCGCCGCCACCAACAGAGATCTGGCCGATGCCTTGGCCTGCGCGAAGGCGGCCGCCGGCGCGATCGTTTTGCCAATCGATGTTCTGGATCGTGGAATCAGCGCGCAGGATGCGCACGACGTTGTCGGCACCGGCGTCGTTAGGCACAGCTAGGAGCTGATCGGAGCCTTCCTCGACCTCAATGTCGCGATCGCGCTTGCCGTCCTCATAGATGCCAACCGTGCGCGAGTCCTTGGAGCCTGCGAAGATCTCGCCGCTGGAAAGTTGCGTGGCGACGGTGACCGGAGCTTCTTCTTCCATGGCTACCTCGGTCGGGGCATCGGGCTTGGTTGGGTCAATGAGATAGACCTTATCGCCGCAGGCAAGTACGAAGCTCTGCTCGGAGGCGTTCAAATCGCCGCACTTTTCGTCGATGTCTATCTTCTTTGCGTCGCCGCCGAGGAACTCGTTCTGCTGACCGACGTAGAGTGCGTCCTTGGTGCGGACGGCGATAGTGTTGCCGTGGGCCGCGAGGTCCGTTACCTTCTCCGCAAATTTCGCGACCTTGCCTGCAGGCTTTACCCCATCGTTGGAGGTAGGAGCAGGCGTGGCGTTTACCTTCAGGGCTGAATCTGGATCACCGCCAACGCCTACCTCCGGCTGGCATGCACTAAGTGCTAGGGCGCTTGCAAAAAGCGTCAGTGGCATCAATTTCTTTGTTCTGGCCAGTGGTTTCACGGTTGTTTATCCTAGCAGCCAGCGTGGGTAGATCCCGAAGCGCGCCAGACTATGTATGCTCACCCAAGTGAATACTGCAGCAGCAACAGACGCAATGTCCTGGCTTCAGGTCATCGTCCTATCCATTGTCCAAGGCCTCACCGAGTTTCTGCCAGTTAGCTCTTCCGGCCACCTGCGGATCGTCTCCGAGCTTTTTTGGGGTCAAGACGCTGGTGCATCCTTTACTGCCGTGATCCAGCTTGGTACGGAAGCAGCCGTATTGGTCTACTTCGCCGGAATGATTTGGCAGATCCTTAAAGGCTGGTTTGCTGGACTTTTCAACAAGGAAAAACGGGGTCAAGACTATCGAATGGGATGGATGGTCATTGTCGGTTCCATTCCGATCGGCATCCTGGGCGTGCTGGGCAAGGATTTCATCCGTGACAATCTGCGCAACCTGTGGATTACGGCTGCGATGCTCATCCTTTTCTCTTTTGTCTTCATCACGGCTGAGCGCACCGGAAAAAAGGAGCGCGGCTTCGAAGAATTGAACATGAAGGACGCCATCGTCATGGGTCTATGCCAGTGCTTGGCGCTGGTGCCTGGCGTTTCCCGTTCCGGCGGTACCATCTCTGGAGGTCTCTTCTTGGGCCTCGACCGCGAGGTGGCAACTCGATTTAGCTTCTTGCTCGCAATCCCAGCCGTGTTGGCTTCCGGGCTGTTTTCTTTGGGGGATGCCTTCGGCCCGACTGTCGGCCAGTCCGCAACCGGCGCGCAGCTGCTGGTGGGCACCCTCATCGCCTTTGCGATTGGCTATGCCTCCATTGCATGGCTGCTGAAGTTCGTGGGCAACCATTCCTTCGAATGGTTTGCCGCATACCGCATCCCAGTGGGCATTATCATCATGGCGCTCATCGCTTTCGGCTACCTTCAGCCATAGGCCGGTTTTCTCATAACTGGCTATTAGCCCTGCCTGATGCCTAATGCTGTACAAAGTGCATTAGGCATGAAAAGGGCGCTACGATAGACCGCATGCATTCTTGGCCTGAACCCCATGTTGAATTAGTTCCAGGGAAACCCCACGCACTCCGCCTCTACGACTCCGCGGATCAGCAGATCCAGAAGGTAGAGGTAACGGGGGACACCGCCACCATGTACGTGTGCGGTATTACTCCCTATGATTCGACCCACCTGGGCCACGCGGCAACATATTTGACCTTTGACCTGGCCTATCGCCAGCTCCTGGATAACGGCTACAAGGTTCATTACGTCCAAAACATCACGGATGTGGATGACCCGCTCTTTGAGCGTGCAGAGCGCGACGGCGTCGATTGGCGTGAGCTCGGCACCTCCCAGATTGATCTTTTCCGCTCCGATATGGAGCTGCTTTCTGTTTTGCCACCCCAGGATTACGTGGGCGCGATGGAAGCCATCGATGAGGTCACCGAGATGGTGGGCAAGCTTCTCGACGCCGGCGCCGCCTACATCGTTGACGACCCCGAATACCCCGACGTCTATGCGTCCATCGAAGCCACGGAAGCCTTTGGTTACGAGTCCAACTACTCCGCAGCGGAGATGGAGGAGTTCTTCGCCGAACGCGGTGGGGACCCTGAGCGTCCAGGAAAGCGCAACCCGCTGGATGCCTTGATTTGGCGCGCTAACCGTGAAGGCGAGCCGGCATGGGATTCTCCATTTGGCCCGGGCCGACCTGGTTGGCACATTGAGTGTTCTGCTATCGCCACCAATCGCCTGGGCGCCTCGTTTGATATCCAGGGCGGCGGCAGCGATCTTAAGTTCCCACACCACGAGTTCTCAGCAGCGCATGCGGAGGCAGCCTTGGGTGTGGAGCGTATGGCGCAGGTTTACGTGCACACCGGCATGATTGGCCTCGACGGCGTCAAGATGTCGAAGTCTCTGGGCAACCTCGTTTTCGTACACAAGCTGGTTGAAGCGGGCGTTGATCCCTCCGCCATTCGCCTGGGCGTCTTCGCAGGCCACTATCGCAGCGAGCGCGATTGGTCCGATGAGGTTCTGCACGCGGCCAACGAACGCCTGGCAAACTGGCGTAAGGCTCTGGAGAATCCGGGCAGCGTAGATGCCGCACAGGCGCTTGTCGACGCAGTGCGTCTCGCGCTTTCCAATGACCTGGATACGCCGGCAGCTTTGCAGGCCGTCGACGAGTGGGCAGCGGGCGAGCGCGGCGCAGATGACGAGCAGGCGGCTGAATTGCTGCGCACCGCTTTTTATTCGCTACTTGGCGTGCACGTTTAAGAAATATCAGGCAGAATTCACTTCATGAGCATTCGCGCAGACTTTCAGCCCACCGTCGATGAGTTCATCAGCAATCTCGAGTCTTTTGCCACTGGCAGCTACCTCAAAGAAGAAGAGAAAGAATTCTGGGAGGCGCCCTTCGACGCCGGCGTTCTTCCAGAGCTGCGTTCCATTGTGGAAAAGCTTCTTGACGATCTTGATGCACTCCCTGATGATCCAGACGGGCAATCTCTTGCCGCGAGCGTAAACAAGTCAGTCGAGAAGCTGGCTGCGTTCAACCGCAAGAACGCGGATGCAGTTTTGGAGCCGGAGGAAAAGGAAGAGCTCTCTGAGCTTATCTACAATGCCTCCGCAGCCACCGGCGCCGATGACGAAGCCTTGGCGCAACTGCCTGAGCTCGACTTCTAAACGTAACCCCTTATCTTTTGATGAGCTCATCTTTCGAATCTGCAGGTTTCGCATCCAGTCAAGCCATACCCAAACGGCCCGCAGCAATCTTTTGGGACATGGACGGCACACTAACCAACTCTGAGCCTTTGTGGGCCCAAGCCACATTGCATCTGTCTAGCCTTATGGGCCATGCAATGACCCCGAAGGAGCGGCTTGCTACGGTTGGCGGCACTTTTGAAAAAACTCTTTCAGTCTGCGCTGAGTTGGCTGGAGTCGAGCTTATGCCCGGTGACTATCAGCG
Source organism: Corynebacterium simulans (assembly GCF_001586215.1). Classification (NCBI taxonomy): domain Bacteria; kingdom Bacillati; phylum Actinomycetota; class Actinomycetes; order Mycobacteriales; family Corynebacteriaceae; genus Corynebacterium; species Corynebacterium simulans. The sequence continues at coordinate 101,251 of NZ_CP014634.1, read as the reverse complement.
TTACCAGGAGGTTACTTTTGACTACGTCAAAAATCTCTTCCACGGCAACCTAGAAATCTTCCCAGGTATCCCGGAGCTTCTGCGCGAACTGCATGCGGATGGTATGCCGATGATGGTCACCACGAATACGGAGCGCTATGTCGCTTCTTCGGCCATTCCGGAGATAGGCGAAGAGTTCTTCGTCGATACAATCTGCGGTGACGAAGTACCAGCCGGAAAGCCTGCACCCGATATGTACTTGGAGGCAGCGCGTCGCCTCGACCTTCATCCCGCTGATTGCTTGGTCTTTGAGGATTCCGCTGCGGGCATGCGTGCGGCTGTCGACGCCGGCTGCCATGTCATTGGCCTACCGGAGGATGACAGGGTAGTGGTTCCAGCGGAAGTAACTGAAATTTCTACGCTACGGCCTGCGCGTCACTTAGACGGCGTTAATGCGGCCGATGTCTATGCGTGGTTTGGCGAGATCAGCTCTAATTCGTCCAAATCTATTTAGTTATCGATTTTAGCCCTCGGAGCCAAGTTTCTATGCAACAATAGAATCCGTGAAGAATTTCGAGTCCCTTTTTGCAGAACTGTCCGAGAAGGTTCAGGCCCGTGCGGCGGGCTCTGGAACCGTGACTGCATTCGATAAGGGCGCTCATCATCTTGGCAAGAAGATCATCGAGGAAGCCGGTGAGGTCTGGATTGCTGCCGAGTATCAATCCGACGAAGAGCTCGCCGAGGAAATGTCGCAACTTATCTACTGGCTACAGGTCATGATGCTAAAGCGGGGCCTTAGGCCAGAAGATATCTACAAGTATCTCTAAAGGGAAGGAGCCTTAAGATGATTAAAGTTGCCGTTCCCAACAAGGGATCATTGTCCGAGGCTGCCCTTAGCATCTTGGCAGAAGCCGGCTACAAAGGCCGCGGGCACTCCAAGGCACTCAACATCGTTGACGAGGCTAACGGTGTCGAGTTTTTCTTTTTGCGCCCCAAAGACATCGCCATCTACGTCGCCCAAGGCGTCTTGGACTTAGGCATTACTGGTCGCGATCTCGCGCGTGACTCCCGCGCATCATTCAACGAGGTTCTAGATCTAGGCTTTGGCGCATCCACTTTCCGCTACGCCGCCCGCCAAGGTGAAGACTGGACCATTGAGAAGCTGCAGGGCAAAAAGATCGCTACTTCTTATCCCAATCTCGTGCGCGCGGATCTGCGGCAGCGGGGGATTGAAGCTGAAGTTATCCGCCTCGATGGTGCGGTGGAAATTTCCATCCACTTAGGCGTTGCCGATGCGATCGCAGACGTGGTCTCTACCGGAGCGACGCTGCGTCAGCAGGGGCTTGCCCCGTTTGGGGAAGCCATCACCGAGTCCACGGCGGTCCTCATCAAGCGCGCCGGCGTGGGATTGAGCGATGAAGAGCAAGTAGTCCTCCAACGCATCCAGGGCATCCTAAATGCGCGTAACTATTTGATGCTCGATTACAACGTGCCCAAAGAAGACTTGGAGGCGGCTTCGGCAGTAACACCGGGGCTTACCGGGCCCACGGTTGCCCCTCTCGCAAGGGACAATTGGGTAGCGGTGCGCGCGATGGTCCCACGGCAGGATGCGAATCGAATTATGGACCACCTTTCGGCGTTGGGAGCGGAAGCTATCCTGGCATCAGAGCTACGCATCGCCCGCTTTTAGGGGTAAATTTTAGAGATCTTGCGCAGATTGAACGCCGGAATGCCTGCTCTAGCTACGATGGGCCTTGAGTTTACTCAAACAACTATCGTTCGAAATGCTCGCGGATTTTTCAGCGAGTATTGACCACTTAAGGAGTCCCGCCAAATGGCTAAGACCACTAAGAAGGATGCAGAAATCGACGCTAAGCAGGAGGGCGTAAAACCTTCTGCTAACGAGGCCAAGGACGCTGCCAAGGCTAAGAAGTCTTCTTCTAAGAAGTCTCGCACCGAGACCGACCTTCTCGGCTCCATGGAGATCCCGAATGACGCGTACTACGGTGTCCACACCCTGCGCGCCATCGACAACTTCCAGATCTCCTACGTCACTATCAACACCATTCCAGACTTCATCCGCGGCATGGTGATGGTCAAGAAGGCCACCGCAATGGCCAACCGTCGTCTGCACGTTCTGCCTAAGCAGAAGGCAGAAGCAATCATCTGGGCATGTGACCAGATCTTGGACGAGGGTCGCTGCATGGACCAATTCCCGCTCGACGTCTTCCAGGGCGGCGCGGGCACCTCGCTGAACATGAACACCAACGAGGTTGTTGCCAACCTCGCTCTTGAGTACCTCGGCGAGGAAAAGGGCGCATACGACATCATCAACCCGAACGATGATGTCAACATGTCCCAGTCCACCAACGACGCATACCCAACCGGTTTCCGCCTGGGTCTGTACTACTCCCTGGACACCCTGATCGAGCGTATCGATTCCCTGCAGAACGCTTTCCACGACAAGGGCAACGAGTTCCAGGACATCCTGAAGATGGGCCGCACCCAGCTGCAGGACGCTGTTCCTATGACCCTGGGTGATGAGTTCAAGGCATTCGCTCATAACCTGGCTGAGGAGCAGGCTGTACTGCGCGACGCTCAGAAGCGCCTGCTGGAGATCAACCTCGGTGCCACCGCAATCGGTACCGGCGTTAACACCCCAGCTGGCTACCGCCACCAGGTCACCGCAGCTCTATCCGAGGTCACTGGCCTGGAGATCAAGACCGCTCGCGACCTCATCGAAGCAACCTCCGACTGCGGCGCATACGTTCTGCTGCACTCCGTCATCAAGCGCACCGCTATGAAGTTGGCCAAGATCTGTAACGATCTGCGCCTGCTGGCTTCCGGCCCACGCGCTGGCCTGGGCGAGATCAACCTGCCTGCTCGCCAGGCTGGTTCCTCCATCATGCCGGGTAAGGTCAACCCGGTTATCCCAGAGGTTGTCAACCAGGTCTGCTTCAAGATCTTCGGCAATGACCACGTTGTCACCATGGCTGCTGAAGCTGGCCAGCTCCAGCTCAACGTCATGGAGCCGGTCATCGGTGAGGCACTGTTCCAGTCCATCCGTATCATGGGCAACGCTGTTGACACCCTGCGCGAGAAGTGCGTCACCGGCATCACCGCCAACGCTGATGTCTGCCGCGCATACGTTGAAAACTCCATCGGTATCGTCACCTACCTGAACCCGTTCATCGGTCACCACAACGGTGACGAAATCGCTAAGGAGTCCCTGAAGACCGGCAAGGGCGTCAAGGAACTCGTTCTGGAGAAGGGCCTTATGGACGAGGCAACCCTGTCCAAGGTTCTGTCCGTTGAGAACCTGATGCACCCAGAGTTCCGCGGCCAGCTCTACATCGACGAGGACTAAATCCGACCTAAGCCCTAAATGTATCAGCGCCCCCGCGAGCTATTAAGTACGGGTTTTAGGCCATGTGGTTTTACCACATGGCCTTTCGTCGTTTTGTTGCTGTACAGGGATTTCTTTGGTTTTCAATCAACCAACCGTAATGCAATAGGCTATTTTTGTGGGAACAAGCACAAACGGGCGTTTTAATTAACCAAAGCCACATGATTTGGGGGACAATGGGGAGGACAGAGCATGGCTGACTCGTTTATTTTCGGCTGAGGAAGCCATTTAATTTTTCGACCTTGTGGAGATTCTCATGGCTGTAGTCCATATCCTCATTGTCCTTGCCGCGATTTACTTAGGTGCCCGCATTGGCTCAATCGGCATCGGTGTCGCCGGCGGTCTCGGCGTCCTCTTGCTGGGCCTAACAGGCGTACCGGTTACCCGAGAAGATATTCCTTTCGACGTCATCGGCATCATCATGACCGTTATTGCCGCCATCGCCGCCATGCAGCGCGCGGGCGGTATGGACTACCTAGTCCAGGTGGCCGAGCGCTTCCTGCGTAAGAACCCGCGCCGCATCACTTACTATGCACCGATCGTCACCTGGCTGATGACCGTTCTAGCAGGTACTGGCCACACCGCATTCTCTACGCTGCCCGTCATCGTCGAGGTAGCAAAGGAAGGCAAGGTACGCCCATCGCGTCCGCTTTCCATCGCCGTTGTAGCCTCCCAGATGGCAATCTGTGCCTCGCCGATTTCCGCCGCTGTGGTCCTGCTGGCCTCACTTCTGGAGCCAACCGGCATCGGTTACCTCCAGCTGCTCGGCGTTCTTATTCCAGCAACATTCCTCAGCATCTTCCCGGCTGCTTGGCTAGCAAACCACTCGGGTAAGGAACTAGAAGACGATCCGGTCTATCAGGAGCGCCTCGCACAGGGCCTCGTCGCAATGCCGAAGGGACACACCGACCAAAGCACGCAAAAGGGTGCAAAGGCCTCCATCTACATCTTCCTGGCTGCCATCGTCATTGTCATGATTTGGGCAACGCTGACCTCGGAGCAGGTTGGCCTCATCGCAGAACCGACTCTGCCACGCAACGAGGCCATCATGACGGTCATGCTCACCGCAGCAACGCTCATCGTGATGATCACCAAGATTCCAGCCGCCGACATCCTCAACACCCCGGTATTCAAGTCCGGTATGTCTGCTTCCATGTGTGTTCTCGGCGTCGCTTGGCTGGGCACCACGCTCATCAACCACTACATGGACAACATCCAGGCCATGGCGGGCGACGTCGTCAAGTCCGCTCCGTGGATGCTGGCCGTCGTTCTCTTCTTCGCCGCCGCACTGCTGTACTCCCAAGCTGCTACCACCAAGGCGCTGCTGCCGGCCGCACTGGCCCTGGGCGCAAGTCCGCTGACCGCACTGGCCGCATTCCCAGCCGTTTCCGCTCTGTTCATCCTCCCGACCTACCCAACCTTGCTGGCCGCAGTTGAGATGGACGATACCGGCTCCACCCGCATCGGAAAGGCCGTGTTCAACCATCCATTCCTTATCCCAGGAACGGTCTCCATCGTGGTCGCTGTTCTGCTGAGTTACGCACTCGGTGCTGTCATCGCCTAGAGCCCGCGATTTGACAATTTAGCCGCCCACTGTCCTTTTCTCCGAAACCGGCAGATCGGGCGGCTTTTCTCTGTAGCATAAAGCCATGGCTACCCAACTCTCAGACGTCGAAATCGCACAGGCTCACAAACTGGAGCCAATTACCGATATTGCTTCTCGTGCGGGAATCCCGGAGGAAGCGCTAATTCCTTATGGCAACACCAAAGCCAAGGTGGATATCACGAAGCTCGAGGACCTTCCCACTAAAGGCAAGCTGGTGCTCGTCACTGGTGTTTCTCCAACACCGGCTGGTGAAGGCAAGTCCACCACGCTGATTGGCCTAACCGATGCTTTGGCACTACTGGGGCACAAGGCCATCGTCGCTTTGCGTGAGCCTTCCCAAGGCCCAGTCATGGGCATCAAGGGTGGTGCCGCCGGCGGTGGTTATTCCCAAATTGTCCCGATGGAGGATATCAACCTTCATTTCACCGGTGATTTCCATGCCATCGCAGCGGCCACCAACACCTTGGCTGCCATCGTCGATAACCACATACACCAAGGAAACCAGCTCGGCATCGACCCGCGCCGCGTGACCTGGCAGCGCTGCCTCGATGTCAATGACCGTGCGCTGCGCGGCATCGTCACCGGCCTCGGCGGCCCGGCACACGGAGTGCCTGCGGAAACTGGATTCACCATCACCGCAGCTTCTGAGATCATGGCTATCTTGGGCCTGGCTACTGACCTCGAAGACCTTAAGAAGCGCTTGGGTGATATCACCGTTGGCTATACCTTCGACCAAGAGCCAGTCACGGCACGCGAGCTTGGTGCTGAGGGCGCACTAACCGCTTTGATGCGCGACGCCCTCAACCCGAACCTCGTGCAGACTCTCGGCGGCACCCCAGCATTCGTACATGGTGGACCTTTTGCCAACATTGCGCATGGCTGCAACACCTTGCTTGCAACACAGACTGCGATGAAGTTCGGCGACATTGTGCTCACCGAGGCTGGCTTTGGCGCTGACTTGGGCGGCGAGAAGTTCATGGATATCAAGGCTCGCTTTGGCGAGCTCGACGTCGCGGGTGCTGTGGTCGTTGCCACCATCCGCTCCCAAAAGTACAACGGCGGCCAGGCCCGTGAGGACCTGACCACGGAAAATCTTGACGCACTGCGCAAGGGCATCGTCAACCTCGAGCGCCACGTTGAAAACATCCGCAAGTTTGGTCTGCAACCAGTAGTTGCGCTCAACTCCTTCTACAGCGATACCGAGGCCGAGGGCGAATTCATGCGGACCTGGGCCAAGGACTTTGGCGTCGCCCTGGCTGAGGCAGATGTCTGGACAAAGGGCGGCGAAGGAGCCAAGGAGTTGGCAGAAACTCTCTTAGAAAACCTCTCCGAGGGTCAGGCACATCAGCTCTACGATCCAGCAGAGGGCGTGGAAAAGTCCATCGAAAAGATCGCCACCGAGGTCTACCGTGCAACCTCTATCGAGTACGACCCGAAGGCCAAGAAGGACCTGCAGTACATCAAGGACAATGGCTGGGATAACTTCCCAGTGGTCATCTCAAAGACGCAGTACTCCTTCTCCGATAGCCCGGCTTCCTTGGGCGCTCCAGAGGGCCATACCCTCCACGTGCGCGAGCTGCTGCCGCGTACTGGCGCGGGCTTCATCGTGGTGCTGACTGGCGACGTCATGACCATGCCGGGTCTGCCGAAGAAGCCGGCGGCCAACAACATCGATGTTGCCGCCGATGGCACCATTTCCGGCCTGTTCTAGTTATCTGCGGCGGAGCCCGGCCAACCCGGATACTCGGGCGGGGTTCCGCCGAATTCAGGACAAAGCTCTTGGAAAGAGCACCAGCCGCAAAGCTTCGAGGTCTTCGGGCGGAAGAGACCTTCCTTACCGTCGCCCTCGATCTTTGCCCAGAGCTCGCCTAGGTCGCGCTCGAAGTACTCCAGCTCTTCGCGGGTTGGGGTAAGGAACATCGAGTCAATGACCTTGAGATACATCAAGCGCAGCTGGGCGGGGATGACGCCCAGCATTCGCCAATAGACAAGCGCGTAGAAACGCATCTGGAACTGGGCGTCTTGGCTAAAGCGGGGGATTGGCTTCTTGCCGGTCTTATAATCCACGACGCGGACCTCACCGGTTGGGGCAACGTCCACGCGGTCGATGAAGCCGCGGACCGGCACGCCGTTTGGCAAGACAGTATTGACGTACATCTCGCATTCTTTAGCATCGAAGCCCTGCGGGTTTTCCATCTGGAAATAGCCCTTGAGCAATTCGCGGGCCGCTACGAAGAAATCGAGGGTTTCTTCCTCGGGCACGAGCTCTTTAAGCTCGGCGTCGGCAGCGACCATTTTGGCCCATTCCGGCTTAATCATTTTCACTGCAGCGGGGTAGTCACGCTCTTCGCGCGGCAGCTTGTGGGTGTTTTCTAAAACTGCGTGGACCAGCGTCCCTTTTACTTGCGCTACGGTCTTCGGCTCGGGGAGCTTGTCAATTGCCCGAAAGCGGTAGAGAAGTGGGCACTGTTTATAGTCTGAGGCCCGAGAAGGCGAAAGCGCCAACGGGCGAGGTTTTCGTGCATCAGCCATGGTCCTTTTAGCCTAGCGCGGCGCAATTCATGGCAAAGTAGGAGGCATGAGTATTTCGGATGAGTTCCTTGATTTCATAGCCGCTTCTCCTTCTTCCTATCACGCGGCCCACGAGGTGGCGCGCCAGCTAGAAGAGGTGGGCTTTGTCCGCCAGGATGAGGCCGCGGAATGGTCAGCAGCCCCAGGCGGCCACTACATGATTCGCGGCGGCGCCATCATGGCTTGGTTCGTGCCGGAGGGCGCGGGCAAACACTCCGCGTTTAGGATCATCGGTTCTCATACAGATTCGCCGGGCCTTGTGCTCAAGCCGACCCCCGATTTTGATGCTGCGGGCTGGCAGCAGGTCGCGGTAGAAATTTACGGCGGCCCGTTGCTGCATACCTGGTTTGACCGTGAGCTGACCGTTGCCGGTCAGGTGGTAACGAAGGATGGCGTGCATCATTTGGTTAACACCGGCCCGATTCTGCGTCTTCCTTCGCTGGCTATCCACCTCTACCGCAAGGACGAGTTCAAGCCGGATCGCCAGCACAACATGCAGCCGGTGCTTTCCGTGGGCACTCCCGATGCCTCGGTATTGCGCGTGGTAGCGGAGTCCATCGGCGTGGCTCAGGATGAGATCTCTGCATTCAATCTCATTACTGCCGATGCCCAGCGGGGCGCCGTATTCGGCACCGGTGAGCGCTTCATCGCGGCCGGCCGCATGGATAATCTTTCTTCCGTGTTTGCCAGCCTCGTCGCAATGCGCAATGCCGCCCAGCAGAAGGACTATGGACACGAAGACATTTTGGTCATGGCTGCCTTCGACCACGAAGAGGTGGGCTCGGCTTCTCGTTTCGGTGCTGCCGGCCCGATTCTCGCCGATGTCCTGGGGCGCACTGGTCGCGCGCTGGGAGCCAACGAGGAGGAGCGGTATCAAATGTATGCGCGTTCTTGCTGCGTGTCGGCCGACGCCGCGCATTCGGTCCACCCTAATTACGCAGGCAAGCACGATCCCACGCATCACCCGATTATCGGTAAGGGCCCCGTCACCAAGATCAACGGCAATCAGCGCTACGCGTCCGACGCAACGACCGTCTCCCTGTGGGAGCGCGCATGCGAGCGGGCCAAGGTTCCTTTCCAGCGCTTCGTGGGCAACAACGACGTGCCCTGTGGCTCCACCATCGGTCCCATCACCGCGACCCGCTTAGGTATCGACACCGTCGACGTCGGCGTGCCGATGCTTTCTATGCACTCCGCACGCGAGATGGTCGGCGAACGTGACCAAGTATGGATGGCCAAGGCCATTGAGGCATACTTGTTGGGTTAATTAAACCTCCTTTAAATCCACGAGAAAGCATAGGAAGCACACACCATGCCTTATTCCGGACCTTTTCACTATGGCGATCGCGTCCAACTGACCGATGCTAAGCGCCGCCACTACACGGTGATACTTGAGGAAGGCGGCGAGTTTCACTCGCACAAGGGCATCATCCGCCACGACGAAATCGTCGGTCTGGATGAGGGCTCCGTGGTGCGCTCCACGCTGGGCAGCGACTTCCTGCTCTTCCGTCACTTGATGGTGGACCACGTGCTTTCCATGCCGCGTGGCGCGGCGGTCATCTATCCGAAGGACTCCGCGCAGATCCTGGTCGAAGGCGATATTTTCATGGGCGCACGCGTCTTGGAGGCTGGCGCCGGCTCCGGTGCGTTGTCCATGACGCTGCTGCGCGCCGTTGGCCCGCAGGGACACGTCTTCTCCTACGAGGTGCGCGATGACCACCTGGAGTACGCCGTGGACAACGTCAAGGAATACTTCGGCGAGCAGCCTGAGTGGTGGACGCCGCGCTTGGGTGATTTGGCGGACGTCACCGTGGAAGAACTCGGCGGTCCGGTTGACCGCGTCATCCTCGACATGCTTGAGCCGTGGGAGCACCTGGAGAAGGTTCGCGACATCCTGATCCCAGGCGGCGTTTTCATGACCTACGTGGCTACCGTGCCGCAGCTGATGAAGGTCATGGAGGGGATCCGCGAGCTGAAGTGCTTTACCGAGCCGAAGGCCTGGGAGTCCCTCGTGCGTGAATGGAAGGTGGAAGGCCTTGCCACCCGTCCAGAGCACCGCATGAACGCGCACACTGCGTTCCTCATCTGGACGCGCCGCCTTGCCGACGGCGTGACTCCACCCCGCCCGCAGCGCCGCGCCCGCAAGTAGGTGCAAAAGAAACGAAGCGGAGCCAAAGAATCCGCGGGGGATTTTAGGCCAACCTGACTTGTCGGCATGGTTCACGCGCTAGTGTGTAGCTATGACCGACGCAAGTCACACAGCCGCCCTCAAAAGGCAGATTGATCAGTTAGCCGAGCGCAACACCAAGCTCGCTTCGCTGCTGCAGGATTCCCGCAACAAGCTGCAGCAGATGTTGGCCGAGGTCAATGAGCTTTCAGAGCCTGCCTCGACCTATGGTGTATTCCTCGGATACTCAGGAAAGCCGCATGATTCCCGGCGCGACGCCGAGGTCTATACCAACGGCCGCCCCATGCGGGTTAAGGTCTCGCCCAACCTAGAGCCAGGCAGCCTCGAAGCCGGCCAACTCGTGCGTTTGGGCGAGGGCTTCGTCGTTGTCGAAGCTTGTGGTCACCCGCAAACGGGAAGCCTTGCCACCGTGCAAGAGACTTTAGGCACCACCCGCGTCATTATTGCGAACTCCTCCGGCGAGGAGCAGGTGGTGCTCTTGTCCGCACGTCTTCGCGAGGGCATTCGCACTGGCGACACAGTCCTTGTCGACGGCAAGGCAGGTGTCGCACTCGAAAAGATTGAAAAGTCCGAGGTGGCGCAACTTTCGTTGGAGGAGGTCCCAGAGCTCAGTTACGACGACATCGGCGGTCTGGATGCTCAGATCTCCCAAATTCGCGATTCCGTCGAGCTTCCTTTCCTGCATCCGGATCTTTACCGGCAATATGACTTGGAGCCGCCGAAGGGCGTGTTGCTCTATGGGCCGCCGGGCTGCGGCAAAACCTTGATTGCTAAGGCCGTGGCAAACTCCCTTGCTACCAAGATGGGTAGCGGCGGCCCGAGCTTCTTTTTGAATGTCAAAGGCCCTGAACTCTTAAACAAGTACGTGGGTGAGACCGAGCGCCGCATTCGCCTGATCTTTGAACGCGCTCGCGAGCTCGCAGCCCAGGACTCGCGCCGCCCGGTCATCGTTTTCTTCGACGAGATGGAATCCATCTTCCGCACCCGTGGTTCCGGAGTTTCCTCAGATATGGAAACAACGGTGGTTCCGCAGCTGCTGACGGAGCTCGATGGCGTCGAAAAGCTGGGCAACGTCATCGTCATCGGCGCCACCAACCGTGAGGAGCTCATCGATCCTGCCATCATGCGCCCGGGCCGGCTCGACATCAAGATTCGCGTCAATCGCCCCAGCAAGCAAGGCGCCCGCGAGATCTTTAGCCGGCATCTGGGTCAGAAGGTACCGCACCAGGCGGACCTCGAGGGGCTCATTGACTCAGCAGTCGAAGAGCTCTATTCGGAGCGGCCCTTCGTGCGTCTGCATTACCGCAATGATGAGCCGCGGACGTTGTTCTACCGCGACTTTGTCTCTGGCGCGATGATTGCCAACATCGTAGCGCGTGCAAAGAAGCTTGCGATCAAGGAAGCGCTTGCTGATAGCGAGATGAGCACGCACGGTATTACTTCGGATCACTTGCGCCAGGCCATTGCCGCGGAGCAGGCGGAGTCAGAATACGTACCGACCTCGGCTAGCCCTGAGGAGTGGACCAAGATTGTTGCCGGCACCCAGGCTGGCGCAGAAGTAACCCGAGTTGAGCTAATGGGCTTTAGGAGTACCTCATGGCACGCGTCCTAGGAACAGAGACTGAGTACGGGATTTCCACTCCCACGAGTCCAGAGCTTTCGCCCATTGTCACCTCGACCCATGCGGTCGTGGCTTATGCGGCGCTTCATACTTTGGCGCGTTCGCGCTGGGACTTCCGCGAGGAGCATCCGCTGCGTGACTCCCGCGGTTTTGATTTGAAGCGCTATCAAACCGTTCCCGTGGTCGATCCGAATGCAATCGGCGTGGCCAACGTGGTGACCGCAAACGGTGCGCGCTTCTACGTCGACCACGCGCACCCGGAGTATTCCTCCCCGGAATGCACGAATGCTTGGGACGCCATGCTTTACGACGCCGCCGGTGACGTAGTTTTGCAACAAGCCGCCGAAGCGGTAGCGCGCCTATCCGCGCAGGGCACATCTGTGCTGGCGAACCATGATCCGTGCCCGCCACTGAAGTTCTACAAGAACAATGTGGATGGCAAAGGCGCATCCTACGGTTCGCACGAGAATTACCAGTACCGGCGTTCTACCGAATTTTCCGCGATTGCCGCGGGCCTCATCCCGTTCTTCGTGGCACGTCAGGTAGTGGTTGGCGCTGGCCGCGTTGGCCTTGGACAAGAAGGTGAAGAGCCAGGATTTCAGATCTCCCAGCGCGCCGACTACATCGAGCAGGAAATCTCGCTGGAGACAACGCTCAACCGCGGCATCATCAACACTCGCGACGAGCCGCACGCGGTAGCTGAGGACTTTGGCCGCCTACACGTCATCATTGGCGATGCCAACATGTCACAGACAGCAAACCTGTTAAAGCTTGGCATGACCTCCTTAGTGCTTGATGCCATTGAAGCGGGCGTCGATTTCAGCGACCTACAGCTCCGCGATGCGGTAGCCGAGGTCTCCTTGGTCAGCCGAGACCTCAAGCTACAGCACAAGCTGAAGCTCAAGGACGGCCGCGAGCTCACAGCACTTGATTTGCTAGCTGAATATCGCAAGCGGGTCACTCCGACGAACGCCGTGGATGAGAAGGTCCTGGCGGCGTGGGACGAGGTCGTCGGCCTGCTCGCGGCAGAGCCGCTTTCCGCGGCGCATCTGGTGGACTGGGTAGCCAAATACCAGTTGCTCAAGGCATACATGGATCGCGGCGTGGCCGTCGACGATCCCAAACTGGCGCTTATCGATCTCCAATACACTGACGTCGATCCCGCCAAATCGCTTTACCATGCGCTGGTGCGAAAGGGGCGCATGCGCGTGCTCGTCAGTGAGGAGGAGATTGCGAGGGCAGCCCAAAACCCGCCGCGGGATACGCGTGCGTTCTTCCGCGGCCGAGTCATAGAAAAATACGGTGAGGAAGTCGTTGCCGCCAGCTGGCAGTCTGTCTCCCTGCGTCACGGTTCCAACATCGCGACCGTCACTCTCGATGACACGCTAGAGCTAGGCGCAGCTGATGCTGCGGAGCTCATCGAGCGGGCTGACGACGTCGAAACACTACTCGTTGAGCTCGACAAGGCCGGGGTAGCGATTCGGCACAGTTAGCGCGAAGAATCCATAGGAAGCAATTCACCGAAAAGATAGAAAGATAGTAGGAAAGAAAGAAGGATTAAGGACAATGAGCGGAAACCAATCCCAGGTAAACGCCGGCAACGGCGGTAGCAACGGTGACGAGGCAGCGGAGTTCTCCGCGGGCCAGGTGAGCATCAATAGCGCGGGCACGGATGATCTGCTTGATGAGATCGACGGCCTGCTCGAGAACAATGCTGAAGAATTCGTACGCGCATATGTGCAAAAGGGCGGCGAATAGACGTGAGCGAGGCGCACACGGATCATGTCTATGCCCGCCGCATCATGGGCATAGAGACCGAATATGGCGTGACCTCACGGGTCGATGGCAATCAGCGCGCGCTGACTCCGGATGAGGTGGCGCGCATCCTGTTCCGGCCCGTTGTGGAGCAATATTCTTCCTCGAATATCTTTAGCCCAAATGCCTCAAGGCTCTACCTTGATGTGGGCTCACACCCGGAAATCGCCACTGCCGAGTGCGATAGCCTCACTCAGCTCATCAACTATGAGCGCGCCGGCGACCGCATCGTAGACGAGCTCGCCCGCAAGGCTGAAGGGACGATGGCTGCCGAAAATCGCCCAGCTTCCGTCTACTTGTTTAAAAATAACGTCGACTCAGCAGGCAACTCTTATGGATGCCACGAGAACTACCTCATTAGCCGTCACGCGGTGCTCAAAGACTTAGGCCTGGCCTTGCTGCCTTTCATGATCACCCGCCAACTCATCTGCGGCGCCGGCAAGATTCAACCGGCTAAGGCAGACCAGCCAGCTCGCTTTTTGCTTTCCCAACGCGCGGATCAAGTCTGGGAGGGCGTGTCCTCGGCCACGACTCGTTCGCGACCAATTATCAACACACGCGACGAGCCGCATGGTGACTCGAAACGCTTCCGCCGCATGCACGTCATCGTCGGCGATTCCAACATGTCGGAGACCACGCTGGCGTTGAAAGTTGGTTCAACGTTGTTGATGCTGGAAATGCTAGAGGCAGGCTTCGACGTACCGCGTTTCGATGTCGTTGATCCTATTCATCGCATCCGTGACATCGCCCGCGATACCACTGGCCGTACCGAATTGGGGTTGAAGGACGGCTCGACCATCACAGCATTGGAAGTGCAGTACGCCCTGTGCGAGGCAGCCCAACGCTGGCTGGAGGAACGCCCGGATGAGGGCACTCCGAATGCCGAGATGCGCAAGGTAGTAGACCTCTGGCAGCGCACGCTGCACGCAATTGATACCCAAGATTTCAGCGGCGTAGACCGCGAGATCGATTGGGTAATCAAGCGCAGCCTTCTGGATCGCTATCGTGAGCGCCTCGGCGGCGATTGGGCCCACCCCAAGCTGGCGCAGATTGACTTGACCTATCACGACATTCGCCCTGGCCGCGGCCTATTCAATGTGTTGGAATCGCGCAAGATGGTTGAGCGTTGGACCACCGACGCGGCTATCGCGGCCTGCGTCGATACTCCGCCGCAGACTACGCGTGCGCGCCTGCGCGGAGAATTCCTGCAGACGGCACGCCGCTTGGGCGCCAACGTCACCGTGGATTGGACGCGTCTGAAGGTAAACCGACCTGAACCGCACACTGAGGAGTTCTCAGACCCGTTTGTCTTCGAAGATGCACGGCTGCAAGCGTTGTTAGACTACATGGAGCACAACGCATAAATTTACCTATTGCCTTTAAGGAGCACACGGGCCTATGGCGAAGCCTCAACCAGGCAAACGCGACCCCGCCGTTGAAAGATTGACCAATCTTTCCTTTGCACTGCAGGGCGCAGCCCACGGCGGCGGCAGTCCCGATCGCAGCGCAGCCTGGATCCGCAAGAACGTGGAAGGCTACCAAGATCGCGGAGACGAGGCCTTTCTAAAACAGCTTGCGCGCGACGTCGTCACCCTCCAGCGCGCAGGCGTGCCAGTGGTCCATACCAGTGGTGAATTTGGCTCGACCTATCGTCTTAACCAGGAGGAATACCAACTTCCTCCGGTCCACTTCACCCCAGAGGAAGCGATGGTGTTGGGCGTAGCCGGCGGCATCGGCAAGCCGGGCGGACTCAGCGATTTCACGCTGTCTGCTTGGACCAAGATTGCCGCCTCGGGCGCCTCAAGGGATCTCAGCGGCGCGCCGGTCTACGTTGCGGTTAACGACATCACCCGCATTAGCCCTGAGGTAACCACCGCAGTGCTGACGGCCGTGCGTAAGGGGTTGCGTATCAGCTTCGATTACTACGCGCGGCCTTCCGCGCCGGCAGTCCGGCGCACTATGGATCCGTGGGGATTAGTCAACCATGACAGCCGCGTTTACCTCGTGGGCTGGGACGTCGACAGACAAGCCCCTCGCGTATTTCGCGCCACTCGCATCGATAATGTGAAACGTTCCCGGCAGGAGGCAACCCACCTTGTTGCCCCCAAGCCACTGCAAGAGCTGGTGGTAGACACGCTTAAGCGCGGTCAGCGCGTCGATGCGCTGGTGGCGATTCCTGAAGGCGGTGCCCGGGAGCTGGAAGCAGCAGGTGTACGACGCGATGATGGAATCGTGGAGATGCGCGGCGTGGATAAGGATTGGCTCGTGCGAATAGCAGCAAGTTATGCGCCCGAGGTGGAGGTTAAGGAACCTGCAGAGGTACGCGAGGCGATAATTAAGCTGCTGAGTGCGCCACTCGGCGTCACAGATGAGGCCGCACTGGAAGGAGGGGAGTAGCCATGGCTGATGGTTCGCAGAAGTTGCAAGCGCTAGTACGCTCTTTAAACCTGATCCCGTACTTTCGCAATCATCCGGGCCAAACCCCGATGGAAGCCGCCACCGACCTTGGTATGACGCCGGCGGAGCTTAAAGACGCGGTGGATCGCCTCTTTTGCTCAGGCGTAGGCCGTCACACCGAAGACCTGATCGACCTGTCCTTCGATTATCGCGACGGCATCCAAATCTACAATGACCAAGGCTTAACGCAGGCGCTGCGGCTTACTCCGACGGAAGCCGGTGCGCTTTTGCTCACCCTCGAAAGCCTCGAGGCCATGCCTGGCCTCATCGATACCGAGGCCGTTAAGTCAGCAGCCGCAAAGCTGCGGGAGATTATGGATGAAAAGACAGCAGCTATCTATGACTCTCTCGCGGATACCGATCCACATGAGTCTCAAGTCCAGGCCACGCTAGCAAGCGCCGTCGATAAGCGGCACCGCGTGCGCTTTAAATATTGGTCCGCCTCCAGCAACCAGGAAAAAGAACGCACAGTGGATCCTGCGCGCATCTTTATCTATGAATCCGAGCCATACCTCGTTGCGTGGGAGGAATCGAAAAAAGCGCATCGCACCTTTCGCTTGGACCGCATTCAGGAGGTCGAGACGCTTGCTGAAAAGGCCTACCCCCACCTGCGGGAACTTGACTTCGATCCCGAGCAGCCCTTTGCCATGCGACACGCCAAGAAAGCGACATTAGAGATTCACCCAGAATTCACATGGTTAGCAGAACAGCACGACATTGACTTGGGCGAGACGTTAAAAAATGGCTACGTAGCTGCAACGATGGCGATTGGATCGGAGGAGTGGTTTATTCGTTTCGCGTTAAGCCAAGCTGATAGAGTGCGGGTCACCAGCCCGGATTCGCTCGTGAAGGCGATTACAGATCGCCGTCTAGCGGCACTGGGCGGTTATACTAAATAGCCGTTCGTAAGTTCAGAAGGCGGTTGCTTTTTAAAACTGCCGCCCCACACCAATAATCTGAAAAGAAAGAGGAACCCATGAGCCTGGGACCTTGGGAAATTCTAGCTATTCTGCTTGTCGTTTTGCTTCTGTTCGGCGCTACCAAGCTGCCGGAGCTGGCTCGTTCGATGGGCCGCTCCATGCGCATCTTCAAGTCTGAAGTAAACGAGATGCACCAGGAAAACCAGCCAAAGCAGGAGCCAAACCAGATTTCTGCCGCTAAGCAGTCCGACGAGGAGTTCTGGAACGGTACCTCTTCGCAGCCAGGCCAGGCCCAGCCAAACGGCGGCAACGCTAACTAATCACTAGGCCTAGCAACCACGGCGAACTCCAGCCTCAGCTGAGGTTCGGTGTTCGCCTTTTTATGTGAAAGCATCCTTTTAAACAATGCCGAAGAATTCTCCTGCGAAAGCCGCGAAGCCCGCGAGCGCACTTGCGCGTTTGCGCGCGCAACGCAAGGCAAAAAAGAACCCGTTGGGGGAGATGACGCTCGTCCAGCACCTGCAAGAGTTGCGCCGCCGCATTGTCATCTCCTTGCTTGCGCTGGTGGTAGGAACCATCGTCGGTTTCATTTGGTATCAACAGGCACCGTTTAACATGCCACCGCTCGGTGAGATTCTGCGCGGACCTTATTGTTCGCTTCCGGAAGAAAAGCGCGTGTCCTTTACCGCGGACGGAGAGTGCCGCCTTTTGGCAACCACCCCGTTCGAGATGCTGATGCTGCGAGTTAAGGTGGGCGCCCTAGCGGGTGCCGTGCTGTCTTCGCCGGTGTGGCTCTACCAAATCTGGGCCTTCATTGTTCCTGGCCTGCATAAGAATGAGCGCCGCTTTACTTTTAGCTTCGTCGCTATCGCGGTGATTCTTTTCGTTGCCGGTGCAGTTCTTGCTTACTTCATTCTGTCGGTTGGCCTTGAATTCCTCATGGGCATTGGTGAGGAATTCCAGACCGCAGCGTTGACTGGTGGGGACTATTATCGTTTCTTGCTCGGTTTGCTCATTATCTTCGGTGTCAGCTTCGAAATCCCGTTGCTCGTTGTTGCTTTGAACCTGTTGGGCATCCTGCGGTACGAGCACGTTAAGGACAAGCGCCGCATCATCATCGTGTTGATTATGATTTTTGCCGCGTTTATGACGCCTGGCCAGGATCCGTTCTCGATGCTGGTGCTCGCTGGCTCGCTGTGCTTGCTCGTAGAGCTTGCATTCCAGTTCTGCCGCATCAACGATAGGCGCCGCAAACGCGAACGCCCCGAGTGGTTGGACTTGGACGACGAGACAGCCTCACCGCTTAATACCCAAGCCAGCGGCATTGGCGGCGCCTCCGCAGTCTCGGCTCCGACCCCGATTGCCGCACCGCAGCAAACCCGTCCCACGCAGGCTTCACAGCCATCAATTCCCAACTCTCAGTCGGCACCGAACAATAACGCGAGCTTCTTCGACGATGTGTTGTAGCAACAGGTAGCCTTGGTGCTTATGACTTCCATGCACCTGGATACCTTTCGCGCAGAACTTAGCCACCCCCTCGATGACTTCCAGGTGGAAGGTTGCCGTGCGGTTGAAGATGACCACGGCGTGCTGGTCTGCGCGCCTACTGGCGCGGGTAAGACCATCGTCGGTGAGTTTGCAGTTTCCCTGGCGCTTTCGCGCGGCACTCGCTGTTTCTACACCACGCCGATTAAAGCGCTAAGCAATCAGAAATACCACGATCTCGTAGCTGCCCACGGCGAGGATGCTGTGGGGCTTCTAACTGGCGATGTCTCCATCAATTCCGGCGCGGAAATCTTGGTGATGACCACCGAAGTTCTGCGCAACATGATCTACGCCGAGTCCGGAGCCTTGGAGCGGCTTAGCCACGTTGTCATGGACGAGATCCACTTCCTGGCCGATGCCTCTCGTGGTGCGGTCTGGGAAGAAGTCATCCTCAACCTTGATGAAAGCGTATCCATCATCGGTCTGTCAGCCACGGTTTCTAACTCGGAGGAGTTCGGTGAGTGGCTGTCTACCGTACGCGGAGATACCACCGTCATCGTCTCTGAGCACCGTCCAGTTCCGCTCGACCAATGGATGATGATTGGCCGCAAGGTCTATCCGTTCTTCGAGCCAGAGACTGAGGGACAGGTAAACGCCGAACTAGCGCGCCGCATCCGGCGCCTTGAAGCCGGCGATAGTGACGACGGCAAGACGGCTGGCAACGACCGTGCAGGTTTTCGCAGCCGCGCTCGCCACAAGGGTGGCGGACACGGCGGAAGCCGCGATAAGCGCGGCCGCTCTGGCAATGCCCGATCCCAAGACCGGTATCGTCCGCTCGGCAGGCCGGAAACCCTTCAGGTGCTCCAAGGAATGGACATGCTGCCGGCAATTACCTTCATCTTTTCCCGTGCTGGCTGCGACGGCGCGCTCTATCAATGCCTGCGCAGCCGCATGGTGTTGACCACTCAGGAAGAGTCCGAGGAGATCAAGGCGATTATCGATGCCGGCGTAGAAGGCATTCCGGAAGAAGATCTCCAGGTGCTTGACTTCAAGCGTTGGCGCGAAGCGCTGTCGCGAGGATTTGCCGCCCACCACGCGGGCATGCTGCCGGCTTTCCGCCACATCGTTGAAGAGCTCTTCGTTAAAGGTCTCGTGCGCGCGGTATTCGCCACGGAAACCCTGGCGCTGGGCATCAACATGCCGGCCCGTACTGTGGTGCTAGAAAAACTGATCAAATTCAACGGCGAGGCGCACGTCGATCTCACCCCGGGCCAGTACACGCAGCTGACTGGCCGCGCGGGCCGTCGTGGCATCGACACCATAGGCAATGCGGTGGTGCAATGGGCGCCAGCGATGGATCCGCACGCCGTCGCAGGTCTTGCCTCCACGCGTACCTACCCGCTCATTTCCACCTTTACGCCGGGCTACAACATGGCCATCAACCTGCTCGGCATGCTGGGCTTCGAGGAATCGCTGCGCCTGCTGGAAAAGTCCTTTGCACAGTTCCAGGCAGACGGCTCAGTGGTGGAGGAGACCCGCGAGGTAGAAAAGGCAGAGCACCGCGTACGCGAGCTTCGCAATCAGCTTGACGACGCCATCGATGCTCTAGCACCGCCGGCGCGTGACGGGGAGGACCCGGCCGAGGTGCTCATGGACTATATCCGTTTGCGCCGCAAGCTCACCGAAGAAGAAAAAGCCGCGCACGCGAACAACACCGCACAACGCAACCAAGAAGTCACGGTGATGCTCGCCCGCCTGCAAGTCGGTGAAGTCATTGCTATCGCAGGCAAAAAGCGCCCAATCTTGGCCGTGGTGGTCACCCCGGCAAACCAGGCTACCGATCCGCGCCCTTGGGTGACTACTGAAACCGGCTGGTCCGGTCGCATCGACGCCTCCGGGATCAACAACCCGCCGATTGTGGTCGGGCGTATGAAGCTGCCGCGCCCAGTGCAGAAGAATCCCCGTCGCAACACCAAGTTCGTGCAGGATTCCTTCAAGCGCAACCACTATGACCGCCCGAAGAAGATGCGTTTGGAGCCGCGCAACCGACCAAATAAAAAGGTCGGTCAGTTGCGCGACGCTATTCGCCAACACCCAGCGCATGCGTGGCCGGCCACGGACCGCGAGCAGCTCGCAGGCCTGGCTCAGAAGCTTGCCCGCCGTGAACGTGACCTCGAGAAGGTCAACGCTCGTATCGAGCGCGCCACCGACACCTTGGGCAAGACCTTCAGCCGCATCGTAGACCTACTTTCAGAGATGGACTATGTGGAGTTCGAAGGCCTTGGCGCAGAACGTACCCCCGTTATCACCGACGAGGGCGAGCGCCTTGCACAAATCCACAGCGAATCCGACCTACTAGTCGCGCAGTGCCTCAAGCGCGGTATCTGGAACGAGTTGGATCCCGCGGAGCTCGCGGGCGTGGCTTCGCTGTGTGTCTTCGAAAACCGCAAGGAGACCCGCGGTGAGCCGGAGGCTGCAACGGAGGCGATGGCCGATGCGATGGAGGCAACCTACCGCATCTACACTGAGCTCATCGCAGACGAAGCACGCCACAACCTGCCGCGCACTCGCGAGCCTGAGGCCGGCTTTGCGCTCGCCATCCACCAGTGGGCCGCGGGCGCACCGCTGGGCTACTGCATGGCAGCAGCCAACGAGGCCGGTGCGGAGCTTACTCCAGGTGATTTCGTGCGCTGGTGCCGCCAGATGGTCGATATGCTCCAGCAGATTGCGAAGACGGGCTACGAGGAAGATATTCGCCGCAATGCCCGCAGGGCTATGGATGCGATTCAGCGCGGCGTTGTGGCAATTGGAGCTTAATCCAAAAAGGTAGGCTCGAGGGCATGTCTGATTCACAAGTTGCTTTTCCCGTTTCGGTCTACGCGCAGCGTCTTAAGCATGCGCAAGAAGTCGCCGCAGAAAAGGGGATTGACCTCCTTATTCTCGGTACCGGCGCAGACTTTGCCTACCTCACCGGCTCGTGGGTTTCTTCCCACGAACGCCTGACCGCACTGGTCTTGCGCCCGGACGCCGCGCCTTTCATCGTTGCCCCTGCAACCGATATTGAGACGCTGAATGCTTCTCCTGTCGCGGAGCTGGGCATCGAACTGCGCGGCTGGCAAGATGGCGAAAATCCCTATGCGCTGGCCTGCGATTCCTTTGCACAGCAGCAGGAAGGCTCTGAAAGCACAGGGGACAAAGGGAACAAGGCGCCCACTATTGCGCTGGGCGCCTCCCTGACTGCCGATCATGTGCTGCGCTTGCAGGATAAGCTGCGCGCCAATTCTTCTGCGCAACCGCAGTACGTACTAGCCACCTACGCTTTGGCTGAGCTTTTCACCCGCAAGGATGACGCCGAGATCAAGGAGCTGGCCAAGGCGGGCTCGGCTATCGACGCCGTGCATAACGCCGTGCCGGAGCTGCTTCAGCCTGGCCGCACCGAGGCCGACGTCGCCGCTGATCTGCGTGAGCTGATCCTGCGCGAGCATGTCGAGATCGACTTCATCATCGTTGGTTCTGGCCCGAATGGCGCGAACCCGCATTATGACTACGGCGACCGCGTGCTCACTGAAGGCGAGCCGGTGGTCGTCGACATCGGAGGAACCTTGCCGTCCGGTTACCACTCCGACACCACCCGCACCTACGTCGTCGGCGGCGACGTTTCCGCGGCACCGCAGGACTTCCAGAAAGCTTATTCAGTGCTGGAGCGTGCCCAGGCTGCCGGCCGCGCTGCGGCCAAGCCCGGTGCCACCGCGCAGGATGTAGACCGCGCCACCCGCTCCATCATCGAAGAGGCGGGCTATGGCGAGTACTACACCCATCGCACCGGTCACGGCATTGGGCTTTCCACTCACGAGGAGCCTTTCATCATGGAAGGCAACGAGCTCGTGCTGGAGGAAGGCATGGCCTTTTCCATTGAGCCGGGCATCTACATTCCGGGCAAATGGGGCATGCGCTTGGAGGACATCGTTTACACCACTGCGGATGGTTACGAGTCCCTGAACAAGGCTCCGCGGGAGCTGCGCTAGATGGCAGGGGTTTTGATCTTGGGCGGTCGCAGCGACATCGCCGGCGAGATTGCGCTGCGCCTTGCGCCGGGAAATGAACTGGTGCTGGCCGCCCGTGGCCTGCAAGGCCTTGACGAGCGCGTCGCCACGCTTCGCGCCGCGGGTGCCACCGAAGTACATACGCTAGATTTCGACGCCACCCAGGTAGAAAAGCATCGCGACCTCGTACACGCGGCGCAGCGCTGCCTTGGCGAGGGCGAAGAACTCAAAACGGCGGTAGTCGCGTTCGGCATCTTGGGCGAGCAAGAACGCGCGGAGCATGACGAAGCACACGCATTCGATATCGCACTGGTGGACTATGCCGCTCAGGTGTCCATGCTTACGGTCTTAGCTGATGAGATGAAGTCCGGACACATCGTCGCTTTTTCTTCGATTGCCGGATGGCGCGCGCGCCGCGCGAACTATGTTTATGGTTCCACCAAGGCTGGTCTAGACGCCTTTTGCCAGGGACTGGCAGATCGCTTGCACGGTGGTCCGCTCGCGCTAATCACTGCTCGCCCGGGCTTCGTGATTGGCTCCATGACCACTGGTATGAAGCCGGCGCCGTTATCAGTGACTCCCGACGTCGTGGCAGACGCCGTCGTGGATTCCATCACGGCAGATGAAGGCCGCATGCCTCGCAGCCGCACGCTTTGGATTCCTCGCGCTTTGCAGGCTCTGGCATGGGTCATGCGGCTTGTACCACGTCCTATCTGGCGGCATATGCCGCGTTAGACGCAGCGTTGAGAATTGACTGCCGAGTTTAGCTTGTAGCCAAGCCAAACTGCGTGGCCAATAGGCGCGCTTAAAAGCTGTAGAGATGCGGCGAATTGATGTCGAAGATGAACCCGCGTGGCGCAAGAACACGCAGGACCACTTCGGCATCGCCTTCCGCGATGTCGTGGAAGATAAGTCCCTGCCACGGGGTGACGGTAATCGGGACATCGAGACGACCAATCAGATCCGCAAACTCTGCCGGGATGATTCCTTTGTGTAGGCCCGCGCCAAGGTCCACGATTCCTTCGCGAGTATGCTCAGCCAGCCAACCAATTGGCAGCGCTGGCCGCTCGCCTTCAAAAGCCCCACGGTCGTGTTGGGCATTGCCGGAGCCATGCGCCACGGTAGCTGAAAGGGTATCGCTTTCTTCCAGCGCCTGGACTAGGGCTGGCACTAGCTCCTCGATGCTGAAAACATCTTTATCTAGTGCGCCGCCTTTAATCAGGCGCGCGCTATTTTCGCCCTCCAGCATCGCACCAAAGTCCAGCCCCTCGTACAGGATGTCGCCGTGGCCGCCGTCGACTCCGAGGCGCAGGTTTGCCGCAGCATCCAAGCTTTCTACTACTGCTGCGATATCGCGTGCCACGGCACGAGCAGCGGCAGATAGAGGAGAGGCCAGCACCGGCTTAGTACCTGCCAGCAAACCCGGGGCGCTAACGCGCTCCAACAGCTCTTGCTGATCATGCACGCCGCGTAGCTCCAGTGCGGCGCCTTCTGTCAAGTACACATTCCCATCGGCCAAATCTTGAGCCAGGGCCGCAATCTCTACCCAGTCGGTCGCGGTGGTCGAGCCTGCGACCGGAACAAAGCGTGCGATGGTGCCGAAGGTGGCGTCGTCAAGCAGCAGCGGCGCGCCATGAGGAGCGCCCTGCGGTGATTCTTGGGGCGGGGTGTGGGGCAAATCAGTCATGGCTGCGATCTTAACTTTCCTCGACCTACCGCCAATATTCGCGTCTGCCAAGGGGTGTTGGCCGCACGCGCAAAGTTTGCGGATAGGTAGGGTAGAAGCCATGCCTTTTGTTCTGTTTATCGCCTATGTTTTGCTCGAGTCCGTCGCCTTTTGGGCCGTGGCTAAATGGCTAGGCATCTTGGGCGCGGTGCTGGCGCTTTTTATCACCATGTTCTTCGGCATGACCATTGCCGCATGGGAGGTTCGCCGCATCATGCGTCGTCAGGTGGTCCGCGGCGAAGATGGCATCTATTACATGGACGGCAAGCAGGCGGGAAAGACCGCAGGCAACGTGGGACTCACGCTGGCAGGCGGCATGCTCTTATCGATGCCAGGCTTTGTGTCCACCATTGTGGGCGCGTTGCTGATCTTCGCGCCTACCCGTTCCCTGGCGCGTACTATCCTCGCAGCATCAATGGTGCGCAAGATTGAGCACATGGGTACCCGCATCTTCGAAGCTAGCCCCATGGCACAGCACCACGATTCTTATGGCAGCTTCGGCGGATTCGATGGCTTCAAAACAAACAATGGTTCTAACGTGCGGAATCCTTTCCAAGACGGCTCGGCAGAGGTCCTTGACGAGGAAGAAATCCGCAAGTGGAGCGAGAATCTCAGTCCGGATGATTTCACCGACGGTGGATCTGGTTCTGCGGGGGATTCCGCGAAGTAATGAAACACCTTTTAATCCGCCTGACGCTAGCCTGCCTGTCGAGCGGTCTTACTTTTCTAGCCGTCCAGCCACTCGGCTGGTGGCCAATGGGAATCCTAGGCATTGCGTTGCTCTATGGCGTGCTCACGCCGTGGGGGAGTAATGCCCCTACTTTGCGCGCCGGCGCGGGCAACGCGTTTGCACATGGATTCGTGCTCTACCTGCTCACGCTGCCATGGATCGGCGAATTGGTGGGCAATTTTCCTTACGTCGCCTTGGCGTTTTGGCTAGCGCTATACAGCCTCCTGCTGGGCATGGGCGGCACTGCGTTAGCGCGACATAAAACGGGGTTTATCTTCTTTGCGTTCTTCTACGTCGCCGTCGAGATGCTGCGTTCGAGCGTTCCCTTCGGCGGTTTTTCCTGGGTGCGTCTGGCTTGGGGGCAGATCGACGGGCCGCTTGCGAACCTCGCACCGCTAGGCGGGCCTGCGCTTATCACCTTCGCCACGGTGCTAATGGCGTCCGGCCTCGTAGGGATGATTCGATCGCGCGGCAAGTTGCGTGCGGGGGCTGCCGCTGCTGTCATCCTTCCGCTTATCGTTGGGTTCGCTGCAGGCAGTCTAGTTAATCGCCCAAGCAAAACAGTAGGTGAGGTCAACGTTGCAGCAATCCAGGGCAACGTGCCGCGCATGGGGCTAGACTTTGCCGCTCAGCGCCGTGCGGTGTTGGAAAACCACGTGCGGGTAACGAAGGAGGCCGCCGCGGCAGGCAAACCAGTGGACATGGTCATTTGGCCGGAGAATTCTTCCGACGTAAACCCATTTGAGGACGCCCAAGCAAGCGCGCTTATCGACGCCGCGGTGCACGCCATCAAGGCCCCCATCCTCGTGGGCACACTGACTGAGGACGCAGCGGGCTCGCGTAATACCATGCAGGTCTTTAAAGCAGATGGGGAAGTAGGAGAGCACCACTACAAAAAGTATCTGCAGCCTTTCGGCGAGACCATGCCGATGCGTTCTTTCTTCCGCAAGATCACCGACTTGGTGGATTTGGCCGGTGATTTCAAGGCCGGCGATGGCCCCGGCGTGGTCCACATGAACAACGTATTGGTTGGGGTGGCTACCTGTTACGAGGTTTCTTTCGACCAAGCCTTCCGCAGCTCGATTCGCAATGGGGCGCAGATTCTTACGACGCCGACGAATAACGCCACCTTCGGATACTCCGACATGACCTATCAGCAGTTGGCCATGAGCCGTCTGCGCGCCATGGAGACCGACCGCGCGGTTGTGGTGGCGGCGACCTCCGGCGTCTCCGCCATCGTCGCCCCAGATGGCACGGTGAGCCAACAGAGCGAAATTTTTGAGCCCAAGTATCTGATTGAGACGCTTCCGCTGCGCGAGGGTACGACGATCGCTGTAAGGTTTGGTTCGCTCCTGCAATGGCTGATGGTTATCATTGGTACAGTCAGCGCGTTGTGGGCTCTTCGCTCATTGCGGAAGAAACCTTGTTTAAGCGCGCCACGCAGAAACTCTGCCGTCTTAGCGGCAGCAAACAAAGAGGAGCTTTAAAAACGTGAGCAACACCCACGCTTCCACCTTGGTTATCATCCCGACTTATAACGAGATCGAAAACCTTCCGCTAATCACCGGACGCGTCCGCAAGGCAACGCCAGAGGTCAACATCCTCATCGTTGACGATAATTCTCCCGACGGCACCGGTGAAGCAGCGGATAAGCTCGCAGCTGAAGACGAAAAGCTGCACGTCCTGCACCGTGAGGGCAAAGGTGGCCTGCTGGGCGCTTATATCGCCGGCTTTAAGTGGGGCCTAGAGCGCGACTACCAGGTTCTCTGTGAGATGGACGCTGACGGCTCTCACGCACCGGAGCAACTGCACCTGCTGCTCGCTGAGATCGACAAGGGCGCTGATCTGGTAATCGGCTCCCGCTACATTCCAGGCGGCGAGACCGTCAACTGGCCGGCTTCCCGCGAGTACCTGTCTCGCCTGGGCAATATCTACATCTCAGTGGCTCTGGGCGCAGGCCTGTCCGATATGACTGCAGGCTACCGCGCATTCAGCCGCGAGCTGCTCGAGTCCATCGACTTCGAAGACTTGTCTAAGGCTGGCTACATCTTCCAGGTAGATCTTGCTTTCCGCGCCGTCAAAGACGGCTGGGATGTACGCGAGGTGCCAATCACCTTCACCGAGCGCGAGTACGGCGAGTCTAAGCTTGACGGCTCTTTCGTCAAGGATTCACTGATGGAGGTAACCAAGTGGGGCGTCGCGCATCGCTCTGAGCAGGTCAAGAACTTCGCCGGTGAGGTAGGAAACATCGCATCCTACACCTACCGCCACAGCAACATCCCGGGCTTGGGTGCCAAGGTCAAGGAAGGCCTTGCCTGGACCGGTGACTTCGCAGACGAGGTCAAGTCTCTGCTCAAGCACCAGTTCGGCAACTCCAAGTAGTACACCAAGTACTTCGTCGGGCTAAGCCCGCAAAAGCGGCCTGTGAGCTTCTCCTTTAACACTTAGATTTAATATCTAGGAGAGCTGACAGGCCGCTTTCTTATTTCTATTTAGCTGCGTTTCTCCGCTGGGGAAGGCCGCACTAGCCCTGGTTCTCCTGCTGTTCCTTGAGCAGGCGAGCGGCAGAACGACGGCGGGAGCGCAGGTTCTCAATGCGCTCGCTGAGAAGCTCATCCAGCTCCTCAATGGAGCGGCGCTCACGCAGCATATCCCAGTGGGTGCGTGGTGGCTTAGCTGGCTTGGACTCAACGCCTTCGCCCTCAATCAGGGTGCCAAGCTTACCGTTCTTGCACATCCACTCCTCAGGAATTTCCGCATCATCTGCGAAAGGAACTTCGTAGATGTCACCATCTTCGGTACGGTACTTGACCATCTGGCGTGGTGCGAGATCGTGGTCACGGTCCGTCTCGTAGCTGACGGCGCCCATGCGGCTACCACGGAGTACGCGATCTGCCATGCAACATCATCCTTTTCATAAAGTGTGCTTGGAAGGGTAGACATACATCACCCAAGAAACTAACAGTATAACGAAGTACTCCGCGGGTTTGTTCCCACCCCGGGATAAATGGACTAAGGTGTATCAGGTGATCCGTCAAGCTACCCGCGACCGCGCCCAAGCCACATGCCAATGGTGCGGCAAGGAGATCCCGCAAGGAGGGCGTGGACGCCCTCGTAAATTCTGCAGCCCATCTTGCAAACAACGAGCATACGAGCAGCGCAACAACGTCTCTGGAACCTCGATTCCGAAAGACGCTGTCATCATGACGCCCGAACGCGCTGACGCGCTTCGCGACGGCCTGTTTGAGCTGCGTTGCTCCGCAGAGGACATCGGGATTGCCGCACAGGAAGGCGCGGACGCTAAAGAGCTTCAACAGCTATGCACGGAGCTTGTCACTCTGGCACGTCGGCTCGAGGAATTGAGATAAGGACAAATGCAGAAACTTCTACGTAACCGCAAGCTGGTCATCTCCATTTTCGTGGTGCTGATCCTCATTGCAACCTTGGTGGCGCTTGGCCCGCTGTTTTACTCGATCTACATGGGCCGTGGCGTAGAGACCAAGCCTGTCGACGCCACACATACCAAGCCAGCAAGCACTGAACTAGACGGCAAATGGCACGTTATCGCTGGTACGCCGCATAATTTCACCTCAGTTGGCTTCAGCATCGACGAAATCCTACCTGCTGAGAAAACCCGCACCTCGGGTTCCACCAAGGAAGTTGAAGGTCAGGCCGTAATTAAGGACCAAAAGGTTGAAGAAGGCACAATCGTTGTCGATATGACCAGCCTGACCACGGATAAGAAGGTCCGTGACCAGAATATGAAGGACAAGCTCTTCATCACGCGCGAGTACCCGGAGGCCAGCTTCAAGCTGACGGAGCCCGCTGACTTGTCGAACGTTCCTGAGGACGGCTCGTTGGCCAAGGTGACACTGACGGGCGAGCTTACTATTAAGGACAAGACGAAGAAGGTTAGTGAAGATTTTGACGTTGTCCGTGACGGCAAGACGATTGTCCTGGGCGGCAACATTCCGGTGAACCGACTGGATTATGGAATTGAGACCCCAGAACTAATCGCCGCAAAGATCGCCGAAGAAGGCGAAGTTAATATCCGTGTAACGCTCGAGAAGTAGAAAATCAGATAGTGATGAACTCCAAACATCTGATTCCGATCATCTGGTTCAGGCTCGTAGTGTTGATTGGCTTTGCCATATTCGTCGGCATCCAACAGATGTGGTTGTTGCTCGGCGTTGCAGTCTTATTGGGATGTCTGACGGGGTTCCAATTGTTTAACGCATACAAACGCCAGTAACGGAAACACCACCGCTTAAAGTCACAGTTACTTTAAACGGTGGTGTAAGTGTATGCCGGACAACCGCGAAAATGGCGGGCGATCGCGTTTATCTATATTGATAAATGTCCGATAATGTACATTATGTCATTTCAGACAGGGCTGGCCAATCTCCCATCTAACCGGCAGGCACAGAAACCTCGTCTGCCTCCCTCCGTGCACTAGAGTCAGACTCACCGACAGTCTCGGCATCACCTCCGGGTCCGCTTTCTCCCGGCAAAGGCTTGCGGCGAACCAGCGCCGCGAACACGGCGCCAGTAATGTTCGCCCACACCGCAGCAACGACGCCAGGCAACGCAGCCTCCGGCGTAAAGAACTGAAGCGCTAATGCTGACGCCAGACCCCGTGGTCATCCAAGGGCTATAAGGAGGGTTTTACCTACCAAGCCACCAAGATCGTGCGCGATCTCTGGCAGTGGTCCGACGAGGGCGCACTGCCGATCATTGTCGACGCCGCCAGCTGCACTCATGGCTTGCTCGACAACGTGCCAGAAGAGCTTTCCGACGCCGAGCTAAAACTGTGGAATCAGCTGCGCATCATGGATGTTGTGGAATGGCTGCGCGATGAAGTGGCCCCTCACCTGCCGATCGTGCACTCTATGGGCAGGATCGCAGTACATCCGACGTGTTCTACCCACCACATGGGTATCAGCGATGACCTCGTTGCCTTGGCCGGACTCTGCGGCGAAGCCAAGGTGCCAGAGGGCGCCATGTGTTGCGGCTCCGCTGGTGACCGCGTCATGCTGCACCCGGAGCTGGTGGAATCTGCCACCCGTGAGGAGCGAGCCAGCCTGGAGGCGGAAGACTTCGATGCCTTCGTCTCCGACAACCGCACCTGTGAGATGGGCCTGGAGATGATCTCCGGCAAGGCCTACGACTCAATCGCGGTACTGCTCGAGCGGGCTTCGCGCCCAGTGGTCACGCCTTAACGGCGGCCACCACGGTGGCGGTGGGTGGCCGTGAGCTGCACGGCATCCACCTGGCCAAGCTCCAGCAAAGCCTGGCGCAACGCAAACTGGAAAGTCCACAGGCGGCGGAACACAGGATCGAAACCTGCCGCCGCGGCTTCGCGTAGATGACCATCGAAATAGCTGCGCTGCTCGCGTAGCGATTCCACGTAGTGACCGCCCACGTGCGTCTGCGCGACGATGCGCAGATTCGAGTTGCGGTCGAAAAGCTTGTGCGTTTCCTCGAGCGTTGGGTAATCCAGACCGGGCCAGACATAGGCGCGCAGTACCTGTAACGCCGAGCGGGCAGCCGGGGTCATCGTCTCGGTAGCAAAAGTCGAGGCGAGCGCGACCCTGCCCTCTGGGATCAGAGAGCGATCCAGAATCCCCACGAAGCGCTTGCGCTCTGCAGGCGTAAGCAGCTCTAGCTTTTCCACGCTGATGATCGCGTCGTAGCGACCACGCCATTGTTTCGGATGCGGCACGGTGTCATCGATCTGCTGAACCTGTACCGAATCTGCTGCGCCCTCGAGCACTAGGGTTTCGTTGAAGTCCTCGACTTGCTCGGCGTCGGCAGTCAGCACATCCACCGTCGCCCGCCTGTTGACTGCTTCGACAGCCACATTCATTCCGGCTGCGGGATAAACCAGCAGATGAGTGCCGGCGCCGGTGCGCGTGGCGTCGAGAAGCCACTGCGCAGCACGCTCTTGGCCATCCTTTAGATCGGTACGGTCCACCGCAGTCGGCTCACTAACGTGCGTGACGTCAACGAAGTGCTCCTTAGGTTCCTTGCGGCCAGCCTGTGGACTAAAGCTAGGCACCGCCTCTCGGACTGTCGTGGGAACGCCGCTGGCAAAGATGCCGCCCGAATGGGTATAGCCATCACCGGCATAAAGACGCACCAATTCCACGGGTAACTCACCCGGGGTGGAATGCTCGACGTCGAGCTCGCGCGCCTTCGGGCGATAATTCGCACGCAGCAGTCCACGCAATACCTTGACCAGCTTGTCAGAGTCAGCGGTGGTCCACTCGCCCGCCAGATAAGATTCCGCAAAGCCAAGCCAGCCGGTGGCTGCGATGCGAATGAAGAGGGCGTCGTGCAACACGGAAAGGTCTGGTCCGCCCTCTGCCTTAGATTCAGGATCCAGATCCAACTCCGCGAGATCACAGGCCTTGGCGAATTCCGCCTCCGCACGCCGGGCTTTAAAACGTGCAAAGCTCACCGCCGGAAGCGTCGCTACGCTCGGCCACTGATTGGCATCGATGGTGGCTAGATGTGGAAAATCACCCATTGGTCCGGTTTTCTCCTTGGCAAACGTCTACGTGCACGAAGGCTTCCAATTAACCCTAGTGTGAAAAGCCCACCTAGATGCGCCGCCATGCCGAAGAAGGAGCTGTTTAGCCTACATAAAGTATGCATGTACGGTGACTAGGGTTTAGACTGATTCGGTACAAAACTTTTCGCTTTCTTAGGAAGGTATCTCCCCACTATGGCTGAAACCCCTTACCGCCCTGCAGGCGGACGCCACCATGTAGTCGTCATCGGCGCCGGCTTCGGCGGCCTCAATGCAGTTCAGCAGCTGAAGTACGCTGACGTTGAGATCACCCTGATTGATAAGAAGAACCATCACCTTTTCCAGCCGATGCTGTACCAGGTAGCCACCGGCATGATTTCCGCCGGCGAGATTGCTCCTTCCACCCGTCAGCTACTGCGCAACCAGGCCAACGCTCACTTCGTCAACGGCGAAGTCACCGACATCAACCTGGAAGGCCAGACCGTTACCGCTGAGCTGGAGGGCTTCCAGCGTACCTTCGCCTACGATTCCCTCGTCGTCGCCGCTGGCGCTGGACAGTCCTACTTCGGCAACGATCACTTCGCTGAGTTCGCTCCGGGTATGAAGACCCTGGATGACGCACTGGAGCTGCGTTCCCGAATCGTCTCCGCCTTCGAAAAGGCCGAGTTCGTTGACGACCCAGCTGAGCGCGAGCGTCTCCTGACCTTCGTCATCGTCGGCGCCGGCCCAACTGGTGTTGAGTTGACCGGCCAGATCGCCGAGCTGGCTAACCGCACTCTGCGTGACCAGTACTCCAACTACGGCACCACCAGCGCCAAGATCTACCTGCTTGATGGCGCACCGCAGGTTCTTCCGCCATTCGGCAAGCGCCTGGGCCGCAAGGCGCAGCGCACCCTGGAGCGTCTTGGCGTCGATGTGCGTCTGAATGCCATGGTCACTGACGTCACCGAGGACGCCGTCACTTACAAGAACATGAAGAACGACGAAGTCGTCACCATTGAGGGCGCAACCAAGATTTGGTCCGCCGGTGTGGCCGCTTCCCCACTGGGCAAGATGGTTGCTGACCAGGCAGGCGTCGAAGCAGACCGCGCTGGCCGTGTCTCCGTTAATGATGATCTGACCGTGGGCCAGCACTCCAACGTCTACATGGTCGGCGACATGATCTCCCTGAACCGCCTGCCTGGCGTGGCACAGGTTGCGATCCAGGGTGGCGCACACGTGGCCAAGCTCATCAAGGCAAAGGTCGACGAGGAGTCCACCGCCAACGAGCGCGAGGCATTCGAGTACTTCGACAAGGGCTCCATGGCCGTCATCTCCCGCTTCAACGCGGTTGTGAAGATGGGCAAGACCGAGTTCGATGGCTTCCCGGCTTGGGTTTCCTGGATGGGACTGCACATCATGTACGTCCTTGGCTTCCGCAACCGCACCACCGTCGCGGTGAACTGGATCCAGAACATGATCTCCCGCGACCGCGGCAACCTCGAAATCACCGAGCAGCAGCGCATCGCTCGCAACTTCATCAACAAGAACAAGTAGGCCCAAATAGTCGCTGTTCTAACTGTTGCAGCTATCCCCCGCACAACCACCAAACCACCTGGTGTGCGGGGGATTTTGTGTCCTTGATCTCGTTTCTGCGGAACCACGTCCGAAGACGCGTGACGGGTGGTTATATGAGAAATGTATCTACCCCTTCTCTCCTTACAAGGACGGTTCTCTATGCCTACTTCCTTGCTCAACATGGTCCCGCAGATTCTGGCCGGCCTTCTCACTCTCATCCTGACTCTCGTCGGTATTTTCACCGGCGGTTCAGTGGGCTCTAGCTCCAATGCACCGCAGCCGGGCAATCCCTCGGTTACGAGCCCTAGCAACGGAAACTTCAACGTGGCTGCAGATCAAACCCGCGTCTTCAACGAGCTCAACAAGTACCGCGCAAAGTATGGTTTGGAGGCGGTACAGCGCTCCAGCACGATGGATCAGCGCGCTCAGGAGTGGGCAAACTATCTTGCTGAGACCGGCCAGTTCTACCACGACCCTAAGTTCAATGAACGCGAAAACATTGCGATCATCATGACCAATGATGTGTCCGAAGCCGTCTGGAACAGCTGGCACAATTCCAGCGGCCACCGCGCCAACATGCGCGCTGACGATGCCAAGCACGCAGGCCATGGCGTAGCTATCATGAAGAGCGGCAAATTCAAGGGCCAGAAAGTCATTGTTCAAAAAATCTCTGACGTTGCAGTACCGAATACTAGGGCATAGTCCGCATTAGGTTGATGCATTGTCCAGCTCCCACAACGCCGTGGGAGCTGGACTCTTCTTTTGTCGATGCATCTGAACTCCGCAACATTGCGTGATAATAGACGGGGCCTCCAACGCACTACCTGCCGATAAGCTAGGCAAACCGCCTTCGTGCACTCCCAGTCTTTGTTAATCTCACTTCTACAACAAGGGGTGCCGCAGGCCTGCGGCTGAGATTAGACCCTTAGAACCTGCACTTAGTTAGCACTAGCGAAGGGATAGTTGTGGAGAATTCTCATCCACGGGGTAGTTTGCCGCGCGTATTGACCATTGCGGGCACCGATCCGACAGGCGGCGCCGGCGTCCAAGCGGACTTGAAGGCGTTTATGGCTGCGGGTGCTTATGGCATGTCCGTGGTAACGGCGCTGGTGGCGCAAAATACGCAGGGCGTGCGCTCGGTGCACACGCCGCCGCTGGAGTTCCTACAGGCCCAGTTGGACGCAGTGCTTGACGACGTCACGGTTGACGCCGTCAAGATCGGCATGCTCGGCAATGCAGATATCACCGCCTCCGTGGAAAAGTTTCTAGACCAGCTAGCACCTTCCACGCCGGTTGTTCTCGACCCAGTCATGGTCGCAACGAGTGGCGATCGCCTCTTGGACGAGCAAGCTGAGGCCGCAGTGCGGCAGCTGTGCAGCAAGGCCACCGTGATTACGCCGAACTTGAAGGAGCTCGCGGTGCTCACAGATACTCCGCAGGCCCAGACCTTCGAGGAGGCTACGGTCATCGCCCAGCGCTGGGCTGCTGATACCGGCACTGCCGTCATCGTCAAAGGCGGCCACCTGCCATCCGGCGATGCAGGAAACGCTGCTGTAAGCGCGGACGGCGTCTTAGTGCAGGTATCGAGCCCGCGCGTAGAGACCAAGAACACCCACGGCACCGGCTGCTCACTGTCTTCGGCACTGGCAGCACGATTGGGCGCCGGCGAAGATCTAGCAGAGGCTCTGGAATG
Organism: Corynebacterium simulans; assembly: GCF_001586215.1. NCBI lineage: Bacteria > Bacillati > Actinomycetota > Actinomycetes > Mycobacteriales > Corynebacteriaceae > Corynebacterium > Corynebacterium simulans. The sequence continues at coordinate 66,922 of NZ_CP014634.1, read as the reverse complement.
GTCCACCACCTGGCTGCACGAGGCGATTGCCAATGCGGATGCCCTAAACGTAGGAAAAGGCCACGGCCCGGTGGACCATGGCCATATGCTGCGACGCCTCGCAGGGCTTTCATAGCAGCTCGTATCAGCTACTCAAGCGCGTTTAGAGAAGGTCAGCGCCCGGGCGCGTGAGAACCGCCACCAGGAAGGTGGAGCTTTCCTTGAAGACCTTCATATCCCACGAGGAGAAAAGGAAATCAACGCGGAAGCCCACCTCCTTAGCTAAGGTCAGGAAGTCATCGAATGCCCAGCCGCGGCCCTCACCAAAACCGACGACAAAACGGCCGTCGGAATGCAGCGAGTTGTAGATATTGCGCAGGGCTGCCTCACGGCCATCTACTGCCAGGAAGGTCATGACGTTACCTGCAGATACCGCTAGGTCGAAGTCGCCTTCGGGAATCTCGTCTTCAGACAAGTCGCCGACTACCCACTGGCCATCCGGAAAGTCATGCTCGGCATGCGAAATCAGGATCGGGTCCACGTCGACGCCCACCACCGTGTGGCCGCGGCTCACCAACTCGCCGCCTAGGCGGCCCGTGCCACAGCCGGCGTCGAGGATGCGAGAGCCGCGTTCCACCATGGCGTCGGCAAGCCGTGCTTCACCGTGGATGTCTTTGCCCTGCGCAGCAAGCATCTTCCATTTGCGTGCGAAATTCTCCGAGTGCGCGGGGTTAGCTGCGGTTACTTCTTTCCAGGTAGGCATGAAAACTAGTATATGCCCTAAGCAGTGTAGGATTTAGCCGCTAAGTAAAACTGCCTGCCGAACCTGTTTTGGCGCGCAAACGTTATAGAAGTGAAGGAGGCTGAAACGATGCCGTCTGTCCCGTCGCCCTTTAGGCCACGCAAGAGAAACGATCCTCCTAGTTCCTCCCGCACCTTCTCCGTTCCAGCTGAGCGCGCGATAGAACACTGCCGTGTCTTCGTCGACGGCGAGGCACTACCGGGCGAGTTCACCCCTCACTCCGCACTCCGGACCGTCGAGGAATATGGCCGCGGATTCGTTTGGGTGGGTCTGCATGAGCCTTATGAATCCCAGATGACGAAGGTCGCTTCCGAGTTCGGTATTCACGAGCTGATTGTGGAAGACGCCGTTCAGGCGCACCAGCGTCCCAAGCTGGAGCGCTATGATGACCAGCTCTTCGTCGTCGCACGCTCGGTTAACTACCGCGACCATGATGAGGTTGCCGATAAGCGCCAGATCATCTCCACTGGTGAGGTCCAGATGATTTTGGGCAACAACTTCATCATTACGGTGCGCCACTCGGCTAAGCTGCCCAATCTCGCCTACACCGTGCAGGACGAGCAGGACTTGGTTGAGCTCGGCCCGGTAGCCATGGCCTGGAAGATTCTGGATATGCTGGTGGACCGCTACTCCGAGATCGTTCGCCTCATCGCAATAGAGATCGATGAGATCGAGGAAGAGGTCTTTACCCCACAGACCAAGTTCAACATCGACAGGATCTACATGTTTAAGCGTGAGATCTTGGAGATGAAGCACGCCATTGACCCGCTTTCGGTAGCGCTAAAGGCCATGACCAATGATCACAAGGATCTCATCTCCAAGCAGATCCGTTCCTACCTGCGCGACGTCAACGACCACGAGCTTGTGGTCAAGGACCAGGTTGCGGGCTTCGACGAGCGCTTAACCTCGCTTATCGACGCCTCCGTTGCCAAGGTGACCATGCAGCAAAACAGCGACATGCGCACCATCTCCGCGGTGGTCGGCATGTGGGCTGCCCCTACCCTGGTCGCCGGCATCTACGGCATGAACTTCGATGTCATGCCGGAACTGCACTGGGGCGGCGGCTACTTCATGGCGCTAGGCGTCATGGTGCTCGTGGTCGCGGTCATGTGGTGGTGGTTCCGACGCAACCACTGGCTCTAGGGCTGAAACAAACGCCCTAGGGAGTACACAGCATTCCCTAGGGTCCGCAGCACTATGGGTTGACCATCGTGCGCAGGTTCGTGCGCGCAATGAGTTTGCCGGCTTGGCGCATCTCAATGCACCAGATGTGAGTGCGCCGACCCAGCTGTACTGGTGTTGCCACTGCTTCCAGAATTCCGTCAGACACTGAGCGGATGAAGTCAGTATTGTTGTTGATTCCAACGACCGGTGCAGCCGCTGCAACGAAGGATGCAATGGAGCCCACGGATTCCGCGATGGAGCAATAAAGGCCGCCGTTGGCAACGCCCCACGGCTGGTGGTGCTCAGGCTTGACCTCAAGCTGGGCACGTACTTCGTCCTTCGAGACAAAAGTAAAATCCAGGCCGAGCAGCTCGCCAAAGCCGTGGTTGTGGGCGTTGAAAATCGCGAGTTCCTCGGCGGAAAGCGGGCGTTCTTGGACGGTGGCGACCATTTTCGCCATGAGTTCAAACTTGTCTGGGTTTTCTTGGCTCATGCCATGACAGAGTAGCTGCAAACTCTGACGTAGGATAGAGCCCATGACTGAAAAGACTGAACTCGCCCACATCGGCGTTGTCGGCTTGGCTGTTATGGGCTCCAACTTGGCCCGCAACTTTGCCCACAACGGCAACACCGTAGCCGTCTACAACCGCAGCCCGGAAAAGACCCACAAGCTCATCGAAGAGCACGGTTCTGAAGGCAACTTTATCCCTTCCGAGACCATCGAGGACTTCGTCGCTTCTCTCGAGCGCCCACGCAAGGCCATCATCATGGTTCAGGCGGGCAAGGCTACCGATGCAGTCATCGACCAGCTGGCAGAAGCCATGGATGAAGGCGACATCATCATTGACGGCGGCAACGCCCTCTACACGGACACAATGCGCCGTGAGAAGGAAGTAGCTGCCAAGGGCAAGCACTTCGTCGGCGCGGGCATCTCCGGCGGCGAAGAGGGCGCTCTCAACGGTCCTTCCATTATGCCGGGTGGTCCGGCTGAATCTTGGGAGACTCTGGGCCCAATTCTCGAGTCCATCGCCGCTGAAGTCGACGGCACCCCGTGCGTTACCCACATCGGCCCGGATGGTGCTGGCCACTTCGTCAAGATGGTCCACAACGGCATCGAGTACGCCGACATGCAAGTCATCGGCGAGGCATACCAGCTGCTGCGCTACGGCGCGGGCTTGGAGCCGGCAGAAATCGCTGAGGTATTCAAGGAATGGAACTCCGGCGACCTCGATTCCTACCTGATTGAGATCACCGCTGAGGTACTCGCACAGAACGATCCAGAAACGGGCAAGCCGCTTGTCGACGTCATCCTGGACGCCGCCGGCCAAAAGGGCACTGGCCGCTGGACCGCCATCAACGGCCTAGAGCTCGGCGTACCAGTCACCGCCATCGCAGAGGCAGTCTTCGCCCGCGCACTGTCTTCTTCTGCTACTCAGCGCGCAGCTGCGCAAGACGGTGAGCTGCCAGCAGGCCTCATCCCCTCGGATGTCGACAAGCAGGCGTTCATCGAGGACGTACGCCGTGCCCTTTACGCCTCCAAGCTCATCGCGTACTCGCAGGGCTTCGATGAGATCAAGGCTGGCTCCGAGCAGTTCGGTTGGGACGTTGACCCACGCGATCTTGCCACCATCTGGCGCGGCGGCTGCATCATCCGCGCGAAGTTCCTGGATCGCATCCGCGAGGCTTATGACACCAACCCGCAGCTGCCTGCTCTCATCCTCGACCCATACTTCAAGGGCGAGCTCGCCGAACTCATCGCTCCGTGGCGTCGCGTTGTCGTTGCCGCAACCCAGATGGGTCTGCCGGTGCCGGTATTCGCCTCTTCCCTGTCCTACTACGACAGCCTACGCGCTGAGCGTCTGCCGGCTGCGCTGATTCAGGGTCAGCGTGACTTCTTCGGTGCGCACACCTTCAAGCGCGTGGACAAGGAAGGCACCTTCCACATCGAGTGGTCCGGCGACCGCAGCCTGACTGAGATGTAAAAAGGCTTTTTCAGCCTTCTTTCAAGGCGCTAGGTTCTCTTCTTCAGCGGAGGATGCCTAGCGCTTTTGCTTTGCCTGGATTGCGGTCTAAGAAGCGTTGGCCACTAAGATTTAAGGCAATGACTACTTTCGCCGAACTCGGCTTACCGCAAGAAATCGTGTGTGTCCTCAACAAACAGGGCATCACCGAACCATTTCCCATCCAGCAGGCGGCTATCCCTGACGCGCTCGCTGGCAAGGACGTGCTTGGCCGCGGCCCGACAGGCTCCGGCAAAACCTTCACCTTTGGTCTGCCGATGCTCGCGCGCCTGGCTCAATCCGGCGCCTCGAAGCCTGCCCGGCCACGCGGCTTAGTGCTCGCGCCCACCCGCGAGCTTGCCACCCAGATCCACGAGCGCCTCAACGACCCAGCTAATGCCTTGGGCCTGCGCGTGCTTTCCGTGGTCGGCGGCGTGAACATCAATCATCACATCCGTTCTCTGGCACGTCCCGTCGACCTTTTGGTTGCCACGCCGGGCCGTGCACAGGACCTCATCAACCAGGGCAAGCTCTCCTTGGAGGACGTCTCCATCACAGCGCTCGATGAGGCTGACCACATGGCGGACATGGGCTTCCTGCCGCAGGTGCGCAAGCTTTTAAAGCTCACGCCTGCCGACGGCCAGCGCTTGCTGTTTTCTGCCACGCTGGACGGAGACGTGGACAAGCTGGTGCGCCAGTTCATGCACTCCCCAGTAACACACTCCACTGCGCCTGTTGAGGCTGCCGTGGACACGATGGAACACCACCTGGTATTCGTGGGCGACCGCGACGCGCGAAACGACGTCGTCGTGCGAATCGCCGCACGTGAGGGCAAGACGATCATGTTCATGCGCACCAAGCATGGCGTCGACCGCCAAGCCAAGAAGCTGCGCCGTGTGGGCATCAATGCATTTCCACTGCACGGCGATAAGGGCCAGGGTGCACGCACCAAGGCGATTGAGGGCTTCGCCGACGGATCCGTGCCGGTGCTCGTGGCTACCGATATCGCTGCCCGAGGCATCGACATCGCGAACGTTTCCCTTGTCGTCCACGTTGACCCACCAGCTGAGCACAAGGCTTATCTGCACCGTGCTGGCCGTACCGCGCGCGGCGGCGAATCAGGTGCCGTGGTGACACTAGTTATGGACCAACAGCGTGAGGAAGTTGCCAAGCTCATCAAGAAGGCCGGCGTTGCGGCAGCAGAACTCGATCTCAGCGATCGCCCCACCCCCGCCGGTGCCCCAGAGCTAGCCAAGATCACCGGCGCGCGTAAGCCAAGCGGTAGCCCCCTTCCTCCACCGAATCAGAATGCATCTTCCCAGCAAGGCGGGAAGAAAAAGCCGGTTGGATCCCGGAAAGGCTCGCAGGGTAAGCCTAATCAGCCGAAGAAGGGCTCGGGCCGCAACTCTACAGACCGCAGAGCCTCGAGCAACGGCAAGGGCTACCGCTCCCGCAACGGAAAGCCAGGTGGCTCTCGCCGCCGAGGTGGTGGTCAGCGCTAATGCTGCTGACTGAGCAGGAGTGGCGGACACGGCATGACGCCCACGTCTCCCGCGCCAACGAGCTGCTAGCCCAGTTCCGCCATCCCGGTGACTATCACCCGGTTTATGACTTCCTCTTCGAGTACTATCCGGTGCGTCCCTCGCATTTGCGCCGTTGGCACCCTGGCTTTAACGTCACGCTCGCCGGCACGCCGGGCACGATCCCGCATGAGGAATGGCGCGACTACCATCGCACAGAGCAAGGCGTAACCCTTGACCTGGGAAACTTCTGGGCACGGCGGGGCGATTCCATCACTTATATCCGCAACCTGATGGCTAAAACAACCACGAATCCGGCTCAGTTCGATTGCTTCGGGCTACATGAGTGGGCCATGGTCTACAAGACGGACTCACCGCGCCATAACCTGCCGCTACGCCTTGGTGCCGAACGCACCAACGAGGTAGTGGAATCCCATCGCATTCGCTGCACGCACTATGATGCTTTCCGATTTTTCACGGAGCCTGCGCGCCCGCTCAACCTCACGGTCTTGACCCGTGAGGGCCAACCAGACAGCGACCAGGCCGGCTGCGTCCACGCCACGATGGACCTTTACAAGTGGGCCTGGAAACTCGGCCCGCTGGTTCCAGGCGAACTGTTCATCGAAACGCTGGAACTTGCCATCGAAGCCAGAACACTCGACATGGAGGCCTCACCTTATGATTGCCGTGGCTGGGGCTTCGGCGTGGTCCCAATCGAGACCGCGGCCGGCAAGGCGGAATATGTGGAGCGCCAGCGCGGGCTAGCCCAGAAAGCCAAACCATTGCGTCAACGGCTTGTCGCCATTGTTGACGAAGCCATGGCGGCTACAATTAGCAACCGTTAATGTGGCCTCCTTAAGGCTCGATATCCGGTTGTGAGAACGGCTATTACCGCCCCAGTGTGGAAGGAACTTTCGTGGCAAGACATTCCAACGGCAAAAACACATTCGCAGTGGCAGGCTGGGTATTGGCCCTCCTTGCAGCGTTGATCCTCGCACTCGCCGTCGGCGCCTATTTCCTTTTCCGCGGCAACGATGACGCCTCGACCGCCACTGCAGCAGCGTCTTCCGCAGTAGAGCCAGCCGAGGAATCAGGCGCAGCAATTTCTGATGCTGCCGCGCGCGATGAGCAAGCAGAAAGCAGCGCCGCCGCAAGCTCTGCGCCTGAGTCTTCAGAAAGCGCTCCTTCTTCCGCGGAGAAGCAACCAGAGGAAAATAAGCCTGCCACGTTCGCCGAAAATACCCTGGTTCTCCTCGATACCTCCGAGGGTCTGGCACCGTATTTCAACCAGGTAACGCAGGCCTTGGGCAACACCGCCAACGCGCTTGGCGAAAAGTCTGGTTTGGTAGGCCTGTGGAACTATTCTTCCCCACTGTCTGAGACCGCGACGGTGGGCTACCGCCAGAATATCGGCTATGGGGAGGCCGCCCCAGTGGCCTTTGCCCTGCAGCAGTTTGGAACCGGCGGCGTTCCGCAGACCCGCAGCGCCGTGACCGCAGCGGTGGCAAACGCAGCCGACCAAGCCGCAGGCACCGAGCAAAAGGCCAAGGTTCTGCTCGTTACCACCGGTACGGCCCAAGACATGGATGATCCAACTTTCCAGCAAGCTCTCGCCGATGCCAAGAGCGACAACGTCTCGCTTTCCGTCGTGCATATTGGCCCCGGGGAAAAAGACGCAGTGCTTGACGACGCCGCCGATTCCTTCACCGAAGTCACCGACCCTGCCGACCAGTCCGCCCTCGAGAAAGCCCTAAATCAAGCCGCAGGAGTTTAATCGCCGTTGCTGGCCTTACGCCACCTCGGGGCCTCCCCCCGTAGCGTCTCCGTCTTTCGCTGCAAATGGTGAGGTCCAAATGGTGAAGTCCAAATGGTGAGGATCAGATGGTGAGGTCGCGTAACACCAACATCATCGCTATACATCAAGCACAGCTTTTACGTCGCGTCCTCACCATTTAGAGATCCGGCTGCGGTGCACCTAGAGCTAGTGCCTTACTAGCCCGTTCTGCTGAGAGCGGCTTGTTGGTAGGGGTGTTGCGGAACGGTGGTAGGGCTGGATTCCGACTAGGTGGTAGGGCCGGGCCGCTGGCCCTGTTGGGGCCAGCGGCCGGGCTTCTAATCCGATCGACTACTCGTTGGCGCCATATGTGGCGCTTGCCAGGTGTTGGCGCATGTCGTAGTCGCCGAGTTCGATGCGCTGTCCGGCATTGAGTCTGCTGACCAGTGAGTCCGCGCCGATGGGGTCGGGTAGTTTCTTCACCCAGTAGGCGGCGGTTGTCTGGGAGACGATGATGGTCGGCAGTCTGCCGTCGCGGTCGAATATGATCTTGGTTAGGTCTTCTTGTCCGCGCTGGTTGATTCCTATGGTCAGGAAATCATCGAGGATGAGTACATCAATGTTTTGTAGCTTGCGCATTTTAGCTACATAGCGTTCATCTGCTGGCAGGAAGGCCCCTAATTCATCGACGAGCTGATCCAGCCGGTAGTACGCGACACTGTATTCAGCCTGGCAAGCAGCAATACCGATAGCGCAGGCGATGTAGGTTTTACCCGCACCGGTGGGCGCTAGGACGTGCACATTGGAAGGTTCGTCGCGCCAGGGTGTTGCGGCTAGTCGTTTGAGCTGGCGTAGATTCAACCCTCGTTCATCTGGGTTGATCAGCTCGGCGAGTGTTGCTCCCGGATAGCGGAATTTCGCCTGGGTGATGGCTTTTGCGATGTTGGTTTGCCGGCGCTTGGCCGCGGTTTCTTCCACGGCTTTGAGGAAGATTTCCTCCGGTAGAGCGGTGTTGGCGTCATCGGCGGCGACTAGGTCGAAAAAGATATCAGCGAAGGTGGAAAGACGCAGTTTACGCAGTGTAGCTCGGATGTCATCGTCAAGGTTGATGGTGGTCATGATGGTCTAGGCCTCCTTCTTCGGGATGTCGTAGTGGCTGGCTGGGCGCAGGAATACTGCATCAGGGATTGCGGTGATATCCACAATGCGCGACTGGGCGTGATCGGCCTGGACGGCTGGCGTTTGGTTGAGGGTGTGACCGTTGCGGGCGATGTCGGCCTGAATCCGCGCGATGACCTGCATGTTGGGTGCCAGGCTATGGTCAATGACTTGCTGGCAGGCAGGCTCAAGCGTGGTCTTGTTGTGCTTGTTGCCCAGCTTGACGAGCACGTTGCGGGCAGTGTGTAGCCCGCGGGGTACGGCTTTGGCGTTGCGTTCCAAAATTGAGGAGACGACCTTGGCCGTTGCCGGCCCAAATGATGATGCTCGAGCAAGCAGCTCGTCACGGGTAAGAGGTTTGACCCCGGCAATGTCCTTATCCGGGGTATGGGCTGGGTCAGTGCAATAGCGGTACTTGAACCCGTGCATACGTGAGTGCTCTGCGACTAGGTCGTCGCCGTCGAAGATGCTCACCAGGCTGTTGGTCAGCCGTGCCCGCAGGGTTTTGCCGATGTATTGGAACGGCACTGAGTAGTACTGGTAGTCGCAGCAGATGTGCCAGTTACGGTCGACTTTGACGTTTCGCCAGGACACTTCCGTAAACGGGGTATCTGGTAAGTCACGCATCATGGGCGCTTCATCAGCATCAAACAACTCTTTACGGGTTATCCCATCGGGCCTAGGCATATTCATGTTGATGTCGTCGACGCGCTGGGCGATAGCCTCATTGAGTTCATCAAGACTGTAGAAGGTGATCCCATCGAAGTAGCCGAGGATGCGCGAGTAGACGAGTTGGACGGCGCGTTCCACAGCGGCCTTATCCCGAGGTTTTCCAGGTCGGGCCGGTACGAGCAGGATGTCGTAGTAGTCGGCGAAGTCCGCGTAGCGTTGTTGAATGCGCCGGCCGGGCTTGTTCTTCACCGGCCGATAAGTCGCGGTCGGTGCGTTGTCAGGAACGATGATGCCAGGGCATTTACCGAGGTAGTCTAAGGCTTTCACATGGCAGGAAATCCAGTTGTCCATCTTCTCGTTAGCTGTTGCTGTCACAAACAACAGTGAAGAATAGGGGCAGATGGCCACGAATAAGCTGGCTTTCATGCCGACTTCACCGATGGCCTTGTCAATGATGGAAACCTTGTCGCCGGCTCAGTCGACATAGAGTTCCTGGCCTGGCTCGTGTTCGATAATCGAGGTCATTCCAGTGGTGCGGATGTGGGTGCGCAGGCGTTCGCAAAACTGGGAGTACTGATACTTCGACTCGCCTTCACCGACAGGTGCAGCAACGTAGTCCAGCCAGAGCTTGTGGCGGGTCAAGTGCTTGTTATTGGCTAGTCGCTTGGCGAGCTTTTCGAAGTCTGGCTGGTCGTAGCGCTTGCGACGGGCCCCGCGATGGTCGCTGAAGTGCTCGTCGAAGAATGATGGATCCAGCTGAGCAAACGACTCCTTGGTGATGCTCAGGTCCGCAATCAGTGTCTTGGTTTTGGCAATATCCCGGTTGGAACATCCCAACGCCGCAGAGATGGCAGCATAGCTTCCCCCGTCCAAACACATCGCCATGATGTCTTTGAAGTTGGCCATGAAAGGCCCTCCTTAAGGTCATGAAAGGTGATGACGCGCCGGCACAAGTTGTGCCAACGCCACCTATACAATGACCGAAAACAGAGAGCCCTACCATCTATCCGGAAAACCCCGACCAACTACGCGGATTGCCCCTACCAACTACGCCGAAACGGCACGTTCTACAGATATGAGAAAACGCTAAAACGCTTACAGTCCCCAACTCACGTGAGCTCGAGCTGGGGACTGTAAGCGTTTTGAAGCTGACCCGCGGGTTCCCACGGGAGCAAGGCCGCTTTACGCGGCCTAGGACCTAGGAGGACTTACGGTTGCGGCGTGCAGCCAGCTCGTCGATACCAATGACGGTCTCGTCCTTGAATTCGTCCAGGCGCTCTGCCGGGAAGGAAGAGATAGTGCCGGAAAGCTCCTTCAGGATGCCCGGGACCGCGATGCCGAAAACGCCCTGGCCGCCTGCCAAAAGGTCAATGACCTCATCGTTGGAGCGGCACTCGTAAACAGTGGTTCCGTCGGAGACGAGGGTCAGCTCTGCAAGGTCGTTAACGCCACGGTCACGCAGGGACTCAACTGCCAGGCGAATGTTCTGCAAGGAAATACCGGTATCGAGCAGACGCTTGACAATCTTGAGAACCAGAACGTCCTTGAAGGAGTACAGACGCTGGGAGCCGGAGCCACGTGCATTGCGAATGGACGGGTTGACAAGGTTGGTGCGTGCCCAGTAATCCAACTGACGATAGGTAATGCCGGCTACCTGGCAGGCAATTGGCACACGGTAGCCGAGCTCCTCGTCCGGTCCGACGTCGAAGAGCGACTCTTGCACGTAGCCCTCGCCTGCTCCGTGGGAGGCGTTGTACTCGTCTAGGTTCTCGTTGATGCTCACGTAATTACTCCAATGGGGTTTGTTGGAAGCCTCTAGGGCTTAATTAAAGGCCACGCCCCTAACCCCGTCAAGGCTAGAGGCTAAAGCTTGGCCAAACTCTCTAGCTTTACTTTAGACTTCTTCGTCCCCATTGTCATCATTAGTCACACGCGTGTCATTAGAATCTTTTTTATCTTCCGTTTCAAAAAAGTCCTCTTCAGAGACGCCCAACGAGCGCATCATCGCCTCGAAATCAGCATCTGCCTGCGGGTTACCCGAAGCGGAGCTATCTGAGCTGGACGTTTTCGCCACTTCCTCACCAGCATCGTCGGCGGGCGGATCGAAATGGAAATCAAAGTAAGCATCCATATCGTCATCCGAGACAAAGACGGCCACTTTAGACAACAGCTCTTTTTCTACAGTGATTGGTACATTGAAGTGTTCCGAAACCACCAGAGCATCGCTAAGCTTTGCGTCGTGCGCCTCACCCGCCGCATCGACGATGTCGACCATAAAGGTGCCTTCGTAATAGTTAACGATCTCAATGGAGCCCACGCCACCGAGTTGCTCAATGAGCTCGATGAGAAGGTCGTGTGTGGTGGGGCGGGTTTCGCTATAACCGTCGAGGCGCTGCATAACGCGCGCGCCTTCTAGTTGCGAGAGCCAAACGGGGAGGATGCGATTTCCTTCTACCCAGCGCATAAGAGCGCATAGTTCGCTTTCCGGCTCCATAACGTGAATGCCGTGGAACTCAAGACTAATTTTTCCCATGCTCTCCACTCTCCCACATTTGCCCGCCGCGTGGTGACGGAGAGCTTTATGTGGGCCGCTAGCACCAGGCACTAGCGGCGAAATCGGGAAATCTAGGAGTTGTATTCGTGACGCAGGTCAGTCTTGACCATGGTCGCGTGCAGCGAGACAACCAAAGCGGTCATCTGCTGTGACAATTCCTCGGCCTTCTGCACGGCAGTATCCGAGTTGGAGTTGGCCACCGGGGAGGCAACCTGCGCGATGAGATCTGCTTGGCGGCGGGCATTGTTGCGCAGCGACTTCAGCTGACGCTCTTCAAAACCGAATGCCTTAAGAGCTACTGCGGCAGATACTACGGAGACGTCATCCGCATCGAAGAACCCCGATGCGTCCGGGGTAATCAGGCCAATCTTGACTAGGCCGGCAACCTCCACCTCAGTGGAGCCTGCCTGATCAGCAACCTCTGCGTCAGTAAGACGCGTAACAACCGGAGCACGGAACTGGTCCGGGCTCAGCAACGTTTCTGCCTTGCCAGCAGAAACGATTGCAGTGACCTGGCCGGAATCCATAGCTTCCAGCTGCTCACGGATGACCTTCAGCGGGGTGTAGTTGTCACGCTGAGAGGTGAGAATGTAGAGAAGGCGATCAACGTCTTCCTGAGTGAAACGACGGTAACCGGAGGCAGTACGCTGCGGCGTGATTAGACCTTCAGACTCGAGGAATCGAATCTTCGACACGGTGACGTCTGGGAACTGCTGATTCAGATGTTCCAGGACGACGCCGATCGACATGGTCTTAGCTTTTTTGGCCTTAGCGGTCCCTTTCCGCAGGGCCGCGGCGTTAGACTGTGCTGCGCTCACTATACTTCTCTTGAATTTCTCTAAAGACTCGAAACGTGTTTATTGATTGGCGATGAAGACCAGACGGAACTTGCCGATCTGGATCTCGTCACCCACGTGAAGAACCTGGGAGTTACGCGGCTCGCGGTTGACGTAGGTGCCGTTCAGGGATCCGACATCGACGACCTCAAACTCGCCCTCGTTCACGCGGAACTCAGCGTGGCGACGGGAAACGGTGACATCATCCAAAAAGATGTCTGCCTCTGGATGACGGCCCGCGGTGGTGGTTGGGCGGTCCAACAAGAAGCGGGCACCTGCATTCGGACCACGCTTTACAACGAGGAGGGCTTGGCCCTCGGAAAGGTTTTCCGCACCTGCAACGGAGGTGTCATTACCGGCGGCAGCGCCGTTTTCCATCTCCTTGAGAAGGTCTGCACGGAATACAGAAGTGGTTTCTACCTGCGGTTCCGGCGTACCGGTATGCTCGCTCATTTTTACCTCCGAAGTGTCGGATTAGTGTTGACTTATTCCATATTAGCGATTCGCCCGCTTCCGCGAGCATCCTCACCAGATTTGTTTCATAAATTACTTTAACGGAAGATATTACCGATTCCTTTAAGTACGGAATTTCCTCCGCCAGACAAGGGATTATCGGAGACCATATACGTCCAGGTGGCACTCGGGCGGGCAAGCCCCGAATCTTCCAGGTGAGCACCTTTTTCATCAATGTCCACCGACTTGAAGGTAGCCACCGACTCCTCCACGGCACGTTGCGCCAAATCCTTGAACTCGCGGACCGCAATACGGTGATATTCGTCGATCGGTGTCTCACGGGCAATCGCGCGCAGGTGAATCGACTCACGGACATCGTCCATCAGCTCTAGGTGGTCGGCCCACGCTAGGTCGAGATGGTAGAGCATGATTTCCCGAGCGGCTTTTTCCTTTACCTCTGCGGGAAGTTCGGCAAGCTCCGCGGCACGTTCGGGAGCGCGCTCAGCTAATTCCTCCCAGGCTTTTGCGGTGTCGAGCAGCTTCGCTCGGCGTTCATCGATGATAACGCGTTGATCCGCCAACAGCTGGTTGTACTTCCAAGTCTGCGCGTGAATTTCCAGCAGCTGGCCTTCGGTTACGCGCTGACAATGCGCCACGAAGTCTGCCAGGCGTTTGGATTCAATACGGCCAGTTTCGTCCGGCTGCGCCGAGAGGGCTTCGTCCTCCCCGCCTTGCTTGACGACGTCGTCTTCCAAAGACACGAAGAAGAGCGACAGGCCCGGGTCTCCTTGGCGTCCAGCACGCCCGCGCAGCTGATTATCCAGGCGGGAGGTGCGATGGCGCGAAGTACCGATGACGGCGAGACCGCCCAGCTGCGCGACCTGCTCGCGGTCAGCCTCAGTAGCGCCGCCCAGCTTGATGTCTGTACCGCGGCCGGCCATCTGCGTCGAGACGGTCACGCGTGCGATATCGCCGGCTTCGGCGACGATGCGAGCTTCCTCAGCATCGTTCTTGGCATTGAGCACGCTGACTTCGACGCCGCGTTCGCGAAGTGCCTCGGCTAAATCCTCCGACTCCGCGACATCGTGCGTGCCCACGAGAACCGGCTGGCCAGTAGCGTTAAGGGCCACGATTTCGTCGACAATAGCCTTCGATTTCTCCTCGACCGTGGCATAAATGCGGTCGGCCTCGTCGAAACGCTGCAGTTGTTTATTGCGCTCGATTACAGAAACGCGCAGATCATAGAACTGACGCAACTGGTCAGTCGCCTCAACCGCGGTGCCGGTCATTCCGCACACCGTCGGGTAACGGCGCATCAGCTCCTGCAGAGTGATCGTGTCGAGGATGCGGCCACCCTCGGAGACTTCAAGGCCTTCCTTAGCTTCCACCGCAGCCTGCAGGCCGTCCGGCCAGCGCTGCAAGTCAGCAACGCGGCCGCGGGAGGCGTCGATTAGCTGCAACTTGCCATCTACAACGATGTAGTGGATATCGCGAATCAGCAAGGCCTTGGCGTGCAAAGCCAGATTCACCTTGACCAGAATCGTTCCGATGTTGTCCTCGGAATACAGCGAGTCAATGCCCAACTCGCGCTCGACGCGTGCCGCGCCATCATCGGTCAAAGCAACGGTACGGCCATCTTCGGCGATGACGTAGTCCAAGTCCTCACGAAGTCGCGAAACCACATTGGTGATGTGACCCGTGGGAGCCTCCCCTGGACGGTTTCCTGCCAGTACCAACGGAACCAGAGCCTCGTCGACCAAAACAGAGTCAGCCTCGTCTACCAAAGCGACGTCGGCTCGCGCCTGCACGGTCTGCTCGCGACTAGTGATCTGGTTATCGCGCAGCACGTCGAAGCCGAGCTCATTGACTGGGGCATAAATAATGTCGCAGGAATACGCTTTGCGACGCTGCGCGGCGTCCTTCTTCTCCGTCACGGAGTCTACGGTGAGGCCAAAAAATTCGACTAGCGGGCGCATCCATTCAGCATCCCGATCGGCCAAGTAATTGTTTACCGTCACAAGGTGGACGCGCTTACCGGTCAATGCGAAGCCGGTTGCGGCCATGGCTCCGACGAGGGTCTTGCCCTCACCAGTGGCCATCTGGATGACGTCTCCGGAAAGCAGGCGCAACACCGCTTGGGACTGAACGTGGAAAGGTTGCATGCCAAGCGTACGCTCGCTGGCCACGGCAAGGGCTGCCAAAAATCGCGCTTTATCTGCGATTTCACCCTCACGCACAGAGTCGCGGGCGGCTTGTGCCACGGCGGCGTCGTCAAGCGCGGATAGCTCCTGGGTCGCAGCACCGGAGCTATCCACGATGGCTTTCGACTTTTTATCGTTCCGCTCGCTCTGCGCACCCATGGCCTTCCAAAACCAGCCAAATGCACCCATGTTCGTCTCCGTTACTGTTGAATGCTTCTTAAGTAAATCTTTAACTCTACCGACTCTAGCTAACCCTCTGTGGCCTATGTAGAGACGGCTCTATATCCTAGTCTTTATGCAATCTGTGAACGTGAAGCTCCCGTCCTCCACTGGAACCATGATGGCGGGTACCATTGACTTTCCTGACTCCGCGCCACAAGCCTTTGCGATCTTCGCGCACTGCTTTGCTGGATCGCGCCACACTCCCGGTGCAGCTCGCGTATCTAAGCAGCTCACCAATTTCGGCGTAGCCACCCTGCGCTTCGATTTCCCGGGCCTCGGCCAGTCCGAGGGCAACTTCGGTGAGACCAACTTCAGCCAAAATGTTGCTGATATTCAGGCTGCAGCAAACTGGCTGGCTGAAAACTACTCCGCTCCGCAGCTTCTGATGGGCCACTCCTTGGGCGGCGCCGCCTCCCTGGCAGCGGCAAGCGGTATTCGCTCGCTCAAGGCAGTAGCAACCATTGGCGCACCATTTGATCCTGCCCACTCTGTTTTGCACTACGCCGACAAGATTGGTGAGGTCGACGCAAACGGCGAGGTCGAGGTCATCCTCGGCGGTCGCGCGCTGACCATCTCCCGCCACTTCCTCGAAGACTTGGCGGATACCAACCCAGAGGAATACCTGCGCCGGCTGCGCAAGCCGCTGATGATCTTGCACTCCCCGATCGACCAAACCGTTGGCATCGACAATGCCCAGAACATCTTCTTAAAGACGCGCTACCCCAAGTCCTTGGTGGCCTTGGACAAGGCAGACCACCTCATCACCAAGCAGGGTGCCGCTGCCCGCGCCGCAGACCTCATTGGTGCTTGGTTCGAGCAGTTCATCGTGCCGGAGAATGTACCAACCCACATCGATGAAACCGCAGCTGAAGCGCAGCCGGCAGTCGGCACTAAGTTCGGCGTGGTGGTTCGCCACAATGAGCGCAGCGTCACGGCTGACCGCCCCAAGAAGCAGGGCGGAAAGGGCCAAGGTTTTACCGCGGAGGGCCTGCTGATGTCCGCGCTAGCTGCATCGACCACGCAGACAATTAAGGAAGCCTCCAAAGGCATGCCGCTCGACGACGTCCAGGTCAACGTCACCCATGTGGGGGACACGACGTTTGAGCGCCGCATAAAGCTTGTGGGCGATCTTTCCGCGCAGCAGAAGTCGACCTTGCTCGAGGCCGCGAAGTCCTCTCCTGTTGAGCAGTTGCTGGGCGCCGCCCAAATCGTGGACGTCGAAGCATGATCGTGCTCAACCCCTTGAGCCCCGAAGCCCGCTGCCCTTGTGGGCTCGGGCTTTGCTTCGGCGAATGCTGCGGCAAGTTCCACGGCGGCAAGCCCGCCCCGACCGCAGAGGCCCTCATGCGCTCACGCTTTTCGGCCTTCGTGACCGGCGATGAGGATTACTTACTGCGCACCTGGGACCCGGAAACCCGGCCAGAGCGCCTACACCTGGAAGACAACGGTATCCGCTTTTATCGCCTGGACATCATCGATACCGTCGATGGCGGCCCGCTCGATGATACGGGAATCGTGGAGTTCGAAGCTTTCTACAAAGGCGCGGCCGCAGGCTCCCAGCGTGAGCGCTCCCAGTTCCGGCGCACGCAAGGGCAGTGGGTATATAGCACCGGCGATTTTTAAGCAATACCCAGCTCACACAGGCGATTGGAATCAGTGAATACTACTGATGTAATCTATTCAGGTCGCATCCTCGAGATGTGACGGCGGACTATGGCGCAGTTTGGTAGCGCACTACACTGGGGGTGTAGGGGTCGCAGGTTCAAATCCTGTTAGTCCGACCAAACCGGAAGACGGTTTCGTGAAACTAACTTAAATCGTTTGCGAAACTGCCTCCGATAGATAAACCCACCGCTTCTATGCGGTGGGTTTAGTCGTTTTCGCCGTGATCCAGGCGTTAAACAATAAGACTTCCTTCATGGTTCGTCCCCTCTAAAACGACTAATAGCCCGGAACCTCAAATCGGTTTTCCGAGCTAACTGTGTGAAAAGTATTCAGTTGGTCTTAGGCCACGTGCTGCGCAGGCGGCGCGTTCGGGTGCGCGCCAGCCAGCTCCGGATCGCGCGGCGGATGCGGATCGCGCACCCTAGGTGGTGGTGTCTTTTCATCCCTCGGACCTGACCCCTGTTTGGTAGACACCTGATATCCAGCCCGGTTGGGTTGGGAAGAAAGGTAATCTACCACCATGCCTAGGTATTCCGAACAGTTCAAACGTGATGCTGTGGCCCTCTATGAAAACAATGAGGACCTTTCACTTCACGCGGCTTCAGCAGAGCTTGGAGTCAATCGTTCCTCGCTTTTCTCCTGGCTTCAGCAATACGGCACCGGCAAACGTGCCCGCACGAAGGCCATGCGCGACAACGCCAAGGAGACGACTGATTCCGAGCGAATCCGCCAGCTAGAAAAAGAGAACGCGAAGCTGCGCGAAGAACGCGATATTCTGCGCAAGGCCGCGAAATATTTTGCCGAAGAGACACGCTGGTGATCCGCTTCCAGTTTGTCTATGACCACCGAACCGAGTACTCGGTCAAGCGGATGTGCCATGTGTTAAAGCTCAATCGCTCCTCGTTTTATAAATGGGTCAACACCCACGAAAATCGCAGGTTAAAGATATGTTCCGATGCCCTTATTGGTGCAAGAATCAAGGCCATCTTTGATGATGAGAACGGGCTTTATGGTGCTAAACGCATCGCTGCAAGCCTCAACGACGATACGGACTTCGGCCCGATCAACCATAAGAAGGTTGCGCGCATCATGAAATCCATGGGGCTAAAAGGCTTTAGCAAACGGCGTCGATGCATCACCACCCGGCGCAAGCCTGGTCACCGTGTCATGCCAGATTTAGTAGGCCGTACATTCACCGCTGACGAGCCGAACCGTGTTTATGTAGGCGACATCACCTACCTGCCGTGTAAGGGCGGTAAGAACATGTACCTGGCCACGGTCATTGACACCTATTCACGAAAACTTGCAGGTTATGCACTCGCAGACCACATGCGTGTCTCACTGGTCATCGAGGCTTTGTCCCATGCCAGCACAGTCCGCGGAAGCCTTGACGGGGCTATTTTCCATTCTGATCATGGAAGTGTGTACACCTCACAGGCGTTTAGGGACCACTGCGCCCAACTTGGTGTACGCCAATCCATGGGCGCGGTGGGAACTAGTGCCGATAATGCCCTGGCAGAATCATTTAACGCCACCTTAAAACGTGAAGTGCTACGTGATCGGAAAGTCTTTGATAATCCCATTATCTGCCGGCAGGAAGTCTTTCGATGGTGCATGCGCTACAACACCCGCAGACGGCACTCCTGGTGCAACCTTCTAGCCCCCAATGACTTCGAAGCACTCACATCAGCTACACTGACCCAAGCAGCATAGCTAACCCCCGACGTGTCTACTTTCCGGGGGTCAGGCCCCTCTCCACACGTCCAAGAAAACGCCGGATCATAGAGGCATTGGCCGCAACCACACCAAGGGGCCGTATAGAAGAAAGCCGCAGCAAAACCACGAACAGGTCTACGTGTGTGGGACCTGACCCCTGTTTGGTAGACACCTGATATCCAGCCCGGTTGGGTTGGGAAGAAAGGTAATCTACCACCATGCCTAGGTATTCCGAACAGTTCAAACGTGATGCTGTGGCCCTCTATGAAAACAATGAGGACCTTTCACTTCACGCGGCTTCAGCAGAGCTTGGAGTCAATCGTTCCTCGCTTTTCTCCTGGCTTCAGCAATACGGCACCGGCAAACGTGCCCGCACGAAGGCCATGCGCGACAACGCCAAGGAGACGACTGATTCCGAGCGAATCCGCCAGCTAGAAAAAGAGAACGCGAAGCTGCGCGAAGAACGCGATATTCTGCGCAAGGCCGCGAAATATTTTGCCGAAGAGACACGCTGGTGATCCGCTTCCAGTTTGTCTATGACCACCGAACCGAGTACTCGGTCAAGCGGATGTGCCATGTGTTAAAGCTCAATCGCTCCTCGTTTTATAAATGGGTCAACACCCACGAAAATCGCAGGTTAAAGATATGTTCCGATGCCCTTATTGGTGCAAGAATCAAGGCCATCTTTGATGATGAGAACGGGCTTTATGGTGCTAAACGCATCGCTGCAAGCCTCAACGACGATACGGACTTCGGCCCGATCAACCATAAGAAGGTTGCGCGCATCATGAAATCCATGGGGCTAAAAGGCTTTAGCAAACGGCGTCGATGCATCACCACCCGGCGCAAGCCTGGTCACCGTGTCATGCCAGATTTAGTAGGCCGTACATTCACCGCTGACGAGCCGAACCGTGTTTATGTAGGCGACATCACCTACCTGCCGTGTAAGGGCGGTAAGAACATGTACCTGGCCACGGTCATTGACACCTATTCACGAAAACTTGCAGGTTATGCACTCGCAGACCACATGCGTGTCTCACTGGTCATCGAGGCTTTGTCCCATGCCAGCACAGTCCGCGGAAGCCTTGACGGGGCTATTTTCCATTCTGATCATGGAAGTGTGTACACCTCACAGGCGTTTAGGGACCACTGCGCCCAACTTGGTGTACGCCAATCCATGGGCGCGGTGGGAACTAGTGCCGATAATGCCCTGGCAGAATCATTTAACGCCACCTTAAAACGTGAAGTGCTACGTGATCGGAAAGTCTTTGATAATCCCATTATCTGCCGGCAGGAAGTCTTTCGATGGTGCATGCGCTACAACACCCGCAGACGGCACTCCTGGTGCAACCTTCTAGCCCCCAATGACTTCGAAGCACTCACATCAGCTACACTGACCCAAGCAGCATAGCTAACCCCCGACGTGTCTACTTTCCGGGGGTCAGGCCCGTGGTCACCAATGGCAGCACCACCGCGATTGTTCTTCACATAGTCGTTGCGAGTTTCAATCACATTGCGCCAGGTGCCGTATATTTTCTGCCACTCAGGTGTCTTGTAGGCCGGGCCAGTTTGTCGGTAACGAATACCCTCAGTGTGAGGGATGGTCACAGAGGACTTATTGGTACAGCACTTGCCCTTCTGGCTGCGCGGGGCTTCAAGACTAGGTGATGGGATAATAGGCAATCCTTTAGCGCGAGCATCCTGCCTCTCGGCCTTTTGCACCAAGGGACATACCACTGTCTTTCCTTTACCGCGGCCAGGACAAATAAACTGTTGACTCTCGCCGGTATCATCAACACCTTTACGACGCATAGCATAGGCGCGGCGCTCTTTGATTCGCTCCTTGTAGGTGTCCTCGTCAATAAGACCAGCCCTGAACTGCTCAGTGGCCTCAATCAGTGACTTCGGCATGGCCGGGCAATACCAGTGGCCTTCGACAAGGTTCATGGTTTCAAAGCTGCCGCGCTGGCCCAACTGGTTGGACTTGTAATCACCAACCAGCGTGTATCCCTTTTGCGTAGAGGCTCGTGGAAGTCTTTGGTCTTGGCCACAGCGAAGTACGCACGGTCTCCAACCACCACGCCTTTCGGCGTAGTCGGATCATCGGTGAGGTGCCGCATGGCTTGCAGCCCACGGATCGCCGGGCTGTGACTAGGCCGGTCAAAAGCCATGCCCATAATCAGGTGAGGCTGTGCATATGGGCCTTGATTTCGGATAACCCCAGCCACGAGGGTGGCCTCCCAGCCCCACACGTGCTTGGCGTTCTTCCTGCGCTTGTTTTCGCCATGTGTTTCCTGTTGCTCATCGCGGGAATACCAGCCTGCCTCCGGCTCAGACGACATAAGATCATCCGGTCGGTTCGTCCATCGGTTATTTCCACGGCGAACCCCTGGAATCAGGGTGCCGTCTAGGGTGAGGTCTCCCTGCCAGTTGTTTAGGTACTCCTCGGGCATATCTTTGGTGCTGGCCATGACCAGCTGGTTGAAGACATAGGTGGCGCGCTGCCATTTTTCTTCGCGGCGCTTTGGGTCTTGTTCGTCCATTAGCCGGTTGAACTCAGCACGGGTTAGCCGTACATGGTGTGGGATGTTGTCGAAAGGATCAACCAGTTCTAAAAACCTGTGCAACGCGCGCCACAGGCGGTGGTACCACAGGCCATGCTGAACAAAGTAATTATCGCCCACGCGACGTGCCTTATCGCGGCTGGGCAGCTCAAGGAGTTCCAGGGCTTTTTCAGTGGTGTCTTCACTGGCAAGTAGTGCAACCATGGTGGTCAGATGCATGGGTTGCCCAGAGCGAGCCAGAATCAGATACAGCGCAAGGATGGCGCGGTCGCTGACAGTCTTTGGTCGCCCACCTTTGAGCGGGTCGTATCCCTCCTCGCGCCGCCACGTCTCAAGGTGAAAGCAGATGTCGGTGCGGTCGATGATGCCCAGTGCCCAGGACACACTGGCTCCATCCAGGCGCAGCAGCGGGGTGGGAGTAACCGATATGCGGGCCATTTATCTCTCCTCCCCTGTAGGTTCCACCAGCCGCAGCGGCGGATAGGCCGGTTCGTCCCTATTGCCTGTAGTCCACACCCAATACTCGGCCTCAGTTAGTGCCCCGGCCTCGACGATCATCCGGTGGAAGGTGTCATGGAATGGCTGTATGGTGCCGGTGGCATAGACCAGCTGGTTAAAGTCCACGCGCTCGGCGGCATGATGAGCAATCCAGGTGTAGCGCAGCCTGTTGATGTTGGGTGCAAGCCCGGTACTCGACGGGTTTTGGCTGGTCTTGTGGATAAAGTCAGCTATCAGGTGTGGGCCTGTGGCATCGTTGCGGCGGCGCGCTGAGTTCGGTTTCACCAGTGGTTCGTCGTTACGGTCTGCGCCCACACCGCGCAGGACTTGACGCATGACATCGCCATAAGGCGCGGTCAACGGAATGGTTCGCGACGTAAGGCCTCGCCCACCGCGGGCATGTACTGCTAGCACGGTGCCGAAGTCAGTGAAGTCGCCGTAGGTGCAGTGATAAATCTCCTCTGTGGTCATGCCAGCACCAAGGCCTAAGGCCATAAGGATGTAGGCCACCCGCCGCGATTCGCGGCGGGGTCTAGAGCGCAGCCAATCCGTAATACGGATTAGCTCGTGGGAGGTGTAGGCGCGGCGCTTCGACTTCGCAGCAGGATAGATAACCTCGGGCAACTCTTCGACCCAATCCAGCGCGCCGTGGTGCTCGATGACGTGGCGCGCGCAGCGGTTAAGGAGGCGGCGGGTGGCATCGAGGCTGGTTGTGGATAAATCTGTGCGGTATTGCAGGTAGTTGTGAATGGAGCCGCCGTCTTTAAGCAGCATGATGCAGTTGTCCACGGTTAAATCCACGTACCAGCGGTTATGCACGTAGCAAAAGTATGCCGCGAGTTGACGCTTGCGGTTGCCTGCAGCCACGGGTGTGGTGGCGGGCAGTAATCCGCGCGTAGTCAGTGTGTCGATCACGGCATAGACCTCACTGTATTTAGACTTAAGTGGTTCGTCCTTTAGTTCTGTTGTCTGAAAAGGTGGCTCGTGGCTTCCGACATTCCTGCTGAGGCTCCTGTGAGGCGCTACGCCGACTGGCCCAACGCCCACATCGAGGCCCATGACCCGGTGATGCGGAAGTTGCAGGACTTCGCCCGCAACGTCCAACAGCTCACCATGGACGGCAGCTACCCTTCTGCCAAGCACCTGGCCGAGGCCTGCGGGGTTCCGGCCTCCACCATCACCCGCATCATCCGCGGCGAGATGATCCCGACGGGACGTGTCATCGCCAATATCGAGATCACCACAGGCAAATCCTTGTGGCCGCGCCATAGCAGCCACCGATACGGGATCTAGTGGCCCCAGCGCTGGAAACTGCATGTCTTCCACGCTGGTCAAGTGGCTTTTCGGGTGGCGTTGTGTACTCATGGCCCAAGAGGTGAGCACACATCACCGCCAAAACTGGTGGCGGTACCTTCGTTTTAAGACCACGTAGAAAACCCGCAGGTCAAAGCCTGGTTCGTCCCCTTGTTCAGTTTTGTTGCAATCGAGCCAGTTTGCGTATCCGCAAATATGGTTTGCATATCCGCAAACGGCGGGCCTTAAAAAGACCCCATGTACAGCGCTAGCTACAGCACGTGTAGCCCGCCGACAATTGGCCCGTTGGTGGAGCCTCCTGCCAGCAACATCCGGTAGGCGTGGCGGCGGTTAGCCCCAGCCTCAACCACGTAGTCCTCGAACTGGTGCAGCGACTTTAGCCCTGCTGCGGCACACAGCACATCAGCTGGCACCCCGGCTAGAATCCGGTCAACAATCCAGGTGTTGCGCAGCCTGCGAGTATCCGGCACCATCTCCGGGGACGTGCTCGGTGTCACCCGGCGCAAATACGCCGAGAGCTGACCCACGTGCTCATTGTCGCGGCCCGGCCTAAACAGGTAGTCGTCTGGCGCGGTGGAGTTAATCACGGCTTGTAGTGACTCGATGTGGGTTTTCAGCAGTGGCACCTCGCGCGGGCCTGCCCCGCGGTAGCCATGTGGGAAGACCAGCACGCCGTCCTGGTCTACGCGCACGTCTTGGCCTTTGAGCGTGCAGATTTCACCCGCGCGCAAGCCTGCGCCCAGTGTCAGCGACAGCACGGTTAGGAAGTTGCGGCGGCGCGCAGCCGTGGGCTGGGATAAAGCCCAATCCCACAGGCGGTCGGTGGCGTAGCGGTCGTAGGGTTTAAGCGCTGGCTCATAGGTAATCGGGTGCTGGAAGTCGGGGTTCCAGTCGTCGTTTAGTGCCTCGCCCACCCGGTACAGCAGCGAGCGCTGCGTACCTGCGGTGGACGGGCTTAACTTCGCTCCCGCCCCGGTCAGGAAGTAGTTTCCAATGATGTCAGGATGGAAGACGGTTTCGACGGAGACCACACCGTAGCTCACCCACACCCAGGCGGATAGCTTGGCCACGACATTGAGCGTCATGCGCAGTGTGTCGCGGCTGGTGGACTCGGGCTTAATGTCCAGTGCTCGCACGCAGTCGCGGGTGAAGTCAGCAACCTGGCTCCAGTGCTCCTCGCGCACGGCCTGTGGTGTGTAGTTGGCGATGATTGCCTCAAAGTCAGCTGCGGTGTAGTTACTCGTCATGTCCCTTTCTCCTTAACCCAGCAGTGATTAGGGATGTACAAGATGCAGCAGGCGGGTTCTTTAGCTCAGAGAGCCAGACTGCATCTTGCGCTATCTAGTCTGGTTTGCGGATACGCAATTTTGCAAGGAGGTGGGTCTACATCGCCAACCGCGCAGGTCTTGTTTATATGGCCAGCACCTGCGCGGTTTTATGCGCACTGTCGGGACGAACCTACACACTATGTGGTGTGCACACCCGCGCGATCTCGCCATATCTAGTACCCCGCTAGTGCGACGCGGTGGCCTCCTGATGTGACCTGGAGCCGCGCGGCGATACCGTCTTGTGCCGACGCGCGACTGCCACCACTACATCTAGATCTACTGCCCCCGTGTGAGGTTAGTTAGTCAGGCCGCGACCTGCGCAGCTACAAAAACGCGGTGCGCCATGGTCTAGCGTGAGCACCGTTGGGACAGTTTGCGGATACGCAATTTAGGCCAGTTTCCCACTGACACCCGTACCGCGCGACGCAATCCCGATCCACCGCGCGGACAGTTTGCGGATACGCAAACGCACACCCCGCAAGCTGTGCCCACTCCACCTGTCCACACCGCACACGAAAGGGGACGAACCATGTCCATCCTTGACCTCACAGCACCCCTGTACTGCCAGTACTTCACCGCCGAACTTGAGGTAGACGACCTCGCCCAAGTCACCGAAACCCTGAAACAAGGAAAGCAGGTAGCCAACACCATCCTGTCCATGTCCACCGCCGCGCTCTACAACCACGTCCTTGACTTCACAGGCCCAAAGGGGCGTATCAGCGAGCGCGAAATCAACGTCCTCACCGCGTTTAACTCCATGTCCGTAGCCACCGCCCCGGTGCGCGTGACCTTCGTTACCTTGGCCGACACCTACGGCAACCGCACAGGACTCACCCGAATCCAAGGCGGTGAGTCCGCCCGCGGCCTAATCCCGCTTACCCGGTCTGTAAACGAGGCCACGGTTGCAGACATGTCTGCCACCACACCAGGACTCACCATCAATCTGCCCAATAGTGTCCACGACGACCTGATCATTCGCTGCACGACTTTTGACCCGGACGGGTGCGTTCCCGAAGCAAAGGACGAGTTTCCCGGCGTGGACTACTGCCCTAGCCTGTACCACCTTTTTCGGGACGAACCATCTCCAGGCATCGACATCACCCACGACATTATCCGCGCACTACTTCCCTACCGCGGGATCCACATGGAGGTAGAGCCGAGGATTCTCGATGGCGATGTAGACATCGAGCGGCTGTAGCTGCTGGCTACGCTGTAAGCCATGAAGGAACCCAGCTGTGGTGTGTGCTGCGGCTGGGTTCCTTCATGGGGAGGGTGAAGAGGGGACGTGATGGGACACCGGCCACGTCTTAAGTCGGGCAACGTCTCCGCCAGACCCGGCAGAACTTGCACACCGCCGACTGTAAGCATATACTTACACCTGACATCGTTCGATTACGATACGGAGGGATGATGGACGCAGCACGGCTCGCTCAGATGCTCAGTGCTCTCGGAAGTGAGCCTCGGTTGCGAATTATCGCCTCCCTAGAGACGGATTCGACCCATGTCAGTGAGCTGGCCCGCCGACTCGGGATGTCTCGGCCACTGCTCTACCAGCACCTCAACCGCTTGGAAGCTGCTGGACTCATCGAGAGTGGCCTGGAACAGCTCGGAGAGAGCCGAGTGAGGAAGCACTACTGGGTCGCTCCGTTTCAGCTTGAAGTAACTCCAGACCACATTAGGCACCTGATTAATCAAGAACAGAAAAGGGAATCTTCGTGACACTTACCGCTACCGTATTTCTTGTCATCCTCGCCGCCGCACTACCACTCGCGATCTTCGTTGCTCTTACCGTCTGGGTGGTACGCACCGTCACCAGCGCACGACGCGAAACGGCGACGGCGATCGATGGTTCCAACCAACTCATCGTGGAGCACCTACGCAACATCACCGAGCGGTTGGATCGGATTGAGGCCCAACTCAGCGAGATCCCCGAGTAATCAGGCTCTTCCTTAAACAAGGGGCGCGGTGGTTTTGGCTCCGCGCTATGGGCTGTCACAGCGTATGCGCTAAGCGCGTCGCGTAGACCTCCAGCAACATAAACTTGCTTGTGACTTTGGCGGCGGGGTGTGTCTCCGGTCGTGGCGTTATCCTGTCCCTCTCGCGGATAGGGGCTAGGACTGGGGACGAACCACGTGGTGTGCCCCCACCTCCGACACCGCCCCGGCCCACCTGCCGACGGAACCGGGAACGGAAACCGACGGAAACCATAGCTGTGGTTCGGGTCGTTGCAGGTGGGTGGGTAGTTTCGCAAAAGACTCCGGAAAAGAAACCGGCTTTGGGCAGTAGTCATCTACCGCTTAAAGCCGGTTTCTTCATTTTCGACCACTAAAATCCTTGAATCTGGCCCTTGATTCCCAAGTGCTCCGCGATGCCCACGAGCTCGATGTCGAAGATGCGTGAGGCTAGGTCAAAGAGGAATTCACGGGGTTGGTCGCGCAGCGCGCCAAAGGTTGTCAGGTGCGCGAAACCGTGGATGGTGGACCACATCGACATGACCATCGTGTACAGCGCCCATGGAGTACGAGGGCCACCGGCCTCGTCGAGGGCATCGCGCGCAATCGTCATGAAATAGCCGAAGGTCTCGCCCATCTCGAAACGCGAATTGATTAGGTCCTTGCGTTCAAAAGACGCTGGCACGATGGAACCTGAGGTAATCATCGTCAGGCCTAAGAAGCCTACTGGGTCATGGTGCGCGAAGCCTAAATATCCGAAAGCACACGCCTTCATCGTACTAAAACCGAGACTCTTCCCGCCTGCGTAACGCATCTGTTCGCGGAGATGCTCGTGTGCGATGGCATCGATATGACTTTCCAATAAGGAAAGGAGCTTTTGATCTCCCTCTATAAAATGCGTCGCCCGGTCGAAATCGATACCAGCACGTTCGGCGGCAGTGCCGAGATGCATATTGCTAAGGCCGGAGTCGACGATGTCCTCCACCGCGCCGCGCAGTAGAGCCCTAACTACTTCCCCATCGTTGCCTCGTGGCAAATCTTTGGCGCGAATTCTTTTATCAGCTGGGAGGCCACCTCCCATCGCAACTGGATCCTGCGGAGGGATAGCACCGTGCGCGAAACCTACTGCCAACCCGGCGCTTAGGTAGTCCAAACAGGCATTGAAAGTCTGCTTCTTCGCGGTTGGCGAAAGATGTCGAAGCACGCCCGTGGTACACAGATGGGAGATACCGTGGACACCAACCAAAAGGCTCACGGCTTGGATACGGACCAAGTCTGCATCGCGCGGTCCGCCAGCTTCCTCTATGCAATCGCGTGCGATGTTGAGCAGAACATCCAGCGTGGGGCGCTTGCCGGAGCGCTGGAGATAATCATCGAAGCTCAGCTCATAAGAGTGCAGGCTCGGAGCTGCTTGCGTAAACGTGAAGGCGTCGAAATAGACCGGATGCTTCTGCGCGAACTCGAAAAAGCCAGTAGCCATGGCTCGCATACGATCGAGCGCCGTGGCATCAGGGCTTAAGTACTTTTCTTGCTCATCTAGATAGTGGATGACCAGTTTGTCGAGGTAAGCTTTAGCCTCATCAGCCAATTGCTCATCAGATGCAAAAAGCTTCTTCGCCTTTTTGACCTCAACATCGGTCTGTTCGGCGACGGTACACACTGCAACGGCATCGCGTCCGGCGCGCGCAATGACGCGAACTGCCAGATCTAGCATGCACTGTCGTGGCGAACCCGAGGCCAAGCGAGCATCTACAGGTGTATTCACGCACTCCACCCTACTGTGGTCTAGGTATCCGTTCCGGGAAAATTGATGCGCTCAGCATCAATTAAGCAAACACATATGACATAGCCGACATGTCCGAGCTTTGCCCTCCGATGGAGGTGCCGGCCTAAAACCCACAAAGCTCCCAGCAAACCAAGTTGCCGAGAGCTTTGGATTAATTCACCGAGATTGGGACACTGGCTAGGCCCCAATCAAACAATAAGCTTTAGGCGCCAGCGTTGCCGATCTGGTCATCGAGCTTGTCGCGACCCTGCTGAATCTTGTCAGCCTTGTCCTCGCCGAACTTCTGCTCTGCCACCTCAGCAGCCTTGTCGAGGCCCTTATCGGAGATCTGCTCGCCCTTGTCGGAGTTCAGTGCGTCCTTTGCCTTGTCGAAGATACCCATTTAGCATCCCAACCTTTCTAAAATACTTTCGATATATCTTTCACCGCACTCCCCGATGAAGGCTAAACCCCTTCATCGCGAATGCTTTTTCCACGCTACATACGTTTGCCAGTTCATGCCATAAAGAATTATTTAAAGACGGGAATAGGCCCGCCATTTTCGGACAATCGCAGTCCATCCACCTTTCCTTAAAATTTTCAGATTTCTCAGGATTCACCTGCAATAACACCCCCGAGTCCACCCCCGGTTTTAAGCATTTATTCCAGCAATATAAGAGTCAACAAATTAAGTAAAATTAGGGGATGCTAGCGTAGCAGAACATCACGCAAATGCTCCTGGCGGTCGTTTTCTGGCGTTTTCCATCGGAACGCGCGCAAACTTGCAAAAATGAAAGCCGCGGCATGGGAGGATGACCCAGCCCCCATCATTTCCCCCACCACCAAAACTCATCCGCTTTTCAGTCATGACTTCAACCCACAGCGACTCCGCGAGCTCTCCAACTGCCGATTTCCAAGCCCAAGAGGAATTCTTTGGGCTTGTCTGGCCAGGCAAGGCGCAAGCAGCAGAACAAGCCAAAATTGCGACCACCAAGCAAAAGATTGCAGTGTCAACGCCGGCAGCTTGTTCCAATTCCATCGTCGAAGGCGACAACCTCGACGCGCTCAAGCTGATGGTGGCAGATGGCTTTGCTGCCGATGTCATCTACATCGACCCTCCGTATAACACCGGCAAAGACTTTGTTTACAAGGACAATTACCGCAAGCGCCGCAAAATGAACTCCGGCAGCTATAGCGGCTGGCATGCGCAGTGGCTGTCTATGATGCTCCCCCGGCTCATCCTCGCGCGACAGGTCCTCAAAGACACCGGTTTTATCTTTGTCTCCATCGGTGAAGATGAAAGTGCCAACGTACGCAAAGTGCTGGATGAAATATTCGGTGAGAACTGTTTTGCCGGACAATTGATCTGGAAAAAGGGCGGGACTGGAAAGAACGACTCCAAATACGCGGTGGTCGAGCACGAGTACATTTTGGTTTATGCCAAGTCCCCAGCTAACCCCGGTTTCAACGCCGATTCTGAAGGGCATACCACGACCAAGTACAACTTCAGCGACGAGAAGGGAAACTATTCGCTGGTCCGCCTGGACTCCAAGACACTGGGTTATCTTCCTTCCCTAGACTTTCCCATCGCTGATCCCCAAGGCCGCGAATACTGGCCCGACCAGCCAGCCGGCAAAGACAAGGTCGCACGCTGGCGCTGGGGCAAAGATAAGGTCGAGGCCAACTATGAGCAATTGGTCTTTCGACGCGGCTTTGTCTACACGAAGAACTATCAGAAAAAGGGCGCGCGGCCACGTTCCATCCTGGACGGTGAACGCTTTGGCGTCACACGCGCTGGACGCCGCGATGCGGAGGACGTCATGGGAGTTCAGGGCGTGTTCGATTTCCCGAAGCCAGTGCGCCTTATCAAGCACCTCATCGCCATCGCCGACGGTCCCGACGCCGTAGTGCTTGATTTCTTCGCCGGATCCGGCACTACCGCTCAGGCGGTCCTGGAACTCAACAGCAGCGACGGCGGCTCCCGCAGCTTTCACTTGGTCCAGATGCCGCAACCTACCGATAGCAAAGGCCCGGCTTTTGCCGCGGGGTACAAGACGGTCGCAGACATTTGCGTCAGCCGCGTCGCCGCCGTACCAAACGCTAAGTTTGCACACTACGTCCTGCAGGATTAGCAAGACTACTTCGTTTTCTTGCCAGATTCTGGGTCAATGGTGCCTGCGGGGCGACCTGGAATACCGAAGAAATCGAGAACGCGGTCTGTGGCAAAGCCCTTGCCTACCTCCGCGCGATCGTCGGCAAGCCCGCCCGGCCAGATATGCGAGCCGCCGCCGATACGGATGTGCTGCAGCGGAGCCTTACAACCAATCCACGTTTGCTGCAGAGCGTTGTTAACCAGCTGCGTCGTTGAGATCTGCGTGGTGCATTCATTCCGGCGCCGGTTTTGCTCCATGACTTCCGCTACCGAATCGTACTTAGTGGCATGACGGGTTCCGCCGTAGTACTCCACCACGGGGTCATCGGTGCCGTGCATATCGAGGCGGCCGACTGGGGCTTCCGAACAGCCCTGGTGAATGCCCTCATAATAGGCCGCAGACACCGTTGCGATAGAGCGGAAAGTCTCCGGCATACGGCACGCCAAAAAGGCAGCAAATCCACCGCCGTTGGATAGGCCCGCGGCAAAGATACGGTCATCATCTACCGCATAGGTAGCACGCAAGCTATCAACCATGTCTGCAACGAATTTAAGGTCTTCTTCCTCGCTCGTTTTCGCATAAGGCGCCGGCGTCCAAGCATTATCCTCACCTTCTGGATAAACCAGAATGGCCTTCGCGGAGTTGAACTCCGTATAGCCCTCAATGGTCTTGGGTTTCTCGCCCCAACCGTGGAAGACCATCACCACTGGCCAGCGCTTATCCGCGTCATAGTCTTCCGGCACATGCAGCAGGAAGTTGCGGCCATTCGGCATATTAATCTGCTTGGTTTGACCTGGCTCCGGGCCATCCAAAGGCGCTGAGACAGGGATGCCGAGGTCAGAGTCCTTATCCCAGAGCGTTCCGGACTCTGGCGCAGGCTCCTGCGTTGGCGTTGCCGAACAAGCTGTGGCAAAAGCCAAATTTAGACAAAACAGCACAAGCAGTGATTTCTTTAGGCTGCTCCGAGTAGAGCTGGCAAAAGCCCACCACAAGTTGGAACAACGAGCATTAAGGGACACCTTCTTAGTCACGTCCTTTCTGCCACGCGTTCCACAATTGTTGATATCGGCCTTTAGAATCTAGCAGCTGCGCATGAGTGCCCTGTTCAATCACACGGCCATCTTCCATAACCAGCACACAATCAGCCTTGGCGGCTTGGTCAAGACGGTGGGCAACCATAAGTGACGTGCGTCCTTTTGTGACGGCATCGGCAGCCGCGTCGAGTGCGCCCGCACCACGCGAACCGGCCTCCGCAGTTGCCTCATCTAGCACCACGATTGCCGGATCCAGCAACATGATACGAGCCAGCGCCAGTTGTTGCGCTGCAACGGGGTCCAGCTGAATGCCCCAAGCGCCCACGACTGTATCAAGGCCATCGGCCAAGTCCTCAACCCAGTGCGCCTGCACGGCACGCAGTGCCTGCCAGATTTCCTCATCACTGGCATCGGGTTTTCCCAGGGACAAGTCATCGCGCAGCGTGCCGGAAAAGACGTGGACTTCCTGGGAGACCATGGCCAGGCGGGTAACTCGCTCGGCGTCGGAAAGCCGCGAGACCTCTACCCCATCAACCTTGACGCTGCCAGCACTCGGCACGCGCAGGCCAGCCAGCAGCGCCGCAACTGTAGTCTTTCCCGCGCCGGAAGCACCCACCAGTGCGATGGACTGGCCTGGCGCGATGCTGACGTTGACATCACGCACCGCCCACGCGTTATCGCCATAGCTAAAGCTAACGTCCTCCATCGCGACCTCACCGCGCGGAGCCGGAGCACCCGCGGGCGGAATTGCCGCGGGCGGATCCGTGGTAACGCCAACGATGCGTGCGAGAGAGGCATAGCCCGACTGAACCGTATCCAGCACGCGCATAAGCCCGAGCAGCGGGCCACGCAGACGGATAAGCATCAGCATCGCCGCCGTTACTGAACCCACCGTCATCGCGCCCTGCGTTGTGACCCAAAAGCCCACCAAAAGGCCGACGCTCAACATCACCAGCTCCACGGTGGTGATCCATAGCTGCAAGACCATCATCGTGCGCCTTGCGGCGAAGCCATGCTCAACTACTTCACGGGACGCGCTATTGATGCGATCACGCATCTGTGGCTCCATCTGATAGGCCCGCACAGTGGCACGGCCGCGGATTGTCTCCAGGATGCGTCGCGCACGCTCCGCCATGGAGGCGCGCTCGTCTGCATAGCGCTGCGGCGCATGGCGCAAGTAGTTGCGCGCGGCAAAGAAATAAATCGGCGCGGCACAAACCACCACCAGCAAGAACTGCCAGTCCAGGGTTACCAGGGCGATGGCGGTAGTACAGATGGCAAACAGCGAGCTCGTAAGAACCGGCACTGTCTCTGTCACGGCGGAGGAAAGCTCGGCGACGTCATCCGTTGAACGTGAGACTAAATCGCCTGAGCCAGCCTCCTCCACGCGGTGGACCGGCAGGCCCAAGGCCGTGCCGACAGTCTCCTCGCGCAGGTTCGCAATTACTCGCTCAGTAACGCGCGATAGTAGGTAGAAACCGACTGCGGAAAGCCCCGCCGAGGCAATCGCAACCACGATGAGCCCAATGCCAATGCCGCTGAGACTGCGCAGCTGCCCGCTCTCCTCAACTACCGCATCGACAATCTTGCCCAGCAGCACCGGGATATAGACATTGGCCACCGCGCCACCGGTAAGCAATGCCAGCGCCAGGAAACAGACCTTGCCCGCATTCGGTAACGCCTTCACGTGTTCGCCCACCCTGCGGCGGACCTGTGGCCAGGTTGCAGGAGGAAAACGCATTAGATGTCCTCCCCTTCGCTCGCATGCGCGGCTGCAGCAGGCTCGCTCACACTATCGGCCACTGCGGTCCATGCAGGAGCATTGGTATATACCACGGTGATCATCCCGCGGCGGGCGTCACGCACGCGCTCAGCGACGACCTGTTCTGTCACCGAGTCCAGCGCAGTGGTCGGGTCCTGCAGAACGAGTATCTGGGCATCAGCCGCTATGGCGCGCGCCAACGCAACGCGCTGACGCTGACCACCAGACAGCGCACCGCCGTTTTCGCCGACCTCCTTTTCCAGACCGCCGGGAATATCCTCCGCCGCCGCGACATGCAGCGCTCGTTGCGCCGCAGCCTTATCCGCAGCAATGTTGGACGCAACGGAACCTGCAAAAAGATCCGCCGCATGCGGAGCAACTAGGTAACGATTCCGCGGCAGGTCAACAAGTTCCTCAGGCGCCGCCCCCTTGATGACGTGCAGGCCAGGCTGCCAGCCAGGATCCCTAGCATCCGCCGCCTCACGGAAAGGCGCGTTGAGCAAAGCCGTAATGCGGCGACCACTGGCTTGTGCAGCCGCCCACCGCGAGGCAATGTTTTTGCCCATCATCGTCATCGGCGTGATGACGAACTGCGTTAGGCCGACCACTGTAATGAGTTGCCCAACGCTCATCGCGCCCTTTACCGCCATCGCCGCGGCGGCCAAAGCCACCACGATGACGTAAATGGAACCGACCGCTTCCGTCGTGGCATTCAGCCGCGCGCGGGCACCGTTGGCAGAAACCGTCTTTGTATAGGCCGTGTCCGATACCAACGAATAACGGCGCCGCACCGTCGCGATAGCGCCTAGGCCTTTCAGAATGCGCAGGCCGTCAACCACATCGGTGGCCATCGCGGAAGCTTGTGCCAGGGCAGCCTGACGCGCGCCCGAGCGCCGCCGCAAAGGCTTCGCCGCACGCAGAGAAAACCAAACCACCAGCGGTCCCCCGAGCAAGATGGCAATTCCCAGCACCCAATTAACGTGCGAAGTCATCACCGCGACGTAGACAATGGCGCTAACTTCCGCCACGGGAAAGACAGTCATGATGACCGCATCAGACACGCGCTTGGTATCTGAGGACGCGATGGACAGTAACTCGCCCGCTGTATGTTTCACACCAGTAATCCCCCGCGGATCCTGAATGCGATCCGTCACCGCCATGCGCAAGTCATGGCCAACCTCCAGCATGGCTCGGGAAAACATTCCGCGCGCGCACCATGCCGCCGACGCATTAACGCAAAAAATAGCGAGCAAAATCCCCAACCAGCGCAGCAAAGAGGAAAAGGACTGATTAGCAATCGCACCATCGATAGCGTTTCCTACAACAACTGGCGTCATGCCGTTGCACAAGAATGAAACGGACATCAATACGGCCGCAGGGATCGTCTTTTCGCGCCGAGAAAACACGGTCTTTAAAAGCCACCGTGAATCCTGAGGTACGGGAAGTCTCGACATGGTGACCCATTCTATTTCAGCCTGGATAATTTTCCGGAAACGTCTAACGCGGTAGGTTATAAGTCCATATGACTTCTCATTTGCCCAACCCCGCGCATTTTCCGAGTTACCGCAAGGCCTCGGAGAAACAAACCCCCACCTTCAAGGGGGCGGAACATCGTGCAGCCTCCGCACGTGCTTTCGTTCAGGGCGCCGATAACTACCATGACGTGCGCCCCAGCTACCCTGCCGAAGTAGCCGCACTAATAGCGGATGCCCACACAGTGGTCGATATCGGCGCTGGCACCGGTAAACTCACCCAAACGCTGCACAATCCCGTCGTTCTGGCCTGCGACCCTTCCCCCGACATGACGCGCGTGCTGCGCACCCAGCTCGGCATTCCAGCTTGGAGGGCGGTGGCGGAGAGCACTGCGCTTGCCGACGCCTCCGTGGACGCTGTCGCCTGCGCCCAGACCTGGCACTGGGTCGATGTGGAAAAAGCCTGTAGAGAATTCGTTCGAATCGTGCGACCAGGCGGCAAGGTGCTTCTCGTGTGGAACACCCTCGACGTGGGCGCCGACCCGTGGATCCTGCGGCTTGCCCGCATCATGCACTCCGGCGATATCCAGCGCCCCGGCTTCCTACCGGAGCTTTCCTCCCCTTGGGAAATCGAGCGCGAACTGCGGCTTAACTGGGCGCATACGCTCTCCCCGGAACAGCTACATCAATTGATGCACACCCGCTCTTATTGGCTGCGCAACGGCGAGAAAATCCACGAGCGCATGACCTATAACCTTAACTGGTATCTCTTTGAGCACATGGGCTTTGCGCCCGGCCAGGCAATAGACATCCCGTATCGCACGGATGCCTTCTTGCTGCGCCGAGCGCAATAGGGTTCGCACTAGGGCTACAGAAGCACCGTTGCCAGCAGGGAGCCCACGACGCAGGAGGTAAACACCGAGATCGCGCCGGGGATGATGAAGGAATGGTTTACCACGAACTTGCCGATGTGCGTGGTGCCGGTGCGGTCGAACCCGATGCAGGCAAGGTCCGAAGGGTAGGTCGGCAGGATGAAGTAGCCATAGGCGGCACCGTAGAAGCCAACAATGATGGCTGGGTCAATGCCCAGGGACATTCCGATCGGCGCAATGGCTACCAGAGCGGCGGCCTGGGAGTTGACCAGCTTGGACACGACGATCAGGACGATGGCATAAGCCCACGGAGCGGTCTCCACAATTCCGCCCAGATTAGATTCCAGAGAGTCGATGTGGGCTTCGAAGAAGGTATCGGCCATCCAGGCCACGCCGAAGACCGAGAACACTGCAGTCATGCCCGCCTTGAACACTGGCGTGGAGGCGATCTTCTTGTTGTCGACGTCGCAGAAAATCAGGATGATTGCACCGGCGACCAGCATGACCATTTGAATGACCAGGTTCATCGACAGGGCCTTCAACTCACCGTCCTCATTCGGGAAGGAAGGACGCAGGACGTCGAATGCGCCCAAGATGACCACGATGGCGATGGCGGATAGGAAGACCGCAACGGAGCGCTTTGCCGACGCCGGGAATACTTCGTCCAGCAGGGAATGACTGGAGGCAGAGATGGTCTTGGCAAACTCCGGATCCTTCATCTTCTCTTGGAAGACTGGGTCCTTATCAAGGTCCTTACCGCGACGCAGCGACCAAAGGGCAGCCAGAAAGACGCCGGAAAGCGATGCCGGAATGGCGACCATGAGGATCTGTGGGATGGAATAGGACGTGCCGGTGATACCAGCGTTCTCAGCGATGATGGAGGCTAGGGACACCGTGGCAACGGAAACTGGCGAGGCGGTGATACCCATTTGCGCAGAGGTCGAAGCAACCGCCATTGGGCGCTCCGGGCGAATGCCCTTCTTCAGGGCGATGTCCTCGATGATGGGAAACATCGTGTAGACCACGTGGCCGGTACCGCACAGAACGGTCAGGAACCAGGTGGTAAGCGGAGCCAAGATAGTGATGCGTTCTGGATGCGCACGCAGGAATTTCTCCGCGAACTGCATCATCACTTCGAGGCCTCTCGCCTGCTGCAGCGTAGCCGCACAGCCGATGACGGCGATGATGGTCAGCATCACGTCCACCGGTGGCTCGCCCGGAGCCAGGCCGAAGACGAAGACCATGATGATAAGGCCGATGCCGGAGATAAGGCCCAAGCCGAGGCCGCCGTAGCGGGTGCCGAGCAACAGCGCGGAGAGAATGACGATGACTTGAAGAACGATCGCCACTACTGAGGTGGGATCGAGAATTGCGGCTAACATGTCGCGCCTTTCGGAAAACCAAATCAATTACACATACTTAGACTATCCAAACGGGCATGACATCACAGAACCAAAAAGACGAGCTATTCGTCACACTTAGAGTGTTTGTTGAACAGCTCGCCTTTTGTTCGCGTTAGCGCTTAGAGTTCTTACCGCGGCGCTCGCGCACGCGCACCGCGATGCGCACCGGAGAACCGTGGAAGCCGAAACGCTCGCGGAACTTGCGCTCCAGGTAGCGACGATAACCAGCGTCCAAGAAGCCGGTAGTAAACAGCACGATTGTCGGCGGCTGCGTCGATGCCTGGGTGGCAAACAGAACGCGCGGCAGGCGGTTGTTCTTCATCGGCGGCGGGTTAGCAGCGATAGCCTCACGCAGCCAGTTGTTCAGCTGGCCGGTAGACACGCGCTGATCCCAGCTCTCCAGAGCCTCAATCATCGCCGGCTCCAGGCGCTGCAG
The DNA here is from genome assembly GCF_001586215.1 of Corynebacterium simulans. NCBI lineage: Bacteria > Bacillati > Actinomycetota > Actinomycetes > Mycobacteriales > Corynebacteriaceae > Corynebacterium > Corynebacterium simulans. The sequence goes on along the minus strand of NZ_CP014634.1, from coordinate 29,653 downwards.
GGCGCGGCCGGTCTGCGCAGAGATGTTGACGCGGGTAACCCAGGGCAGGTGGCGCAGCTGCTCGTCAATCTCACGATCCAGGTAGTAGCGGCGGTCCTCGTCCATCAGGTCCCACTTGTTGAACGCGATGACTAGAGCCTTGCCGGATTCGAGAACCATGTTGAGCACACGCTGGTCCTGCTCGGAGACCTCCTCGGAGGCGTCGATAAGCATGATGCACACCTCAGCAGCGTCGATGACTCCGCGGGTACGCAGCGAAGCGTAATACTCATGCCCCTGCGCGTTCTTGACCTTCTTGCGCAGGCCCGCAGTATCGATGAACTTCCAGAGACGCTGATCAAGCTGCACCAGTGAGTCCACTGGGTCGACCGTAGTACCCGCCACATTGTCCACGACGGAGCGTTCCTCGGAGGTCAGCTTATTCAGCAGCGAGGACTTACCAACGTTCGGCTTACCCACCAGCGCCACGCGACGCGGTCCGGACGTAATCGATGAATGGCGCGGTTCCTCGGGGAAAAGACGCAGAATCTCATCCAGAACGTCCGCGCCACCGCGGCCATGCTGCGCGGAAACCGGCCACGGATCGCCCAAGCCCAAAGCGTAGAACTCGGCCATATCGGCGTACATGGTCTCAGAGTCGAATTTGTTGGAGACCAAAATGACCGGAACCTCAGACTTTTGCAGCTTGCGAGCCATAACAGAGTCGGTCTCGGTGATGCCGACCTTCGTGTCGACCACGAAGACGATGACATCTGCAGTCGCCATGGCCTGCTCTGCCTGGCGAGCAATAGCAGCGTGGATGCCCTTGACGTTCGGGTCCCAGCCGCCAGTGTCTTGGACGAGGAAGCGCTGGCCGTTCCAGTCCGCGATATAGGAAACGCGGTCACGGGTAACGCCTGGGTGGTCCTCCACCACTGCCTCACGGCGGCCCAAGAAACGGTTTACGAGGGAGGACTTGCCCACGTTTGGGCGGCCAACAACAGCCACGGTGCAGAGGTTTTCCTCGGTGTGGGAATCCTGCACGCCGAAGGCACGGGAAAGTTCTTCCCATTCCTCCTCGCTCATTGGCTCTTCGCCGTCAGACTCATAGTCTTCACCGAAGTCGGCGTCGCCGAACTCGGAATCATCAAACTCACCGTTCTCGAGCTCCGACTCGTCGAATTCGTAGTCGAATTCTTCGGCATCGAAATCGCTCGGGGCCCAGCCGCTGTGCGGGTCACGGGCTACTTCTTCTTCGAGCTTGCCCACTGGGTAGTGGAACTGGGTATCGAAGTCGCCTGCGGCGTTATTGTCTTCTTGACCTGCAAAATCCTTAGACATGTGCAGACTCCTTCACGATTTCGGTGAGAGCGTCGAGGACCTCTTCCAAGCTCATGAAAGAGGTATCAACGAGGGTGGCATCCTCGGCAGGACGCAGCGGAGAAGTGGCGCGGGAGGAATCCGCGGCATCACGGCGCTCGACGTCTGCCAAGACGGTGGCGAAATCAGATTCCAAGCCTGCAGCAAGGTTCTGATCGTGGCGGCGCTGGGCACGTACCTCAGCGGCGGCGGTCATGAATGCCTTCGCCGGGGCGTCGGCAAGCACCACAGTTCCGATGTCGCGGCCTTCAACGATGGCGCGGTGCGCATCCCGGGCCAGCTTGCGCTGCAGCTCCACCAGGTTCTGGCGAACCTCAGGGACCGCCGAAACTGCGGAGACGTTGCGAGTAACTTCGTCCTCACGAATGACGCGGGAGACGTCTTCGCCGTCGAAGATGACCTGCTTGGAATCCGGATCATCGGAGACCTCCAGTGGCAAGTCTGTAGTGGCCTTGATGACCGCATCCGTATCAGCTGGGTCGATGCCAGCGCGCAGAACTGCGAGCGTGGCAACGCGGTACATGGCGCCAGTGTCGACGTATTTTGCGTCGAGGCGCTTAGCCAAAGCACGGCAGGTGGTGGACTTGCCGGTGCCGGAGGGCCCATCGACTGCAAGGATGAGTCCACCGTCAGGCATGTTTGAAATCATGTTTCCTTCCATTACATCCCCACCGCCTTGTACAGGCTGGTCAACTCACTGGAGTTGAGCGCACGCAGGATACCTGGCTTCATCTCGCCCAGCTGCAGAGTGTGCAGCTTGGTGCGAACCAGACGCTGAACTGGGAAGCCAGCTTCCTTAAGCATGCGGCGGACGATGTGCTTGCGGCCTTCGTGCAGCTCAACGCGGACCAAGGAGTAACCCTGGTTCTTGTCCACGACCTGGACATAGTCGGCCTTTGCCAAGCCGTCCTCGAGCTCCACGCCTTCCTTCAGGGTGCGTACCAAGCCGTTGCCAGCCTCGCCTAGAACGGTAGCGAGGTAGGTCTTGCGCACCTCGTACTTCGGGTGCATCAGGCGGTTGGCCAGCTCACCATCATTGGTGATGAGGATAAGGCCCTCGGTATCGGCGTCCAGACGGCCGACATGGAACAGACGCTGTCCTGCGGCCACGCGTTCACCGATGAGATCGCCAATGCATGGGCGGCCCAGTTCATCGCTCATGGTGGACTGCAGACCGCGCGGCTTGTTGAGGATGAAGTACTGCGTTTCCTCATTGACGTTGATGCGCACGCCGTCGACGCGGATGATGTCCACGTTCGGGTCGACGCGTACACCCTGCTGCATGATGATCTTTCCGTTGACCTCAACGCGGCCGGCATCGATCATGATTTCGGCGTGACGGCGGGAGGCAACGCCTGCCTTGGCCAAGACCTTCTGGAGGCGTTCGCCCTTGGAGTTATTCGACTTGCCTTCGGTCAGCCAATCTGCGCCCAGTTCGCGGGCGACGGAATCTGCGGTGGCCTTCTTTTTCCTATTTGCGCGTTCACGCTTGTCTACATGTTGATGGCGGGCCGACTTCGCATTGGAGACAAGCATCTCGCTGTCTCGCTGCTTCTTTTCCGGTGTGCCGTCTCGGCGAGCGGGTGGGGTCACAATAAGTGTCCTTATCAGTAGAAGTTATGAAGTTACCTGCGCAATGCTACCCCACTGCCGCGCACCGTGCGAATACCTAATATTCGGAATCGATCTGTTCCATGTCCGGCAAAAGCGGGGCGAGATCCGGCAAACGCTCCAGCGAGTCAATGCCAAGCAGCTCCAAGAAAAGCTCGGTGGTTTCGTAGCGGTGCGCGAGGCCTTCTTGTGGAAGCTCGCGTACGAGACCACGAACGGTGAGCGTGCGCATCACGCCGTCAACGTTGACGCCACGCACGGCAGCGACTTGGGCACGGGTAACCGGCTGACGGTAGGCCACCACCGCGAGCGTTTCCAGCGCCGCACGAGAGAGCTTGGTCTGCGAGCCATCAAGCAGAAACTCTTCTACTGCATCGGCATTTTCCTGGCGGGTATAAAAGCGCCAGCCTTCCACCGTCTCGCGCAGATCAATGCCCGATCCGCGGGAATCGAATTCGCGTTGGATCGCCCGCAAGTGATCACTGACCACGGACTCCTCTAGGTCGAGTGCGCGAGCCAAAGACTCAACGGAGGCCGGCGAATCAATCACCAGAAGAATCGATTCAAGGCGCGAACGTTGCTGCGAGATTAGCGGAAGTTCCATGCCGGATACTGTACTGCACCGACACAGCTGGCCTAATGCGAGCCGACATTAATCCCAGGCCGGGAATTACTCCACCGGCCTAATCCCAGTTGGAAGCCGCCACCACGGCAGGGTCCACGTCGAGACCGGTCCAGCTAAGTTCCAGTGGCCCGAGGGACTCTGGCTGCTCGGCGTCGACAGCCTTGGCCTTGTAGAGCTCTAGCAATGCCAAGAAGCGGCCGACAACCTCCATCGAGACGGTGCAATCACGCGTGAGAGCAGCAAAGCTCATCCATTGGCCCTCGCCCAGCAACTTGAGTGTGCTGAGGATCTTGCCCGCCTGCTCTGGGACAGAGACAGCAACCTGGTGAATATGGCCCGTGGCCACCTCATCCGGCGGCTTGGGGCGGAATACGCTGGCAGCCAGCTCGGCAAACGAGGCCGGCGTATGGCCCAGGCGGACCGGCGGGAGAAGTTCCACGAAAGCCTTCTCCATGGAGACGGCACGCGGATAGCGGCGCCGCGCCTGTCGCTGCCATTGGGCGAATTGGTCGGCAACTTGCTTATAAGCCTTGTACTGCAAAAGCCGGGCGAAGAGAAGGTCGCGCGTTTCGAGCAGCTCAAGGTCTTCCAGATCGTCGACATCGCCGCGCGGCAAGAGGCGGGCCGCCTTCAAATCCAGCAACGTGGCAGCCACGAGAAGAAACTCGGTGGTTTCATCCAAATCTGCGGTAGCCCCCAGCTGGCGGGTGTACTCGACGAACTCATCGGTGACCTCAGAAAGCGCCACTTCGGTTACGTCCAACTTTTTCGACTGAATCAGCTGGAGCAGCAGATCAAAAGGGCCCTCGAAGTTGCGCAGTGCAATTCGAAAGCCCGTAATCTCCGGTTGGGTCACGGATAAACTTCCTAGACGGTGGAGCGCTCAATAACCTCTTTAGCGAGGTTGCGGTATTGCTGCGCCGCCTGGGAGCTAGGAGCCCAGCTGGTAATCGGCTCACCGGCCACGGATGTCTCCGGGAAACGGACCGTACGAGTAATAACGGTGTCGAAGACCTTGTCACCGAAGTACTGGACGACGCGATCCATCACCTCTCGGGCGTGCTTGGTGCGGCGGTCAAACATGGTGACCAAGATGCCCATGACCTCAAGGTCGAAGTTGATGCGCTCGGAAACTTTGTCCACGGTATCGGTCAAAAGTGCGAGACCGCGCAAGGAGAAGAACTCGCACTCCATCGGGATGATGACGCCCTGGGAACAGGCCAAAGCATTGACCGTAAGCAGGCCCAATGACGGCTGACAATCAATGATGATGAAGTCATAATCACGGCGGATAGGGCGCAGCGCACGGGCCAAGGTGTGCTCACGGCCGACCTCGTTGACCATCTGAATCTCCGCGGCCGACAAATCAATGTTGGCCGGCACAAGGTCGAGGTTCGGCACACCAGTGTGTTGGATGGCGGAATGGATAGAAGTCTGGCTATCCAACATCACGTCATAGATGGTGTCCTCGATTTGATCATGGGTCAGGCCCAAGCCTGCGGACAGTGCACCCTGCGGGTCCAAGTCAACGAGCAAGACTTTACGGCCCAACTCTGCAAGGCACGCGCCCATGTTGATGGTCGAGGTGGTTTTGCCAACGCCACCCTTTTGATTACACATCGAAATGATGGTTGCTGGCCCGTGCTTTTCCAACGGAGCTGGATCTGGCAGCTCACGGATTGGACGCCCAGTCAGCCCCACCTGCGCTTCAGAGGCTGCAAACAGTCCCTCTTCGCCCACAGTCACACCTGCTTCCTTGACCACAAATCGATCGCCAGTGCCACCCGATGCGGGTGGCTGATTACAACGTTGTGATTATAGAGTACCCGCTCTGACCCTTTCATCGCGATCAAGCAAGACTATCCAGTCTCTTGACTTGATTTACGGCGACGCGAAAGCAGCCATCCCAGCACAATTAAAAGCAGAACGCCGCCGGCACCAATAGCCCACGGAAGAATCGAAGAACTATTCTTCGAATCCGCATTGGCACCTTCACCGGAGCCATTGTCAGGGTTTGGTACTTCTCCGGCAGTTTCCTTATTTGGGTCCGTCAGCGTCACTACGAGCACCGCCGCGTTATCGGAATCGCGGACCAGCTCCATGATGAATGGGTTATCCGGGGTTTGGCCTTCCGGATAGGTCAACTCAAGCGTGCGCGAGGACTTATCCACCTTGCGCTGAACGCCCTTGATGAACTCGCCCTTCGCATTGAGATAGCGCAGCGTAACGCCAGCCTCGTCAGTGTCCTTGAAGCGGTTATACAGATCCAGAGCCTGCATCACGCCCATCTGCGCCGTGATGGTCTGGCCTTCAATCGTTGCGTCCAGGTTGATGTACTCCGCCTGCGACACATCGACCCCACCTGCTGCCGCCGGATTATTCGCAGGGTCACCTCCTGACACACCGCCCTGGGCGCCATTGCCACTAGCAGCACCACCATCAGCGCCAGTCCCGGAACCAGAATCTTCACCAGCAGAACCACCGTCGCCGCTATCACCGCCGCCAGCGCCTTCACCAGTGGCACCGCCACCAGGCGGGTCACCGGCAGCACCACTGCCGCCATGCAGCACTGCCCCGCCGTCCCCTCCATTGGCGATGTCCTCGCCGGCGTTATTGAGGTCTTCCTGGGTGACCGAACCGTCGGCCACGAGCGTCAGGCTAATGGTCGTGCCTTCGTAGGTTACTGGCACCGTGACTTGGCCGCCTTCGGGCGGTGCGGTAATCGTAGCTGATCCGCCGGAGGCATTGATGTTCCAGCCCTCACCGGCATAACTTACGTCCACGGGGACCGGTAGGGACACGGTCGAAGTTTGGCCTGCTGGAACAGAGACTGAGGCGTCCTGTGCCTGCGCAGGCGCTACCGCCAGCACCATCGCCACTACCGCTGTTGCTGCACCCAGCTTTACCCCGCGTGTTACACCGGCAAGATCTTTCCGCATGTTCTACTTACTTTCCTGTCTATTTTTAAATTCGTTTAAGCCTAAGCCCTGGGATGCGCCGTGCGCCAGACTTCGCGCAGAGAATCCGCCGTGACGTGGGTATAGATCTGAGTCGTTGTCACCGAGGAATGCCCCAGCAACTCCTGCACGGTACGCACGTCCGCACCGCCTTCTAATAGGTGCGTGGCAAAGGAGTGGCGCAGCGTGTGCGGTGAGATGGACTTTTTAATCCCGGCCCGCGCGGCGGCCTGTTTCAACACCGCCCATGCGCTTTGGCGAGACAGAGACCCACCGCGCGTATTGAGAAATAGTGCATGGGACTTGCCCTTCGACAGAACCGGCCGGCCCCGCACCAAGTACTCCTCCACGGCCTTTTGCGCCTGTGATCCCACCGGAACCAAGCGCTGCTTATCGCCCTTACCGGTTAGCATCAACATGCCATCGTTTTCGGTTACATCATCAACAGTTAAAGAAATGACCTCCGTGATGCGTGCACCCGTGCCGTAGAGCAATTCCAGCAGCGCACGGTCGCGAATATCAATCGGAGTAGCCACTTCCCCCGTAGGCACCGAATCGAGTAGCTTTTCTACCTCCTCAATCTGCAGGGTTTCCGGCAGGTGCTGCGCATTCTTCGGAGGAGTCACTTCACTAGCCACATCCACGTCGAGGATGCCCTCAGCCACGGCGAACTTGTGCAGGCCACGGGCGACGATGAGAGCCCTGCTTGCCGACGACGCGGCCATCGAGCCGCGCAAAAACTTCAGGTAGTTTTCAACCATCCCACGGTCGACTGCCGCTAAATCGTCCACCCCATTGTCAGCCAGCCAGCCCAAATAGCGGCGCACATCCCTGCGATAGTTGCTCAAGGTATTGGCCGAAGCGCCTTTTTCCACCGCCAGGTGGTTGAGCCACGTCGCAGCTAGTCCCTCCGCCTTCACAGCTTCTTCAGGTCAGGGCCGGGGCGACGCGCAGCCATCGCCGTAGGGCGCAGCTCGAAAGGCTCGTCCACGCTACGCGGCTTGCGGCCGCCGCGATAAACGGCATAGGCCGCCAAGATGCCGGTGGCCGCTATCGAATTGACGATGTCACCAGAAATCACTCGATCGACCGCCTCATCAAGCGGCACCCACGCGAAGTCCATGTCGGCTTCCTCATCACCTTCAGCATCCATTCGCGGGACAGCACTTAACCCGCGGGATAAAAACACGCGCACTGCTTCCTCGCAGAAGCCCGGCGAGGTGATGATATCCGCAAGCACGGACCAGTCTTCAGCGGCCAGCCCGGCTTCTTCCTGCAGTTCCCTCTTCGCTCCGGTGAGTTCGTCCTCCCCCTTGATGTCGAGCAATCCAGCAGGAAGTTCCCACAGGCGCCTATCCGCACTACGGCGATATTGATTGACCATGGCGATGCGCTCTTCATTATCCACCGCGACAATAGCCACAGCGCCAAAGTGCTCTACTACCTCACGGTAGGCGGTGGTCCCGCCCGGCATCACTACTTCGTCTCGGCGCACCGCGATGATCGGGGCGTCGAGAAGCAGCTCACTGCTGCGTACCTCGAAGTCATGAGCCATTTAGAGCTCCTCCGGCAGGCTCGGCGCCGCCGCATCGGCCGAGGAAGCAGCACCATAGGCACCCTTGCCTCCGTCGAGCTGCTCCTTTGCCGCCATAACCGCAGCCATGCGCGAGGTGGTGCGGTCGATGGAGTCCACCGTCGAGATATCGGATTTGGCCTCACGCAGCTTGCCAATAACGCGATCTTCGGCAGCCTGCTCCACGCGTGCGGCCACCACAGTGTTTCCGTCGGCCTCGTCAAGTGCCTGCAAGAAATTAACCGTCTGATCGGTGTAGTAACCAGGAAAGCCCTTACCGCCGACGTAAACCACGGCCTGTGCAGGCAAAATAGTGCCGTCTTCATAGTCGATATAGCCGGCATCGCGAAGCGCCTGCAGCAGGTTCGCGCGGTCCTTGGTTGAAGCCAGTGGCTCGGTGGTCTTCGGGTCCATCAGCAAGGCCGCGGCCATCGCTTGGCCGGAGTGCGTGCCTGCATCCACCTTCTTCGAATCAAGCTTGGCACCCGCCGGCAATGCGCTAGTGACCAAAGAAAGCAGCTTATCCGCGCCCTCCTGGCGGTAGAACTCGTCCGTTAGCTTGATCTCGCCGGCATCTTCGGCATCCGCAGACTTGAGCAAACTGCGGATTGCGCGCACGTCGCCCTCGTTGGCTTCTCCAGTAGAGATAACCAGAACGGGACGCTGCGCCAAGCTGCCATCAACTACGACGGGAGCCAGTTTGTCAAGGACGGAGTCGCTAGAGTCTGCCTGTGCCTTGAGCACTTCCTCATTCTGAGCCTTCTTCTGGAACTCCTCGCGTAGCGATGAATCGCCTCCGGCGCCGCCCGACGGCATATTCGGAGCAATCGCCAGCGCTCCCAAGGCCACGCCCACGGCGGTGCCGAAACCAAGACCAGCAACAAGAAGTGACTTACCCGCCATTACTTAAACCATCCTTGCACGCTCAAAGCAAAGTTATTCCAGGTATCGATGAGGTTCTGACCGAAGGAAGCGTCGCCGCCCAAGCCCACGATGATGACGATCACGGCCAGCGCAACCAGGATGCCAAGCAGAGCCCAGAGCCATCCGATGCCGCCGGAGCTCGGGTTGGTGTAAAGGTTGATGACGGAATCGGCATCCACCAGGCGCGTGCCCGCCTTCATACGGGAAAGCATCGCAGCCGGAGTAGCGTGCTCTTGCTTAGCAAAGATATCGTCCAGGTCCAGGGAGCGGCCGACCTGCACAATCATCTGGGCGCCGTGATAATCAGCCAGCAGCAGCGCAAGATCGGTGGCGGAGTCTGTTGCCGCCGGAAAGGTCATCGCACCGATGCCTAAGTCTTGGATGCGCTCCAGGCCCTCCGCAGTGCCGTCTGGATCTGCAGGCAGGATAACGCGCGCACCGCAGCGCAGAGTCTCGGAGCTAATCTCGGAAGGATCACCGACGATAAAGTCCGGCTTATAGCCCAAATCCACCACGGTATCTGCTGCAGAATCCACACCAATGATGATCGGCTCGTATTCGCGGATGAAGTTGCGCAGCAGCTTCACCTTGTTGCGATGGTCCGTGGACGGCGACACAACCAATACCTTGCGGCCTGCCATCTCGGTGCCGGAATCCGGAACGCCTAGGCCGTCGATAAGCAGCGGCCCCTCGGAATGGATGAACTCGATGGAGTTGCCGAAGAAAGCTTCCATATGGTCAATCAGTTCGCGTTGTGCAGAGGAGAAGTTCTTCTCGGCCTTCTCGCGGCTCACAACCTTGCCCGTGGCCACCTCGGTATCGCCAATGAAGACGGCGCCTTCCTCATTAATCCGCGCCTTCTTGCCGTCCTTAAAGCTGGAGACGAATTCCTCGCCCACGCCTTCGATCAGGGTCACACCAGCGTCCAACAGCATGTGCGGGCCGTAGTTCGGGATGGACCCTGTGGTAAATTCTGCGACGTTCAGGACAGCTGCAGGCTTGATATCGACCAGCATCTGCGCTTCCTGGCGGGAAATATTGGCGGCATTGATGACGGCAAAGTCACCCTCGACGAACTTCTTCATGCCCTTTCCGCCCGGGGTGCAGTCACGCAGCGCACCGTGTTCACCAGGCAGATCGGAGTTACGGGAAAACAGACTCATGTCTGCCATTGTCCCCCGTCACAAACTTAAATTGTGGAAGGCGCGCGGAACGCTGCCACTTCTGCCTGGGCGCGATCGAACAATTCCTGGGCATGCGCGCGGCCGGTCTCAGTATCATCCAGACCCGCGAGCATGCGGGCAAGTTCTTCTACCCGCTCGCTAGCGCTGAGATCGCTGACACCGGAGGTGAATTTCTCCTTCGAGACATGCAGGTGACTATCTGCATAGGCGGCAACCTGTGGCAGGTGGGTGACCACGATGACCTGGTTGGAGGTAGCTAGACGCGCTAGGCGACGCCCGATTTCTACCGCGGCGCGGCCGCCCACGCCGGCGTCGACCTCGTCGAAGACCATGGTCGCACCATCTCCATCCGCCAACACGACCTCCAGCGCCAGCATGACGCGGGAAAGCTCGCCGCCAGAGGCCGCGCCTGCCAGCGGCTTGCCGTTGAGTTGAAACTCCACTTCGTCGGCACCGGTCTTGGAGTACTTCGCTTCTCGGATTTCCACGTTGAGCGCGGAATTCGGCATGGCAAGTCCGTGGATTTCCTCGGTGACCTGCTTACTTAGGTTCTTCGCGGCCTTCTTGCGGGCCTTGGTCAGCGCGCTGGCCTTAGCTACCATTTGTTTCTCGGCCTCCATGACCTTAGCCTTGAGCTCTTCCAAAACCTCGGCGGAGGTATCCATGGAGTCGAGTTTTTCTGCCGCGGCGTCACGCCAAGCCAAAACGCCGTCGATGTCGGCGGCATACTTGCGGGTCAGCTGCTTCAGATCTTGCTGACGGCGCAGCGATTCTTCGAGCAGGTTTGGGTCGGCAGGTAGCGATTCTAAGTACGTGCCCAGCTCGGCGGCGATATCGGAGACCTGGCTGGTGATATCGCTCAAGCGTTCGCCCAATGCCGCAAGTTCCTTATCGCTGGAGCCCACCAGGGCGCTGGTTGCCCGGCCCAACAATGCGGAGGCAGCCTCGGCCTCGCCAAAAGAATCATCGCCGTCTACGGCCGAAAGCGCGGTCGCTGCCGCCTCGCGTAAGGTATCAACGTCCTGCAAGCGCTGGATAAGAGTAACAAGCTCTGTGTCCTCGCCCGGTTCTGGGGCGACCTCGCCAATTTCATTGATTGCGAATTGCAGGCGATCTACCTCTTGCGCCAGCTCGCGGCGCGATTCCGTGCGGCGCTTATAGTCCTTGGCTAGTTCGCGCCAGGCGCGAAAAGCCTCGGTGTAGGTCTCGCGGACCTTAGCAATTGCAGGCTCCGAGCGATCAACCGCGGCCAACTGCTGATCGGGGGCAAGAAGACGCAGCTGATCGTTTTGGCCGTGCACCGTTAAAACGTGGGAAGAAAAATCACCCAGCGTTGCAGCAGGCACCGCGCGCCCGCCCAGGTAGGCGCGGGAGCGGCCAGCCGCCGACACCGTGCGGGAGGCGATATATTCGCCATTCTCGTCTGCGACGCCACCGACGGACTCCACGACCTCGGCGGCTGCCGCACGACCTGTGGCAAAGCGCCCCTCCACAGCTGCTTTCTGTGCACCGTCACGCACGCGAGAGGCGTCGGCACGCCCGCCAGCCAGAAGGCGTAGGCCGGTGACAACCATGGTCTTACCAGCGCCGGTCTCACCGGTTAAGACGGTGAGGCCTTCCGCGAACTCTGCCGCAGAGCGCTCAATGACGCCTAAGTCCTCGATAGTGATATCAACGAGCATGTCTGTGCCACACCTGCCTTTCTCTTAAAAAGCCTAGCTTTGCGGGCCGCGCCAGCCGTGCACTGGCAATCGGAGCTTAGATACCAACCTATCCGTAAAGGGTTGGTCATCCAGGCGCACCCACTTGACCGGATGCGCACCGCGCACCGCCTCCACACGCGAACCAGGCGGCATCGCGATTTCGCGGAAACCATCCAAGATGACGATTGCCGGAGAGGTAGCCGAGGCCGACTCTACCGCGACCTTGGACAGAGGAGAGACCACCATCGGCTTCGTGAACAAGGCGTGGGCGTTATTTGGAACCACGAGGAGGGCGTCCAACGACGGCCATAGCACGGGTCCGCCAGCGGAGAATGCATAGGCGGTAGATCCGGTAGGCGTGGAAATTAGCACGCCGTCGCAGCCAAAGGAAGAAACAGGGCGGCCATCGATTTCCAAGATGGCGTCCAGCACACCGGAACGGTTGAGGTTTTCAATGGAGGCCTCGTTGAGTGCCCAACCGCGCTCGATGAGCTTGCCAGAGCGGTCAGTGACCTCGACGTCGAGAGTAAGGCGGTCCTCTACCTCGTAGTCGCAATCAATAACGCGCACGAGCGCGCGCTCCAAGGATTCCGCTTCCCATTGCGCGAGGAAGCCCACGTGGCCCAGGTTGATGCCCAACACCGGGACATCGACTGCGCGAGCCATGTCGGCAGCACGCAGGAAGGTGCCATCGCCGCCTAGGACGAGGACGAGCTCGCAGCCTGCCGCCGCAGCCGGGGTGTGCTCAACGTGCTGCAGCTCCGGCAGCACGTGTTCCGGCGCGCTGACGCGGACCGTGATGCCGGCCTCCTGGAGAATCTCAGCAGCGCGGATAGTGGACTCGAGGTTGTCTGCACGGCTGGCGTGCGGGACAAGCAGAATTTCGCGCTTCACTGTGGCCCTTCCTCAATGGCGGTGCGTACCATCTCAGCGATATCTTCATCTTTGGTTACCTGGCCGTCTTTGACCAGCCACAGGAAATACTCCACGTTTCCGCTAGGTCCCGGGAGCGGTGAGGCTGCCACGCCTTTGACGCTAACCCCCAAGGTCTGCGCAAAGCGCGCCACCTCCTCGGTGACCTCCTGACGCAGCTCCGACGAACGGACGACGCCGCCAGCGCCGATACGGTCTTTGCCGACCTCAAACTGCGGCTTGACCATGGGCAGCAGCCATGCGCCCTTAGCCATCACATCGACGATGGCGGGCAGCACCAGCTTCAAGGAAATGAAGGAAAGATCACCCACCATGGCATCACAAGGCCCCTCGGTGATGTTCAGATCAAGATTGCGGATGTTGGTCCGGTCGAGTACCTTTACGCGCTCGTCGTTCTGCAGGCGCCACAGCAGCTGGCCGTAGCCCACGTCGACGGAGAGCACCTCGCGAGCGCCGTTGCGCAGGCACACGTCGGTGAAACCACCGGTGGACGCGCCGGCGTCGAGAACACGCTTATCCTTCAAAGAGACGTCGAAAGCCTCCAGCGCGCCGAGCAACTTATGCGCGCCGCGGGAAGCCCAGTCATCGTTGTCAGCCACCTCAACCTTGATGGAGACTTCCGGCTCTACGACGGTCGCGGGCTTGCTGGCCTTGAATCCGCCCACGGTAACGCGGCCGGCTTTGATCATCTCGACGGCCTGTTCCCTAGAACGAGCGATCTTCCTGCGGACGAGTTCTGCATCCAAACGACGCCGTTGTGGTGGCATTAGTTCTCCTGCAAGGCCTCACGCAGCACGGCGTGGGCGTTATCTAGTTGGGCTACTTCTTCGCTTAGCGACGCCGCCGGCTGCCCCAAGATTTCCGACATCGCGGCGTCGACCTCCTCGGGCGCCATGACGGCGCGCGGATCGTGCGGCTTTATCGCCATGCAGCTACTGCTTTCTCAGCAAACTCGCTGCGCGGCTGGATATAACGCGGCGGCTCAGGCATGGCCCAGGCAACCTCAAGAACGGTGCGCAGCGCCTGGATGGAGGTGGATTTTTCGTTTCCGCCCTGCAGCACAATGTCATATCCGTCGCAGCGGGCACGGAAATCGCCCTGTGCGCCGGGCTTTGCCACCGCGACGGGCAGCGAGAGCTCGTGGAAGCCTGCACCGATGAAGTTCGGGCGCTGGGCTACCGGAGCCTCGATGAGCTCCAGCTCTCCCGATACACCGGTGAGCACGTGGAAGGTGTCCATCGCCGCTGCATTGCCACCGGCAATATCGGTGTCTAGGCGGTCGCCCACGGCAAGAGGTTTCTTCGACCCGACCTTTTTCGCCGCGTAGGTAAACATTGCAGGCTCCGGTTTGCCGGCGGAGATGGGCTCCACGCCAGTCGACGCCGCGACTGCCCCCACGAGGGCACCATTGCCCACGGCGAAGCCACGCTCGGTGGGCAACGAGGTATCCAGATTGGTGGCGAAGAACTTAGCGCCGTTGTTGATGGCGTAAGCAGCTTCGGATAGCTCCTTCCAACCAAGCGCCTTATCCATTCCCTGGACCACTGCTGCAGGCTTATCCTCTGCGCTATCTACCACCTGGTATCCAGCTTCACGCGTGAGCGTCCGGAAAGACTCTGCACCGATAACGAGAACCTTGGAGCCAGCCGGGATTTCCGCGGCCATGAGCACCAAAGAAGCCTGAGCGGAAGTCACGATGTGTTCCGGATCGGCTTGCAGACCGATCTCAGAAAGCATCGAAGCCACGGCTTCTGGGCTGCGGGACGCGTTATTGGTGACGTAAACGGCGGGAACACCGCACGAGTTAATAACATCCACGACGCAGCGCAGCGGCTGGCCGCCTTCCCAAACGGTGCCATCAAGGTCAAGCAACAACGAATCGTGGGCTTTGAGAATATTCATAGCTAGATCTCTGCTAGGCGTTCGGCGGCGTCGGTCCAGTCTCCTTCATCAATTTTGACTGCATGCTTGAACCACTCCTTGGCCTCCTCCTTGCGGCCTGCTTCCAGCAGCGCATTGGCGTAGGCATAGGACAAGCGGCATGCGGAAACACCGCGATCTTCCTTGTTGGGGTTAGCGCGCTGCATGGTCACAACGGCAGACTCGGCCTGCCCCATATCGATGCGTGCGCCGGCGACGACGATGGCAAGCTCGATTGCGGAATCGCCATCCAACTCGCGTGCTTCCTCGCTGCGACCAAGCTCGACCGCTTTTTCCGGACGCCCCAGGCCGCGCTCACAGTCAGCCATTACGGCCAGCAGACCTGGACCACCGGAGATTCGACGGGCTGCGCGCAACTCCGACAGGGCTTCTTTCCACTCGCCAGCGTGGTACGCCGCAACACCATTGGCCTCGCGGGCGACGGCTACACGACCGGCACGGTCCTTGGCGGCACGAGCATGGCGCAGCGCTAGCTTCGGGTCATCATCCATCCAAGTGCCGGCCATGATCAGGTGCTTGGCGACGGCCTCCATGTTCTCCTTGGACAAAGAGCGCAGATCCTGCAGCACCGACGGATCCAGGTCCTCGATGTTGATATCGGAAGGCAGATCGGGGTCAGTCATACGACGGTTAATGCGCTCTTCGCGGTATCCGGAACGCTGCGGATGTGCCTTATCGAAGCGCTTACCGCCGTAACCGCGACCGCCACCGCGGCGATCGTTACCGCGTGCGTCATTGCGACGGTCATTGCCGCGACGCTCGTCGCGGTTTCCACGGCCGCCGCGACGGTTATCACGGCTATCGCGGTCCTCACCACGACCGTAGCCACGGCCACCACCACGGCGGTTGTCACGGCCACCGTTCTTGCGGTCACCGTAGTTCCCACGGCCGGAGCCGCCCTTACGATCGTTGAAACTGCGCTCAGACATCTAGCCTTACTCTCTTCTTGATTAAAACTCGTCCGTTACTACCGGCCTAGTTTACAGGCCATCAAGGACAAGACAGAAACCTCTACTTTACGCACCACAAGCGCTATAACCAAGCGGGGCCCAATCCAAATCAACCATCGAAAGCCCCATTCAATCTCAAAACCGGACAGAACCTGCATTCGAACCATCGACGCCATAAAATCTAGCGCTCTCAACGCTGCATTAACGAAGTCGAATGCTCCCGGGGTGCTTTATGTGGTGAACAAAGCTGCGTTCGAACCATTGAAGCCGCTGTAACCGGGCGTTGTGGGCTGGTTGGATGGTTCGAATGCAGGTCGACAAACGATAGGGCGAAGGGAAACGTCGTGCCGATAGTCGTGGCCGGCTGGTGTTGGTTCAATAGTAGAAAACGAAAAAGAAGGAAGGGAAGCAACCAGCATGTTTGGTTGCTTGCCTTCCTTCTTTGTGTATTGAGTTATGTGTTTATTGTTTTATGTCGGCGGTAACTTACTCTCCCACAACCTCCCGGTTGCAGTACCATCAGCGCGGGCAGGCTTAGCTTCCGGGTTCGGAATGGGTCCGGGCGTTTCCCTGCCGCTATTAACCACCGACAAACTTTCGGGGCTGTGTTGCCCTGACTGTTGTGTCAGATACTGCATAGTGGACGCGTGCATGACGTAATCATCTTTTTTGTTTGTTTGTGTGTTGCACGTTGTGTGTGTTTGTTTTGGTCTATTAGTACCAGTAGACTTCACATCTTGCGATGCTTCCATGTCTGGCCTATCAACCCCATAGTCTTTAGGGGACCTCGAATGAAACCTCATCTTAAAACAGGCTTCCCGCTTAGATGCTTTCAGCGGTTATCCCTTCCGTACGTAGCCAACCAGCGATGCCCCTGGCGGAACAACTGGCACACTAGAGGTACGTCCGTCCCGGTCCTCTCGTACTAGGGACAGCCTTCTTCAAGTTTCAACGCGCGCGGCGGATAGAGACCGAACTGTCTCACGACGTTCTGAACCCAGCTCGCGTGCCGCTTTAATGGGCGAACAGCCCAACCCTTGGGACCTACTCCAGCCCCAGGATGCGACGAGCCGACATCGAGGTGCCAAACCATCCCGTCGATATGGACTCTTGGGGAAGATCAGCCTGTTATCCCCGGGGTACCTTTTATCCGTTGAGCGACACCACATCCACAAGTAGGTGCCGGATCACTAGTCCCGACTTTCGTCCCTGTTCGAGCTGTCACTCTCACAGTCAAGCTCCCTTGTGCACTTACACTCACCACCTGATTGCCAACCAGGCTGAGGGAACCTTTGGGCGCCTCCGTTACATTTTGGGAGGCAACCGCCCCAGTTAAACTACCCACCAGGCACTGTCCCCAACCCAGATCATGGGCCAAGGTTAAGGTATCCAATCCGATCAGAGTGGTATTTCAACAACGACTCCACCACCACTGGCGTGATAGCTTCACAGTCTCCCACCTATCCTACACAAACCGAACCGAACACCAATACCAAGCTATAGTGAAGGTCCCGGGGTCTTTTCGTCCTGCCGCGCGTAACGAGCATCTTTACTCGTAGTGCAATTTCACCGGGCCTGTGGTTGAGACAGCAGGGGAGTCGTTACGCCATTCGTGCAGGTCGGAACTTACCCGACAAGGAATTTCGCTACCTTAGGATGGTTATAGTTACCACCGCCGTTTACTGGGGCTTAAATTTTCAGCTTCGCCCATCAAAGATGGGCTAACCGGTCCTCTTAACCTTCCAGCACCGGGCAGGCGTCAGTCCATATACATCAACTTAACGTCTTCGCATGGACCTGTGTTTTTGATAAACAGTCGCTCCCCTCTATTCTCTGCGACCCCACAACGCTTATCACCGCAAGAGTGTTAACGCCATGTGGTCCCCCTTCTCCCGAAGTTACGGGGGCATTTTGCCGAGTTCCTTAACCACAGTTCACCCGAACGCCTTAGTATTTTCAACCTGACTACCTGTGTCGGTTTGGGGTACGGGCCGAGTATATACATCGCTAGAGGCTTTTCTCGACAGCACGGGATCACCAACTTCACCAATTAAGGCTACGCATCACGTCTCACCTAAAAGAATGCGGATTTACCTACACCCTAAGCTACACGCTTACACCAACAATCCAGTAAGTGGCATGGCTACCCCACTGTGTCACCCCATCGCTTGAACCACACATCAGGCCCCACGACGCACACCAACCAACAACACAAAGTGTCATCAAAAGGTGCTTGTGGTGGTTAGTATCAGTGCTTTATCAGGGGCGCATATACTCGGGTACCAGAATATCAACTGGTTATCCATCGACTACGCCTGTCGGCCTCGCCTTAGGTCCCGACTCACCCTGGGAAGACGAACTTGACCCAGGAACCCTTAGTCATCCGGCGGGAAGGATTCTCACCTTCCAATTCGTTACTCATGCCTGCATTCTCACTCGCACACACTCCACGCCTCCTTACGGTAACGCTTCAACACGTGCACGACGCTCCCCTACCCAATAAAATATTATTGCCGCGGCTTCGGCGGTGTGCTTGAGCCCCACTACATTGTCGGCGCAGAACCACTCGACCAGTGAGCTATTACGCACTCTTTCAAGGATGGCTGCTTCTAAGCCAACCTCCTGGCTGTCTTCGCGATCCCACATCCTTTTCCACTTAGCACACCCTTAGGGGCCTTAACCGGCGATCTGGGCTGTTTCCCTCTCGACTATGAAGCTTATCCCCCACAGTCTCACTGCCGCACAACACATTAATGGCATTCGGAGTTTGGCTGACATTGCTAAGATTGTAGTCCCGCTCAACCAACCAGTAGCTCTACCTCCACCAAGCTAATGCGACGCTGCACCTAAATGCATTTCGGGGAGAACCAGCTATCACGGAGTTTGATTGGCCTTTCACCCCTACCCACAGCTCATCCCCGCAGTTTTCAACCTACGTGGGTTCGCGCCTCCACAGCATCTTACTGCTGCTTCACACTGGCCATGGGTAGATCACCCCGCTTCGGGTCCAGGACATGCCACTTGCCACCCCATTAGGATTCGGTTTCCCTACGGCTACCCCACACGGGTTAACCTCGCGACATGCCGCTGACTCGCAGGCTCATTCTTCAAAAGGCACGCCATCACACACAAAAGGTGCTCTGACGGATTGTAAGCACATGGTTTCAGGAACTATTTCACTCCCCTCCCGGGGTACTTTTCACCATTCCCTCACGGTACTATCCACTATCGGTCACACTGAGTATTTAGGCTTACCGGGTGGTCCCGGCAGATTCACAGCAGATTCCACGAGCCCGCTGCTACTCGGGCAACTTGACAACCCCATCATCAATGTCTTCAGCTACAGGACTATCACCCTCTACGGCAGGCGTTTCCACACCACTTCACCTAACATCAACAACAAGACGCAACGATGGTAGTCGCTGCACATCAAGGCCCACAACACCGCACACACAACCCCTACCAAGTATCACATGCACACGGTTTAGCCTCATCCACGTTCGTTCGCCACTACTAGCAGAATCATTATTATTTTCTTCTCCTACGGGTACTGAGATGTTTCACTTCCCCGCGTTGCCCCCACAACAGCTATGAATTCACTGAAGGGTAACACTCCATAACAAGTGCCAGGTTTCCCCATTCGGACATCCTCGGATCAACGCTTAATTGACAACTCCCCGAGGCTTAACGCAGCCTTTCACGTCCTTCATCGGCTCAGCATGCCAAGGCATCCACCATGCGCCCTAAATAACGAACACACAACCAACACAACAACAAGAAACAAAGCAAACAGCCCATTCCTTAACTATCGTGCTGGCGTGAACTACACAAAACACAAAAGAATAAAGAAATTACACACCCAAACAACAATGCCTTAAAAAAGCACCATCATTTGGGGATGCTCGCGTCCACTATACAGTTCTCACACAACACCCCAACCACCAACAACAACCACACAACAAACCATGATTGCGTCAGCAACTAGGCAACACCAGGACAATAATGCCCCAGACACCCAACAATGCACCACGTACCTAAAAACTATTCCCACACTGTGTAATAAACGACTAACTGCTCTTGTTTAAGGTGTGTCTCCACCCGATTAAAAAATACCGTTGGCAGCACAACACATGTGCACTCAACCAACACACCCACAACTGTGGGCAAAATAATGCTCCTTAGAAAGGAGGTGATCCAGCCGCACCTTCCGGTACGGCTACCTTGTTACGACTTCGTCCCAATCGCCGATCCCACCTTCGACAGCTCCCTAACGAGTTTGAGCCACTGGCTTCGGGTGTTACCAACTTTCATGACGTGACGGGCGGTGTGTACAAGGCCCGGGAACGTATTCACCGCAGCGTTGCTGATCTGCGATTACTAGCGACTCCGACTTCATGGGGTCGAGTTGCAGACCCCAATCCGAACTAAGGCCGGCTTTCAGCGATTCGCTCCACCTCACAGTGTCGCTGCGCGTTGTACCGACCATTGTAGCATGTGTGAAGCCCTGGACATAAGGGGCATGATGATTTGACGTCGTCCCCACCTTCCTCCGAGTTGACCCCGGCAGTCTCTCATGAGTCCCCAACCAAATGCTGGCAACATAAGACAAGGGTTGCGCTCGTTGCGGGACTTAACCCAACATCTCACGACACGAGCTGACGACAACCATGCACCACCTGTATAACGACCACAAAGGGAAACTACATCTCTGCAGCGATCCGCTATATGTCAAGCCCAGGTAAGGTTCTTCGCGTTGCATCGAATTAATCCACATGCTCCGCCGCTTGTGCGGGCCCCCGTCAATTCCTTTGAGTTTTAGCCTTGCGGCCGTACTCCCCAGGCGGGGCGCTTAATGCGTTAGCTACGGCACAGAAGACGTGGAAGCCCCCTACACCTAGCGCCCACCGTTTACGGCATGGACTACCAGGGTATCTAATCCTGTTCGCTACCCATGCTTTCGCTCCTCAGCGTCAGTTACTGCCCAGAGACCTGCCTTCGCCATCGGTGTTCCTCCTGATATCTGCGCATTTCACCGCTACACCAGGAATTCCAGTCTCCCCTACAGCACTCAAGTCAGCCCGTATCGCCTGCACGCCCGGAGTTAAGCCCCGGAATTTCACAGACGACGCGACAAACCACCTACGAGCTCTTTACGCCCAGTAATTCCGGACAACGCTCGCACCCTACGTATTACCGCGGCTGCTGGCACGTAGTTAGCCGGTGCTTCTTATACAGGTACCGTCACAAAAGCTTCGTCCCTGTCGAAAGGAGTTTACAACCCGAAGGCCTTCATCCCCCACGCGGCGTCGCTGCATCAGGCTTCCGCCCATTGTGCAATATTCCCCACTGCTGCCTCCCGTAGGAGTCTGGGCCGTATCTCAGTCCCAATGTGGCCGTCCACCCTCTCAGGCCGGCTACCCGTCGACGCCTTGGTAGGCCATTACCCCACCAACAAGCTGATAGGCCGCGAGCTCATCTTGCACCGAAAAAACTTTCCACAACTGACACTAAACAGCTGTCCTATCCGGTATTAGACCCAGTTTCCCAAGCTTATCCCGAAGTGCAAGGCAGATCACCCACGTGTTACTCACCCGTTCGCCACTCGAGTACCCCAGCAAGCTGAGGCCTTTCCGTTCGACTTGCATGTGTTAAGCACGCCGCCAGCGTTCGTCCTGAGCCAGGATCAAACTCTCCACAAAAAAATTTCAGCACAAAAGCCAAAAAATCAGGCCGTGAAAAGCCCAAACCTAACAAACAGACAAACCAACCAAACACCCATCACAATGAATGCTCAATAAGGCTGGCAAATCCAAAAAATTACTATACAAAGAAAAATCACAACCACCCCCCAACCCGACGGGGCAAAAATAAAGGGGGCAGTCAAACCACAAAAATGCAGCCAACATGACTTAAAAATGCATACCAAACAAACTTAATTATTTACAATCGCGCCCACAAGGCCCGATCCGGCACACACCACACCAGCCAAACATCCAGAATGACCAGCACAATCACAATCAACCACACAATGCAGAAAAAAGTACATTGGCACACTATTGAGTTCTCAGACATCATTCGCATTAGTTCAACAACATTTAACCTGCTGTTTCTCTAAGCGACTGGAGTTCATACTTTAGCTAACAAGTCGATATTTTGTCAACCAGGAGTTAATCTCTCCGCCGACCGCTTGTCGCGGCGACCTCGATAAATATACGCACACCCTTAAAGGTTGACAAATCGCCAGGTCAAACACGAAAACCGCCCACCTTAGGTGGACGGTTCTCACGACTTGTCGCGCTAGAAGCCTTTAAACCAGGCGTGCGCCCGCAAAGTTCTTCTTGCCGCGACGTAGGACGAGCCAGGTGCCATGCAGTAGGTCCTCTGCTGCAGGCTCCCAGTCATCCGATTCAATGCGCTGGTTGTTGACGTAAGCGCCACCTTCCTTAATGGTGCGGCGTGCAGCGCCCTTGGAATCAGCCAGACCAGAAGCCACCAGAAGGTCAACGATGGTCCGCGGCTCGCCTTCCGCAATCTCAGCGACTGTGGTTTCAGACAAAGCCCCAGTCAGGGTTTTCTTATCCAGTTCGGTGAGCTCCGCCTTGCCGAAGAGCGCCTGGGCAGCAAGCTCGACTGCCTTGGTTGCCTCCTCGCCATGCACCATGTTGGTCATCTCCTGAGCCAGGCGACGCTGCGCAGCACGCTTGTACGGCTCATCAGCCACGGCCTTCTCGTACTCAGCGACTTCTTCCTGATTCAGGAAGGTGAACCAACGAAGGTAGTCGATGACCACAGAGTCACCAGCGTTGAGGAAGTACTGGTACCAGGAGTACGCGGAGGTCTTCTCCGGATCCAGCCACAGCTTGCCGCCACCCGTAGACTTACCGAACTTCTGCCCCTGGGCATCGGTAACCAGCGGAACGGTGAGCGCATGGACCTTAGCGTTATCCATGCGACGGTTCAGATCGACACCAGAGACAATGTTCCCCCACTGATCGCCGCCGCCAATCTGCAGCACGCAGTCGTACTCACGGTGCAGGTGCACGTAGTCGTTGGACTGCAGCAGCATGTAAGAGAACTCGGTGTAAGAGATACCGTCAGATTCCAGGCGGCGCTTGACGGTATCGCGGTCAAGCATCGTGTTCAGCGAAAAGTTCTTTCCGATATCACGCAGGAAGTCGATAACGGAAAGGCTCATGGTCCAATCAGCGTTGTTAACCATGATGGCGGCATTCTCGCCTTCAAAGTCCACAAAACGACGCAGCTGCTTCTGGATTGCCTGGAGGTTCTGCTCGATGACGTCCATGCTGAGCATGGAGCGCTCGCCGACGTCGCGCGGGTCACCAATGGTGCCCGTCGCACCACCTGCAACGGTGATTGGACGGTGCCCGAATTCCTGGAAGCGGCGCAGCATAATCATCGGCACTAGGTGCCCTGCGTGGAGGGAATCCCCCGTCGGGTCGAAGCCGCAGTACAAGGTAATCGGCTTTTCGCACTCTTCGCGCAGTGCGTCGAGGTCGGTGGACTGGTTGATGAGGCCGCGCCAAGACAGCTCGTCAATGATGTTCATAAAAGTCTTCCTAGTCTCTTCCTAGTCTCTTCCTAGATTCGAGGTGCAGAAAAATTTGTTAGGCCCCAGCTTCTGCAGGCCATGCTTTTGCGTGATCAGCTAGCATCACCGGGATGTCGTCCTCGATGGGATAGGCAATGCCGAGACGCTCGTTGACCAGAACCTGTGCATCCTCGTTATAGGTCAGCGGCCCTTTATCTTGGGGGCAGACCAAAATCTCTAGAAGTTGTGGATCAAGACTCATGGCGTTAATCCTACACTCGGCGCTTCGGCCGGCGGCTCCAACCCAGCGATGCGAAATGCACAAGCGAAAAGCCGGCCGCCTTCACGCATTGAAGATGACCGGCTTTTCTGGCTTAGGCCCCTGGAATAACCGGAGTCTGTGCCCACTTCTTAAATTCCGCGGCGATCTCGTCAACGCGTTCACGCTGTTCAGCGACCCGCACACCTGCGGTTCCACCCTTGGTAGAACGCGAGGCTACTGCGCCATCGATGGTGAGTACGTCACGAACTGCAGGGAGCAAGCGCTTATCGACGCCGGCAAGCTCCTCGTCGCTGAGGTCCACTAGGTCCACTCCCCTTGCTTCGGCAATCTGAACGCACGCGCCCGAGGCCTCGTGCGCCTCACGGAATGGAACGCCTTGGCGAACCATCCACTCGGCGAGGTCCGTTGCCAGAGTGAATCCACGTGGGGCAAGCTCACGCATGCGGTCTTCGTGGAATTCCAAGGTGGAAACCAGGCCGGTCATGGCTGGCAGCAGCAGATTGAGCTGCGCCACCGAGTCAACAATCGGCTCTTTATCCTCTTGCAGGTCACGGTTGTAGGCCAAAGGCTGTGCCTTCAGCGTGGCCAACAATCCGGAGAGGTTGCCAATGAGGCGGCCCGTCTTACCACGGGTTAGCTCCGCAACATCGGGATTCTTCTTCTGCGGCATGATGGAAGAACCGGTCGACCACGCATCATCCAGGGTGACGTAGCCGTACTCCGGCGTACACCAGTAGATGATTTCTTCCGCCAAGCGGGACATATCGACCGCGATTTGCGCCAAGACGAAAGCTGCCTCCGAGGCAAAGTCACGCGATGAGGTTCCATCCAGAGAGTTCTCTGCGGCTGAATCGAAGCCCAGCTCCGCAGCGATTGCCTCTGGGTCAAGGTGCAGCGAAGAACCCGCCAGCGCGCCAGAGCCATAAGGCGATACGGCTAGGCGCTTGTCCAGATCTTTTAAGCGATCGACGTCGCGAAGCAAAGGTTGCGCGTGTGCCAACAGCTGGTGCGCCAGCAAGATAGGCTGCGCAGCCTGCGAGTGAGTCTTACCTGGCATGATTGCCTCCGGGTGCGCCGCCGCCTGCTGAGACAAAGCATCCACCAGATCAGTGACCTGCAAGGCAATATCGCGAATGGCATCGCGAACCCACATGCGAAACAGGGTTGCTACCTGGTCGTTGCGGGAACGACCCGCGCGCAGGCGGCCGCCGACCTCAGGCCCGACGATGTCGATAAGCCCGCGTTCCATCGCGCCGTGCACATCCTCATCGGTGGGCAGCGGACGGAACTCGCCGGAGGCTACCTTCTCCCCCAGCTGCGTCAGGCCATCGAGCATGGTCTGCAGGTCGGCGTCGGACAGCAGGCCTGCCTTGTGCAGCACCTTGGCATGTGCCTTGGAAGCCAGGACGTCATATGGCGCCAGGACCCAGTCGAAGTGAGTGGATACGGACAGTGCGAACATTGCCTCAGATGGGCCGCCGCTGAAGCGGCCGCCCCACAATGCGCCCTCGTTAGTCTTATGCATTATTTCTTTCCGGTTGGGAAACCGCCATCGCGGTCACGCTGGTTGGAGATCTGGGTGGACAGGCCATGCAGCTGGACAAAGCCCTTGGCCGCGGTCTGATCGAAGGCGTCGCCAGTGTCATAGGTGGCCAAGTCAAAGGAGTACAGAGACTCGCCCGAGCGGCGACCATTGACAGTTGCGGTGCCGGCGTGGAGAACCATGCGGATATCGCCGGTGACGTTCTCCTGGGAGGACTCGATGAAGGCATCCAGGGAACGCTTCAGCGGCGAGTACCAGAGGCCATCGTAGACCTCTTCGCTCCAGCGGGCATCGGTCAGGCGCTTATAACGTGCGAGCTCACGCTCGACGGTGACATCCTCCAGCGCCTCGTGAGCCTTGATGAGCACCATGGCACCCGGGGCCTCGTAGACCTCGCGGGACTTGATGCCCACGAGCCGGTCCTCAACCATGTCGAGACGGCCGATGCCTTGTGCACCCGCGCGGCGATTGAGCTCTTCGATTGCTTCCAGAACGGTCACCGGCTTACCGTCGATGGCGACGGGCTTGCCCTTTTCAAAGGAAATGATGACCTCATCGGGGGCGTTACCCAATGCCGGATCCTCGGTGTAGGCGTAAAGATCCTTTGTTGGCGGATTCCACAGATCCTCCAAAAAGCCGGTTTCTACCGCGCGGCCCCACACATTCTGGTCGATAGAAAATGGCGAGGATGCGGACTGCTCAATCGGCAGGTTGATCTCCTCCGCGAAGGCGATTGCCTTGTCACGAGTCCAGGCGTAATCACGCGCTGGCGCGATGATCTCTAGCGAAGGATCGAGTGCGCGGAAGGAAACCTCGAAGCGGACCTGATCGTTACCTTTGCCAGTGCAACCGTGGGAAACGTGTGTTCCGCCGTGCTCCTGCGCAGCTTTCACCAGGTGCTTGGTGATAAGCGGGCGGGAAATCGCAGAAACGAGCGGGTACTGCTTCATGTACATGCCGTTAGCCTTGATGGTAGGCAGGCAGTACTCTTCTGCGAATTCATCCTTAGCGTCAATGACGATGGACTCGACCGCGCCGCAATCGAGGGCGCGCTGGCGTACCGACTCCATATCCTCGCCACCCTGGCCAAGGTCAAGAGAGACAGCAACAACGTCGCCGCCCGTCATCTTAGCCAGGTAAGGGATCGCCACGGACGTATCCAGTCCGCCGGAATAAGCCAGTACAACACGTGCGCTCATAATCATTCTCCTTTGTTCATCTTCGAGCTACCGTTAATATTATACGATAGAACGTATAAAACCTAAATGTCGCGTGATATGAGCTTCTTCGCAAGTTCCTCGCCGGTGGTCGACTCGCGCGCGAGGACGAAAATAGTGTCATCACCAGCAATGCAGCCGACTACATCGCTCAAACCAACGCGGTCAATAAAGGAAGCCAAATACTGCGCAGCGCCGGCTGGAGTGCGCAGCATGGCGATGTTTCCTGAATGATCATGCGAGACAACAAGCTCGTCGAGCATGCGGCGCAGCTTCTCGCGGGGTCCGTTAAGTTGGTCTTCGAATTGCTCCAGCTCGCCGCCGACCATATAGAAGGAACGCCCGCCACCGCGCTTTACTTTCTTCGCACCGAGCTCGTCAAGATCGCGCGAAAGGGTTGCCTGGGTAATGTCGATTCCCTCATCAAGCAGCAGCTCAGAAAGCTGCACCTGGCTGGTGACACGGGTGCGATCCAGAATTTCCAGGATCTTGGCTTGGCGCGCATTGCGCGTGGTCGGCGTCGTTGTCATCGCTAAAGAATTCTCCTTAAAACTCATGCCGGCAATCCGATATCCTCAAATGCACTAAGTCTTAGTGCATTAAATTCGCTTTCAAGCATAAACCTTCAGCGTGAAGGATTCCGGAATTGTCCCGGCGGGAGCCATTAATTCTGCGTACGCTCGAAAGTTGCGCGGATATAGCTTGCGGACTCAGCCAACTTCTGGGTCTCCCATTCATCGAGCTTGGGGGCCAAGCGCTTTTCGACACCGCCGCGGCCGACAACCGATGGCATGGAAAGCGCAACATCGTCGATGCCGTATTCCCCCTCCAGCATGGAGCAGACCGGATGAACCGCCTTCTCATCCAGCATGATCGATCGCGCAATCGCTACCGCGGAACGTGCCACACCAGCGTCGGTCCAGCCCTTTGCATTGAAGACGTCGTAGGCCGCGCCGACGACGGTTTCTTTGAGCTCTTCCTTACCTGGTAGCGAGCCCTGGTGGAGCTCTTCGAGTTCTTCCCAGCCCAAGCCCTGGACGTTCATTTTCGACAGCACTGGGAAGGCCGTCATGCCATGTTCACCCATCATGTAACCGGTGACAGACTTTGGATCGATACCGAGCTCGCGCCCTATAGCCCAGCGCAGACGCGCTGAATCGAGCATGGTGCCGGTACCAAAGAGTAGCTCGCGCGGGTAGTCGAACTCGCGGTGCGCAAGGGTAACCATTGCGTCCAGAGGATTGGTGATAAACAGGATGACCGCTTCACTCGTATGGGCAGTGATGCCTTCCATAACGTTGCGAATAACGTGGCCGGAAGAAACTGCCAACTCGGCACGGTCAGGAGCAGAACCCGGATTGTCCGGGTCCGGCTGCATGGACGCACCGGCAGAGACGATAATGAGGTCAGCATCAGCGCAGTCCGCGTAGGTACCGGCGTGGACGTGGATATGGTCAACGCCAGGCACGCCGGTGGATTGATCATGGTCCAGCGCCTCACCGTGTGCCACCTTATCGTTGACATCGATTGCGGCGATATCCGCGAAAAGGCCAGACTCCATGGCATAAGCAAGGACCGAGGATCCAACGTGACCCAGGCCAATACAAACAAGCTTTGTGGTGTTTAGGTTCTTCATATTCCCGAGCATAAACCTCACGCCGGACACGTGGTGCTTTAGCTGACGGTGGCGTCGGAAAGCGCCAGCGCAAAGCGGTTAACCGCGGCGTCCAGCTCTGCCTCTTCAATCACCAGCGGCGGCGTCAAACGCACGACGGAATCATTCGGCGCATTCACAATTACTCCGTGCTTGAAGCCGGCGCTGACCACCTGTTTAGCCACCGGGCGTTCCAGAACCACGCCCAACATCAGGCCGCGACCGCGCACTTCTACTACGCCAGGCAACGCAGCTACGCGTTCTGCGAGCCGCTCTCCCTTGTTGCGTACCTCAGCAATGAACGCGGCATCGATAGTGTCCAGTACCGCATTTGCCGCCGCACACACAACGGGATTGCCGCCAAAGGTCGTGCCGTGGCTACCCGGAGTAAGCAAATCCTTCGCCGCGCCCCGTACGATGGTCGCGCCGATGGGCAGGCCCGCCCCCAAGCCTTTGGCCATGGTAATCACATCGGGCAAGATTCTCGCAGACTGGAAAGCGAAGAAGTCACCAGTACGCCCGACGCCAGTCTGAACCTCATCAACAATCAAGAGGAGCTCGTATTCATCGCATAACTGGCGCACCTTAACCAGAAATCCATCCGGCGCGGGAATCACTCCGGTCTCGCCTTGGATAGGCTCCAAAATGATTGCCGCGGTATTGGCTGGGTCCTGTTCCACCAATGTGCGCAGATATTCAATGTCGCCATAGGGATAAAATTCCACGCCAGCTGGCAGCGGCTCGAAAGGCGCCCGTTTGCCCGGCTGCCCCGTCATCGCGAGCGCGCCCATCGTACGCCCGTGGAATCCGTGGTGCGCCGCCAGCACCCGCTTCTTTCCAGTCAAGCGTGCTACCTTGAACGCAGCCTCGTTGGCCTCGGTACCGGAGTTGCAGAAGAATACCCGGGCATCGCTATCGCCCACCCTAGCCTTGAGCTTTTGCGCGACCTCAACCACAGGCTCGCTAGCAAAAAGGTTGGATACGTGCGCCAACTTAGCCACCTGCTGGCTTACCGCCTGAACTACGGCAGGATGCCCGTAGCCTAGTGAATTGACCGCAATGCCGGCCAGCATGTCAATGTAGGACTTCCCCTCTTCATCAACCACGGTAGATCCTGCACCTGAGACCAATCCGAGCGGCGGAGCGCCGTAGTTATTCGCGATCGCCTCGTTCCACTGCTTTATAAGCGAAGTCATGCGTTATCGTCCTTTCTAAAGACCGTTCCTTCCGGATAATCAGCACGGTCATAGTTATCAGGCAGAATCATCGTTCCGATGCCGCCGGAGGTCAGCAGCTCTAGGACCACCGCATGCTCGGTGCGGCCATCGATAACGTGGGCCGCATTTACCCCTGCCTCCACTGCTTTAAGGCAGGCCTCCATCTTGGGGATCATCCCGCTGTCTAAGATGGGCAAGAGCTGCGAAAGCTCGCTGCACTCAATCTTGGAGACCAAAGAATCGGAATCTGGCCAGTCGGTATAAAGGCCCTCCACGTTGGTTAGGACCACGAGCCTTTCCGCACCCACAGCGCTAGCAAGCGCACCCGCCGCGGTATCCGCATTCACGTTATAAACCTCGCCATCCCTACCGGGCGCAATGGTTGACACAACGGGAATCCTTCCCGCATCCACGATGTCCATCAAGGCTT